>JABTUL010000004.1 GCA_015075425.1 Spirochaetales bacterium | reverse complement strand
GAGAGCTGCTGGAAGAACTTAAAAAAATTTATGATACGGAAAAAAACAAACCGGAACTGCGTGGCGCAACCACGGACGTGGCAGCGTATCGAAAAAAAATCGCGGTGATCCTGGGCAGTTCGCGTCTTTTGTATTTTGATCACCAGGCCTTCAGCCGGGATTATCCGGAGTGGGAGCTATTCAATTTCAGCGCTCCGGTGACGGCTCCCGCCTACTACGCCTATATTCTGGAAAGAATCCAGGAGCGGGGGATCCAGGTGGATCTGGTGCTCATGGAAGCCGATGCTTTTCAATACAACGACGCCTCTTCGGCTTTTGAACGATCCAATCTGGCCTATACGTTTGATTTGCGTTTTGTTCTGCAATATTTCCCTTACTTCCGGCGTGATGAAGTCAGTGGTTACCTGGCCCGCTGGCTCTTTGCAGCCTACAAATACCCGCCGCGGCTGGACCAGATCTACGATCGCCTGAGCGACCCGCTCAATCGGTTCAATATTGCTCTAAAAGAGCTGGACCGGCACCAGCGTGAGAATCGCGGGGCAGGCCGCAGCATCATTCCCCGCGAAAACTGGTATGAACTCGACTATGCCATGTTGCAGGGAACGGCCCTGCGAACCATAGCCTGGCTTTACCGGCCGTATTTGCTGAGTGATCGGCAATTTTTTTTCACGGAGAAGGCCCTGGCTTTGAGTCGCGCCGCCGGCACTACAGTTCTACTGTTGCGTCCCCCTGTTTCACGTCCCATGCAGGTTGCTATGGAACAGGATTCCGTCTTAAGCAAAAGCTACAGGGAGTGGGAAGAGCGCCTGCATAGACTTCGCGGTGATATTCCATTCCTTGATTTGCAGAACCATCCCGAATTTTATTGCAATACCTTTGTGGATGCTTCGCACATGTCTCTTGACTGCTACCATGCGCTCCTGCCTGTTCTCATGAAAGCTTACCTGGATTTTCATGTTACTCGTTAGTCTGGTGCTGTTCACGGGAGTCCTGGCCATTTATGTGCGCTACCGTCACTATCGTTACTATCCTTTGTTCAAGATTGTTCCTTTGATTTTGCTCTTATGGGCCTTTGCCCGCCCTTCTATGAATGACGAGGAGCGGCTGATCTTTCTGGGTCTCATGGCCGGCCTTATGGGGGACGTGCTTTTAACCTTTCCCCGCTATTTTACGGCCGGCCTGGGGGCCTTTCTGCTGGGGCATATCTCCTATATCGTGGCCTTCTACGAGGCCAGCATTCACTGGGTCTGGCTTTCTTTTTTGATTCCCTGGGTCATTGTCATGAGCGTGGTGCTCATCCGGAGCCTTATGCAGCAGGGTCGCGCCTGGATGTCCTTACCGGTGTTTGTCTATGTGCTGGTCAGCGCGGCCATGATCTTATTGGCTGCCGGACAGGATGGGGACCGCGCCGGGTTACTTTTGCCCGCAGCGCTTTTGTTTGGCTTCTCCGACGCGGTGCTGGCCATCAATCGATTTGTGAAACCTTTTGCCCTGGCCCAGGTGATCATTCTTATTACGTATTATCTGGCTCAGGCCCTGATTGCTGTATCTTACGGTGCAAAATTTTAAGATATGAAGAATCTTTCACTTCTTTGAACCATGCAGCGGCCCAGAGATACAATCCTTGCCGGCATTCTCCTCTTTCTCCTCTTTTTACTGGTTGTGCCGGCATTCTGGCTTTCTCTGACCACAGGCTTTTCGCTCATCGATGATTATGGTGACTGGAAGCATATAGAGATGTTTGGTTCCGGGACGGCCTTTCTGCGCTGGCTTGAAAACACATTCATCCATCCCGGTCCCGGTCGCTTCCGTCCCGTTTTTGAAGCGGGTAATGCCGTCGCCTGGGCGCTGTTCGGGGAGGCCGCCTGGCTGCATCACTTCTGGCGCTGGGTCATCAAGGCCCTGACGCTATTATTTATTGTGGCCACTGTCGGGCAAACAGGAAAGGGGGCCGGATTACACTGGATTCCCATTGCCTGTCTGTTTCTCCTCTTTCCCAATAATCCAGAGGCACGCCTTGCTCCGCAAGAGCTATCGTCGGGGCTTGGCCTGATGATTCTTGTGTATGCCTGGGTCGGGCGGTTTTATGGCCAACCGCTGTCCCTGCTCGTTGTTCTTTGCGGAAGTGTACTGCTTTTCTTTTCAAAAGAAAGCAATATTGTTTTTTTTCCAATCTTGCTGTTGTCTCTGCTTTTTCCCCGTCCCGCGCACCAGGAATGGAAAGTTATCGTTTTTCTGGTCATGCTTTTCCTCTATTGTATCTGGCGGCTCTCTCTTGCTCTTGCGGCCGGCGGGTACGGCGTGCCTTCTGCGGAGCGCAGTGTCATCGGCATGCTGCACTTTGTGCTCGGTGAGGCGTTGCTTTTTGACCTGGGCTACCTGCCCGGTCTCGGAATGCTTCTTTTTGTTCTGTTGCCCATCTTCCTTTTGAAAGAGGAAAATTACCGACTTCCTGTTGTTTTTCTTTACCTTCTGGGATTTTGCGCCCTGGCGATTGGCGTCTTTTCCTGGGCCCCCGTTACGCGCTACTGGTACCTCTTTGTTCCCGTCTCCTGTGCGCTTCTGGGTATTTTTTTGTCAGTGCGAAGAACCTGGTTTGGGCCGGTCAGTGCCGTGGTTCTATTGCTTATCGCTTTTATGGCCGGCCCGTACCTCTTCAATTTCGTGGCTCAGAATAGTTCAACGGCTGTGGAGAAAGCTCTTTTACGCGAACTGGATGAGCGTCTCACGCAAAGGCAGAGCATTGCTGTTAAGGGAGATGCAGAAGCCTCAGAAAAAATAAGAATCTATTTTGAGGAATTTCGGCCACGCATGCAGGATAAACCGGCCCTGGCTCTGGCAACACAAACCGGGGCTCGCTTGTTGGTCAGCACAGAAAAAGAGGCCGGGCAAGCAGAGCAGGAGTTTCGTGAAGAACGCCCCTTTGTCTTCGAAAGAGCGGTTATTGACTTCTCTCTTGCTTTGCAAAGAAAACAGACGCCCCATTTGTTTGTCGATGCAGGCGTATTCTTTCCTTACAGCTACGCCTGGACTATCTACAGGAAGCTTGACGGCTGAAGAACCGGCGCGGCAAGTCGTATCTATGAAATGGCGCAACATGATTGCTTCCGTTTATCTGGTTTTGCTGTGCGCAGTGCTGTACAAACAGCATCGCTTTTTGCATAAAGCCTGGGAAAAGCAGGGTGAGGAGCGCAGAAACAATTCCGCTTCCGGTATTCACTTTGCGCGGGAACTGGAAGCGCTGGCCCCGCAACTGGATTGCCAGCAGCCTGCTGTCCTGTACCACCGCCTGCCGCTTCAGCCGGAGGATTTTCACCTTTTCATGCTCAGCCGCTTTGCGCTTTCGCCCTGCAGGGTTGAGCTACAGGAGAGGGAGGCGCTCCTTCCGGGTCAACGGATTGTCCATCGCAGCCATCCCGCCTTCCCGCAGCAGCGATCGGGACTTTTTGCAAGGCTATGATGAACCGTATCACGATTGTCCCGGGAACAGCCTTTCTCTTTTTGCTGCTTCAGCCCTACTTCGGTGGCCTGAGTCTGGCTTTGCTTCCCTCCGGGAGCGTTTTTCTATTTCAATTCTTTTTTATTCTATTTATTTGTGCTATTGCCCTGTTGAGCCGAAAGGTTTTTCTCCATTATCGCGAGGCTCCTCCGGCCTCTCCGGCTCCGTCTTCTCCGGAAAAACGCGAGCACATCATTGTTTTCAGCCTTGCTGTGCTGATCTTTTTTATCGCAGCCGATACCTTCATCCTCCGTTACCGTGCCGAACCACTCGGGCAGTGGGATGCCTGGGCCATCTGGCAGCCCCGTACCCGCGATTTCAGCCTATCTTTTCTGCGGGGCCTGGACGTATCATTTTTCCGATCAGACTGGGCGCACCCTGATTATGCCCCGCTTGCAGCCCTGAGTGTTGCCGGACCGCTCATCGTTGTGGGAGAGTGGTCTGTGTCCTGGATGCCGGCAGCGATGAATTTTCTTTACTACGTTACCCTGGTCGCCCTTTTGCTTCTGGCCCTTCGGGCTACCCTGAAAGGCAGTGCTGTGGTGGGTCTTGTGGTTTTTACGGGTGCTGCTCTGTCTCCCATGCTTTTCATCAACGCAACCGATCAGTGTGCGGACCATTACCTGGCCCTAATTTTTCTGGGCGGCTTTGTATTGCTCGATCGCCTGCCTTCGCGGACAGGCATAATGCTGTCGGGATTTTGCGCGGCCTCCCTGCCTCTTATCAAGAATGAAGGGATGTTCCTGCTTCTGGCTCTGGCATGGTATGCCACCTGGCTTCTGGTATGGGAGCGGCGGTCCCGACGGGAGTTTTGTTACTTTTTACTTGCCATGATCTTTCCTCTTTTACTATTTATTTTGTATAAGTTAACTGCCAACCGTCTTCAGCCCTACGAAACCACCGTAGGGCATATGATTGAAATGCTCCTCGATCCGGAAAGACACGCCGCCGTTCTGGTTCGCTGGCTGGATGCACACCTGGTTCTTTCTCTGGCCTATCTACCGGTAAGCTGGATTCTGGTACGTCCGCAGAAGCAGTATCTGGTCGGCAGCCTGGGAATTCTTCTGGTCTTTCTGGTCTATCACTTGATTTTCGTGGTTACGCCAGCCGATCAGAAGTGGCATCTGGACACCGCATTTACGCGCATCACCGTGGTAGTGTATCCGGCCTGGGCCTTTTTGCTGCTACGGTCCCTTGGCGCCGGAGGTTTTACAAAGACTCGCGGTGAATCGTCCGCATAAGTTCCGGGATCTCCGATAGGCTCTGACTTTTCCATAAGGTGCGGCCATCGCGGTCCAGCAGCAGGAAAAATGGCAGGCCGATGGTCAGTTCCCTGTGTCGGGTCCGGAAATTCTTAAAATCTTCATCCGTGTCATAAACTTTCAGTAGAACCACTTTTTTCAGCGCAGTTTGCAGATCTTTATCGGTTTCCATCATCGCAGAAAATTCTTTGCAGTTGGCGCACCAGTCGGCGTAGAAATCAATGAACAGAGGTCTCTGCAGTCGTAAACTTTCTGCACGGGCTTCCTCCGCATCACGGTGAAATACCAGAGGGCCAATGCTTTCAGTTTGTTCTATGCCCGGCGTGGAAACGGGTGGTTGAAACCCCCGCCAGATAGCCGCAGCACCCAGCAGCAAAAATAGCAGGGCAAAGGTAAAGCGGGTTAACCGTGGTCGATCCTCCAGATGGGCCGGTTGCAATCCCAGAAGAGTGGAAGCCAGAATTAGCCCGATTCCGGCCAGAATGTTCTTGGTTTCAAAAGGATGAAAACCGACGGTCAGGAAACCCTTTTGCAACTGGGAAAAAGAAAAAATAAAAATTATAATTGCGAAAGCCCATTTGATGAGATTCATCCAGAAGCCGGAACCGGGCAACCGGCTCCCGAGGATCCCGGCCAGGAAAAAAGGCAGTCCAATGCCCAGGCCAAAGGCACCTGAGAGTGCGCTACCGTACAGAATGCTCCCCGCGCTGAAGCCGCTGCCGGCACTATGCTCGGCGATGAAGATGAGCATGAAGGTAAGGGCCGGGGCAACGCAGGCGGAGGCAATCAAACCGGAGAGTAACCCCATCCCCAGGGTGGGCAGAATTCCCGATCGACCTTTAAGGTCATTGGTCCAGCGAGCAGCGATTTCCAGTTCCAGGGGATGAAAGTCGATCATTACATATCCTAAAAAAAGAAAAAGCATACCGGTCGCCAGGATCACCGCTCCGCTCTGCATAAACAGATTGAAGGCACCACCGCTGAGAGAAGCAATGGTTCCCAGAACCAGATAGGAGAGGACCATTCCCGACCAGTACACCAGGGGATGGCGCACTCTCTTCCCGGTCTCTGCCTGGCTGCGCTTCTGCATGTAAGCTGCTGTGAGCGGAATGAGCGGATAGACGCAGGGAAAAGCCGCGGACGCGAGCCCGGCCAGAAAATAGGCGGGCAGTGCGATCCCGGGTGTCGCCAGGCTCTGCCTGGCAAAGTTCTCAATGCCGCTTAAAAGGAAGTCCACTTAATCCAGACGCTGCAGAGCAGCCCGGGTTTCTGAAGGCGGATAGCAAAGCCCAATTTTTTCATCGCAGATTTGTGAGCGGACGGTAACGGCCGTTGCTGTACCTTTTTCAAATTTCCACTGTCCCTGACGGCGTAGCACATTAGCATGAACCTTCTCATCAAATTCACCCATGGGTGCCAGAGAGAGCGCTGGACTCCCGCCTTCCCAGCGGAAGCTGACCGGGATCAGATTACCTTCCTTCCCCGCATCGAGGTAGGCATGGTGTGCTTCCGGAATCAGAAGCTCGACCAGAATACTGTCTTTTGTGCTCAGGGCCTTAACCTTGACCGCGGGTTTGGTTGCCGGTTCTTCGCAGGCTGTCAGAGCAAAAAAGAGAAAGACAATGAGACTTGTGCACTTCATGAGGAACATTTTCCAGTTGCCTGCCGGACGACCAGCCCAAAAAAAGCTGTATGGGGCTTTCTGTACTTCTGGCTCTGGTGCGGCGGGAGTATCGCTTGCAGTACGCGGGCAGTGTTTTAGGTACCGGTTGGCTTCTTCTGGAATACGTGTTACAGGTGGGCATCTTCTATTTTGTTTTCCGTTTTGTTTTCCAGAAAAGCCCCGATCCTTTGCATCTTGTGGCCGGCATGCTCTACTGGCTGCCCCTTGCGGAGCTCTTTGTCAAAACCGCATCCAGTCTTTCCCGAAATCGGGCTTTGATTCGCCGCACAGCCCTTCCTGCCGGTCTTTTCAGCCTGGTGCCGCTTCTTCAGGCGATTTTTCAGTTTTTCATTTTTGCTCTTCTTGCTCTGCCTCTCTTCCGGGAGAGGACGACAGTGGCGGAATTTCTACTGGTTTGCGCAACAGGCACGGCAAGTCTGATTTTATTCAGTTTTCCGGCACGGATCTTTGCCTGGCAGAGTGTCGTTTTTCGGGATCTGACCACGCTGATCCGGATGTTCATGCCGGCGCTTTTCTGGACTCTGCCCATCGTGTATCAGTTGCCACTAAAATTCAGTGCGGTTCTTTCCTATCATCCGCTGGCTTATCCACTTACCGTGATCCAGAATCTGCTGGCAGATTCACCCCTGAACATATCTTACATCCCTTTTGTTTGCTACGGTGTCTTTTTCTTACTTTTCTATTTTGTGGGTCGTTTACACCTTTCTCCGGTTGCCAGGGATGAATTGTAATGCTCCGTGTCGATTCGATCAGTAAATCTTATGTAGTATTTTCTCACCACGGGCAGAGAATTCTGGCCTCAGCGACTCTGGGACTCTACAAACCGCGGCTTCGCTTTCTGGCACTTGATGGAGTTTCTTTTACTCTAAAGCCGGGCCGCCTTCTGGGAGTGGCCGGACCCAATGGGGCGGGCAAGTCCACTCTTCTTTCCATCATTGCCGGTGCCCAGAGCGCGGACAGCGGTAAGGTAACTTTTCCAGGGAAACCGGGTCAAATTCGTTCCATCCTGGAACTGGGCGCGGGCTTCAGTCCGGAATTAACTGTGCGCGAAAATGCTCTGCTGACCGGGCAATTCTTTGGTTATCGGGCCCGGGAAATCCAGCAGAGCATGGCGGAGATTCTGGAATTTGCGGAGCTTGCCGATCGCGAAGCCATGCCTCTGCGCGCCCTTTCCACCGGTCAGGCAATGCGTCTTGCTTTTGCCGTGGCCTTTTTGCGACGAAGTGAACTACTCCTGCTTGATGAAGCTTTTGCCGTGGGTGATGCAGCATTTCAGCAAAAATGCATCAAACGGATTACGGACTACAAGGAGTCCGGCAGTATGATCATCCTGGTCAGTCATCAGATGGAACTCATGCGATCTCTCTGTGATGAAATGCTGCTTCTTGACGGCGGAAGGATTCTTGCCCGGGGGGCGGTGGCCGATGTGCATGCTGCCTATATGGAATTGATCTGGCTTAAAGGACGGCGCGAGGGGCTGAGCGGCCATGCCCTGGCTCTTCTGGATTCGGGGGGAAAGGCTCGGCAGGTGTTTCAGACGGGGGAGAAAGCCATTGCCCGGCTGGAACTGACCGGCGAGCAAACTTTGCCCGGTATTACCGTCGGGTTGCATATCTATGATGTCCGCGGGGTACTGGTTTACGGTACCAATACCCACTTTCTGGGGCAACCAATGGATCTGGTGGGCCGGGAGAAGCGTCTGCTGCATTTTGAACTGGAACTTCATCTTATGGAAGGTCGTTATGCGATCGGTTACAGCGTGCATACGGGCCGTTCCCATGCGGAAGGTGCCTTCGTCTGGCAGGAAAAGGCCCTGGAATTCCAGGTTATGGGGACGAGCGGTCTTGGACTGGCCAATTGCCGGGCCCGCCTCCTGACCGATGAATCGGCATAAATGATTTGCCGTCCGGTCTTCCCGGACAATACAGGTCTATGATCTCCCGTGCGCTGGATTATGCACTGCGTTCCTGTCTTTTTATGGCGAATCGTCCCGATCAAGAGTTCTTCAATGTAGGCGAACTGGCCCTACAAATGGATATGTCGCGGACCTACCTGGGAAAAGTGCTGCAAAAGCTCGTTCACATAGGGTATCTTAGATCCATGACCGGGCCCACGGGTGGTTTTGCCCTGGGGCCGGATACGCTCGGGCGCAGCCTCTTGGATTTCGTTTACGCCCTGGATGGGGAAGATGCCCTGGATCCCTGCCTGATCGGCCTTTCCGAGTGCGATGACAAAAACCCCTGTCCCGTTCACGCTAACTGGCTCCGTTGCAAAACGGAGCTGGTGGCTAAACTGAAATCAACCACCGTTGCCGATGCCCGCAAGCAAGCCTGGCCGCTGTACATGAAATCGGCACGAAAGCGTCAATCGGGTCGCATCAGCGTTCCATCGGGATAACGCGCAAAGCGTTCGATCCTTTCCCCGTGCACCGGTTCATTGGCCTCGTGTGGCCAGCCGCCAAAGCCTGTGCGTCTGTAGTCCTCCATGGTCTGCTGAATTTCGCCGGGCGTATTCATGACAAAGGGTCCGTACTGAGCAACAGGTTCGCCAATGGGCCGCCCGGCCAGATAGAGCAGTTCACAGGGAGCATCCTGACTTTCCAGCAGGAGTTCCCCCGCGTCCAGATTCAGGTAGTGGTAGGAAGGGATTTGTTTCCCGTCAGCGTACAGACCTTTTCCTGAAAAAAAATAGAGCATTCTTCCACATTCTTCCGGCGCTCCAGGCAGGGTGAAGCGACTTCCGGCCGCAAGAGAAACGATATAGATTGTAAGCAGAGAATCGGTGCGGGAGGCGTAGGATTCAGGAGGAGGAGCAACGCCGGAAAGACCGCCCAGCTCACCAACGTAAAGGCGGATCTGCACGCCTTCCTTCTCCAGCGCCTGGATGTTTTCTCCCCAGTACATCGAAAAATAGGGGCGGGCCATTTTGTTTCTCGCTTCCAGATTGAGCCAGATCTGAAAAAGTTCCAGGGGATTGCTCTCATCCTTGCGTAGCAGCGGGAACATCTCTGAATGGACAATGCCCGCTCCTGTCGTGAGCCACTGGATATCACCCTGGCCGAAACGGGCGACGGCACCCAGCGAATCGGCATGATCTACGTAGCCTTCGCGGACAATGGTAATGGTTTCAAAGCCGCGGTGTGGATGAGGAGGAAACCCGGGCACCGATTGTCCGTGGTACATCCGGAACCCGTCCTTAATGGTAAAATCCTGACCTGGATCCCGACCAGCAAGCAGGGCCGGGTCCGGCCCCAGATGATCCTGACCGGCAGGATAGGCGTCGCGATGATGGGCGCAAAAGAGAAATGGGTCTTGCGTGGGCCAGGGAAAGCCAAGGGGTGCGATGTTTCTAACAGCCATAGGATTTGGATGTCTGGTTGTGCAGTGTGGTTACAGAGAGGGTTGAACTTGCACAAAATTTCTCTTGCCCATCCATACCTTCCTGCCTCCCCTGGAGTGATGAACCGCATTGCTTTAGTATTTCTGATAGCCTTGATTGTTTCCGGACCCCTGAGCGCAAATGAGGATGGCTGGCGCATCCGGGCGGCTCTGGCCCTGGGAGCTTACACTCCCGATCAAGAAAGGCGACAGCTTGCCGATTCGCTGGGAGCGGCCTTTTTCTTCCGCGGACTGGCTTTTCAAACACCATGGCAGGGGAAGGGCTTTGCGAGCATCCCGCTGGAAGTGGAATACAACAAAGACCGCATCCGGGGCTGGGTGGAATGGGATGGGCAGAGCATTGACCCGAAGTATTTCAGCTATGCTAATTTTAATGATTTTACTTATGAAGGCCATCCGGCACGCTATACCTCTTTTGGCCTGCTGGGTAATACCGCATCCAGGAGCACCTCTGTGTATAGACTCGGCTACCGGCTCAATGCCGATGCCAGTGAGCGCAGCTTCTATCTTTATGGCGGCTACATGGCCTACTCCGTAGAGTACAGTGCGAACGGCTTTTACTTCAACACAGCAGAAATCCAGCAATCCGGTTCAGCCAGCGGTGTGGCCTTTACACGAACGGGAACCATCCAGGAGAAGGAGATGCTGCTGGGCGGTCTGACTTCCTACCGGGCGCAGGGTGCGGTCTGGGGCTTTCTCTATCAAGAAAACATCGGGCAAAAATTTGAATTCCGCGGTCACCTGGGCTTTTTCAATCTGAGTGGCAATATGCAGGCCGAACGCCGGAGCCTGAGTCAGAGCAGTGGTTCGGTGACAACGCGGACAGCCACGGCCAGCAGCACTGCCTCAGAGGATGAAGCTTATTTCAATTATCGCAGCGAGTCCGGGCGTCTGTTTGTCAACGGCAGTACCCTTTCTTTAGCGCTGTACTACAAGTGGCGTCCGGCCAGTAATTTTTTTGTGAGCATGCAGAGCTCTGCGGCTACAGTTAAAGATTCTGAAGTTTTTCTACTCCTCTTTACCACCAACCCGGATGTCGATCCCTATAAGGATACCATCAACGGGGAAACCATTTATTCTTTGGCTCTGCGTACCAATTATCCAGGTTCTGCGGCGCCTGAATCTGTGGCCCAGCTTGCTTTTGGGTTTGAGCATCGTTTTTAGTTCCGGTGCCCGGTCAAAAAAAGAATCCCGTTGTCTCCGTTGTTGTGCCCTGCTTCAATGAAGAAGCGAGCCTCCCGGAGCTCTACCGGCGCCTCAAAAAGGTACTGCAGACTACACGGAAAAGCCATGAAATGATTCTGGTCAACGATGGCTCGCGTGATAGCACCTGGCAGCATATGGAAAGCCTGGCCCGCCGGGATTCTTCTGTGGTGGCCATCGACCTATCGCGTAACTTTGGCCATCAGATTGCCCTGAGTGCCGGACTGAAACTTGCCAGGGGACAGTATGTGCTGATTCTGGATGCTGATCTTCAGGATCCGCCGGAGCTCTTACCGGAAATGATTGAACTGATGAAACGGGAATCGGCAGATGTTGTCTATGGACAGCGACGCAGCCGCGAAGGTGAATCAAAGTTTAAATTGCTCACGGCTACTTTTTTTTATCGTTTGCTCCGGCGGATGACCGATGTGGACATTCCTCTGGATACCGGCGATTTCCGTCTGATGTCCCGGCGAGCCTTGCGCATCATCAATGACATGCCTGAACATCATCGCTTTATCCGCGGGATGGTCGGCTGGATTGGATTTCATCAAATACCTGTACTGTACGATCGCAAAGAACGTTTCGCCGGAGCCACCAAATATCCTTTCAAACGGATGCTCAAGTTTGCCCTTGATGCCATTACCGGATTCTCCACGGTGCCGCTGCGCCTGGCAGTTTATTCCGGGCTTATTGCTGGCCTTGTTGCCGTAGCACTGATGATCTACGTTCTGGGAAGCTGGATGAGCGGGCATGTCGTTCAGGGCTGGACCAGTCTGACCATGATCGTTCTCTGGATCAGCTCTTTGCAACTGCTCATCTCAGGTGTTATGGGGGAGTATCTGGGCCGGCTCTACCTGGAATCCAAAAGGCGGCCCCTCTTTATCATTAAGGGTGCCCTGCGGCACGGGAAACATTCAGACCTACAGTAGCGTTCCCTGAACAAAGCAGGCATTCAGACAGTTCTTCATTTGCTCTACATTGCAGCTTGTCTTCCAGACGAACGGTCCGCAGGTGGCCAGTTGGGTTTGTAAAGTTTCGTAAGTAGCAGCCTGGCAGCGTCCCTCACTTATTGCCTGATCATAGTATTCTTTCTGGCAGCCAAGCTGGCAGGCCTTTCCGCTATCTGCATGGGTTGCTCCGCCGGCGGACCAGTTGGGAGAATTGCCCAGCACCTGACAGATCGCCGCCGGACTCTGGCCGGCCGTGTGGGCCGGCACCTGGATCTTCCAGGCGGTTTGCACGGAAGCAACATAGAGCGCCTCGGTCCGGCCGGCGGCCATGGCGCAGGAAAGGCCGGAAGTTTCTGCCTGGATGCAGGGGCTGCCTTTTTCCTCCTGTAAGAATAACAAAATCAGGTTCAATTCCTGTTCTTTGTTTTTTTCGCCGGCCCGAGAATCGCAGAAGAGAACGGAAACAAGGAGGGCATACAGGAAAATCTGTTTCATTGGATGGCTCCGCGAAAGGAACGGCCGCACCACAAGCCCAGAAGGACAAGGACAAGTGACAGACCGTTGCTCAGGGCAAAGTAGGACATAGCCAGCAGATACCTGTGCTGATCCAGCAAGCGCAGCAACTCAAGGCTGTAGGTAGAAAAAGTGGTGAAAGAACCCAAAAACCCTGTGAGGGCAAAAAAGACAAATACACTGTCGCCGCGAGGCGGCAATATACCGGCAATCACGCCTATGCAGAGCGCTCCCAAAAGATTAACCGTCAGTGTCCCCAGCGGGAACATTTCCGCATAGCGCTGCACGTATGTTGACAGGAGAAATCGGGACAGCGCTCCCAGGGCTCCTCCTCCACCCACAGCCAGCAGGTAATGGACGCTCAAAACTGCACCTCCACCCCAAAATTGATCAGCGGAAAACGCAACTTGCGCTTGCTGTCGATCTGGTACTCCAGAAGGCCAAAATCATACTGCGGCGATGGGTTTGTGCCTGAGTAAGGACGGGCATGGCTGAAACTTTCACCGGTAGGATTTTGACGCAGATATACATTCAAAGCTTCCAGAAACACGGAGCCAAAGCCCCATTCATAATGCAGGAAACGATCAATACGCAGATCCAGCCGATGGTAAGGCGCAAAGCGGGCTGAATTTCTGTACTGTGAAAATACCGGATCAAATATCACGCGATCGTTGTTGCGCTGGCGGCCACCGTCATCGCCAATGATGGGCGTGTAGGGAGTGGATGTAGCATACTTCCAGCGGCCACCAATCTGGTATTCCCGATTCCATTTCCATCCCAGCACAATGTTTAAAATGTGACGGCGATCAAAATCGGCGTAAGTCTCCTGGGAGTTATCATACTGATTGAGAATGCGCGATTCATCCGCGCTCCTGACGGTGCTGCGCTCTGCGGTTGTAGGAATATGCTGGTGGTCATTGCGATAGGTCTTAGAATAGGTATAGCTGATCCAGCCGAACCAATCGTGGGCTTCCGGAGGTTTATTTTTCTTTATATAGATTTCATAACCATAAGAGCGACCATCACCATCGTTGGAATAGACAAGGCGATCATTGTAGATTACTGGCTCTTTTAAGCGATCATCCAGTCGTTGACTGGTATTGATGCGTGCCGGTGTGGTGATGTAGGGATCATTCACTACGGTATCTCTAAAAAACGTGCGGTAGGTTTCCAGTTTCAAAAGCCAGTTGCCGAATTCCTGTTCCACGCCGGCAACATAATGCTCTGCCCTTTCCATCTTCAAATCCGGATTTCCGCTTGATGGCGAAAGCTGAAAAGGTGAGGGCAGACGATGATGAAGTCCTGCTGCTGCGGTCAGTACGGTGCCCGTGGGCACGTTGTAAGTCAGAGCAAAACGCGGGTCGAGAACCCATTGTTCTGTAAGTCTCAAGTATTCATAGCGGGCTCCCGGCCGTACATCAAAGCCGTAGCCGGCCAGACGCAATTCTGCGTACGCTGCCTGGTAGGTTGTCCAGATTTCGTCTTTTACGGGCACGGTTTCAAAGTCCGGATTTACCTCATCATAAGGGTCAGGATCTGGATCCGACGGATCTATCTGGCGAACGGTCCGGCCCTCCGATTTGGCGCGAATACGCCAGGTTTCAAAACCCAGATTCAAATAGACGTGCTCCGGTTGCAATTCGTAAGAGAAGCGGTCTTTGAGGGCCAGCCAGCCGTTGCGATTCTGGATTTCCGCTTCGATCGCTCCGATTTTTCCGTCTACGTAAAATGTATTATCTGTAATATAGAAGGTTAAATCGTTCTGCAATCGCGATCCGGGCTGCCAGCTATGCCTGATGGCTTCCGTGTGATAGCTGCGATTGAGATCCACACGACCGCCCACGAGAACCGGGTCCGGCTCAGTAGTGGGATCCCATGAGGGCAGAGGATCAATTTTGGCCGCAAACCAGTCGCGAGCGGCAAAAGAATAGAGGGTCAATTTTTGCGTTTCACTGAGGTGATAGCGAAACTTGGCCTGCGTATCCCAGTAGACCGGCGCCTGGATGCCGGGGGGTATGAACTGCTGCAAAGTGATGTGCATGTAAGAATACCGGCCGGCCACGATATAATAGCCTTTGCCGGCCTCCAGAGGGCCTTTGAGCAGCAGATTGGCCGCCCAGACCGCGAAAGAAGAATTTCCGCCAAATTTATCAACTTCATCAATTGTTTCTATGGCAATGATCCCACCGGTAACATTGCCATAGATGGCCGGATAGGCTCCCGTGTAGAGGTCAATGCTCTTAACCATGTCATTGTGGATGGTGGAGTTAACCGGAAAGAAATGAAAGGCATAGCCGATGGGCAAATCGTCTATATAGTAGGCGTTGGCGCGATCATCGGCTCCGCGAATGTTCACGGCACCATTGCCAAAAGCTGGGGCATTTACCCCCGGCAGGGTCTCAATGCCGCGCAAGGCCTCGCCAAACTGTCCGGGCAGCCGCTTGATTTCATCCAGGCGCACCTGAAAGCGCGACACCCGCGTCTTATCGCGCACGCCGCGCACCACAATGCCTTTCTGCCCGCTGGCAATCTGCTTTTGATCAGGGGCCTCTTCCCTGGGTTTCTCGCGCGAGAAAATGGTCAGTACCTGCCCCTCCGAACGCACTTCCAGGCGAGGCTGCACAATGCCCACGCCGGGAATGATGGCCCGCACGGTCAGAAATCCAGGCTTCACTCCGCGCAGTCGCACACTTCCCGTTGTATCCGTCACCAGTCCCCGCTCAGCCGGAAGCTCACGGATAATGATGCGAACATCCGGTACGGCCCGACCACTGACCGGATCTACCACACGCAGAGTAACATCCAGAGCGAGAAGAGGTGTGCAGAACAGAAAAAGGAAAAACAGCCGCTTCATCAGGGACCAATCCCTGGTATGTCCACATTGTACATCTCTAAACAAAACAGAGGGTACTCGCGAAAGGGACATTTTTGCCGTACGATACTGATGGAACAAAGCTCAACACCGTAGGCGGTGGCATCCAGCGGAACAATGAGCGGGAAATCCGGCGAGTGTCCGCATTCCTTGCGTTTGTATTCAATGGCCGCCAGGATTTCCGTTTGCGAAGCAGACGGACTGATCTGAGAGGATTCAACAATGCACCCGGCCAGGAGGAGCAGCAGAAAAGTATATCTTTTCAACGGGCAGTCCTGCGTTTGGTTCCGCGGGCGGGTTTCTCTTCTTCTACAAAACGAATGACCGTGCCTCGAACGTTCAAAACCGAGACCCGGCCCAGCAGAGAATAAGGGTGTTCTTCATGCCAGGCAGAGATGTTGATCATGGTATCGCCTTCGAGTTCTTGAACAGCCGTGCCGATGGCATAATCAGGATTCAGCGGTGCGGTGACCGGAAACATCCCGAAGAGAAAAAAAGTAGAACTGGAACCTTCTCTTTCGCAGCCGCCGCGGTAGTCTCCGGGGTTGACCTGGCGGACCGGGGGCCCGTTGAAACTCTGACGCGCTTCTGCCCGGCCTTTCTCTGTGGGTTCGCGTTCGAGCAACTCCTTACGCCGGTGTTCTTCAATGGGGTCCCAGCATAAAATCCTGTAAGAGGATTGTCCGAGAAGTGTTGCCTTATGGATGACCAGCGGCTCTCCGGACCGGCCGCCTTTGCCGATTACCCCTCCCGGCAGGCAGCTCATAAATAGCAAAGAAATGATAATTACAGGGATTCGCATCAATCGAGAATTTTGACCGCTTCAGCGCTCAGATGGAAACGGTGGCAGGTGAGGAAGAGAAAGATGGTCCGGTCCGTCCAGTAGCGCAAGTTGATCAAGGCATCGGCTTCATTTTTTTTGAGCAGATCCTGCATGACTTCATTGATGGGTGGCTGCCGCAGGGGTAGGGCGATTACGCCAATGTCAAAGGCGCACCACCGGCGGGTATCCGTCACCGGACCGATCACCCGGTAACGTTTGCCATCCATGGGAATGTTGGAAGCCGCAAGGCCGGCTGTAGCACTCGCGCAAGCAGAAGCAAGAAGGAGGGATAGAAGAGCTGCTGCCAGGAGGCATTTCTTAACCATTGAAAGCCAGGAATGGGAAAAGGGGAAAGCCGGCAACCCTATCCTTGCGCAGGATGATGACGATCTTTGTCACGGATTTGAAACTTGGCAAGCACAGTGTCCAGCGCTTCATCCAGGTCAATTCCGGCCTGATTTGCCAGACACAAAAGGACAAAAAGGGTATCGCCCATCTCCTCTTTCAGAGCTTCCGGTGAAATGTCGTCCCCCGGTCTCGGGCGCAGTGGGCCGCGCCGGCAATAGATACGCGCCATCTCGCCCACTTCTTCCATCAATCGCGCCAGGTTTACGATTTCCGGAAAGTACCCGGCCGCTGTGCCCTGGATGTAATTGTCTACCTGGCGCTGGGCTTCTGCAAGGGTCATCTTTTCCGCGCCGGCCTTGCCGGGGATTTCTGCGCCTTCTTTTTGGCTTTCGCTGATTTTTTAGCCGATGATTTGCCGGTTTTACCGGGTGGCTCGGGCACAGGGCGAGGCTGTTCCGAATAGTAGTCACTTATATACTCCACCAGAGTGGCTATGTTTTCCTTTGAGCGTACCAGATTGTATCTTCCTACCTGGTCAAAAACAAGATCCCGTCCCTGGCCAAAGCGAGCCAGGGTAAAAGGAACAATCCATTCGTCCTGCCAGGCGATAAAGGGCGTGAAAGAAGTAAAGAGCAGAGCATTCATGCGGTTGATGAGCAGATAATCACTGCCCACGGCTGTATCACGCAATGCAGAAATGTAAGGTGTCCACAGAAACAAACGGGTACCGTGAAACGGTGTTCCCAGGGATATCAGATGTTCGATCCTCTGGCGACTGGCATCGGAGAGGGAAAGAGCTGCAAGACCACCGGCTCCGTGGGTGAGCAGAATCCCGTCTTCGATTTTCCAGTCCTCAAGCATCCGGGAGAGCCGTCGGCCTTGCTCCCGCAAGGGTCGGAAGATATGGCCGGGCTTGGCCAGATACACGGGAAATCCCGCGCGCGCGAGAGCCCGCCGCAAAGGCAGGTAGTACAGAGGTGAGCAAAAAAAATCGGCAACGATAACAATGGGCCGCCGTCTGCCCCGCAGGGGTCCGGGTCGTACCACCAGATTGGCCAGATTATAGAAAAAAATCAGGACGAACCATAAAAATTCTTTCAGCCATCCCAGGAAGGCACGAAAATGAGAAACAGGCGGCATAATGGCCCTTTAGCGGTGGAGCTTCCTGTGGACAATCATAATGCAAAGGATTGAGGCAAAAGGAATTCTGGATCGGGTAACGGCCCGATCTCTGATTCAGAAGGTGTCGGAGCACCCACCAGGAGTGCTGGGCATCGATTGCAGCGGTTTGTATCCGGTGTTATCGGAGGGTATCGACGCGCTGTTAGAAGGCTGCGAACAGTTGCTGTCAGAAAAATCGCTGCGCCTGGAACTGGTGAGCCTGCCGCATTCCCTGGTCACCCAGCTTATGCTCCGTGATCTGCCCGTGCACAACAGAGCGCTCACCATCGGGGAGGGACTTGCTGTGGGTGATACCGATGCCGTGGTCTGTCAGAATTGCTCGGCTCTCTTGCGCGTGCAGGGCCGTGGTTACTACGGCTGTCCGGAGTGCGGGATCCATCTGTACACAGATGGCCGCGGGCACGTTTCCTTTTACGAACCTCTGGCGCGACTCAAATAGTCACTTCACATATTTGGCCGGGTTGGCATCGAATTGTTCCTTACAATAATCGGAACAAAAATGGTAACGATGTCCGTTGTGCATGGATGACATGGCATCGTCCGGCTTGATCTTCATCTTGCAAACCACATCGACTACCTTCTCGACAGAGGACTCTGCTGTTACCGGGGCGGATGGTTCGCCTTTACAATAGACTCCCAGGGAGAAAGTCAAAAGCATCAGGGAAAGAATTACAAAGCGTAGCATGGCGAAACATTCCCGGATCGTTCCCGAGCGTCGAGCAAAAAAGGAAAGGTGTTGTCAAGACCGAAGACAATTTCGCCCTATCGCCCGATGATTCAAATTCCCTCGAAAAGCGTTATTGCGGCTTATCGTAACCGATCTCTGGGCTTCGGACTTCTGATGGGCATTGTTTTCCCGTTCTACGCCCATTTTTTTGTGGAGTATAAGAGCGACCTGTCCTTTTTGATTTTCTGTTCCGGTTGTGTTCTGGCGGGTTTCTTTGTAGGCGCTGTTTCTTATGGCATTGGCAAAAGTACCATCCTGCGCTTCACCACAGCTCTGGCCCGGGAATTTGATCGGTTGGCCGCCGGTGACTTGACCGCCCGCGTTTCTCTTTCTTCTGCCGATGCACTGGGTTTGATGGCGGAACAATTCAATGGGCTGACCGCACGATTGGATTCCGTGCTCAAATCCATACATAGCAGTGCCAGTGAATTGCAGAGAACGCAGCAAGACCTGCTGCGCAGCAGTTTTACCCTTGCTGAGAACATCGCTGAACAGGCCATTTTATCCGAGGAGATGAGTGCTGCCCTCCATGAACTTTCTGCCGGAGCTGATTCCATCAGCGAAAGAAGCAATCAGGAGCAAACGCAGCTGGAAATTCTGGAACGGGTAGCCTCGCGGTTGTCTGCTTCGCAAAGTAGCAGTTTTGTGCACCTGGCAGAGATCGAAATTTTGGGACGCAGTATGCTCGCTGACGCGGAACAGGTACGTCTGGCCGCCCGGGCAACCAATTCTGCCGTGTCCAGTATCAACGTAAGCTGGGCGGAGATGGAACTGATCACAAAGACCATTACAGACATTTCAGATCGAGTCAATCTGCTGGCCTTAAATGCTGCGATCGAAGCTGCGCGTGCGGGAGAGCAGGGGCGCGGTTTTGCCGTGGTTGCGGCTGAGGTGGCGCGCCTGGCCGAAAGCACAGCGGAGAATGTGAAAAAAATCACGGTGACAATGACCCGGGCGGCCGGAAACTTTCAGGAGATTACCGCAAGGTTTTCAGTCACGGAAAATGTGCTGGAAGGCCTTCTGATTGGAATCGGAAAGAGCAGTCAGCTTAGCGGCCGCATCATGGAATTCAAGGATGAGCTGACTGATGCCCTGGCATTGCTCGTTCATGAGGCGAAGGACATCATAGAATCCTCACGTTCCGTGCATGCAACAGCAATGGAACAATCACATTCTGCCGGTGAAATTGCCGCAGCCCTGCAAACACTCAGCAACCTTGCCCAGAGCAATCAATCTCAGGCGCGCCTGGTAGACCAGAGTGCCGATGAAGCGTCCCGCATTGCCACAGAAATGGGGACAATGCTCGAATTTTTTTCAACGACGGATACAGCCAAGAACGATGCAGGTCTGTCCGGCAATGTAGGTGGGCCAGGTAATGAAGTGATTGGCCGGAATCGGGCTTACAAAGAGATGCCAGCTAAAGACGGAGTCATCCAGAATAAAAAAAAGCATTCCGACCACCACGAGCCAGGAGAGGCCTGAAAGAATGCCGAGACTCCCCGCAAGAGTTAAAAGGATCATATAAAAAATAACAGGCCATTGCATGCGCATCGGCAGATGATCAGCCACAAAGCTGCCGTAAAGCAGAGCATAGACCAGAAGAGCCAGCACCAGAAGCCAGCGCACCGGTTGCATTTTTTTAAGCGTTTCAACCGTCGGCAGGAATTGCGCGCAATAACACAGATGAGCCAGCCCGGTGAAGGCCAGGGAGTAAAGAACGTAGCCGCTGCGATCAAAGTCCAGAATGACCGCACCAATGCTCTGGATGAGAACGGCACAGAATAATAGAAAGCTGCGCCAGGAAGTGCGGTGCCGATAAACAATGAACGCCAGAATGGCACTGGGCACCCACTTTAAGATAAAACTCCCGGTTGCCGGCTGAAGCAGTCCAAAACCAATGTTGAGCCAGAAAAGGAAAGCAAGAGCAAAAAGACCGTAGAGCAGGCGGCGGTCCAGAGATTGGATGACCATATCTTGCGATGAATTCCTCTTTTTACAGGATTACAAGTTTTTTTCTTGCCTGCCGACTTCGATCTGGCTAAGTCCCGTCTGTGAAGTCCTTCCTTTACCTGATTGCCGGAAGTGCATTCTTTCTCTGTCTCATCATTTTTTACGTCCTTTCTCCGGCTAACCAGGCCGGTTCCCCGGACGAAAGCCCGGAAAGGCTCACCCTGTTTGACACGGCCTTCTGGACCACGGGATCGGACGGGGCACCGGATTTTGACCGCCTGGCCGGTCAGATCAACCCTCTGACCGGTGAACCCTATTCTACAGAACAAATCGAGCGGATTCGCAAGCTCTGGCAGCTCTTTCCGCAGAACTCCCTCTTGCCCCAGCCAGCACTGAACCGGTTTCGTCAGGAGAAAGAAGAAGAAAGGCGCCAGAACATCCTGCGTGACCTTTCTGCGGGGGAAGCCACCGAGGCGGATGCTGCCTACCTTTTTGAGGTTCGGCGGCAGGAAATTCTCGACCGCATCCAGCTTGTCGAACACGTCCTTACGGAAGATTGGCCGGCGGATACCCTGAATGGCTACAGAACGATGCTCGAGCGCGACCAGCAGGCCCTGAAGGATCTTCAGGAGGAGAAAGCCAGCGCCCTCTCGATCCTTCGCAAGCGCCGTGAAGGGGCCAGCGCGGAGCCACCCGCAGTGGAAACACGCGATGATCCTTTGATCCAGCCGGCTCCCCAATCGGAAGAATAACTCATTTTTTGCTTGTTTTTCCGGCCGGGGCAAGCAGAGTCAAAAATTCTGGAATGTCCATTCCCCGGAGCTGTACATGCGCTTGACCTGCTATCTAAAAAAAACCTTCCTGTTGATTTTATTCTGGCCGGCTATCCAGACAGCCCGGACCGACTCTCTTTCCATTGCTCCTTTGCCCTTTCCGCTGGGTGCGGTGCGCGGCCATGCCGATTACCACCTGCATCAGTTCAGCAATCTGGGATACGACGGGCGGCTGCTCTGGGGAGCTGCTGACGGCGCGGAAACCCATGCCCTGCGATCCTGCTCCGGAACCAATCACGGTGTAAGCTGGATGCCCGGACTGGTTACCGGCGCGTTCGTTTCGCCGGAACTGGGCATGCACCATTTTGGCACCCATGGGCATCATGCAGATGCCAGCCGACGCTACCGCGACTGGCCCGTATGGTCCACGATGAGTCACCAGCAGGCGTGGGAAGGCTGGCTCAAGAAAGCCCACCAGGAGGGGCTGAGCCTCATCGTCATGAGCGCGGTCAATTTTCGTTATATATGCGGGATCATGCCGCGCAGCAATGGCTACTACGATACAACCGGTGGTGTTGTTCCCTGTGATGATATGAAAAATGTTCGGCGACAACTGGAAGCAGCGCATACCTTTGCCGCGCGCAATGCGAGCTGGTATGAGATCGCCCTGACGCCGGCCCATGCGCGCAGAATCATCCACAACGGTAAGCTGGCGGTCGTCCTGGCCATTGAAGCCAGCGAAATATTCAATAACGTAAGCAGTGAGCAGGATCTGGAAAGGGAATTGAGTAATTATTACAATCTGGGGGTGCGCTCCCTCCAGCCCGTACATGAACTCAACAACAAGTTTGGCGGCACCGCCTATTTTCAGAAGATGTTCGATCTGGTGCAGGCATTTGTGAATGCGAAGGCCTTTTTTGGCGGCGGTGACAATTCGCCGGACGACTTGAGCACGGCTTTGAAAGGGATTCAGCTGGACGGGCAGAAGAACAATGTCCAGGGGCTCACTGCGCTGGGAAAAACGCTGGTGAAAAAAATGATCGAACGCAATATGATCGTTGATGTGGCTCACCTGTCGACGCGATCCTTTCAGGATACCTACAACATCGCTGTTGCCCATCGGCACTATCCGTTATTCGTATCCCATGCGCATTTCCGGCCCATGTTTCGCGGTAAACTCATTGATGAAAAAAAGATCACCCCGGAGGCTGTGCGCATGGTAAAGAAAACAGGGGGCGTGATTGGACTGCGCACGGGCAATGAAAAACAAAATACCTACAGCCGAATTTCTGTAGCCAATAACTGTCATGGATCCAGCCGCTCATTTGCTCAGAGCTATGGCCTGGGCGCAATCGGCTACAACGTGCCTCTCGGATTTGCCAGCGATTTCAATGGTTTTATCGATCAGATCCGTCCGCGTTACTACAATCCATCGTCCCGTTATGGCAATGGATCAGAAAAATGGGCCTGCGGAGAGGACACGGGCGCGGCAGAGCGGGAAGTGGCCCGGGCGGCCCAGGGAAATCGGAATTCCTACGGGACTCTGAGCGATTTTGATCTTGCCGGTTATGCCCATATCGGATTCACACGTGACGTTATCCGGGATCTGAATAAACTGGGTGTCATCACCACCAATATAGAAAATTCATCGGAATCGTTCCTCAAAATGTGGGACAGGGCTTTCGATCCTTACCGTGTCGCCCGGCCGGACTGGATCGATGGCAGCGGGATTGTGGTCACGTCAGCCGATGATGAAAGTTGCCCCGGCCTGCGGGCCAAACTGGGGACGTTGAACAACAAGCTGGTGTGCAAAGCTCTACCGCATTTCAGTATCAAAAGCAAGAATTGTGACGGTTCACGCTGGCAGGGATTCTGCCTCTGGAACGAGGGCAGTTGGTATCGTGCCCGCGAGATTCGCTGATCGCCATCTCTAACTAAAGCTCCAGGCCTCGCGGCGGCCTGGAGCAAAAAAAGGTTTTACAGTCTGAAACCTCCCTGGAGCTTTTGATAATGTCACAAGATCACAAAATCCTTTTATCAGAAAAAGAAATTCCGCGCCAGTGGTACAACATCCAGGCGGACATGCCCAACCCCTGCCTTCCGCCGCTGCATCCGGGCACAAAGGCCCCTGTTGGCCCCGAAGATCTGTCCCCGCTTTTTCCCATGGAGCTCATCAAGCAGGAGGTAACCCGGGAACGGTATATCGAAATCCCTGATGAAGTTTTTAATATTTATAAAATCTGGAGACCGACTCCCCTGTTTCGCGCACATCGGCTGGAGGCTTTCCTGGATACACCGGCACACATCTACTATAAGTATGAAGGAGTGAGTCCCGCGGGCTCCCACAAGCCCAATACAGCGGTTCCGCAGGCCTACTACAACAAGCAAGAAGGTGTTAAAAAAATCACAACAGAAACCGGAGCCGGCCAGTGGGGCAGCGCCCTTGCCTATGCCTGTCATGTTTTTGGCATCGATCTCGAAGTCTATATGGTCAAAGTAAGCTACGAACAAAAGCCCTATCGCAAAACACTGATGAACACCTGGGGTGCTGAAGTATTTCCTTCGCCATCCCCGCGGACTCAGGCGGGAAAACAGATTCTGTCCCGGCAGCCAAATTCCCCTGGAAGTCTGGGCATTGCCATCTCCGAAGCCGTGGAAAGGGCAGCGGGTGATCCGGATACAAAGTATGCTCTGGGCAGCGTTCTCAATCATGTGCTCCTGCACCAGACGGTTGTGGGACAGGAAGCGTTGCTACAAATGGAAAAGGCCGGCGAATTTCCTGATGTGGTCATTGCTCCCTTTGGCGGGGGATCCAATTTTGCCGGACTTTCTTTTCCATTCTTGCGCCATAAGCTCAAAGAAGGCAGAAAGGTTCGTTGCATTGCCGTTGAGCCGGCATCCTGCCCTAAATTGACGCGCGGGGAATTTCGTTACGATTTTGGTGATACGGTGGGCATGACTCCGCTTATTCCCATGTACACTCTGGGGCATTCCTTTGTGCCGGCGTCCATCCATGCCGGAGGCCTCCGCTACCATGGTGCTGGTGCCATTGTCAGTCAGCTGCTCAAAGATGGTCTGATTGATGCCGTTGCGATCCAGCAGCTCGAATGCTTTCAGGCCGGTGTCACCTTTGCGCGCACGGAGGGAATTCTACCGGCTCCGGAAGCTACCCATGCCATAGCCGAGGTGTTTCGCCAGGCGCGCCAGGCCAGAGAAGCAGGGGAGGCCCGCACGATCCTCTTCAATCTTTGCGGGCACGGCTATCTGGACCTGGCTGCCTACGAAGATTACTTTAATGGCAATCTCAAGGATCATGAACTGACCGACCAGGAAGTCAAAGAACATCTCAGTGAACTGGCAGAGTATCCACTTCCGGTGTGATGTTCCGACTTCTGGCCGGCTGTTCCTTTCTTTTTCTCCATTGCACCGGCTCTTATGTTGGTGTCGATGGCCCGGACGTCGTGACCCGCGAGGAAGCAGTGCAGCGCATGGTCCGGGCCCGGCTCTTGCGTGTAATCCATTGTGACCGCAGGGAGAGGGAAGATCAGGAAATGTATGCTATCCAGATCCAGGCCACCCGCAAAACACTGGATGGTGCTTTTTACCACAGGGAAGATCTGGCGGAATGTGAAAAACAGATATTGATCACTCCCTGCGAAGCCATTCTGGATCGTTGTAGAATGAGTCCCAAGGAAATCTGGAAGGGAGAATTTCTGCAGGGAGGCCTTTAGATCGGCTTACCTCAGAGTAATCCTCAGGGAAGCCCACCAGGTCCGTTCTTCCAGCGCCGGGCTTCCCCGGCTGACCACTCGATCTCCGGCATTGGAATTCATGGGATACAGATTTCCGGCTGCCAGAAGATTTTTACCGGTCAGAGAGATGACCACGTCTTCATGGGGTGAGTAGGAAATACTTCCTGTGGCGATGTGATTGCCTTCGATACGTTCGCCAACAGGGGAATACCAGTTCAAATAGTATAAATAATTCAAAGCCAGAGAAAAACCGCCTGGCATCTGCCAGAAAAGATGGATGCGCGTCAGGTTTTCCGGATATGCCTTGAAATGCTTGTTCTCACGGTCCGACGTCAGATACATTCCTCCTTTGTAATCTTCAAAATACATAGAATCAGATGCCGACAGGACCCGGACCATAGCGTGACTCAGGCCAATATGCAGGGAGCGGCTGCGGTGCTGAATGCCGGCCTCGACCCCGCCCTGACGGATAACGCCGGGAAGATTGCGATAGAACCAGTAGCCGTTCCAGTCGCCAGGGATATCATTGCCAATCGCCGGCATCTTAAAGACGGCCGGGTCTGCAAACAGGACGCCCACATCGATAACGTTCTCCAGCAGATTGTAAAAAAATATGCCTTCCAGCTCCCAATTGCTGCCCGGACTGTAGTGCACGGCCAGTTCACCGGACCTGATCTTTTCCGGACGCAGCTCCGCGATATTGCTGCGTTCATAGCGCGTTCCAAATTCATCCGTCGCCGGAATGCGGGCCAGAGCAACCTGATTGTAGTTGCGCGCTCGCAGCAATCCATCTCCCTGGTAGCCACCCACATAAGCAACTCCTGCCGCTCCGCGGAAGCCTTCCTGGTACGACAGTCGAAACTGCAGACTGGAGAAAGGATTGAAGAAAAAACCTGCACGGGGTGATAGATTGCTGCCCCAGAAAGGATGCTCATCATAGCGCAGGCCGCCAAAGATCTCAAAATCTGGTGTCAGCCGGAAAAAGTCTTCCATGAAGAAGCTATGAATTAGTATGGAATCTGTATAAACAAACTTTCTTTTCAAATTGGGATCATCCTGCAACTCATCGGAACGCCGGTTCACAATAAAATTGTTTCCATTTACATCGTCCTGGCCCATATCATACCGGTTCAGCTCTGCCCCGAGGGCCAGTCGATTGCGGTTGCCGGAACTTGCCAGGCGGCCCACCAGAGCCCCACCGTAGCGGTTTTCGCGGACCCCGGCCATCATTGAACCGCCATGCGATTGAAACATGAAATCATCGCGGGCATAATAGCTGCGTGCTTCCAGACTGGCTCTTTCACGGAATTGATAGTTGTAAGAACCGGAGACCATGCCAAGGATCTGATGGATTTCATTGCGGTCACGGTAGAAATTGTAATTATCCCGGATTTGATCGGAATAGAGCGTCGTCAGCTGGCCCTCGCCATATTGCAATTGGCCCATAGCCAGCAGATGCTCTGCCTTTTTCAAACGACTGCCGGAAACAGAAACATTGCGATAGTAGCAGTCCTCCGCAAAAACAAAAGCACGATCCGATTTTGCGGCGCAATCGGCCGTTTTTTTAAGTCCGGGTTCTAACCGGTACATATATCCTTCTGCACCATCATAGCCCCGGTCTTTGGCCCAGCCTTCCTCGCGAAGCGCCTGGCCGTTATAGCCTGTTCGGGAAAGGAAAAACGTACTGTGCAACGACTCCAGGTGCTCTCCCCGCTGGCTTGCCAGAATGCTGAAACCATTGAATTGATCCTGCCCGGCACTTCCCTTAACTACCGCGCCGTTTGTCTTTTCATTTCGAAGAATAATATTGATCACACCCAGCAGGGCCCCCTGACCGTGGGTATTTGAACCGGGTCCGCGGATCACTTCGATTCGTTCAATATGATCCATGGCCAGGCCGTTGATCAAAGAATCCGGAGGGCCAAATTGCCATTCTGTATTGATTTTTTGACCATTGATCAGCAAGAGGACTTTGGCGTTACTGTCCGGAGCCAGACCGCGGAAAGCTGCGATCGTGTCATCCTGGTCTTCCGTCACAAACATCCCGGGGACATAGATCATGAGAATTTCATTGACGGTTCGGGCACCGGACATCTCAATCTGTCGGCGCGTTATAATACTTACTGCGGCCGGCTGTCTTCGCAGACTGGCTTCTATGTTGGAGGCTACCTGGACATTTTCTTGAAATTCGCGTAAAGTTTCCTCAATGGTGGATTCTTCATGAGCCCAGGCGGGTATCCGCCCATAGACGGGGGACATCTGGTATAGCTCATAAAGATTATCGTGACGCTTGCGCAAACGCGGATTGCTTCGGAGTCGGCGGACCAGTCCGATAACGAACTTTTGCCGTAAGTCACTCTCCTTTTCCGGTTCAAGACCGGGAAGGTCACTGAGAATTTCCTGAGAATTGAAAGCATCAACGAGTGTTCTTTCCGAGGTATTGTAGATATGACCGTAATAGCGACCATCGGCATCATAGTAGCCGGCCAGCAGTGGACAACCCGCCGCCCGGTCCATGGCCGCAGCAAGATCGGTGGACGGAACAGGTTCCGTGCGCAAACCCTGTTTTTCCAGCTCGCTCTGTAAAGCCCCGGAAATTAGCCTGCCGGGGGAAGTATCCGCCTGACGCAGAGGCAAGAAAGGACCAATGAAAACCTTATCGCTACAGGGCAGGACGCTCGCAGCTCCGACGCTGAATGCCAGGAAAACTATGATTAGCTGATGCAGAATGGGATGTCTCTACAGGCGCTACAGTCATTGTCCATGAGAAAAAATTTTTTTTCTTTTTCCATCCTTCGCTGGCAACTGCTCTGTCTGGTTTTCCTGCTTTATGCGCTGGCAGGAATTTTCAAGGTAGCATCCTGGGGGAACGTCAGCGCCTTCTATGGTTTTGGCTGTCATCCCGACATTTGTTTTGCCCGGTTGAACCAGAAAATGCTGCCGGAGCCGGCAGTCGTTTATCCTTCCGGCGGCTACGATGGTCAGTTCTACTACTATCTGGCTGCCGAACTGGGAGGCGCGGGGCCGGCAGTGGTCGATGCTCCGTCATTCCGCCGGGCACGAATCGGTTTTGTCTGGCTGACTTTCTGGCTCTACCGGGTCGGACCGGAGATCCTTTCTCTGGGGATGCCCCTTTTTCTTTTACTATCTCAACTGATCCTGGTCTATTTGAACTGCGAGCGTCGTGCCGATTTCATGACCGCAGCTCTGGCGCTCAATCCTCTGTCTTTACTCTGCTTTCTTCTGGTCCTGCCCGATGGGTTTGCCCTGCAACTGGCCCTCTTCGCCTTTCGGGGTCTATCCAGAGCTTCGCCGGAGCGTTCGCGGGCCGGTTTTTCCTTCCTGCTTGCTTTCGCACTGCTCGTGAAAGAGACAATGCTTGCTTTCCCTCTGGCACTGAGTGCATCGGCTCTCCTCCGGATTTTCCAATCGGGCCGGTGCAAGAAAGAGAATCTATCTCTCATGGCTTACAGTCTGGGCAGTGTATTGCCCCTGCTTCTCTGGTGGTCCCGGATTGGTTTTACGCCGGATCAGGCAGCCAGTCGGGGAGGCTGGCCCTTCTCTGGCGTCATCGAATACTTCAGCGCCACACCGGCCAGCGGCCAATATGCTTTACTTATCATACTGTGCGCCGGCCTTTACCGCCTGCGCAAAATGATGACTGCGATTGTGGACCCCCAGAGCAGCGCCGGCTTCATCCTTCTGGGCATTTCCCTTGGACTCATATCACTGGCAACAGGCCATGAATACTGGGCTAACTTTGCCAACATTGCCCGACTTTTCCTGCCCCTGCTGGGCGCTTTCTTCGTCCAGCGTTACCAATTCCCCGGAAAGGCCGTGGCTCTGTTACTCATCTTTTCCAGCGTTCTGATACTGACTCAACAACTCAGCTGATCTCTACAGATTCATCGCTCAGCAAGTCGCGCCCCAGAGAACTGATGGGTCGGGGGACTGAACTCTGATTTTCCAGACGCACAGTTCCACGCAGAGTCATTTTCTTATCAAAGAGTACCGGACCTTGAATTTCCAGTGACGCAATCCCGGACAGGGACGGAATCTGCAGAAACAGAGATTCAAAATCTTTTACAGTTTTGTAATGATCGGAAAGCACAATGCGCGGCTCGCCCATGTCCAGCCGCAGGCGTTCTCTTTCCATGACCAGTTGCGAATCTTCCATGAGTGTGTACGCGTCACTGCGCCGCACCAGAAGATCCGCGCAGCTTTTAACCGGAGCAAAGCGATCACGGGGAATGATGAGCCCGCGGGTCCGCATAAAATGCCCGATAGCTGAACCCATGGCCGCCTCAAGTTGCAGAATCTCCTGACCGGCTACTTTCTTGGGGTTGACTATCAATGCCAGTGGCAGGCCTTTCTTCAGTTGATCGCGGAGCGCTTCCAGGCGAATCCAGAGATTGTTGGTGGAAAAGTAAGCAAAACGTTTCACATCCTCAAAATCCTGGATATGCTCCGGCTCCACCATCGCCGTTTCCAGAAGCTCGATGCGTTCCTCTCCGGCACTCCTGTGTCTGTACAGGACACCGCCCTTAAGGTCAGCCCGGGTCTTGGGCGTCACCTCCATAAGAAAATCCAGCTGTTGTTCAAGGACAGCATGCAGGATGCCTGGATGCGCGGTCGCACCCAGATTGTCGCCATTGGAAATGAAGGCGATTTCTCTACCCTCTGCCAGCAATCGGTCCAGCAGACCGGATAACATTAAAGAAAAATATACATCGCCATGTCCGGGCGGGCACCAGTGCTCATCGCTCTGGCCATCTCCCAGAGGAAGCAGATTGTCCTTGAGCAGGCGGGGCACTTTGTGTTGCACAAAATCTACCGGCCAATCGCCGTTGAAAGAAAGAATACCAGGTAGAGCGAGGGTGTCGGATCTGGTATTGTAGGAATTCATAAAAAACAGAGGAATCCATTGCCCGCTTTTCTGGCGCAGTGCCTGAATCTGACGCATAATAATTTGTAAAAAGTTAAGGCCTGGCTTTACTTCGATGAGAGATTTGGCCCGTTCCAGGCCCATAGATGTTCCAAGGCCACCGTTGAGTTTGATCACGGCCAATCGGGAAAGCTCTGCGTTCTCTCCAGAGCTAAGATCACGGAAATCAAAATAGTCCTCTGCATGCAAATCCCTAATGGCTGACCAGGGAACTTTGCCCGATGCTCCCCGGGCCACCAGATCCGCCCGGCGCAGGAATTCTTCCTGCATGATGGGATTGATTTTAGCATCCTGCATACGCTTGCGCAGAGCTTCCTGGTAATTGGGGGCGACCATCAGGTCTCCTCTCCCGGAAGGGACCGGCAGACAATCGTTTTTCTTAGCGACGAATCCAGACTCGCCCCGATCCCGGGAGGAGATCTTCTCGTAAGAAATGCAAACTGTAAGGGTTCTTTAGCTGAGGCTCATACCGTACCCACAGTTCAATCCGCCGCACGGTTTTTTTTTCCAGTTGCCCCGACTCCCCTTTGCCCATACGCGGCACACGCGCAAAGTAGGGATAGTAAAAGGCCACACGCCCGCCATGTTGAACGCGCAGTACGCCGCGCCCCGCCTGGGGCTCAAACTGCACGTCACTGACCGGGTAATGAACCTTCCAGACTTCCGGCAGGCGGCGGCTGACTTCCGTCCAGGCCACCTGTGCCGGCACCGCTACCACAAGCAGCAGGGAGAGAAGAATTGCGCGTAGAAGGATCAATGGCCGTCAAAAGAGCAGGCCGAATACACCTGAACTCCGGCGGCCCGGATTTTTTCTGAACCTCCCAGGTCCGGCAGATCAATGATGGCGCATACTTCGCGGACTTCACCGCCCAGCTTGCGAATCAATTTGATGGCGGCAAGCATTGTGCCACCGGTGGCGATGAGATCATCCATAATAATGACCTTCTGGCCCGGCCTGACTGCGTCTTTGTGCAATTCGACCGTTGCTTTGCCATACTCCAGTTCATATTCTTCCCTGATCGTTTCAAAGGGTAGTTTCCCCTGCTTGCGCACGGGAATGAAGCCCCGCTTGAGTTCATAGGCCAGGGTCACGCCCAGCAGAAAACCGCGGGCATCAATCCCGGCAACCAGATCAATTTCTTCTTCCATGTACCTGTGCACAAACTGATCCAGTGTGGAGCGGAGCACTCGTGCGTTCTGAAACAACGGGGTGATATCACGAAACATGATCCCTTTTTGTGGCCAGTCGGGGATGGTGCGCACGGCATTTTTGATCGCTTCACTGAAAGGCATGCGGGACAGAACTTCAGCAACGCATGCCAGCACAAGGAAAAAGCTTATTCAATCCTGCATGATGAGCGTGCCCACACCCTGGTCGGTAAAAATTTCGAGCAAGAGTGCATGCGGAACGCGGCCATCTATGATATGGGCCCGACGCACACCCTGGTCCAGAGCCCGCAGACAGCACTGCACTTTGGGTAGCATGCCGCCCTGAATGATTCCCCTGTCTATCAGGCTGCGCACACGCTCTGGAGTCAGACCGGTAATGGTCTGTCCATCTTCCAGAATTCCCGGGGTGTCAGTCAAAAGGATGAGCTTCTCTGCCGGCAGGGCTCCGGCTAAAGCACCGGCCATGGTATCTGCATTGATGTTCAGCGTCTCTCCGTTATCACCCAGCGCGACGGGTGCAATGACGGGAATGAATCCTTTTTCATCCAGCGCTTCCAGCACGCCGGGCTCAACGGATTCTACATCGCCTACGAGACCCAGATCAATCTTCTCTGTCGAGCCATCGGTCTTTTTTTCCTCAAGCCAGTGCCTGCGTGCACGAACAAGACCGGCGTCTTTGCCCGAAATGCCCACAGCGCGTCCCCCGGCCTGAGTGATCTGGGCCACAATCTCTTTATTGACCCGGCCGGATAAAATCATTTCCACAACTTCCATGGTTTCCGGTGTCGTGTAGCGATGACCGGAAACAAAATGGGACTGGATGTTTAAACTCTTGAGCAGCTGATTGATCTGCGGGCCACCGCCGTGGACAATGATGGGCCGGATGCCCACATATTGTAAGAGTACAACATCCTGAGCAAACCGGTCACGGAGATCGGCTTTATCCATAGCCGCGCCACCATATTTAATGACTACGGTTTTCTTATGAAAACGCTGTATGTAAGGCAGGGCCTCAAGTAGGATCCTGGCTCGCTGTGCTGGATCCATCGCCTTCCTCCAACATTTTTATAAAATTCGATATGCTTGTTTTATCTTTCTCAATATTCTTGCGGTAGATATCCGCTATCGCGCCTTCAATGACTCCACCAATCAAAAAAGCTTTGCTCTTGATGTCGATGTCGTAGTTGCGACCGGCTCGACCATCGTCCAGTCCATAGTAGCGGGACACTCCGGTAATGTGAAAAATGTCCAGCCCGCCACCGGGTTTGACTTCAAAAGTATGCAGATGTTCTTTGAGACTGAATTCGCTGGTTTCTATCAGAACCTGTGAACCTTCCGGCATGACTGTTGCAAGAACTGCGGGCATACTCTCAGCGATGGAAATGTGGCGGACCTGACGCAGAGTTTCTCCGTCCTCTTCTTCCGCAACGATGGTAACCTTCTTGAGTTCCGGGAATTTATCCAGATGCTTGTAGCGTTCCTCCCTGGCCCGCAGCAGCATGTCCAGATTACAATCGAATTCCTGTTCTACTTTAATCTTCACAGTTCACTCCTGAGAGGTAAGTTTTCTGACAGGCTGCCGCTACCAGCATTTTTCTCCCGCCTGTGGAGGAAGGCGGCTGTGAAGTGCCTCTTCAAACAACGGGCAGGGCAAAGACGCCGTTCCAGTTGGCCGGAGGATCAGAAATAAACCGCCTGCAGCGCTCGATAAACAACTGATTGATCCTGTGCTCCGGTTCTTTTTCAAAGAAACGCAGGGCATCCGGGAAGTTGCCTGCCCGGAAAGCAGCCATGCCTTCCAGAAAATCAGCAACATGGGCCGGCCCTTCTTTTGCCGGGGCAAAAACACGGGTGGGTTTACTCTTGCCGCGCAAATAGACCTGATCGATCTCCCGGATGGGCAGATTGGGGAGTCCAGAACCGGCCACGGCTTCAAAAGAAAGCAGAATGGATGTTCCATACAAACGATTCAATTTCTCCAGTCTGCTGGCCAGATTAACACTGTCTCCAATGGCCGTGAAGTCGAGCCGTTGACTGGCTCCCATGTTGCCCACCAGGGCCGGGCCGCAGTGCACTCCAATGCACAGGCCAAACTCAGGCCGGCCTTTCTCGCGACGCCGTCCGTTTAAGGCTGAAAGAGCCTGCTGCATATCCATCGCGCAAAGAACGGCGTGGGCTGTATCTTCACTGCTACTTTCCGGCACTCCAAAAAGGGCCATCAGGGAGTCGCCCATGAACTTATCCACAATGCCGCCGCGCACATTGACAATGCCGACCATTTCTTCAAAAAATTCATTTAAAAGTTCAACGAGCAATGCCGGGGCTGTTTTTTCCGCAAGGGCCGTGAAGGCGGGAATATCGGCAAAGAGGACGGCGATCTGCTGTATTGCCGGCCCGCGGGCCTCCGTTTCTTCGAGCACTTCCTGAACCACCCGATCGGGCACGTATTTCTGGAACGTCTTGCGTACGTGATTTTCCTTTTCCGTGGCCACCAGAGCCTGATGATAGCTCTCAATGTTGCGCAGGGCAGACTCAGCCTGAGCCATAACACTTTGGAGAAAGGGCAAACCCGGTTCCCCCTCCAGCTGACCCAAAGCTATGATAAAGGAAAGGGCATTGTCGTGCGGACTGAACACCGGCAGCCAGAGTTCCGCAAAACCCATTTCCGCCAGGCGCTGATTGGAGTTTAAGAAACGTTGCACCATTCCGCTTTCACTTCGCTTGAGGTACACCGGTTCTTTATTGGCCACAAGCCAGGTCAGAACATCAGCAGCTTCCTGGAAGTTGCCGCCCAGCGTACTTTCCTTAAAACCATCGGCTGTCAGGGAAAGCTCATGCTCAATCATGACGGTAGTTCCGTAGGAGGGTTGCAGAATAGCCCCCCGGCCAATTTTCAAAATTCTCATCAAAGATCTTAGAATATTTTTTTTAATCGATGGCAGATCCAGAGAGCTGCTGAGCACTTTCCCCGCTTCATAGAGTGCCTGAACTTCCATGATCTTATGGTCCAGCTCCCTGTTGGTGCGCAAAAGATCCTGCTTGGAACGTGCGTTCTCAATCAAAAGACTGGTATGGGAGGCGATGTTGGAAAGAAACTCCAGATCTTCTGCCATGAACCCGTGGGGGGACAGGGAATTGATTACCTCAATGACACCAATGACCTGCCCGCGAGCGATAATGGGAGCGATCATCATATCGCGAGTCGTCTTCCCGAGCGTTGTATCCACATTGTGGAAGGCACGGGGATCGTCCTGTACGCTGCGGATGATCTCCGGCCGGGCTGTGGCAACGACACTGCCGGCAATGCCCTGGCCGGAGGGTATACGAATTTCTTTGAGCTGGCTTTCATGCTCTCCGGAAATGACATTGAAATACATCTCTCCGGTCCGGGCATCTACCAGAAGCAGGGAAGAGCCTTCACCACCCAGAGTGGTTTTGGCCATGTCCATGATCACCTGCAGGGCTGAGATCAAGTCATCAGCAAGAAGAATCTGCTGATTGAGCTGGATGATTTTCTCGTAGTTATCGAGCAGAATGGCCCGCGATTGCATGGTTTTGAAGAGCTCATGCAGGGCGGCCAGGAAATGGGGCAGGGAAAAGGCACCCACTTCACCTGGACGCGGATGGGGGGATTCTTTTAATCGGGAAAGCAGAAGCCGGGCCAGCTTTTCTGCGCTGCCGATAGCGATTTTTTCCTGGGGTGTGATCTCTGCCGGATGCCGGGCAATGGTCAGATTTTTGCCGAGGAATGGAACTGTGTACAGAGGTGGTGCAACGCTACCCAGCTCAAAAAGCGAGCCATCCTCAAATTCACAGGAAAGGGGTGCGGATCCCAGATCCGCCTGGAGCAACTCCAGGATACGTTTGAGAAAAAATGGTTTACGCTCCTGCATGTCGGAGCAAGAAGCTTATCCATGCTGGCGATATCGTCAATCAAAACAAATCTGTTGCGTACCCTGGTTCTCCTGCTCTTTCTTTTCTTTCTGGCCGATTGTCGGCCCGCACCAGTGCGCGGTCCGGCCGCGCGTGCTGAATGTGGAGAATGTCTGGACCTGCCCACGGGAGCTGTTTGCACGGTCTCCGGAACGCAGCAAAACAGCTGTCTTGCTATTTGCCGTGGCCAGAAGATCCTGTGCCACCATGCCTGTCCCTGTCCCTGAAAGAATAAGCAAGGCTTCTCTTCACCAAGCCGGAATCACCCGGTGTTAAGCCGGGCACCCCAGGACATATCGTGTTCTTGGATTCTTAGGCAGAGACTGGTGTCCCCGAAAATAAGGCCTTGAAGGCCCTTTCGCTAAAGGATTGGATACTGTCACAGGGGTATGATAGTCTGCCTCCAGTCTATGGCAGCGGTTGACAAACAAATAACCTACTATGACTTCTGGGGGAAGTCAGACACGGCTGACTGGCATCCCCTTGTTTATCACCTGCTCGATGTAGCGGGCGTCGGTCAGGTCTTTCTGCAGCAAAATGAGGTATTTCGCGCCAAAATGGCAACCCTCTTGCATATGTCGGAAGTCGACCTGACAAGATTCATCTGTTTCTTTCTGGCACTACACGATCTGGGCAAGTTTTCCAGCGCCTTCCAGGGTCTACGCTCTGACATTCTCTCTGTGCTCCAGCCAGAGGCGACTCCACTTCCTTACAGCTTGCGCCATGACAGCCTCGGATTTCTTTTTTTCAAAAAGCGTTGCCTGAAGGCTTTTCCCCGACTCTCCGGGCTATTTGTTGAAAAGGCTCTTTTTTCACAGACGATTCTCGAAAGTGAGATTCCGTCCATCCTGATGTCCATTACAACGGGCCATCATGGCACTCCACCGCGCACATCTAAAGGCCTACCGACCCATATTCACACATTCTTCGCAGATGATGACATAGCGGCAGCCCTCGCATTCATTACGGATTGTCATGCGATGTTTATTGATCAGGTGCCACTGCTGACAACGGACAGGACAGAATCCGCATTGAAGACCCACTCATTTACACTGGCCGGTTTTGCAGTTTTGTGCGACTGGCTGGGGTCACACCGCGCATACTTTTCCTATGGTTCTGAAAGCAATTACCGGAATAAAAAGCTGCCGCTCCGCGAATACTGGCCTCTGGCGCTAGCCTGTGCCCGGAAAGCCGTGCAGGCCTCTGGTCTTTTGCCATCTCGATTCCAGAAGCACCTGGGCTCGCAGCAGCTATTTCCCGATTTTGAACTCACTCCGCTGCAGCAATACGTTGAAAATGTTTCCATCCCGCAAGGGGCCCAGCTCTGGATTCTGGAGGACGTAACAGGGGCGGGAAAGACAGAAGCTGCTTTCATCCTGACGGGACGCATCGCCAATCAAGGTCAGGTGGACGGTTGTTTCATTGCCCTGCCGACCATGGCCACGGCCAATGGAATGTACCGGCGCACCCAGGCCATCTATCGCAAGCTCTACACTCTGGAAAGCCAGCCTTCGCTGGTTTTAGCTCACAGCAATGCCCGGCTTGACTCCGGTTTTCGCAGCACGATCGTTACTGAAACGCATCCAGAAACTGGAGCGTACGATACGGGGAAAAATCCGGATCTGACTGCGGGTGCCCTTTGCTCTGCCTGGCTTGCGGACAGTGCAAAAAAATCACTTCTGGCCCAGATCGGAGTAGGCACCATTGATCAGGCGCTGCTTGGGGTGCTACTGGCCAGGTTTCAAAGCCTGCGGCTGTTTGGCCTCAGTAACAAGATCCTGGTCCTTGATGAGATCCATGCGTACGACGAGTACATGAACGAACTCATTTGTTGCCTGCTCACTTACCTTGCATCGAATACTACGCCTGTAATCATGCTTTCAGCGACGATCCCAGCGGTCCTCCGTCAGCGCTTCCTGGAAGCCTACAATTCCGGGCTGGCAGATCCCGTCGCTATCGGCACGGAGAGCACCGCTGCCCCCTTTCCTCTGGTGAGTTGCCTATCGGCCACCGGGCTCATGCAAAGCGATTTTGAAGAGATCAAAACCAGACCAACTGTTCGCAGGACGGTTGAGGCACATTTTTTATACGCTCAGAATACTGTGCTGAGTACTATTAGCGATGTCATTGACTCAGGTAAATGCTGCTGCTGGATTCTCAATACAGTCAGTGATGCCATCGCCGCCTATGATCTGCTCCATTCAGTCCCGGGGATCGATCGGGAGAAGATGCATCTCTTCCATGCCAGATTCGCCATGGGTGACCGACTACGGATAGAATCTAATGTCCTTGATTGGTTCGGCAAAAATAGTACGGCCCTCGAGCGCAACGGCCGCGTCCTGATTGCAACGCAGGTCGTGGAGCAATCCCTCGATCTGGATTTTGATGTTTTGATCACGGATCTGGCTCCCATCGATCTGCTCATCCAGAGGGCCGGACGTCTGATGCGGCACAGCCGGGATGCACACGGCAATCCGATTTCAAGACCTGATGAACGCGGAACAGCCAGGCTCTACATTCATGCTCCTGAATTCACAGCAGACCCTGATGCTGGATGGTACAGGCAGAAATTTCGTGGAGGTGCTCTGGTCTATGGGAACCACAGCCAGCTCTGGAATACCCAGCGAGTCTTACTGGAAAAACAAGGTTTTGCCATGCCGGACGATGCACGATTCTTGATTGAGGCCGTTTACGGTCGCGGCACTGTAATCCCCGAAGGTCTTAAAGCTAATCAACAGTATACCGAACGTAAGCAAAAACAGGACCTGAGCGCTGCTGTAAACAATCTTATTGATCTGGCGGCCGGATACACCTGGGTGAATGATGCGCAATGGGATGACTTGCGGGCTCCGACGCGACTGGGCCTGCCCACAACCCGTGTTCTGTTGCTGCGCTTTGCTGAGGACAGACTCCACCTCTGGCACCGGGGTGAATATGCCTTTGCGAATAGTCAATTGACACTTATGGAGTATATGCTTGCGGAGGAACTGTCCGTCTCTGATTTTTCTGAGTGGAACGTGCTCCTGCCTGGTCTACTCAAGAATTTTCGGGCTCAATTGCCGGGAAAAGGCGATGGGCTGATGCTTTTGCCTCTCGAGTGCCGGGCGGAAACTCAGTGCTGGGAGGGCTTTGCCTTTGCAACCGGTCAGAAAAAAACAAAATATATTTACACAGAAAACACAGGTCTGATAAAGGATAAAGAATGGAAACCAATCTGAATCTCATTCTGGACGCATGGATTCCCGTTCAGCGCCGCAATGGCCAGATAGAGACGATTGCCCCGTTTGAGGTCACGGACCGGATCGATTCTAATCCCGTAGTTAAGCTGTGTGCGCCGCGGCCAGACTTCAATGCAGCTCTGATTCAATTTTTGATCGGCCTTTTCCAGACGGCCATGGCACCGGAGAATGAGAAAGAGTGGCGTGGCCGATTTTCAGCTCCACCCAGGCCGGAAGAATTGAAGAAGCAGCTCGAACCGTTCGCCCATGCTTTCAATCTACTGGGAGAGGGGCCACGCTTCATGCAGGATATGGGCTTGAGCGCAAATGACCAGATACCCATCAATAGCATTCTTATGGACTCCAATGAAGCCTTCTTCAGCAAACCGGAAAAAACCGGCCAGATCTGCACCGCTTGTGCCACTATGGCGCTCCTTGCGATCCAGCAGAACGCAGCCGCTGTTGGCCGTGGGCATCGCGTATCCTTGCGTGGTTCCGGGCCGGTTACAACCATTGCTGAGGACGTCGATGCTCCTCTTTGGCAGAACGTATGGATCAATCTACTCAACAAACATCAGCTACGTCTTTCTAAAACAAGTAATGGCCTGACCGATCCCTTTCTATGGATGGATCCAGAAAAATACGAGCATCTAAGAAAACGTGAAGGCGTTACACCAGCCGATGTTTCCCCGTTGCATTGTTTCTGGTCACAGCCGATCAGGCTTCAATTAGAAGCCCCGAACGGAGACGCACAGGCGCAATGCCACATTTGCTCAGCGAGCAAAGTCTTAATGGCTACCATCAGACGCAAATCTTATGGAATGCAGTATGAAGCTGCGCTCTGGCAGCATCCACTAAGCCCGGCCAAGGCGGATGATGCGGGCAATTTTACCCCATTTCGAATGAAGCCGGATATGATTCTCTATTCGAGTTGGCCCAATCTATTGATTGAAAATGAACGATCAAGACCGGCTAAGTGCGTCGCTACTGTAGCGAATGAGCGAGGGGGGGCAGGACAGAATATTCGTATCTTTGGCTACGACGTTAAAGATGGACAGGCCAAAGTACGCTGTTGGTATGAGTCAATCGAACCTCTCTATTCAATTCCTGAGGATGATGTTCCGCGTATTCGGGTTGCCATATTCTCTTTGGTTGAAAAAAGTAACCAGTTAAACTACATACTGCTGAGTGGCGTTGAAAGAGCCATGTTTGGGACATTCGACGCAGAGCGTAATCGTTGGACCTTTCCAAAGTCTCATAGTTCCGACAAATGGAGAAAAGGAATCGGAACCTCGATCACGAAAGCATTTCGCGATAGCACAAAAGAAATATTCTTTTCTCTGGTATCTGATATTGTGACAGGGAAAGAAATAGAATTAAAACAATGGTTCGATTCTACCCGTAAAGTAGCCCTGGAGGAGTTTGATCGCAGAGTGGGTTCAGGTGGTTTTGAGTTCGAGAGACTCCAGCAACATGCCAGCGCCCGCAAATCTCTGATCAAGGAACTCTATTCCAGGAAAAATCAGGAGCCTACCCATGTCTGAAAAAGCTGAATTTGCCGCAAAAATCGAAGGTTTCTGGCATACGCTGCAACAGGACACTGCCTCAAGGGCTGCGCTCAGGCGCTGTCATGACGTCACAGAGACCCAGTTTGTTCCGGTTATTTATGAACTGGCCCGCTCGATCCGGACTCAAAAAAATTACCGCAATCTGGAGCGCATTGGTGCTGTGGCTGGACTGTGTGCCTGGGTGCGCGACATTGATAACTCGGCAGCCTCCGGGCAGCAAATGAGCAGGACTATTGCTGGGGACACGAGGCTGGTGTCGGAAATGCGCTTTCGGCGGCTCATCCAGTGCCAGACGGTCACGGATCTTTACATCCCGTTGGTCAGAATTTTGCGTCTCATGAAAGGCCAGATCAATCTGGCTGATCTGGCGCAATCTGTGCTGTTCTGGGGCGATGCTACACGTAAGATCTGGGCTTATGAATATTATGGGGCCGCAACGGTCCCGGAGAGGCAGGCAAATCCAGAAGATGAGGTTCTGGCCAGTGCTTGATGTCACAGGGGTAGGCTATACTGAATTCAGGAGAAAAAAATGGCAAAGAAAACAGAAACAACACAAAATGCGCAGGGAAGGTTCGTTCAATTACACATCCTGACCTCCTATCCTCCCGCGAATCTGAACCGCGATGATCTGGGCCGCCCCAAAACGGCGCTGCTGGGCGGTGCCAACCGGTTGCGCATTTCATCGCAGAGTCTGAAGCGCGCCTGGCGGACCTCGGAAGTATTTGAAAAATCAATCGGTAAGCCGGTAATGGATGGCGAAGAAAGAGGATCTGTGGGGATCCGCACCAAAGAAATGGGCAAACAAATCTACGAGCAGCTCATTCAGGGAGGCGTCAAAGAGAAAGATTCGCTACTTTGGGCTGTGCAAATTGCGGGCGTCTTTGGAAAAAATAAGGCAAAAAACAAAGACAAACCCCTCCAGGAGCTTGAAATCGAACAGATGGCTCACTTCAGTCCGGAAGAAATCCATGCTATCGAATCCCTCGTCAGCAAGGTCAGCAAAGAAAAAAAGGCTCCGGATGAAAACGATCTAAAACTCTTAAAGAAAGAAAATAGCGCAGCGGATATAGCCATGTTTGGCCGGATGTTAGCTGATTCGCCCGCTTACAATATCGAAGCTGCCGTTCAGGTCGCTCATGCTATCACTGTGCATAAGGCCGCCGTTGAGGATGATTTTTTTACTGCTGTCGATGATCTGAATCGCGGGGAGGAAGATATGGGAGCAGGGCACCTGGGCGAGGCGGAATTCGGGGCCGGACTCTTTTACATCTATGTATGCATCAACGCGGAGCTTCTTCTTGAGAATCTGAATGGAAACACAGAGCTTGCGCAAAAATCCTTGCGAGCCCTGACCGAAGCTGCGCTCACTGTAGCCCCAACGGGTAAGCAAAATAGCTATGCTTCGCGTGCCCGGGCATCATACTGCCTGGCCGAACGCGGGGACCAGCAACCACGCTCCCTGCATGTAGCCTATCTTTCGCCGGTGAGCGGATCCGATCCGCTGGGCACAGCGATCAAAAATCTTAAAGAGATTCGTAACAGTATGGACAGTGTCTATGGGCAATGCTGGGAAAGGGCAGCAGAATTCGACTGTTCAACTGCAAAGCCCGGCGGATCTGTGAATGAAATCCTGACTTTCGTGAGTGCCCTGTGAAAACATTTCAACTACAGGCACACAGCGATCAAAAATCCACGATCAAACTGGAGCTTAATGCCGGGGAGCCTGATACGGATTTCAGAGTGCTGGTAACTCTAGAAACAATCAACACAGAGCCAATTGGCGCAAGGCTAGAGCGCTACGCAGGCACGATTCCCTTCGATGAAGATCCTCTTGAATACCAGAGAAGGATGCGGGAGGAGTGGTGAATCGCTATCTGCTGGATACCAATGCTCTGATTGCTTTTTTCCAGGGAAATCACCGGATTTCTCGGATGATCCAGCAGGCCACCTGGATTGGCGTTTCAATCATTTCAGTCATCGAGTTCCTTTCTTATGAAAAGCTAACCGATCAGAATAAACAGATTTTTCATGAATTCATCGCCGGAATAGACTGCCTGAATGTCGAAGCCAGCAACCAGCCGATGATTCAAGAATGCATCAGGCTAAGGCAACAGTATGGATTGAAACTACCCGACGCCCTGATTGCGGCCCTGGCCATTACGACCGGAGCCGATCTTGTGACCGCCGATGCTAAGTTTAACCGGCTGAGCCCGGGGCTGCGAATTCAGAATTTTCAGGTTGGCGGTCAGCCATGAAGGACTATCTGATTTTCCGCTTGTATGGTCCACTCGCTGCGTGGGGTACTATTGCCGTGGGTGAGGAGCGGCCCAGTTTTCGTTTCCCGACAAAATCAGCCATCATGGGCCTGTGTGCGGCTGCCATGGGTATCAGACGTGATGCGGATCCGGAACATATCCGATTGTCACAAGGACTTGGATTTGCAGTAAAGACTTTTGAAAGCGGCTCCCTGCTGCGTGATTACCATACCATCCAGACACCCGGCCGGGCGGGAAAAAATTCCGCTCCAAAGGTGACACGCCGACAGGAGCTCTCTGATCGTCTCAACCTGGGTACGATCCTGTCCAGCCGGGATTATTATTGTGATAGTCTGCATGATGTGGCGATCTGGGCAAAAGATTCGAAACTGTCACTCCCGGAGTTAAGAGAACACCTACAACGACCAAAGTTTCAACTTTATCTGGGACGTAAGGCCTGTACGATTGCCTTGCCCTTGAAGCCCGAAATCATCGCAGCGGAAACCCTGAAAGCTGGCTTTCAGAAGTACAAAGAGTTGCAGGCTGCTGCGATGGAGAAAGAATCCCTATTGCAAGCCCTGACCGTAAAACCGCCGTTCGCGTCATTGGAGCGTAATAGCGCAACTTATCACTGGGAGGATAAGCCAGATTCTGGCCTGGCATCACAGGCCCGGGTCAGCCGCCGCGATGCGATACTCAGCAGGCAACGCTGGCAATTCCTCGGACGCAATGAATCATATGCATTAGAAAAGGAGTCGGACTGATGTGGCTCACCGCCCTGAACCTGGATTCTACACCAGCGGCCCTGTCCTGGTTGTCCAATCCCTATCACATCCATCAAAGGCTCTGGAAAGCTTTTCCTGCTGCAACCGGCAAGCAACCATTCTTGTATTTTATCGATATGCAGCATGGACCACGGATTCTGGTGCAATCACAGGAACCAGGAGATTGGGAGCGGGTTCTGGGTGGCCAGAGAATCTTTCGGAGTTATGTAACCAAAGAAATCCTTGCAGACAGGGCGATTCGCACCGGGGCAAAGTTCAGGTTTTCACTCCTCGCAAATCCAACCAGAACCATTAAGGACTATCGCACTCATTTTGCTGAAAATCTGAAAGAATTTCCGGCAAATTTTAGCCGCGCGGAGCGCAATGAGTATGCAGCCGGGAAAGCACAGCTTAAGGAGCTGGTCGCAGGTCTCTCTCCAGAAGCTAAGCATACATTGAGGAAAAGTAAAAGCTTACGAAAAAAGAAGGTCGGGATCTATGACCAGGCCGGGCAGCTGGCCTGGATTGCGAGACAGGGAGAACAGTACGGCTTTCGTTTACTGGCAACGGCCCCGGAGGGACCAGATGCAACCATTCTAACGAATCCTGGAGGGCTCAGACATGCATTTCACCGAAAGGGTGGCCACCGGATAAAGTTTTTTAGCATTCATTTTCAGGGCGTTCTGGAAATCTCTGATTCTGAGCGCTTCCTTGACGGCTACCGCAGCGGTATCGGTTCCGGGAAGGCCTTTGGCTGTGGTCTGCTGCTCATTTCCCGTTTCAGCGGCGGAGATACCATATAAATCATCAGATAAAAGAATCACTTTTTTATTGATCTTTAAAAAATATCCTGAGTTTCGACTCAAATTTGAATCTTTCCGGAACCGACCCTAAAAAGGTAACCCGAAGGTATGAATCGAGATCTGCAGGAACTACCTCGTTTTGACGATAATTTGTCCTTTCTGTACTTTGAGAAAGGGAGAATTGAGCAGGACATGAAGGCCGTGGCCTACTTTTACCTGGACAAAAGAGTGCCTATTCCGGTCGAGACCATCAATCTCTTGATGCTTGGACCGGGTACAACGGTTACCCATGAGGCCATTAAGCGTATTGCCGATTCACGCTGCTTGCTCGCCTGGGTTGGCGAATCAGGAGTGCGCTTCTACAGTGCCGGCTACGCAGGTACGTATTCAGCCCGTAACCTTTTGCGCCAGGCTTTCGTTTATTCCCATGATATTGAACGGATGAATGTCATCAGGCGCCTTTACTCTCGCCGTTTCGGCGAGGAACTGGATCACCAGACTACCATCGAGCAATGTCGTGGTCGCGAGGGGGCCAGAGTGCGCAAAGCCTACCAGCTGGCAGCGCAGAAATATGGAGTTGAATGGTCCGGACGGAAATATGATCAGGAAAACTGGGGAGCTGGCAGTGTGATCAACCGCGCTCTGTCCACCGCCAATGCTTGCCTTTACGGTATATGCCATGCTGCTATTCTGACCGTGGGCTGTTCTCCAGGTATAGGCTTCATTCACACTGGAAAGCAACTGTCGTTCGTTTACGATATAGCTGATCTTTACAAGACAGAAATCAGCATACCCATAGCTTTCCAGGAGGCTCAGGCTCCAGCAGCAGTTTCCTCCCGGGTAAGGGAAGCATGCCGTGATGCCTTTCGCACTTCAAAGCTAATGAAAAGGATTATCCCGGACATTCTGGAGGTTCTCTATGGTGATCGTAGTGCTGGAGAAAGTGAAACCATCACAACGGGGCGAGATGTCGCGGTTAATGTTTGAACTCAAAGCCGGAGTCTTTGTAGGCAAACTCGGCCAGAGAGTGCGGACCAAGCTCTGGGAGAAGATCACTGACGTCTGGAATGCCAATGCGCTTATGATCTATTCCATGAACACTGAGCAGGGCTTTGCCGCTTTGTCACATGGCGACACCAGCCGGGAATTGCGCTATGTCGAAGGGATTTGGCTCACCGAATTCAGCCACGACCGCGCCAGCCAGGTCCAGCCAGAAATCGATTGACTGGCCATCAAAACCGCTAAACATGCTTTTAGCCTATTCCCCGTGCGAGCGGGGATGAACCGGGCATGGGCCAGCTCAGGTCTGGAACTGGAAGCTATTCCCCGTGCGAGCGGGGATGAACCGCGGAGCGCGGTCACAATCAACGCTCGTCGGGTCTATTCCCCGTGCGAGCGGGGATGAACCGGCGACCTGCCTCTGGCTCAAGGGCCTGCCGCCCTATTCCCCGTGCGAGCGGGGATGAACCGCTTGCCTGGACCAGGGAGCGCAGAATTAAGACCTATTCCCCGTGCGAGCGGGGATGAACCGCTGTGCTCGGTTGCGGTTACGGAATGGGCGCGCTATTCCCCGTGCGAGCGGGGATGAACCGACTGCCTTCTCGACAACCTTATTGGCCATGCCCTATTCCCCGTGCGAGCGGGGATGAACCGGAAAGCCGCAACCTGCGCCAGTGTGCGGATCCCTATTCCCCGTGCGAGCGGGGATGAACCGATTTCCGTTTTGATCGTAGTAATATCCGATCACTATTCCCCGTGCGAGCGGGGATGAACCGGAGCCTTATCCCAGCGTACGTTCTGGGTGCTACTATTCCCCGTGCGAGCGGGGATGAACCGACCGGTAGTCTGGGATACCAGAGCCGGAAAAACTATTCCCCGTGCGAGCGGGGATGAACCGGAAATCAACCTGCGGAGTAAAAGTGTGGCCGCCTATTCCCCGTGCGAGCGGGGATGAACCGAAATTTGGGCGAAAATGCGTTCCAGTATTTTCCTATTCCCCGTGCGAGCGGGGATGAACCGCGTAAAAAGCCCTGATGAGGCCGGGTGGCCCCCTATTCCCCGTGCGAGCGGGGATGAACCGGCGTTGGGCGTCACCTTGATTTCTACATCCTGCTATTCCCCGTGCGAGCGGGGATGAACCGAGTGTGAATCCCTCAGGCCAGGCGGAAGCGGACTATTCCCCGTGCGAGCGGGGATGAACCGAATGACCCAGACATTCGATCGTAGCGTCACTGCTATTCCCCGTGCGAGCGGGGATGAACCGCAGTTCTGCATGATGGCCGGCACAGCAAAAGGCTATTCCCCGTGCGAGCGGGGATGAACCGTCGATGCCCCTGGCCGGCGATATCATCATGGACTATTCCCCGTGCGAGCGGGGATGAACCGCATAAGAAACGGGCTCCGCTTCCAGAATGGAGCTATTCCCCGTGCGAGCGGGGATGAACCGAAAAAATCAATGGTGGCAAAACTGCTGCCTGACTATTCCCCGTGCGAGCGGGGATGAACCGTCACCGTTGCGCGAATGGTAGAGACGACGGTGCTATTCCCCGTGCGAGCGGGGATGAACCGTGGGGGCGCACTGATGGCCATAGGTCATGGAACTATTCCCCGTGCGAGCGGGGATGAACCGTTTATGTGTCCGTGTCGATGCCTCCAATGAGGCTATTCCCCGTGCGAGCGGGGATGAACCGGCCGAGGAACGAAGCAGACCCGTGCAAGATTCCTATTCCCCGTGCGAGCGGGGATGAACCGCCGCAACGTCGCTGATCTCTTTGATCTCTAGTCTATTCCCCGTGCGAGCGGGGATGAACCGGAATTGCGGTCATATTGCGCGGCCTTGTTTCACTATTCCCCGTGCGAGCGGGGATGAACCGACCTGCCACCCAGCCCACGACCGAAGCGAGCGCTATTCCCCGTGCGAGCGGGGATGAACCGCGGCCTGCCACTACAAAACCAAGAGCGCCTGACTATTCCCCGTGCGAGCGGGGATGAACCGAGAGTGTTTTTTGAATTGGAGGAGGAGCGGGACTATTCCCCGTGCGAGCGGGGATGAACCGAAGGCCGCGTTATAGACTTCCTCCCTTCCGGGCTATTCCCCGTGCGAGCGGGGATGAACCGCTACTTCGGCTGTTAGTGTTACTCGGCATTTACTATTCCCCGTGCGAGCGGGGATGAACCGCATGTCCACAAAATTACGCTAAGTATGTCTCCCTATTCCCCGTGCGAGCGGGGATGAACCGGAGTGATGCCCGATACGATTCAGCGTGCTCAGCTATTCCCCGTGCGAGCGGGGATGAACCGGACTGCCATCGCTGGTTCGTCAATAATCCAGACTATTCCCCGTGCGAGCGGGGATGAACCCAGCCACCAGCCCCGAATGTTTAAAAGTTACAATGACAGGTTGTAAAACCCTCTCCGTAGTTGTTTCCATCTGAATCCTCTCCTTCTCATTTTTCGTAGTACAGCGTGCGTGCCAATTCGCGCACACCTTCCGGCAGATTGTTCAGTGGATACTTTCCTTCAGAGATTGCTTTTGCATGCCAGGGCCAACGGTCCTCATCGGTGATGGGATACCCGGCGAGCAGAGCGAGCAAATGCTCGTTTGAGACGTTTTCAATATAGGTTTCGGATGCTTTTTGATCGGACAGGTTTGCCACCAGATCAACGGTACTGATTCGTTCAACTTCATCCATTCCAGATGGATCGCTGATCAGCTCATTGAAGCGCTTGAAGAATATCGATTTCCAATCGAGACTCATCTCATTCTGACCATTTTTCCGAAATAATCCTGTCGATCATTTCTTTGGATCGGGAACATTGTTCTGATGCTGTTGTCATCATCCACTCCGACAAAAATACCTTCAGCATCGTTGAAGAAACCGAAGCGGCGTGGTTCAGTACTGGCGTCATCCATTTGATAAAGAAATAGACGATCAAATTCCCGCAATACCTTTTTGGAAAGGGCGACGTATTCAGCGTCAGATTTCAATCCCAGATCGGGTCCATGCTTTTTGTAATGGTATTCCAACCATTCATCATCCCAGCGCGCGCGCTTCTGGATGGTCTCTATTTTTGAGAGACGCTCAGCAGGCTTCAGGTTCTCCCAGTCCAAATAGCGATTGAAATGCACGTTTGTATCGCTATCTCCAGGGGGCTTATCCAATTCACCCCTGAGGTCTTGCCCTTCACGGTTCTTTACCATCACCCTCTGGCTGACCACGGTTGTGGTTCGGCAGCGAAAGTGATAGGGCGGCAGCGGCAGACCCAGCTTGTCAACCAGCTCTGGCGTGGACAAGCGGTCCAAATTCCCCCGGAAGGCACTCTCTGGCGGATTGGTAAAGCTCTTCCAGAAATCTGGTCCATAGCGCTTGACCCGGGAAAAAACCGAAGCCCGCGAACTCAGGTTGCGAAAGATGTTCTCCAGATGGTTTCTGGTGCCCGGATCACACTATTCCCCGTGCGAGCGGGGATGAGGAAGCTGGTACAAATTTTTGCTATACAAATGACTGGCTCTCTTTAGAGCATCACCATGCTGCCTGCACTGCCTGATGTCCCTGCTTTTTTCGCCGCTCGCAACCAGAGAGGGCTGCTTCATGGTCCCGGCGCCTTTGCCCTGGGGCATTCCTGGATTTTTGGTCTGCAGCGCCTGGGGTACCGGCCCTTCGTGCTGGACTGTGCCATTCGTTTTGATGTTTTTCAACTGGTAGATGCAGCGCTGGCAGCAGGCGTAAGCGCAGAAGAACTCCTTTTGCAAGTACAGGTGCAGCGCGCTTTCACGCCTTACCAGATTCTGGATGCACTGCAAACGCAAAAAGATACACGGGGAACCATTACCTTTCTTCTGGCACCCTGCAAGCAATTCTTTGATGGAGACGTAGCTGCAGAAGAAGCGGAATTTTTACTCAAAGAACTGGCCCGGCAAATCGCTCTTTTCCCCCGCCCGCTACTCATGATTGAAAGCAGTTATAAACATAAGGCCTTCGCTCCGGCTCTGCTCTCTCTTAGAAAAGCCGTTCAAATCGAGTGGGTTCTGGAGGAAACAAGCAAAAGTCCGCTGATAAAAAAACAGAGCTATATCGGGAAAATGTATGGGCAGAACCGTTCCGGCGTATTCACAGCAACTGCAGCTGATCGAAGAACGCCTCAAAGATTACAGAAGAGCACTGCGTAAAGAAGATCAACGCATCTTCGATGAACTGCTGCTCATGGCGCGCCGACAGATTCAGGCGGGAGTCATGGCTTCCAGCCCGCATCCTTTTGACAGCATGGCCATGGCTATGTTCCTGGATCTACAGAAGCAGATCCATCGCTTGAAGCGTCAGGTGGAACAGCTTGAAAGCGTCATTGCAACTCCAGGTATTCCACCGGATCTTCCGACCTCCGCTTTCCCCACGGAGACTCCAGCTCAAACTGAGGACCCAGCTTGATTTCGTAATGCAGATGGGCACCCACGGTGCGGCCAGTATCTCCCACCTTAGCAATCACCTGGCCGCGGTTTACATAGTCGCCCACTTTGACCAGATTTTCCGAGTTATGAGCGTACAGACTCGTGTAGCCCAGGCCATGATGGATACGCACATACAATCCGTAGCCAGAATCGCTTTCATTATCGACCTCAATCACTTTTCCCGGCCCGGCAGCCAGAACCTCCTTCCCCGTTGAAGCAATCAAATCTACTCCTTCATGAAACTCGGTTTCTTCCTTTGTGACAGGATTGATGCGCCACCCCCATTTGCCGATGTAAATGAGATCTTTGCTCCGCAACGGAATTCCTCTGGGCATGAGAGCATGTATCATCAGACGATGTTCCAGAAAATTCATTCGTTGTGGAAAATATTCGACCAGCCGGGCAAGGCCGGTCCGCAACATAAGCATACGATTGGCTTCCAGGGTCATGGAATCGTACGCACCTCGAACTTCTTCCGCTGCCTGGCTTTCAAATTCTCCCTGATAATCCTGAAAACGATTGGCCAGCGCCTGCAGAGCGTTATTGTGCGCAACGACAGTCCCGTAGTGAGCCGTTTTTTCCCGATTCAGTGCCGATACTTCGCGTAACAGTTTCATTCTTGTTTCTATAATATTGTCACCAAAACGCTGATAGCTCAGATAAGAAGAAACCGTAGCCCACAGGGCCAGGACGGGCAAACCGCAAACCATAAAAAGGCTAAACAGAACGATCAAGTAGTTGATCCGGAAATTGTGCGGCGGCCGCGCAGAGTCCTCCAGCAAAACCAGCACGGACAAACCCGTCCAGGCCTTGCGATAACGCTTTCCCAGACGGTCAAACCAGACGGTAGCAGCGTAAAAGAAGCGACTCATGAAAAAAGAAAAGGCACGATACAGGACTTATTTTTGCTATTCATTTGACGGGCTATCCTTACGCCTGTTCCGTGGAAAGGTTGCGCGGCCTGCTCTTTGATGTCTATCATTTTGAAGAAATGATGCAACTGTGGATCCGCACCGCAGATGGTCGCGCTGTTCTTTTGCGAGACACTTACAAACCCGTCTTTTATGCCCGGGGCCGGCCAGCCCTGCTGGAAAAGCTGACCCGTCGCCTGATCAGTCTGGACGCACTGGCAGAAGCAGTCTCTCAAGAAGAGAGACTGCTTCTCTATGAAAATACTCCTGCCCTGGCCCATAAATTCACACTCAAGCGACCTTCGCTTTTATCTACCATTCGCCAGAAGCTCTATGCTTTTTACGGAAAGATGGATCTGTACCATACGGATATTGAAATTCCTACCGGCTATATGTATGAAAAAAATCTGTATCCGCTGGCGCAGGTAGAAGTGCTCTACGATGCGCCAACCCGGTGTGTGGGCAGCATTGTCTGCACGTCAGACATTGCAGAATTTGATTATGATATCCCGGACTTCCGTCTGCTGCGTCTGGGTTTTGAAAAGAGCGCTCGTCTGCCCATCACTGAAAATAGCATCCTGATCCAGAGTGCGGCTCAGGATTTCTGCGTGAGTGGCAGGGAACAAAAACGATTGTTACTGCTGCTTAATGAAATCTTAAACGACGACGATCCCGATGTCATCCTCTCTTCCTCTGGAGATCAGACCCTTATGCCTTTTTTGTTCTCTCTGGTTCAGAAAAACAGAATTCCCCTGCCTCTGGATCGTGATCCCTTTCGCATCCAGCGCAAAATCATTCACAAAGGATCAAGTTACAATACCTATGGTAGCTGGATTTACCGGGCGCCATCGTATCCATTGTACGGCCGCTGGCATATCGATAGTGCTAATTCTTTTGTTTATAAAGAAGCTGAACTGGCTGGCATTCTTGAGCTTGCGCGTATCAGCCGGGTTCCGGTGCAACGCCTGGCCCGCTCTTCCACCGGAGCTGCTCTGACCTGCATGGAAACCAATGTCGCTTTGAAAAAAGGATACCTGGTTCCCTGGCAAAAAAGTAGAGTGGAGGCCCCGCGTACGGCCTACGATCTTTTGCGCGCAGACAAAGGGGGCCTGGTGTTTGTACCGCAAGAGGCCACCTGCTACGAAAATGTCGCCCAGCTGGATTTCAGTCAGATGTACCCCACCATCATGGACCGCCATAACATCAGTCCAGAAACCATCAATTGCAGCTGTTGTTCGCCCGGAAATGAAGTGCCCGGTCTTTCTTCCCGCATCTGTTCCAGAAGACGCGGAGTGGTGAGCGATACTCTGAGAGATGTGCTGGCCCGGCGCGCCTATTACAAAAAACAGATGAAAAATACAAACCTGTCCAGTGAAGAGCGAGCCGTCTATGAAGCCAGGCAGAACAGCCTCAAATGGATGCTTGTGACTTCCTTTGGCTACCTGGGCTATCGCAATGCAAAATTTGGCCGTCTGGAGAGTCATGAAGCTGTGACTGCCTTTGGCCGCGAAAAATTGCTGCAGGCCATTGGATTGGCAGAGAAGCAGGGTTTCTGTCTATTGCATGCCATAACAGATTGTCTTTTTCTTAGTCGTGAAGATCAAGAGCGCATGGATGTAGCACGGCTACATAGACTGTGTGCACAGATCGAAGACGCCGGAGGAATCTCCATGAATGTCGATGGCATTTATAGCTGGGTCTATTTTCTGGAATCCCGCCAGCAAAGCGGTCTTGCCGTGATGAATCGTTACTTCGGGCGCTTCAGGGATGGCACATTAAAAATACGGGGCATTGCTGCCCGCCGCAGTGACACCTGCGCTTTTATTCGTAGGGCCCAGCAATCATGGCTTGTCGCCATGGCAAAGGCCGATTCTCTTCGGGATCTTGAAAAGCAGGAGAGTGTACTGGAAGAAAGCTACCGTGCTCTGGCAAGACAGCTGAACAACAGAGAAGTCGATGTCCGGGATCTCCTTTTGACTCGCAAAGCATCGCGCCAGCTTGAAGATTATGCTACGGCCACGCCAGCCATGGTTGCCATGCAGGATCTGCGCCAGTGGGGCGTAGAGATCCAGCCCGGTCAGAAGGTACGCTACCTGGTTCTGGAAGCGGGGCAGGGCTCCCGTTATATTTCCGAGGAAAAGCTGCTCTTCGCGCAATCCCGTGCAGCTTATGATCGTAAATATTACATAGAATTGCTGCGCGCTGCTTATCTGGAAATTCGGCCCCGCTCGGAGCTTTTTGTGAACGAGCCCCGCCTGCCATTTTAGCTTGACAGCCGGACAATCTCATTGTCTGAACAGGCAGTAGCAAGTGGCAGACTCAACGGAAATGACGGCAACTCTCAATCAGGTTTTTGGCCTGACAGAGTTCCGTCCCGGTCAGCGACCCGCTCTGGATGCTTTAATAAATGGCCAGGATGCTCTGGTCATCATGCCCACAGGCGGTGGCAAGTCTCTTATCTACCAGCTTTTTGCGGCTCTGAAGCCAGGACTCACGCTCGTCATCTCTCCGCTCATCGCTCTCATGAAAGACCAGGTGGATGCCCTTGCCGGCCGACTTCCGGCCGCTGCATGTCATTCAGCCATGGATGAGCTGGAGCAGATGCGCATTCTGTCGCGGGCCTCAACCGGAAAGCTGCAACTGCTGTACATTTCACCGGAACGCGCTCTGTCCGCAAGCTTCCGTAATCTTTTGCCGCGTATGCCGGTTAACCTGCTGGCTATCGATGAAGCCCATTGTATATCCCAGTGGGGACACGATTTCAGACCTGAATACAGGGAGCTGGGCCAGCTGCGCGATCACTTGCGCTGCCCGGTCGTCGCTCTGACAGCGACGGCCACCAGAAAGGTTGAAGGGGATATAACAAAAGTGCTGGGCCTGGTTCAGCCTCACATAGAAAGGCAGAGTTTTCTACGACCCAATCTATCCTACTACATAGAATATCCTGCCTCCCAGAAAGAAAAACAGGAGCGACTTCTCTTCTGGCTGGAAGCGCAGGGCCTGCGACGCAGTACCGGCGGTAAATGCATCATCTACTGTGCCACCCGTAAAACAGTAGAAAACTTGAATGATTTTCTCCGCGCCCATGGTTTCTCCGCCGGGATGTATCATGCCGGCAAAAGTGCTATGAGACGCGATCGGATGCAAACAGCTTACAGCAGCAGCAAACTACCCATACTCGTCGCAACCAATGCTTTTGGTATGGGAATGGATCAACCCGATGTGCGTCTGGTTCTTCACTACCAGGTTCCCGGTAGCGTTGCCGCCTATTACCAGGAATCCGGCAGGGCCGGCCGCGACAACCTTCCGGCCACATGCGTTCTCTTCTATCATAAAGCCGATTTGGTAACCCAATCTTTTTTGCTGGGTAAAAAGGGAAATACTCCCGGCGACGGACTGGAAGATATCAAGGCGTATGCAACCGTGACCGGCTGTCGCCAGAAGTATTTGTGCGCCTACTTTGGCGAAGATGTCCCCGCCTGCGGCCGTTGTGACCTCTGCCGTGGTGACACAGGAAGCCACGACTTCATCCAGGACCAGGAGATACTCCGGCGCCAGAAGAGTGCACCCGAGTATGAGCTATCGGAAGAGGAAATAGAAAGGGTGCGCGGTCTTCTGCGCGAACTACCGGGCAAGTTTGGCAAAAGAATCCTTGCTGCTGTTCTGCGCGGCAGTCGCAGCAGCGATGTTCTAAAATACAAACTGGATCGTTCCGGTTTCTACGGCGTGATGCGCGGAGTTCCGGAAGAGTCACTTCTGGCCTATTTTGCCGCCGGTATAGCCAACGGGTCTATTAGCGTCGTTGGACAAAAATACCCAAAGCTTGCTCTCTCCAGTGCTATGCCGGCAGGACGTCAGAGAAAACCCGGAACCGGCGGATCTTTGAAAACAGCGGCCACCGGGGCAGATGGCCTCCTGCGCCGGCTCAAGATCTGGCGCGATCGTGAAGCGCGTCGTCTAAAATGGAAAAAATATATGGTTGTTCAAAATGCTGTTCTGGTTCGCATTGCAGCAGAACAACCGCAAAACACAACGCAACTCGCGGCCATCAAAGGCATGGGGGCTCTGCGGGCAGAACGTCTGGGAGCAGAAATTCTGGCGCTGGTCCGGGCAACCAGAACATGAAGAGCTTCTGTCTCACCTTGCTTCTCATCCTCGTCATGTGTCAGACCCGCCAGTCGCCGGTCCCTGAAAGGGTGCTATCGTTGGAAATCCTGCATGATGGTCTGCCTCGCCGGGTACTGCTGCACGTGCCGACTCACAAAACAAGCACAGCACGGCCGCTTGTGATGGTTCTCCACGGAGGTAGTGGCACACCAGAAAATATGATCCGGCTGACCCGTAATCGTTTTGGAGAGCTGGCCGATCGCGATGGCTTTGTGGTTGCCTATCCGGCTGGCTACGAACGCTTCTGGCATGATTTGCGAGCCGATGGCCAGGGCCGGGCGCATGTTCGCGGAATCGATGACGTGGGCTTTTTGCGCCGTTTGATCACCCTCGCGGTTACAAAATACCAGGTCGATCCCCGGCGGGTTTTCATCACCGGCATTTCCAATGGTGGCTTTATGTCCCTGCGCGCTGCCTGCGAAATGTCCGATGTTGTCCATGGCGTGGCTGCGGTGACGGCGCAAATGCCCGTCGGTTCCAGGGAGAGCTGCCGACCTGTTCGCCCCATTAGCGTCCTCTTCGTCAACGGCACGGAAGACCCGCTTGTCCCCTACGATGGCGGCTCCGTGCGCGTCTTTGGCTTCGATCGCGGGCGTATTCTTTCAACGGATGAATCTCTGGCCTTCTGGAAAGAACAGGCTGATTGCCAGGGTGCTCCCGTGCAACGGCTGCTCGCCGACTTCGATCCAGCGGATCAAACGCGGGTCGAAGAAATATCACAGTCCTGCCGCGCGGGTGTGCGGCTGACTCTACTCAGAATAATCGGTGGCGGTCATACCTGGCCGGGTGGCATTCCCTATCTGTCCGAGCGACGAGTCGGCCGGGTCAGTAAGGACATCGATGCGGCGGCTGTGATCTGGGAATGGTTTCAGAGTTTGCCGTAAACAGGGCAGACGGCATTGCGCGCGAAAGCGAAAAAGCAGCTAAAAGGTCACTGGTACAAAAACAGAAATATTGAGCGTATCCAGTCGGTACTGAAAGGGTTCCACCCTGAAAAAACTCACACCATAGTCCAGGCGAAGCCGGGCGTGTGGAATCAAGTAGGGCACTTCCAGAAAAGCCATGACAGCTGCCAGCGGATGATTTCGCATGCTAACGATCCCCCGCTGCATGGCCAGCAGAGCATAGATTTCAGAATCGTTCAGCACGGGAGCCTTGCCGTAGTGAGCGCTCAGCTGGTGCACCCAGAAGCGCATCCATAGAAATTCGCCTGGATCCAGACGAGCAATATTGGTGGCCATGAGGTACATGCCCAGGTGTTCAAGGGCGTCCTCTTCATCCAGCCGGGCAGCATAGTGCACAATCACAGGATCGCCAGTCATACTGGCCAATCCGGAGTCCAGGTAGTAGCGCGACAGGGCAGGCAGCACCTGATTCGGTTCATAGGCTGCACGCAGGGCAGCCAGTTTCTGGAAGTGATTGTCAAAGTCCACCGTGCCATTCATCGTCACAAAACCATAGCCTGCCCCAAGGCCAAAACGGACCACGCTCTCTTTGCGGCCCACATAGAGCGTGGGCATCATGATGTTGGTGTATCCTCGAATACGCGTGCCTACATCATCGGGAGCTTTTTCCCGGCGCCGGCTGCGCTCATTGCGACGACGATCGGCATTTTCCGTTTTCTGATCGGTCTCTTCAGCATAGGTGTTGGCCCCAAAGACAAAGATGGGGCGCAGCGGTGACGCGGCCACGTATTGTTCAGAAAGTAGAAAAGTTGCATTATGCTGGATGATTTGAACTCCCAGAAGGTCTGTCAACTGATAGGTGCGTGAGTACAGGTCCAGATTGTAAACGGGCTCATTGGCGAAGCCGGTCATATGAGCACTGCTCCCCGGCTTATGTATGCGCAGCTCATGGCTGGCCACGCTCAGGCCCGGATTGATCGAAATCATGGACTCGGCCTTTTCGCGGGCCCGGGCCTTGATCTCCTCGGTCGTTGCAGGAATTTTAATATCTGGCCAGGCAGGCTCCTCACCCGGGCGGGGATCCTCCTGTTGGGCTTTTCCGGATCGCGGAAACAGGAGTCCCACCACCAGGAGGCAAGTAAAGGTGCGTGCAATTGTCATCTTTGGCTGGATGAAAACGGACTCAGATTTTCTGGCTATCTTTTTCCCGGGGCCTCATTGCCTTTGCTTGACGATTCTCCGGCAGCGTGCGCCCCTGTTAAATTGTGCTGGCCATTCTGGAAGAACTCCCGGTCAGGTCCCGGGCCCGGCCTTTGACTCGAAAAGAATACCATCTTCTGGGAGAGGCGGGCCTTCTGGATAGAACCGAGCTTTTGCGTGGAGTCGTAATTCAGAAAATGCCCAAATCGCCTTTGCACATAAAAATAGTGGAAAGACTCTATCGGTTTTTTCAAACGATTTCCGGAGATGATCTATACATCAGACAGGAACAGCCGCTGGCCATTGATGGTATTGGTTCAGAGCCGGAGCCGGATCTGGCACTGATTTGCGCCCCCTACACCGATTTTGAGGATTGTTTACCAACTACAGCAGATATCGTTATGGAAGTGGCCGTGAGCAGTGTGGAAATGGATCGGATCAAAGCGCGTGACTACGCGGCGGCCGGTGTTGCGCACTACTATCTCATCAATGTAACGGACCGCGAAGTGGAACATTATTCGCTGCCCGTGGACGGAAAATACAGCCAGAGAGAATTGCTCAGGACAGGATCTCTAAACGGGTCTGCAGGTTCGCATAGTTTCCATCTGCCTCTGGAGGATTTGTTTCGGTAGGCTCCTAAAAGAGCACCCGGTAAACCGGATGTTCTTTATAGAAACCTTTGGCCTGCAGCATCCCGGCATCTTCCAGATGGAATTCATCTTTGACCAGAGATCGCGTGCTGTGAGCCATCAGTATACCGCCGGGATCCGCCGCCGTCTGGATCCGACTGGCCAGATTGACCTGCGAGCCGATGATCGTATAGTCCATGCGTTCTGTTGAGCCAAAGTTACCACAGGCTGCAAACCCTGTATTGATGCCGCAGCGGATGCGCAGCCCTTCAGCGAAGCCCTGATCCTGCCAGACGCGGTCCAGTTCCTGCATTCTTTGCTGCATGGCAATGGCCATACGAGTGCACTGGCGGGCGTCATCAGCGGTGCCAGCTGAATCAAAGGCACCGAAGTGGATCAGGATGGCATCGCCGATGAATTTATCGATGATACCACCATACTGGCGGGCAATGACTGTCATCTCTGAGAGATAGCTGTTGAGAAGCTGGGCCAGCTCTTCAGGCTCCTGATCTTCTGTAATACGTGTGAAATCGACAATGTCCGAGAAAAAGATGGTCAGTTTTTTGCGTTCCCATTGCACAGCATTCGTCCCTTTTTCTTTGCTGAGGATTCGCGCAACCAGCTGTTCTGGCAAGTAGCTGTGCAATTTTTCATTTTTGATCAGATCAGAAATCTGCAGCTGCATCTGTGATGTTAGCGAAGAATTGATTTCCAGCAATTTATCGCGCATAATGCGGACTTCCTTCTGTAGAGCAACCATGCGCAACTGGGAGCGAATCCTTGAGACAAGTTCGCGCGAGTTGAAAGGCTTGACAATGTAGTCATCGGCACCGCGCTCCAGCCCTTCGATTTTCATGGCCAGATCGGCTTTGGCTGTGATCAAAATGACCGGAGTTGCGCGCAAAGTTTCCGTCTGGCGTATGGCACACAGCAGCTCATATCCATTCATCTCCGGCATCATAACATCAGACAGAATCAAGTCGGGCCTGTGTTCCAGCGCGGCTTCAAGTCCCTCACGGCCGTTACGTGCTACAATCAGGCGATACTCTCTTTCCAGAAGGGAAGCGATAAAGCGCCGCATGTCCGCTGTATCTTCGACCAACAGAACAACACGCCGGTCCGTATGTCCGGCATCAGTTTCGTACTCTGGATTTTGATCTGGCCGGACAAGTTCCGCCAGAATACCCGCGCTGCTGTATTTGAGCTGCTCGGCCCATTCATCATTCTGGCCTTCAGCCTGGCTTTCCGCCATTTCTATTCCGATGGGAAAGCGCAGGGTAAAGGTCGATCCCTCATTGAGAATCGACGTGGCCGTCAATGTGCCACCATGCAGCTGCGCCAGTTCACGCGCCAGTGCCAGTCCAATGCCCGTGCCTTCATAGCGCCGCGAAGCCGACCCATCGACCTGGCTGAAGCGCTCAAAAATGCTTTCCAGACTGTCGGCAGGTATTCCGGTCCCCGTGTCCGTGACCTGGAGCTGGCATTCGTCCTCTGCTACGCTCAGGTGCACCGTAATGCTGCCCTGCTTCGTGAATTTGAAAGCGTTGGAGAGAAGATTCAAAATGACTTTTTCCATTCTGGGCGGATCGATCAGGGCCAGGAGTTCGCGTTGATCGCTCTGCAGCTTTAATTCCAGTCCGGCCTGCCGGGCCGCAGAGTCAAATGCAGACAGGAGTTCGCGGGTGAAGCGCAGCAAATCCACGCGCTGGAGCTGTAGATCCATGCGGCCAGCCTCCAGACGAGAGAAGTCAAATAAATTATTTATAAGATTTAATAGTTTCTGAGAATTCCGGTGCATACTCTGCAATTCGGCATCAATGGCCGGACCCTGAATTTCACCGGATAGAAGCGATTCCAGAGGCGAAAGAATAAGCGTGAGGGGAGTACGCAGCTCATGCGAGATATTGGCAAAAAAATTGGTTTTGAGTTCATCCATTTCCTGCAGCTTATCGAGGGCGGTCTTCAGCTCTGCGGTGCGGGAGATTACCCGTTCCTCCAGGGTTCCCTGAGCTTCGCGGATCGATTCCACCATGGTATTGAACGAACCGGCCAGCAAGCCCAGTTCATCCTGCACATTGAGCTCTACACGGGTGGAAAGATCACCCTGGTTTACGGCCTGCACGCCGACCATAAGTTTGCGTAAAGGAATCAGAATGCTGCCCCGGAAAAAAAGCGGAAAGAAAAAGAGAATACCGGTAAGTGTTGCAACAAAAATCAAAAGCAAAAGAGCAGCCATTTCATGCTGGTGTTGCCGGTAGAGCAGATAGGGGAATGCCGCTTCTACCGGGCCAAAATCCGCACTTTCTGCGCGCAAACTGACTGTGTGCACCCGCCGCCCTTCAGCGTCTGTCAGCTCACGAAAAGTCGGGGCATCTTTTTCCTGACGCGGAGAGCTGCGGATCACCGCCCTTTCAAGCCAGGGTTCGCTGGTGTAGAGAAAGCCAGAAGGCTGCCCCTCTGCATTGGTGCGGGCCAGATACAAAAGTGCGGCCGGTTTGCTGCGCACAGCATCATGGACCAGCATCTGCAACTGGCGAAAAAAAGCCGCTTCATGCGTGCGCATAATCAGGGTGGAGAGCAGAGGATAGAAAGCCAGAAAGGAGATGACGGTAATGCCAATGATCTTGGTAACGAGCGTGGTGGATTCGCGCGTATGATTCAGGTAGATCAGAATCAAACCAAGATAGATGAGAATCATCCCACAGGAAAAGCCCTGTAAGCAGGGTAAAAGTCAGCGTACAGAAATGACTGATGGAATAGATGCTCAGATACAGGTTTTCAAACATGGTGGCCTTCTCTACAGAAAAACAAAAATATCCGATTGCTTAGCGGCCGAGTCAATATAAAAAACCATCAGCCTGACAGTCATCATCAGACCAGAATGGGTCTATTGTCAAAAAAGTCAGGCTGACCCCACTACCACCAGTTCAGAACATCTTCAGCAAAACCCAGAAAGCGATTCACTCGTATTTCCTTGCCGTCATCGAGGACGACTTTTCCCGTAAAATGACCAAATACCTGATGCTGAACGGATTTCAATAGACCCAGGTTGAGCGAACTGGATCGGTCCAGAATGGGCGCAAAGTCCATGACAAAGCGACCATCGCTTGAGGAAAATTGCCACGGGGCGGTATAGCTTTCCGCCGGAATATGAAAGAACACTTCATCAATCTTATGAGCCCGATGGTTGTAAAAAATAACATTTTCAGAGGCCGGGCTCCGATCACTGAATCCGTAGCCAATGTTCCAGCCAGAGGGCACACCGTTCAGAAGTCCGGAGGCAGAGCCCCAGTACCAGCGATTGCGGTAGGTCCAGTAGCCGCGGCCCCAATCCAGTCCCCCAAAGGAATCTGCCGGAGAAAACCGGTACTCATTTGAGCCGATTTGCACCCGACCCAGCGCGGGCAGACAATTGGTTTTCTGATTCAAATAAAAAGCCCGGCGATTTTCTGCCCAGGAAGTTGCTATGCAAATACTATCCTGCTCCGGTTCTTCCAGAATGATTTCACCGGTTAACCCCCGGTGTGTTCCGGCCTTAAATACAGGAGCTTCAACTTTGATAAGTCGTTTCCGGTCACTGACCTCATAAGATAATGAAATCTTACCATCTTTGAAATGAACGCTGCCTGAATCCGGATCATCTCCCAACCCCAGGTGACCGCGCGGCAAGAGAGTCATGGTATCATACTGGGTGGAGGTTCCCTTTTCAAAGTCCAGCCAGCACACCGCCACCAGACCCAGATAGCTCAGGTCTGCAAGGGTGAACGTTATACCATACTTACGATCATCAGACAGAACATAGTAATAATCCCATTCTTTGATCCGGTGCCAGGGAGCGCGAATTTTACTGCGGTCATACTTCCAGTGCATCTCGCGGGCCCAGCCTTCATTGTCAATCCGCCCGGCACTGTTCAGGAGGGGTTGTGATTTTACGATTTCTATCTGTTTACTCTTGCCCTTACCGGCCATGGTTTACTCCTTCGGCGTCAAAAAAACCGCCGGTGCCATTCTCCCGCTATCCCGAAGCTGCGGTCCGGCCTCCCTGAGAAAGGCTTGACTGCCTGACCTTTTTTTTGACCGATGGTCATATGACTACAGGCAAGCTTTCCGTCCACACAGAGAATATTTTACCATTGATCAAAAAATGGCTATATTCAGAGAAGGAAATTTTCCTGCGCGAGGTGGTTTCTAACTCTTTCGATGCCATCACCAAGCTCAAGAAAATCGCTTTAAATGAAGAGATCCATGGTGCGGCGGACACCGATTATTTCATCAACCTCAAGATCGACCGCGAGAATAACATCCTGTCCATAGAAGATAACGGCATTGGCCTTACCCGGGAAGAGATTGTAAAATACATCACCCAGATCGCTTTCTCTGGCGCGGAAGATTTCATAAAAAAATATGAAGAATCCGGAGATAAAAGCAAAGCCGGCATAATAGGAAATTTTGGCCTGGGCTTTTTTTCCACTTTTATGGTTTCAGAAAAAGTGGAAATCCACAGCCGCAGCTACCGCACGGATGCAGAGAGCGCTTTCTGGTCCAGCACCGGCACGGAAGAATATGAAATCGGCCCGGGACAGCGGGAAAAACGGGGCACGGAAATCAAACTCTACCTGGATACAGATTCCCGCGACTTGCTGGACAAAGGCCGGCTGAGTGAACTCGTCCGCAAATACTGCGATTTCATGCCCGTGACCATCCAGGTGGATGGGACTCAGGTAAACAAGAAGGATGCACTGTGGAGCCGGCAACCATCTTCTCTAAAGAAAGAAGACTATCACGAATTTTACCGTCAGCTCTATCCGTTCCAGGGGGATCCGCTCTTCTATGTGCATCTCAACGTAGATTACCCGTTCCGGTTGCAGGGCATTCTTTTCTTTCCCCACCTGGAGCACGAACTCGATCTCAACCGCAGCAACGTGCGGATCTATTGCAAACAGGTCTTTGTCACCGATGAAGCCCAGGAATTGATTCCGCGCTGGCTTACGGTGTTACAGGGAGTGATCGACATGCCTGACCTTCCTCTGAATGTCTCACGCTCCTATTTGCAGAATGAGCCTCAGGTAAAGAAAATCGCCCAGCATATCATCAAAAAGGTGGCCGACAGTCTGGTTCTTGAATGCAAGAATGAGCCGGAACACTACCGCAAAATCTGGCCTGACATTGGCCCCTTTGTCAAATACGGCATGCTCAATGACGAAAAATTCTATGAGCAGGCTGAATCGGCGCTGATCTTTGAACTGGCCGACCCATCGGAAAAAGAAAAAAAATTCTGCACACTGGATGAATACATTGTAGAAAATAAAGCAAAAACAGACGGTAAGGTTTACTATACAACCGATCCGGCCGCGCAGACCACTGCACTCAAGTTATTCCATGACCAGGGCATTGGCGTTGTGGCGCTAACCGCTTTAATCGATTCCCATTTCTTGAATTTTATCGAAGGAAAGAAGAGCGATTGCAAATTTACCCGGATTGATGCGGAGATTGCCGATCACGTCATTGATAAAAATGCCGGCTCGGGCCTTGTGGGTGCGGATAACAAAGATCAGAAAGAACGCCTGGAATCGCTCTTCAAAAAGGCCCTGGGCAATGACAAAATCACCATCAGAGTAGAGGCGCTCAAATCAGACAGCGTCCCGGCCATGATCCTTGTAAACGAACATATTCGTCGCTTCAGTGAAATGTCTCAACTCATGGGTCGCGGAGAAAAAATGCCTTTCCCGGCAGAGCATACCCTGATCGTCAATACACGCAATCCTTTCATCCAGAAGCTGGCCGCACCGGAGATCATCGCGGACAGTTCCACGAGCAAAAAGGAAATGCTGGCGCGACAGGTTTATGCTCTTTCGCGGCTTGCGCAGAGTGGCTATACACCGGCCGAATTAACTGCTTTCATTGCTGATACCTATACTCTTCTGGAACGTCTGCAGAATTGACAGGATAACGTTAACAGGTCCGGGAAATTTAGGTTGCAGCCGGGTAAAGAGAGCAATTGCCTTGCTCCATGTTTGCCTTTTCCCGCCGGGTAATCGAACTCGCAGTTGCTTTGCTTGTTTTATCGCACTGTGCCACATACGTTAAAATTCCTGTAGTGTCCAGCACTCCGGAAGGTTTCCAGCAAACCATGCGGGCCGGCCGCAATGTGGTCCTGGTGCAGACTCCCTACCAGGAAAGGTCCGTTAGCGGACTGCCACCGGACTGGTCGCGCTCTGTAATCGGAGCGGTGGAGAAAGCCATCGTCGGTTACGGATATTTCCGCCTTGTGGATCCTGGAAGTCGGCGCATGCGGCTGGAAGAACTGGCTCGCAGCCAGACCGGACTCACCTCGCGCCAGAAAGAGCTGGGCCGGGAACTGGCTGTGGACGGCTTTCTTTTTGTGGATATTGCCGGCACCCCGGCCTATGATTGCCGGCAGACCATCGACTATGATACGCGCAGTGAATGCTTGCGGCGCGATTCTCAGGGGAAGTGCCTCGAGTCACGCGATGTGCGCGAACGCATTGTGACCGGAGAGATCCATTTTTCCATGCCACTGCGCGGTCGTTTGATCAACACAGAAACCGGGCAGGCGCTGGCCCACCAGCATGACCGCGCCACGCGAACGCAGAATCACCGCGGCAATCCTGCCTGTCCGGCTGTCTTAAAATCGTTTGAGGCCGCCCTGAGCGACTCTTCTCGCGGCATCATTGATCGCCTCTCGCCGCGCGTAACTCGCTACAGTGTACCTCTACTCAAAGACACGCCGAAAGTGGAAAATCGTGATGACATTAAAAAAGCTCTGGTAGCCGGCATTGAATGGGCCGATACGAATCCACCCAATCTGACGGAGGCACAAAAACACTGGGAAGTAGCCTTGCGAATTTCTGGCTACCAGTCGGCCAGTGCCTTCTGGAATATGGGCGTGGCCTACTGGGCCACCGGAAATCTGGATCAGGCTGAGGAATCTTTCCGCCGGGCAGAGCAGGTGGGTGGCAACAGTTTTGTGTCCGGCAGCATTCGCCGGGTGCTTGCCCTTTTTCGCGCGGAAAAGGAAAGACGGGACCAGGAAGACGATTGATTTTTCCACGCAGGTCGTTCCTGTTCCTTTTGCTCTCTTCCTCGCTTCCAGCGCAGACATACATAGAGATGGGCGGCGGACGCAATCATGGCGAACTGGCAATGGAGGGGGGCAGCAAATACCAGGGAAATGGATCACGACTGACGTATGGACGGAATTTCAATTTTGGGACTCTGGGCGCTGGCTATCGCACAGGGGCTTTTGATCTTGCAGTGCAACTCAGGAGCACTGGCTGGTACGTGGATCCTGGTGGGGCGCGCGATGAAGACTTCCGCATCGATGCGGCATCACAGGAAAGGCGGGTAGGCCTGGACCACAAAAGTTTTTCCTTTCGCGATAGCGTAAACCACTGGCAGGGTACACGCAATTTTGCCGATGCCCGGGCACGCTCATCCATGCTTGACTACGCCATCTCCATTCCCGTACGCTACTACGGTCAGGATCCGGCAGGCTGGTTTGCTCTGGCCACGTTGCGCTACAATTATTTTGATTATTTTGTTTATGATGTCATTCAGTATATAGAAGGGGAAGACATTCATCCCATCGGAGCAGGCCTGACTTTTAGCATGGGGAGTACGGAAGGGGCTCTGGGAGGAGGATACCGTTTCCTCCGGGGACCTCTGGGATTTGATATCAGCCTGCAACTTCTGGCCGGAAAAGCCCGTGCCCGTGATTTCCACATCCAGCGATTGCTTAACTTTATTGTCTATGACAGCTTTGGCACCGGCCTTCTGTACGATCTGACCCTTTTTTTTATCGGAAAGGGCTTTGAAATCCGGGCCACCGCATTCGGCCATCGCTATTACAGTTCAGGACTTATGGTCACCCGCGGCGGGTACACCAGAACAGACATTGAGTCCAATTTTCTGGGTCCCTACCGGATTGCCATCAACACAAAAGAGGCCGGCGGCCTGATCAGTGTCCTCTTTTTTGCCTTCTAACCCCTGCCGTTGGACTTAGTGGCTAAACCGGAAATAAGCCTTATCGTTACCGTCGGTAGCCGCTCTTCTTGCCGGGATAGTGATGGCAGGACAGACAGCCAGAGTAGCGGGAGTCCTCTTTGATCACACGGGAGAAGGCTCGCTGCACTAACATGCCCTTAAAGAAACGGGCAATGTCCTTATCCACAACCTTCCCATCGGGGCCCACAGCTTGCGAGCCACCTTTTTTGAGCACTCCCGTCTTTCCGCCGGTTCCGCCAGCCTCGATTTCACCATGGCATACGCAGGAAAGCGAACCATCTTTACCGCTCACTATGGCGAACTTGGTGCCGCGCACGGAGGCAACGGATGTGGGTGTCGTGACGGAAAAAGCCGAAGGTTGTTTGCTTTTGATATCATACCAGGAAAAACCCTTAGCGACATGCGCTTTGCCGCCGCTGGCCAGCTGGCTGAGCGTGATTTCTGCATCGGCCTGCAAACGAATCTCAATGGCTCTGAAGATGAGTTTGAGAGAGCTGCCGGCTCCGGTGCGAACGGTGTCTTGATCGGTAATGAAATCCTTCACCTTAAGAGCCACAAAGTCCTTCTGGCCGGAGCGTTTGACCTGGGCTTTTCCCGTAAGTTCAACAACCAGAGCCCTTTCCTGGGAGAGGATCGGAGTGAGTGCCAGGCAAAAAATCAGTAGAATACGCATACAGGGACTTGTTTTCCTCTGTAAAAAATCGTCAACCCTAAAAGCCCTAAAAAGAAATGGGCAGAGCCCCCAGAGGGCGCTCCAGCAACCGCAGGGGAGTTCCGTGCGGCAGAACCGGGCCGGAGAGAATCACAAGATCTCCGGGAATGCTTTCCACTTGAAGGGTCTGACCCTCTGGCCCGCGCAGGCGCGCACCTTTGCGCAGCACACGGGGCGCTCCCAGACCATAAGCAACGCTGCGACCATCATTCAGAGATGATAGCACCTGCGCTCCATAAAAGGATTCTGGCTGAGGAATGAGGTCGATCGGTCCAAACCAGTCAGAATCGCGGCTGGCCCTGATCTTTACTCCGCGCAATCGAATGGGCCGCTCGTCGACAAAAGCCAGTAGCAAATGATCACAACTAAAGCCCTGAAGGGGCGCCTGCCTCTCCTCGATCCCGGTACGACCGAATTCATAGCAGCCTACAGCCCGCAGCTCCAGATGACCATCATGCTCATAAGCCTGGCCTTCCCAGTGACGCATGCGCACCGGTGTTTCTAAAGCCAGCGGGCCTTCTACTGCCGCGCCCTGAAATCCCACCATGCGCAACACAAAATCAGTTCCGGTGCGCGATCCGGTGAAAGTCACCTCTCCAACGATGCGCTCATAGTAGGGCAGGGGCGGTCGGAAAGTATAGCGGCCTTTCCACTCTGCTGCTACACCCTCCCTGTCCTTGAAGGGAGGGCCGCCCGCCGTACATCCGATGAGCAAAAAAGAAAAAACCAGGAAGGATCGGGAGAGCATAGGCACAGAAAAAAAGCTGCGGCCAGAGGGCAATTGCATTGCGAACATCAGAAGTGACGAAAAAATTTCGGCTGCCGATCACGACGGACCCACGGTCACGGTGGGTTCTACAACCGCCAAGGTCAAACCCAAACTCGACGCGGACGTCATGGATGATGCGCTTGTTGCTGGCATAGTGGCGCAAGCTACCGCCGGAATCAATGATGACGAATACTATACCGCGAAATCAGCTGAAGAATGCGTTTCCGCCGTACAAACACAGACCATGCTCGGCTATATGCTACTTGCGAGCAGCCCACCTACCGGCGAGTACGCTTTTGCAATGACGGACGGTGCCATCGCCGGCGGAGCCTGCGAGCTGGAAGAAACGGGCTCGGTCATTCAACTGAGCGATTCGATAAAACTGTAACAATCGGGTCTTAACGAAAAAAATCGGCTTCCTGCTGTGGAAGCCGATATTTTTTTGAGCTGTATGCCATCTTTCTCAGGAAAGGCTACTGCTTCATAGTTCGCCCGGCGCGCTTGTATCCCCGGGTCTCTGGCTCACCCTCGCTCTGGCCACGGTGGGTTGCAGGCAGGATAGCAGAACGGAAAATCTGACTGTCTTTGCCGCGTCTTCCCTGACGGAAGTCCTGAGCGCTCAAGGCCGGGCTTTTCAAACGAAACAAAAATCGGTTCAGATGCTTTTCAATTTTGCGGGCAGTCAGGTACTGCGTTTGCAAATAGAGAACGGAGCCCCGGCTGACGTATTCATCAGCGCAGACCCGGGCCATGTTCAATCTCTGAAAGCTGCCGGGCTCCTGGAACGGTACAGGATCATCGCAACCAATGAATTGGTTCTTATCGTTCCGCGCTCTTCCCGTAAAGCACCCGCTGATTTCCAGAGTCTGCCGCAGGCGGAAAGCATTGTGCTGGGCGCACCCAATGTGCCCATTGGCCAGTATGCCCGGGCGGTCATCCGGAAGGGAAACAAACGATTCGGAAAGGATTTTGAGCAGCAAGTGCTTATGCGTGTTGTCTCGGAAGAAAGCAATGTGCGCCTTTTGCGTTCCAGAATAGAGCTGGGTGCAGCACAGGCCGCTTTGGTCTATCGCACGGATGCCATGAGGCGCGATCAACTCAGAATGGTAGAAATTCCCGAAGAAATCAATGTCACCACAGCCTACTACGGCGGGAGGTTGAAAGCGAGCACGAATGCCAGCCTCGCCGATGCTTTCCTGGATCACCTTCGTTCTCCTGAAGGCCTTTCCATTTTCGCGGCCCTGGGTTTTTTGGATCCCGGTGAAAAATAGCCGGTCCTTCCAGGGTCCTCTGCTCCTGTGTGCGCGCCTTGCTGCGGCAGCGCTCCTCTGTTTACTGCTCTTACCGGTGAGCAGTCTGCTCCTGGAAATCCGCTGGCTGGATCTCGTCACAGCGGCGCAACAACCGGCCTTTCTTTCCGCTCTCTATCTCAGCCTGAAGACCACTTTGATAAGCCTGGTGATCCTGGTTCTGTGTGGTCTGCCCCTTGCCTGGTGGCTGGCCGATCCCGAGTCCTCCACCAGGAACGTCCTGCGTTCTGTGATCGAATTTCCTGTAGTCCTGCCACCGGCGGTCGTGGGTCTGGGATTTCTGATAGCTTTTGGTCCGGAGGGCTGGATCGGCGGACTGCTGGACATATGGGATCTGCAGATTGTGTTTTCCGGGTGGGCCGTGATACTCTCTCAGATTGCCGTGGCCGCTCCCTTCTTTATTCTGGCAGCGACTAACGCTTTTAGCCGGGTGGATCCGGAACTGTTGATTGTTGCCCGGACATTGGGGGCATCGCCCCTTGGTGCCTTTGTGCAGATTGCCCTGCCTCTGGCCTACAGGGGACTACTGAGCGCAGCAGCACTCGCCTGGGCCCGGGCCATGGGCGAATTTGGAGCCACCCTGATTTTTGCCGGCAATCTGCCGGGGAAGACACAGACGCTGAGCCTGGCATTGTATCAGACGATGGAAAGCGATATGCGAATCGCCCTGGCCATTGCCCTGTGCATGGCCGCGATGGCTCTATTCTTTCTGGTCCCTTTACGGATTTATTCCGACCTTCCCGGTCAAAGAAAATGAAGATCGAAGTTCATATCCAGGGGCGGCGCGGCAACTTTCACCTTGACGTTGCCATTGAAGGCGGGCAAAGACCGATTCTGCTACTGGGCCCCAACGGATCGGGAAAGACGACGGTGCTCCGAACCATTGCCGGTGCCCTCATCCCGGACAGAGGACGAATCAAGATCCAGGAAAAATTGCTCTTTTGTTCCCGGTCCGGATGGAATCTGCCGCCGGAGCGCCGCCGGGTGGCCTATGTGCCCCAGGGACTGGGACTCTTTCCGCATCTCAGCACCGTAGAAAATATAGCATTCTCCCTGCGCTGTCACAGTCGTCTGTCCAGAAATGACTGTATAAAAAAAGTTAATGATTTTTTAGCAAGTCTGGGCTGGGAAAGTCTGGCCCGGCACCCCGTTGCCGAACTTTCCGGAGGGATGGCCCAACGCCTGGCACTGGCCCGCGCTCTGATCATGCAACCGGACATCCTGCTCCTTGATGAGCCTTTTGCTTCTCTGGATGCAGAGACTCGAAAAAACATCAGCTCTTTAATCTTTGAAAACTTTGAACGCTGGGGCGTGCCCATCATCCTGGCCACCCATCACCCCGGGGAAGTCTACGGCTGGGGTGGACAAATGGTTCGACTCAATCAGGGAAAGAGCAGCCTGGCCGGCCCAGAAGATCCCACACAAAAACTTTGACGAAGAGGGCCCGCCTTCCGAGAGCTACTCTCATGCCTGATTTCGATCTGATCTGTATTGGCGGGGGTCCCGGAGGCCAGAAAGCGGCCATCCAGGCTGCACAGCTGGGCCGGCGAGTCGCTCTCATTGATGATGGTGCACGGCCCGGCGGAGCTTCTGTTCACCTGGGCACGGTTCCCTCCAAGACCTTACAGGAAATCAGTCGGTTTCTGCATCGGCTTAAGAAAGAAAGCCAGCAGGGCCTGGGAGTGTACGCTCCGCGACGATTCTCTCTGGGACAGCTTCTGGCACGCTCCGCTGTCGTCATTGGCATTGAAGAGGATCTGGCAGAAGAACAATTGCTGGATCTGGGCGTACAGCTTTTTCAGGGGCGTGGCTCCCTTGAGGGGCCGCACAGTGTACGCTACACCGGGCGGGAGAGGCAAGAAACGTGGCAATCGGAATTCATCCTTCTGGCCACGGGCTCACAACCGCGGCGGCCACCGGAAGTTCCTTTTCAGGAAGGCTTCATTTACGATAGCAATGAACTTCTGGCGATCAAGCGCATGCCCGACCGGTTATGCGTTGTGGGCGCCGGCATTATCGGTTGCGAATATGCCAGTATCTTCGCCGGCCTGGGCACCGAGGTTCACCTATTTGAGCTGGGAGACCGCATTCTTGCCCAGGCCGATCTGACCATCTCCGGAATTCTCATGGATGCCATGCGCCTATCGGGTGTGCAGATCCATTTGAACGACTCAGTAACAGGCTACGACAAAAAGGAAAACTCTATCGAACTTACATCAACGCGCGGAGAACGCCTCGAGGTAGATCAGGTCCTGATCTCCAAGGGAAGGCTGGGCAATGTCGAGGCTCTGGGTCTTGAATCTGTCGGCTTGAAAGCCACGGACCGGGGCGTCATCCCGGTGGATTCCCGCTATCGCACGGCTGTGCCTTCCATTTTTGCCGTGGGCGATGTGATCGGTCCACCTGGCCTTTCTTCCAGCAGTATGGTCCAGGGAATGTATGCAGCGCGGGCCATGTTCAAGGGGGAAGAGCCGCGCTTCACCCGCCAGAGCATGCCTGTCGCTATCTGGACCATACCGGAAGTGGCAATGATCGGACCGACGGAAGAAGAGCTCAAAGAAAAAGGTATTCCTTACGGCCGGGGCATGGCCACTTTTGAATCCAACACACGTTCTCTCATGACTGGAGAAACCAGAGGGCTCATCAAGCTGCTTTTCTCTTTAGAGGACCGCCGGTTGCTTTCCGTGCATATTTGCTCGGACAAAGCAACGGAACTTTTGGCCTTTGGTCAGGCTGTCCTCGCGCTGCAAGGGACGATAGACTTTTTCATTGAACAAATCTTTAATTATCCGACACTATCGGGAGTATACCGCTCGGCAGCCCTGGATGCGTTGCGCCAGCACCCGCTCAGCTGAAACGGGTCGCCCAGAGCCTTCAGCGCATGCGCCGGATCGAATTGTTGCTCGAATCCGAAATGAACAGGTCGAAGAGAAACTGAGCCTCCCCCAATTTTTCGGACAGAATCGCGCTATGCGGAAGCAAGAATATGGCTTTTCCCTCTTTGCATAAAACGGATTGACAGAATGGGTCTGTGTGACATTGTCATAATTATGAGAGCAATCCTTTCCGTGAGCGTTGAGCCCGCGCTCAAGAGAAAACTTGAAAAAGCAGCCAGAATCAGCAAAAAAAAGAAAAGCGATCTCGTAAAAGATGCACTTGAGCGGTATCTGGCAGAGATGGAGTTCCGAACTCTCCGAGAGCAGTCTATCAAATTCGGGAAAAAATCGGGGCTCATTACCGATGAGGACGTGTTCAAGGTCGTGAGTTGAGAATTACTCTGGATACGAATGTTCTCCTGGCGGCTTTCATTGCAGAGGGGTTATGCCAGCGTGTCTATAGTGAATGCCTGAAAGGGCATGAATTGATTCTTTCCGAGTTCATTCTGGAAGAGATAAGGTTAGTTTTCAAGCGCAAAGCCAGAATGCCTGCGGTTCAGATATTACGCAATATTGAAAGCATTCGCGGAAATGCAGAAATCATTGAAATCCCGGTTGATGTTGAACGGGTTTGTCGAGATGCAAACGATGATGCAGTGATAGCAACTGCTGTTCACGGGCAGGCACAGGTTCTTGTAACCGGAGATCAGGATCTTCTGATCTTGAAAAAGCATCGTGGAGTAAGAATCATAAATCCGAGGACTTTCATCGCGTTGCTGTGACTATTTCGAGCGGATCGAGGGGGCAATGAAATGTGAAACCCACTCACGGCCGCCGCAAGAAATAATGGTGCACAATCCGCAAGTCCATGCCTGTTTAAGAACCTTCTGACCGGCGGGTAAGAAGCGTCTTCCATGTCCGCCGGACGTCTTTGCCCTGAGCTACAAAATCGCGGATCACTGCCGCGGGAGCGGCCTGACGATTCCCGCTATTGATATTCTGATCTTTGCCGTGGCGCATTTTCACGCCGTCCAGGTGGAATCCCTCGATGAGCATTTGTCGTTCTGGCGCACCAGGCTGCCAGGATGTGACGGGGGTGTAAGTATCTGCTATTCAAATTTGATGTGGTACCAGAAGCAAAGGAAAAAATTGAGCCCCGTGACGTGCTCACGCCCCCAGCCACCAGGCCGGCGCGTGAGCAAAGCGTAATTCCTGCGGCCATGGCCTAACGCACTTCATTGCCATCTGCGTCTATGATGCGCACAAGGCCCAGACCGGCCGCGCGGGCGCGCGGTTCGAGCAACTTGCGGTCTCCCACAAGAACCCAGACGACGTTCTGCGCATCGAAGGTGCGGGCCGATTGGCTTACCTGCCCCAGAGTCAGCCCTTGCACTTTCTGTGCATACGTGCTGTAGTAATCCAGCGGGTACTTGCGCCGGGCCAGGGACACAACGGAGCCGGCTATACTGGGCGTCGTTTCCCATGTGCCGGCGAGCGATAAGAGTTCAGCAGTGCGCACCTTCTCCATCTCTATCGATGTCACCGGCCTTCCGGCGGCAATGGCTTCCAATTCGCGTTTGATTTCCTGAACCGACTCGAACGTTTTGTCCGATTGTACCGGCGCCCCGGCGAAAAAAAGACGCTGGCCCTGCGTGTTGGCAACATACGACCACGCGCCATAGGCCCAGCCTTTGTTTTCGCGCAGGTTCTGATTGATCCGGGAATCAAAGTTGCCGCCCAGGATTCTGTTGGCAAAATCTTCGGCGATATCGGTTGCCGCGTCTCTGGGTGGGATGATTTTGCTGGCAAGAATCACAGTCTGCGGTGCTTCCGGTCGGTCCAAAATGAGCACCTGATTAGCCGCTGGCGCGACGGCTGCGAGCTTTAGCGGCTGCACTTCCCTCTGCTCCCACTTGCCAAAGCTTTTCTGGGCGAGTCTGCGGGCATCCTCCAGAGTCAGATCGCCGGCCAGCACCAGAAAGGCATTGCCTGGGGCAAAGCGTTCAGTATGCTGCGTTGCGAGATCAGCCGCCGTAAGTTTTTCGACCGTATTGGGGTAGCCAGATCCGCTCAATGGGCGGCCGTAGGGATGGTCCTTGCCGTAGAGGAACGCGGGCAGCGTACGCAGCGCCATGCCGTCAGGGTCGCTCTTTTCCTTATCAATGGCTGCTTTGAGCAAGGTGATTTCGCGATTCAAATCCGCTGGAGCAAAGGCCGGATTGAGCGCCACATCGGCCAGAATTGGCAATGAGACGGTGCGGTGGGTCGAGAGGCCCGAGAGGATCAGGCTAATCGAATCCAGTCCAGCATCAACAGCAAGGGAGGACCCGGTGCGCTGCAAGTCAGCGGTAAGTTCCAGCGCGCTCCGGTTCTTGGTCGCTTTCTGTAGCAGCGCCGCCATCAGCCGGGTCGCGCCTTCTTTACCGGCAGGATCGGAAGCGAATCCGCTTTTCACCACGAGGGACGCTACGTAAATGGGGTGGTTGCGCCGCTCGACGTGATAGACTTCCAGACCATTTTCAAGCTTGAAGTTCTGGATGGCCGGGAAGGTGGCCGCTTTCAAGTCTCCCAATGCGGGCGGCTGGCGACGAATGGCCGGATCCTCGCTGGCTACACTGCGCTCCTGGAAAGGAACGTATTCGAGTACCAGTTCTCCCCCTGCAAGCCAGGCATTGACGGCCTTGTTGACATCTTCTCTGGAAGCCGTGCGCAGTGCTTTGAAGTAGTTCTTATAGGCGGCAGGATCGCCGTGGTAGACAGCAGCTTCTGCCAGGAGGTCCGATTTGCCGCCAAAGCCATCGACACCCTCCAGAGTTTTTACGGTACTGGCAAGCTCATCCATTTTTGCGCGTTCCAGTTCATCCGTGGTTATGCCTTCGCGGAGGAAGCGCTCCAGTTCTTCATTCATGATTTTTTCGACGGCAGAGGGATCCTTGCCCGGCAGCACATCTGCCCCCAGCAGAAATAAACCCGCAATTTCGAGGGCGATGTAAGAAGCCGAAGCCGAACTCGCCAATGCCTCCTTCTCTACTAGCCGCTGGTTCAGCCGCGAGTTGGCGTTGCCGCCCAGCGCATGTTGTGCAAGGGAGAGGTGCGGAAGAATGGCTGAGCCAACCCCGGGCACCGTATAAGCCTTGATGATCTTATGGTGCGGGACACGATCCCGAATCACTTTGCGGCGCACGGACGAGTGGCGGGGAACCCATTCTTTCAATTTCTCGCGCGGTGGGCCGGGCGGAATGGCCCCAAAATACTTACTGACTTTCTCTTTTGCGGTCTTCGTATCAATATCCCCGGCCAGTACCAGAACGGCGTTGTTAGGTCCGTAATTGCGCCCAAACCAGTCCCGGGCATCTTCCACGGTAGCCGCGTCGAGATCAGCCATGGACCCGATGACAGGCCAGGAGTAAGGGTGACCTGCCGGGAAACAATTTTGCAGCAGTTGCTCCAAGACAGTACCGAAGGGCTGGTTTTCTAAGCGCATACGGCGTTCGTTCTTGACTACGGAGCGTTGCAGGTCCAGGGTCTGTTGTGTGATAGCGTTCAAGAAGTGTCCCATGCGATCCGATTCCAGCCAGAGCATGCGATCAAGGGCTGAAGTTGGAACATTCTGGAAATAATTCGTCCGATCCGCGCTGGTGGTCCCATTGAACTTGGTAGCTCCCAGACTCTCCAGGATCGGAATGAATTGCTGATCGGAATTTTCACTGCCACCAAACATCAGGTGTTCAAATAGGTGAGCAAAGCCGGTCTTGCCCGCTTGTTCGTCTTTTGAGCCCACATGGTACCAGACGTTGACGGCCACGATGGGCGCCTTGCGGTCTTCGTGTACCACAACTCGCAGTCCGTTTTCCAGCTCGAAAGTTTCAAAAGGTACATCGATTTCGGGATAATTCTTTTGAGAACAATGCAGGCCGAGCAGAGCAAGAGCCCAGAAACTCAGAAGACGTCTAATGTAATATTCCATGCATACAATCCTTTTTTTTAGTTTAACTATCATTCGCAAAATGAAACCGCAATGAGCCGAATTAATAAACGCTTAATCGCAATGTTTGTTTGCCAACGTTCACGGCACTTACCTGAGAAATCTCTCCTGAGACCTGATTGTGCGAATAAGAAACGACAGTATTGCTGGAAGTAGTAAAGAATAAAAATTTTCCTGATGATGTAAAGCCACCATAGTAGTGATTGGCAATATTAACGGGAATATATGTAACGGCAGACAAAGATCCATCCGAGGCAATTGCAAACCTGGAGAGTGTGCTGGTCGTATTGCTTCCTGCGAAAAGAAATTTACTAGAAGGATCAACTGTAACGCTGGAAGCGTTATTTGCAGCGGTTTCTGTTTCAAGGAGCGAAGCCACCCCTGTGCCTGGTGCAATAGAAAAAGCGCTTACGCTATCCGGTACATGATTGTAATTTGCGGTGTAAACAGTACTTCCATCAGACTTGATACCAATGTCGTAAATATTGTTAGGCGTACCTATTCCGGTGCCTATATTTGTTAAGAATCCGGAAGAAAGAGAGTATGGTTGCAATCGATTTGTCGGGAACTGCATTGTAGCAAAAAGATAGTTATCATTGGGAGAGGCAACTAGAAAAGTTATGTCGTTGAGTGATCCTCCCCCAGTCTCATTTTCTACCAGCGATAGATCGCCAGTATTTTGATCAATGGCCATGGCTGTGATGGACGCGCTTGTATTGTTCGCGGCAAATAAATATTTACCATCTTTTGTCATTGTCATTCCGCGCGGCCCGTTTATTGTTGACGTGAAGGATTGAGCGAGGGTAAGCTCGCCATTGCCTTCTGCGATAGAATATACGTTGATTGAAGCAGATGCAGCCATGCTTACATATAGTTTGTTCAGAGTGGAGTGGGCAATTATATGGAGTGGTTGAGAATTTGCTGTTATTTCTGTTTGATGTATTAGTTCTCCATTTTGGCCAATATCGAATTTAAAAATTGAATTGCCGGCCTGGCTGCTCACATATAAAAATTTGTCGCGTGCAAGCTCTGAAGCTGAGGAACCTTCGGAACCGGGCCGGCTCAAGAGATGGGAAAACAAGAGCCCGCGCCCTTCGAATGGATCCAGGGCATGGGTATACTGGGGAGCAAAGCATGACACGGAAAGGGCAGCACTCAGAAGGGTCAACCAGCACAGCAAAAGGATTCCGCCGAAGTGGAACGGACAGGAGCCTCCTCTGTCATTCGACTCTTCCACAATGGCCGCGAAAAGCGGCCGCGCGGATTGGCAAAGAAACGCGTTAGCCCTGAGGCATCGGTCTTCATGAAATTTCACTTCGTGATCCCCACCTGATGCAGCATAAACGCAAAATCAAATGCGGTGTCACGCAGCTGATCATAGCGGCCCGATGCGCCGTCGTGTCCGCCCGGTTCCAGCCTAGTTTTTAAGAGCAGAATGTTTTTATCGGCCTTCAGAGCGCGCAACTTCGCCACGTATTTCGCTGGTTCCCAATACATCACCCGGCTGTCATTCAGTGCAGTGCGGATCAGCATCGCCGGGTAATCTTTCGCTTCGAGATTGTCGTAGGGCGAATAAGATTTCATATACAAATAGGCGTTCTTCTCGTTGGGGTTGCCCCATTCTAAATACTCGCCGACGGTCAAGGGCAACGACGCATCCAGCATTGTGTTCAGCATGTCTAAGAACGGGACGTACGACACGACGGCTTTGAAAAGCTCTGGTCGCATGTTTACTACTGCGCCCATTAACAATCCACCTGCGCTGCCGCCCGTGATAATGATGCGATCCGGGCCGGTGTACTTTTGGTCTTGCAAACGCTCGGCAGCGGCGATGAAGTCGGTGAAAGTGTTTTTCTTGACCATCATCTTGCCCGCATCGTGCCACGGCTTACCCAAATCGCCACCGCCACGAATGTGAGCCCCCGCGATAATGAAACCGCGATCCAGGAGGCTGAGGCGGTCCGACGAAAAGTTTACATAGAGGGGAATCCCGTACGAACCGTAGCCGGCGAGCAGCAACGGATTCGAGCCGTCCAGCTTGCAGCCCCTTTTATAAACCAGGGAAATCGGGATCTTTGTGCCGTCCGCCGCAAGCGCGTAAATGCGCTCGGACGTGTACTTCGTTTTATCGTAGCCGCCCAGCACTTCGGTTTCTTTCAGCAGCTTGCGCTGTCTGGTGACGAGGTCGTATTCAAACACGGAACCTGGCGTTACGAACGATACATAGCCGAAACGAAATTTCGTCGACGCAAACTGCTCGTTCTCGGCGGGATACAGGGTGTATACCGGTTCCGGGAAGTTGATGTAATGCGTTACGGCCGCATTCAAATCGGTCACGCGCAATTTTTGCAAGCCATCTTCACGTTCGTAGACGACGTAATGATTGGCAAAAAAATCGGTACCTTCGAGCATCACTGCGTTGCGATGCGCGATGAGTTCCTGCCAGTTTTTCTTGCTCGGATCCATCACGGGCGCGGTAACCAGTCGGAAGTTGCGGCCCTTGTCGTTGGTGCGAATGTAAAAGGATTCGCCGTGATGATCGGGGTAATATTCGTGATCCTTTTCGCGCGGTAACATCAGCTTCAGCTCGCTCGCCGGTTTGTCGGCGGAAAGGTAGCGGGCTTCCGAAGTCGTCGAACTGCTGCTGTTTAGAAAAATATAGCCGCGACTGCGCGTGCGTGCTGTGTCGAGGCGATAGAGTTCGTCTTTTTCTTCGTAGAGCAATTGGCTTTTTCCGCCCAGTGTGTGGCGGAAAAACTGATTGGGGCGTTCGGTCTTCGCATCTGCAGTGACGTAAAACAACGTCTTGTTGTCATTCGCCCAGGCGATAGATTTGACGCGTTCGGCGGTGTCGGGCAGCAGTTGTCCGGTGCGCAAATCTTTGATGTGCAATTTGTATTGCTCAAAGCCAGCATCATCGCTGGAATAGGCCAGAAGGTTTCCGTCATTACTGACTTGAAACTCACCGATGGCCAGAAACGATTTGCCCGCTGCCATCGCATTTAGATCAAGCAGCGTTTCTTCCTTGCCGCGCTCTGTGCCTTTCTTGCGGCAATACACCGGATACTGTTTTCCTTGCTCGTTACGTGTGTAGTACAGATAGCCGTCTTTGAGATACGGCACACTCAAATCGGTTTCTTTGATGCGGGCGAGCATTTCTTTGTACAGCGTGTCCTGTAACGCAGCGGTTGGCTTCATTACGGCTGCGGTGTAATCGTTTTCAGCTTTCAAATAGTTGATGACTTCGGGGTTTGTTTTTTCGCGCATCCAGAAGTAATCGTCTACGAGTGTATCGCCGTGAATCTGCGTGGTTTTGGGAATCTTTTGCGCAACGGGCGGAGTTTGTGACATAACCGAAATGGCTGCGCAACAGAGAATCAAAATTAGAGGGAGTGTTAGTTTTTTCATATTTTTATCATTTCTATCAGGGAACCGACCCAAATCCCAGGCTATGCCATATGAAAGCCAGAATATCTGTGTCTTCTGCGATCATGCGGGAAGTTGGTGTCCCGGCCCCGTGGCCCGTATTCAGATCCACCCGGAGCAGGACAGGATTCCCCTGCGGTTGAGCAGCCTGCAGGGTGGCTGCGAATTTGTAGCTGTGCGCCGGCACCACCCGGTCATCATGATCCCCGGTCACTATGAGCGTCGCCGGATAGGATTTCCCGTGCTGCACGTTATGGACCGGTGAATACTTTCTTAAATATTCAAACATTTGTGGATTGTCCTGGGCGGTCCCGTAGTCATAGGCCCAGCCGGCACCTGCTGTGAAAGTATGGTAGCGTAACATATCGAGGACGCCTACCTGCGGAATAGCGACAGCGAACAGGTCTGGCCTCTGGGCCATTACGGCACCAACCAGAAGGCCGCCGTTGGAAGCCCCACGAATTGCCAGTAGCGAGCTCGCTGTGTAATTTTCTTTGATCAAGTATTCTGCTGCGGCAATGAAATCATCAAAGGTGTTCTGTTTGTTTTGTTTTGTGCCCGCATCGTGCCAGCTTTTGCCGTACTCTCCTCCGCCCCGGATGTTGGGTACGGCCAGAATGCCCCCCATTTCCAGCCAGATAGCATGGGTTACACTGAAAGCCGGGACTAAGCTGGCGCCAAATCCTCCGTAGCCGTAGAGCAGCACGGGATTCTGGCCATTGCGCTCCAGCCCTTTGCGATGGGTCAGCATCATCGGGACGCGTGTTCCGTCCTTTGAATGATAGAAGATCTGTTTGCTTTCAAAATTGGTAGCGTCGAAATCAACGGCCGGTTTGCGGAACACCGCCGATTTCCCGGTGGCCGGCTCGTACGAATAGATGGTCTCGGCCACTGTGTAGCTTGTGAACAGGTAATAGAGTTCTTTGTCGGATCGTTTTCCAGAGAGTCCCCAGGCCGTACCCGGGCCTGGAAGTGCAATGTCCCGGAGGTGCTTTCCGGAATAATCGTACTGCTTGAGAGAGGTGAGGGCATCCTTTTCATAGCGGGCAAAAAGAAAGCCGCTGCCGGTCCGGGCGCCCAGAACGGCATCTGTTTCTGGAATGACATCCACCCAGTGCTCCGGTGCCGGTTTGTCCATCCGGAAGGAAACCACGCGCTTGCGCGGAGCGTTGCGGTCGGTGAGCAGCAGGATGCGATCGCCATCATTGTCGAGTACATAGTTGACGCTTTCAAAATCTGTGACAACGGGCACGAGGCGCGAATCTGGCAGGCTGAGATCACGGACCAAGAGGTCATTGCCAGTTGTGGACTGAGCGGTGGCGATCACCAGAAAACGCTCATCTTCGGTCAGGACAGCGCTGGCATAGCGGCGCTTTTGTTCCTGACCAAAAATCACGCGGTCGGCACTCTGCGGCTGGCCCACTTGATGCAAATAGATCTTATGCTGATCCGTTTTGGCCGAAAGCTGACTGCCGTCCGGCATGTCATAGCGGCTATAATAGTAGGAAGAGTTGCCATGCCAGGCGATGCCCGTGAACTTGAGGCCGGTCAGAGTTTCTAGCGGCTGCAAAGTTTCTGTATTAAGGACCGTCACACTCTGCCAGTCGCTTCCCCCTACCTGGAAGGTATAAGCGCAGCGTGAACCGTCGCGGCTAAAAAAGAGTCCACCGAGCGCTGTGGTGCCATCGCTTGAAAAAGAATTGGGATCAAGAAAAAGCGATTCTTTGCCAGCATCATCCAGGCGATAGATTACATCCTGATTTTGCAGGCCCGTGTTGCGCGAAAAGTAGCGATATTTACCTTCGCGCCGGGGTTCACTGATCCGTTCGAAATTCCAGATCTTTGTCAGGCGCTCCTGGATCTTGCTCCGGAATGGAATCTGATTCAGAAATGAGGTCGTCACCTCATTTTGTGCCCCTATCCAGTCCCGGGTCTCTGCTGCCGTATCTTTTTCCAGCCAGCGGTAAGGATCCGGAACATTTACGCCAAAATAGACGTCAGCATCCGCTGTTACTTTTGTTTCGGGATATTGGAATTGTATGGGCACGGCTTTTTCCAGTTTGCGCTTGCATGACCAGCTCGCGCTGGTCAGGAAAATCAGCAGGATATGTAAACTCTGTTTTCTATTTACGACGGTCCGCATCATCGGCCGGATTCCAGAATGAAGATTAGATCGACCCTCCGTTCGTCCGGGTTGCCCCAGGCCCCGATGCCATAGATCCGGCGGAACCGGTCCTCTAATAATTTCTGTAAGTAATCCTGCACTGGCATTTTGGCAACGGCTGCTTCACGACGCGCGTAGTAGAGCATGTCTTTGGGCAGATCGAATTGCATGCTTTCGCGCGGAATTGTCTTTTGGGCGCGAGAGTCTCCAAAAGCCTTGGGAATGACGTGTGTGGCCGGAACGCCCTGGCTCGCGAGAAAGGATTGCACGGCCTTTGCGCGCGCGAGGGATAGCCGGAAATTGTGGGGGCTGGTTCCCGGTAGATCAGCCCCGGCCTCGGCAACAACGCCCAGTACGGAGCGGGCAGGGTTGTCCCGCAAGAAGGCCTTGATCGCCTCCTGACCTTCCCTGGTCAAAATGGAGCTGCCGGAGTCAAAGAAAACAGCCATGCGCTTCTGCTCGGTGGGAGTGTCATACAGAGCCCTCAGGCCCGATCCAGATCTGGGATGGAGGCCATAAATTGTAGCTACCGTTCTACCGGCTCCCGGGGCAAGAGGGGTGGGGGACCAGCGGGCCAGCACCGCACTGTCACCGTAGGGAACAGGTTGTGCATTGTAATCCCAGAGAACAGAATGGAATACCGGCCAGCGGCCAATGTACAGGGTGTCCGGCAGAACAGCACCATCAGTCCCCAGAATCAACTGGCCTGTAAGCTGGGACAAATCCCCCTGCGCCCTGTACACCAGTACTTCCCCGGGAATGGCGGGCCCTTCCCATTTTCCTTCTGTTGCAATGGTGCGCCCGGCGTGTTCCATGGGAGCAGCATCGTTGTCATCAATCATGGTATCAATGAGCAGCATAAGGCCGACATTTTGGGCGGCCGTATGCTGATTCTTAATTTCGTACTCTATTCGAAAATACTGAACCTGAGCCGGATTGGGCTCCGGTTTGCGAGCGACATTTAGTGGCACCAAACGCTGAATAACATCAACTCCGTGAAAACGGTATTGCATTTCCGTCACGGGCACTCCATAGCGCGTAACCTGCTCTCGCGCGCTGGCAATATGCGGGATTCCCAGCCCCGCGTAATTGCTCGCCACCTGATTTTCGACGCGAATCACGAAATGAGAGGTGGAGAGCGGGATGGGGTAGCCATACATGATCCTTTCGCCCCGAATGCCGAGGGTGAACCGTCCATCGTCTGGGCCCGTACTGCGGTCTGTCGCCAGCGAAACGCCCGCAGGAATGGCCGTTGTTCGTGTGCGCGCCGGAGCGACACAGTATTGGAAAAAGGCGCCCACCCAGAGTATAAAAATAGAATGAATCAGCAAATGGTTCATTGAGTTGTAAGTCACTCTTATTACATCATCTATAAATAGTATGTGTGTCAATAAAAAAATTGTAATCGGTCATGACCTACGGTAACGCACCCATCAAGCGGATAGCAGAAATGTGCGCATTCTTCCTTTCCCTTAATTTCGAGTTCGCCGCAATCATGGCTTCATTCCCGGCGGACTTTGAAATGCAGCTCGGCCGGTATGCAGAGAATAGTCTTAAAGAATACAGCATAAAGCGTGGTTATAAGGCATGCTGCGCTGCCTGCACCGATGGATTGAGGATCCCCGAGGTGGATATGGGAAAGTATTTTAATGGCGCCGCCAAGAGAACCAATGAACCCGGACCAGAGCGCAATGTTTCCCATTTGTCTATAAATTTCAGCATACCGCACCCCCTCCTCAGCAGAAAAGGAGGCACCGACCAGAAGGCAGCGCAGCGAATGATCGACTGGTTTCCAGCCGGAGCCAGCCATGGTTGAAAAGAATGCCGGCAGAATCGCAATGAGCAGGGACGGGAGGCTCCAGATGTCCATCAGGCTGAAACCGATATCAAGTGTTGCAAAAATAATCAATATGATGAATGAAACAATGCTGAAAATGATGTACATGTGGTACTCCCTTATTTTATTCTTGAAATTTCAACTTCTGCCATGATTCTTCCCCAATCGCCCACCTTTCCTGCAGCTATAGCTTTCTGGAAGTGGGCGGTTGCTGCCTCTTTTTCTCCGTCCCGCAAAGCCCGGATTCCCATAGTGTATTCGAGGACAGCCTCCCATACTCTGATCGCGGTGGGACTGCCCTTGAGGCGTTCTGCGCGGTAGACGGCCTCATCAATGCGGCCAGCCAGGTATCCAAGTTCCGGATCCTCGCGGACTGGAACTGTGTTATTCGGATCGCGAAGGATGCGATCGGCTACATCCCTGCCGTCTTTGCGCCACGTCGCAAGATATTCATAAAAAATCCAATCGGGATAGGCCGGCTCCCTAACACGTGCCTTCCTTATCTCTTCCAGGGCCCGGGCGTACTCACCTTCTAAATAGTAAGTCCAGCCGACGTAGCCGTCACCGGTTCCCTGAAGAGGTCTTAACTTACTATATTCTTCAAATTTCCGCCGCGCCTCAGAGAAATTGCCTGTTCGTAAATCAAGTTGCCCGAGTAGCATCCATACGGTGCTGGCGCGCGGATTCAGGGCAAGGGCCCTTTCGTAAGACTTCCGCGCGGAGTCCGTATCACCGCTTTCCGTCTGCGCGTACCCTAAATGTTGTAGAATATCTGCGCGATCCACATCCTTTTCCAAAAGAGCCGTCAATTTATCCGCGAGTTCTTCATAGCGTCCAGCAGCCGAATAAGCCTGCCGTAGGTCACGGTAGGACCCTTCAGGATCCTGAGTAAATGCTCTGTCAGCAGCCTCAATGGCTTGCGCGTAGTTCCCTGTCGCGACGTAGTAGCGACTCAGTGCCTGAGGACCCAGAGCATTATTGGGTTCGAGCTCGCCCACACGAGCACAAAAGGGAAGTGCCTGCTCCGCTTGCCCTTCTGTGATCAAGAAGTAGCACCAATAATCATTCACACGAATCGAATTTGGATCCAGGTTTTGGGCCTGTTTCAAAAGGGCGCGGGCCCGGTCTTTCGAGCGGCCCGTTTCATAGTAGAAATCGGCTCCCGCGAGGGCCACGTGCAGTTCCCCCGGAAAGCGTTTCAAGGCCTCCTCAATCGTTTGAGCTGCCTGCTCCTCACGACCATTATTCCAGAGCAGATAGGTGCGCATCTCAAGGACGGCCGCATCTGCCGGTTCAATGGCAAGATTCAACTGTAAAGCCTTTTCCGGGTCGTAGCGGTAGAAATAAGCCGAAGCTACGTGCAGAGCCAGACTGCCCAACTGGTGAGCATCGGGCAAATCAGCCGGCAAGCGTAGCGGGGCGATCTGCATGGTGTCCTTCCCGTACATGCTCCCGACCCGGAATCCGGGGCGGCGCAGGAACTCAATGCGCGGCCGGATCTCAAGGACATCCCCGGTTTTCTGGACCAGGCCCCAGATTACAAATTGAGCGGCGCTCTCCTGACCCAGCCTGCGGGCTTCTTCTGCCGTCCGCGGTGCCGTGACGGTCGGGGTTGAAATCTGGACGCCCTGGGCTCGTCCTATATGCGCCGCCAGAGCCTCTTCCAGCCGGAGTTGTACAAGCTTCCCGGATTTGCTTTCTGCCTCATCAAGGCCATGGAAAGGAGCGATGAGCACCTGCAAGGTCTTCTGCTCAGTCGCGGCCGTGTCCTCGGAGCCCGATACATTGTATACCAGGATAGCAAGCAGTGGCAGGGCTATAAAGAGAGAAACCATGATCGCTATCAGGAAATAGGGCCGCTCCCTTTTCGGGGGAGGGGCCAACTGCGGTGCTGTTGCTTCTTCGGCCTGAATCAGGACTTTATATATATTGACTTTGTCCTTGATGTTTTTGAGTTCACGCGCACCCAGAAGGGTGGTCTGTATTTCTGGACGGGCCTTGACCATATCGTAGACGGTTTGTGAAATGCAAATGCCTCCCGGTTCAGCCAGAGGCTCAATGCGCGCAGCAATATTGACACCGTCGCCAAAAATGTCGTCTCCTCTCAGGAGCACATCTCCAATGTGAATACCAATCCGCACCTGAAAATGTTCTTCGGCGGGCTGGACCAGATTTCGCTCAGATATGGTTCTCTGGACCACCAGAGCCGCAGAAACGGCATCGGCAGCGCTCTCGAAGGCTGCGAGTACTCCATCACCCATTTTTTTAAGCAATCGCCCGTGGCCTTGCGCGATTGCCTGGCTCAGAATGCGATCATGCTCGGTCAGTAGGCGGATGGTGCGCGATTCATTGAGGCTCATCATTTTGGAATACCCAACTATATCTGAAAACATGATGGCCGATAGTTGGCGCTTTTCATCCATAGACGAAATAGAAAGGTTACCTCCATATGCGGTCAAGAAAGAATATGGAATTGAAGGCATTTTATGGGACTATAAGCGCGGATGCTGGTGGGTCTTACGGATCGGCTCCTGGAAGCGGGCGGGCTGGGTTACCAGCCCACGAACTGTAGCGCCCTTCTTCTTCTCTGCGCTCAGGCTGGCCTCAAGGGCTTCTTCTATAACTGCAGATAGGGTTGTGCCTTTTTGTTCCGCCAGAGCAGCAGTTGCTCACCCATCGCATCCGGTATGGTTATCGTAGCCCTCATAAGGAAATGATTTTCCTACTGGACGGGAAAGACAAGCCAGTTTTTGGGTCAGGAAGGTGAAGCGGCGCAGGTGAGGCGTCATTCACATAGGGCTTTGTCTGCGATGGATGCTTCTTTTCCATCCGAGATCAGACACCACAGGCCAGCCCCGCCAGCAGATGCTAACAACATCGGGCTAATCTCGGCATGGTCCGTGCAGAAGGCATACCGTTGATGGACAGCAGCTGTGCGTTCCACTGCAACGCATATCCCCCGACCCAGCGGGGGCAGTTTGTAAAGAACCCGCACCAGAAAATGCCCTTTGCCTACCCGGTGCGCATGCTCCAGATTCATACATTTGAAGCTCTCATCATTGCAATTGCTCTTGCAGGCATCCATGTCGCGGGAATCGCGCAGCTGATGACAGTAGTGCACACACTTAACCAACCGGGACGAGCACTGAACGGCCACACTTGAATTCAGCTCTCCAGAGCCGGGATCTTCCTGGCGCGTAAAGCTGCCGCCTGCGGATCGGCAGTATTTAATTCTTTCCTCGTTATAGTCATCTCCCGCAGCCGCAGTCCGATAAAATGATACCAGATAGCTGAATGCGTTTCCAGGCCCTGGAAACAAACAGATACCGGCTCGGGATTTGGAGGCGCACCGATTGTAGATCCGAAACCCCTTCTGCGCCTTGCACTCTCGAGCGGCCCAGTTCAACGGCACGGGCGCGCAGAATTCCATGCACATATCGTGTTCGGGAACATTGCAATAATAGGAGATAGAGTTGCACGGTGGGGGCTGTGCACTATACGCGGCTGGTAGGCCGATCATAGAGGCTGCAAGGATAACGGGTGCGAGAATGCTCCCCCGTCTGCGGATCGACTGGGATCCAGATTCACTGGCCACTGTTTACTACTTCTTGGGCAAATCTCTGGAAATTGGCTCGAAATTTTTCCAGAAAAGCGGCTGAATGCTCTTTATTGATGCGGCGGCTATCACGCGACCCCAAGCGCGCGACAGTTTTTTCGCCCAACTTGGATCCGGAGAGAACGAAATGGGCGTCCGCCTCTGTGAGAATTCCAGGAGGAGGATTCGCATCATAAGTGTAGACGAAAAGCAGCACAACGACGTCAGCATCGCTATCCCGCGCCACCCATTCCGCAAAAGGGCCATGCACGAATACGCCATCTGCATTTTTATAGAAGACACGACCCGAGGTCTGGGCGATCTCGCTCAAGCGGCCCGTCTGAATTCGCGCTCCCGGGAAGTGGCTGGCCAATATTTCCTGTGCGATGTCCTTTACATGGACATAGTTTTCCTCCAAAGGTCGCTCCGGCGGATCAAATCGACCGCGGCGCATCCCACCGTTCGCATAGACAATTTCGATTGTCTGCGCCGATTGCAAGCCTTTATGCAATTTTTGCATATTCAGGCAACCGCTGGTGGATTGAATCAAGAAGCTGAGAATGGCCAACCGAAGTAACCGTTTACGAATTACAACCATCCAGCAACCCTCCGCGAAGAGAGCCGCCGTACCATGAATAGCTTGAGGCTCATTGATTTCATTTTTTTACAGTTTCCGATCAATAAGGACCAGTTGCGTTGCGACGGACAGCGCTTCCACCTTCGCAAGCTTTTCTTGGTTGATACTTACAATTTCACTCCAGGTCTGTCCCCTTTTGACATACCAGGCCGTCTTGTATTCTTTCATTACCTCTTTGCGCTCTTTCCTCGCCTCTTGCCTCTGCGCGGCCTTCAGAGCCTCACCATAGCCAGCCGGCACGTCTTCACAGGCCGTTCGTGTGACGATGACTATATCGATCAATTCAAACTGGAGATTGCCGGACAGATCGGAAACCTGGTAAGCCGTGCTCGCCGAAATCGGTAACTCGGGCGAGCGCAGGGCAACGCCAGTACATGAGTGCGCCGGGGCGCGACCATCCTGCGCCATATTGCGGAATTCCTGATATTTGTCCCGGTGTTTTTGTTTCCATTCGGTCACCAGCTTGACCCGGCGCGAAAAATTGATTTGCCCATCTTTTAGATCCTTGAGGCTTACACCGTATTCTTCTGACTCTTCGGTCGCCTTCCCAATGGGCTCGCCCTGGGAATACAGGGTGTCCTTGTAAATCCAGGGCACCTTTAAAGACAATTCTTTCACCTCATCCTCAGTGAGAACACCGTAGCCCTGTTTGGCCAGTATGAGCTTCAGGGAAATACAAGAGGCCGTAGAAAGGGCCAGCGCACAAGCGCACACAATCCGTACAATAAACACCACACATCGCTCCTGCCGTTTCGAATTTCTTGGAAGAGGGAGAACGGAGCCGCTTTCGTGCAAAAAAAATCGATGTGGTGAGAAAAAATTTGGGTCAACCCGATTCAACGAAAACCAGTCGCTATAGAGACTTAAGGGCGTGGCGACAATCGGCCAGATTCGAGGCAATGCGATCCTTTGTGCCGGAGTGGATGTTCATGAGTTCCTTGCAACGGGCAGGCTCCATCTCCTCCTCACACCTGGCGGCGGAAGGGCCCGGGCACCCAGGCAGCCCAACCTCGAAAAAATCGAGGTTCTTATCGCCAAAAAAAGCGTCCTGCGTCGCAAGGCTCCGGATACAAAACCGGAGCTCCTTCAAGTTTTCTTTAGTTGCTGGATCGAGGTACGCGCTGTGGAGCAAGCACTCGATCCGCTCATCCAGACTCCTTTTCCGCAGACCGGATGCAATTGCCTCATTTTCCAGACGGCGCAACAAATCGTTTACATTCTCAAGACGATGCAGTTTTACGCTCTGCGACCCGCCCTGCTGCGTGACGATTTCTCGTAGATCCTGGCTGGCGCTGCCCAACTTAACCTTCTGGAGTTCGTTCGGAAAAGGAAAACTGGCGCGCACACGTTTCCAGCGCTCCCAGACAAACCGTACCTTTGTTTTTAGTTCACCTTCTGGCAACCGGGCAATACTGCGTTCCATGAAGGGAACATGGTCGCGCACCATTGCGTTGGTCTTGCGCAAATTCGCCGTCCAGATTCGCACACTATCCATCTGGCCTTGCAGGCACAAATCCAGATGCCGGAGACCCAACTGGTAGTTCCGCACGTTGGCCATATATTCGTCCAGTTCTCGAACGAAAGCCTTGTCCGGGCAGGCCTGCTTTTCCCTGTGGTAATCTTCGAATGCATCCGCGCGCATCGTGCCAATTGGGAGGAGCATTACGCCAAACAGGATTTGGATTCTCATGGCATTTCATTTCGCAGCCGTTTTGATTTCAGAGAATCATTTTCCGGGCGGGCCAGAATATTTAAGATCACTCGTTCCTTATCTTCTGCGTCATAGAACGGATGTTCTCGCGCGCGGAACTGCTGGATCAGGGCCTGAAGTTCCGGTGGGGCAGACAGCGCCTGAGCGGCCTGGGGTTGAGGTCGGGCCCCCTGCCGGGCCAATCCGGGCGGTGTGCGGTGCTGTTCTGCGGGGCGCTTCCCTGCGCTCAGCGCTGCCAATTCCGTAGTGGCCGCTGAATGCAATGGGGCAAGTTCACTGGTGGCCTCCGGGGCCAATTCTCCACCACCCCAGAAGGCCCTGATTAGAGCTGATAGGGCGAGGGCGGCGCAGAGGCCAGACGCCGCTTTGATGTAGGCCCAGTTTGCCGGTTTTCTGACATGATCGGGCCGGGTAAGCCTTGCCTCGAGTGACCCCCATAGCAGCCCATTGGCCCATACGAGTGACCCTGGCAATTGTCTGAAATTATTGCGGCGTGCGTCGTGCAGAGCAACGGGGGCCGTGAGTCCCGCGCTCAGCCCACGCAAAAAATCAAGAACGAATTCATGGGCCGCATCCTGGGGTACGCGAGACAGATAACCCAGGTAGTTGCGCACGCCGGACGCAAGAAAAACGGGCAAGAGTTCAGAGCGAACGATGTCCGCTGAAAAACAGGAATTGTTAACAAACAGGGACAGCCCCGAAAAGTTCAACCCTGTCAGGTCGACCCGGGTCAGGTCTTCTCGACCAAAAGGAATGCGCCCGGTTTCGCAATGGCCTGTCATAACAACCACATCGCGGCTGGCCAGTTTTTCCAGGAACATTTGCTTTGAAAAAACCGCACCGTGCTTTGCCTGAAAATTACGGGACAGTTTTTGCAGGCGCTTCTGAATGCCCTTGCAGCGGAATTCCAGCCCCCGGTACAACTCCGGATCCGCCCCGGGATTGAAGCCATAAAACGTAAACAAATGTTTGATGCAATCCGAACTCTCCCCGGGTCGCAACCGTACCACTGGATGTTTCAGACATAAAAAATTTTCCTGATAACAAAGCTCGACAGGAATGTAAGTCAACTCGGCTGGCAGATAAATCCCGAGAAGGATATTCTCGTTAAAACCCAGCGCTTGTCCTGAACGACCAAATAGAAGGGTTTGTAAATATTTTCCTTTATCGATCAGTGCAACAAGGCTCTGATCATTTGGTGAGGACGAATTCAATGCCTGCCCCTGATCGAGCAGCATCAAAATTTCATTGGCAGTTGTGCGTAGACATTCGAAATCGACGCTAAAGGTCAGGTCATGAAGGAGGACAGATCTGCGCATAACGGTCAGCCGCAGACTCTGATCGATCCCTGGCTGGAAATGCATTTGCACTATTTCCATACTACAGCCCCTGGATCTCAACACGCAGGATGGCGGCTGTGGCATCAGCTATCCGCAGATTGAATTCATAAGTCCCGGGAGCAAAGGCCATCTCAAAAAAAGACTGGCTCAGGGGAAAAATCTCTTCAAGCGCAATGCCGTCTTTTGCGCACTCAATCGCAACGTCAGGCCCTGGAAACCCGGAAGGAAAAGAAAAACCGATTTTGGTGGCATCCAGTGTCCTGATACATGTGAGAACACAGCGGACTCCTGAAATGAGGAAAGCGCCTGCTGATTGCCGCCCATTGTTGTCCAACGTGGCATAAGCACTTGGTACCGTTGCTGGCAAAAGAGTCGTTCCTTCGGAACCTGTTATCTGCAGCGTACCTTTGTCGATTCGGATGGCTAATTCAAGGAGGACCCGGCCTCCGAGGCCAGCGCGGCCAAAAATGCCATTGAGAAATGCCCTCCCGGGCTGCACCGTCTGGCTATGATTGAGCTTGCGGAGCTCCATCAAGGCGTCAAAGCACTCCAGACAGACTTCTAAATGGGCTTCATAGCCGGACAGCGTTACAGCATCGACCCGGCCGATAACGATTTGCTGGAGCGTTTCATAATCCAGATGTTGCATGACCTACAAGGCGCAGGCCAGCGGCAAGAGCGCTGGTTTGAATAATTGAGTCCAAAAACCGACCTGCACCGCCAGCATCGGAAAAAGCATCCCTTTGTTGTGCAACATCGTTTTCAGCATATTTTTCGCCCGGCTGCTATTTGCCGAAACAGTATTTTGTTTCATATTCAATATCTCCGCAATTTCGCGGTGCTTATAACCAGCCCCCTCAAGGTGCAAAATAGAGCGCCAGGAAAGGCGGAGCTCACGGCAGCATTCCTCTATGATCCCAATATTTTCTTTAGTGATGTACAAGTTCTCCGGTAGCCAGCTAGTATTGATTCCGACTGAAAGTTCATCATCCAGGGCAGATTCCTTGGCCGCTCCGCGAAAATGCGACCGTAAATGATTCCGGGCACAGCTTGAAAGAAATTTCATTAGCTGTAGTATGTTGCTGCCTCTGAATTTCGTAAGGAGCCTGGATTCAATGAGCTGAACAAAGAAATCCTGCAGAATTTCTTCAGCGATATCACCATCCCTGACCGCGTATGTCAACTGCCTCAGAAGATACCCATAAAACAGACGAAATAAAAGCTCCAGATCAGCGGCAGAGCCAGAGCGACAGCCAGCGATCATGCGGTCGAATTCTGTCGCGGGGATGGCAGCTATCTGCCAGGATTGAATTTTTTTCATCCGTAGCTCCGCATCCCGGTTCCGCGTAGAGGGGAGCATGCTGGATCGGCGCTACAAGTTAAAACAATGGCGGAAAAAAGGAGGTGTGGAAAATTTGTGCACTCAGAACACAGTGTTGCCTCTCCTTCGGCAATGAAGATCGTCGAACATTCGCAAAAATTTTTCACTCTTCTGGGCATTTTTCTCTCTCCGTTGGTTTTATAGGCTCCTGCTCGAGCGGAGCCAGACCAGATCATTCCTTGGCCGAACAAATTATATTTGGAAAATAGATATCTTTCTGGCAAGAAATTTTTTCGTGCCAGACTGGTAGGGGGCGGAATCGGGCGCACCCGCCAATCGTAGGAAAAAGTGCTGGTACCGGCGGCCGTCTGGCCCAAGCTTCCCTGTAATTGCAGGGGGTGCTGATGTTTTTCACAGATGCGGAAATCGAGGAGTTGGGAGAGCGTTTCAAGGAAAGTCTCCGGAAGGGGGAGGAACACCCGGACCGGACGGCTCCAAACCTGGCGGAAATTCAGGATTGGATGATCCGTCACCATGTAGACCACCCTGAAGTTCTGCTGAAGATTCTGGGAAAAATAGGACCGGGCCTGAAGGCCGGCGAAAAAAAAATGTCCTGAATGCGGAAGCCCGCAGAAATTCCAGGGAACTCGAGAGCGCAAACTAAATCTGGGCCGAACTGGTGTTATTGGAATTCATCGTGCATATTATACGTGCACTAACAAATCCTGCCGCTGCACAGAATTCCCACTGGAGAAAATCCTCGGACTGACACCTCATTCGGCGTCAGGAAAATTTGCTGAGCTATTGTGCTGGTTGGGCGCAGCCGTCCCCTTTGATCAGGCGCGTCATTATCTCGGACGCTTTGAAAAAGTCGATATCACAGAGACTATGCTGCGCGAAACGGCCGAGGCGTATGGAGCATCATTCTGTGCTGCAGATGAATACAGAAGCAAAGAGTTCGGTACGGTGTCTGCTGAGAAGACAGAAATTCTCTATGTTCAGGCAGACGGTGGCATGGTGCCGATTCGGGGAAAAACCCCTGAAAATCGGCTCAAAACCGAGTACAAGGAGGTAAAAGTTGGAGTTGTTTTTCGTACAGAGGATATCATCAGGAGAAAGTCTGCAAAAGGAAAAGAAATATGCCGTATTACAAAAAAACGCTTCGCAACATCAATCGGTAAGGGCGTAGAGCACTTCGCACAACTCCTGAAGCGAGTGGCTGCGGAAGCCGGCAGCATGCGCGCGCAAACGATCGTCTTCATAAGCGATGGCGCGGACTGGCTGGACCATATGCGCGAAAGACTTTTTCCCCGGTCAGTGCACATTCTGGATTGGTACCACGCAAGTGAACACCTCTGGAATTGCGGGAAAGCCATCTTCGGGGAGAATGAAACCGCAAGCGTCAGGGAATGGGTGGAGCCACTTCGAGAAATGTTATGGAACGGAATGGCCGAAGCGGTCTGCGAACGTCTACTCTTCGAAGCCAAGCGCCGGCCCCGAGTCCAGACCCCAATCATTGAATTACACAACTATTACAAAAGTCGCCTGGATAAGATGCGCTATCCGCATTTCCGCCGCATGGGATTCTTCATTGGGAGCGGTGCGGTCGAGAGCGCTCATAAGTACCTCGTCCAATCCCGGCTCAAGCAGGCCGGAATGAAATGGACCATCGACGGCGCATCCGCTATTATCCGGCTCCGCCAGATGCTCTACGACGGATCTTGGGACCTGCAATGGGGCCGGTCGGCCGCCTGAACCCCGGCGCTACGATTGGCGGGTACGCCCGGCGGAATCAGTTACCATTGTCCCGCGTGCGCATTAAGTATTCAGGAAAGACCCCGCGGGTTTTGTACGGCAGAGCTACAGCACAAATACGATGCTATGGCGGAAAATCATTGATTAAGAGTATGCCACTTTTGATTTCCGCTGAAGTCTTGGAGGACAAAAGGTTCGTCGTCATGAAGCTACTCGGTTCCAAGTAATCGAGGCGCAGCCGGTAATATAGTCGAGGTTCCTTTGTGTGCAGCGAAAAGAGGCGACGACTGCTGAACTCTCCGGCCATGGGTGCCGGGATAGTAGTGTTACGATAAATGCTTTTCAAAGCCCCTGAATCCGGTAGGGAAGGCATGGCTGATTCCCTGACTTGCGATGGTGATCCGCACACTTCGTCTTCGCTGTTCCTTTCCGCATAGACTTGAAGAGCGTCGTCCAGCCCTTTCATGCGCCGTCAAGCCCCAGGAACTCCAGGTGCCGACGGGCTCTGGGTACGGCAAAGCCCCGGGAAAAGCGGTAATATTTACTTAACGAGGAAAATTATCCGGATATACTCCCCATATGAGGAAAATTATCCGGAGGCTTCTCGAACTCAAGCTTCCACCGGGAAAATCAGCCTTCCTCTGGGGACCGCGTAAGGTCGGGAAAAGCCATTGGATCAGGCAAACCCTTGGCGCGCAGACGATTCTTGATCTCCTTAAATCAGACGTCTTTGCTGAGTATGCCACGCGACCAGCCCTCTTGAGAGAACGTTTTTCCGGGCATCAGGGACTGATCGTAATCGATGAAGTCCAGAAGGTGCCTGCTTTACTCGATGAGGTACACTGGCTGATTGAGAATTCGGGTCTCTCCTTTCTGCTCACCGGCTCCAGTGCCCGCCGACTCAAGCGTGGCCAGGCCAATTTGCTCGGAGGGCGTGCCTGGAGGCGGTTGATGTTGCCGCTCTCCTATCACGAGGTGGAAGGTTTTGACCTGGAGGACATCATGGTTTCGGGCCTTTTGCCGCCCCATTTTCTTTCCCCCGATGTCCGGGAAGACCTGCGGGCCTATGTTGCCGACTACCTTAAAGAGGAAGTGGCCGCAGAGGCTCTCGTGCAAAATATTCCAGCCTTTTCCAGTTTTCTGGCTGTGGCCGCGCAGACCTCAAGCGAACTGCTGAATTACGTGAATGTTGGCCGCGAAAGTGGTGTGTCTCATAAGACCGTACGCACCTTTTTTGATATTCTGGAAGATACATACCTGGGTTTTCGAGTGCAAGCCTGGAAGAAGGCCAAATCCCGTCGCATGATTCAAACAGAAAAATTCTATTTTTTTGATGTGGGTGTGGCCAATTATCTGGCCCGACGCCAGCCCGTACCTGGAAATTCTGATTTTGGCAAATCCTTTGAGCACTATATGCTGATGGAATTGAGGGCCTACCAGGCCTACAAACAGCCCGACCTTCCGATCGCTTTCTGGCGCACGAGCTCGGGACAGGAGGTCGATTTTCTGCTGGGCCAGAAGGATCTGGCTGTGGAAGTCAAAGCATCAGCCCGCGTTCACGAGGGGGACTTGCGCGGTTTACTGGCTCTGCGCGAAGATGGCCCGGTTGGTTCCATGCTTATGGTTTCCCTTGAGCCGCAGTCTCGTCGCTTAAACAACGGAATTCAGGTTGTTCCCTGGCAGGAATTTTTGGATCGATTGTGGGCAGGAGAGTATGTTTAGTTAGCGCTGCGGGCGGAACGCATCCATCTGCATGGCATGCCCCGGCTTGAAACGAAACACCACCCGCGTCTGGGGAGCCGTGATTTTCTCCACGCTTTCCCGGTAAACAATGGTAGCTCCTGGATGGATGGTGTCGCGGATGATCAAGCGGACTTCTGTATTGTTGTAGCGACTTTCCCGGAATTGTAACACCTGCATTTGCAAGCGCTGCCTGAGCTCAACCGTGGTTCGATACTCATTGTAAACCACACGAAAGGCCGCCTGCTTGTCCACAGGAATCTTGCCGCGCATACGTTGCACATAGATCTTGATTTTATTGATCTCCTCCGTTTTCTTCTCCAGCACCCGCTCCACGTCTTCCAGTTCTTTAACGTGTTGCTCGTAGTATGCCTTGTTGCGGCTGTGCGAACCCAGTTCGACGCGGACAGGGTTTTGAATCGGACTGCCCATGATATCGCAGGCAAGCGAACCAAAACAGGAAATCTCACTGCCGGCAACGGTGGAGCCGCGTCCGCTAAGGGCGATATCGCCATCACAGATTACCTTACTGCCAATGATCGATTTTTCCACTATGAGCGAACCGCTTACCGTGATCTCAGAATTTTCTATATAAACAGCCTGTAGATTGCCGCCCGAGGTAACCACGCCCTCTCGACGGGTATTGATCCCTTTTTTGACACGCAGAGATCCGCCCGCTCGCACAGCATGCGATTCAATCATTCCCCCTACCTCAAGATCCCCCAGACTCGAGACCATCGAACCACGCTCTATGTTGCCAAAAATCTTTATATTTCCATCATAAGAAACATTGCCGGAAGCCAGTCCAACGTTGCCGGGAATGGTCAGCACCGGATTTACGGATAAAGTATCCTTCTCATGGACAAAGATCCCGTGCACGGCAGCCCGGTACTCTCCGCTGGCCTGGTTGAATTGCACATTGTCTCCGGCCGCAATTCTGGGATCATGAGGTGCCGGCGGGGGAACTTCCTCCATGCGGATATTGAGTCCCGGTGTGCCGGCAACAGGCGGTGTGTATCGCGCCAGCAGCTGACCGGCATCCACCGCGTTGTAACGCTGAATGTTACGAAAGTCCGCTTTGCCCGTTTCATCAATGGATACCGGTGGTTTTTCCTCGATGAATATTTCCAGTTTACCGTCCACTCCGGGAGTGGCTGGCTGGCCGCGAGCAACGACCGCTTCAAAACTACGCCGCTCCGGATGAGTCCGGTAGTCGGTCAGAAGCTTTTGAATGGCCGGCCGATCCAGTCCGTACTTGATCCCCTGAGCATCCAGTCGTTCAATAATGGCATCATAATCTATGCGGGGATCATACTGGCCCCGCAGTATGATTTTTGCTTCCTGATAGTCCGGGCTCACCGCCAGGGTGACTTCCGCATGGATACGCTCCCCGAATTCTGTGCCTGTCTCCTGGTCCACAATCCTTGCCTGCTTCTGTATCCTCAGCAAGCGAGAATTGGCAAGCTATTTCGGGAAGGGCTTGATGGAGGTGGTCACACGCAAGAATTGCCCTGTGGCTGAAAAGATTAGCAAAAGAAAGCGGGCGCTGATTCTCTCCGGGGGCGGAGCACGCGGTGCCTATCAGGTGGGTGTCTGGAAATTCTTACGGGAACTGGACTGGGAACCGGACCTGGTCTGTGGAACCTCTGTGGGAGCCGTCAACGCCACCGGAATTGGCTGCGGGCTCAATGTGGATGAACTCATCCAGCTCTGGCGGGCTATCCACCGCGGGAAAATCTACCGGATTTCCATGCTAAGACAAATCTACAATTTCTTCACCCGCCGTTCCTTCACAGCCATTATGGACACCCATCCTCTAAAGAATTTTCTACTGGAACGATACAATCTGGAAAATTTACGCAAATCACGGACGGAAATTATTGTCACGGCCGTGAATATTCTCAATTCTCAGCTGAAATTTTTCAATAACAAAGTCATTGATATAGAACATGTGATGGCCTCCGCTGCCATCCCCATTCTTTTTCCCTGGCAGTACATCGATGGTGAACCTTACTGGGATGGGGGAGTGATGGCCAATACACCCCTGTTGCCCGCCCTGGAACGCGGGGCTCGCGAAATCATCGTTGTTCTCCTCTCACCGGTTGGTGGACAGAGGTTGAAGCTTCCGCGTAATCGCAAAGAAGCCATCGAGCGTGTCTTTGAACAATCCCTTGTCGGCTCCTACGAATCCTTCATGGCCCATCTGGCATTTGAATACAAACAACGCGAGCAGCAATCACTCATGGAAAAGCTACTGCGCAAAACATTAACTCTGGGCGATATTCGCATTGCCACCGTCGCTCCGGACCGAATGCTCGGGTTCTACTCTATTTTGAACTTTTCTCACAAACAGGCTGACCTTTTAATCCAGGAGGGCTACATGGACGCTCGCAACCAGTTATCTGAATTTTTTGGCCGCACGGAGCCCTACTGATATGGCCGCCCTGCCGCGCAAACAATCGCGCCCGGATCGCATTCTCTCAGAGCTGAAGAAAGCCCGAAAAAAAGATGTGAACTGGAAAGACGGCAAAGTATTCAGCCTGGTATTCTACCCGGGCGAAGAGATCTATACTCTTTTACAGCAGGCCTATCAGTTGTTCTTCTCTGAAAATGGTCTTAACCCGTCGGCCTTTCCCAGCCTGCGCAAATTTGAAACGGACGTGGTTTCCATGGTTGGAAGCCTGCTCCACGCGCCGCGCTCTTTTGCGGGAAGCATGACCAGCGGCGGCACGGAGAGTATCCTGCTGGCCGTGTACACCGCACGCGAATGGGCCCGCGAACAACGGCCAAAAATTACCCGACCGGAGATGGTTGTTGCCGAGTCAGCCCATCCGGCCTTCGACAAGGCGGCTCATTACTTCGGTCTCAAAGTGCATCATATCCCGGTCAAGGACGACTTTCGCGCCGATGTCCCGGCCATGGAAGCGGCCATCAATAAAAATACCATTTTGCTTGTGGGCTCGGCTCCGCAGTATCCACAGGGCGTTGTGGATCCCATTCAGGAGCTGGGACAAATCGCTTTAAAACATAAAATACTTTTACATACGGATGCCTGCGTGGGCGGGATGATGCTCCCATTTGTAAGAAAACTGGGCTACCACGTCCCCGACTTTGATTTTAAGGTACCGGGCGTCACCTCATTATCCGTGGATATCCACAAGTACGGCTACGCGGCCAAGGGCGCCTCCGTTGTGCTCTATAGAAACAAAGCCCTGCGTCGCAAGCAGTTCTTTGTGTATACGGGCTGGACAGGTGGCATCTATGGATCCCCGGGCGTGCTGGGCACGCGCGCCGGTGGTTCTATCGCTGCCGCCTGGGCCGTGATGCAATACCTGGGAGAAGAGGGCTATCTTAAAATCAACCGTGAGGTCATGCAAACCGTTAGCTGGCTGCAAAGTGAAATCCATGCACTGCCCGGCATACGCATACTCGGTGAGCCGCACGGCACGGTCATGTCCATCGGACCGGACTATTCCGGAGGTGAGGCCGCTGATATTTACCAGCTGGGCGATGAGCTGGCCGTCCGCGGCTGGCATCTGGACAAACAACAAAACCCGGCTTCTTTACATCTCACCGTGAACTACGCACATACGGCCAGCAGGGAGGCTTTCCTTGCCGACTTAAAAGCCGCTCTCTTGCGCACCCGGAAATGGAACTGGCACACATTGAGCACGAAAATGCAAATCGCTCTGGCAAAAGGACTGGCCGGCATTCTCCCGGCCAGTGCCTTCGCCCGGCTTTCGCGCGCTCAGGGCAAACTGGGTCGGGATGTTCCGCGCCGGTCTGCTGCTATGTACGGTATGATGGGCGCTCTGCCCCGCGAGGGCGATCTGGACCAGCTGGTCCTGGATTTTCTGGACAAGCTCTACACGCCAGAAAAGTAAAGACGGCCTGAATTTGCGCAGAGCACATTTTGCGCTTGCCGACTTAATTTAGGCGGCGTGTATGAGCCATGGATGCCATCTTCACTAAAGCCGCCTCTGCCTTAAAGGAGGTTCGCAAAGAATTGCACCGGGGCCTTGTCGGGCAGGAAGGACTGGTCGATGGCCTGCTCATGGCCCTTCTATGCGGAGGTCATGTTCTCATCGAAGGTGTTCCGGGACTCGCCAAGACAAGGGCTGTACTTCTATTGGCCGGCATCTGCAAGCTTACCTTCAAACGATTGCAATTCACTCCCGATCTTTTACCGGCCGACATCATGGGAACGCGCATCTACAACCATGCCAGCGGGACGTTTGAGAATCGCAAAGGACCCGTTTTTGCCAGTTTTGTCCTGGCCGATGAAATCAACCGCGCCCCCGCCAAGGTCCAGTCCGCTCTGCTCGAAGCCATGCAGGAAAAACAGGTGACCATTGGCGATGAAACCTACAAATTACCGGCTCCCTTTTTTGTATTTGCTACCCAGAACCCCGTCGAACAGGAAGGGACCTATCCTTTGCCTGAAGCGCAGCTTGATCGCTTCCTGTTCAAGCTTCTGGTAGAATATCCTTCAGCGGCTGAAGAAGCTGCGATTGTAAAGATGGTAATGAATGAAACTCGCCTCCCTGAGGTGCGCACACTACTGGATGGCGAAACGATTATCAAGCTGCAGGAAGTCTGTCGCCGCATCCATGTGGAAGAGAAGCTCATTGAATACGCTGTCAGTCTGGTGCAGGCCAGCCGGAACATAGCAGCGCTTGTTGCTGACCGGGCCGACAGAATTGAATACGGTGCCTCACCGCGAGGTGCCATCTCCCTCATCCTGGCCGGCCGCGCCCATGCGTTACTCGGTGAAAGGTCTTCCGTTGAGCCTGACGACATCAAAGCTGTAGCCCGACCGGTTTTGCGGCATCGCTTGATCCTTACCTACCAGGCTCTGGCTCACAAAGAAAATGCCGACGATCTGGTGGGGAGTTTGCTCACTTCTGTGAAAGTGCCCTGATGACTGCTGTTCAAAGCTTACTGGAACGAGTCCATGAACTCGAACTCACTGCGCGAAAGCATGCGGTAAGCATCCGTTCCGGTCTTTATGAATCGGCCTTCATGGGCCGGGGAATGGTCTTTCGCGAGGCACGGAAGTACGTCCCCGGGGATACCGTTCGCCATATAGACTGGAACGTAACCTCCCGCATGGGTGAACCGTATGTCCGGACCTTTCAGGACGAACGGGAACGCGAAATCCTGATCTGTCTGGACTGTAGCTCCTCCATGGATAGCGGCTTTCAGGAGCATTCTCTGCTCGAATACGGAATTCTGCTCTCCGCTATTCTGCTATGTTCTGCGCTGAAAGGACGCGATCGCATGGGGCTCTGCACGTACGCGCACAGCGTCCAGAATTTCTTTGCTCCGGCAGGAGGCCGCAAACAGTTCTACCTGCTGCTTGAGACCCTGGCCGCACTCCAGTCGAGCCCCGGCGGGACAGACATTCGATCCGCCATCCAAAGAATTGAAGAATCGCGCAAGGGCCGTTTTGTTATTTTTTTCCTTTCCGATTTCATAGATGAAGATCTCTCCGAGGACCTGCGCCTTTTGCGGCAGGTCCATGATGTTTCCCTTCTGCATATCTACGATCCACTGGAGTTTGCGACGACGCCACTTTTCTTCCCGGCGGTGGAAGCAGAAAAAAACCAACGCGGTCAGTTCTCCAGCCGGGAAAGAAGCCGGGCTGGATTTCGGGAAGAACTACGAGAGCGCGCCGCAAAGAATGGAATTCTGGCGGAATCGTTTTCCACGGCCCGGGCTGCCGGCTCTCAGCTGGGCCATTTCCTTCATGCCAAATCCCGTCTGCAAGCCAGGCGCAGCCTGTAGGTATGGAGCTTCTGCTGCCCCATTCCTACCACGGACCCTTACATATTCTGCCACCGCTCCTTGAGCAGATTGTGACCCTGATGTTCTTCGGACTTCTCTTTTTGATCGCTCTCTTTACGGGGCTGTACTTCTATTTGAATCGGCGGCGCCCGCAGGTCAAAAAGGAAGAAGTAAATTCAACCGACTGGCTTTTGCAACTGCAAGAACAAACACAGAAGCACGGCGACTACAGGCAGGGCTGCCACGACCTCTCCCGGCTGCTCAAAGAAACTTTAGAGAAGAGCACCGGAATGCAGATAGAAGAAATGACTGCCAGAGAAATTGAAAAGCATCTGGTAAGCGGCGGGTTCTTCCTTGAACTCTGTCACTGGCAATTTGGATCTCTCACTCCTGACCGGGAAAGCTTCCGGCAGTTGATCCAGCGGGCCAGAAAAGTCGTTCAAGCAAAACGACAAAAGCAGGCTCATCATGCTTGAATACAGCTGGCAGTATCCTTTCATGTTCTTTCTTCTACCCGTAGCCTGGATCTGGGTCATCGTGCGAAATCGTCTGGAGCAAAAAACCGATCCAGTCCTTGCCAGTCCACCGGGCGGAAGTCGGCTGCTGCGGCCGACAGGAATGTTTCTGGAAGCCTGCCTGCTGAGCTTGCTCCTTCTGGCTCTGGCCGGGCCGCAGACAAAAGAGAGCTATGATCGAGTGGAAGAGGAGGGCATTGATATTGCTCTTGTGCTCGATATCAGCGCCAGCATGCAGGCTGCGGATTTCCAGCCCAATCGGCTGGAAGCACTCAAAAAAACGACGGCTGAATTCATCAAACGCAGCGGACACAATCGCATCGGAATGTACGCCTTTGCCGGTGCAGTATTCACTCAAACCCCGCTAACAACAGACCATCAGGCACTGCTGGAAATGCTCGAAGGCCTGTCCTACGAAATGATTGACCACGTGGATGGAGGGGGCACGGCCATAGGCGATGCCCTGGTTTATGCTATGGATAGTCTGCGGCGCAGTCGCATCAAGGATAGAGATCAGGCAATTGTTCTCATCACCGATGGCGAAAATTCCAGCGGCATGGATCCCCGACAGGCAGCACAAATGGTTTATGCAGAAAATATAAAACTTTTTATTATTGGCATGGCCGGCCCGGAAGAAGTGGAAGTATATGTGAACGGGAAACCCTTCATCACCAGCAGTGATGTCATCCTTAAAACCAGCCTGGATGATAAACAACTGGAAGCTATCACACAGGCGGGTGGCGGTCGTTACTTCCGGGCCCATGATGACAGCGCTCTGGCCGCACTTATGGCTGACCTGGGCCGGCTAAGCCGCACGCCTCTCGAAATCCGCCGTCTTGAGCTCAAAATACCACGCGACGGTCCGCTTCTTTACGCGAGCCTGATTGCCTTTATTCTCTGGCTTGCCTGGCGCAGCTTTCTTTATCGCAGGCCCATGCTATGATGCTGGAACGCCCCTTTATCCTTCTGCTTGCGATTTTCATCCTCCCGCTACTCTTCTGGATTTATCGCCAGCAATGGCTGGCTCTAACCTTCATCCGTCAGAATGTTGCCCCGGCACGCCAGCACCGGATCACAGCCTACAGTCCATTGCTCCTGGCCCTGCATGCTACTCTCATAACCACGATTTGCGCTGCCCTTCTTTTTGCGCTGGCCGGCCCCTACAGCCGCGGTGAAGTTGAAGTACAAGACCGCAGCACGTCCATTCTGATCTGTCTTGATGCCTCATTGAGCATGCTGGCCTCTGATGTCGAGGCCCCGACAGGCAAGCAGTTGCGGTTTGAAAGTGCAAAGCTTCTGGCACAATCCCTGATCCAGTCAAGGCCGGAGGATCGCTTTGGTTTGTATACCTTTTCCGGTGCCGTTGCCTACCATGCACCGGCCACAAAGGATCACGCAGCCTTGCAGGAGATGCTGGGAAATTTAACGGAGCATGCCTGGGGTGAATCGGGAACAAGCTTTTCCCGATTGCTTACCGCGCTCTTACGCCTGCCTGCTGATCGCATAACTCAGATTCTTATTTTAAGCGATGGGGAAATTCCGGAGGATTTCGCTGATCCCTACGAACAGCCGCTGCAACTTTTTGCGGAAAAAAACGTCCGCATCCATACGGTTGCCATTGGTTCAGAGGACGGAGTGAATCTCAACCTTTTCCATCCTGAAGATGTCCTGGCCGGACTCAAAGAGAAGCGCGTTCATTCAGAAATTCATACCGCTCGCATGGACAGTCATCTGCAGGCCATCGCCCGGGCTACGGACGGTACATTCTCTGTGTTTCATAAAGAGATTCACGAGGAAATCTCTACCTGGCTTGATGAAAGCCAGACCGATCTTCGGGCCATACAGGTGCAGGGGCGCAAATACCACACGGGCACCTTCCTCTGGCTGGCGCTCGTTCTCACCCTCCTTGAGGGTGGCTTCAGCGCTTTTGCCCGCCGGCTCAAGTCTCTGCCCCTGCTGGCGCTACCTCTCTTCCTCTCCTGCCAGTGGAATCTGTGGAAAGCCCATCTCTACAATGAAGAAGGAATCGTCTTTTTTCATTCCTCGGCTATGGAGAATGCCGGCGAATCCTTTCTCAAAAGCCAGAGCCTGGGTGTTCGCAGCGAAGTTCCGCTTTACAATGAGGCACGCGTTGAGCGGGAAAAAGGGAACTATTCGCAGGCACACGACCTTTACCAGAAGGCCATGCAACTGGAAGGCGATTTTGCCGCTGCGCTTTTCAACGATGGCGTTTTGCTCTATGAATGGGGACAGAAGGAAAAAGACCCCGCGATGTGTCATTTGCAGCGGACCCGGGAACTCTGGGAAGCAGCACGACTGCGCTTTCAGGCCGGACCCCTGCGCCGCAAAGAGGAACCGCTTTCCAGGCAGGCAGCGGAGAATGATGCCTTTATCGAAAAAGAACTGGCTGCCCTAAAAGAAAATCCCGACTGTCCGTCCAATGCTTCGGCAAATGCCAGTCCCCCACCATCGGGCCCGCCAGAGGGCGGGCCGGGACCGGGTGAGAAAGGCCCGGGATCGGCCAGCGGGCAGAGCACCGGAGGACTGAGCCCGGAGCAGGAAGGGCAGTTGCAGGTGGAAATGGCTCGCATCCGCAAGAAATCCGGAGGCGCCTCCTACAAACAAAATGCTCAGTCACAGATGAGCCCGAAGCGCATGGAAAAATGGAAGGAAGGAAGCGGCGGCGAGAAGTCCCTGTGGTGGTAGCTCCGCTGACACCGGGGGGTTCAGGGCAGATTGAGAAAAAGATTACCCAGAGAAATCCCGAGATAGTTCCCCAGAGCATAACCGGCAAGGCTTGTTGTGATACCGGAAACAATGACCGCTCTGTTTTTTATAGCATCGGCTACGGGCACAATGAACGGAGCGCCGTAAATCCCGGCAGCATTGGTAATGATGGCCGTATCAACATCAATTTTGAAGATCCAGCACAGAAAGAAATGTAAAACCACGGAGCCCGTCATCATAAAAGCCAGATTGAGAAAAACCGTCCCGCCGGCCGATAAGAGTTGCGGCAGACTGATGCTCATCCCGATAGCTGTGCAGAAGATCAAAATAAGATAGTTTCCCAGGTCAAAGATCCCTCTGGTCTCGCGAATCCGTTCCACGAAGGAAAAAGCGATGGCAAAGGTGGTCAGTGACAGGAAAAGAATCGTTTCAGACGGAACGGCTTCGCCTTTTTCATTGATACGCGGAAAGAGCGTGGCCAGGCCAAATCCCAGACCAACACATAAAAGCGCCGCAGCAATAACCAGCAGCATCCTGCCCGGCTGTAAATCCTTCCAGAACGCTGCTGCCTTGAATTCTTCGTGATCGAGGTCATCGCGATTGGCCGGCTCAAAGGGTTTCAAGAAGCGCGAGAGCAAAGGCTTGGCCAGAGTGAAAAGAAAAAGCAAGTAGATTCCGCCGCAGATAACATCCGCGGCATTGATCAAAGCAAAAAGTTCAGCCGGCGCTCCCAGGGCCCGGCCAATGCTGCTCAAATTGGGCGTGCCACCGGTATAGACTCCCATGAGCATGCCGGCTACAATACTGGCTTCAGCGCGATCTGCATAAGAATTCCGAAACATCAAAACAGAAAGAAAGCCAATGACCGTTACACTCAAAATCACCAGAGCAAACGATTTTACGGCCTGCGGTGCGATGCGCAGCCATTTCAAAAAGTGCGTGCCAAAGAGCAGGAGCGGAATGGCCAGAACCACTGATATCCCGGTTAGCTCTTTGAGGATCGTATCGGCAAGGTCTGCAGGCTTATCGGTCTGGAAATGCAGGCCGGCCAAATTGACAAGGAGCGCACCTCCGGCATAACATAAAACAACAGGACCTATAGCATCAAGAACCCTGGATTTGCGAGAGAGCACGATAGAAAGCCAGGGAAAAAAAGTCAGAAATACCAGTACGGCCAGACCCTGAACTATCGCCATGCCCGAGCCTGCAAGTGGCGCTAAAACCTGTCAATCTTTTACGGTGATAGGTAATGAACCACGAGGCAGGAGCCTTCCCATTGGTTTCAGAAAATTACCGTGGCGGGCCAGCAACTGCTCTACTTCGGCACGTCCTGCTGGATCCGTGGCGATCAAAAGACCTCCAGATGTCTGCGGATCGCACAGAAGGCAGCGCAATTCTTCGGGCATGGCAGCGAGACTTTCGCCAAAACTCCGGTAATTGCGCTCAAGCCCACCCGGCAGGCACTGTTTTGCTATGTAATCCTTAATGCCACCCAGGCGGGGTAGGGCCTGCGGCCAGATTTCCGCGGAGAGATCCTGTGCGCACATCTCCAGCAGATGGCCGGCCAGACCAAATCCGGTAACATCCGTCATCGCATGGACGCAGGGAAGACGGGCGAGTTCTTCGCCCACACGATTCAGCTTTTGCATGGAAGTCACAACCTCCTGCCTGTGCTCCTCTAAAAGCACTCCACGCTTGAGAGCGGTGGTTAAAATACCGGCGCCCAGATTCTTGGTGAGATACAACAGATCTTCGGGACGGCCCGTGTGGTTGCGCCGGAGGTTTTCGCGTTCGCAAAGTCCACTGACAGCAAGACCAAAAATCGGCTCCGGACTATCGATGCTATGTCCACCGGCGATGGCGATGCCCGCCTCTTTACAGGTATGCCTGCCACCGGCCAGAACCCGGGCGGCCACAGCCGGAGAAAGACTGGAGATGGGCCAGCCAAGGATAGCCAGGGCCATGATGGGCCGCCCGCCCATGGCATAGATATCAGAGATAGCATTGGCTGCGGCTATACGACCAAAATCATAGGGGTCATCGACCACAGGCATGAAAAAATCTGTGGTGGACAAAAGATACGGACCGCTCCCGAGATCATACACGGCAGCATCGTCGCGGGTATCGTTACCCACCAGCAGATTCGCATCCGGTGCCGTCCACTGGTCTTTGAGCATTTCTGTGAGAACAGACGGGGCCAGTTTGCATCCGCAACCGGAACCATGACTGTACTGTGTGAGCCGAACTTCTGTTTCCATATACCTTATCCGAAAGTGCCGGACTCCCCCAATCCTTTTTGCTCTGCAAATTTTAGCAATCGATCCCTGTCCAGCGGTAACCTTTCCACCGGGAAATGCCACCTTTCTCCGCTGCGGCGACTCATTCCGTACTCATAGGTCCGATCATAATAATCCAGCACGATGCCGGCAAAGAGCGATCGATCCTGGTCGTCGAGGGCCTGCCGGGCTTTCTTCACCCGATCATCCCCCAGTCGTTTGCGAATAGCCAGAAGGCCGGACAGTAACCTTTCCTTGGGAGCGGCACGGTACTCCTCCACCAGCCAGGCGATGCGATCCTTTACCGGCACATCCAGCTGAATCGCCGGTGCGGCATGGAAACGCTCCTGTAAAACACGCGGTATCTCCAGTCGGCCCAGCAGTCGGCTTTCACACTCCACCCAGATCAAGTGGTTTGCTTTCATGCGCATGAGGCAATGGGCAATGTCATTTTCAAATTGTTCCTGCGAGGGTTGGGGCGGGCAATCGAAATCGCCAAAGGCCGACCCGCGATGCCTGGCCAGATGTTCCAGATCCAGCACCTGGTGGCCGGCAAGGGCAAGATCGTTTAGCGCCCGGGTTTTCCCGGAGCCTGTTTTGCCGGCGAGCACAACATAGGGCAGGGGCCGCTCAAACAAAGAACGGGCAAAACTACGAAAGGCCTTGTAGCCACCGGCAAGAAGGCGCGTCTCGATACCCACGGTGCTAAAAACAAAAGCTGCCGCCCGGCTACGCATGCCTCCGCGCCAACAGTGAAGCAGGGCCCGCCCATCAGGACAGAGCGCCAGCGCCTCACGGGCCATAGCTTCCAGACGGGGACCGACTATCGAAAGGCCGCTGAGTATGGCCGGCAGGCGACCGCTCTCTTTGTAGAGAGTTCCCACCCGGGCGCGCTCTTCATCGCTGAAAAGGGGCAGGGAAAGCGCCCCGGGGATATGTCCCCGGGCGTACTCGGCCGGAGAACGCACGTCTACAACAGGGGAATCGGTTAGAAGATCCTCCGGTGCGAGTAGAATGGTTTCCGAATCAGGCTACCGTTACATCGGAACAGAGGTATACGTCCTGGATGGCATTGAGCAGGGCTACACCGTCAGCCATGGGCCGTTGAAAAGCTTTGCGACCGGAGATGAGTCCCATCCCGCCCGCTCTTTTGTTGATTACCGCCGTTTTTACAGCTTCCGCTAAATCCGCAGCCCCGCTGGATGCTCCGCCGGAATTGATAAGGCCCGCGCGGCCTGCATAACAGTTGAGCACCTGGTAACGAGTCAGGTCGATGGGATGATCGGAACTCAGCTCGGAATATACTTTGGGATGCGTTTTCCCAAATTTCAGGGCATTGTAGCCGCCATTGTTTTCCGGTAGCTTTTGTTTGATGATGTCTGCCTGAATGGTAACGCCCAGATGGTTGGCCTGGCCGGTTAAGTCCGCAGAAACATGGTAATCTTTCTCAGCCGTTTTGAAAGCACTGTTGCGCGTGTAACACCACAGTATGGTGGCCATCCCCAGTTCATGAGCTTCTTCAAATGCCTCTGATACTTCAATGATTTGACGCTTGCTTTCATCGGATCCAAAGTAAATGGTTGCCCCGACTGCGGTGGCACCCAGGTTCCACGCTTCTCTCACCGTACCGAACATAATTTGATCATAGGTGTTGGGATAACTCAAAAATTCATTATGATTGAGCTTTACAATGAAAGGGATTTTATGCGCATAACGCCGCGAACACATGGCCAGAACGCCATACGTAGAGGCAACAGCATTGCAGCCACCTTCAATGGCCAGCTTGATAATGCCCTCGGGATCAAAGTGGTCCGGATTGGGTGCAAAGGAGGCCCCGGCACTGTGTTCAATTCCCTGGTCTACGGGGAGAATGGAAACGTATCCTGTACCCCGCAACCGACCGTGATTGTAAAGAGCACCAATGCTGCGCAGAACCTGCGGCGTGCGGTTTGAATCGCGCCAGACTCTATCGATGAAGTCCGGGCCGGGAAGATGAAGCCGATTTTTAGGAACCTTTGCGCTGTGACTGAGAAGACCGTCCGCATCCGCTCCTAAAAGTTCTCTGATTTTTGCAATTTCCATGCCGCAGATTCAAAGCCCCTGCGGCACAGTCAAAGAAATTTTACTTACTTTTCACCAGACGGTAAGCCAGAAGCAGGATAATGGATCCGCCGGTTGCGATCGCCAGACTTTTCAGATCAAAGAACCCCGTCACCGTGCCAAAGCCCAGGTAAGAACTGATGTAACCCCCCAGAAGAGCGCCGGCGATACCGATCAGAATCGTAATAAACCAGCCCCCCGGATCCTTTCCCGGCAGGAGAAACTTTCCCAGCGCCCCGGCCACAAGGCCAATTGCTATCCATGATAAAAAACCCATTCTATTCCGTCCTTATAGCGTTTATCACCCTTTTAAGACAAACGCCCTTCCAGTAAAATCATTTTTTCCCGGCTCAATCGTAGTGATCGCCTTCTGCATCGTAGTACTCATTGTTGATCCGATCAAAATTCAGGGCAAAGGTAGCACTGACCTGGACATGACTGGAGCGATGCGCTTGCTTGCGACCAAAGATCAGGTAATCCGAAATCAATTCCTTCTCTTCTGCGGGTACAGAGGAACTGGTGCTAACGTTGATATTGGCATCTTTTTCCCGGGCCAGGATGGCGGCTTGAAAGGCCGTAACATACTGGGGGAAACTGCGGACCATTTCCTCGTGCGCATACTTGACGGTCAGGTATACAAAGGGCAACAGATCAATGCGCACTCCGGCATTCCAGCCGTAGCCTGATACCAGATAACCCGATTGGCCAGCCGAGTACAGTTGCCTGTAAGCCCAGGTGGGGTTTCCCGCAGTGCCCGCGCCAGGACCAAAGTATAAGAAGAAGTCATCCTGCCGATCCCTGAACTGAGCTTTTCCCTGCAGCTGCTGGAAATGCCGGTACTCCCCAAGGAACCAGACTCGACGGGCCAGGAGATAACGGATCCCGCCGCCAGCATACTGACCCAGCGCACGCGCCTGCAGCGTATTGGCATTTTTATCATCACGGGTAAGGACGGCCCAATTCTGGCTAAGACCCACTGCCGTGGTCCTTACCTTCATCTCCCATTCATGTTCCCTCTGACCCACAATGCCGATCAAAAACAATTTCCCGCGACTCAGCGGAAACTGCAGACCCGCTTCATAGTCCCGGTTGCGCTCTAAATACTCACGCTTGCTGCGTCCCGATGCAGCAACGGATTCTGCGTCGATCATGTTTTTGTCATAACGACCCACTCCATGCGTAAAACGGGCCGCACGTAACTCTTCTCGCGCTGTCAGCAAAAGAGCCATGTCACGCGTTTCATCTTTGATCTCGCGCGGAGTCAATTCCCGCTGGTAGCGCACAAACAGATCAAGGTAGGGAGAAGCGAAATTCCCCCGCCAGGGGCCATGGGCCTGTCCCTCACCCACCTGCCCGTTACGAAAAAAGGCATCATCGCGGGTCCGCGCTTCGAGGTCCGAAAAAAGATTCCCGTAACCAATCGATACACCACCCTCCACTTTTTCTGCCAGAAGCGCCGTGCTAAATATTGGGCAGAGTGCTAAGACCAGGAGCCCGGAAAAAGACTTTAAGATTCTCATCTTGCCATTCATACGGCCACTTAAAAGAAGTCAAAGCAGGTTGACAACACAACAATGGCTGCGGGAGACTGATTTCGCTCACCGATTTTGCCCCGTACATGAAACACTCACCCCTGAACTGCTTGCTCCTCCTTTTCTGCAGCTGCTACTCTGTAGACGTAACTTTCAATCGCAATGTGAATACGGCAGAAATCAACCGGATTGCCATTTTTCCTTTTGATATGGAGGCCCGGCAGGGAGCCTCGGGAAAGTTGGAAGAAAGTTTCACCGTGGAGTTTCTGCGCATGGGCTGCAATCCCGTGGATCGGGGCCATCTGAATCGGTTACTCAAAGAGCAGGCACTGTCTCAAACCGGAATTACGGACTCAAGTCACGCCCTGCAAATAGGCAAACTGGCCGGGGCTAATGCCATCGTCATTGGTTCAGGTATTGTGGAGACGCGCCAACGGCTGGATGTTCTGCGCAAAGCCTTCATACAGGTGATTGATGTAGAAACATCCTCCGTTCTACTGGCCGGGACGCTGCAAACAGGTGCGCTTCTTACTATGGAAGAATTCACGCAGGAAATCGGCAGACACCTGAAGGGTAAAATCTGCCTGAATGGAAATCCCTGAAGCGCTGAAGCCACGAAGTCAGCCCTTATCCGGAACTTGAGCGACCGGCCCAGGCCGGTATATATTCCCGGGGAATCATTTTCTCTTTTCCGATAGTATGAAACAGGCCCATGTCTATCCAGAAAAAAATACAGCTGACCATCCTGCTGTTTTCCGCTCTGTTTCTGGCGGGGCTGGGCGCCTTTGTTTCTGCTGAGGCCTACGCCAGGCAGGAGGAATTTTTTGGCCGTGACCTTTTGCAGATCGCCCGCGCGCTGGCGACTCACATTGACGGCAATGCGCATGAAAAAATTGAACAGACCGATTCTGCGGAATTCCTGGAGATTCACAATTTTTTGCTTAAAAGTCGCCTGGCCCTGGATTTGCCTGAGGACTGGATCTACACAATAAAACCAAAAAACTCCCGTGAGATGCAGTTCGTCGTCATGACCCACCCGCGCAAATTTATGGGCCACACGCTCAATCGGTCCGCAGAAATGAACGCCGTCCTGGCCGATGGGCGGCCGCGGGCCACGCGCCTGTACGCTTCACGCACGGGAATTTATATTTCCGCATTCGCTCCGGTGAAAAACTCATCGGGTGCGATTGTGGCCTTGCTGGAAGTCGATCGCAGCATCGACCTCTTTAAGGCGGAAATTATCCGCGCTTTGCTTCCAGCTCTGGCCTTTCTCATACTGGCATTTTTACTTACCTTTCTGGTTTCAGGATTCGTGGCCCGGCGAATCGCGCGACCGCTCCATCAAATCATCGCACGCATGGAAGAAATCAAATCCGGCGCGGGTGATTTAACCCAGAAAATGAATTTGCAAGGCCGGGACGAAATCGCCCAGGCCGGCGCGCTGATCGATCAATTCATCGAAGGCGTGGCCGAAACAGTGCGCAGAGTAAAGGGCTTTTCTCGCAGCGTCATGAATTCCGCGCGCGAATTGAACAATATTTCACAAGATTTCCTGACCTCCAGTCAGGAAGAAGCCGGCTTGATTCAGGATACGACCTCCGCCAATGAAGAATTGACCGCTTCGCTCAGCCAGATCAACTCCAATGCCGCCGAACAGGAAAAGCTGATCCATATATCCATTCCGGTCCTCAAAGAACTGCTGGACTTTCTAAAAAAAGTGGAGAAGAACGCCCGCTCCGTCAATGAAAATCTGGAGCACACTTCCTCTGAAATCAGCGCGGGGGCGGGTGTGCTCTCGGACATGATTCATGAAATCGAAAACATCAATCATTCTTCGCAAAAGATCGATGAAATAGTAACGATCATCCAGGGCATCGCCGATCGCGTAACACTGCTTGCACTCAACGCCTCCATTGAAGCGGCTCGCGCTGGCGAACAGGGGCGGGGCTTCGCCATTGTGGCTGAAGAAGTTTCCCGACTGGCCGAAAACACGACCAGACAAATTAAAAACATCCGCGAAATTGCACGTAACAACCGACTCTACGCGCTCGCCTCCATGGAAAAATCGCACCATACAGCGGAAGTATACCAGAGAATTAACGATTTTGTAAAAGCCGCGCTGAACCTTTCTCAGCTCAATTTTCAACAGGCCATGGAACAGCAAGAGCCGGCATTACGCGGGGAAGCGGCGCTAAAGCAAATCACCGGGTTTTCGCGCGAAATCAGTCAGGCTGTAACCGAGCAGCTCAAAGGCACCGAAGATGTGGCCGGCAGCATGATAGAATTGAGTCGCCTGTCCGGACTCATTGCGGAGCGTGTGGGTAAAATGCAGCTGCACATCCGTGCTATGGAAGACAAAACGGAAGCCCTGAACATCATGCTGGAACGTCTGCAGGCCTGATTACGATCCACCTGGCCTGTAGTAGGTACGCGCTTCCGGCAACCATTTCTTCAGATTGGCAATGCGCGTTTCATGAGAAGGGTGCGTGCTCAAAAATTGCGGCGTTCCTCCTCCATTGGTGTACTTGAGCATCCTCTCCCAGAACAAGGGGGCATGCTCGGGATTGTAGCCGGCCATACTCATGAACATGAGTCCCATGTAATCGGCCTCCGATTCATTGGAACGACTGAAAGGCAAAAGGACACCGATCCCGAGAGCGCCCATAAATATCTGGGAAGCCTTCTCCGGATCGTTGGAGATGACTCCGGCAATGCCTCCGGAAATTTTCTGCATGGCCAGAGTCTGGCTCATCCGCTCATTGCCGTGATTGGCAATGGCATGAGCGATTTCATGACCCATGACTACGGCAAGTCCCGCCTCATCTGCGGTGATGGGCAATATCCCGGTGTAGAAGGCCACCTTCCCGCCTGGCATACACCAGGCGTTCGCCGTTTTGCTGTCCTCAATCAGATTGAATTCCCAGCGGTAATTTGTTAAATAGTCTGAATTATTCTGTTCTCTAAAATAGGTCTCCACAGCCCGCTGAATGCGCAGACCAACTTTTTGAACCATTGCAGCCTGCGGCCCGCCTGTTACCACCTTGCTTTCACTGAGAACCTTTTGATACTCTTTAAAAGAAAGGGCGTTGATTTCCTGTTCATCGATGAGGTTGAGCTGAGAGCGTCCGGTCAGCGGCACCTTGCGCACGCCCGGCAGCATGGCGCAGGATACCAGAAAGATGAGGCCATAAAGCAGAATTCTTTTACGCATGGTGTTCCATCCATGGACGGATTGGGAGGCTGTAAAGTTGGTTTTTTATTGCCCGGCACCGCCGGCCCGCGCTGAACGGACCGTGCGCATACGAGCCTGTGCTGTTTGCCTCTCCGGGGAATCTGTGCTGCTGATTTTGCTCAGAGACCCCGTTACCGGCCGGCACTTTTTTTCCTTCCCCGGCGGACGGATAGAAACCGGTGAATCCTCCCGGGAAGCGGCCGTCCGGGAAACAGCTGAAGAAACGGGATATGTGATCGAACTTGCCGCCCAGGAGGCTCTGGTGATGGACTACGATTATTTGTGGGGCGGGAAATCGGTTCATTGCCTCACCCATTTCTTTCTGGCACATCCCGTAGGCCGGACTTCTTTTCAGCCAGAAACCATCATTTGCGGTCATCAGTGGGTGGCCCTCAAAGACTGTGTCCAGTCACTGGAAGAAGTCTTCTTAAGAGTGATCACCCATTTCTTCGATGATGTAAGTTGATGCTTGCTTTGAAGGTTGCGCTGTCTCTCTTACCCGTGCCGATCTTCTATCTGCAGTACCGGCGATACTTCGAATTCCGCCCGGCTCTGCTGGAACATTTGAGACTGTTTCTTTCCGGCCTCCTTCTGGCCGCCCTGACCCTGCTTCTGGCTCCCGTTCTGCAGCCGCTCATCGGCGGTGGCCATTTCCAGACTGCCTTTTTGCGCGCAGCTCTACTGGAAAAAATCGGGCCATTCATTGTCCTTTATTTCCTTTGCCGACGACTGCCAGAATACACGACTTTGAGCGAAACGCTGGCTCTGGGGATGCTCCTTGGCATTGGTTTCTCCTGCGCCGAAAATTTGCTCTATGGGCAGGGACAGGAACGCACCAGCCTTTTGATACTGAGAATCTTCACCGCAGTTCCTTTGCATGCGGCTACAATCGGTTTGATGGGTTTTGAAATGGGTATGCAGCGCATTGTAGCCAGCAGGTCCCTGAAACGATACCACCTGGCTCGCGCATTCCTTCTGCCCTTCCTCATCCATGGTCTTTTTGATTTTTTTATCCTGGAAGGAAGCCATCAGTTCCTGGCCGCCCTCCTCTTGACCTGGCTTTTGTTCTACCTGGAGTACACCTTCGCGCGTTCCCGGACCATCCCGGCCCTTGCCTGGCTCAATGAACTTGAATTACGCTATGAAGACTGGGAAGCTATCGAACGGGACCCTGCTTACGAACGCTGGATTTTGCGCAGCATGGGAAATCAGGAGAAAACCGAACCGCTTTTTGCCCGCAAGGTGGACCGCCGCCGCACACTGGTGCTCACCGGAAGTATTCTGTTTGCTTTATCTTTTCCCTGGATGCGACAGCTACCCCTTTTTGAGGGTTTGCCCGGCCAGGAGACGCTGATGCTACTCGTGTTTTTGCCGCTCATCATGGGACTCAATACCTTCAGCATTGGACTGGTCAACCCCGGATACTTTCGCCACAGTATGCTGCGCATCCCCGTGATTGCTGATGTCCTGCTTTCCTCAGAAAAACATTCGATCCGCAGCATCAGCTATGATATTGCTCAGGCCACCGTTCTGGTTAAGACGATCGACCCTTTGCAGACCGGAATGACATTTACCGTGACCTTTGATTGCAACGGAATCCCCTCACCACCGGTGCCGGCCACGGTGGTCTGGGATCGCCATGAGGAAGACGGTCAGAGTGGCACGGTTCTGCGTCTGGACCAGGCGGCTGGCTTCCTGAAATTCTATTTACGTTATCAATTCTTTAAGTTCACCCGTGGACTCATCTTCAATTTGCGCATGCCGGGCTTTGAAGGGCTGCGCAAACTTTTTGTACGGCCTGCATCGGTTATGCAAAAGAACCGGCGCTATGCGGCAGGCACTGTACTGTTTGAACAGGGACAGGTGGGTGCCCATTTTTATCTGATCCGCAGCGGAAACGTCCAGATTTACAAGACCACACCGGACCAGGGGGAACTGATTCTGGCAACGCTGGGAGAAGGGGACATCTTTGGAGAACTGGCACTGGTGGGGGATCAGCCGCGGGCCGCGTCCGCCCGCTGCAGTACGGATGCCACTCTGGCTGTGGCCAGTTCGGACAACCTGGAAGCCATGATCCGTTCCAACCCGGACTTTGCCAGCAAACTCATCCGTCAGCTGGCCCGCCAATGGCATCGCTCCGAGCAGGTCCAGGAAGGGCGGATTCGCAACTTACAAAAAGAACTCAAGCAGCGCACCTTGCGAGATGAGATGGCAGCTCGATTGAAATACGAACTGTAATTTCGCTCGACAAATCCTTCCGGGCAGGCAATCGCTGCTGCATGCGATGGTGTGTTGCCTGGGTGTTGCTCCTTGGAATCAATTGTGGGCCCACGCGCTCCGGCGAACCTCGCGTATTCTTAGGCAGTTGCCGCCCCACGGCAACCACGGCCTGGTGTGCGGAATTCCATGGTTCCCGGGGCATCTCCGCAGAAGGCTTTTGCAGCAGCTTTTCCGGAGTTTTTACTCTACTCGCCTGCGGATCGGAGGGCAGGGTAGCCACCTGCACCGGCTCTCTGGAGGGCGGTGCGCAAAAGGCGGACCTCATCTTCCATCTATACCGCATGGAAACCCAGAAAGCGGAAAGAATCTGCAAATCGCAGAATCTTAAAATCCGCTGATTTCCCGAGGCGGCCCGGGGCCCACCGTGGCAGGATGGACAGCCTCTGGAGAATCAGGTGACATAATTTGCTTTACAGCCCAAAAAACAGGAAAAGTATGCCCGTCGGCTTGCCGAATGATTACCGTAACCTTACAGGAGGATTCATGACCTATCTGGAATCATTGATACACACCGGTTTTGGTCTGGTCCGTGCTGCCCGGGAAACCCTGGAAGAACAGGTGGAGCAGTTCCAGGCAACTTTTGCCGAACTCGCCTTTCAGGGCAGCTGTGATCATTCGCAAACAGCAGAAGAGTTGCGCGCTCAGCTTGATTCTTTTCTCTCCGGCTTGAGTGACCTGGGCCGCAGTCTACGCCTGGCCTGATTTAGCCGGAGGGCCAGAAGGCCACCGGCATGCCCGGCAAAAGCTCCGGCTCCTCCTGCATTGCCAGAGACGGGGACAGCCCCGCTCGCAGACTACCGCTTCCGGTGTGCTGAGCGTAGAGCACCTGACTGAAACCCTCGCATACGTCCAGTCGCGCTGGAAAACATTCTACCCTGTCTGTTTTACGCCGACGACTCTCGCCCATGGGCAAATAGATGGGCTCCTCTGCCGCCTGGCCCAGTGCTTTCCGCAGCCAGGCCTCAAGAAAGATACGGATACCCACATGCACGGCAAACGGGTTTCCCGGAAATGCCAGCACCTGCGCTTCCGCCCTCGCACCAAAGAAAAGTGGTTTGCCGGGCTTCAGATTGACTCCATGAAAAACTTCTGCGAAGCCACATTCTTTTAAAAGTTGCGCAACAAAGTCACGGTCTCCGACAGAAACTCCGCCCGTGCATAGCAAAAGGTCCGTCCCTTGCTCCAGGAAAGCCTCGATCTGCGCTTTTAAGAGCTCCGGGTCATCACCGAGCAAAGTGTACCCGGCGGGGATTCCTCGCTCTCTCAGGGCACAGCGAAGGAGAAGGGCATTGGAGGCTCGCTCCTGAAGCGCAGTCGGTACCGCTTCCGGTGAAACGATTTCATCACCGGTGATGAGAATCTGCACCCGGGGCAGGGTAGTTACGGCCACCTGAAGGTGGCCCACAGAGCCCAGCATAGCCATAGCAGCCGGCGTGAGCTTCTGTCCCGGAGAAAGCAACACATCGCCCCGGCGGGCTTCCAGTCCCGTAAAAGTAACATTCTGCCCGGCGCGCGCCGGGGCTGTAAATAGGATCCTGTCACCCTCTTTGTGTGCTTCTTCCTGGGCTACAACGCAGTCGGCACCGCCGGGCAACCGTGAGCCGGTGAAGACGCGCACGCATTCCCCCGGTCCCACAGAAATAGCTGCCTCATCCCCGGCAAATAGTTGTCCTTTAAGAAGCAAAGCCGCAGGTCTACTTAAATCGGCAGAACGAAGCGCATAGCCATCCATTGTTATGCGATCAAAGGGTGGCTGATCGCGGTCCGCCAGCACCCGGTCCCGGAGGATACGCCCGGGAGCATCTTGCAGCGGAACTATCTCAGACGGCAGGATAGGGGCAGAATTTCTGATCCGCTCAACGGCCGCCTGCCAGCCGATCAATGCGCCAAAGGAACGGTAGGCCACAGGCAAGCAGGGGCAAGAGCCTACCTTCTGTCAGCTTTTTCTTTGACATTTATGCGCCCTATCAGGATATCCTTTTTTCTGTGCAACTCCTTGCCACACCTGCCAGAGAGAAGTCCGGCCTGAGTCGCAGCTTCAAAACTCTGCGACTCAGCGTAACTCCCGCCTGCAATCTGGCCTGCACGTACTGCAACCCGGCCGCTATTGCCTACCGCGGTGAGCTAAAACCTCCGGCATTTTACAGTCGTATTGTTGCTGATCTTCTTCAGACGCAGGGCATCAGCCAGATTCAGATTACAGGAGGCGAGCCCTCTCTCTACCCGCATCTGAGCACTTTGATTGAGATGCTTTGTTCTCTGCCCGTGGAACGGGTATCTCTCACCACAAATGGTCTGGCCCTGCAGCGGCGGGCTTTAGAGTGGCGGGCGGCCGGCCTGACAGACATCAATGTATCTCTGGATGCCCTGAACAGAGAAACCTTTCAGGAGATGACCGGATCAAAAGAACATGAGCTGGTCCTCTGCGGCATTCAGACCGCCCGGTCTTTGGGTTTTCCGCTTAAGATCAATGCTACCATCCTGCGCCACCACAATGAGAGGGAAATCGTACCTTTGCTTTTGTACGCCGACCGAAACGGTTGCACGGTGCGTTTTCTGGAACTCATGGCGATGGGGCCGCTCCAGGAGAACCATAGCAGTTTGTTTTTTAGCCGCGCAGAAATACTGAATGCAATTGAGCAACACTTCCCCGTGGAAATACTGGGTCGGCCTCCCGGGGGGACAGCGGAATACTTTAGGGCCGGAAGTATCCGCTTTGGCATCATCGCCAATCACTCCGCCAGCTTCTGCGAAGATTGTGACCGCCTGCGCGTCCTGCATGATGGCAGCATTTCCGGCTGTTTGAGTTCCCGGCAGCGCTATTCTTTTGCTCAAGAATCCCGGGCCGGACAGGAGAGGGCGCTCGCGCTGGCGCTGGGGGATAAAACCCGGACTTTCACCGGCAGCAGTGAGTCCATGCAGGCACTGGGGGGTTAAAATGCAGCTGGGACTACGATTCTACGGGGCGCTCAAAGATCATCTGGGTGAAGTAAAGCACATCGAACTTGCGGACGGTTCCTGCGTCGAAGATCTGCGGTCCATGCTTGTCCTGGAAAAACCGGCGGCAGCTCCGGTCCTGCAAGTTTCTGCTTTTGCAGTCGATGACAGACTTGCCCCGGCAACCACCCGGCTCAAACATGGTGACCGCGTGGACGTCCTGCCACCGTTCTCGGGAGGGTGAGTGCATTCTTTTTTGCATGCCGGAATTACGTTTCCGCTTTGTGGCCTGACCCGCTCCCCGATTCCCGCCGGGGCCCTGGTCGATCATCTGGAACACAACGAATGCGGGGCACAGGTAGCTTTTATGGGACGGGTGCGCAATCAGACGGCGGGACGTGCAGTTACGTGGCTGGAATACGAAGCACAGGAAGTTCTTGCCCCGCAAATCATGCATGAAGTGATCACGGAAGCCACCGGAAAGTTTCAGCTCCATTTTGCCTGCTGCATCCACCGCCTGGGCCGATTGTATCCCGGTGACTGCGCCGTCCTCGTGGTCACAGCAACGCCGCATCGCAAAGCAGCCTACGGGGGCAATCAGTACATCATTGATGAGGTCAAGCGCCGCGCTCCGATCTGGAAAAAAGAATCTTTTGTCGATGGCAGCGAGGCCTGGCCCTGAAAGAAATTGTAGCCATCCTTCTGGCTGGTGGAGAGAGCCGGCGCATGGGGCAGGACAAAGCCCTGCTTACCTGGGAAGGCCAATCATTGCTTCGTCGCACCCATGCTTTGCTCACGGAGCTTAAGCTTCCCGTGCGGATTTCTGTGCGCCGGGAACAGATTTCTGCTTATGCGCATGAAGTAGGGGCGGAACTTCTGGTCGTTGATGGGAATTTGCCGATTCGAGGACCTCTGCGCGGAATTCTCACCGCCCATGCTTTATTTCCGGGACTCGATCTACTCGTTGTTGCCTGTGATATGCCCCGGCTTTCCGCAGCAGTACTTGAGCGCCTGTTGGCTGCACGCGACGAGGTCCGTGCGGCCCGAAAAGAAAAGGGAGATATCCTGCCGGACTTTATCGCTTTTGAGGCGGAAGGCATCCAGCCTCTTGCTGCCATATACTTCCGCACGGCACTGGCCCGATTGCGGAAGGAAGCAGAAGAAAATCGGCTCACGGAAACCTGTCCGCGCAAAATCTTAACTTCCGGCCGCACACTTCTCCTGGCTCCCCGGGGAGAAGAAACACTGGCCTTTCTCAATGCCAACCATCCAGAGGACTGGGAGAAGATCCGCGCAATGCCGGAAGGTAGCCTGTGAGAGATATTTCGGGAAAGGACGTTACCCGCAGAACAGCCAGGGCGACCGGCTTTATACGCATGGCAGGGGCCACGCTCAAGCGGATTGAGGACGGCACTCTACCCAAGGGTGACCCTTTTGGCTTTGCCCGTGCTGCCGGTTTTCTGGCAGCCAAGCGCACCGCCGATTTGATTCCCCATTGCCACCCGATTCCTCTGGAAGCTTTGACCCTGGATTTCCAGCTGAGCCAGGCGGAGGCAAGCGGCGGCCTGCTGCAAATCGATGCACGCGCCATCACCCATGCCCGCACGGGCCTCGAAATGGAAGTCCTCACCGCAGTAAGTGTCGCCGCCCTGACTCTTTACGACCTGCTCAAGCCGGTGGACAGCACACTCTGCATTGATGGGATCCGATTGCTTGAGAAAAGCGGGGGTAAGAGTGGAGACTGGAAAGCTCCGGATTAACGGACGTGGGGGCACGCGGCGCGCTCGCTGTTTTTCAAGAATCAATAGGCAGCGATGACGATTGAACCAGCATGCTACACTCCGCCCGGTTTAATGTGTTACCGATCCGCCGGTTTATTCAAGCCACCTCTGTGCTCAAAGTGACATAATATATCTTATCAGCAAGTACCATATTGCCTCATCAGTGAGGTTGACCATGACAGAACGGCGCACTTCGCTCACGGCATTCCATACCCACTATCGGAGCGCGCTAATAGCCCGACAATAAATGTGTGTTGACTCGCGGTGCAATCGGAACATATTTTGCGGATGTCAGAGGAAGAGTACCAGTACTGGCTGGAAGCAGCAAACCTGGACCAGGAGGCAGCGCAGCAGCTGTTTGCGGCCGGAAACTACAGTGCCTGTACTTTTCATTGCCAGCAAGCGGTAGAGAAAGCCTTCAAGGCCTGCCTTTATTATTCCGGCCGCGCTTTATTCACGCATTCACTCACAAATCTGGCCGAAGAACTCAGCAAACGGCTGGGAATCGATCTGCCCGAAGACATTCTGACTGCCTGTCGGGAACTCGATTTTCACTACATCCCGTCTCGATACCCGGGAACAACAAGCATTAAAAAATTATATACAAAAGAAAAAGCTGGATCCGCACTGGAATGGATGGAAGAATGCCTGTCTTACGTAAGAGCCCTCAAGTTTCAGTAGAATTTGCCCGGTCCTTTCTGGAACAATTGCAGGCTCTGGACACAAAGGCCAGAGTCATCCTGTTTGGCTCCCGGGCCAGACGCACCCACACCCATTACAGCGATTACGACTTGCTCATTCTCTCTGATCTTTTCCAGGGAATGACCGATTTTGAGCGCTACGCTCTGGTCATGGGGCTTGTGTCGTCGCGTCCAGAAATTGAAATCCAGCCAGTATGTCTGACGCATACAGAATGGCCACAGAAACAAACTTCACTGCTGGGACAGGAAATTTTGCGCGATGGCTTGCCACTGTCATCTTTCATGTAATTTATCTTCTTAGGAAATTATATACAAAAGAAAAAGCCGGATCCGCACTGGAATGGGGAATGACCGATTTCACAGGTTCACAGGGAGCATTTTCAGGCAATTTTCTGGTGTCAATTCGAGTGACATATTGCCTCATCAGAAAAGCAGCCCGTTCCAGAGATCGGCCAAGAATTCGGTATAAGGCAGGATCAGCACACCATCGGCAGTCTTGCGGCGCCGGGGTTCCAGGCTGACCAGTATACGACCGGACTCCGGATACTCCCGACCAAATTCGCGCAAGCTCTTCAGGTGTTGATCCCGTGGTAGGGCTGTAGCTTTAGCTTCAATTACCCACTGTGCATTTCCTTCCGGTCCGGGTTTGCGTCCATGTACCTGCGCAGCCGCTTACCACTTAATATTTTCGAGCGATTTCTGAGCTTCCCTTTTGGTGCCGGTGGGAAAGTTGGATTTGATGACACTCATAAGAACCGGAAAAGCATTTTTTTCCCGCAGGCCACCGATCGCCTGGATGATGGCCGTGGTCACAGAAACATTGTTGGCTACAGGACCCCGTTCCAGCTCCTTGCGCAAGGCACTGATCAGAATTTCCGCAGCTGCCGCGCCGGAATTGTAGAATTTGCCTACAGCCCGCGCAGCTTCCAGGCGCACCTCTTCATGCTCGTCCAGATTCTGCACCAGCCGGCCGATGGACGGAAGCACCTGATCACCGCCAGGGATGGTGGAAAAACGGGACAGCGCGTTGCAGGCGGCCATGCGTAACACATGATGATCTTTAACATTGTTCTGGGGCACCATAACGCCCAGAATCGGATTGTACAGACTGGAAGCCGGAATGTCCTTACGATTCACCAGATCACGGGAAAGCTCTCCCAGACGGTACACACCTTCCACCTTCTCTTCCAGACCGACTGTCGGATCCGAAAGCATCTCTGCGATTTTACTGGCACCATCGATCGGGATTCTGTTCCAGATCTGCGCCGTCTGAATGGCCTGAGCACCCACAGGGATAAAAGCCCCGAAAAAAATTGCCAGAAGAAACATTCGCATAAACAAAAGATCTTTCACTACTTTACCCTCTTCTCAATCACCTGGTTTAGGAGTTCTACCAGTTCCTGAAATTGATCGCCCTTGCGAATCCGAATGGGCGCGACAGGCTCGCCATCTCTCAACCCTTCCAGAGATTTCTTGATGCTGTAGATCGGGCCGGCCATAGAATGCGAATAAAAAAGACTGAAGACGACGATTAACAGCAAATTGGCCAGGCTGATGATCAAGATGGGCTGCCAGAATAGTTCAAAGGCATTGTAAGGTTTGCCTGGAATGACAGCCGGAGATTTTTGCCCGTCGGGAGCCACACATTCCACGGTCTCTTTCACCGGAAAGAGCAGGCCACCTTCCGGCAGCAAATTGAAGGCATTCTCCCGCACCAGGAAAAGCACCCCCAGGGTCAGAACCGCAACGAGCACCACCACGACGGAAAAGCGCAACATGAACTGATTTTGAAACTGCCGATCAATGTAGTACCGCCAGCGTTTGCTGAATTTTTGCTCTTCCAATTTTGCCCCTCCGGAGGCTCAATACCAGGGAGTCGAGCCTGTCCGTCAACGATTTTTGACAATCAATAGTACAGAGTGAAAGCCGCGGACCGGCTGGCCGGAAATTCCCAGCGGGCCTTTCCCTTCTGATCGATCAGGCGCAAGTTCCCATCGGATCCCAGATAGAGAAGGTCCTCACCGGCCAGGCTTAAGGAACCCGCACCGGCCGGGCGGATGGGCAATTCAAAACGCGCCAGCGATTTGCCACTGCCGTCATACACTGCTGTCTGCAAATTCTCAGTCAGGAAAATCCTGGGTCCGGAGAGATGTACCGAGCCGCCCTTATGAGCAATTTCTTCCTTGATTTTCAGAGTTTGACCATCCAGGACGTATACCTTCGTCGCCGATACGGCAAGGAACAGCTCACCAACCTCCAGCCTGACCTTTTCTTTGAAGGTCAATTCCTCAGCGGTATCAATGGCCACCAGGCGAGAGGCAGGTCCGGAATGTAATTCAAATATGCGGCCACCAGAATCATAGAAGGTACTGCCAGGCTGGCCTTCGTGCCGCGCCAATGGCTCTCCTTTATCCGAATACTGATACACCACAGGGCGATTTTTTTCCATGGCGGCAACAGCCGGACGGAGCGCAGAACCAAGGATGGAACGGGCTCCGGCAGGGGCGCCGATTTCCCGCAATAACTGGCCGCTGAGTCCATCATGGAGCCGCAGCGACTTTGCCGTCAAAATTTGTAACACGGCACCTGGTTCAAAATCAATGATGCCCGGCTGGTGGATCTGGTAACGCTCCTGTTTGCTGGAGGCAGCCATGACCCGTAAGCCATTCCCATCCACCTGGTAAAGATCTGCATTGAAGAGTCTGGGCAAAAGAGTAGAACGGCCGGCTGGATAATCCTGAACGATCCGACTGTCCGGATTCAACGTGCGCAGTGCTGTGCGTGCCTCCTGGGCATACGCCGAATCGGGATAGCGCTGGATAATTTCCTGGTAGGTGTCGCGGAGTTTTCTGGTCACTTCCGGTCCGCCTCCCTGTCTTTGTTTCTCGTAGACCTGAGATAGTGCGTAGAGGTACAGAGGATCGCTGTCGATCTGCACACATTTCTTGAGCATGGCTTCTGCCTGATCCCATTCTCCCGCTTCAAAATGCAGGTAGGCCAGCTGGTAGGGCGCATCGGGGAAATCCGGATAGCTGGCAATCAACTCCTGGTAGATGCGCTTTGCCTCCGCGCCCTTGCGTTCATTGGCCTGCATCACTCCCAGGTTGTAGGAGGCCAGTGGATTACGCGCTTCCACCGTCATCGCTTTTTCAAATCGGCTGCGGGCTTCCGCGCGCTGACCCAGTTGATAGTGAGAAACTCCCGCTGCCAGATACGCAGGCGTAAAAGTGTCATTGTAGAGCAGAGCCTGATCCAGGTGCTCCAACGCTCCGCTGTAATTTTTCTTGCGAAAGGCAATCACTCCCAGTTTGTAATGGGAGAAATACGCAGAAGGATCATCGGTGACGATGCGCCGGAATCCTTGCTCCGCTTCACTCACCTTCCCCTGCTTCAGGATATTTGTGTGAATTGCTTCCGTGATGGTTACACTGGCATTGGGTTTGCGGGCCGCTTCTTCGAGTAAAGCCAGGCCGCGGGCCTGCTGGCCCATGGCAATGTAACAATCGCTCATCTTTACGAGCAACAAAGGTCTGGGTGATTTTTTATAGGCTGCTTCATACGATTGAAGTGCACCGGCGTAGTCCTTGCGCGCGAAGGCTCGCTCTGCTTTTTCGATGATCGGGAGCAGTGCAGAAAATTCGATGTTATCGGTAACAACCTGGATACTCTGATCAATTCCTTCAATATCAGGATTGAGTTTACGGGCTTCCTTGAAGCGAGCGAGCGCCCCTTCATAGCGCCCGGCTTCATTCTCTTTTTCTCCCAGCTTGTAATGCACATATCCCAGGCGCCGATCCACTGTCCCTGAGTTGTCGCGCGCTTTGAGTCCTTCATAATGCTTGAGCGCCTGTTCGAGCTTACCTTCATCCTCCAGCAATTGCCCCATGGTGATCTGCACCAGTAGGTCGCTGCCCACGGCGCGGGCAAATTGATCGGCTATCCGTTTGCTATCGGCTTTGCGACCGGTAACATTGTAAACCCGCAGAAGCCCCTGCAGTGCCGGAACATTCTCCGCGTCCAGGGTCAGGGTTTTCTGGTAATGCTCCTCCGCCTGCTTGTAGCGCTTGCGCTGGAACTCCGTGCGGCCCAGCGAATTGTACACCAGGGGCAGCGGCCGGATCTTTTGCGCGGCAGCGTATTCGCGGATAGCGGCGTCCAGCTGCGCTCGTTTGAAGAAATTGTCGCCGCGATCCAGATGACGGTAAACGTCAACAAGCACATCGCTGTCTTTTAAGTCGGCATTGGAAGGATCTTCACTGCGCGCTCTGGTAAATTCACGTCTTGCATCTTCGTATCGGGCACTGGAGAGAAAAGCAAACGCCAGATTGATCCGTGCCGGCGTATAATCAGGCTTGATTCGCAGGGCCTGCTGAAAGGCATCAATGGCCCGGGCGTGACGTTCTTCATCCCGCTCCACCATTCCGATTTTATTTAAAATATCATAGCTTTCCGGAGCGACTTTGAGGCCGGATTCAAGCACCTTGCGCGCCCGGGCATACTGGGTCATCTTCTGGTAGACGCTCCCCAGAAGAGAATAGCCTTTGGGGTCGGCCGGTGCAAGTTGCAGCGCACGAGTCAGTTTGTTCTCCGCTTCCTGGTAACGCTTCATGGTAAGGAGAACAGCACCGGACAAAAGGTAAGGAGCGGCCTGATCCGGAGCGAGTTCTCTGCCCCGCTCATAAGAGGCAAGTGCACCCGGATAGTCACGGGCAGCAAGTTTACGATTGCCCTCTTCCAGAACGGCAGCCATCTGCGTGGCTGCTCCTCCCCGGTTCGCCGCAGCCAACTTTGGATTGATCTCGCGGGCTTTCTTGAAATATTCCTCCGCCAGAGCAAATTCCTTGAGCTCAAGGGCCGTATCTCCAAGTTGCAGGAAAAGCTGGTCGCGATGGGAAAAGCCGGGTTTGTCGGCTTTTTTTAGCATTTCATGGGCTTCCTGGTAGCGGCCCAACTGTCGCATCGTGACTCCGGCTTTAAACGGGTAGATGCCCTCCTCCGGCTTCAGTCGATGAAGCGTCTCATAGCGTTTCAAGGCCCCTTCCAGATCTCCAGCGGCGGTGGCCGCCACAGCTATGGAAAGCAGGAGTTGTTCGTTATCCCCCTGAAGCTTTTCTGCCTCCGCATAACTTTCGAGGGCTTCTGCTGTGCGATTGAGCTGAAAAAGAAGCGATCCCTTCAGGTAGTAGCCCTCGAAGGTTTCCGCAATGCCGAGCGATTCTTCTGCCAGTTGCAGAGCCCGGGCAAACTGCTTTTGCGCAAAGAGCCGGTTACCCTGATTGACCAGAGAGAGAGCTTTCTTATGAGCCACGGGATCGGCAACGGATTTGAAGCTGCTCTCCTGGATGCTGGATCTGCGCGGTGGAGCAACGCAGACAACGCAGAGAGTCAGAAAATGCATTAGGATCAGTATTTTTATTTTCATCATTATCTTCTCTTTACAAAATCCACGACATCATCAAGAAAAGGCCAGTCCACCAGCCGACCATCCAGGCGGCCGCGACCGGAGGCAAAAGAGAGATGATCGGCAAGCTTGCGGCCATCCGCCCCTTCACCGCGGGTGAGAAGAGAAAGCGATGCTTCTGTGGCGGGGAGGAATTCAGCCTCATAGATAGCTGTGCCATCTACCTTGACCTTCACTTCTTTTTTTTCTTTCAGGTACTGGATGCGCACGGTATGCCTTCCTTCAGGGGAAGGCAGTCGCGTCTGGAAAATTGGGGACATCGCCAGGGTCTTCTTATCACGCAGGTGTATGGCCCGATAGGTATTTCCGTTCACTTCTACAGCCACGCTATCCCCGGAGGACTCGATGAGCCAGAGCAATCGTCCGCCCTCCGATTCCACCACAGCAAGCCTGGCATCAAAAGAATCAATAAAGAAAGGTATGGTAGCGATCCCGCCCCAGCGGTCAGGCTGACTCGTCGTAAGAGACAGGCCCGGTCCCTGGAACTTCACCGTTCCCCTTTCTGCTACCGGTCGAAACAAATCTCCGGAAAGGAGTTCTGCCGGAAATGTTTCCTCATGCTTGAGAAGAAAGGCCCGACCACTGAAAGGTTCAGAGACTTTAAAAACAGCCTCCCCCACCACTTCATAGGCATTCTCTTTGAGTCGGGAAAGTTCGAGCGGCAGATCCCCTTTTTCCAGGCCGTTCAGATAAAGCGGCGTATTGCCACGCACCTGCCCGTCCACGGCAATCCGCAGATCCGTTGGACTCGAATAAAGGACAGCCATATGTTGCACCGGATCATCAGGCCAGGGAACCACGATATTCTCCGTGCGGCCGGCGCGCACCTGGATGGTTTGCGTGATGGATTTGAATCCCGTGCGCTGAAATTGCAGGGTATAGCGCCCTTCTTCTATAAGAACATTTTCCAGAGGGGTACTCCCCAGCTTGCGCGCCGACCCTTTTTCTGCGGTAAGCACGACTTGCGTCGCCGCCGCACTGGATGATACATTCAGGCGGCCTGTTATAGAGGTGAGCAGAAATTCACGAAGGGCAGCAGCCGGCCGCGGACTTTGCAGCTCCAGTTGCGCTCCGGTGGTATTGGTCAAAAAGAGAATCTGATCTCCATAGCGAATGATATCCTGGTGGCCGGATGGAAGGGGGCGTTCATGAACCTTGATATCCTGCCGCAGCTCGCTAAAGGGCGTTCCAGAATAAGGATCCAGCAATCGCAGGGTCAAAGTCAGGGCCGTGCCTGCACCTTCGAGAGAAAAATCGGCCAGAGCATCAGCACGATTGTCACGTAAAAACTTACGATTTTCCGCTTCTGTCACCGGAAGCAAATTACGGGGAGCCTCCACCCACTTTACATCCGGGAAGGACATGCGAGAAAGGAGCAACGTACGCGATAGAGTTGCCGTCTCTACATTCTGCCCTTCTTTTGTTTGCAACTGGTGGATCAGGACGAGTGGGCCGCTGCGGCTGGTGCGGATTTTAAAATCCTCGCTGTCTTCCCGGGCCGCCACCGGAAGGTGCTGGACACGCAGCACCGGTAGCAGGAACTCCTCCGCAGTGGTCTGGATTTTTTGTAATGTGCTGCAACCGCAAAAAAAGAGGGAAAGTAGCAGCAAGGCACGCTTCATGGGAGTACTCAAGCTTTGTCGCTGAACGTGTCAAGTAACGTACAGGGAAAAGACCGGGAGCATTCCCTGAAAATCGTGGCCTGGACATTTTCCGCCTGCCTTGCCAGCTACCTGTTGCTTTTTGTGGTCTACTACCCCCGGGGCCTGGAAAGCGGGGATAATGCCTACAAAATCCAGCAGATCCAGGATTTGCGGGAAAGCGGCCGCACAGATGTCCTGTACGGTCTCAAAGAAGTCGATCCCCGGCATGAGTTTTACCCGGCCATTTACCCCTTTTTGATTGAGTCAGACGGTTCCTACCACCTGCCCTTTCCGTTCCAGCTGATCCACCTGTACCGCCCCTTTTACGCTCTGGGTGGACTTGCAGGGATTGTGGCTCTGGTGCTTTCCACGGGAATCGGCGTTCTGATCCTGGGATACAAAATCATTGCCAGACAGGCAGAGCCCTCCCGGGGGGCCCCCCTGCTCATGGTACTGGCCGGAGGCTCCGCCCTGATCCCTTATGCCTTCAGCGCCTACGAGCATGTGATCACAACCTTTTGCTTCCTGGCTGCCGCTTACTTCTATCTATTCAGCCGGTTTCCCTACAGGGAGATTCTGGCCGGCCTCTCTGTGGGCCTGGGCCTGTTTGTCCGGGCAGAGTCGATTCTTCTGGCTCCGCTCCTTCTGGCTGGCCGTTTCCTGGCCTCGGGGGGAAAATTTCGCCTTCAATCCGATCTGCGTTTTGCCCTGACGACGGGCATTCTCTTTCTCCTTTTTGTTGGCTCGAATCTGCTGCTCACCGGACATCCCTTTGGTTTTCGTGGAAAGGCAGGATTTGGCTGGCCGGTCATTGCCGACGCACTGTACAGAGTACTTGAGTATCTTTGGCTTCGCGAGCAACCCTATACTACCCTGGGGCGGGCGACTCCGGCCGTGGCCCTTTCCTTACTTCTTCTTCTGCAATGGCAGAAGGCCGGCGAGGAATACCGAACCCTTTTCCTGAGTGGATGGGCGTACTGTCTGGCTGTTCCCTTTTTGATTTCCGTGCCACCGGCCGCGCAATTTGGAGAGCGCTATATCATGGCTGCCTATCCTCTGCTGATTCTATCCATGTTGCCCCTGACCCGCTCTAATGTCCGCTGGCAAAGATACGGGTTGCTGTTACTCTTCATCGGCACCACCGCCTGGACGGTCCGTGGAGGCCTCGAGCATCTAAAGAATGCCCGGAAATTCCGTGAGGGTCTGGCTTTGATCGCAAAGGAGGCATGGGCAGCAACAGGATCGGAAAAAGTTGTGGTCCTGCGCAACCGGACGCTTAACACCTTCTATTTCCATGATCCGGAAAAGCGGACCTATCTTTTAGCCGAGTCCGATGCCGATTTTCACAGATTGATCGCTTTACTCAGAACAGCCGGAATTTCCCGTATTTCCGTGTGGCATACACTATTGCGCGGCGAGAACCTGGTGTCCCCTCAGGGAGACACCTTTTCCTTTGCCCCGACCCTTGTCCCTAAAGACTTCAAGGGCCGGCAGATTAGCTCCCGGGCCGTGCCCTTTCTGGAAATCGCGAATTATGAAATCGGTCCTATTCCTTAAAGCCGGACTCGGGCTTGAGCTTAACCGGATCACCGGTTGTGTCGCGCTGAATGAAACGGGACTCATCCACACGTTTGGCCTGGCGCACGGAGTCTTCACCAAGGCCGGTTTTCTGGCCGCGCTCATCCATGGTAGCATCCAGGGTCTGATCGGATTCGAGCAATTGCATTTCCGGTGAAGCCTTCTGTAAATCGGCCATCAAAGAGCGAAACTCCATGACATTGGTCTTGTGGAAGACGGCCATTTTCTTCATGGACTCCAGGGCCTCGCGTGAAAGCGGACGAATCATATCCTTGCTGAGTTTCTGGAAACCACGCATGGTAAGTTCCGCATTCTTTTCCAGAATGATATCGGATTGACCGGGCATCCCGACAGTCACCGAACCTTCCAGGACCGCCACGGAAACCACAGGTTCACTTTTTGAGCCGGCAGGAAGCCTTTCAACCGTCGTTACAAAAGTTGTGCCACGAACGCCCGCTATGGCTGTGGGGGTGATAACAGAGTATTGATCTTTGGGGGATTGTTTCTTGATCATGGAGGTCAGGTCACCACGGTCCAGCTTGATTTCCGCCTGAGAGCCGCCACCTTCGCCAAAAAGCGATTGGATACGAATCCGCGAATCAGAGCCGATGCGCAGGGCACCCATGTTTTGCACCATGACCTCAACACCACCGTCCGTTCCGGTTACCAGAACATCGCCCGGCTCGAGAATTGCGCCAATGCGCCCGGTTTCTTTGCCCGATGCTTTCTCAATCTGCACATCCCCTTTCATGTAGGTAATGGCTGCTTTGAGCATGGCCGGGCCATCGGGACCATCGCCCTTTTTTCCGCAGCCGGCGACCAGGACAGCGAGGATGATAACAAACAGAAGAGTTCTTTGCATAGACATACGAAAGTAACAAAGGACCTGAAAAAAAAAGCGTTTTTTTCAGGCAGCGAAGAGTTTTTCTACCTTATTGCACCAGCGGCTAAAATTCTTATGATAGGCGACCAGCCGCTTTACCTGCTCCCGGCGTTCATCGATCAAAAGGCGCCTGGCATCGGCAATGATTTCGGCAATGACTTCACGGTGGAAGGAAACCTGGCTTAAATAATTCAAGCGGGCTTCCGCTGTGAGCTGCTCCACATCCCACTGCATGGCATCTTCAATGAATTCTTCCATTTCTGTAAGAGCGCCGTCCAGATCCGAGTCGTAGCGACTGTTGATCATAGCAACACGGTCCGTTATATCCGTCAATTGACTGAATTTTTCTTCCAGTTGGGCCACCGTCAGCATAGTCACGACCAGTTTTTTTTTCGGCCCTGGCCGGTCAATGCTTTGTATTTATCCTTGACCGGGCATCTTCCAGGAAAACCGCTACTCCTCAGGGTCTTACCCTCGGGATGTAGCGCAGTGGTAGCGCACCGCGTTCGGGACGCGGGGGTCGGTGGTTCAAGTCCACTCATCCCGATACACTTCAGGGAGCACCATGAAAATTAAGTTATGGGGTGTGCGCGGGTCAATTCCCTCTCCCCTGACGCAAGCTGAGTACAGTCGGCGACTCAAGGAAATCGTGGACCGCGCCATTGCTACCGGGCTTACCCGGGAAGGCGTGGATGATTTTCTCACCTCCCTGACACCCGATCTCCGCTATATCTATGGTGGAAATACCACCTGCATTGAGGTCCAGCCGCGGCCCGGTGTTCATCTGATTGTTGATGCTGGTACGGGAATCGTTGCCCTGGGTGATGAACTCATGAAGGGTCCTTGCGGAAAGGGGGAAGGTGAGCTCTATTTATTTTTCACGCACACGCACTGGGACCATATCCAGGGGCTGCCGTTTTTTAAGCCGCTCTATGTGCCCGGCAATCGTATTACTTTTATCGCCACCGTGCCGGACCTGGAAGACCGACTGATCACTCAGATGCAACCCCTGTTCTTTCCCATGCCCTTTCATCAAACACTGTCGCAAAAGAAGTTCCATACCCTGGGCCAGGATTCCTTTTCCTGTGAAGGGCTTACCATTACTACATTTGAACTCCGGCATCCAGGAGGCAGCACGGCCTATCGGTTCCTGGAAAATCAAAAATCCTTTATTTTTGCAACTGATGCAGAATTTACCGGCACAGATATTGAATCCCGCAGCCCCTATGATGATTTTTTTTCCGCCGCCGATGTTCTGCTCATGGACGCACAGTACACCCTGGATGATCATTTCAACAAATTCGACTGGGGCCACACCAGCCAGACCATGGCGGTCAATTGCGCCGTTAAATGGAAGGTAAAGAATCTGATCCTTACTCATCATGAGCCATCCTATCCTGACGATCGGCTGTACCAGAACTATATGGCAGCCATCGAGCATCGTCAGAATCTGGGAGTCCGGGACCTGAATATCTACCTGGGTCGGGAAGGGATGCAAATCGCTCTCGAATGAACCGCTCCCTGGCACTGTCCCCCTGCCCCAATGATACCTTTATTTTTTCCCACTTCCTGAGAACACAGGGCTGGACTCCTTATTTCCATGACGTGGAAGAACTCAATCAAATAGCCCTGAAAGAAAAGCGCTACACCCTTACCAAGCTTTCCTTTGCCGCCTACTTCAAGCTGGAAGAGGATTATATTTTGCTGGATGCTGGCGGTGCTATGGGGCGCGGCTGTGGTCCCCTGCTCATAGTGAGTCCGGGACAGTCCCTGGATAGCATCAGCGCCATAGTGACGCCTGGATCGCTCACAACAGCCAGGCTGCTTGCGTCCGCCTACCTGAGGTCTGCGAATCGCCCGGTGCCACTCAAGAATCTGCGCTACGATCAAATCATGCCGGCGGTTGCCGTAGATCCGTCGCTTGGGGGAGTGATCATTCATGAGGATCGCTTCACCTACAAAGAACGTGGACTCATTGAGCTTGTGGACCTGGGACGCTGGTGGGAAGAAGAAACCGGACAACCCATTCCTCTGGGTTGCATAGCACTGCGCAGAGATTGCCAGGATCAAAAGGAGGATCTGGAACAGAGGATTCGCAGAAGCATCGAAGATGGCTGGCAGCAAGAGCCTGACTGGTCATTCATCCGATCTCATGCCCAATCTCTGAGCGATGAGGTGATTCGTGCGCACATCGATTTATATGTAAATACTTACAGTATGGACTGGGGTGCCGATGGACGGCGAGCTATTGCCCGATTGCGTGAAGGCATGCCTGACGAAGGTCCGACAGGCGGGACGTGAATTTTCGTGCACCATCATAACTCAGATGGTGCGTATCATAAAAATAACGGGCTTCCAGAAACTGGCTTTCATCAGCAAAACAGGAGGCTCCTTCTCTTAGAAAATCCACAAATCCGCTGTACCAACGCGATGAGCCATAGGCCGCTAAACTCAGCGGATTTTCCGGAACATTGATGACAAGCACCGGCGCCTGTTTGCGAAGCTTTCGTATGGCCTGACGGAACAGCGTAAAGGTCGGTTCCCCCTCTTCAAATTCCGCGCGAGCCAGGTCCCGGCGCAGCAATGCCAGAGCCTGCAAATACTCTCGACCAGGGCCATCCAGACTCGCCTGTCTCTCTTTGTGAAAACGCTCCACCTGATCCGCGTTCATGCTCATCAAGAGATCGTCTTCGAGAATACGCAGGCGACTTTTCTCCTGGAATCTTTCTATAAAAGTTAAACCAAACCATTGCGGCAAACGAGCCACCAGCAAGACACCATCCTCGGAGAAACTACGGGAAAATGTGCCTCGCAGTTCGGTCCCTGCCGGCCAGTCGTTTAAAGGAATCGTCTGCCATCCCTTTTTAAGGGGATAAATGCGCTTGTTGTCCTCCGCTGATAGCTCAAGCCGGACTTCCTCCCCAATTCGTTGCGGGAGCTGGAGGATGAGGCCCGTCTTCTGCGCCTGCCCGGACAGGACAAGGGAAAACTGCGGACCGAGCCACCCCCGTCGGTTCACTCCACGCAGTGCAATTCCCTGGTAATTCCGGTACGAGAGGGAGGAACCCGTGTCCAGAGACTCACGCAGTATCCCACCGTAGCGATAGGAGGACAAAAGAAAAGAAAGGAGTGCAGCGGGCCGTTTTTCATACGGGGCACCGTATAAAGCGGTTAACGGATGGATTTCGCGAACATAAGACAATTCATAAAGATCCAGAAAGGCTTCTCTTTTGCGCACGGCCGCTCTTTCCAGACGAAAATCAACCGGATGCACAAGCACAATGAAAAGCCCGGGACGGACATCCAGCCTTTCGCTTAAGGCCAGCAACTCATAGGGGTTTAAGCCGTTCCGACTCAGAATGATGGTCTGATTCTCAGGCAGCAGACCATAACGGGCAACGGAGCTGCCCAGCACCACAAAGGAGGGCGCGTCCGGCAAAGACCTGAGCTGACGCTCCAGCTCAAATCTACCCTGCGTATCCCAGGCGGCTACGGGAGGGATACGAAACAAAAGCAGGTCAAAACAGAGCCGGTCCAGAAAGACGAAGAGGATGCCAAAAAGAACGAACCGCTTGAAGGCTGCCTTCAACCGCGTCCGACAACAAAGAAAACATAAACCAGGTAACTTCCCAGAAAAACCACTCCCGGTAGCCGTCCCAGTTTATTCTTCTGTGGAAAAAGCACGGAAAGCATTAATAGCAGGGCGGCCCCGGCAGAAACAAAGACATCAAAATTACGGTCCGGGTGAAAATCAATCGCTGAAATCGTAGCGGATGTTCCCAGAACCAGAAAAATATTAAAAATATTAGAACCGACTACATTGCCGATAGCCAGATCCACCTTACCCTTAAGCGCAGCGGCAGCGGATGCAGCCAGCTCAGGAAGGGATGTGCCCAGTGCCAGCACGGTGAGACCAATAAAGGCTTCACTGACGCCCAGATCCCGGCCCAGCGTAACCGCTCCGTCAACAATCCAGTCTCCACCGAGGATAATGCCAGCAAAGCCGGCGAGGAGCAGAAGCACAATCCTGGACACCGACATGGCCCCATCGGAAGGGACATCTTCCAGCTCAATGGCTCCCTGTTGCGCAAGACCAAAAACATAGAACAAAAAGATGATGAAAAATGCAAGTAAAACGATCCCGTCAGAGAGAGCCAGCTTATCACTCGATCCTCCAGCAAGCAGCCGATCATTGGCCAGAACTCCCATGACAATAACGGCAAGCAGAGCAAACGGAATTTCCTTCCAGATGGTGTTACTTTGCACGCTGAGCGGTCTGACAAGACTGGATACACCCAGAATCAAAAGTATGTTGGCTGTATTGGAACCGATGACGTTGCCCACAGCCAAATCTGACTTCCCCTGCAAGCTGGCCATGACATTCACCACCAGTTCCGGTAAAGAGGTCCCGAAGGCGATCACCGTTAGTCCAACAACGATATCTGAAACACCCACCCGCCTGGCGAGGCCCACGGCACCATCAATCAGGAAGTCGGCTCCCTTGATAAGCAGGACAAAACCCAGAACAAGCAGTACATAATCAAGGACAGAACCCATGGGGACCTTAGTTACAGGAGGTCGTCCACGCTCAAGACCGATTTTCCGCCGGATTTACGCTTACGAAAATCATTGATCTGATTTTTGAGCGGCAGCCAGCGGGCGTTGTAAGCTCGAGCCAGTTGAAAGACTTCATCCTGAGCGCAGTGATCCGGGACGCGGACCTCGAGGTTATAGTCAAAGTAACGCATCCCCTTATCCATGATAAATACAGGATCCGCCACCTCGCGCACAAAAAGTCCAGTGTACACAAACATCAGGCCGCCAATGAGGAACAAAATAACAAAGAGGGCAAAGAGATTGTAGCGAGCTTCACGGGCATCTACCTGGTAATGACTCAAAGAAACCGTGTAACCCTGCTCCAGATCCAGTTCTCGTGGATAAGCTGTCCAGCGCAGTTCATGCCGGGAAGTGCTTTCATAAAGCAGATTGTTGTTTTTCGAAAGGTGGATTACGTCCTGGTAGTGGGGGCTCGTACGCATCGTCCGAATCAAAGCCTCTTCCGATACACCCGCCTTTATCAAGGCCCCGAGAGCAGCCTTCCTCTCCTTTAGATGCGCTCCCAGGTCATGATACTGAAAGGCCGGAATCACGCTCACGGTCACGAGGCAAAGGACAATGCTAACCACACTGATCGTGGCAATGGAAGCTACATGACGATTGGCCATCACAGAATCGGTATTCTGGATGCGACCAAAAATCTTGAGAATCCGGATCAAACGCAAAATACGGGTGACCCGTATCGCTTTGGCAGATTTGAGAACATGCAGAAAACTTGTAGAAGCTTCCGTGGCCATTTCTGGATTCAAATAGAGAATCATGGCCGGACCGGAAACTAAAAGGAGCAGCGGGACAGAAGCCAGCAGATCCACCCAACCCCGTTCATACCAGAAATACTGACGGAAGTTGCCGGCGCGCCAGGAGATGAAACTCCGGGCCCCAAACTCCAGGGAGAAAAACAAATCAAAGGCAAAACCGATGATGGCCAGGATCACAATTTGACGATGCGGCCAGTGGTAGATGCGCGCCAGGTCGTCCACGATGGTATGGATGACCACAAGAACTATGGCAATAAGAATCAGGTATTCCAGAGGCAGGGGAAAATGATCCTGCGATTGCTTTTTTCTTAGAGCCATTACCAGCCTTCCTCGCTCGCAATTCGATAGAGTTCATCCAGAAACAGCGCATCAAAGCCATAGTAGCGAGCATTTCTGCGATGGATGTTAAACCAGGATTTATCGGGAGATTCAGCCCCCTTGTCCACTTTCTGGTAGGGATCATAGTCTGCCGCACGGGATACAATGATGGAAATAAGCCGGGCCGCACCGCTTTGATCGGGGTGATCATAAGCACGCAGCTGACTCTCGAGGCCCGGTCGCACAATACGCTCCGGGAGCTGACCCGCTTTACTGCCCAGCCAGCTCATGAGATCAGAGAAACCCTGCTCAAAGCCCTGATTCGTGGCTGCGCTCGAAAGGCTCCTGTCATCGTTGGCCGGCGAAAAAAAGTATAGCGGACGGAAAAGGGAGGCGAGGCCCAGATAAGCAGCAAGGAGAGATGGATCCAGTTTCATCAGGCGATCACGCCGGACCAGCTCATTGTAGATAGCACCCCGTGTTTTTAAAATCCCCGGGACGTATCGGCTAAAGAAACGACCGCTGATGGCATCAAATACGGCTGCGTATTGATCGCGGAGAATCTTACCCGGGAGAAGGCTACGAATCATAGCTTTAAGATCATCGCGGCGGATTGAAACAGGACCATCCGATTGAAAATGAGCCAGGAGATCCGTCTGCAAGGTTTGATCCACAGCTGCATCCACCCGGACTTCCAGAGCTGCAATGACTCGCAAAGCCAGAGTTTCGAGAAACAAACGCAGAACCTCCTCCCAGTCTCTATCCGGAAAAAGCTCGGGCCTTTTGAGAACAGAGCGGATCTGGGGCTGATTTTCGCGCAGAAAGGCCAGGATGTTGTTTTCTTTATGGACGATTGAGGCCCGCCCCAGGTTGGGGCTTGTCCAGAGCCTGTCCACGAAATCGACCATCCTCGTTGCGGTTTCTTCCATAAAAATACGGGCGGCGCAGGGCCACGTATGTAATTTATCGGTCCGGGCGGAGCTTCAAATGAAAGGGCTTCTCAATCCCGTAGCGCTTAAGGATCCGATCATTGATCCCCTGCCGGTCTTTCAGGGAAAGAATGGCTTTTTGCCCCCCCGCAAGCATCACACTTGCCATGGGTTTGCCCGCCCGGGCCAGACTGTCCAAGCGTTTTTTGAAGTCGGCCAGATCTAACACAGCCTGCCCTTCCAGTTCCGCGACCGCGGATCCGGCGTAATTCTCATAACTGCGGTTGCTTTCATCGGGTAGGACGGAACCGAGAATCACCGGCCGATCTTTCTCCTGGTCGTCATAAAACCGTTTTTCCCGGACAAGGAAATTGAAGTGATGGGGCGAACTTTGCCAGTTAGCTCCCAACACCTCCCGGATGTAGGGAATGCTCAGCTCCAGAAAAACCAGACCATTTTCTATCACATATTCCGGCTGATCGGCTACGTGCCAGGGAATCCGTTCCGCCTGACCGGTATAGGAACGCAGCACCATTTTCAGAGTCTGTTCCCGGCCATCTCTCCAGACCACAACGGGAACCGTTTCCCCCGGTAAGCGCAGAGAGGATCCCTTCAGCGCAAAAAGCATGAGAGCCGGCTGCCTGCCGATTTGCGGGTCCTGGTAAAACCCCCTGTTGTCCAGGTTTACGCCATCCACAGAAAGAAGAATATCCTGTCGGAGAAGTACGCCGTGAGCACTGCTGTGGGGCAGGGTCCGGACCACCAGAGCACCGGAACGATGAGCCGGCAATTTGTAGTAGGATCGCAAAACGGGATCGGTAAGCGGCTCGAGATTCAATCCCTGAGCCACAAACCCGGGATAGGAAGGACCCTGACGGGAGAGAAAAGCCCGAATCGTGTCCACGCCAATCGCCTCCGCCTTTTTATCGCGATCGGCATAGCCAATAAACCCGGCCAGTTGATTCTCCTTAAAAAGGACACCACTTAAAATAGGCTCAGAAGTACGAAAGACGGCAACAGGCAGGAAAGCAAACCCGTAGTCTGCGGCCGGAATCACTTCCATGATTCGGGCTTCCTCACGATAGACACGAAAGGCATCATCGATTTTCACTGCCATGACGCGCGAGAGAGGGCTGGCATTCTCTGCAGCCAGCTCCACAGGTCTTAAGTCTTTCCAGAAGTTGCGATCCGTAACCGTGAGCAGGGCCAGGTTAGCATTGATATCTTCCATGACCACAGTGGCCAGCGCGCGATCATAGCTGGAAAACTTGGTTACTTCAAGAATTTGCGCGCTGCGAATATCACGGGCCAGCACTAAAATCCGCTCCCCTGGAAGCACAAGCCCTGTAATGGTGTACGGTTCCGCCTGATCCTTGAACCAGGGCCGGGCCTGCTGGTAGAACACTTTGGTCACGCGCACCTGAACCAGGCTGCGGGCGATGGTTTCATCAGAAAGAGATAGTGCTGGCAGTGAGGTGGCCAGGAGAATCAGGCAAAGATAACGTTTCATTTGCGCACCAGGCCCTGGCGGGGAATTCCGTAACGGCCAAGCACGCGGGCATCGGCACTGGCAAGAGTGGCCCGGGGTAGAACCAGAGGTCGCACAGTGTCCCTGAAATGCAGCACCAGGAATTCCCCCTTTGAACGGGCGACCAGCTCGACAAAATGTTTAAAACTTTTAACAGCAACCCCGTCCACTTTCGCCACCAGCTGACCCTCAAAGGATTCCGCATAAAGATTGGCCTCATCCCCCAGACGCCGTGTCAGGGCCACATCGTGAGTGACCTCTTCAAAGAGCTGATGCGAGAGAAAGTAACCGTAGCGATACAACTGGGTCAACCTGCCCTCCTGTGTCCACTTGCGCCCGTACACCTGCATGAGACTCGCATCCACCGGCTGAAAAACTAGTCCGGCAGTGATCCAGTATTCGGGTGGATTTTCATAATTCATGCGCTGAAAATCAATGAGACTCATGCGGCGCGCAGGGAAATCTAAATCGAGCTTTTTCCCCGCGCGCAGCACGGTCATCCTGATGGCGGTACCGGCGCTTACGTTATCAATGAGTTCGATGTAGTTCACCAGGCGGCCATCGCTGAAAATATCACCGGATTCAGAAATGGGCTGACCGTTCAAAGCAACAATCACATCATCCACTTTCAATTGGCCGTCCGCAGAGCTACCGGGCAAAATCCGGCGTACCACGACTCCGCTCATGGGCCGCGGCATGCCTTCAAGGCCGTAGTAGCGGCGCACCGTCTCATTTTCTGTGGGCATATCCACCACGCCGAGTTCAATATAACCATCATACTTTCCATCTTTTATGTCCGTGAGAAACTTCCCGATAACATCCGGCGGAATGAGATAGCCCAGATTCTCTCCCCGCGAATACACTTGAAAGGCCACGCCGATCACTTTGCCATCGTAAAGGGCCGGCCCGCCGGAATTGCCCGGATTGATTGCGGCATCCACCTGGATGGTCAGGTGGGCATCCACTCCCGAATGACTGTACACATCCATGCCCAGCCTGGAAACGATGCCCCTGGTGATGGATTCACGATTGCCACCAATGGGAAAACCAATGACCGTTACCGGTGTTTGCAGCTTTGGCGTCTCCCCAATAGCCAGAGGCACCGCTCCCTGGAAAAATTCCGCTTCATCAACGCGGAGCAGGGCCAGATCACAGTCATGGGCAATGAATTCAACTTTTGCCAGGTAGTCGCGCTGGTGATCCGGTCGCTTCACCCGCAGTATGGTCGCCTGGGAAACTACGTGTGCGTTGGTGAGGATACGCTGGCCAGCAATGACAAAACCGGTTCCACCTGAGCGCTGAACCACCGGTTGCTTCCAGGGACTCTGATAGGAATGCACAAGGGCAGTCGAATCAATCTTCACGACGGCCGTGCGGGCAATGTCAAAATCGCTGGCCGCCAGCGGGAAAAAGATCAGACAGGAAAGAACAGCCAGTTGACGCATGGTACAGGCTTTGCACCGGAGGCCCCCTGTAAAGCGCCTTTCCAGCGGACGGATAGCGGAGGCCGCAGGGGCCGTATCATTGCAGGCCGGATTTGAGGTCGGCGCGCAGAGCCGCAACGATCCGGTCCGGGAGAGCTTCCCGATCATTGCAGGCCGGGTGGGAAACAACAAGTTCGATTTCCCGGGCCAGCAAGAATGCCTCCGTGCCCGCCTGAGCCAGGGCGAAGTTCAGATACTGCACGGAGGAAAGGATCTCCGGATGGAACTGCTCTGGATCGAATTGCGCCTTGATCATCACATCATGATCCAGGAGCAAATGCACGTGATCTTCAAGACCACGCCACTTTTGTAAATGAGTTACACGCAACACTTCATCGGGAAATTCCAGCAGAAGCGTTGCCCGGATCTCATACTTGTCCGGTAGTAAACGGTTGTAAACTTCTATCTGCTCCTGGATTTTCTCTTCCGAAGTAATGCTCTCCGCACGCAACAGTTCCTGAATCTGGTAAAGAATGGTTTTTCGGTTTTCAAAAAGGAAACAAAAGTACGGTCCGAGCAAGAATCGCCTTTCATCTTTCAGGGCCATAACCTCTGCGCGAAATTCGGGACGCAGGGAATTGTAATCGGCCTGGGAAAGGATGTCGCTGCGCTCAATTCTCATAGATTCTGCGCCCTGCCGCGCCAGAAAGGAAGCGCAACCCTTTTTTAGAAGACAAAATAGATGAACGGCTCATTCTCCTGCAGGGCCAGAGCAAAAAGTAAAATCAAGGCAATCAGGCCGTACAGCAGCAAACCACCGCGCCGGAAAAGTCGCAGACAAAGCCGGTAGAGCCACGGGCCAAGGGCAATGCCGAGCCACACCAGAACCACAAAACGCAGGGCACCCTGTCCCACTCCTGAGCTGAAGTCCATCCCGCCCGTGCGTCCCATCAGCAGATCCCCGGGCCCGAGTCCCTCAAGTCCCATCCGGAAAGGAAGCCAGAGCAAGGTGACAATCCCCAGTGTCCAGATCTTTCCCAGAGTACGGCTCAATGAACGGGGCAAGCGTACGGCTTTCTGAACGATTCTTTCCAGAGTAAGAAAGAAAGCATGAAGGACGCCCCAGAGAAGAAAAAGCCAGCCGGCTCCATGCCAGATTCCACCCAGGGCAAATGTGACAAAAATGGCGAAATATTCCCGGGCCGCAGAAAGTCGGCTCCCGCCCAGCGGTATGTAAAGGAAGTGCTTGAGAAAGGCTCCGAGGGTAATATGCCAGCGCTGCCAGAATTCTCCAAGGCTGCTACTGTGGTAAGGAAAACGAAAATTGTCCGGCAATCGCACCCCAAAAAGGAGGCCCAGACCGATCGCCAGATCGCTATAGCCACTGAAATCGAGATATATACGCGCAGAAAAAGCCATGAGGCCCAGTGTCATCTCTCCCGCTGAAACCTGGCTCAGATTGCCAAAGATGGGATCGGCGATTGCCGCCAGACCATCCCCCAGGGTTTTCTTACCCGCCCCCAGTGCCAGTAGCAACAGACCCCTGTCAAAGCGACAGACACGAAAGCGCGCTTTCAAGAATTGTAGCAAACGCCCAAAATAGGGCGGTGGCAGAATGGGTCCAGCTACAAGTTGCGGAAAAAACGAGACATAGAGCGCAAACAAAGACAGGCCCGGCCTCTCCTTCCGCGCATAATTCAGACTAAAAGCCAGACTCTGAAACGTGTAGAAACTGAGCCCGGCCGGGATTGCCAGAGCCCCCTGCCCCAGCCCCCAGGCCTGACCATATTTGTAGAAGAGAAGTGGAAACAACAGGCCAAGGGCAAGCCAGCGCCACGGATAGGAAAAAAGAAGTGCCAGGTAGGCCAGTCCCATTATACCCAGGAGGAAAATGAGCCCCTTCCCGCTTATCAGGAAGTACAGAACCAGTGAGCTTACGAAAAGAAAATGCGCCCGGAATTCCTCAGACAAAGACCAGTAGATCAGAAAAAGAAGAGGCAGGAGTAATAGAAATTCCGCAGCAAAAAAGTCCAGCTCAGTGCTTCTTGGTCAGTTGCTGGATTTTTTTCTCCCGGATCTCTTCCTGAAGCTCCAGAACCCATTCCCCCAGGGCCTGGCTGTCCTGTTTTCCGGTAAAATAATTGCGCACGGCAACCGTTCGGGATTCGACTTCCTTCTCTCCCAGAACCAGCATATAGGGAATTTTCCATTTCTCTGCATTGCGGATGCGCTTGCCCAGCGTCTCGCCGCTGTCATCCACCGTGGCTCGCACACCCTGCCCGACTAAAACAGAAAGAACTTCGCGGGCATAATCAGAGAACTTATCAATGACCGGCAGAATACGCACCTGCTCCGGCGCAAGCCAGGCTGGAAAGGCACCGGCAAAGTGCTCGATGAGAAATCCGATGAATCGTTCATGGGTTCCCAGGGGGCTACGGTGCAGACACACCGGCCGCTTTTCCTGCCCGTCTGAATCGATGTAGGTCAGGTTAAACTTTTCCGGCATAAAGAGATCCAGCTGACAGGTCGAGGCAGTGAACAGTCTACCAATGCTTGATTTGATCTGAAAGTCGACTTTAGGACCATAAAAAGCCGCGCCGTCCTCTTCTACCTCATACTGTATGCCAGAAACTTCCATGGCCTTCCGGGTGAGAGCCTCCGCTTTCTGCCACATAGCCTCATCGCCATGATACTTCTCATTGGCCGGGTTGCGTAGCGAGAGAACCATATGGTACTCGGCGATGTTCAAGGTTTTATAGTAGTATTCATGCAATTCCATGACCCTGACAAATTCCTCCACAGCCTGCTCTTCGGTGCAATAGATATGCGCATCGTTCATGCTAAAGCCCCGAACGCGCATCAGACCCAGAAGCGCTCCGGAATCTTCATAGCGATGACAGGTGCCGTACTCGGCCAGCCGGATCGGTAATTCCCTGTAGCTCCGCGGCCGCACAGAGTAGATGGTATGATGGAAAGGACAATTCATCGGTTTGATATAATAGTTCTGGTTGTCCATCACCATGGGAGGAAACATGGAATCTTTATAGTGCGGCAGATGTTCGCTGGTAAAAAAAAGATCCTCCTTGGTAATCACCGGCGTTGTCACACGGTCGTAGCCCCATTTGCGCTCCGTATCCATGGCCCAGCGCTCCAGCTCCTCTTTAATGACATTACCGCGCGGCAACCATAGTATCAGGCCCGGCCCGATGGTCTCCGATGTCGTAAACAGTTCCAGCTCACCGCCCAGCTTGCGATGATCCCGTTTGCGGCTTTCCTCCACCATGTGCTCATGCGCGGTCAGTTCTTCTCTGGTGTGGAATAACCAGCCATAGATTCTCTGCAACTGGTCACGGCTGGAGTCCCCGCGCCAGTAAGCGCCGGCCACCGAAGTTAATTTATAATGACCGATCTGCCCGGTGTGCTCCACATGCGGCCCGTCACACATATCCACAAAGGCCTCTCCCTTGCGGTCCAGATTACGGTAAAAGGATAGTTGTGTTTCCCCCCTGGCGATCAGGTCCCGGGCCATCTCCAGCTTGTACTTCTGCCCGCGTTTTTGCAGATACGCAAGCGCTTCTGCTGCCGGCAGGTAAAACCTTTCAAATTTCTGCCGGGATTTGACAATGCGCTGCATCCGATTTTCAATTTCCCTGAGATCCTCGGGCAAAATGGGCCGGCCCACACTCACATCGTAATAGAAGCCATTCTCTATATCCGGACCAATTGCCAGATCTGCTTCGGGAAACAGCTCGGTTAGAGCTTGAGCCATCACGTGGGCAGCGCTGTGCCGCATGGTACTCAGAGGAATCGCATCGCCATCTTTCTTTTCTTTTCGGCCCATGAAGGCCATGGATAAGAATCCCGCTCCCGTGGCAAGTCTCTCGGATTGCTGCAAAGTGGGAACCTGATAACAGGCTATCGCTCCTTGTTGTCAAGAGAACGCTACCCTTGGCCCGACATTTTGCCCAAAATAAAACATCTTCGTCATCGCCCTGCCTTCTGCCCATTCATTCGCACTTTCGGACACAAGCAAACGCCGCCAAAATAAAGTGACCAATTTTAGGCTATATAGCCAACTTCCTGACGGCCTTATCCTTGCCTCTACGGCAGCACTTGCGGCGGCGCCCGTCTCTACGCCTAAATGGCGTACTTGCATCTTGTGCTGCATTTTGGGCATACAATAACAACCTCCCCTTTGACCCTCTTCTTTCCGTCCGCCTGCTGAATTTTGCCCGTCGCAGTAAAAGCGAAGTCCAGCCCTTCTGGAACGTAATGCCCTGGTCCATACCGCGCAGATCCCTTCATCCCATACCCGCAGGCATGGCACAATACGCTAACCCGGATTGATTCTGCCACCGGCCCCTCCTGTCATGTGTAGCTTGTCCGACATCAGCATGACAATATGGCATACCGATCTCCATGGTTCTTCTCTTTCGCTGTCCGACATCACCTGAACAACGCCAGAAAGGAATCCTCTCTGGCCCGGTCGATCGCAAAATTGCTCGTCTTGTTAAACGACCGTTTCTGGGCGTCTGTCTGCCCGCAGTGTGGCAGCCCGCTACGGCGTGCCCCTACCCTGTAATCGACGTTGTTCAGGAACCCGGAAACGGTTTGGCAAAGTGACTCCGGAGGAGGCCGGCGGATGCGGCGGCTTTTTTGCCAGATCACGGGGCTTCCGGGATACAGAGATCTGGTAGGCAAATGTCAAGCGGGTTTACCCCACCCTGCCCTGTTGAATCCTGCGGCCCGTCACTACCTTCCTTTCCTCTACTCCGTTTCCTCCGGCCCGACTAAAATCGGGACTCTTCCCTTCACCGGGTAGCCGAACAATAGTGCCAGAAAAGGAACAGCAGCGTAGAAAACAGACCGCGGGCCGGCAATTGAAGAAAGCTTGTGACGCATTATGGGCACTTAACCCAAGCCACACCGTAGCTGCCTCTAACTGACCTGAAATGGGCATCACTTCAGAGCCCCCCTTCGCTCACGAGTCGTACCTGCCCCGAATTATTCATGAAAGTGTATCCGCAATGTACAGGTTCAACGAAAACCCGGAGCTTTTTTCCAAGAACAGTGGCTCTTTCCAAGCACAGTGGGTCCCGCGGCCCTGCCCTGTCGCGGAGCCACGGAGGAGCTGGATTCCGCACAGACGTCCGCATGCGGAGCGGTAAAGGTCGCGTGCGGCGACACGGTTTTCACGAATAATCCGGGCCAGGGATTCTGCCAGGCTGCGTCAATCCGGCCACAGTCGAATGCCTATGTCTCGCTTCGCGGCTCAACCGTGGTGCCGCTCGTAAGCGGCGCTTTGGGTACGGGCAATTCCAGGTCGATTTGTGTGGACTTTAAAGAATCTTTGCAGCAAGCGATTGCTTGCTATGTTGAGGCGGCAGCAAGGTCAGGCCGTGGACCACTGATGTGCGGAGCACCGGTCGCGCGCGCCCCCTCGGCTTTTGGCACCCCTGCTCCTGATAGGGCGCAGAAGTTCCAGACCTTAGGGACCCCTCTTTCCTTGTTGTAATAAGTATGCATGTAACTTGCGACAGAAAGGACCCGCCCTCCCCTGCCAGGTGGGTCCGGCACCGGGCCGGGATCGGGCGGAGGAACGGGGATGGCCCGCAGGGGAAAGTCGGAAAAGAGGAGACGAAGCCGGACATCCAGTCCAGGCCTCCGGGTAAAGTCCGTAGCCAGGCAGGAGCCCTCCGGCGCATCCATAGAGGCGGAGGATCGGGAGAATTGGTAGCCTGCCCTGCACTCTTCTGGCCCCCGGGAGAAAATAAAGGACTCAGCAGGGCCGCATTCGACGTTCAGGTACTGCCTGGCCAATGCTGCGGGAACAGGGGCCGGGGTGGCCGGAAATACCTGGACCACACCCTGGATTGCTGAAAACGCAAGCACAGTGAAGCCAGATATGCCCATACTTTGCCCACATAAAAGGCATATTCCGGTCTGGCAAGCCGATTTTGCTCATTTTTTTGGCTGGTCGAGGTTCTTATTGAGCCGATACTCAAGCTCCCAGAAGAAGATTTCCTCCTCTTTGGAATCGGCTCGCTGGCGGTAAAAACCAACCAGCTGCTTGAGATCGGCCACAGCCTGCTCTGCAATGGCTCCAATGATTTCATCAGCGGACTTTCGGGCCAGAATGTTGGCCACGAAACTGAACATTGTATCCAGAATTTCGAGCTGCGGCCTGGCCTGGCGAAGATCCTCTTTGTTCTGGACATTGCGAATCATCAAAGTTAGAAAAGTTCGGATGAATTCGATTTCCTCCGCTTTCAAACGAAAGTCATAGAGGAGCTGTTTCACACGATCGAGGTGCAAATTCCGCAGATGAACCCGGGCCATAAAGACGGGATTGGATGCGTGCTCCGCGGTGCCGGACTGGGCCATGAGATCGGTGGCACGGACAGGCTTTTGGAGAGGCTCTGCGGGTGCCTCCTCTGCTGGCTGAATCAGCAGGATCTGGGCGTCCCCATTCTTGATCTTTAGAGTCATCATGTCTATACGCGGCACGCTCGGATCGCAAACAATGTAGCGGTAGGGATTGCCCTGCCCTTCGGCGGACAGGAAGGCCCTGGCCGTTTCATAGTGCATTACGTAGATGGGAAATTCATCGGCTTGAGAGTGGATCGTAATAAAAAGACGACGCAGAACTCCGCCCTGGAGATAGCCGACAATCACCCGCCCGTGTTTACAGGGGGCCAGCAGGAACTCCCCGCTTTTCATTTCCGGGCGGACCTCTTTACCGATGAGCGCAATCACCGGAATGGATTGCTCCATCTGCCCGGCCGGACTCTCCGGCCGCCCTGCCCGGAACACAATACAGACGGCCCGGGCCGGTTTGATCTTGATGATGGCTCCGCGCTCGCTTTCCAGTTCAAAATCACTCTTGTTGCTTCCCAGCATCATTCAGCCCCATCTTTTCCAGCTTGTATTGCAAAGAACCCCGTGAGATCCGCAGCGCCCTTGCCATGTGAACCTGATTGCCCCCATGCAGAATGTGTGCCTGCAGGATCAAACTACGCTCCAGCTGGCCCAACCTGGAACGAAGATCCAGCTCATCCTTGCGGGCAGAATCACCGCGCAGAGCCAGTCCTTTTTGCACTGCGGCCGCCGACATAGCACCATCTTGCTGGCAGGACAAGAACGCTAGCTCAAGCACCAGAGTCAACTCATTCAAATTTCCGGGCCAGTCCTGATCCAGAAGCAAGTTCAGTCCATCCGGAGAAAGCTCTGCCTGGCGCCCGTACCTCTCCATGAGTAGACCCAATTGACGCTGTATTTCCCGGGCCAGCACCTGCGAATCCAGCTGCCGCAAAGGAGGCAGTACAAATTTTTGCTGGCAACGGGCGAGCAACTCGCCAGAAAATCGGCCTGCTGCCGCGAGGGCTCCCAGGTCAAATTCGGTGAAAAAAAAGAGCCACTGCTCCTCCCGTTCTGCCAGGAGCTGCTGGACCAGGGCATCCAGAAAGGCGGGCTCCTGAATAATGAGAAAGGGACTGCTGCGCTCCAGAAAAGGCAGCACAGCACCCGGCCCCGCCAGCCGCTTCCCCGCATCCATACCAAAGAGCTCCCGCATCTGTACCCGGCCGGAAAGCCGGGCCGGCGAAAAGCTCACATGCGCCAGCTCCACGCCCGGCGCCTCGACAAGGAAACCCTGGAGGAGATCCGCTCCCGAGCCTGGCTCCGACTGGACGAGCACAAACCCCTGCGATTCTTCCAGCTCACGAAGGACAGGAAGGAGCCATTCCGGCAGGGATCGACGCCGAAACAAATGAAGAGCCAGCGCCATGGACAGAAATGCCCCGAGCTCCGCCTCCTCATGGCCGGTTTCAAGCACAGCAAGGGCCAGCGGATTCTGGACATCATCCACGGCAACCCAGGTCACCTTCGATCCCGGCAGAAGCGCACTACCCGGATCAGCTCGAAAGAATTGCTTGTCTGCCAGGCGTCGCATCAGGGCCGGCTCCTCAAGGAAGGGGTAGGCCGGGATGGTTCCCTCAGGCAAAGTGGAAAACTCCAGTAAAAAAAGATCCAGCTGGCGCCGGAAGAGCGACAGGGCTCCCAGACGCCCAAAATCCTCAAGGAGCCCGGCTCCGGGCCGCAATCCGCGCAAAAAATCGGCAATCAACATGAAGACCCGCCGTCGGACATCCGACAATTTCTTGCACGAAAAGGCGATGACAACAAACTTGACAGATGTCGGATGTCCGACAAAAGGGAACAAACGCATCCGAAAAACCGGCCGGAGCCCTGAAAATAGTTGACGCTCTCTTCCTTTAATAATGCGTTGCAGAACATTATGTCACACAGGTCCATCTCATGAGTGCTCGAATCATAGCGATCACCAACCAGAAAGGAGGCGAGGGAAAGACCACGACGGCTCTCAACCTAGCCTTTGCTCTGGCCAAAGATAAAAAGGCTACACTGCTCATCGACATGGATCCTCAGGCAAACACCACGGGAATCTTTACCAATCCAGACAAGCTGGAAAAATCGCTCTACAACGTCTTTTCCGGCCAGGTTTCCCTTGCCGATATCCTTCTACCCACAAGCGAGCCGCTGCTGAAAGTCGCTCCCTCAAAAATCACTCTGGCTGAAGTTGAATCCTACAGTCTGAACGTAGATGCTCCCTACATCCTCCGGGATGCGCTATCCCCCGTCAAAAACGATTTCAAATTCATCATCATCGATTGTCCGCCCAGCCTTTCCATTTTTACCATAAATGCTCTGGTCGCCGCCACACACGTGGTGGTCCCGGCCCAGGCAGAAAAATTCAGCATAGATGGCATGAGCGGGCTACAAACGACCATCAATTCCATCAAAAGGCGGATCAACCCGGATCTGGAGATCCTGGGGGCTCTGGTTACGCAGCTCAAACCCAAGACCGTCCTGACCAAGACCATTCTGCCCGTTGTTTCCCAATTCTTTCCGGTATTCAAAGCAACCATCAGCGCTGGAGTGGCCGTCGGGGAAAGTCATCTGGCCAGCAAGTCCATTTTCGATTATGCCCCGGATTCTAAACAGGCGGCAGAATACCGCGACTTCATGAAGGAGCTTTGCCATGAGCTCAAAGCATAAAAAACTGGGGAGCCTTGCGGAAATCTACCAGAGTGAGCACCTCGATGGTGCCATCACTCGCCTGAAACTGGAGCGCATCAAGCCGTCCGCTGAGCAACCCCGGCAGGACGCAACCGTGAACCTGGATGACCTGGCCAGCTCTTTGCAGCGGGAGGGCTTGCTCTCGCCGATCGTGGTGACAAGGGAAGGGGAGGGCTACCGCGTCATTGCTGGCGAGCGCCGGTTTAGGGCCGCACAGAAGCTTGGCTGGACCGATATCGAGTGCCGGATCATTTCCCGGGAAGAGCGCGACTACTGGCGCATTGCTATCATTGAAAATCTGCAGAGGGAAGATCTGCGACCGGAGGAAGAAGCCCAGGCCCTTTTGCGCCTGAAGAAGCAAGAGGATCTTAGCGATGCTGAGCTGGCAGGCCTTGTCGGGAAATCCCGTAACTATGTCACGGAAATATTGAGCATTGCCAGCCTGGAAAGTCCCGTCCTGGAGGCCTGCATAGCAGCAGGAATCCAGTCCCGCAATCTCATGATCCAGGCGGCGCAGGCGCAGCGCAAAGGAAATTTGGATCCTTTTTTGCAGGCTATCCGCACAGGTGAGATCGCTACGGTTCGACAGGCCAGGGATTATCTGCAGGGGAGGGCGAGAAAAAGCAACGGCGAAGAGAAAAATAACGCCTGGAACCAGGCAGAAAAAATTTCCGTCCAGCGCCGCAAACATCAGGTGGTCATTACCTGCGAAAGCGAAGACCAGGCAGAAAAACTGGAAAGAAACGTTCAGCGGCAACTCCATCGCCTGCTGACATGAATTTATGCCTGGAGCCAGGCAATCTTCCTTCGCCAGTCTTACGTACTTGCAATCGTACACAGTACAGAACATTCGCAATATTTAAAAATGCTTGACAGCGAATGAGACATAATAAAATTATGAGGCAAAAAAAAGCCCCTCTCCGGGAACGGTGAGGGGCGGGGCTTCCAAAAGGGAAATGTTGGTAGCGACATAATGTGTCGTTTTATTCCCCTGTCAAACAAAAAAGCCCCGCAAATCAGATTTTGTGAGGTCTGTATGGGAAAAGATTTACCCTACGCCAAGCTGGTAACTGCGCTTTTTGACAGCGGCCTGTGGGCCCGAATGTCTGCTGCTGCCCGGGCCCTGTACCCGGCTTTGCTACGCTTTTCTGATGGACAGTTCAAGCCTGTGTTCCCCGGCACCACCGTTCTGCTGAAATTGACTGGTTTTAAGCAGAAATCTACTCTGCGGAAAGCCCGCGAGGAGCTGGTGGAACTCGGCTTGATCACCGTCTCCCGGGGAAATGGCCGCAAGAACAGCTACTACCACTTCCGCATGGACTGGGCCTGCTCTCCTGAGGGACACGCTGCTGCCCCGCAGGGGGGTGTGTCCGCGCCCCGCAGGGGAGCAGGTGGGCCTGCCGCTGGGGCGCTTCGGGTCGGCCAGCCGTACAACCATGTACATATATCTATAACCAATAATCCAGCAGGGGTGCCTCTCGCCCACGATGCCACTCCTGAGGCCGAACAAAAAAGACTTTACCCGACAGTCGAAGGCAAAAGAGCATCATGGTCGGAAATTGAGAAAGCCCTGGCCGGACAAATATCCGCCAGCAGTCTGCGAATGATGAAAGAAGCCCTCCTCTCGACAGAAAACGACCTCTATATTTTTTCTGATTCGCTTCCAGAACACCTCAAAGCCCTTCTGGAGCAGGTTTGTTCCCGGGTGTATTTTGCAAATGATCTTCTGATTTCCAGGAATCCCGCAGGAGCCGATTCATGGAATCCGTAAGAATTTCCCATCCCGATCTGTTACTCTTTTCTGAATGGCAGGCTCCCGGCCGGACTGAAGATAACTCCGGTCGTATACTGGCCTGGCAGAGTCCCGAATGGGATACTCCAACACTGGTCAGTTGCATCGGCATCTTCGAGGGACAGGTAGCCTTCAATGCTATCCAGATTGAAACCCATCCAGAGCACCGGAATTTTTTTCCGGGAACTTTCCGGTTTGAAGTTTCAGCAGATGGACTGGTCTGGGAGCCCATCCTCAAAGAAAGCGATTTCAAGCCCGGTCTTTCCAACACCATGAGCTGGAACTTTGCCCTTACAACAACAAAATATATAAAATTTCTTTTTCTTGCGGATGCAACCAATTCCAGCGGGAAATACTTCAGTGCCTTCGGGGCCTTCAGGCTGATGATCTCCGGTCTTGTAGATCTGGAAGTATCCAGTGAACTGGATCGATTGTGGGTGCGGGAAAATTTAATTGATGGGCGGCCGGAATATGGCTGGTCAAGCTCGCTGCGATCGCAGAAACGTGAAGAATTTATCCAGATGGACCTGGGAGCGGTGAACCGTGTTTCAGAAATCCGCCTGCTGAGCAAAAACGACCGGGAAACTTTCTTCCCGGAAGTATTTCGTATTACCTATAGCGAAGACAATATCGCCTGGCACAATCTCTTTGAGGAAAATGGATTTTTGGCCGAACCGGGCACATGGTACCGCTGGCGCTTCATCCCCACTAACGTACGCTATTTGCGTCTTATCATTCTGGAGGGCGCACGAACACGTGAAGGTAAATATATATCACAATTGATAGAAATAGAGCTTTACGCTGCTCCTGACCTGTTTGAAACGCGCCAGCAGACGGAACCTGTGCCTTATGCTTCCGTGCTGCGCTCCGGTATTGTGCGACTGGCCATGGATGGTGAAGTCCGCGAAGGCATTGTGGTCCAGGGCAGTGACCGCCGGCTGCGCGACGCCACGACAGAAATGAAAGGTATTGTGGAACTGGCTCGTGACGGGGAGGACCGTCCCGAAGTTGCTGTGCAGGGAAGTGATCGTCGGCTGAAATATGCCAGCGAAGATCTGCCAGGCATTGTACGGCTGGCCCGCAACAATGAGTCCCGTCGGGCTCATGCGTTGCAATCCGATGATGACCGCCTGAAGGCGGCAACGGAAGAAAGCCGGGGCATTGTAGAACTGGCCGCGGACGGAGAGGACAGGCCTGGAGTTGTGGTTCAGGGACATGATCGTCGACTGCGGCCGGCCAGTGAATCCAGTCATGGAATTGTACGTCTATCACACGACGGTGCAGATAAGCCCGGCGATGTGGTACAGGCCAACGACAGTCGCTTACGCAAAGCGACGACGGAGCAGGCCGGTATCATGCGTTTTGCTCGCTTGCTGGAAACAGAAAATGAAGCAGCGGTACAGAGCAGTGACCCGAGGCTCATGCCGGCAACAGAAGAGCGAGCCGGCATTGTGGAACTGGCAGCCAATGGAGAGGATCGGGCTGGCGTTGTGGTGCAGGGGCATGATCGTCGGCTCAAGCTGGCCAGTGAAGAAGCACCGGGGATCGTGGAACTGGCTCCGCCGGGAAGTACTCTGGCAGGGCGGGCCGTCCAAGCCCAGGACCCCCGCTTGACTGATGCCCGCCCGCCGCTAAGCCATGAACATGACTACGCACCCGTTGAGCATGAATTTTCCAGTCATACGGGCCTGCTTTTGCTCAAAGCAGAAACAGGAAAAACCTATGAGGGAATCCATCCGCCTCCGTTCGATCACAGCCCCATCCATGGAGTCAATGAAGGAGCAGCTGGCGTTGTCGGGCAGGGTGCGCAGGGAGTACTGGGTTATGGCGAAAAATCGGGAATCAGTGGCCTTTCTCATTCTGGCGAGGGGATTTCCGGCGCCAGCCTCAAAGGACCGGGAGGTCGACTGTTTTCCGGACAGGATTTTGCCCTGGTCGCTGGCGCTCATTCGGAATGGCAGGGGATTGCCACATCAGGCCGGGCCATACTGGCGCTCGGACTTTCTGCCTTTCAGGGAACAGTAGAGTGCTCGGGGGATCATCGCCAGGCAAGCCTGGGTGCCTACTTTTTTATCGAGAACCAGGAAATCCTGGAAGAGGGCGATATTCTGGTTGCTTCCTCGCGTGATGGCTGGCTGGCCCGATCGCGCAGCCGCAATGCTGCAGTCATGGGAATTTTTCAGCCATCGGTATCTCTCCTGCTCAACGCCCGTAAAGAAGGGGAAGAGACCCGGCCCGTTGCCCTGTACGGGCTGGTACCCGTGAAAGTTACGGCAGAAAGCGGGGCCATCAAGCCCGGTGATCTTCTGGTCACCGCCATTCATACGGGAACCGCTGAGAAATGGACGGCGGACCGGCCCTTGAATCCCTTTGCCCGTTCCATGGGATCGCTGGCAAAGGGGCAGGGCGTTATTGCGGCACTGCTTCTATGAATTCAGCGGGTTCACGCATCTGCTGGTAGAGAAGATCCACTTTATGGATCAGCGCAGTGATTTCAGAGGGGATTTGTTCCTCGTGCAGACTGTGTTCAAGCTCCTCGCCCGCCATGCGCAGTTCAATGACCCGCATGGCCCGACTGACCGGATGGATGACAATCTGGTTTAAGTAGTAATTCAGACCAAACAGAAGCGTAACGATTACAACAGCCCCGATGAAGAGCACAAGCAATTCGATCTTGCGCTGATTTTGCACCAGATCGCGGAAGCTGATCTGGATGGTGCCGCCCGGAGTCACCCCATCGATCTGGATGTAGTCTCTTTTATAGAGGAAATGAGCCGAAACATAGGCCGGGTCCAGGCTCTTGATTTCAAAGCTCCCTTCCAGGGCAGCCTGGCGCACATAGAGAACCTCTTCTTTGTAGGCGGCATAGGTGCGTTCCAGCCCGTAGTCCGTCGCGTGCTGGGAGATTTGTTCAATTCGGGTCTGTCTCTGGGTTTCATTGAGGCTGGCATAAAACCAGGAGCTGGCCATGCCAGCAAGAAGGACGAAGCTGAACTGAATGGCAGCTATTCCACCAAAAATCCGCTCTTTGGCTGCGGACCTTGACTCTTCGACAAAAAGCCCCATCTGTTTGAGGGAATAGAAAAAATGGAAAAGGTAAAGAAAACGGAAAATACGAGCTCCTTTCAGGATATCAAGCCCCGGAAACTCCTGCCAGGCCTGAACATCCAGGATAAAGCCGCGTGCATAGAGCTCCTGACAGAGGACATAGTAAAAAAGCGGGGCAATCACTGCCAGATCAATGAAGAAGGGCAGCCGCAGGAGGTATCTACGACCGGAAGCTATAAATTTCAGCGCAGCCTCAACGGAGAACAAAAGAAGCAAGAGATGGTCCAGATCAAGGAGGCGTCGCGACCCCTCCAGGCTCAAATCAAAAAAGGCCGGTATAAAAATCAGACAGATGCTTCCTGCTGTTGCCAGAGTGGCCAGAAAATTGTAGGCCGGGTGGCCCAGGATCTGAATCAGCAGGTGGCGTACAGCCCGGAATAACTTCACGCTATCTGTATCGGCAAATTCTGGACCGTTTAGAGCTTTGATTTTGCCGATAAACGTAGCAGTGGCCGCCCAGATTTCCTTAACGCGCATTAACGATATAACCATGCGCATCAATTCAGCCATGGACCTGCATGAGCTTTTGACGATCATCATGGATACGGCCCGGGAGCTTCTTTCCACCGAGGCCAGTTCCCTCCTCCTTTTTGATCAGGAAAAACAGGAATTGATCTTTGACATTGCTCGCGGGCAGAGGGGAGCACTCCTTGCCAGGAGGACCATCCCGCTCGGCTCAGGAATTGCCGGAGCCTGTGGACTTGAGCGTCAGGCCATTGTGGTGAACGATGCACAGAACGATAGCCGCGTGCTGCGCGAGATTGATGAGTCGATTGGATTTAAAACGCGCAATTTACTGGCCGTCCCCATGCTGACCATGGGTAATCTTGTTGGCGTTCTTGAGGTGGTAAACACAACGGACGGCCGGCATTTTGATGCCGGGGACACCCGGCTTTTGACCTATCTTTCCAATATGGCCGCGCTGGCCATCTACAACCGTAAATTATATGTAGATTTACAGAATCGAATGGAAGAGCTGGACTGCGTTTACAGAATAGCGCAGAGTATTCATGTTGAGGATGATCTTGATGTTATCCTGGACCAGATTCTACAGGCCATAGCGGAAGTTCTGGAGGTCGAACGTGTTTCCATTGTGCTGGCATCAGCGGGCAGCAAAGATTATCGTATTATTAAGAATCGGGGTTTTGAAATCGAAGAAGGGGAGCGCTTGATTGGCACGGCCAGCAAAGTGATTCCCATGGTTCTTGAATCCGGGGAGGGGATGCTCATTCGCGATGCGCAAAAAGAACTGGGCCTGGTTGCAGCAGACCGCTACCGCACCGGATCTTTCATCTGTGTACCGATTATCAAGGACGGAGAAAGTGTGGGCGCGCTGAGCGTCGCCGATAAGAAAACTAATCAAATTTTTGATGAATTTGAACTAAAAGTGCTGTCGACAGTCGCTGGCCAGTTGGCCGATGCCCTCTCGCGCACCCTGGCCCGGGAAAGAGAGCGTCAGATACGCGACTACAAGAAGGATCTGGAAACAGCAGCATTGATCCAGAAAAATTCCCTGCCAAAAATTCCTTCCCTCGTGGCCGGTGTTCAGGTGGCGACCCGCTATGAAGCCTGCAAAGAAGTGGGTGGAGATTTTTATGACCTTCTGTACCACAGTGACCAGCGCATATCCGTGGTTATGGCCGATGTTGCCGGGAAGGGCGTTCCGGCCGCGCTTTTTATGGAGTATTCTAAAACTCTGCTTTCCGGACAAATACCCAGGCACCTGGATCCTGTTTCCACACTGACTACGGTCAATCGCGAGATCTACGCCCAGTCCCGTATGGGGCTTTTTGTTACGGTGATGCTGATCCAGCTGGAACGGGAAATGAATCGGGTTCGCCTGGCCAGTGCCGGGCACAATCACCAGATCCTTGTGCGCATGCATTCCAACCGTATAGAATCGCTTTCTGCCAAAGGGCCACCACTGGGAATTTTTAAGGGCTCTGAGTATCTGGAAAGGATGTTTCCTTATGATCCGGGAGACCTGCTCATCCTTTACACGGATGGCATTACTGAGGCCCACAACGCCTCTTTCCAGGATTTTGGTGAAGAGAGGCTCTTTGAGCTTGTGCTGCGCGAAAAGAGCCGGCCGCCGCTTGAGATCATTGACAGTATTTTTGCCGCAGTGGCCGAGTTTCGATCCGGCGAAGAGGCGGCTGATGACGCGACCATTATGGTTTTACGGCTTTAGGCGGGGCCGCGGCCCGGGGTCCGGGGGGGCGCTTTTTTTCTTGCCAAATATCAAGATATCCTGATATTGGCATAGATGGCTGTAGTGAAACTCCTGCGGGCCCTCGCCGATGAGGCCAGGCTGCGTATCGTTCTTGTTTTGCGAGAACGACCGCTGGCCGTTCAAGAGCTCATGGCGGTGGTAGGTATGGGCCAAAGCCGGGTTTCGCGACATTTGCGTATCCTGGCTGAGGCCGGAGTTGCGTCCTCTCTAAGAGATGGCACACGCATCTACTACGGCCTGGCCCTGGAGCAAAGTCCGGTGCTTCGTGCCTTCCTTTCTGCTCTGGATTTTGAAAAGGCCGAAGATCTGCCCGCCGAACACATTGGCGATCTGGTCCGCCTGGATGAAAAATTGCGCGATGTTCGCAAACAAATCCAGGAGCATTTCAGTCTGTCGGGGGCCGGTCTTGGTGACTACCAGCACGGGCTGGTGGATAGCCAGCTCTACAGACAATGGATGCTGTCGGTGTTACCGGACGCTGCCGGGACAGTAGCCGATATCGGCTGCGGAACAGGAGTGCTGACTGCTCAGTTGCCCGGTCGCGCCAGGAAAATCATTGGAGTCGATCAGAATGCCGATCAACTCAGGCAGGCCCGGCTGCGCTGTCCGCAAGCAGACTTCCGCCCGGGTGAACTGGAAAATCTGCCGTTGCCCAACGGATCGGTGGACTGCGTTTTAGCAGGTATGGTACTTCATCATGTGCCCGCGCCCGAGCTGGCCCTCGCAGAAATACGTCGGGTCCTCCGCCCGGGCGGTCAACTGATCCTGGCCGATCTGGGAAAGCATCAGATGGAAATCATGAGGGAACGGTTTGCCGATTACTGGCTGGGTTTTGAGGAAAGTCGGCTCCGGGAACTTCTGGTCCAGCAGGGCTTTTTCATTGAAAGAATCGAAAATCGGCGGGGAGAAGGGGAGCTTGAGCTGATCCTTGTATCCGCGCGGCTGTCCGGCGGGCCGGACCCTGAAGAGAGAACTGTTATAAAGTACAAAAAGAATAAGGAGAAAGTATGAGTACAGTTGCAGAAAGAACAGACTACAAAGTCAAAGACATCAGTCTGGCGCGCTGGGGACGCGAAGAAATCATCCTCGCTGAAAAGGAAATGCCCGGCCTGATGGCTCTCCGGCAAGAATTTGGTGGCAAGAAGCCTCTCAAAGGGGCGCGTATTGCCGGCAGTTTGCACATGACCATCCAGACGGCTGTGCTGATTGAAACTTTAATCGAGCTGGGAGCAGAGATTCGCTGGTCCAGCTGTAACATTTTCAGCACGCAGGATCATGCTGCCGCAGCCATTGCCGAACGCGGCATTCCCGTTTTTGCCTGGAAAGGCATGACGGAAGAAGAATACTGGTGGTGCATTGAAAGGACACTGGAGTTCCAGGATGGCCCGAATATGATCCTTGATGATGGTGGCGATCTCACTGCCTGGGTTCACGATAAGCATCCTGCGCTGCTCGATCAGATCAAGGGTATCTCCGAAGAAACGACTACCGGTGTCCATGCGCTCATGCGTCGGCTGCGTGAGGGTAAACTGAAAGTGCCGGCTATCAATGTCAATGACTCCGTCACCAAAAGTAAGTTTGACAATCTTTATGGTTGTCGCGAGTCCCTGGTGGATGGGATCAAGCGTGCTACAGACGTGATGCTGGCCGGAAAGACCGCTGTTGTTGCCGGCTACGGAGATGTGGGCAAGGGATCGGCTCAGAGTTTGCGTGCATTTGGCTGCCGGGTTATCGTAACGGAGATTGACCCGATTTGTGCGCTACAGGCATCCATGGAAGGCTATAAGGTGGATACCATGGACGCATGGTGTGAAGAAGCGGATATCTTTGTGACCACTACGGGCAATAAAGACATCATTACCATTGAGCACATGCAGCGAATGAAGGATGGTGCCATCGTTTGCAACATTGGCCACTTTGATGTTGAAATCCAGGTCGCCTCTCTTAAGAGCTTCCCCGGAATCAAACACACAGAGATCAAACCCCAGGTGGATAAGTACACCTTTCCGCACGGGCGCAGCATTCTGCTGCTTGCAGAAGGCCGACTGGTCAACCTGGGATGCGGAACAGGGCATCCATCGTTTGTCATGTCCACCAGCTTCACCAATCAAGTGCTTGCGCAGATCGAACTGTGGACCAATCGCTATGAAGTGGGAGTCTATGTTCTTCCCAAGCATCTGGATGAAAAGGTAGCACGGCTGCATCTGGATGCGGTGGGAGCGCGGTTGACCCGTCTTTCCGCAGAACAGGCAGCTTACATTGATGTGTCTGTCGAGGGTCCCTACAAGCCCGATCATTACAGATACTGATAGCTTTGAGCAAACAGAAACAGTGGGATAGCTTCCGCGCCAGTGAAGAGGCGCGGAAGCATTTTCTCGGGCTGGCCGCCCACCTTCCCCTGTATGTTTTGAGAGATCCAGAGCGCGCCGTTCCCTATTTTCCAGAGGAATATATTGTTCAGAAGGGAAAGAAGAGCCTTGTCTTCCCCCTGGAAGATGTATCTTTTCAACTGGAAGCCATGGCCGCCTGGTTTGAGCGCGAACGCATCCAGCCCTGTACGCACCCGGTTCTCATATACATGGAACTGCTGGCGCTGGAAAAACAGCTGCGTCGCAAACGTTCGGAGCAAAAAAACGAATGGCTGGCCCGCCTGGATCACTGGAAATCTCATCTAACTGTTACCGATCGCTTTTCCGGTTCATCCGGACTCCCTCAGGCAATGGTGGCTCTTGAGGAAATGCAGAACTACTGTCAGGATATGGCTGGCCGGCTCGAGCGCTTGCAGTCTCTTGAAGCGCAAACAGAGCATTTCCGTTCCGATAGTGCGGATGCCGACCGCCAGGAGCTTCGTGAACTCAAAAGAGATGTTGAACGATTGCGTGAGCTTCATCGCAAAGAAAAAGAGCTTCGCACCCGGATCGAGAAGGATCTGGAAGAAAAGAATCAGGCAGAGGGGCGGACCTATCAGGGCCTGGCTTTGCTGGAAAAGCGTTTTGAACAGCTCACTGACTATTGTAAAGAACTGGAAAAGAGGAATCTTCGGGCCATGCTTGAGGAGGTGCGGTCGCGAATCAATGCAGCGCTACGGTCCGGTCAGAATGAAGCCTTACTTTTACGAACCTTGAAACAGGAGCTGGCCGACCTGCAACAGGCGCGTTTACATCTGGGCCATGCTCTGCACAACATGGGGCTTCTGTACCTGCGCATCGGTCAGAAGGAACGGGCCAGGCGCGAACTGCGCGCTGCTCGAGAATTGGGCGTGGAAGATCCGCTCACCAATCGCTTTCTGGATGGCTCCTGATGCGAGCCTTTCTTCAGAGAGTGAGCGAGGCCAGCGTTCATGTCCAGGGCCAATGTGCCGGCAGGATTGGTCGCGGTATCCTCATGCTTCTCGCCGCCGGGTCTTCAGACACAGAAACAGAATGCGAATGGCTTCTGGGTCGCGCGGTGAAATTGCGCATCTTTGAGGACGATGCGGGCCGCATGAACCACAGCCTCCTGGACATTCAGGGATCTTTGCTGGTTGTGTCGCAGTTCACGCTGTATGCAGATGTTACCCGGGGGAATCGGCCAGGATTTAGCCAGGCTCTCCATCCGGAGCAGGCGGAAAGGCTTTACAATTTCTTTCTGGTCGGAGCTAAAGCGATTCTTGGCGATCGTTTACAGAGCGGTATTTTTGGGGCGAACATGCAGGTTTCTCTGGTCAATGACGGGCCGGCTTCGTTCCTCCTTGATAGTGCGGCTATGCCGGAGCGCTTGAAAAGGCCTGGTTAGATGTGGATGCCGTTCACAAAGTCTGTGATCCGGCTATTGACCTTGATCATGAGATGGATGGCATTAACCAGGTCTTTGCGAAATTTGGTCACGTAACGCACGGCACCCAGATCCAGAGCAAACATACGGGCCTCCATTTCCCGCACAGAATCTTCGATCTCCATAAGGAGATGTTTGAGCTCCCGATAGCGGGCATTGGCATCGGTCATTTCTTCGATGCTGGCGCTGGAAGATAGATGCATGGGTGTGGCAGAGAGGATATCATTGGTCAGGCCGGAGAATTCGTCCAGAAGTTCACTGATCTCTTCCATGTACTCCGCATTGAGTTCTTCATTGTTTTCTGCGGGCACGAATCGGGAAAGTCGGCTGCGCAGTTTTTCCAGCTGATCCTGTAAAGAATTGCGCACAAAACGGATGCCAAAGTGGTCCCGGGAAACGGTGGAGAGGGATACGAAATCGCGGCCCAGGTAGATTTTGTCTTTGTAGTGCAGGAGTAGATCATCTTTATCGTGAGTGTAAAGTTTAACCTCAAAAATATCTCCGGTCTGTTTGATGAAGCGGGCAATGAGCAGGCTGTTGTTGCTGGATATGTAGTAAGAGTTGGTTTCAATCAGGGCAGAATACAGCGAAAGATTAAAGAGCAGGTAGGCCTTCAGGTGCTTGATGTGTTCGGTCCGGTTATCGAGAATGTCGTTGATCATGGATTCTTCCTGGGCCGTGGGATGTTCTGTGGTCAGGAATTTATACTGAGGCGTTATGAGACAGCGGCCTTTTTGTAAAAAGAACTCCAGATATAAATTTTCCATGATGCCACCCTGAAAACGGTCCAGGCGAAACTCCGGAATGGCCAGATAGTCGCGGGCGGTGATTTCATCCAGGTTCTTCATACCGGTTCAATCTGGACCGGTGAATGAGGTGGTCAAATAGAATTCCATTACGTCTTCGCTACAGGATGAGCATGGCGTCCCCGTAGCTATAAAAGCGATATTCTTCCATTATAGCATGGGCGTATGCTTCCTGAAGCAGTTCCGTTCCGGCAAACGCCGCCACCAGCAGCATGAGGGAAGAACCGGGAAGATGGAAGTTGGTAATCAAGCCTTCAACGGCAGTGATGCGGTCAGGAGGATAGAGGAACAGATTGGTGGCGTAGCGCCCCGGGCCGTTGTGGCCGGAGCGCCGATAGCTCTCCAGCGCCCGCAGGGAAGTTGTCCCCACAGCAATGCGACGCCGGGCCTTTTCGAAGTTGTGCAAAAGTTCAGAGGATAGCTGATAGTGTTCTTCATGCAGAGCCTTTTTCTCCATTTGCTCCCGTTGCAGAGGCGCGAAGGTTCCGTAACCAATTTCCAGATCGAGAAATGATGGTTCTATGCCCTGGTTTCGCAGTCGGGAAAAAAGGTCCGGCGTAAAATGCAGTCCGGCCGTGGGGGCAGCCACGCTCCCGGGACGGCGGGCAAAAATGGTCTGGTAACGTTCCCGATCCTGGTAGTCAGCCCGCCGATCCATATAGGGGGGCAGGGCCAGTTCGCCGTAGCGTTCAAAAAAAGCCTCCATGTCCTGATTGCCGGCATCCAGTATTGCCCCGCTTCCCCGCCTCTCCAGAAAGCGGAAGGAAACTCCTGAGGGCCGGTGGCTTAAGAGTTCGTCAGGCCGGAGGCGGCCCAGCCCGCGCAGCAATACGTGCCAGAGGGATCCTTCTTCTTGATGCAAAAAAAGGGATTCAATGATGCTGCCGGTTTGTCTCTTTAGAAAGAGGCGGCGCGGGCTGACTCGGGATTCATTGAAAATGAGCAAATCTCCGGATTGGAGAAAAGCCGGCAGCTCAGAAAATCGGGTATCCTGGAGCGATTTTTCCTTCCGATCCACCACCAGGAGGCGGCTTTCCTCGCGTGGTCGGGGATGGCGGGCGATCAGATGGTCCGGAAGATCGAAGGTATGCCGGGCGATCAGCCGGTCAAAATCAGTTTGATTTTTCATTTCACTCAGGGCTGCCCGGGGCAGATTGGTTTGTGCGTGCTCTGACAGAAGTTCGGGCCTGGCTTGGGCGAACAGAAGAATTTACTTCTAAAGAAAAAACCCTCTGGGTCCTGATTGTTTTACTGACTCTGTCTTTTTTCTACGCCTCCGGTCTCAAGATCACCGCAGAAAAAAATCCTCTGCAATCCTTTCTCCACCAGAGCCGCAGCGATTTTGAGGACTACCTGGAGGCCGCCCGCGACTTGAAGACTGGACGGGACCCCTACCGACGTGAAGAATTGGAAACAGCCCGGGACCGCTCCCTGGCTCTGGATGTAAAGGATCTGCTGAACCCCGAACTCTGGCCAGAAATGCAAAAGTTGCTGCGCGGCATGGGGCGCTACCTGTATCCACCCTTTCTTGCCTTCCTTTTGCTGCCTCTTGCGGACATTGGCTATGAAAAGGCCGCTTATCTTTTTCAGTTTCTTTCCTGTGTATCTCTGGGATTGGCGTTCTGGTATTTCTACCACCATTCAGAGCGCCCGCGCCTGGCTCTGGGAGGAATCCTCCTGGCCACGGTGCTCTCCTTTAATTTTTTGCTCGGCAATGTGGATAACGGTAATATAGGTTTTTTTCTTATTCTTTTGTGCGGACCCGGCCTGGGTCTTTCTTTTTCTACCCGTCGGGAGTTTGCCTGGCTGGGCGGTGCCTTGATCGGGGTGGCTGCCGTACTCAAGGTAGCTCCGGTTTTTCTGGGGCTCTTCCTACTGGCCGGCCGCCGCTTTCATGCCCTGGCCGGTGCGACTACTGCCGGGCTCCTGGCCCTTGCTCTGCCGGCATTGTTTCTGGGAATGGAGCAAAATGTTTTCCTTCTGGAAAGCTGGTATGAGCTGTTAATCAAGAGTTTTGGCCAGGAAGCTATTGTCAGACCCTGGCTTAACAATCAGTCGCTCTCTGCGGCGATCGGCAAACTGATTCTGCCCGGTGCTGACTTAAAGCAGGCTTCTTACGGGTTACCCTTCTTTTTTTCTGCAACAAATTTTCCTTCGCGGCAGGAAGGAGAAAAGATACGTCTGCTTGTCCGCATCTTACAAACTCTGGTGATGCTTCTGCCGATTTGTTTTGCGCTGATCTTTCTCATCCGGAAAAAGTCCGTGGATCTTTATCATCGTCGGGGACTTGATTTCCTCTGGCTGATACTGCTTGTGAGTCTGGTCGCTTCCGGCGTCAGCTGGTTTCACACTTTTTCGATTCTCTGGATACCCCTGTTTTTGCGGGCCTATCTTTTTCTTTCCGGTGAATTGCTCGATTCCGGTGAGTGGTTTTTTGCTGCTGTCCTTTTTTTATTCGGCTTTCTTTTTGCCATCCTGCCGGCATCCGTGCGTGAACCGCTGGCCATCTATTCCGTTTTTACCTGGTTTTGTTTCATTTTCCTAATTCACAAATCCTGGAAGCTGGCCCGTGGTATTTAACTCCGGAACGTATATTTTCTTTTTAGTCATAACTCTGGCCATCTACTATTCACTGTCCCGGCTGCGAAACGGGCTGCCTTACCAGAATGCCTTTCTTTTGTTCGCCAGTTACTTTTTTTATGGCTGGTGGGACTGGATTTTTCTGGGATTGATTTTTGTTTCGACCATCGTGGATTACGTCTGTGCCAGGGTGATCGCCTCCACGGAGGGTGCCTCACGCCGAATCGGACTGATTGTTTCCATCGTGATCAATCTGGGAATTCTGGGTATTTTTAAGTATTACGATTTTTTTATTGGATCGCTTGTGGACAGCGTTCACGCTTTTGCGCCCGGCTTTTTCCCTCAGGGTAAGGAGACGCTTCTTTTGCGTGTCGTTCTTCCGGTAGGTATCAGTTTTTACACTTTCCAGACCATGTCTTATACAATCGATGTGTATCGCCGGGTCATTCCCGCGGAGCGCAATTTTCTGGATTTTGCTCTGTTTGTCTGTTTTTTTCCGCAACTTGTGGCCGGTCCCATTGAGCGGGCCGGTGATCTTTTGCCACAACTCAAGAGCGCCCGGGTTCTGGACATGAAAATGATCGAACGTGCTGGATGGCTTTTGCTTCTGGGTTTTTTCATGAAGGTTTACGTAGCCGACAATCTGGACCCTCTGGTGAATAAGGTTTTTTTGCCTGGCCGGGAAGCCTATCTGCGCGCTCCAGAGATGGCGGGCGGGCATGGAGCGTTTCAGGTGCTCCTGGCCTGTCTTGCTTTTGCCTTTCAGATCTATTGCGACTTTGCCGGTTACTCAAGCATAGCTCTCGGATCAGCGGCCCTTATGGGCGTGCGCTTGAGCCAGAACTTCAATACGCCCGAATTTGCGAACAACCCCTCTGATCTTTTCAAGCGCTGGCACATAACACTTTCGCGCTGGGTCATGGACTATATTTACATTCCCCTGGGCGGCAGTCGTATGGGGGCACTTTTTAAGTACCGCAATCTGCTGATCACCTTTTTGCTCATGGGACTCTGGCATGGTGCTAACTGGACCTTTGTGCTCTGGGGACTCTATCTGGGAATCTGGTTGGTGCTTCATGACATGCTGCAGACCAGGCTGCCGGCCGTTCCCGATCTCTGGCCGCAGTACATTCGTTTACCCCTGAAGGCGCTCAAGAAGGGAGCGGTCTTTTCCGCTTTTGCCCTTACGGCCGTCTTTTTTCGGGCCTATGATACGGACCATTCGCTGTTGCTTCTGAAGTCGCTGGTAGACGGGCCCTACCAGTTGTATGGCCGGGTGCAGGGCGTGGAAGACGCAGCGACCTACCTGCGCAGCTTGCTGGCCATTATTTTGCCCATTGTGCTAATCGACTGGATGCATTACAGGAAAAATTCCGTGTTCTGGATCTTTTCCACAACAACCCGTGTGCGAATTCTCATTTATCTTTATATGATACTGGCAATTGTAGTCAGTGGAGTCTGGGGGCGAGATGTCATTTATTTTGCGTTTTAAGGCACTTTTCATTACCCTTTCTATTTTGCTTGTGGTGGAAGTGGTTTTGCGCTTGCTACCGCTTCGCTATATCATGGGAGCAGGTGTCTTTTTAACCGAGCATCATCGGCTTTTGGCGGAGTCGGCTGAGCCTGCATTTGACTATGTGATCCTGGGCGATTCGCGCAGCCTTTCTCTCATGGGCCATGCACCCACTGTGACTGAGCCTTACAGTATCTTCAATTTCAGTCTACCGGCCATGGGACCTCGCTATTACAAATTTTTCATTGAAAAATACTTTTTGAATCGGAAGCATCTGCCGGCGGCGGTCATCTTTGCCGGGGATCCGGCTCTCTTTATGGATACCTGGAACTATGCTTACCACGATAAGAATTTCGTGTATTCAGAAAGTCCGGACGAATCCCTGATCCGTTATTTATGGAATCGCTTTTACCGGCGTATCAAGGGTCTTCTGGCCGGAGACAGGCGTTACATGCCTTCAGGCCCTGATCGCGATGATCCGATGCTCTGGGATGCGTTTTCTCATCGCTACTTGCATATGTTTAGCGCCGGGGAACTGGCACAGCAAATGACCGGTGCTGAACGCATCTTCATCGTGAGCCAGGCGGTGCCCTTATTTTCCTATCTTTACAAATACAGGGAAGGTATTGAACAGTACACGCTGGGGCTGCGTCCGGAACTCTTCCAGACCGTACAGAAAGCCGACTACTGTGCTTCCTGTGCCGGAGTGCTGCGAATGGAATGCCATCCGCAAATTCCCCGCATACAGGATAATCGCCTCATTGAACTGGGCCTGCGCCAGCGCTACGGTCAGATCAACCTGGCAGATCGTTTGAAGCCGGAACTGCGCCTGCAATTCCTTACGGTCAGGGATGCAAACATTGCCAAACACCGGGAAAGGCTGGAAAGTGTGCGGCCGGCTCTCATCAATGCCCGCCGGCTGGCCGATGCTGTGACCGCCCGGGGAGTGAAGATCGTTTTTGTCAGCGTACCGATGATCGAAGACTATGCCGGTGCCCGCTATCTAAAGGAGTACGCGGAGCAAATGGAGGCTCTGAAAAAAGAGTACGGCGGGATGATGGAATTCCTTCACTTTCCTGAACCTTTTTACCCCAAAGAGTTGTTCGTGGAGCAGGTGCACTATGAATGTCCGGGATCAGAGCGCTTGAACGCAGATTTTTACAGGGATGTTGTTCCACAAATTTTACGATTTGCCCCGTACAGTTCCGATCCCGATCGTGAGAAGGTCAGAGGGTTCCCGGCTGGCAATTTGCGTGATCTGTAGGCATTCTGCCTGGTGGTGATGCTTTGATTCGCAGGGGCGGTGCTGCCCCTGCCGGGTGCCGCTCCCCAGGGCTGATTCTCGCCCGTTTTGTAAATGATTTTCTAAGACTCTCTGGCATGGAATTTGCAAGACCAAGCAAGCCATGCAAGCCACCAGCTATCGAAGTCATTTACGGGCAGAAGCCTATCAGGATCGTTTTCTGCTATACTTTGAAACAGAGCGGGATCGACCGGGGGTGCTCTTCCGGATCGCCGCCGTGCTTTTTGCCAACGACTGGAATATTGAGCAGGCCAGCATCCACACTTCGGGCTCGTTGATCCGGGATGAATTTTTGCTTTCCGGACAGCGAAGCGGGCAGAGCCTCAGTCAACTGGTACTTGAACAGATGCGCGCAGAGCTGGAGACGCTGCTCTCTGATGACCTTTCCGTGATCGACTATTTGACTATCAAGAATCGCGATCTGCCGACAGGAAGTTTTACCTCAGGGGGAGTGGAGTGGGTCCAGGTTCCAGGTCCTGGCATTGCTCTGACCGGAAGAGACAAGCCGGGACTCCTCACGGTGGTGGCTGCGGTGTTTCACGTAGTGGATTTGAATATCCTGGAGGCAAAAATTTCCAGTCGTGAATCAGGGGAGGTGCGTAATATCTTTTACTTTGATCCGGCCGATGTGCGCACCAGGGACAGCAATTTCTGCCTGAGGCTGGTCCATCTTCTGCAAAGAATCTGAGTTTCAGGGACTCTCTGCCAGGCGCAGAGCTGCCAGAAGCTGAAGAGTGATTTCATCAAAGCATTTTCCGGACAGATGAGACGAGTCGACGAAGCTACGGCAGCGTATCCGGGGATCAGGATTGGGGTCCAGGAAGGCCGGCTGCCAATCGTTTGTTTGCAGGGAAGTCAGGTACTGCTTGAGTTCATTCTGGAAGTCAGGTCTTGCCTGACGTTGTAGCCGATCCAGGGGCTCGGAAACGAGAGGCCAGTATACAACCAGTGGGATTTTTTCCTGACGCAGCGCTTCGACAATTCTTTTAAAAAAGAGAATCTGGGTGGGCGAGGGAGGCCGGGAGAGGTGGCGATCTGCCAGTCGTCTGGCATCTTCGGCCATGGCATCTTCCGGAACATTGAACTGTAGCGGGTTGGGGATTCCCCCCAATTTTTCGCGATTGACTCTTTCAATCAAACGGTTGAGTTCGCCTCGGAGTTCCCTTCCGCTGCGATAGGTGCCATCCGGCAGAAAGATCTCCTGACCGTTCTCGCGCAAGGCCTTAGCATCCAGTGGAAAACGATAAAGAGCAAAGAAGTATTTTAGAAAGAAGGTCTCCGCTTCATCGAAAGTAAATCCGCGTCCCTGCAGGGCAAAGCCCGCGCCCTGCCGTTCCAGAACATCGGTGTGCCTGAGGACAAAGAGCGGGTCGAAACTGTAGTTCAAAGCGTAATCCATGGCTCCCTCACTGAAAAGGAGGAGATCGGCTTCTAATATAACGAAGGCCGGCCGGTGGCCTCCTTTCAGGATTCTGTCCAGCCAGTAATAGTGGTAGGCCGGGCAGGTCAGTGGCGCGGAAAAGTTGTAGGTTCGCTTTACGGGGGAATGCCTGGCAATCCAGTCACTCGAAAATTCTCCGGCCCGGCTGCTCCCCAAAATCAGGCCAGCGCTTTCTGTCTCTGTGGCAAGCTGTGCTGCCAGATCCTCACGCGAAGCGTAAAAAGGAGGCTCAATCTTTTTCCAGAGTACGGTCCTTTCCTGGACGGCCGGGCAGAGCAGCAATTTATCCAGGGAGAAAATCAGGGCAAAAGAAAGCAGGGGCAGGAAAAGATAGGGTTTGTTTTTGAAATCCATCAAGTCCGCCTAAAATTGAAAATAGATAAAATCGTTTCCACCCGGTGCAAACCGACCAAGAAGCGCCACTGTGAAAAGTCCGTACAGGGTCAGCAGGGTAAAGCGCACAGAAGAGGGCAGCCTGGCCAGCAGATGTGACGTTTTGCTGTTGTATTCCAGGTAATTGAGCAGGAAGCAAACAGGAAGCAGATTCAGGATCAATTCCTGGGCCGGGCCGGCGGGACCGGAGGAAAGAAGAAAAATCCGCTGCAGCATCAGCCAGGTGTGCTCAATATCCGGAGCGTTGAAAAAAAGCGTGCCAACCGTAAAGAGGCTGAATACAAGGAAAACCCGTAGCGGCCAGAGGAATCGATCCAACCACAGAGGAAAGGCAAGCGATTGTTTCAAGCTACGTAACGGTCGTTCGACAACCAGAAGCAGGCCATGCATGAAGCCCCAGGCGATGTAGGTATAGTTGGCACCGTGCCAGAGGCCTCCCAGAGTGAAGGAAAGCACCAGGTTGAATTGTGTGCGCCACGGGCTGGCCCGACTGCCGCCCAGGGGAATGAATAGATAGTCACGAAGCCAGGTGGAGAGGGTCACGTGCCAGCGTTGCCACATTTCGCGTAAAGAAGCCGACAAATACGGGCCACGAAAATTTTCCGGTAACTCAAAGCCGAGTAGCTTGCCGCATCCGCGGGCGATGTCTGTGTAGCCGGAAAAATCACAGTATACCCGGATGCTGTAACCAAGGGCCGCGACAACCTGCGCCTGCCAGCCGTAAGCAGCCGGATCCAGGAAAACAGCGTTCACACCACTGACCAGATTATCAGCGATAACGACCTTTTTTATGAGGCCGGTAGCCAAAAGAGCCATCCCTGATTCCAGCGACTGACGGTTGCTTTTGTTCTCCCGGATCTGCCAGAAAAAATCGCTCTCCCGCATGATGGGACCGGCAACCAGTTGCGGGAAAAAGAAAATAAACAGAGCAAAATGCAGCAGGGAGTGTTCTGTCTTGATCTGGCCCCGGTAAACATCCACAGCATAGGCTGTGATCTGAAAGGTATAAAAACTGATGGCCAGAGGCAGGACAATGCTCCCCTCTCCGGTAAGTGCAGAAAGGTAGTTATTGAAACCCTCGCGGGTGAAGAAGGCAAGGCCGCTGGCATCGTGAATGATTTGCAGGAAAAGGTAAAAATATTTAAAAAAGAATAAATTCCCCAGATTGAACACAAGAACGGTGCCAAGCAGCAGTCGATTTTTTTGAGAGTAAAGGGGGCGGATCAGAACATGACTGACAAGGACGATTCCCAGAAAATGCAGAGTAAAGGGAATGGACCATGCCGCATAAAAAAGGACAGAAGCCAGAAGAAGGAGAGCCGGTCGCAGCTTGCGCGGGATGGACCAGAAACTTATATAGGTTAGAAGAAAGAAGCACAGAAAGGTAAGGGTGGTGAAGCGCATCAGTTTTTCAGGCGAGGCAAAATTTCTTCGCGGATGGAGTGGGCCAGAGCACGGGTAAAGCGGATGCTACCCTCTTCATTGAGATGGATGGTGTCATAGTAGTAATCCCGATTTTGCGGACCATCCAGTGATCCGCGAAGATCAATCAGAACAGGCGTCCCCGGCACGGACTTCAGGCCCTCCTGCCAGTGCTCCAGTCGCCAGTCGGCATTCAGGCCAGGAATGAGATCGGAGTAGGGCGGGAGTACAGTGAATACCTGATGATTGCGCTCATGCGCGTCCTGATGAATCCGGGCCATTTGTCGGAAAAATAGAGCATTCCACTGACTGTATCCGGACTGGGTTAATGGATCGCGGACGGCTACTTCGCAGGTGCGCCATACGGCCTGGCGGTGATGGTTATCCGTGATGCGCTGACCCGCCTCATTGAATTCCTTTACGCCCTTTGTCGCTACGTCCATGCATTCGCCAAGATCGTTGGCGGGATAAGCAGAAAGCCGGAATTTTTCGCGATTGATATAGGCGAAATCCGGATGGGCGCCTTCGCGGATCTTGCCCAGCTCTTTGAATCGGCGCAGCGGATTGGTTACAAATTCACGGATGTCCTGCTGGTAGGTAATCGAACGGATCAGAAGGAAGGCGCGATCCTGAGCGCTCAAGCGAAATTCATGGCGCTCAAGCAGCTCAAAGGCACGAAAGCGGTTGATCTGGGCAACCATACTGCGGTTGGAGGGGTCGATCAGTCGTCTGGCCGTCCACGGAAAAGTCAATTCCGTAACATGAATAATTCCGCGCAGATTCTTCAGATGTGGTGCAAGTTCCCGGTAAAGAGAGTGCTGGGTAACAAGAATCGCGCCTTCTGAAGCTGCGCTCTGCACGACGAGGCCTTCTTTTTCCAGCAATTGATTCAACAGTTCTACATTCACGCCCTGGTAGGCCACGGACGTCCCCAGAATCAGAAGGTCCGGCTGGAGCTTACTTCCTTTGATGGTGCGCATGATGCGTTCCACGTTCCCGGCATACGAGCGCGGCCGGAGCAGGGGAGCGTAGAGACCCAGTTGCAGGCAACCTTCCCAGCAAAGGAAGAAAGCAAGCGGGATCAAAAGGCGAGTATCGCGAAATATGTCAGTCCAGGATTTCATTAGAATTGGAAGTAGGCAAAGTTAGGCGACTGGGCCGGTGTGAACACTAAGATAAAAAAGAGGAGCAGGGTCAAAAGGATAATCAGTTTGCTTCTGTTTTCTGGCTTCCAGAAATACTCCAGTTGAAGATGGTTGAAAACCAGTTCATACACAAAATACAAAGCGAGAACCAGAGCAAAGACGCCGTATTCTGAGGGGCGCGGGGACCACCCGGCCGGGCCCTGCCAGTGTAAAAGAGCGGTTTCCAGCGAGCCCTGGCCGCGCATCCAGCGGAACGTCTCAAGGATGGCATCGTAGGCCTGGTAGCCACCAAAAAGTCGCCCCTGCATATTCGTCGCCACCTGCATATCCGGCGCACGGAACCAGATGAATCCAAAATTCAGATTGAAGAAAAGAAAGATGCGGGAAAAAATGTTGTAGGGCAGCCCACCCTTTTCGTTTAAGAAGGCTCGCAAGCGGGTGCGTGCGTAGCGCCGGTGTACAAGCTGCATTACGGCCTGCCAGAGTCCCCAGGCGACAAAATGATAGGCCGGCCCGTGCCAGACGCCGCCAAAGAGCCAGACAAGAACAATGTTTAAATGAACACGAACCGGATGGCCGCGCGAACCGCCGAGCGGTATGTAGATGTAGTCGCGCAGCCAGGTGGTAAAAGAGATATGCCAGCGTTGCCAGTGGTCCGTGATATTGCGCGCGGCCATGGGATAGAGGAAGTTGATGTTGAATTCAAAGCCAAATAGCCGTGCGAGTCCCCGGGCGATGTCTGTATAACCGGCAAAATCCAGATAGATCTGCCAGCAAAATCCAATGGAGGCTATCCAGACATCCAGAGGACCGTATTCGTTGTGGCGCAAGAAAACTTCCGTGATGAGTGGCGCCAGGTTATCCGAGAGAACCAGTTTGCGAAAAAACCCCACAAGGATACGGGTGATACCAATGACAATGTCATCCGGCCCAATGGGCAGTCGATCATCGAGTTGCTGGAAGAAGGTATCTGCCCGCACAATGGGTCCGGCCACCAGCTGGGGGAAAAACGACACATACAGGGCAAAATCTACCAGGCTTTTGCGGGCAGGGATCAGGCCCCGGTAAACATCAATCGTGTAGCTCATCGACTGGAAAGTGTAGAAAGAAATACCCACCGGCAGAAGAATATTGAGGAAGGGCCAGGCGAAGATGGTATCTCCCAGAGGATGAATATCGTTCAGGATGGTCAGGCCAAAGTTAGTGTACTTAAAATATCCCAGCAGACCGAGGTTCAGCACCATGGAAGCGGTAAGCCAGGTCCGTTCATGAAATCGTCCGAGTCCGGAGGTAACTCCGGCCCGGCGAGCTTCAATGCCAAGCCCGGCAATGTAATCCCAGAGAGTGGAGAAAAAAATGAGTATAAGGTAGTAAGGTTCAAAGACTCCGTAGAAATAGTAGGAGGCAATGAGGAAAAAGATACGTTGCTTCCGATTCCTGAGCCAGTGCCCGATGATAATCGTGACCACGAAAAAGCCCAGAAAATGGAAGGACGTAAAATTCATCCAGACGGCAGGCTTCCTTTTTGGAGGGTCGGGTCAAGTGTTTCATGGCCGTCAATCAGCCTTGACAGAGCCATCTTGCGTTACAGATTGACCGGATGAATAAATTCTTACTTCTTTCTCTTTTCTCCGTTGCGGTACTCATGCAGTGCGGTGGCGGCTCCAAATCTGATCCCGGAAAATACCGCGAATTCTGTGCGGAAGTGGAAAAATGCGATCCCCAGGTAAAATCCCAGCCCAATGGTATGGAATTGTGTACCAAGTTCATGGCCGGCATTGAAGACAAGTATCCGGCCAAAGTTCCTGATGTCCAGGCCTGCGCTAAGGCCATGACTTGTGGCGAAATGAAACTCATGGAATGTATCATTAAGGCCGGCCAGGGCACTCCCTGATTTCAAGTGCCGCTCCTGCGGCATTACCGCTTTTCTTATGCGGTGGGAGCGGCAGTTAGTTCCAGAGCCTGTGCCAGAATTTCGGCACGCTTATGCCAGGACCAGTAAACAGGATCGAAGGCGCGGGGCCGCAGTTGACCGGTGCGCGCCAGCACGCTGAAGTCTGCCAGGTTACGGGCCCAGGCATCAACATCCAGAGCCGGAATGAATACATTTCCCTGACCGATTTCCCGGAAGACCGGTATATCACTTAAAAGCAGTACCTTCTTGTGGTGCATCGCTTCGAGAATGGGTAATCCAAAGCCCTCATGCAGGCTGGGTTGGGCCACAAAGGCCGCCTGCTCATAGCACCAGGCCAGCTGCCCGTCATCGGGCTCTTCCAGAAAATGGATCTGCCGGTCGGAGTACACTCCGGTGCTGAGTTTGTGGTAAAGATCATCGTCTCCCCAGCCTTTTTTGCCGGCCAGCAGCAGAGGAGGCAAATCAACCGTGCCCCGGGCTTTCAGGTAGGCGTTCACCAGCGTTGCCTGATTTTTGCGCGGTTCGAGCGTTCCCACACAGAAAATGAAATGCTCTAAATTGCCCACCGGTGGCGGTGGCCGCACGGGTTTTTCGGAACGCATCTGGGCTCCGGGATACACAATCACCATGCGCTTGTTCTGCGTTTGCGGGAAAACCCGGCGAATATCCTTTGCGGTGGCCCCGGAGAGACAGAGTATGGTGCGCGCCTCCTGCAGGGTCCTTTCGTTGGTAAGCCGATGTTGCCAGGCATTCCAGCGGACCATGCTCCCCGGAGCAACAAAAGCGTTCAGGTCATGAAAATTTACCGCTGCCGGAGCCTGGCAGCGCCTGCGGTAACGAAGCGGTAGCATGGCCAGGGTACCCCAGAATACATCGTGCTGGTAGTTTTTAAGCAGGCCCGGCAAAGTGAAATGAATCCAGAGCGGGCCGGGCAGGCGGCTGCCGGTAATGAGCCGGAGCTGGTGATGGCTTAAGAGTTCAGAGTAATCGGAATGGAGTTTTCTGTGACTGAAAAGGACCCATTTCCAGGCAGGACGAACGGCAAAGAGGCTGGCCAGCATCTGCTCCAGATAGCGAGCATTGCCATTTCCCGGAACAATCAGGGGGCGGGCATCCAGAGCTACAGTAATGTTGCGGTTCGCTTGCATGAGCTGGACGATAATGAGTTGAGCATGCAACCGTACCGACAAGCATATTTCAATAAACGATTTCTGGAAACTCAGGCGGCCCGTCCCATCAGGCTTCTCTCTGAGTATCTCTATCCGCAATACATCTTTGAAAAGGAAAATGTTACCGATACGATCGTTGTCTTTGGTTCTGCCCGGGTGCCCTCGCCGGAAAAACTCAAAGAAGGCCGGAAAACTGCATCTGAACTCGGTCATTACTATGAGGCCGCGCGGGAACTTGGTTTTCGGCTGGCTCGCTGGTCAGAAGAGGTGGCGGTACCCCGTGGCCGGAGGTTTCTTGTCTGCACAGGAGGCGGGCCCGGGATTATGGAAGCGGCCAATCGCGGTGCTCATGAAGCCGGCGGGCCGACTATTGGCTTAAACATCAACATTCCCGCCGAGCAGATGGCCAACCCGTACATTTCCCGTGAGTTCAAGTTTGATTTTCAGTATTTTTTCATGCGCAAGTACTGGTTTCTGTACCATGCCCGGGTGCTCATTGTTTTTCCGGGTGGATTCGGCACTATGGATGAGCTTTTTGAAACACTGACTCTCCAGCAGACGCGCAATATACAGCGACGTATTCCCGTGATACTGTTTGGTCGGAAGTTCTGGGAGCGGGTGATCGATATGCCTTACCTGGCTGAGGCCGGGATGATTGCGGCAGAAGATCTGAAGCTCATGGAATCGGTGGATACCGTTGATGAAGCCCTGTCTGTTATTCTTCCCATCCTTTCGAGCCAGATCGAATGAACAAATATCCCTTTCTGGACCTGCTGACAGAAAGTGATGCCATGGCGCGCGGCGCCAATCTCAACGACAAAGTCACTCATACCGTTTACCGCACTATCCGCGCTCATTCCTCCACGGAAAGCATCAAGGCCGGAAAGATTTTCACACTGGACACGTTTGTTCCGGATATCCTCAATTTGACCAAACGCGATCTGGTCAATGTGGTCAACCGCCTGATTTCAGATAAACTTGTAGTCGAACTGTTTTTTCTGGAATACGATACCGGCACCCGGCGCATGCTCCTGCATCCCTGTTTTCTGACTCTGCCGTCAGAAAAAGATCACATGAATGCGACTTTCTCCGCAATCATTCGCCAATCATTGCAAGCGATCGATCAGCTGCTTGAATCCTGGCCGGCTTTTCAGGCCGATGCCTTCCGCAAGGATCTGGAAAAAGATTTTACTTCTGTGCAAATACCGCGTGCCGCCGAGCTTTCTGCTACGACCATCGATCCATTTGTGGAAGTGCATGCCGGGAATTTCGAGATCAATCCGCAGCCAGAAATGCTCAAAGCCACGATCAAAGATATCAAAGAGGAACTTTTGCGTTCGGGCAGCGTGGTGGACCTCAATGATTTTGGACTTCTGCCCATCCGTGACGAAGACCTTATTGAACGCTTTGAGAGCGCCGCAGCCTTTCTGGAATCCCGGGTCATCCCTCGCTACAAAAACAAGGGCAACCTGAAGGGCGAACTGGAGCGCATCTATCTGGCAGAAATGGATTACTTTTCCGATGAAAAGGTGGCGCCCCGCGCTGAGTTTCGCCGGGAGCGAGCCGATGCCTTAAAGAAAATCATGCGTCAGCAACCGCGTCAGGAACAGGAAAGGGGAGTAGTTTTTCCGGGATCGCTGGCGGTGGAAATCGTTCTGGCGACTGCTCCTGGTGCCGACCGCCTGTATGCCCGGGGCTGGGAAGCGGAATGCGAGAAGATGGTTCAGGAATTCATTGAAAAGATGACCCGCCGTGATGCCATCTGGTCTGACTACATGCAGACTTACGACTATGCCGAGCGATTCCGTTTTCCGGAGGAAGTCTGGCGAAAGATCACCTCTCACCTGGCGCTGCTGTATTCCAGCTTTGAGCGCAGCGCGGGCTCCGGCCGGACCCATGTCTTTGTAAGGCGCGACCTGCAGGCCCTGAGGGCTCTGGTTGCGGGCATGGCGGAGCTGCCTTTGCAGCATACATGGAAAATTTTGGCTTTGAAATTCATTATGGAAGAACATGAAGCGGAATACCGCGAGCTTTTTGATGACACTGAGTTTGTTCGCTCTTATGGAAAGATTCTGCGCAAGGCCTACATCAACTACATTCCCTGGTACTATAGAATTTTTATTTTGCTCGGGCTCACCTGGTTTCAGGACCCGGCTTTCAAGATTGCCAAGAGTCGGGTCAGCCTCGAGCAAAAGGCGCTGGCCGGTCGCAATCAAGAATTGATCGAGCAGGCAGAAAAAAATCGCGAAGAAGAACGACGGATCAACCGTATCCGCATCAAGGACAGGGCGGATTCCAACCGGATTATCGAGAAACTTGATCTTTTTTATCATGATCAGCTTTACATTCCTATTCTGGCGGACCTTGAACGAGCCTTTGGCGATGAAAAAATCAATCTCATGGAAGTGCTCAGCCGGCAGAAATTTCAATTGGTTGGTAGCGGTGGCGAAGCTCTCGTTCTGTACCCGGTGGATCATGAATGGCGGACCCGTGCGGCCCGCCTTGAACGCAGCTTTGAAAAAATGAAGGAAAAGTATGAACTGCAATCCGGGGAGGCGGCGAGCAGTCAGCTTGTGCGTATGGAGAGTCTGCGCCGACAGATCAAGAGTGCAGAGAATCGAAAAAATGATCCGGCGGGGACGGACGATGACCCCTATCAGAAGCTTGCCGATGCAATCAGGCAGGATGAAAAGCGGGCCCAGAAGCTTTCCCGGGCTGAGCCGGATGGAGATCTGGATATTTGACAAAAATGGTTGCGAGCATGCCCAAAACAAGGAATCTGCCTGACATGGATACTACGGTCGAGCTGGAAAAAGAGATTGAAGCTCTGCGCAAAGAATTACGCGGACTGCGCGAAGAAATGAATGCGATTACGGAATCGCCCTATTTGCAAAGTTCAGTAAAAAATCTTGTTTATGAAGCATTGCTCGATCGTGAAGAAATTGTGGAACGTGAGTTTGGCCACAGAATCAATGAAAAGCACGGAACCATGTTTGAAATCAAACAGCAGGCCAGACGCCTGGCCTTGCTCCTCGGGCTGGACGGTGATATGGTCCGCATGATGGTTACAGAAGCTTTACAGAATATCATTGAGCACGGCTACGGTCGTTATGTGACTGTCCGCTTTGAAATTGAGAACGATGACCTCAATCCCTCTCTTGTCAGCAGCTTCAAGCATGAATTGCCTCCCGGGAAAAAATACACCCTGAGCGATATCAATCGCAATGCGCTGCGCGGCGATGTCACCTCAGAGTACTTTGACTTTGAAAGCGATCGCGGCCGTGGTGAATACATCATGAAACAACTGACCGATGAACGGCGCATTGTAAACGGTATTGAAATCGATAAAGACGGCCGGAAGGTGCATTACTTTAAGCGTATCCTGATCAACTATAAGAATCCGTCCGGTGGCAAACAGAAGATATCCTTCTCTGAACTCAAAGCAGAAATCGACCGCTTGAACTACGAAGATGTGGTTTGCTGCTTTCACATGCATCACGTTCACGATATGCCGGACGCCGTTACCATTGCCACCACCAAGCACCATGCGGAAAGGGTGGCCCAAATCATGTCACGTAACTTTTTCAAGCTCAAGGAGCAGGAGCCGTACTACCGTACTGTCTTTGCCACTTACATCCCCACTCAGCCCGTGGATCGCGACCAGCTGCTTTCTTTGTTTGCTTCCGTTCGCCAGGAGGTCTACGAGGAATCCGCCAGGCGCGAAACCTGATTTTCTCTGAACTCTTTTCCGATGATAGAACATGAGCTGGCGTTTCATTCTGCCCGTTCTGCTGGTTCTTTCGCTCTGTACCCAGCAGCGTAAAGGGGCCGGTCCCCTACAAAGCCCGCTCCTGCTTTACCTGATTCCATCGGGCCCGGAAAACGACTGGCAGATGCTCGAGCAGAGCCTGCGCGGTTTTAGAAATCTGAGTTCATTTCCGCTGGCAGATCGTTCTTTGTTTGTCGTGGAAGGCGTGCCTGAGGCCCGTCTGGCCCAGCGCATGGGTGCCACACATATCGTTGAACGGAAGGGGGGAACCATTACCCTTCAGGATCTGCGCCGCCGGACTACCGAATCGCTGGCGCTGGAAGAAAATCAGCTCAGTCCCGGCGCAGCTGTGGCGCGATTGCTGGCCGATCATTACGTTCTGGAAGGGCAACTCGCCCCAGCGCTTGCTCCCATCGCGGCGGGCGGCCTTTTTTTCCAGAGCTATTCGCCGGCGCACGTTCCACTGCTTATGGCAGAAGGTCGACGGGCTTTACCGCGCCGCCGCTACCACGATGCTCTGGCTTACTATGCTCGCAGTCGGGACATCCTGGAACGCAATGGCCTCGTAACCCATGATCTGGCTCTCTCTCACCGCGGTATTGCCCTGGCTTCCTACTATCTGGGCGATCCCGGGCGGGCTCTGGCCCATTTTCGGGAGGCGCGTCGAATTCTGGCACTGGGTGGCTTTACCGGCAGTTTCTATGACCAGCTGATTGCTCTGGATACGGCCATCCTGTCACGGCAGCCCGCCGGGTTTGATGCAGCAACATTTGCCGATTGGCCTCTACTTCAGGCATTATTTTATTTTCATGAGGGATCCCTATCGCTGGCCTCCGCTCGTGGTAAGGAAGCGCTGGCCTCGTTTGATGCCAGCACGGCACTCCTGCTTCAGCGCAATTTGATGAACAGCGACTTGTTTCTGGCTCTTTTGTTCAATACAGGCAATGCGGCTCTGCTGGCCGGAGAATTCTTCCAGGCGATGGTTCACTACACATGGGCCCAGGAACTGGTCATGATTCTCGGGATGCAAAATACAGCGCTGGAAAAGCAAATCGAAACCAATTCCAACCTGCTGTCACGGCATCTCATGGATCGCTATCGACCGGAGGCCCGACCCATAAATCTGGGAATCGCAGAAATTCGTCTGGCGGATCCCTACCTGACCGGCGATTTGCCGGAGGCGGAAGATTTTTTCCAGACACGCAAAGAATACGATCGAATTGCTTCTTACACGGGGGCCTTTAATTTTCGCAGCCATCCGCGGATGGTGCAGGCGCGCACTTACCAGGGCAGGCACGATGATACCAATCTGTTTTTGCGCGATCTACTGGGAACGGGTCCGCGAACGCCGGAGATGCAGCGCCTTTCGCGTCTCTTTCTTGAGAGTCATGCTGCGCCTCGCGGGGAAGGTCTGCTCTTTGTGGAAATTGGTCCGGGTATTGCCCATCCCCAGTACCCGGCGGTCACAACCATTGCGCTGGCAGAAGAATTCAAAGAGATGCAATTTGTGGCCCTGGATCTACCGGATCAGGTAGCTCTCTTCCAGAAGAATGTACCGCCGGCGCGACGATCGCGAGTCCTTGCTGTACCCAATCTTTCCATTCTATCCGGTGACGGAACACTTTCGTTAAAAAAGCAGTGGCAGGAAGAGAAAAACTGGCTGGTAAAAAGGCCGGCTCTGTCGCTTGATTCAAAGGCACCGCTCTTTATCCGATCCGTGAATGCTATAGATATCTACTCTCCCTGGAAGGATGTGGAGCCGGCACTGCGCATGATGGCTCAGGAATTCAAGGATCGCGCTGTCATTTTATTCTTCAATCGGAACATCTGTTTAAAGCTCCGCGATCAGGAAAGATTCTACATTGTGGGAGCTGTTTCGCCGCGTGGTTTCCACCACAATGTGAATAGCCTGGCACGCAGGGGGGAGCATCCCTATACTGTTTCGTCCATGGTTCTCTTCCTGAAACCCTGAAAACACGGCTGGAGGAGGGTGGCTTTCCGGCCGATCTTATAGTTAATGCGAATTGTCATTCTCTTGGTTTCTTTACTGGTCTTTTATTGTTCCGGCACGCAAAAAGCGATTGTCTTTAAAGAACCGGTAGTCTTTGAAAGGCCGGTGCTCTTTGCGAAAGGCGCTACGTTTGAAGAGGGCGTTTCGTGGGGAGCGCAGGGGAACAAGGAGCAGCTTTCCCTCTTGACCATGAATGTCCGCATGTGGAATTACCGGGAAGCATACCAGAGACTTTCACTGGTGTTTTCTCTTCTGGAACGGTCCTCAGCCGATGTCATTGCCTTGCAGGAAGCTTCTTACTGGTTTGTATACAGTTTGCTGCGCCAGCCGTGGGTCCAGCAGAACTATCATGTGACCCGATGGGGTGGCCAGCCTTTTGCTCCGGGCGGGCTTGTTACTCTATCGCGCTATCCCATCAAAGAAACAAAAGTACGCAGGCTGGAGCGCGCTCCCTACCAGCGCTGGCGGTACGCTCTCCTTGCCGTCATCGACTATCCGGGTCAGCCGATTGCGGTGGGCAACGTCCATCTGGAAAGTATTCTGGGAGCTGCAGCTGTCCGCAAACAGCAAATCCAGGAAACCCGATCCCTGCTGGATCCTTACCGGCACAGTGTTCTGCTTGGCGATTTCAATTTTGGCGATGGTGCTCTGGAAGAAAATCATCTCTACCAGGACTTTACCGATCTATGGCTGCGCTTGCGTCCTGGACAGCCTGGCTACACCTGGGACATGGAAAAAAGCTGGATGGCCCGTATTTATGCCTTTCGTGGCGAATCGTCGCGCCGCCTCGATCGGATCCTGGTGCGTTCGGACACCTTCCGGCCGGTCGCGGTGAGCCTGGTTGGCGAAAGTCCGCTGTACTTTCACAGGGGTTCTCTTTTTGCTTCCGATCATTTTGGCGTGCGCGGTACGATTTCCGTGAGCCGGGGCCTGGCCGGCCTCGGACTTTCCCTGCTGGAATAGTGGTTGCGGCATCCCTCATGGCGGGTGATCCGACTTTGTGGGTCGTAACTTTGAAATTCCCGATTTTTTCCGCTCACCGGTCATAGGGAAGATCAAAGCCGGGCGCAAAGCATCCGACCCGCGCAAGAAAGACATCAGCCCCTCCATCCTGGATCTGGGAAGGGTGCGCTTCAAAATTGCGCGGCATTTTGGATTCTGCTTTGGAGTGGAAAATGCTATAGAAATTACCTACGGAGCCCTCAAGGAAAATCCCGGCCGTCGCGTTTTTTTGCTCAGTGAGATGATTCACAATCCGCATGTGAATGCCGATTTGAAAGCCCGCGGGGTGGAATTCTTGCAGGAAACCGATGGCACGGTCCGCATCCCCATCGCTGATTTGCGACCCACGGACATTGTGATCGTTCCGGCCTTCGGGACTACTTTTGAAATGCTCAAACAGCTGGAAGAAATTGGTCTCGAAAAACGAATCTACAATGCCACCTGTCCTTTTGTGGAGAAAGTCTGGAATCGCTCTCACGAACTGGGGCAAAAAGGATATACGATCATCATCCACGGGAAGCATTACCATGAAGAAACGCGGGCTACCTTCAGCCAGGCGCGATTGCAGGCACCGGCCCTGATCATTCGCGACATGAAAGAAGCGCAAACTCTGGCCCACTATATACGCGGGGAAGGGAGCCCGGAGGAGTTTGCCCGTGATTTTCTGGGTAAGTACAGTTCCGATCTGGATCCAGAGAAGCATCTGCAACGCATCGGTGTGGTGAATCAAACTACCATGCTTGCCTCGGATACAAGGGCAATCAGTAAGTATTTAAGGGATGTCATGGAGTCTTTTTACGGGAGGGAGAATTTGCGTTATCATTTTGCCGATACCCGTGATACTCTTTGCTACGCCACGTCAGAAAATCAGGATGCTGTGAAGGCTCTCATGGAAAGTCGCGGGGATTTTGCCCTTGTGATCGGCGGGTACAACAGTTCCAATACTTCGCACCTGCATAAATTGATGCAGTCCCGTCTGCCGGCTTACTATATCAAGGATGCTCTGGAAATCTTGAGTTTGACGGAGATCCGCTGTCTTGAGGCCGGCCAGGTTGTGATCCGCGAGGGCTGGTTCCCGGATCGGCATCCTCTGGAAATTCTGATTACGGCCGGTGCCAGCTCCCCGGATGCACTGGTAGACCAGGTGATTCGCCGCATTGCTGACCTCTGCGGACTCTCCCTGGATTTGCCTCTCGCCGAGCCGGAAAATCGGTCATCGATCAGGGAACAGGCCAGCCAATAAGCTGCTTGCTTTTCTAAAGCCAGGAGGCAGGAAGGCTCATGGCTTATCTTGAACTTTTTAGCGCTCTGCGGAGCGGTTCCCTGGAAAGCCAGCAGCCGGGCCACCTGCTGGTGATCAGTAACGCGGGACCCGGGGGCTACGCTGTTTTTTCCATCACTTCCTTTGATCATGTTCGCGAAATCTTTCCCGAGGAAGGTGGGGTGGGCCTGCATGCTGATGGTTATAAGATTTATATGATTCATGAACCTGTTTCTTATCCTAAAAAGTATGAGGAGCCCTATCTACGAGCTGATGAGGAACAGATCCCCTTACGCCTGAGTGAACTGGCTATCGTGGAAGTAGATAAGCAGTGCCGCTTCCTGATTTCTGCTCACCCATTTTTTAGCAGCGGATCTCTGGACCGGATCCGTGAGCGGGCGGCAACCGTGGCGCTGTACTTTCCGGAGAAGGTTAAAGGTTTCAACCAGCTGCTGGATTTTCTGAGAAAGGAACTCCACACCACATACAATGTTCCTTCACGGGCAGTGGAGCAGATCATCCGGCTTCTGGAGAGCAATTTCCAGGAGATACAGTCGCCAGCTTAATTTAGACGATACGCGGTAAGGGGTTCCGACCCACTTCCACCACGGTTTCTGCGAAGGCTTCGGCTGCCGCCTGGCAGGAGGGCAGGTCACCCTTGAGCCACAGGGCCGCAAAATTCGTTTCTGTGGGCGGCGGGAAGAGTTTCAGCTGCTGGACATCTGCTGCCTTGAGTGCTTTCTCAAAACCATAGGTGGCTTCCAGAGGCGGTGCCACCAGGTAGGCCATCGAATCATGTTCGCCAAGAGTTGTCTGGGCGCGAAAGTAACTACCCGGCCGGGCAATCACGTGCGGAAAAACAGCTATGCTGCCATCGTCGTTGGCACTGTAGAAGCAGGCATCGTGCTTCAAGCATTGGATGGCTGCCTTCATGCCCTCGGCTACAATGTCTGGATCCGCACCGGCCATGACGGCCAGGATTTCTCCGGACAATTTTCCGGACGAATGTCGGGCACCGGCATAGAAAGAGCGGGCAAAGATAATATCGACAGGGGCATGCTTGGTGGCTTCGTCCATGGCCACGTAAGTGGGATCATCCTGGTCGCAGGTGAGCAGTCCCAGAGAACGGTGCCGCGCTGGATCTCCTCCGTAGCCTGCAATCAAATCGGCATGCGCGTCAGCGATGATACGAGTGGAAAGGACCACGGGATAAAGGGGCTCAAGGGTCATACTTCTACCTCCACCAGGCGGATCCGTTTGAGTCCCTCCCGGTACCCGGAAGCTGTGGCTTCAGATCCGGGCAATTTCAGCGATACCCCCGAAGTCTTCTGATCCACCATGGCCCGCGCCAGGAAGGCCAGCCGCCTGGCAGCATCGGCAGGCGCCATACCTCTTTCGTGGATATTGGATATCATATTGCGGTCAGCATCCGTTTTACCGACTGCGGGGTTATAGACCATGTAAGCGGAAAGACCGTCACCGGTGCCAAGGCCAGGCCGCTCTCCAAGAATGATGATGGCGACTTTAGCCTGCGTTGCCTGACCGATCTCATCCTCAAGCCACACACGGGCAAAGCGTGCCCCTGTTAGAGTTCCCACGCTCAGACCCTGCGTCTGGCATTCACGCACCAGGTTCTGGACCACAGTCATACCGGAATGCTGGCAGGCAAGGGCGGACAAACCATCGGCAAGGATAATTTGTACATCTTTATTTTTCTCTGACCGCTCGATGAGCCGGGAAAGCGACTGTTCAGACAATCGTCGGCCCAGGTCCGGACGTAATAAGTATTCTTTATGATCGCTGACGCGTGAGCAAAGCTCAAGGAGCCCCTGGCTTTCGAGCCAGCCCTCAGGCAGAAGGCTGGCCACAGCGCCATGGGCCACGGCCAGTTCTGCTTGAAACTGCAGGGAGAGTTCTGTGGCATAACGGGTGCCCACGCTACCAATTCCCAGAAGGGCAGTCGTATAGCGGGCCGCCTCCCGGGCAAAATCGCGGCTGCCCACAGGCAGGACTTCAATCAAATCCGGTGACGCAGGAGGAGGCGGCAAAGGGGCGTCACTTCCCAGGCGGCGCCGGAGGGCTGCGACAAGCTCCCGGGTCACACTCATCGGATATTCTCCGTTCTGCCAAAGGCCGGACCCGGTATTCCATTCTCCATGATGCCTCGATCGGCAAGCCAGGCCTCGAATTCCGGAGTCGGGCGCTTATCCAGCAGCACGCGCAGCGACGGAATGTCATGGTATGAGGTGGACTGGTAGTTGAGCATAATATCATCGCCCACGGGCAAGGACATAAGATAACTGCATTCAGCGCCGGCCAGAAGAGCCATCAAATTTTCCAGTTCATCCTGACCCATGTCTGCGTGGTAGGTGAAACAAGCATCGCAGCCCATGGGAATGCCCAGCAGTTTGCCCATGAAATGGTCTTCCAGCCCAGCCCGGGTAATTTGCGGTCCATTCTCCAGATATTCCGGACCGATGAAGCCCACCACGGTGTTCACCAGGAAGGGATGGTAACGACGGGCAAAGCCGTAGCAGCGCGCCTCGAGAACCAGCTGATCTGCGCCGTGGTGTGCTTCGGAAGATAGAGCGGATCCCTGTCCTGTTTCAAAATACATACGATTGGGTCCCCGGGTAGAACCCAGGCTCTGCATCATGGCACAGGCTTCATCCATCAGCGCAACAGAAATGCCAAAAGCACGGTTGCCCTTTTCGCTACCGGACAGGGATTGGAACATGAGATCCATGGGGCAACCGATCTTCTCCAGAGCTTCCATCTGCACGGTTACGTGAGAAAGAACACAGTTTTGTGTCGGGATTGCGTTACGCGTTGTAAGGTCCGACAGGGCTTTCAGAATTTCTGCGGTGGACTCCGGCGAGTCGGTGGCCGGATTGATGCCGATGACGGCGTCACCGCAACCGTAGGAAAGTCCTTCGCGCGCGCTCCAGAGGATGCCCTGCACGTTATCTGTGGGATGGTTGGATTGCAGCCGCGAAGACATGCGTCCCGGCAGGCCGAGCGTACTGTTGGCCCGCACCACGACGCTGCATTTTTTACCGGCCAGCATCAGATCCATATTGGACATGAGTTTACAGACAGCGGCGGCCATCTCCGGCGTAATGCCAGGAGCAACGGAGCGAATCATCTCGCCACTGGTTTTAGTCGAGAGCAGCCACTCCCGGAACTGTCCCACGCTCAAATTCTTGATGGCCTGATAGGCCCTGACGTCCAGTGAGTCCTCTACCAGCCGGGTGAGTTCATCTTCCTCATAGGGGATGACCGGATTTTCCCGGATCGCCGCCAATGGTAATTCGGAAAGAACGGCCCGCGCGGCCACGCGTTCGACGGCAGATCGCGCGGCGATGCCGGCCAGTTGATCGCCGGATTTGGGTGAGTTGGCCTTTGCAAAAACTTCTTTGATGGAATGAAACTGGAAGGATTCGTCCTTGATTCGGGCTTTGAGCTTCATGCCGGAGGGCCCACTCTGGGGGTCTGTGGTCCTGTTGTCGAGGGAAAAACCGGCAGGCCCCGGCGGGAACCTACAAACAGCGGGTACACCCCTGAGTAGAGGGCTACACTCTTCTCTGTGCCAGGGCTACAAGCAGAAGGATGACGGCCAGAGCCTGGAAGAAGAGCTGGCCCAGAAATAGCAGTGCAAAGCCGTATAGAGCGTAGCGCAAGTGCAGTAGCTCAAGCCGCAGGTCGGCCCGCGCCCTCTGTTCTTCCTGCGCGAATTTCTCCATTTCCTCTCTGAATGCGGTCTCCTCTATCTTTGCGCCTCCCGCTGCTTTTTCTTCTGGCTCGGGCCGGGCCTTTGGCGTCGGGCGTTCTGTTTTGCGGCTCTCCGTTGATCTTTGTGTTGCGGGAGTGTACACAGCGCCGGGATCGAGTGAAGAGTACCGATTCTGCTGGCTGGCCTGAGCAGCACTCAATGCCACTATAGCATCATAGCGAGCGCGAGCTTCGGGATGATTGGGCCAGATTTCGAGGCTGCGGGCATACAGGCGGGCCGCTTCTACATACGCTCCGCGAGTCTCTTCCATTTTTCCCCGGGAAACCAGCTCTTCCACTGTCTGTTTGCGCGTCTGATAGTCGGGTTGCTCCTGAGCAGAAAAAGCCGACACAGCACAAAAAGAGCAGAGAAGGACCGCATGGAAGCGGGCAGGGCGCATACTACAGTATCGTTCCCGGCTGCGGCAGAATTGAGGTTACAGGGAAAGCGTTGTGGCAGCGGCCCCGTAGCGCCCGGCCGTCATGCTGGTTTTTTCCGCAAACACGCCAAAAGAGGCTCCGGATATGGGCAGATATTCAATCGAGCGCAGGGCCCCGCCACTGGTTCCACCGCCGAGTACATAAAGCCCCTGATAGCTCCCCGAGGTCACCATGGCTGAGGCCGGAAAGGCGCGGGCGGTCAGGAGGAAGAGTTCCGTACTGAAGGCCGTGGCCCCGGTGTTGACCACGCTCACACCATTGAGCGGAACGGTTAGAGCTGTTGTGGCGATGGGGTAGTTGTTGGTGGCCGGGGTGGTATTCGTTCCCCCGATAATAAAAAGCGTGGAGGTGAGCGCATTGGAGATCCCTTCTGCTGTGCAACCCCAGCGCCGCAAATTCGCTCCTGGAGCCGCAGCATTGGTCAGGCCGGGTTCGGTAACTCCGGTAACAGTGGAGGTAGCGGCATTGGACCCGGCCTGTACCCAGCCATCTGTTGTGAGGTTCCAGCCATTGGTTGCGTTGCGGCCCCCGGCAACATAGAGAACGCCATTGATCACAGCACCACAGCCATCGATTCGTTGATTGCCGGCAGCCAGGGCCGCGTACGGTGCCGACCAGGCCGTGCCGCTGAATTCGTTGATCACTCCATTGAGCAGCGGCGCTACTGTCGCTGAACCCATAACGGCGTAGAGTCTGTCGCCAATTCTACCGACGATGGGAGCAATCTTGGCGGTCGTCAGGTTAGCCTCGGAAGTCCAGCTGGACGCATTGCCACTGATATCCAGCATTTCCACCGAGCTGCTGGCAGCACCCGCTGAGGTAATGCCGCCGATGGCATAGAGCTTGCCGCTCATGGATACAAGTCCGATATGGGCCCGGGCTACGCCCAGTGCCGGCCCGGCACTCTGGAAGTAGGTATCCGTTTCTGGATCGTAAAGGTCTGTGGTATTTACTATACTGCTTCCGTTATAGCCGCCAACGATCCATATGCCCCGTAGCTTTTGAGCCGTTGTGGGAGTCCCGGATCCCAGCGTGGAGCTGGAACCAGAAACAGAATTACGCAACACATCAAGCAAGGTGGCTGTCAGTAAATCCCGGGAACTGGAGGAAGCGGTGGCGGATACCAGCGCATCGCTACCACAACGGAACAGTCCCAGGAAAGACAGGGAGATAATGATTCCATGTAGTATTTTTTTCATAAAGTTTCTCCTTAGTTTTCCTTAGAAGCGCCAGCCCAGTTCCGCCTGGACGCCACCCAGCGGCAATCCGCCCCCGCCTTCTCCCACGCCGGCCCCGAACGCTTCCAGCCCCAGGAAGAAGCCACTGCGGAAATGAAAAGCCAGCAGAAATCCCAGCATTCCGGAGACCCCCACACCAGAATTTTCTTCGCGAAAGATGGAACGGTCGGAAAGCACATAACCCACGCGATCGCCTTTATCCAGATAGTGACGCAGAGCGAGCATGCGCAGATTGGGTCGGCGGTAGTCCTGATGGAGAAGCACCAGTCCCAGATAGTCCTCTCTTTGCTGAAAGTAGTCCAGCGCAAAGTATTCCACATCGCGACGATGCACGATGCTGCGGATGCCGGCCACTCCGATTCCCGCCCGGGGGCTAAGAAGCAGCAACCGATCCGCAAACCAGAATTCGTAGCCTGCCACAGCATGGACCATGGCCAGATCAAGCTGCCCGCCCTGGTTGTCCGTTGCCAGGAAGCGGCCAAATCTACTCTCCAGCCCCAAGAAACTGGACTCTCCAAGGCTCGTTTCCATGAAAATCGTCCCACCCGAGCCGGACCGGTAGTTCCGGCGCACCGGCCCGCTCAAAGCCCAGGATCCGCCGCGTATGCCGCTGCGCAGCCCCCCGCTCGAGCCCGGGCCCGCGAAGGAACCACCGTCTGTGATGGAATCAATAATGGAGCGCCGCAGAGTAAGGAGCCCGGCCTGGGTGGATAAGACAACACTGCTGGAGTCGGAATCTTCAATCGTCCCGCGCAGAACCGAGCCATCTTTCAGGCGGACGGCGGCCGATTTTCTTTCCGTTCGACTCTCTTCGATGCGACTGATATCGCTGCGAGGGATGGTGATGACCCCGCTCAGCCCTTTGATTACGATTGCATTGCTGTCCTGGCTCAGGATGGTTCCGGATACGACGGTCCCGTTACGCAGGTACACCTGTTCCGCGGCGAGGCCGCTAAAGGCCAACCAGGCCAGCAGTAAAAGGCCGTTCCTCACCTATCAAATGACGAGTACAGAGCCAGGAAAATCGAGTCACGATGTAAAAATATTTCTCTGTCCGGGAAAATTTGGCTGCGCCGCCGATTTCCGCCCGGTCTAAAAAGACCTTCCCTCTGAAGGCGGTCCCGCCATACAGGCATCGTGTATCCTCTGGCTACGGGACTGCAGTACCTGAGGCGCCTGGTTTTACCCTGCCTGGTCCTTTGTCTCGGCCATTGCAGCCTGCTTTTCAAAGACATCGATACCTGTAAGAAGAAATGGATGGAAGCCGCCGCCTGTGCCGAACTGGTCAACCGGCTAAACAGTGAATGCAAGGGTCGAGTTCAGGCGGCGGCGCTCCGGCAGCTGGCCCTTGAAGAGACTCCCGATTTTAGCGGGCTGGCTGCCTGCGATCAGGAGAAGACGCTGGGGCAGATTTTTTGTGCATCGCGCCTGCCTGCTGAATGCAGGGAGCTGTAATGTTAAACCGCTTCCAGATTGTACCAACTCTCCAGGCGGGCCTGACCGGGCAGCAGCGACCGTGAACAAAATTCTAAGTGTAGTTCAAGCATTTCGTGAGCATATCCTCAACGCCGGTTCTTTTGTAGTTTTACGAATTATCAGTCTTGCTCTATTTTTTTTCACCACCCCCTTCTTCATTTCACGGGCGGGTAGCGAAGCCTATGGCCGCCTGACGTTGCTGTTACTGCTATTTAACTTCGTAGGTTATCTGGACCTTGGAACGGGCTATGCACTCCATATGCGCTATACCAGGGCCTTGATCCGCGCCAGAAGCGCCCTTTCGCGCTACCGGATGCTGAGCCGGGCCACATCCTTCTATTACATTATGTTCTGGATGGCGATTGTTCCGGTTCTGATTTTCTCTGAAGAATTTTCTTTGCTGCTTTTTAGCAGCCCGGATTATAGTCTGCACCTGAAGCTGGTTGGTATATGTCTGGGATTCATGCTCCTGGATTCCTTTCTGGGAGCAATCCTGAAGGCACACAATCGCATCTATCAAACCAACATTGCGCTATTTTTATTTGATGTTTTTCGCAATGCAGCCCTTCTTGTTGGCGGTCTCAGTCAGGGAAATTTGTTGCAGCTGATGTATGTGATTACCGGAGGTACTCTGGTAAAATTTCTTTACTCTCTATCCAGCGTGATCGGGACGGAAAAAACGCTGTCGTGGCTGTGGCCCCAGCTGAACAGGAGGGATTTCTGGCTGAATTTCCGTTTTGGTTTACCCGTGTTCGGAACGAGCGTTCTGGGAATAGCAATCCACAATATTGATAAGATAGTCATAGGTAAATTTCTTCATCTGGAAGGTCTGGGATACTATGCTATTGCAGCAGATGTGAACACCAAGGCCTGGTTCCTTGTTTTTGCCATCAATTCCTCTCTTTACACAGTATTCGTCCGGCGACATAGCCAGCAGCTAACAATTCGGCCTCTTATGCTGGTCTCATTTTCCGGTATTTTTCTGGTGTCGTTGTTCTATTATCTGCCGCTTTCTTTATGGGCGGAACCGCTGCTTACTTTCTGGATCGACCCGGAAGTGACGGAGCATGCGGCGCCTCTGGTGCGTCTCCATGCTATAGCTTCGATTCTTTATCTGTGTACCGCCGTTTTGTATGGTTTGCTTCAATCCCAGGGGAAGGGACAGCGACTTTTCTGGATTTATGCCTTTTCTGCTCTCTGGTTACTTTTTCTTTTTCAGATTCTCCCCGTCCAGGCCGGTATTGCGGGGTATGCCTGGTGTTACATCCTGCTTTATGGAACGATGTTCGCCCTTATGCTTTTTGCCCTTTTCTGGCGATCCGTGCCCCGAGCAACATCGCGGCCAGGGTCGCGGACTCTCCTGCTCTCTTAGTCTTTCCGCAGGGGGCCTTCGCGAGCAAGCCAGGCATTCAGCAAATACATATTCCAGAGAGCCTGCCCATAGTCGGCCCGACCTGCTCTATGAGTCCGCAGGAATCTATCCACAGCAGGCCGGTTTAGCAGAGGAGACGGCTGATCCAGAGCCAGCTCCCCCGAGTAAAACCAGGCGGAGACGGGACTGGCAAAACCTTTTTTGGATCTATCTACGATGGCTGCGGGCAGTGCGGTACGAAAGGCTTCTTTGAGGAGGAATTTCCCCCTCCCGGCACGAAAGCGTAAATCATAGGGCAGCTTGCGCACGAAATCCACTACGTTTACATCCAGAAGGGGAGCGCGTACTTCGAGGGAGTTGAGCATGCTGGCCCGATCTACTTTGGTGAGTACGGAATCCTGCATATAGATTTTTGTATAGAATTGCATAAGACGCAAGGGTTCATCAAGATTGGCAGACTCCTGCCAGCACTCGATAGCCTCCGCGAAGACTTCTTCCAGATCTACCGGACCATCAAGCAAGTCGGCCAGTTCTTCAGGTTCTACCGTTGCCTGCCATACGGGAGCACGATACGCAGACGGGAAAGCCAGCCCCCGGAGGAAACGACGCAACCGAAAAAGGAAATTCATGCTGCGCCTGGAGGTGGGCAGGATATTGACGAGTTTGCGTATTGCCGTGTGGATCGGTCCTGGAATCCAGCGTTCTACCATTTCTGTTGGCCGCAGGGCTCGGAAGGTATCGTATCCGGCGAAGAGTTCGTCGCCTCCGTCACCGCCCAGGGCCACAGTTACGGACTCGCGGGCAAAAGCGCTGAGCAGGCAGGTTGGCAGCAGGGAGCTGTCACCCATCGGCTCATCCAGGCCGGATACGATCGTCTGGCGAATCAGGCCCAGTTCCTTCCCATCCAGAATGCGGAGGTGGTGGCTGGTCCCCAGGTGTTCTGCGACCGCGGCGGCAAAAGGGCTTTCGTCATAGGTACTTTCCGTAAATCCAATGCAGAAGGTGTGTAAATCGTTGATATGCCGGCGGGCCATGGCAGCCACCGCTGAAGAATCCAGTCCTCCGCTGAGGAAGATACCGACGGGAACGTCGGCCACAAGGCGGGTGCGGACCGCTTCCTCGATCAGGCTTTCCAATTCACCCGCGAGGCTCTGAATGGTCTGACCCCGCCGCAGTGGCTCCGGCTCAATCCGGTGGGTCCAGTAGGCCCATGTGCGCCTTGCACCGGTATCCAGATTCAAACAGAGCGAATGGCCTCCAGGAAGTTTATAAATGTTTAAATAGATGCTCCCGGGAGCCGGAATGTATCCGTAAGCAAAGTATTTAAGTAATGAGGTCCGACTCACCTGACGGTCCACGCCTGGATGTCGGGTCAGCGCATCGAGCTGGGATGCAAAGGCAAAGAGTCCCGGGGAAGCGTAGTAGTAGAGCGGTTTTTTTCCGAATCGATCCCGCGACAGAAGCAACTGTCTTCTGGCTCTGTCGAAAAGAGCAAACGCCCACATTCCGTTCAATTTTTTTACAAAATCCTCCCCCCATTGCCTGTAGCCATAAAGCAGGACTTCTGTATCGGAATGGTCCGTCCGGAATACATGGCCCAGGGCCTCCAGTTCAGAACGGAGGGGCCCGTGGTTGTAGATTTCGCCATTGAAAATGACAGCCAGCTGGCCATCCCTGCTCCATAAAGGCTGGTGGCCGCCCGCATGATCCAGGATGGAAAGGCGACGATGACCCAGATGCAAACCTGACTCCGCATCTACAAAAGTGCCCCGACCATCTGGCCCGCGCAGGATCATTTGATCCGTCATGCGGTCCAGAGCAGTTGTATTCAACGGGCCTTGAAAGCCCGCTATCCCGCACATCAGCGGGGCTCCGCGCTTCTGCGGCGCAGAAGAGCCCAGCGAAAATACAGGAGCATACCTATCGAACCAAACACCAGAAACCAGAGTAAATGGACCGTCGTTGCGTAAGCGAGGCCATCTGCTGCGGATCGTCCCAGAAGCAGAAAAGCAGAGATAAGCGAGGCATGCAAGACCCCCAGGCCCGAAGGGACAGCGGGAAGGGCAACGCCCAGAGCCCCGGCGATCGTAATGACGACCAGGTGGGAGTAGGGCAGGTCGGCACCCAGCAGCCGGCCCGCCAGAAAATAAGCCAGTGGGTAAGAAAGAAACCATAAGAAGGTGGTCGCGAAAGCGGCGAGAAAGATATTCAAAGGTCGAAACAGTTCCCGTGCATCGACGAATGTCTGCCCCAAAGAAGCCGGCAAAATTCCCGACAGCAGGGGAACGCGCTTGAGCAATTTCAGCAGCCGGTCGGGCAAATCCTGTTTCCACGCAATCAGCAAGAACACTAAGAGGAGCGTCAGGATCATCACAGAAGGTAGCAACACAAGCTGTTGCACAGGAAGGTAGTCACGAATACCGGAATTGAGAAAAAGAGCCAGAAAGGCCAGGCAAGCAACGGCAACCAGGTCCAGTAGCTTCTCCACAAAGACGCCTCCGGCCAGTAAGGGCAGGGGAACGGGACCGGCGCGATGCGAATAGGCCACGCGCAGCACGTCTCCGCCCCGGGCCGGAAGGAACATATTCGCTCCTATGCCCATAAAAACCGCGTAGAGACTGGAAGCAATACTCAAACGATGATTGAGAATAAAATACCAGCGTAATGCGAAAATGCTGTTGAAGGCGAGGAGCCAGAAGACGGCGAGAGGGACAGAGTACGGATCCAGCTGACTGACAATTTTTTTTAGATCTTCCAGGTCAAAGGCATAAATGAAAAAAGCAAGAGCTATGGTGCTGGTGAGGAGCCCCAGCAGTTGGCCGGCGTATCGCTTCCTGTCCGCACCGATCAGATTCATTGCCCGGCAGAGTTACGGGGTAAGCTGCCCCCGGGCAGAAAGAATTGGCGCAGCATTCCGGAAATGAGCCCCAGCGCCAGGATAAAGAAAATCAGTCCGAAGCAGGCAAGGGCCAGCCCGGCAAAGAAGAAATGATCCGTGTACAGGTAGAGACCCAGGAAGCAGAGAAAAAGCAGTGCGAGGCTCATCGCATAGACAATAAAAAGTTTTATAGGATTGTAGAAAAGGATAGCATCCACGATGTATTGCATCGTTCTTAGCGAGTCGCGGAAAAGGCGAACTTTGGACTTCCCCTTGCGCTTATGATAGGCGATAGGGATGTAATCGACAAACCTTCCGGTCAGCATATAGGCCAGAGTCATACCGGTGGTGAAACTGAATGTATTGCAAAGCCGGTCCAAATGATTTAAGGCGGTGGCCCTGGAAAAGATGCGAAATCCTGAGTTGATATCGGGAATTTTCCGGCCCGTTGTAAACTCTACCAGCCACTTCAGTATGAAACGCAGCGGGAGCTTGAGCACCGATTCGCGGTATTCCGATCCCGTTCTGGCTCCCACAACCATGTCAAAACCTTGCTGGTAGCGAGTCAGCAATGCCGGTATCTGGTCCAGTGGGTATGTGCCATCAGCATCTGTAATGATTATGGTGTCAAATCGAGCCGCACGGATGCCATCCTTCAAGGAATGGCCATACCCTGCCGGTGACGGGTGGCGGACGACAGTAGCACCAAGGCCCCTGGCGATTTCGCCGGTTTGATCGATGGATCCATCGTCAATCACTACGATTTCTATTTCCAGGCTGTTTGCTTCTTCTGTGGCGCGGATGGACTTCAAGGTTTCTCCGATTCCTTTTTCCTCATCGAGAGCCGGGATGACTATGCTGCACTGCCGGGAGGCCATCATGCGGTCAGCTGTTTAGAGGGTTTTTCCCCTGTCTGCCTGAAAAAGCTTGCCACGGATTCCGAAAGAAATGCGTGGGGTTGTGACGGGCAGGATAGCTTTACCCCTGTTTTTCTGCGCATTCTTTTGCGCCTTTCTCCTGGAGAGTCTTCTACGCGGGCCGGTTTTATCTCCAGACAGTGCAGGCTATTTGCAGGGTGTTATGGGCAGGCCGCCGCTGTATCCTTTGTGGCTGGCTGTCACTGCTATCTGGCCGGATAAATCGGGCCTTTTCATTGCCGTATTCTTTCAAACCATTTTCGTTCTTGCTGCAAGCTCTGTCCTGATCCGGGTTTTATGGCGTACATTGGTTTTGCCGCCGCTGCTTCAGGCGATCCTGTTCATCGTTTTGAATTTGCCCTTGCTCGGTGCCCGCGGAATTGGTTCTGCGATTTTGACCGAGTCACTGGCTTACGGCCTGCTCCTCCTCTTCTGGTCAGCCCTTTTACTATTTTTTCTCAGAGGGAAGTTGCAAATGCTCGCCCTTGCGATGGTTTTTTGGCTGCTGGCTATCCTGACCAGGCCGCAGATGCTTTTCTTCATCGCGGCACTCCTGCCGGTTGGCCTGTGGGTTCTGCGATCCGGCCGTTTCCGCGTCCTGCCCATCGTTTTTCTGGCTTTCCTTCTGCCAGTGGTGTTGGGTCGCTCTCTGGAAGGTGCCTATAACTATATACGCCACAGATCTCTGGAGGCAAGGCCCGTGACCGGTCTGCAATTTACCACGCCGTTATTCTACCTGGCCCGGGAGAGCGATTCCGGGCTTTTCCCTGAGGAAGATCGTCATTACTTTATAGAGGTCCACAATCGTCTGCGGACCGGTCAGTGGTTAATAGAATACAATCAGGCTCCGAATTTTTTGCGTCATTCCATGCATTACCTGGATAACTGGAACCACGTCTGCTACAGAGGAACGTATGCAGCCTACCTGGCGGAGCTGGATCTTCTGGACGGGACGGACTTATTCAGCCTTCAGCCGGAGAAGGTTCGCTTTTTAAATGAACGACTCTGGAGAATAGGAATCATTTTATATAAAAAATACTACAAAGAGCACGCCCGACTGGTTCTGGGGTCCATCATTTTCATCATGGGCGGCCTCACCTATCCGCTGCTCCTGTGCTGTGCCGGTCTCCTGGCACTCCTTTCGTTCTGGCGCAGCAGCGATCTGCTAGCATTGAGCTTACTTGGTGCTCTTGCTCTACATGGCTTTAATTACCTGGTTTCCGGGACAATGAATGCACTGATGCTGCGCTACTCTTTCTACACGGACATCCTGGTGCTTGCTCATTTGCTCATGGTGCTGGCCGCCTGGGCCGGCCCAATCCTTCCAGGTCCTTTGCCAGGATCTGGAAGTGTTGCCCCTGAAGAAACACTTCCCCCCGGAGAGTGAAGCCATTCTTTTTATAAAAGCCGATGGCCCGGTTTCCTGCTTCTGTCTGAGTTTTAACGAAATAACCGCCTGCTCCTCTCTGATGGAGTTGTTCCTCTGCTTTTTTTAGCAATCGGTATCCGATTCCCGAAGATCGGGATTCCCCGGCCACAAAAAGCTGCACAACTTCCGGTAGAGATTCCATTTCCCCAGGGAAAGTATCCCGGAAATGGAACAGGGTGCGGATCATCCGTGTAAAGGCCTTGGCCTGGACCAACGAGAGTATAGCAAATAGCCCGTGCCGCCACGGATTGCTGCGCAGAAAGCGTCCCATCAGAGTCGCTGGCGCAAATGACAGAACACAGCAACCAAGAATTGGTGAACTCCCGACCAGAATCAAGGATTCTGAAGGTGAGGCAGACACAAATTGATAGTAACTCTGGATGGCCCGCCGACCAAGCAATGAAAGCAGGGAGTCAGGCAGTGCGCTCCTGTGAAGAGATGCCAGCTCCTTCAGGGCAATGGAGTCAAGGCTTTTGTGGATTTCTGCATCTTCCACCGTTTCTTAATCTTTCCCGAAGAACCGTCTGATCAGCCGGATATTCCGCTCAACCTGTCTCACGGAGTAGGTGGGATAGGTGGGCAAGAAGATCAGCTGGCTTGCTACAGAGCGAGCCGCGGGGCAATCCTGGAAGAAATCTTTAAATTCTTCCAGGTCTGCATTGTTCTTGTAGTGCTGGGCGGCCAGGTCACGGCAATGTTTCATCAGGAATTTGATGAGTGTGTTACGGTCGTGGTACTGGATAGGGAAGTAGGTGTAGGTATGGGAAAGATCGGATCGTGCCGGCGGAATAATGATTTCCTTGATATCGTTGAGGCCTTCATGGTAGAGCAGGCCTTTCTTCATGCGATTCGTGCTGAATGAATCAACTCTGTCCAGTTGCCGCAGTACCAATCTGGCCTGCGGCGCCGTGAATGGAAACCTGTAGTAATCCGGGAATTCGAGCCGCCGGCTGGCATCCAGCTCAATGCGGACTTTCTTATTGATAAATTCAATATCATTTAAAAAGGCAAAGCGAAAAATCCAGAAAGTAAATAATTTGAAAATAATCGGGTGGGTCAGAATGTCCGAAAGAATACCGGCCTGTAGTTTCTTTCTTAGCATGCTTCGGGGGGAACCCGTGAATTGCGCCAGTTCCTTATTGATTTTCTGAGCCAGCTCCGCATCGTCAGTGATAATAGCACCCCCGGTCCAGGCGTTTACGTTTTTGTACATGCCAAAGCTAAAAATACCCGCCTTCCCGAAGGTGCCCACCGGCTTATCCCGCCATACTGTACCAAATGCCTGGGCACAATCTTCGATCAGGGGGACATTGTATCGGTCACAGGCAGCGCGGATCCGGTCCGCTTCCGCAGCCAGACCGTGCAAATGGGTAATGAGTACAGCACCGGTGTCCGGACCGATTCTTTCTTCCACCTCATCTGCCGAGATATTGCAAGTCCCTAATTCCACATCCACGTAATCAGGAAGGCCTCCAGCAAGGAGGACCATATTGCTTATATCAACGATGGTATACGGGGACATCAAGACCTTCTGGCCGGGCTTTATAAGGTGTTTAAAAGTCAGATAGATACCCACTCTGCACTGGGGAACAAGTATCGCATACCGGGTAGAGAATCGCTTCTTTAGAGCCTCCTGTAAATTGGCCAGATCCTGGCTGTGGACGCTACCACCGATCAGGGCTCGAATTCCCTGTGTATAGCTATAAAAAGTAGTGTAAATTCTGAAACGAGCCTGTGGCAATAAAGGCAGCATAAAATTTTCTCCGGGAAAGACCTCTTGAAACCTATTCTATTCTGGCCGCTGCGCTGGCAATGCGATGTGCGTTGGCCATTACCGTCAGAGTAATGGTGGTAGCCGGAAGAGAGGGCAAACTGCTGGCATCAATGAGGTGGACCCGCTTTAGCCCCATGGGCCGGCCCAGAATGTCTGACTGCTTTTCTCCCGGACTCCTGGACATGGGAAAACTGCAGCCAGAGTGATTTCCATAGCCGGGCAGACCCAGTCGAGGCCAGAGTGGTATGCCGCCGAGTTCACGGCGCAGGCTCAGCATTCTGGTACGTATCCGCCGGGCGATTTTGCGAGCGCTGTTGTTTTTATACCCCTGTACCAGCATCGTTCCAGGTGAGTTCGCGTTTAACTTGAATGTCAGGTGTGAGCTGTCATCGGAATGAATATAGCCAAAAACCATGAGCAATCGTTCAAGGAAAGCGGCTGCCACTCCCTGGAGCGGAAGATAAAGAGGTCCGAGCAGCCTTTCCAGAGCCTGCCGATACAAATCATTATAGCCGTACAATTGTAGATGCACGAACCGATCACAGGTGGCCCGGTCGCGGAGTTCGAGGAATAGTTGTGTTAGCTGGTGTGCGCTTTCATTCATTGCGCCCTTTGTCCTCCTGTACTGGAGCACTGGCATTAGAAATATATCGCTGTGCCGTAGCGGCCATTCAACTTCCTTCAGTTGGAAAGATTGCAGTGTTATCCGGGCCGTCTCCAGGACGCCGGCCCCTAAATACAAACGTTTGCCTTCATACTGAAACGGTTTCCCGCTGTTCAACAGCGTACCCTGGACCAGAACTTTCAACCCTTCTTCGCGAAAGGAATGAACCAGGTGGCCTGGCCGGTAATCAACGCCACCCTGGTTCCATTTCTCGAGAGTCTGGCGGCTGGAGTAAATCAAGTCATAAGGGCAGCCGTACATACACAGGCCGCAGTAGCGACAACTATTGTTCCGATTATCCACAGCAAGGCGTGATTGCCCGAAGAATATCCCGTCCCGAGCAAGTTCGTCTTTTTTTTTCTCCAGATTTTCCAATATTTTCTGTATCTGTGCGCCGGCCTTCAATCCTTTGCTGACATCTCCCTCAGGCAGGAAGAGTCCGGTCATAGAATCTGGCCAGGCTGCCTGAGGGAGGAAATCCAGAACAGCCTGGTAGCTTGCCTGAAGTTCTGAAAAAGGAACAGGCCAATCGCTGAGATCTTCAGGGTGATGAGGTAGAATGCTTGCCCCCCAGACATTGCTCAAACCGCCAAGGCTATAGGAGCGAGCCATTCTGGCACGGATCATCTTCTGAGGTCGGGCTTCCGCTGGTACCTCGTTTGCGAAGTTTGAACCAGAAGCCGTTTTACTGTCCACGCCCCGGATACTTGTTCCCCTTCCGTGGCCCTTCCATCGCTCAAGGTCAAGGGGATCCCAGTCTGCCGGATCCTGCGCTGCAAGGCGAACTTTCAGGGCTGCGTATTCAGGTTCCAGATCCAGTCCAGCGTCAACGACGAGGACCGGCTCTCCCGCTTTGCAAAGTGCCTCAATGGCTGCCGCGCTTGCCGGACCGGACCCGACAACGATGGAAGGAAGAGAATTTGAAGCCTGTAGCATTCCGAATACAGTGGATTTTGCGGATCAAACCCTGGCAAACGACTTGAGCGTTCCACGATACCCCATTCCTCTTCCGCGCAGAAATGGACGAAACGGTTGGAAATGGGTTTCCGAGGTGAATGGGCCCTGGAATTGATCGGAACACAGATCCTCTCTGACAAAAAAGGCATTGGTTCCGGTGAGGTCGCAGGCCACAAGGGAGTAGCCGCGTTCTTTGCCGAGCCGTTCATACGCTTTGAGGCTGGCGCTGAAATAGTTGCTGCCATCCCAGGTGTGTTTTTCATCATAATTAATGGCCAGTGAATCGGAGGGTCCGAGCGATGCGTTGTATTCAATCACGATGACCCGGGGCCGCATAAAATCAAGTACCCGCCAGATCCAGTAGTCATTCCCATCAATGTCTATGGAAAGGAGATCGATCTCATTGGGAATGCCTTGAGACATAAAAATATCTTTAATGTTGTCTCTGGTAATGAAATGGGAGCTCGCTTTCAGGGATCCGGCCGTAATGTGTTCTTCAAACTGCATTTCAATCTTAGCAAAAAGTGTTCGTGAGCCCTCGATCCACCAGCCTTTCCATCCGGATAACAGCAGCCGTACTGTATTATTCTCAAGGCCATCACCAACTCCAAACTCCACAAAGGTCTGATCTTTCATCCCGATTCTGCGGAAAATTTCTATAAGAATCCCGTCTTCTCCGTTCTGGGAGTAGACCCGGCTTTCAAAACGATTTAGAGAAATTGACGGGTGGCTTTCAAGAATTTTACTCAGGAAGAGTGCTCTTTGAATTTCCAGAGAACTTCTGAATATCTGCAACGCTTCGTAAGCCCGCAATTTTAAATGTCTCACCAGCGATATCATAGTTCATTCCTTTCATTCAGATTGATTCTTTAACTATACTGTCCCGCTTCTGCCTTACCGGTGTAGGGGTGATTATTCTTGCTTGCCACCGTTATAATGCTCGAAGTGTAGATGGAATGCCTGTCAAAACCCAGTGCAGACAGTAGCATTTCAAAGAATTTGAGTGCGATGGAGTGGAGCAGTCTGCGAAATGCAGATCCGCCAACTCGATAATTGTAATGACGAAAGGAAGGCCAGCCGGCTTTCCGTAGTAAATGCGAAAAACTAATAGCCGAGTACAATCTTTCATGGGTGATATCTGAGTATAACACCGCAGTTGCATGAAAATAAGCCTGCGCATTGGGCATAATATTAACAAAAAAGCCACCTGGTGTAATGCGATTTTTGATTTCCTGGAGTATGGTTAAAGCTTCGTTTAAGGAAAAGTGTTCCATTACATGGCTCATAAGAACGATATCATATTCCCGATTTGAATTTTGTAGATACGCTAAAATATCTGAAACGGCAAACTGATACCGGGGAAAATCGTTTCGACAAATCGCTATGTTTTCTTCAGAAAGGTCAATTCCCGTATAGTCAACCACTCCGAGTTCTGCGCAGAGAAAGGCGAGATTGCCGGAACCGCATCCGAGGTCCAGAACCCGGCTCTGTGAGTTCATGTGCGTTTTGAAATTATCCAGAGAGCGGACAAGAGTTTCCGCAGCCATCCTGCGGGTGGCGTTCCGCCCTTCGGGATGAATGAGATCAAGATGTTCGCTTGAGTAGTTTTCGTAAAACTGATTTTTCATTTAACTTTATGCTCTCACATCGCGCTAGCCTGGTATTCCTTCGATGAAGCGGCGAGCAGTATCTTCCCAATTCAGGGAGGCTGCTATGCGTGGGCCATCCGCCTTTAATTGCGCCTCAAGGGAAGGATCACCCAGTAAACGCAGCACCGCTCCGGCGATCTCGTCAGGGTTGTGAGGATCCACATGAAGCTGTGACCCCTGAGTCAGTTCCATTAACGTGGGGATAGCTGAAGCAATAACCGGACAGCCGCAGGACATGGCTTCAGCGACTGGAAATCCAAAACCTTCCATCAGCGTAACAAAAACAAGGGCACGCGCATGAGTGTAAAAGTGGGCCAACGTGTCATCGGTTATTTGCCCGGTAAAATGGATTCGCTTCTGTATGCCCAGCTTTTCTGCCAGTGCCCAAGTTTGCTCGCGATCACTGGGGTCTGCTCCCGGTCCCCCAACCTTTACAAGAATCAAGTCTGCTTTCTGTTCCATTACCAGGGCGATGGCTTCCAGCATCCTTTTGATATTCTTTCTTTTTGTTTCCGTTCCTACATAAATCAAATAATCACCCTGTACAGGAGAGGCAGAATTTGGCAGTGGGCGGAAGGATCCATGGTCAATGCCCATTCGGGTCAAAGTCGTTCGTCGGGCCGGCACCCCTGCAAGCTCCACCAGTTGTCGCTTTGAGAATTCGCTCATACTAAAAATGAGGTCGAACCTTCGTAGGAGGATTGGGAGCAGAATTCGGGGTAGAAATCGAAAGAGTCCGGTGTACTCAAAATGCGCAAAAAGCAGGAGCAATCGGTCTCCCCTGGGTATGAAGGCTGTAAGTGCCTGGAGAGAATACGGATCACTGATCAGCACTGTCGCCCTGCTTGACCGGCGCCATGTAATCAAAACCAGATCCAGTATTCGCCTGGCTGCGCGTGAGACGCGTCCCGATTCCCGGCTTATTGTGCAGTGCCAGCGCTGTACGTTTTGTCCACCCTGGCGCTGGAACTCAGCCCAGAGAGCCTCGTTGCACCGGCCAATGGCATCGGTCCGGGTTTCAGTAACAAAAGCCAGCATTACCAGGGCTTAGTGTAAAGATCCGTGGTAGGCGGCAATGGTTTTTTTACTCCAGGATTCCGGTGTATGCGGCAATGACTGTTGAAGTGAACTGTGAAATTCCAAAATTCTCGACAATCCGCTGACGGGCTCTCCTGCCCAGCTGAGTTCGCACGGCAAGATCACTCCCGGAGAGAGATTTTAGAGCAAGATCCAGTCGTCCGCCCGGTGGCACAATGGACCCCGTATTTCCGACGATCCATGCACAATCGCCCACATCCGTGGCAATGCAGGGCAGGCCTGTGGCCATGGCCTCGCCCAGAACAACCGGGAAAGCTTCTGCGAATGAGCAGAGAACGCAACAGTCACAGGCATTTAAGAGAAGGTTTACATCCTGGCGTTCCCCCAGAAATCGAAAATGGGCCTGTACGTATTCATTCTTTACGAATCGCTCGAACCGTGGATTCTGTACATTTACGTCCTTCCCGCAGAGCAGAAAAAAAATAGATGGAGAAGCCAATTGTATAGAAGCATGGAAAAGCATTTCATGGTTTTTGAGCGGATCGGCTCTGGCCACCATGGCCACGACAAAACTATCAGCCGGCAACTTTAACTCTGCTCTGAGGCTGGCTCTAAGGTCGGGCCGTGGGCGGTAGCGTTCCGTGTCAATGCCATTGGGCGCGAGTATTCCTTTCTTCCGGGAATAACCAATCCGCTGATGCACAGGGATGGCCGCCCGCGCGCAATACAGGATTTCGCGGGGGACAAAGCCAGAAATTCCAGCACAAAGGCGGGCCACCAATCGGGTGGACCACTTACTGCTGCCGACTCGCAAGGTAGTATTGTGGACATGCCAGATCACCGGGATGCGACAGAGCCAGGCGGTGAGTCCGCCCAGTAAATCGGCATGGTACATCCAGGTGTGTGCGAGATCGGGCCGCAGTCGGCGCAAGAGCTGGAACAGATGAGCGGCGGCGAAGATTCCTTTCCAGCCGCGAAAAGGGACACTGTGAACAGGAATACCCGCAGCCATCAGCTCTGTACCTATGGGTCCAGGACCTGTCAGGGAAATAACGGTGCATTTAATTCCGCTTTTTTCCAGGGCCTGAGCGAGAGTGAGAAGGACACTTTCTGCACCGCCACGGCCGAGGCCGGTGATGATGTGCACTACGTGCATACTCAAGATTTCACAGGCTCAGCTTTCTTCAGTGTCAGGACCGATTCTAAAATTAGATATAATTTTGAAAAAAGAATAATGGGTAACACAAGCAATCGGTCGATCCTGGCCCTGAAACTTTGAAGGGCGGAGCCACTGGGAAAGCCGGCAAAAGCTGCCGTCCGGGCGGCCTGAAGCAGGTCACGCAAATAGCGCGAAGGCCAGTATCGGAGCATGAGGTCGCGGTTCCAGTTGATGTTTGCGGAATAGTAAAGAAATCGTCCCCGGGCTTGCTTGCGCAAATTGGCTTTAGGGTTCAGGGTATAGCCGTCCGGTTGAAAGAAAATGATTCTTAACGTATCGGGCAGCACAAGAAACGGGTATTTTCTACCCAGTTGAACCCAGCTGTAGGCCTCCGGCACAAACTGATCAGGACCTTTTATCTCCGGAAAGGGAAATTCTCGGAACACTCCTGTTTTGACAGCGCTCCAGCCCTCGACAAACCAGCGATTTTTATAGCAGTATGTCAGGAAATCTGTTTCCGTGAGCAGAGGAGCTCCTGGAGGTTCTCTGCCCATCCGTTTACCGGAATATCCATCCATAGAGCAACAGGATATACCCGCACAGGTGATCTGCTTTTCAGGGGGCAGACTGAACCAGCTCTCAAAAAAAATCCGCAGGCTGCCGGGAGCCATGGCATCATCGGAATCGGCGATAACGCAAAATTCGCCGCGAGCCAGATCGTATCCTTTATTTAAGGCCAGACTCTTGCCTTTATTGGGACCGTAGCTATAGCGAATAGGAAAAGCGGCCTCCTTTTGATACCTGTCGATCAACTCCCCTGTGGTGTCTGTTGAGCCATCATCAATGACAAGCCATTCGAATAAGGCCCGCTCCGTTTCTACTTTTTCCTGTGCACAAATACTCTGGTAGACCCGTGGCAGGGTGTGCGCCCGGTTGTAGGTTGGTGTCAGAATGGTGAAGACAACCTCTGCTGGATTCATGGGCTCGTTGCCAGATGCTCATTTTAGCAAAGGTTGCCTTGCTTTTTTCTTTCCCCCGGGGAGAAAATGTTAAACCGCTTCCAGATTGTACCAACTCTCCAGGCGGGCCTGACTGGGTGGCAGGGACCGGGCAGGGCGGTATTCGGGCAGAATGTGGGCCATGATTTCGTCAATGGCCTGGCGCTGGTAGCTGCGGGCTGCATTTTCCAGTTCCTCAATCTGTGCGGTCAGAGTGTTCAAATTCAGAAAACGCGAGCTGGCCACACGAATGCGCGGATGGTGGGTGGGCTGCTCCGCTTCATCGTGCATGAATAGCTCTTCAAATAGTTTCTCACCCGGACGCAAGCCGATGTAGCGAATTTCAATGTCCCGGTGGGGTTCAAGACCGCGGAGGCGTATCAAATCTTCTGCCAGATCTTTGATTCGCAGTGGTTCTCCCATATCCAGAATGAAGATCTCTCCTTCCTTGCCCATAGCGCCGGCCTGCAGGACAAGACTGGCCGCCTCCGGGATGGTCATGAAATAGCGAATGATATCCGGGTGGGTAACAGTTACCGGTCCGCCTGCGTCGATCTGCCGATTGAACAGTGGAATCACCGAGCCCTGGGAACCCAGCACGTTGCCAAAGCGTACAGTAATGAAACGCGTATCACAGGTGCGCGCCAGATTCTGGATATAGAGTTCAGCGATTCGTTTGGTTGCTCCCATGACATTCACGGGATTCACGGCTTTATCTGTGGAGATCATAACAAAGCGATCCACACCGGCGTCGCGGGCGGCGTTTGCGAGCTGGACGCTGCCGATGACGTTGTTCTGAACCGCCTGGCCGGGATTGAGCTCCATCATGGGCACATGCTTGTAAGCAGCGCAATGAAAAACGATCTGTATATCAAAGTCCTGGAACAGACGACCCAGGAAAGCCGGGTCACGAATATCTCCCACCACGGAAACGATGCGTTCTGCGGTCCGTGGACTTTCGCGCAGCTCTCGATCGATTTCCACCAGGGCTGTTTCTGCTGCATCCACAAGCACAAGAGCCGCAGCCTCCATTCTGGCTATCTGCCGGACAATCTCCGCACCAATGGACCCCCCGGCCCCGGTGATGAGGACCGTGCGTTCGCGGACCAATCTTTCCACGGCCTCATCCTTGAGAATCACCTGGGGTCGTTTCAGTAGATCTTCCAGCGGCGGAGCGGATAGACTGCTTTCGAGCAGTTCTTTCATATTCGGGAGAATCTTGCAGGCCACTCCCTGACGGGCCAGGTCGCGCTGCAATTGACGTTTGCTCTGTCCGGCTACGGGACTGGTGATATAGATTCTGCGGATGCCATGTTTCTGGATGGCTGCAGAAAGGTCCTTGCTATGATATACGGGCAGAGTGGAACCTGGCAGGGCATCGTCGCTGATGATGCAGACGATTTCCAGTCCGCTCAAGCGGCCCAGGCGTATCTCTTCCATAACAACCCGGCTGAGTGGCCCCTGACCCATCAGGGCTACAGGGCAGCCATCGCTTTTTTTGGGAAAGAGAGCCGATAGAAAAGTGCGTACGGAGGGCATGGTTTTTCTATCGGTTAAAAAGCCGATTTCTTGAAGCAGCAGACTCCGGTGCTGTTTAATCCAGCAGTCGGCCCAGATTGCGGGGTAGTTTAAGAAGGATCAGCCCTTGCGGAGCCGGGCCATGTATTTGAGCACCTCTGTTCGATGCACCTGACCTATGACTTTGTTTTTTTCCACAACAGGGATCCGGCGCATATTTTTTTCCACAAAGTAAGCAGCGGCTTCCAGGATATTTTTATCGGGCTCAATGGACGGGATGTCCGCATTCATGCAATCGGCTACTGTGTGGGCCACGTCCTGAGAATGCATCAGTTCTGCTTTGAGCATCCGGATACAATCGCGTTCGGTCAGCATTCCCAAAAGAGAGCCGTTGCGGGCGATAACAGGTGCCCCGGAAATCTTGTTTTTGATGAGCAACTCCATAGCAGCATGGATTTCCATTTCCGGGGTCAGGGAGATGACCTTTTTGATCATCAAGTCTCGAACCAGAGGCAGGTTCAAAGAGGCATCAGGGGCAACAAAGCGGGGCGCATAACTCTTGGGCATGGTTTCCTCCAGGGGTTGGCAGATTCATACCCCTCCCTGCCGGTGTGGCAAGGCTTTTTCCAGGTCCCGTGATGTTTATTCAGTCTTCCAGAATGGCCAGAAAGGTCTCTGTTTGATTTACGTTGGCCCCGCAATAATTCTCTGAAAAAGTACCAAAGCCGATTTTGGGGACTCCGGGTAGAATGGCCGCATAATTGCTGGCAATAGTCTGGATTTCCTGCTGCTGATTGCGAGCCAGGTAGCAGAGTACACAGTCAAAGGAGAGGAAGGCGGCCACCTTTTGCGACGAAAGCTCAGAAAGGCGCGATTTTCGCGGTTCCAGCTGGGAGGTAGCCCGGTAGACAGTAAAAGTGATATCGGCATTGACATCGTTATAGGTCAGAAGACCGCCCTGGTTGTCCCCCTGCTGGATGCTGGTAATGAGCCGTTCGCCGTCTCCGGTATCAAGTCCCAGAGTGTAAGTAGCGTAGGTATTGGGTGAGAGATCCCCCGGACTGAGGCCCAGAATCCGTGCGTACTCCGCAGCGGCCGGCTGGCCATTGAATTCCAGAATGTGCCGCGGGCCGGCCAGGCGTGTGACCTTGAGTTTGTGTTCTGTTTTTTCAAAACTTGAGGTGAGTCCCGTAACATAAGAATAGCCCCGGGCCAGGCGCACAACTGCGGTGGCTCCCAGAGGTCCCATGCCGCGACTGGAGATCACCGGTGCGGCCTTGAAGTCCAGCTTGCCCCCGGAGCTGCCTCCAACGGTCTGAAAAAAGAGACTGACCCGATTTTGTCCTTCAAGGACGGGATTGGCAGACATGAGCCCGAACACCAGATTGATGGCGAATACCCTGCTCAAGTCGGGATCCTTTTCGTTAATATTTAATTTATTTAATGCATTCCTGAATAAATTGGCGGACGCCTCGCGGATGGCGGTGTAGCCCAATTCCGGTCGCATATCGTAGGTGAAAATCTCCAGCGCTTCAATCATGCTGCGCGGCAGGACCATGGCAGTTGCGTGCGTTTCCGTCAGGTTGTAGTTATCATTGCAAAGCCGACCGGTATCCATGCAGCCGATGAATGGCAGGGCGGAGCCGTTCAGCCCGGCAAAAAGGGCTTTGTAATCAAACTCTGCGCCAAAAAAAATCAGGGCCAGCCCGGCATCGTCTTTCCTGGCGAGCAATCGTGAGGCCAAATCTGCAGCATTCTGGCTTTCAAAAATCGAGACGGACATGGTTATACCTTTCCTGAGTTTGCGCCGAGCAAAGCATTGGATTCATAGATGGATTCAAGGGCCTGACGAACTTTCTCTACATCTTCAGGGTGATCATCAGAGGAGTCAGAGTACAGCGAGAGGTCGATGGATTTCAGACAGAGCTGTATGCGCACATTGCGCTTTTTCATGCGGTTGAGCATACTATCATCCTGAATGCCCATCTTGCGATAATAGCCTTCTATGGTTTTCATCACTCCGCCGGTCATACAATTGCCTCTTTAGGTTCCACTGAGACGATTTTCTGTTCGTCCGGTTACAGATTTTTTTCAGGATTCTTCGAGATCTTTGAATCCGGTAGAATTGCGGTGGGCGCGTTTTGCTTTGCTGCGCAGGGCGCGTTCTGTTCTTTTGCGCGCTATATTGATCCGAACCTTGCGAGTTGTGCGTAATTTCTTCATTCTGGAATTCTCATAGACAGCGTTTTCCGGGGCGCGCTTCCTGTCCATCGCTAAACAAGCCGGAGGCCCTTTGTCGGTTCTGCTTTCCAGGTCGGCGCTTGCTGCCAACATTGAGACGTTTCGTCGGCTCTGCCGGCCGGCACGGATCATCGCTGTTGTTAAATCCAACGCCTACGGGCATGGAAGTGAGCCCGTTGTCCGCTTATTAAACGACCTTCTTGAGCCGGGGGACTCTCTTGCCGTTCACTCTGTGGAGGAAGCCAGGGAGCTTGTGCCTTATTTGCGCTGGCCGCTGCTCATCATGGGTGGTACGAGCGCCAGGCATGATTCCTTGCTCGCAGTCTGGAATGCCACCGGTCGGACAGTGCATACGGTTGCGTCCACGGCACAGGACGTTGGGCGCCTGACAGAAGCGGAGATTCCCTTCCATATAAAAGTGGATACAGGGATGGGTCGTCTGGGGGCGCACGGGGAGGGCCTTGAGGAGATATTTGCCCTGCTCCAAAAAAGCCCGCGTTACTTTCAGGGGATCATGACGCATTTTGCCAATGTGGAAGACGTGCTCAATCAAGATTACGCCCTTTTGCAGTTGCAGAGATTCGAGGCTGCTGCCCGGCGGGCCCGGACCATCCGCTCGGACATACTGGTGCATGCTGCGGCCAGCGCGCCGGCTCTGATCCTGCCTGCTTCGCGATTTGATGCCGTGCGCACAGGAATCGGGATGTATGGCCTCTGGCCTTCGCAGGAAACGCGGCTCTCCCTGCATAGCATGGGTGTTCAGGCCGACCTGCAACCGGTTCTGAGCTGGCAGACGCAGATTATCCATCTAAACCGGGTGGCGCGGGGGGAATTTATTGGCTATGGCTGCACTTACAGGACTTTGACGGACAGCCTCATCGCGGTTTTGCCCGTGGGCTACAATGAAGGTTATGCGCGCGCTCTTTCCAATCGCTCGCATGTGCTGATCCGCGGCCGTCGCGCTCCGGTACGGGGCCGGGTCTGCATGAATATGATTATGGTAGATGTGACCCATATAGAAGATGTCCGGTCGGGTGACATCGCTGTTCTTATCGGATCATCGGTTGAAGAAAAAGTGACCGCTGAAGAATTGGCCGAGCTTGCCGGAACCATCAACTATGAAGTAGTAACGCGTATCCACCACACCCAATCCAGAAGGATCGTCGATTGATGGATCCGGAGTGGCCACGGCATCTTTTTTTTCGGTTAGCCGGGATTCATCTGCGTGTGCGCACTTTTTACCAGAATGGACCGGGACCCTTTCTTGCGCGAATCTATGCGGGGCTCGGCTTTCTTTCGCTCGCACTACTGATTGCTGAATTTGGTTTTGGGGTCTCGGAAAGGTATCCGGCCATTGTCGAGCGGGCTTTGCGGTATCTGGTGTATGGACTGCTTGGATATGAAATTCTTTCTTTCTGGGGAAGCCCGGTCGTTTCCCTGCGGCTTCGGTTTCGGGAACATTTTCTCCAGATCGTGGTTATAGTCCTGGCTTCGGGCATGATTCTTCTGGAGCGCTTCTTTCTGGGAAGCGGATTTCCCCGATCTTATATTTTACTATTTTTATTTATCAATCAGGCTGTTCTTTTATTTGGAGCTATTTTGCATCTGGCCCGCCGCCGGGTTTTTTTGCGCGTGCGTTCCATTCATCCAGCGACTGTTTTTGTATTCAGTTTCGCCGTTGTAATATTCCTGGGATTTCTTTTTTTACTTCTACCGCGCATGCACAGGCCCGGAGTTGCGGCTATAGACCTCTTTTTTACGGCGGTGAGCGCCGTTTGCGTGACAGGCCTTTCCACGATCGATGTGGCTAAAGATCTGACCCGCCCGGGCCAGGTGGTGCTCCTGATTCTCATCCAGGTGGGCGGCCTGGGTCTTATGACTCTCACAACTTTTTTTGCTTACCTGTTAACCGGTCGGGCTTCCGTGCGTACACGGATGCTCATGCGCGACCTGATCAGCCCCGATTCCCTGGGAAAAGTGTATACAATAGTACTGCGTGTGGCTTTTCTTACTTTCAGTTTTGAAGGCGTCGGTGCCCTGTATTTGTACCTGACCCAGCCTTTAGATCTTCCCGTGTCTGAGAAAATGTTTCTGGCCATTTTCCAGAGTATTTCCGCATTCTGCAATGCGGGCTTTAGTTTACACCCGGGAAGCCTGGCGCCGGTTGCCACTCCGTGGCACCTTGTGGGTTACATGGTGCTGATTACTCTGGGGGGGCTGGGTTTTCCTGTGATTATGGAACTTCTGGGTCTTTTGCGCTTTCGTGCCCGGTTGACCCTCGCCACCCGTCTGGTTCTGCTTTCAAGTTTGTTCTTGTTTTTATCAGCCCTGCTGTCGGTTCTTGTCCTGGAACGTGATGGTTGGTTGCGTGACAGGACCATTTCCGCGCGACTTTTACACGCTATGTTTTACAGTGTAACGATGCGAACCGCGGGCTTCAACACTCTGGATGTGGCTGCGCTGGGAGAGGGGATGACATTTCTATCCTGTTTTTTTATGTGGGTGGGGGCATCGCCCATGTCCACCGGCGGCGGGGTCAAAACCACTACTCTGGCCCTGGCTTTGTTGCTCATCGTGGGGCAGAGCCGTGGTCGGGACACCGTGGATGCCTTTGGCCGGGAAGTTGCCCGGGTAAGTCTGGATCGGGCACTGAGTACGATTGTTATGTCTTTTTTTGTTATTTTTGCAGCGACTATGGTCCTGACACTAATGGAAAACCAGGATTTTCTGGATCTGGCTTTTGAGGTGGTTTCAGCTTATGGCACAGTGGGCCTTTCCCGGGGACTCACGCCTGACCTGACTTCTGTAAGTAAACTTTTACTTTGCGCGGTCATGCTGACCGGGCGTGTCGGAGTGCTTACTGCTGTTGTGGCCTTTTTGCCGCTGCAGCGTCCGGTGGATTACCGTTATCCTGTGGAGTATGTGGCGGCCGGATGAGAAACAGAAATCGTATCGCGATCATCGGCATTGGATCGTTTGGCTGGAACTTGCTGCACCAGTTGATCGAGAGCGGCCATGAGGTTCTGGCTATTGACAAAGAAATGGGCCGGGTGGAAAAAGCCGCAGAGCTGGCAGCAGATGCCGTGTGCCTTGAGGCCACGGATTCACAGGCGCTGGCCGATCAGGAATTGCATGAACTCGACCTGATCATTGTCACTCTGGCCCATTTTGAAAGTCTGATCACCTGCGCTTCGATTCTGATGGAGCAGAAAGTGCGCCGCTTGCTGGTCCGGGCCCAGACTCCACTGGAAGAAAAAATTCTGCGCATGCTGGGTGTAACGGAACTATTTGATCCCGATGAGCAGGCGTCCAGGAACCTGGTGCGTCACCTCTTTGAATCAGAAAGTTTGCAGAGAATGCAGCCGCTGGGGCTGTTCCGTATTGTCGAGATACCGGTTCCAGGTGCCCTGATGGGCAAGCGTATCATGGACGTGGGGCTTCGTCTGAAGTATCGTTTGAACCTGATCACGGTGCGTCGTAAGGATAGCGAAGGCAAGTCCGCAGTCCTTGGTGTGCCGGATCCAGAAGGTGTGATAGTGGCCGGGGATCGCTGGGTCATTTTTGGTCATCGCCAGGATCTGGAAATTTTCCTCAACGATTACAGCTGAGGCGCGTTGAAGCGGTATCCAACCCCGGGTTCGCTGATGATGAACAGAGGGCTCCGCGGATCCGGTTCAATTTTCTTGCGCAGGGAAAATATGTAACTACGTAAGTAGCCGGGTTCGTTTAAATACTGCAGGCCCCATATTTTCTCCAGTATGAAGTGATGGGTTAGAACTTTGCCAGGATGTCGTGCAAAAAGAACCAGCAGTTCAAATTCCGTTGGAGTGAGATGAACATCTTTACCTTTTGCCCTGACGGTGTGAGCACCCGGATCAATACTCAGATCTTCGCTTTCAAAAATACTGGGAGTCCCTTCCCCGGAGCGACGCAATGCAGCTTTTATGCGCGCTGTAAGGACCTGCATGGAAAACGGTTTGGATACGTAGTCGTCGGCCCCTCCATCCAGCAGATTCACAATATTCGCCTCTGATTCGTTCACGGAGAGGATGATCACCGGTATATTGCTGAACTGCCGAAGGGATTGCAAAAAATCCTGGCCCCGTTCTGGTCCCAGGCGCAGATCAAGCAAAACCAGATCGGTTGGATGCTCGACGACACAGGCCAGGCCCCCCTGAACGGTCGTGGCCTCATGTACCCGAAAATTTTGATTCTCCAGATGGATGCGCAACATGCGCCTTATGCGCGGGTCATCATCAATAATAAGAATGCTCTGCATCAGATCCCTTCAGGCTGGCGTGGTAGATCAAAAAGGACACTCAAGCCTCCGGTCTTTCCTGGATAGGCATCGACCTTTCCTCCATGAGCTTCCACTATTCCGCGGGCTATGCTCATGCCGAGACCCAGTCCATGAGATTGCTTTGATTTATAAAATTTTTGAAATATATGATTCATCAAATCTGGGCTCAGGGCTGGCCCCTGATCACTGATAAACAGGCGTACATTTTCCTTTGTTTCAGCCATTCTGATCCGCAAGCCTGTTCCTTCGGGCGTGTGAGTGGCAACGTTGTGTAAAATATTGTAGATGGCCTGTTCAATAAGGGCACCATCTCCATAAAGTGGGCTGTGGTGTTCGGGGAATTCCTTTTCGATCCGGCGATTCGCAAGGAGGCCGGACAGGCGTTCGATAGCATTGTTAACAAGATCCGGAAGGTCAATGTCCATAATGTTCAGCTTCATGCCCCCGGATTCGATGCGACTCATGTCGAGTAAATTGGCTATCAGGTGGTTCATGACTTCTGCCGAATCAAGAATATCTTGAAGCAAAGCACTGGTAGACTGATCCTTCTTCTCGGTATTTGACAGGGTTTCTGCAGCTCCGCGGATTGAGGTCAGAGGCGTACGCAGTTCGTGCGAAAGGGAATGGAGGACAGTCAAGAATAGCCGTTCTGAATCGAGAGATCTATCAAGCTTTTTTTCCATTTCCTTGAGTCCCAGTCGATCAAGGTAAAGGGCTACGAGGCCCGCCATTGCCTGTAACAGTGACCAATCCTCACGGGCTGGCTTTTTCCCCAGAGTGATACCCAGGACACCTGTAGCCTGCTGTCCGGAAATCAGGGGAAGGAAGGTTTTTTCTGTTTCCTGAAGCGTGTCCGTGTAGCGCCCGGCAACGGTGCTGTTCTTAAAAACCCAGCGGGCGACAGCCTCATCACGGTTCATATTGGTTGCGTCTGCGGAGGAAGAATCGGGAAAAAGGTAAATTGTCGTCCGCGCCTTGAATACGGCACCAAAACGTTCTTCTGCCCGCTTGATGATTCCCGTTTTACTGTCGCTATTACTGATGGCTTTCATGAGTTCAAAAAGGGCAGCCAGAAATTTTTCGCGACGGAGGAGTGATGATTCCTTGGCCTTCAGGCGACTGGTCAGAGAACCGGTAACCAGGGAAACAATCAGCAAAACAAGAAAGGTAAGGGCATCATGGGTCCGGGCTATGTGAAAAGTATGCCGTGGATCGAGAAAGAAAAAATTCCAGGAAAAGGCAGCCATTAAACCCCCGAGCATTATTGGTCCGCGTGAAAAAAACATTCCCAGAACAGCTATACAGAATAGATACACAAGAGAAATGGTATACGGATCTACATATTTCAACAAAAACGAATTAATAAAAGTAAGACTGCCAAGTATGAGGGTGATGTACAGATAAGAGCTTAATGATGAGTGAAAATGCAGGCTTTCTTTCCAGGAAAGCGTCTGCTGTTCTGGCAGGGCCACAATGTACAGATCGATATCTGATCTGAGCCTCATGAGAGCTTCGGGCAGGGACGGTCGTGCAAGGAGAAGGTACCATGGCCGTTTGCGCGGTTGGCCCACAAACAGTCGCGAAATCTGGCGGGCCTGTGCAATTTCAATGATGCTTACAGCCGGATTTTCAGCGGAGATGGTCATAATTTCAGCCCCCAATTCAGCAGCCAGTTTTAGATGTTTTTCCGCATTTTGATTTTCCGTCGCTGTCAATTTTCCCTGAGAGGATACATGCAGGGCAATCCAGGGTGCGTTGCGGCTCTGGGCAGCCCTTCTGGCGTGACGGATCAGATATTCGCTGCCAGAGTCAGGGCCTATGGCGACAAGAAATCGGTGTCCCAGGTTTTTGCGTGGCTCCAGTTGTAACATTTCTCTTTCTACTTCAGCAGCGGCGTAGTCGAGGGCCAGGCGGCGCAGCAATGCCAGATTCTCCCGACGGAAAAAACGCATGACGGCCATCTGTGCCTGTTCGGGGATATATACTTTCCCTTCATGAAAGCGACGTAACAGCTCATCCGGAGTTATATCTATGACTTCTATATCTGTAACTTTTTCAAAGAAGGAATCAGGAACGGTTTCTCTTACCTGAATCCCCGACAGTTCATGAACAGCCTGCACCTGACTTTCCAGATGTTGGATATTGATCGCTGTAAAAACATTGATTCCCTGGTTGAGTAGCTCCAGGACGTCCTGGTAGCGTTTGCTGTGGTGCAATCCGGGCGCGTTGGAATGTGGCAGCTCGTCGACGATCAGGTATCGGGGTCTTCGAGAGATAGCCGCCTCCAGATCGAATTCCTCCAGATCCAGATTACGATAGTGAACTTTTTTGCGCGGAAGGATTTCGAGGCCCTCAAGGAGGGCATTGGTTTCCGGTCGGCCATGGGTTTCCACGTAGCCGACAACGACATCTTCGCCATCCAGTTCCAGCTGTCTTGCAGCCTGGAGCATCGCAAACGTTTTACCCACTCCAGCAGACATGCCCAGGAAGACTTTCAAAATGGGTCGTTCCAGAAGTTGCCTTTCCCTTTCAATCTCCGCCAGGAGTTCGTCCGGGGATTTATTGTCGTGCATCGAGTTCGTCCAGGGCCTGATTCAAAATTTGTACATTCACTCTTTTGCGGCCAAAAATTCCAAGGAGGGGCTCCTCTGTGTGATCCAGAATGAGCCGGCTGATCTGCTCGGGTTGGATGTTTGTCTCGCGGCTGATGCGTTCTGTTTGACTCAAGGCATTTTCCGGACTGATGTGCGGGTCAAGGCCGCTTGCCGATGCGAAGAGCATCTCGTCGGGGGCATCGGTGCCATGAGCAGCTTCCCAGGCAAGTCGCCTTTTTTGAACAGCGGCCTTCAAATCACTGGAGTGTATACCTTTATTGGAAGCGCCGGATGGTACCGTCGCATAGTCCACAGCGGAGGGCCGTGGCCAGAATCTTCCTTCTTTCCCAGGACGGGCCAGAAGCAGGCTTCCGCCGACAGCGTTCCCTTTTTTTAACAAAGATCCCCGGGACTCTTCAGCAAAGAAAAGGCCACCAGGAAGGGTCACACTCAGCGGATAGATGAGTCCGCAAAGTACAGAATAAACAACCAGTACACGTAATGATTGTAGCCACTGTTGCATTTAAATTACCTCCAGAAGCGACAGCAACATGTCGATCAACTTGATTCCTGCGAAGGGAGTTAGCACTCCACCCAGACCAAAGATGAGCAGGTTGCGCAGCAGCACTTTGCCTGCGCCAAGCGGGCGATAAGTCACGCCGCGCAGAGCCAGGGGGATGAGCGCAACAATAATTAACGCATTGAATATGGTGGCACTGAGCACCGCCGTGGCCGGCGAAGACAAACTCATGATGTTGAGAACATCGAGAGCTGATGAACCCTCACTGGCATACAAGCCTGTGAATAGAGCCGGAAGAATCGCAAAATACTTCGCAATGTCATTGGCAATACTGAACGTTGTTAGCGCGCCCCGGGTCATGAGTATTCTTTTGCCATTTTCGACAATTTCGATTAGCTTGGTGGGATTACTGTCAAGATCAATCATGTTTCCGGCTTCGCGCGCTACCTGCGTTCCGGAGTTCATGGCCACGCCCACGTCTGCCTGGGCCAGGGCCGGAGCATCGTTCGTGCCGTCACCGATCATTGCCACCAGATGCCCCCGACTTTGCCAGTCCCGGATGAGTTGCAGTTTGGTTTCAGGCCGAGCCTCGGAAACAAAATCGTCCACGCCGGCTTCAGCGGCGATGGCCGCAGCAGTGAGGGCATTGTCGCCGGTAATCATAATGGTACGAATCCCCATCAAACGGAGGTGCCCGATACGCTCACGAATGCCACCCTTTACAATATCTTTGAGTTCAATGAGACCTACTGCCTTCCGGTCGGCGGCTATGTAGAGGGGTGTGCTGCCTTTGCGCGAAATGTCTTCTGCGGCCATTTCGAGATCCGGGGGAATTGCCTGACCGTACCGGGCGAGGTAGTTGCGAATGGCCTCCGTTGACCCCTTGCGGATTTCCCGAATGCCATTCGCCGCTTTGATGTCAGCTCCACTCATCCGGGTAGCAGCGCTAAAGGGGATGAACGATATATTCAGCTCTTGCAAATGCCTTGCTCTCAGTGAGAAGGCCTTTTTGGCAAGGACAACGATGGATCGACCTTCCGGTGTTTCATCGCGTAAGGATGCCAGATGGGCCAGGTCAGCCACCTCTGCCCGCGTAAATCCTGGAGCCGGAACAAATTCGCTGGCCATTCGGTTCCCGAGAGTGATTGTTCCTGTTTTATCCAGGAGCAAGATATCGATATCGCCGGCCGCCTCGACTGCCTTGCCACTCATGGCGATGACGTTCGATTTAATAAGCTGTTCCATGCCGCTGATCCCGATAGCGCTGAGCAGGCCGGCAATCGTTGTGGGAATCAAGCAAACGAGCAACGCTACGAGGACTGGCAAAGAAAAAGTTTGGGGGAGAATCCCTCCGCTTTCTCTGTAACTGTATTCGGCCATGGGATACAGGGCAACCACGGCGACCAAAAAAATAACGGAAAGCGTTGATAATAAAATCCGCAGAGCGATTTCATTGGGTGTTCTCTGCCGACGGGCACCTTCTATGAGTTGGATCATACGATCCAGAAATCCGAATCCTTCCTCGGCGGTGATTTTGATGACTATCCTGTCGCTTATCACCCTGGTACCACCGGTAACAGCGTTACGATCACCGCCACTTTCGCGGATTACGGGTGCTGATTCTCCGGTGATTGCTGATTCATCAACGCTGGCGATTCCCTGGGTGACTTCACCATCGGCCGGTATTGTATCACCCCGCTCGCAAATGACAATGTCACCTGGACGGAGCAGGTAAGCGGCAACTATTTTCTCCGTTCCAGACTCCAGCTTACGTGCTGTGGTGGCAACGCGGGATTTACGTAGATGGTCTGCGCGGGCTTTCCCCCTGCCTTCTGCTATTGCTTCGGCAAAATTAGCAAACAGCAAAGTGAACAGTAACCATAAACATATCTGTAAATGAAACGCGGAAAACTCATCCCTGACAATGTCAATTACACATACAACGGCCGTCACTATTGTCCCCAGATATACCAGAAACATAACAGGGTTTTGCATTTGTTCGCGGGGGTTCAGTTTTTGCAGCGTGGCCCATGTCAGTGCGATGACAGGTATTGATGTTGAAAACATTTATTTCCTCTAATTAGAATGATAGATCAGATTCTACAAGATGCTCAGGTATTACCGACAAACAAAGGGAAGGGAAGAAGGTCAATGCCCCGACTAAAAGGATGACACTTAAAAGTAATACAATGAAAAGCGGACCTTCTGTAGGGAACGTCCCGCTTGAAGGCGGAAGGCTTTTCTTCTGGCTGAGACTGCCCGCAATGGCCAGCACGGGGATGATTACACCAAATCGGCCTGCAAGCATACAGATAGCCAGACTCACGTTGAAGTACGGGGTGTTTGCGTTCAGCCCGGCAAAGGCGCTGCCGTTATTGTTGGCCGCCGAAGTAAATGCGTAAAGCAATTCACTGAGTCCATGCGGCCCGCGATTGCTCAACGAAGTTAAAGCATCCGGTAAAAGGAGAGTGATCCCAGTCCCGGCAAGTACTAACACAGATGGCAGGATAAGGCCTATGGCAGCGAGCTGGATTTCCATTTTGCCAATTTTTTTGCCGGCATATTCGGGTGTTCGCCCTACCATCAGGCCCGCCAGAAAAACCGTCAAAATTACGAAAAGGACCATACCATAAAGGCCCGCTCCTGCTCCACCGAAGATGATCTCGCCAAGCATCATGTTCATGAGCGCAGCGCCCCCAGCCAGGGGCGCTAGAGACGCGTGCATGGAATTTACCGAGCCATTGGACGCTGCCGTTGTAAATCCCGCCCAGAGCAGGGAGCTGTCGTTTGTGAAGCGGAGCTCTTTGCCCTCCAGCCATGAAATACGATCAATCAGTGGATGGACCTGGCTTTCGGCCCATAGCATCAAACCCAGCCCGGAAACGAGGAGTATTCCCATTGTTACAAAGAGGGCCCGGGAATGGGCTTTTAGACCGGTTAGAGCACCGAACGTGAAAACCATGGCCACCGGAATGAGAAGTATAGAAATGAGCTGCAGCAGATTGGACCCGGGAGTGGGGTTCTCATACGGGTGAGCACTGTTGGTTCCAAAGAATCCTCCTCCGTTGGTGCCCAACTGTTTGATAGCAATTTGCGAAGCCGCCGGTCCGCCCGGGATGATGCCGCCATCCAGGGCCCGGACATATCCGGAAAAATTCTGCACAACACCCTGACTTACAAGAAACAGCGCCAGTAGAAAGGAAAGTGGAAGCAAAATGTATAAAAGACTGCGAGTCAAATCAGCCCAAAAATTTCCAAGCTTTCCCTTATCCTGGGCCAGCGCGCGAGACAGGGCAATGGCCACAGCCAGGCCACTGGCCGCGCTGAGGAAATTTTGCACCCCCAGTCCCAGCATCTGGCTGAGATAGGAAAGTGTAGATTCCCCGGAATAGGCCTGCCAGTTGGTGTTGGTGATGAAACTCACTGTTGTATTGAGGGCCAGATGCCAGGAAAGCCCGGGCAATCCTTCTGGATTGAGCGGGGCCAGCCCTTGCAAAGATAACAGGGCAAAGAGCACGAAAAAGCCGATGGTGTGAAATTTCAAAAGAGCTAAACTGTATTCCTGCCAGGTCATGGACCGTTCTGCATCAACGCCACTGAGTTTATACAGCCACGTTTCTACGCGCGAAAGCGGCTCCGTTGCTGAAAACACAACTGTCATATAGGGGGCCAGCAAAAGGCCCCCTGCAGTAACAAGCAATAGGGTGAGGACAATTTCCATTCAGGCAGTATAGTTTGCCTTTCCAGCCGATGTCAATGTAAATGGTGTAGAAATTCAAAGTAACAGCGTCAAAAAGAAATCAAAATCAAAAGCGATCCGCATATCAAAAATTTATCAAAATCGGGGGTCGCGCCATCAAAATGTTGTCGATGCCCGTACTATTTCCAGTGGATTCAATCACTTGTTCTTGTTCTGTCTATGGGGTCATTTCATCCAGTTCTGTGAAAATAAATTTGCGACTTGTTTGCCATCTGCAGGGGCTGCTGCTATTACTTGTGGGTGCGATAATGCCAACGGGTGTTTTATTTTCGCTTTACTACGGAGATGGTGATATCCTTTCCCTTCTATCCGCAGCAACCATAACGATCCTCACAGGCCTTGGAATCCTTGTAATCATCGGGCAGCAACCGGACTATGATGAACTCAGCAAGCGGGAGGGTTATGTGTCAGTTGCGCTCAGTTGGATTCTCATATCTGCTTTTGGTGCTTTGCCCTTTGTGATTCATGGCAGCATTCCAACTTACACCGACGCTTTTTTTGAAACAATATCCGGATTCACGACGACCGGAGCCTCCATCCTGACAGATATTGAAGCATTGCCTCATGGACTTTTGTTCTGGCGGAGTTTGACCCACTGGCTGGGTGGAATGGGGATTATTGTTTTTTCTCTGGCCATTCTGCCTTTGCTGGGAGTTGGCGGAGCGCAGCTTTTCATCGCGGAAGTGGCCGGACCGACCAAAGATAAAATTCATCCACAGGTTCGTGGCACGGCTAAAAGACTGTGGGCGGTGTATGTGCTCTTAACACTGGTAAATACCGCAGCCCTCATGATTTGTGGTATGAGCTTATTCGATGCGCTCTGTCACGCATTCGGCACTGTGGCAACGGGAGGCTTTTCTACCCGCAATGCCAGTATGGCGGCCTTCAGTCCTGCGGCGCAGTACGTAACGATTGTGTTTATGTTCGTTTCGGGTATTAATTTTTCTTTGCATTACTATGGTATCATCAAGGGCCGAATAGGTGCCTATTTTCGTGATGAGGAACTTCGTTTCTACAGCGTTGTTGTTTTGGCGAACATCGTTTTCATGGGGGTGGCCAGCCTGATCTATGTCAAAGATCAGGGAACAGAACCGGTCCTGCGCAATGCAGCCTTTGCTGTCGTTTCCATTCTGTCAACCACCGGCTTCGGAACGGCGGACTACGAAACTTTTGCTCCATACGCTCGCTTCGTTTTTCTGGTCCTTCTTTTTTCTGGTTCCTGCGCTGGTTCTACAAGCGGGGCTATTAAGATGGTCAGGGTACTGGTACTTGTAAAAAATGGGATTCTCGAGTTTGGGCGTCTCTTGCATCCAAGAGCCGTTATTCCCGTTCGCCTCAATCAGAGACTTGTTGCTCCGCATATATTGCACAACATACTGGCTTTTTTTACACTTTACATGCTGGTCTTTCTCAATGGTACACTGGTTCTGGCAATACTTGGCCTGGATATGGATTCAGCGATGGGTGCTGTGGCTTCGTGCCAGGGAGGTGTTGGTCCGGGTATTGGCAGTGTTGGACCGGTAGCAAATTATGCACATGTAGTCCCTGCCGGGAAATGGGTACTCTCGATCATCATGCTCCTGGGACGGCTTGAGCTTTTCACATTGCTCATGGTGTTTTCTCCCTACTACTGGAGAATATAGGGGTCAAAACGCTCACTGAAAATAGCGCGTCATTCCCGCCGTCATCTTTTCTTCTATGCGGCCGCCAGTCCCGGCCAGAAGGAGCAGGGCCTCGTAGCCCCGCATATCTGCCACCAGCGCCAGGGCCTCCTCCGGTGGTAGAACCAGCAGAATTGTTGCCAGGCCATCGGCACGGGAGCATTCAGGCCCTACGACTGTTGCGGATATGGCGTTTGTTTTTGCCGGCCTGCCGCTACGCGGATCCAGGATATGACTTATGCGTTTTTCTCCATATTTTATAAAGTTACGATAATCACCCGATGTGGCCACCGCCGCGTTACTCAGGTGGAGCGTGCGGTGGAGCTGACGCGCTTCGCTTTCATACACCGGTTTTTCAATACCGATTTTCCAGGGCTCTTTTTTCTCCTGCCGGCCCACGCGAATTTCTCCACCCACCTCAATCATAAAATCAGGGAAACCCGCCTGCTGAAGAGCTGCTGCCAGACGATCCGCAGCGTAGCCATCCAGCAGCGCGTTCACATTCAATGTCAAAGAAGGCCTCTCCTTGAGGATCATCCCATCTGCGATCTGAATTCCCCGGTAGCCGATTTTCTTCAGAGCCAGCTGGATTTCTGCATCTGCGGGCGCATCCTTACGCTTGTGTTTGCCAAAGCCCCAGACATCAAGCAGTGGGCCCAGAGTCGGATCAAATGCCCCTCCGCTGGCTAAGGCAAGTTCCAGGGATAGTGCTGTCAGTTCGAGAAAAGGTGCCGACACCCTGACGGGACCGGGGGCTTCATTGAAGCGCTGGATCTCGCTTCCTTCCGTGTACAGGGAGAAAAGTTCCGTGACCGCTTTGAGTTCGCGTTGCACTGATGAGCGTACTGTGGAGCGGCCATTCCAGCGGTCCGATTCAAAAACGATTCGGTAGGGAGTCTCGACAGCGATTCCTTCGACAGTCTCCTGAGTTTTGCAGCCGCCGGGAAACAGGAAAAGCATCGCTATTGATAATTTTAAAAATTTATGTTCTAACCAGTGTTTACTCATAATTCCCTGTCCGGGAGTGTCTCGATCCGGAATAGGCCAATCGGTTCCTGCTTTCCACGCACCCGGACACCACGGATTTCATGTGCCTGGACCGTGACACGCATCTGCGGGCTCAGGGCGGAAAAAACAGTTTCGCTCACAAGAATGGAACTTTTGTAACGTTTGGTCAAACCCTCTATACGGCTGGCCAGATTAACGGTATCTCCTATTACGGTGTACTCACGTTTGCGATCGTTGCCAATATTTCCGGCAATGATGGGACCGGCGTGTACTCCGATGCCAATAGCGATGGGCTGGCGCTTACCGCCGCTGCGTCGCTCTATGTTGAGCCGATTCACTGCGGCCTGCATTTGCAGAGCAGCCTCCAGCGCTTGATCGCAATAGTTGGTAGAGCGAACAGGAGCACCGAAAACGGCCAGAATCCCATCCCCGATAAATTTATCAATAATCCCTCCTGACGTGGCGATGACATCGATCATATCGCGCAGGTAGGAGTTGAGAAAAAGCAGAACATCAGCCGGAGACATGGATGCACTCATCGCAGTGAAATTGCGAATGTCAGCAAACATGATGGCTGCCTGGTAGAGATCACCATTTAAATTAACGCGGCCACTCAGGATCTGGTCTGATACTTCCCGGGTCAGATACTGCCCGAACAGACTGCGGATCCGTTCCCGGTCGCTTAATTCGGTTACCATGCGGTTGAAGCCCGCCGATAAATCGCCCAGTTCATCATTACTGCGGACAGGCACAAAGGCCTCATAGTTTCCATCCGCTGTCTGGAGCATCCGACCCTGCAGTTCAGCGATGGGCCGCATGATGCTTGCCAGAATCAATCGGAGTAAGTAAAAAGAATAGAATAGAGCAATAAAAGTTCCGGCTGCAAGTCCCAAAAGCAAGAGAGGCGTATCCATGGCGTTGATGTGGACCAGCCAGGGAATAAAAAGACGATGGCGGTCCATGAAATCGCGTAGATAGGGCAAAAGGTCCAGATCGCGAGCCGTTGTATAGAAATCGCCAAGCAGTATTTCACTGGCCCGCTCCTGAGCCAGGGATGGCTTTTCTGGAAACCATTCCGTGACCTGGACTGTTGAAAGCGATGACAGTAGAAAGAGGAACACGATTCCCAGAGGCAGAAAAGTGGTGATGAAACTGGCCATTGCAAGGCGAACTTTCAGGCTCAGATCACGGGAGGCCGGCGGTGTTTCCCGCAGTTCTTCCGGGCTCAGGATGTACTGGATGAAGTAGTTTTGAATGCGATGCTTTTGCCACCAGTAGATGAAGATGGCTGCAAGGGCAATAGAGAGCACAAACAATGGCCAGGTGCGCAGCAATACTTTTTGAAGTGGAGCGTTCGACTCAAAGCCAACCATACCAAAGAGAAGTCCAAAACCTACCAGCCAGAGACCCGTGGCCGCCGGCATGAAGGCAGAAATGGCGGAGGAACGGAACAATCGTCTGCGTGCCAGTTGCCGCTCGTTCTCCGGAACATTCTTACCGGCCCGACGAAATGCCAGAACCTGCTCGATCGGTTTGTGGTAGATGTAGATGAAGGCAAAGACAAAGGCAAGAGACGAGAACATGACCAGGCCGTAGAGGAACCGGGAGGCGAGACTCAGATCTGTGGATGGATCAAAGTAGGCATCCATTCGGTCATTGAATTCTTCTTCAGAAAGCCGGGTGCGAGCATCGAGCAGAGCACGAAATTCCGCAGGCCGACTGCGGATCTGCTCCAGCGGATACTCTCGCAGTACCGTGAAAAAAACCAGAGTCCAGACCAGGAGATAGTAGAAAACAAGGCCGGCGGCAAGGACCACAAGAACATTGAGTCTGGGGGGCCCCGGGCTCGGGGGTGCTGGAGCTTCTGACCGTTCTGTTTCGATCACTGCCTTCCTGTGCTCTGACTCGGTGGTGGGGTCAATCTTTTCTGAAAAATCAGCCTTACGTTCCGCCATTGGCCCCAATTTATTGCGTGACAGGTTAATTCTTTTTGGCATTCGTCGATGCTGATGCTGGTGCGCTCTCTTTTCTGTCTTTTTCTTGTTTCCGGTCTTTTTGCGAAAGCTCCGGAGCCTGTTTTTGTGCTCGTTTACGGGTTTTCGTACGCGGGCCAGGAGAATGCGGGGTGGATGGCGACTGTCCTCTCGGAGAATGCCACGGCAGATCTGAGTAGCCGGCCTGGCTTTGCTGTCGTAGCCAATGTGGATCGAAAGCGGGCCCTCGCAGAACTTTCGCGTCAGGAAAGCGGGCTTTACGCCCAGGACCCGGCTGCCGAGCAGGCGCTGGAGCTGGGTCGCCTGGTTCGGGCCCGCTACATTTTACTGGGAAGCTACAGCCTTGTGGCCGGTCGCTTGCAAATCCTGGCCCGCCTTGTGCGCACGACCGATGGACTGACCGAGCGCTCCTATAAAACAGAGGGCAGGGATACTGATCTTTACCGGCTGGCAGAGTCGATCGTTCCTGGACTCCTGGCCGCTCGCCCGGAGCAAAAGCCCGATGCTGCAGCTCTTGCTCTTTCCGGCCCGCCCGCCCGTGATCCGCAGATCCAACCACCCGGTGTGCCGAACGCATCGCCTGGCATAGAAGTAGCTCCCCGGCCCTCAGCGCCGGCCCGGGATCCCGCACAGGCTCCAAACGCGCCGGATCCGGGTGCTGCCGCCTACGATCATTACGCCTGTGGCACTGCCTCTATGTATTCTGATCCACATGCAGCGCTTGCCTGCTTCGAGCGTGCGCTGGAGGTAAAGTCTGACTTTGCTGACGCGGCCATCAATGCCGCCTTCGTTGCTTCCAATGAACTTAACGATCATACCCGGGCGCGTGAGCTGCTCGGACGAGCCCGGGCGCATCTCTCCGGCGGCAGTCAAGAAGCGACTTTTTACCGTGTCTCGGGTCTCGTAAAAGGGCATGAGGGTCGGGCCGGCGCGGCCCTCGTGGACCTTAAACGGTCGCTGACTCTATTGCGTGATCTTGGTCTTACGAAAAGTCCCGACTATGCCTATTCTCTCAATAATATTGGAAATGTATACTATAAAGAAAAACGCTATGCGCTGGCGATGGATTTTATGAATGAGGCCATAGCTCTGCTGGAGACGCTCGGGCTGGACCAATCGTATAAGTATGCTATTTTTTTGAATAACAGAGGCGCACTGCGCAATGCCATGGGCCAGAAGGTCCGGGCCCGCGAAGACGTGGAAGGAGCTCGCTTGCTTTTGATTCGGCTCAATCTGGAGTCATCGAGTTTTGGATCTCTGGTACACGCAAACCTTGCCGATCTGTACGCTGATTCCGGGCATTTCCAGCGTTCCATCCTGCATAAGGAAAAGGTGCGGGAGATACGTTCTGCCCTGCGCCTGCGTTGATGAGTGCAGAGAAGCGCCCCATCATCTGGGCCATCTTCTCTATCAGCGGTCCGGACATAGTTCCGGAGGGTCTGAATCTGGAGTTGGGAGTTGCAGCGGATCGCATACTTCTTCCGGCACCCGATCAAAACCTCGACGGGATCTGGCAAATCCATTCCAGTTTACCTGCCGGGGCGACACTCAACGATCATGTGCGTGTGCTCCTTGAGCGCATTGCTCCTCTTCGTCAAAAAATCAAATCGATTGCCGGGCGGTTTTCCGTGCATCTGGAAATTTATGCCAGCGTACAAAAAGGTCAGGCAGAGACGGCGGAACTGGAAATCAGCCCGGAGTTGCTTTTACTGATGGGTCATCTGGGAATCCATCTGGCCGTTGAGCTGGAGTAATCGCTCGAAAGGAAGTGTAACATCAGAAGCCGAGCACGGTGCTGTACTTTTGTTGTAAGAGTTCCACTGCCGTTTCGATGGTAAATTGATCCATATCCAGTACAAAGTCTGCGGTCTTCTGCAACCAGGGCAGCCGGCGTTCCAGGATCGTTCTGTATTCTGTTTGGTCACTCAGAGCCGGCCGCGATGGATCTTGCGACCGACCCAGGAGCCAGCTTTGCGGTCTATGAATCAAAATAATGTGCGCGCACCCCCTGAGTATGCCGGCCTTTCTTTCTGAATAAAACTCCTGCGTGCCATCCGTATCAACCAGAATTCCACCCCCACAATCGAAGATCACGCCACTCATTTGCGCAAGCTTGCAAAGCAGATCGTATTCACGTTCCCGAAATTTTTGCCAGCCCTCCTCGCTAACCAGATCCGGAATCGATTTTCCGTCCGCCTCGTAGCTGATGAGCATATCTGTTGAAAGAACCGTCCGTCCGGTGGCTTTGCCCAGTTTGCGGGAAATTTTGGACTTCCCCGCGCCGCGCGCTCCGATAAACGCTAAATTTTTTTTCACAATTTTCCAGGGGCCGGCGGCCTGCCGGCAGGCAGGGAGCGCGGTAGCCCCTGATTTTGTAAGACGCCGAGGATCTCCTTCCTCTGGTAGGCTTCTGCAAGCGACAGCGCTGTCCAGCCTCCGGGCATGGTATAGCGGAGGTCCGCCCCCTTTGCTATGAGCAGCTGAACGATTTCTGGCTGATCAAAATAGACGGCCAGCATCAGAGCAGACCAGCTGCCATGCAGGGTGGAGGGGTTTGCTCCCTGAGCGAGAGAATCGCGGACCTGTTCTTTGTTTTTTTGATAGATAGCCAGGATCAACTGTTCATTTTTCTGAGCGCTGCCCACTCCCGGGGCTGCTCCGTCGGTGCCGGCTTCTTTTTCAAAAGGAGCAAGCAACGACAGGAAGGCCGCTGCATCCATGGCTCCAGCTTTATTGTAAAGCTCTCTGCCAGCGGGATCACGGATGATAAGGGTAGGGTAGCCGTTGTAACGGAAATCCGAACGATCGGGATTGGTGTCCAGGATTCGCAGGGCAACGAATTTTTCACTCAGCCGCTCTTGAACCTGAGTGCTGGAGAAGGCCTTCTGCTCCATATAGCGACAGGCACCGCACCACGGAGCGGTGATGAGAGTAAAAAGATTTTGCTTGCGTGTCCGGGCTTTCTCTTTTGCCTCTGCGTGGGAAAGAATCCACGGAATGCGGGAACTGGTCCGATCCCGGACATCCTGCCTTTTTGCATGGATTAAAAACAATAGTTTTTCTTTATGAATATAAGGCTCATAGCAGATCCCTTCATTGCTGCACATTTGCACTCTGACAGACAGATTTGCATTCACACTGCTGCCCACGCCTCTCCCCTGTAGCTCGAAGACCTTGAACTGGATTTCCCCTTCTTTCTCCAGAATTCTATCCGGTCCTTTGCGTTGCCCGCGCGGTCGTTTTACTTCAGCAATCTGAAATCCTTCTTTGGGATCCATTTGAAAATCAAGTAGCACTGTGCTGCTTTCTTCTTCATGGCCTACATAGATATGGTTGCCCGGTGGAATTTTGACCTTTACCCTGACTGTGGCTTCCCCGCCGGAGGCGATCGCAACCGAACCTGGCAGTTCGTAGGCAATACGCGTAGCGGGATTTGCCAGAAGGGGCATTAGCATGGACAGAAAATAGACCAGGACTGCTGTCCGGGGGAAAATCCTTCTCATGCAGCTACCGGACAGAAGGCAAGCGGGTATGTCAATGTTTTGTTTGTCACCAGCCGCGGGTGGTTTTCCTTTTTTCCATTGAACATGTACTTTGCGCTGTACGTTCATGAATCATCCGGGTCAGAGACTGAGCAGGTCTTTGAGTTTTTCCATAGTTTCCGGTACTGTCCGGTACAGGTCTTCCAGCTCTGCATCGGTCAGGCGTGTGCTCTTCAGGGCGATCGGATCGAGTGCTTCTGAAAGTCCGTAGGGATCGGCCCCAACACCGGCAGCATTGGTCAAAAAATGGGCAATATGCAGGGTGGCCGCAAGCCCGGCTTCCTGTTTGGCCAGGGCGGGCTTCAGGATACATTCAATGGATTCGGCCATGGCCTCCGGGAAATTCCAGCTGCGCAGAATTTTTCCGCTGATTTCAAAATGTGAATAACCCATATATTTTCTTTCCAGGTCTGAGAAACGCAGAGTGGGATTCTTCTGCATATCAATCTGAATTTGCTGGTATACCTGGCGAAAGAAAGGGACAAGCACCACGCGGCCAATATCGTGCAAAAGCCCGGCGGTGAAAGCGGTGTCCGGCACACAGATTTTTTTTGCGCTGGCAATTTCCCGACACAGCTCAGCAGTTACCAGAGAACTCTGCCAGAGATCTTTTTCACTTAAACGATAGGCGTCCATGGGCACGCTTAAAATTCCCCGGGTAATGGTGACCATAACGATGCTAAGGACGGTTTGCAGACCCAGGGTCATGATGGCTTCCTGCACGGAGTGGATGCGATTGCGCGGGCTGTAGTAAGCTGAATTGCTCAGTCGAACGATTCCCGCAGTCAGGGCAATGTCATTGGAAATTTCCGCAGAGAGCGCGCGAATGTCTACATCGGGGTCCTGAAGCATGCCCTGGATGCGCAGCACAAGGGAAGGCATGGCCGGCAATTTTTGCACATCGGCAAGGGTCGCATCGATTTCAGCTTTCAGATCCAGATCAGTTAACCTTATAGATAAATTGTTCTTTACTTCCGGCCCGCAGCAGCAGTCGACCATCGTCCGTGAAAAGGGTAATGGTCCGCCCCACGTTGCCCCCCGTATCCTCATGGATGATCCGTAAACCCGCGGACTGCAAGGCCTGCCGTGCAGCTTCCACGTTGCCCGGACCGATTTTATTGAAGAATGAACTGTTTTCTACCTCAAACAGGCTGGCACCTCCGTAAAGACGGGCTCGAAGCGATGACGGTGCAATGCCCTGCTTCTGGAAGTCCGCAAGGAGTCCTTCGAGAGCAGTACGGGCATACTTCCCCCGGTGGATGATACGACCGGGCGGTGGATCTCCAAGGAGAATGTGAGCGATTCCGCCCATTTTTTGCTCAGGCGCATAAAGAACAATGCCGGTGCAGGAGCCCAGAGTGGTTCGCAGCGCATGGGGACTTTCCGTAAGCTTCCATTCAGCAACGCCTACGGGAAACGTATGTCCATTGTGGTCCAAATGAGTCACTGCTTTTCTTGTGGCGCGACAGCCTGGCCCAATTTCCCTGCCAGACGGAAGTGCGCACATGAATAAGAGACGCGTAGCTACGGCAGGAGAACAAGGAAAAAAAGTGACCCCGCGGAAAAAAGCAAATGGCCTGCAGACTTCCGGTCCCCTGGAAGTGGTTCGCCTTGGCCGTCAATCCATCTATGTTCTGGGTACAGCCCATGTTTCACGCGAATCCGTTGCGGACGTTGAGCGGGTTTTCAAGCATATCAAGCCGGATGTGGTAGGCGTGGAATTGTGCGAAGTGCGCCATGAGGCCCTGCGCGACAAAGACCGTCTGGCCAGCATGGATCTGGTAAAAATCATTAAAGAACGGCGCCTGGCGTTGCTGGCCAGCACGCTCATTCTTTCCGCATTTCAAAAGAAAATTGGCCTGGAAACGGGCGTGAAACCCGGCTCAGAAATGCAGGAGGCGCTGCAACTGGCCGTCATGCACAAGCGGCCGTTTGTTCTTGCCGATCGCAATGTGCGACTTACTCTGCGCCGTACCTGGCACGGTGTGGGTTTCTTCAGCCGTCTTTATCTTATAAGTTATTTGATATCGACTCTGCTATTTCGCGAAGACCTGGCAACGGAAGAGATTGAACGGCTCAAATCCAGCGATGCCCTGGATGATCTTCTGGATCAGCTGCCATCGAGATACCAGAATTTGCGTACCATCATTCTGGACGAACGGGATGCCTATCTTTCGGAAAAAATGTTAGCGGCGCTTAAGGAGCATCCGGCCGGTAGAATTTTCTTTTTAGTCGTGGGAGCAGCCCATGTTCGTGGAATTGTGGAACGCTTGAAAAATCAGGAGCGTGCTGATTTACAGGAGCTTGAATTTCTGCCTCCTGCCTCACCTCTGCGCAGTGCTGCCAGCTGGATTTTCTTTGCCGTCGTTCTTGGTGCGGTCATGCTTGTATTTCAGAAAAGTGGCCAGGAGGCAGCGAAAGATCTGGCCTGGGTCTGGGTCATTGGCCGTAGCAGCGGTGCCGGTCTGGGAGCGATCCTGTCGCGTGCCCATCCGCTCACTATTCTGGTAACCATTGTCATGGCTCCTTTTGCTTTCTTCATTGCTATCTTTGGCCCGAGGTTGTGGATGTTCAGCACACTGACGGAGCTGGCCTTGCGCAAGCCCCGGTTTGAAGATTTTGAGAATCTGGCAGCAGATACTAAAGATTGGAAATCAGCATGGCGCGGGCTGGGAGAGAATCGTGTATTACGTCTCCTGGTGCTGGCTATGCTCGTTTCCCTCGGGCTCACTCTGGGAAATTTACCCTTCTGGGGTCAGCTTCTTCTCAATCTGGTCCGGTAGGACTTGGCAGCCTCGTAGCCGCTCTCAGGCCTTTTTACGGCCTGCACCGATTTTTTGCTTGATCGGAGCGGTTTGTTTACGTTCCGTACTCTGCGCAGTATGGCCGAGTTGAATATTAAAACGCTAAAACTCACGATCCAGCCCCATGTCATTACCGGCCTTCTGAATCTGGATGAAAATAGCGATATGGGTTTTGCAGAACTTGATCGCTTGATCAAGACGGACCAGAACATGGCGACTTTGATTCTTAAAGCAGCCAACTCCTCTCTGTACAATCGGGGTCATGAAATTCGTACCTTGCAAATAGCCATCAGCATGCTTGGCTTTAAGGTGGTTCGCTCTCTGGCGCTTGTGGCCAGCTCTCGTGCCCTGTTTGAAACTGGAAATTACACTCGTTTTAAGAAGCTGGTCTGGGAGCATTCGATCGTCACCGGTATCATCGCCCGGGAACTTGCGCTCAAGTACAAACACAAGCCTCTTTCAGAAGAGGCGTTCATTGCCGGACTGTTGCATGACATCGGAAAGATTGTACTGAATTTGCATGACCGGCAGAAATTTGTTCAAACCATCAACAAAGCCGTTGAGGAGAAGAAACCATTTTCCGTGGCCGAGCAGGGTGTTTTTGCCACCAATCATCTGGAGGCCGGGCGGCTGGCGGTAGAGGAATGGAAGTTACCCCGTCTGTATATGTATATTGTTTGTTATCATAAAGATGTGGCCCGGACGGATTCCATGGATATGGAAGAAGAAGAAAGGACCATCCTCTACTATGTGGCCTATGCCAATTACCTGGCCAAAAAATACGGTTACGGGCATGCTTCCGCGGCGGATCAAGCGGACGGGACCTATCTGGAAGAAAAGCTCAAGATAACGGATAAAGACCGGGAATATTTTGAAACGCAGTACATAAAGCATCTACAGCAGGATGAATTTTATAAATTCTTTATGATGCTGATGTAATCGGCTTAAGTATCCGGAGCGCACGGGAAAGCACAAAAGTAGCCACCGCAGCCTGTGGAAAGTCGAAGCATAGATTTTTTTCCGCGTCAATATTAATCAGCCCGTCCATTTCTGAAATGATTCGGAGTACTCCCTGTTTTTCTATTGTACCGCTCGCCGGGAATTCGTGCAGGGCCATGGGTTCTCTGAGGAGGTAGCGAAACGTCTTTTCTGTGCGCGGGAAGCTGCTGCCGCCGGCACTCATGAACCAGCCTGTTGAGCCCGTTCCGGTGGCAAGTAACAGGCCGGAACTCTTTTGTTCGTAGAGTTTACCGTCTCCGGTATCAATCAGGCAACGGGAAACATGCTCGGGAAAGGCAGATCGAATGCTGATTTCCGAAACCGCATGAGGTAAATCGATTCGGCTGCCATCTTCCAGGACAATGTAGCCGGTGAGTCCGGGCCACTCTTCGATCAGGAGGTCATCGGGCATTCTACCTTCACAGAGCAGGCGAGCGGGCCGCAGAAATGTTTCTGCGCTAAAGTAAAGTAAGTTTCCGGAGGATGTTTCTGGATCGGAATTGATTCCCGCAAGGAGAGCCGACCCGGCCTGGCGGCTTATATGTACAAAATGGTTGTCGCCTCCGAGGCCAGCCAGGGCAAAAAAGCCCGCTGCCCCGCGCGATAAGAGGTCAGCGCGAGAATAGAATGTGGCTTGCGGTAGTTCACGGCGCAGCAGCCCCAGGGCTTCCTTCTGTCTTTCATGGGAACTTAAGATCCGGTCTTTTGCCTGATTCTGGATGGTATAGATTCGCTCAAGTGCCCTGACACTGCCATAAAACTCCAGGTCTCTTTCCCATTTGCTGCGTTTGAAGACGATGAGCAGTGACATTTAAATGGACGGCTTGAAAGCTACATGCAGGGCTGTTGCGCCAAACATAAAATTTGTATACTGGACGTCTGCAAACCCGGCAGCTTTTAGTTCGTGAACCATTTCTTTTTGAGAGGGATATATATCTGCCGAGGCAGGCAGGTAATCATACATTTCATTCTTCCTCCCTTCCACCAGATAACCGATCCAGGGCACCATGCGCCGGAAAAAAAAACCATGTAGCTGTGCGATCACCGGTAGCTGTACTTTGCCGACTTCCAGGATAATGAGCCGCCCGGCCGGGCGGAGGACCCGTAAGGTTTCCCTGAGCGCCTGTTCGCGGTTCTGGATATTGCGCAAGCCAAAGCCGATGGTGACGGCATCTTGCGAGTCATCTTCCAGAAAGGAGAGGTCCGTGGCATCGCCGGCGTGGCAGTGAAGCATGGAGCGCTTTTCCGCCGGCAGACGATTTTCCAGAATGGTTAACATCGAGGAACTGAAATCGAGTGCCGTAACCAGAGATCCGGGCAGGGCCAGATCAAGAAGCCGCAGAGCCAGATCTCCTGTCCCGGAGCAGAGGTCCAGAGCGTGGAACGGGTGCTTTAGATTGGCCGCTTTTATGGCTCTATTCTTCCAGACTCTGTGTAGCCCAAAAGTAGCGACATCATTGAAGCGGTTGTAGCTCGGGGCAATCGCATCGAAATTTTCCTGGATGTAGCGGGTCCGGTTTTCACGGGATGGCAGTGCATATTTCCTTGTCATAAGTTCGGACCTCAGCATACTGGATGGGCGCTAATGGAAAAGTCCCCGGCAGATTCCTTTCTTGAAGTTCTCGATGCCGATGAGGCTCGCGAACTCATTCAGGCCATGGAAGCGCGGGGAGACTTTAAATTCAAGGGAATTCAGAACCTCTATGAAAAAATCGCCGACTGGACCAGCAAGTTCACTGCTTCCAGCGGTACTCTGCCCGGAATCGATCAGCTCAAGCATGATCTGAAGCTTTCAGACGACAAAATCAAAGAATATTTAATGGAGCTGACCGGGCGGGGTTCCTCAAAGCTGCGATTTGTGTGCAGTATGCCCGCGGCAGACTTCGTTAAAGGAAGGGGGCTGCAGAATATCACGGTGTACTGCCGGCCAGGACCAGCCGATGCTACATCCGCCCGGCGCTACGTTCAGGATTTTGTGGGCCGCAACGTAGCCCAGTGCTCCAAATGGCTGGAGAGCCGCAAGGCCGCTTCGGGCTCTCTTCTGAGCGAGGCTCTCTTGAGTTCGATTGAGAAAGGGAACCTGCACGCATCTCTTGCCGGTGCGGAGATCAGCCGCTTTTTTTATTCGGATCAATACAAGAGCAATGAAGAAAAACGTGAAGTGTATGTGCATGTGATTCGTCCGCTTATTGAACAACTACTGCGTGATGGAAAACTCCTCCTGCTGCGCAGTGAACAGCCAGAATTCAAGGGCGTGTACTACAACAATCGTGCCGAGTTAATGGAACGCTATCGCATTCTGGCAGGTTATGTTTACACCCGGTTGCTACAGCGTCAGGACGGTCTGAAAGAAGGTCTGGACTTTGAGAGTATTCTCGCGGAGATTAAGGGCCTGAACGTGGCCGGCCTTTCGGAAGGGGCAAAGCAGGTCGTGCAGGAAATTTGCGCGCTGGCCCCCTATCTAAAAAGCGTGCAGCATCAAGAAGAACAGAAAAAGAAAGAAGCACGGGTGAACGATGTACTGACAGAGCTGGCGCAGGCGCATCGTCCGGTGAATATAGAGCGACTGAAAAATTATACAGCAGATACGCCAGGCCTGATATCCGGTTCTGGCGTGGCCCTCATGACCGATTACGTGGAAGGTGGCAAGGTAGTGCAGATGGCTCTTCATAAGAATGCGGCCGCTCCGGCTGTTCAGTCCGCGCGCGACCTTTTTGATCGTTCCGGAGATGATACAGAAATCCGAATTTTGAGTGCTCTTGGAGTGGAGCGAATCCTCAATCACGATCTATTAAAAGTGTACTCGGATCTGGAGCAGCGGATGCTTTTTGCCCGTCTGCCTTTCTTTGTCAGACTCTGGCGCAGCCTTTTTGGCTCTGATAAATTAGCTGCGGAGGAAGCTAAGAAACTCAAAAGCAAAGTGCAAAAGGAAATGGTAGATGCTCGTATCGCCGTAGAAACAGAGGCGGCACGCAGAGCCCAGAAAAAACTGGTCAGTGAGCGCATGAAAGCCCGGGAGGGCAAGGCGGAGGAACAACCGACCAAAAAAACCACCCAGCCAGGCACAGCGGAAGAAGCAGCGGATAGCGATGAAGAGCCTGGCGGATCTTCCCCGGAAGCCCAGGAAAAAGAGAAAAAAGCAGAGGAGATGCTGGCGCGCATGATCGGTATACTGGATGAAGCCTGGCAGCGTGGCGAACTTCCCAACCGGGAGACGCTCCTGCCGCACTTTCCAGAGCTTGATGAAAATTTACTCATTGCCTTTCTAAAAAAACACGGACGTAAGGACATTTTCAGCTACCGGATCCATCATGATAAACCGGAGTACCAGTGGCCTGTTTTGATCAGCAAGCAGTACATCCGCAAAAATGGTCGCAAGCTGCTGGAAAAGGCCAAGGCGGAAGCCGATACACAGCGTAAAGCGTCCATGCCCAATCAGGAAAAATTTGACGTAGCCTCCGCTCTGGAGGATTTCCTGAATCGACTCATGGTGAAAAAAGGAGCATGAACGAGGCCAGCGAGCGGCGCGAATTTCGCCGTACCAAGATCATTTGCACCATCGGCCCGGCCAGCGCTTCGTCAGAAGTGATTGAAAAACTGGCCCTGGCGGGTATGAATATCGTGCGTTTGAACATGTCGCACGGAAATCATGCGTCACATCTGCAAGTAATTAAACGTATCAAAAATCTCAATCGTCGGCTCAACCATCCGCTGGCCATCCTTATGGATTTGCAGGGCCCGGAAATTCGTACCGGAGAGGTCAATGAGAGCATCAATCTGAAAGTGGGTGAAATTTTTCATTTCAATGTCATGCCCGGTGTGAACACAGAAGAAAAGTCTGTTCATGTTAATTATCGGGAACTGGTCAAGGATATGAAAAAGGGTGCTATGATTACGGTGGACAACGGGCTTATCAACCTCAAGGTTCTGGAAGTAGGAGAACATTCCCTGCGCTGCGAGGTTATCGATGGAGGAACCCTGGGTTCGCGCAAGCATATCAATTTACCCGGAGTCCGCGTCAATCTGCCGTCCATCACGGAAAAGGATCAGCAGGATATCCTTTTTGGTCTTGAAAACGACGTTGATTTTATAGCACTGTCCTTTGTGCGCTCCGCCAGCGACGTGGAGCAGGTGCGCACACTGATTGAAGAAAAAAACAGCCATGCTCGAATCGTTGCCAAAATAGAAAATCAGGAAGGGGTTGATAATTTTAAAGAAATACTGGCAGCGACGGATGCCATCATGGTTGCCCGTGGCGACCTGGGCGTGGAAATTGATCTGGAAGATTTACCGGTGGTGCAACGTTCCATGGTTCGTCAGTGTGCGGCAACGGGTAAGCCGGTCATTGTGGCTACTCATTTGCTGGAGTCAATGATTCAGAACCCCATGCCCACCCGTGCGGAAGTCACCGATGTGGCCAACGCTGTCTATGAGGGCGCGGACTGCATTATGCTTTCCGGTGAAACTGCAACAGGAAAGTTTCCCGAACGGTGTGTGGAGATGCTCGATCGCATTGCGCTGCGTATAGAGCGGGAGCCGGGCCTTTCCTTCCATGATTTGCGTCAGCCGCTGGACAACCGCGAAGAACTCGCGCGCAGTGCCTGTCGCCTTGCCGATTCCCTGGGTTCTCCGGCCATCGTCGTCATCACCCGGCGGGGGATTTTTGCTTCTCAGGTTGCCAGCTTCCGACCGCGCTCCTCAATCATATATGCCTTTACCAACATGTCCAGCACCCGACGGAAGCTGTGGATGAACCGTGCCGTTGTCCCCTTTCTTATGGATTTCTCCAGCGACCCGGAAAAAACGATTCGTTCGGCATTTGATAAGTTGCGACGCCGCAATCGCGTACTTCCGGGGGATCCGGTTGTGATTGTTTCAGATATTGCCGCAGGTGATGAGCGCATAACTGCCATCCAGGTGCGTGTTTTTGGCTGAAGGCGGATCAGGTGCTGTCAAAAAGTAGAACCAGGCCAGAGCCGGAAAGGCCACCGCTGATGATGAGTACACACTCCATTCCCTGTAAATTACAGCGAGTCACGGTGGCAGCATCGCGAAAGTAAAGGTGGCCGGCGTAGGGATCGATGGCGATGCCAAATGCTGTACCCGAACCAACCAGATAGGTCGGGGTTGCCGGCGGATTCTTGCCAGAGCGCTGCACTGCGAGGGTAGCAATTGAGTAGTAGATACTATCACCGAAGGGATCGGCCGTGGCCATAAACATAGCGCCGGGTGCGATGCCTGTCACATCCTCGATGGAGCCGGAGGCCAGATGAAGGCGGGATAGAATCGCATCATCCTTACGCGCTACATATAAATAAGGCCCGTCGAGGAACGGTGATTGCGGGCCTCCGGCCGTAGAACCGCGAAGAGTAACAGCACTGCCGTCCAGATTTGCGGAAAATATCTGATCGGTGCCATTATCTGTAAAATAAAAAATACCATTTTTACTATCAGCAGCGCTGCCGCCTACATCATAGCCGGAAACAATCTGGGAAATGTATATGCCGTTGAATGGACCCCGACGCAGATACTGTGAAGCAGCGCTGGACCAGTAGATCTGCCTGCTTTCTTGATCCGTACTTAAGATTTCTGGAGCTTCGCCCGCAAAAAGAGTGCTGTGGAAGCTGCCGTCAAGGTTGTAACGGTCAATGGAACTTGAACCTCCTACAACGATTGCCTCGAGTCGCGGTACTTTGCGCGGTCTTAGATATAGCAGACTCAAAGCCACAGGGTTACACAGGCTGTCTGCAAGGTCGCAAGGAGGAGTGACCAGCTGGCAATGGAACGTAAGCAAAAAAATGAAAAGAGCCGCACCCTTGCCGACATTCTTAGAGATCACAGAAAAGTACCGGGTCAATGCAGGGCAGCCTCTGCCTGTTCTTGCCGGTACGTTTCCAGTTTTTCCTGTAAATCCGGGTCATGGCAGCCTAAAATGCGCACGGCCAGCAGGCCAGCATTACGCGCGTTGTTTAAGGCAACCGTGGCGACCGGGACACCGGCCGGCATCTGTAAGATGGACAGGATTGAGTCAAGCCCGAGGAAAGAACTGGAACTTTGCACGGGCACACCGATGACCGGCAGCGGCGTCAGACTCGCCACCATGCCTGGTAGATGCGCTGCCCCGCCGGCTCCGGCTATGATGACCTTGAGCCCGCGGTCCGTGGCCGATTTTGCATAGTCAAACATGCGATCGGGTGTGCGGTGTGCGGAGACGATTTCCTGCTCAACCGGGACGCCAAAATCCACCAGGATGCCGGTGGCCGCTTCCATCACAGGAAGGTCGGATTTGCTTCCCATGATGACGGCTACCAGCGGTCGGGGCATGAACCAGAATCTCTGGCCCGTCCAGACCTGGAAGGGAAAAAATATCAGGCGAGCAGAGAACGGATGCTCTCTATCCGTGCGTCCAGATCTTCTTCCTTTTCTGCCAGAGTGATTACATGCCCAATTTTACGACCTGGTCTGGGTGCTTTACCATAAAGGTGAAGCGAGTTTCCAGGCGCCTTCAGGATGCTATGCAAATCCAGCGTGCGGTTACTCTGCGGTCCGGTGATATTCACCATTCCGGCAGGACAATGCAGATCGGTACGGCCAGGGGGAAGACCGGTGATGGCTCGCAGATGAGCCTCGAACTGTGATACCGGACAGGCGCGCATGGTATGGTGCCCGCTATTATGGACTCGCGGCGCACATTCGTTGATGAGCAGTTGCTTTTCACCATCAACCAGAGTTAAAAACATCTCCACGGCCAGAATGCCCACAATACCAAAGCTCTGCGCCGTTTGCAACGCCAGGGCCCGGGCAGCGTGGCGGGTTGCGGCAGGGATGCGGGCCGGGGCTCGCAGTGCATCGACAAAAAGGGCGTCGTGGTAGGTCAGTTCCACGGGATCGTAGATGGCATATGAGCCATCGGCATGGCCTGACACAAGAACGCTTATCTCTTTTTCGATAGGGATTTTTCCTTCTATTATACAGGGACAGGGCAGGGCTTCCCCCAGATCATCTCTGCTCTGCAGGATTTTCACGCCCCGCCCATCGTAGCCGCCGGCCAGAGTTTTTTGCACAACGGGGAAGGCCGATAGTTCGGCAAGCTCGTCGCTGGTTTCAATGCGTTTCCACGGCGCACAGGCCAATTGGTTTCTTTGATAGAATTCTTTTTGTGTTGCTTTATTTTGGATGGTTTTTATGATTTGCGGCTGCGGGAAGACGGGCAGGCCGCCAGAAGCAAGTTCCAGCAAAGCATCAGTATCCACAGCCTCGATTTCGATGGTGAGCAGATCCAATCCGCGGCCAAATTCGAGTACCGTCGCTCTATCCTGAAAACTACCGCAAACGAATCGATGGGCAAAAGGGCTGGCGGGTGCCGCTGGATCGGGATCAAGGATATGCACCTCCAGATCCAGGTCCATGGCTGCCTGGATGAGCATGCGACCCAGCTGGCCACCGCCCAGTATGCCCAGTTTTAAACCCGGCTTGTAGAGCAAGATCCTGGGCCTGAATCGCTGGGGGATTGGCTGCTTCTCATTCCATTGCCGAGCGAAGTTTTACCAGATTGGAAACCAGCTTCTCAAAGGCCCGGTCGCGATCTTCTGCATGTTCAAAAGGCAATTCTCTGCTGCGTGTGCGCAGCATGATCTCAATGCTACAGGGATCAACCTTGCGCACGAGTTCTACATGTTCCATATTCACGATCTCGCTGTCACCCAGCCGCAGCCACATCAGCCATGCTTCCTGGCAAAATCATTGAGGTAGTCTGCCAGGCACTGGCAACCCTTTTCCGGCATGGCGTTGTAGATAGAAGCGCGAAAGCCGCCTACAGAGCGGTGCCCTTTTAGACCATCCATTCCCAGCTTCTCTGAGCCGCTCAGAAATTCTTTTTCCAGTTCTTTGTTAGCCAGATTGAAAGTAATATTCATCAAAGATCTGGAATCCTTTCTTGCATGGGGCAGGTAAAAGGCCGGCCAGGCATCCAGGGCGTTATAGATTAGGTTGGCTTTATGCTGGTTGTAACGGGCTATGCCTGTCAGGCCGCCCTGTTCTTCGATGTAGCCCAGTACCAGGGAAAACAGGTAGATGAGAAAAGTGGGCGGGGTGTTGTAGAGGCTATCATTTTTGCCGTGTGTAGAGTAGCGCAGCATTGTGGGCGTGCTTTTCTTCTCCCGTTCATAGTATTCCTTGTGGATGATAACAAGGGTCAGACCTGCGGGTCCGGCATTTTTTTGCGCTCCGGCGTAGACCAGTCCCGTATGGTTCCAGTCGATGGGCCGGGAGAGAAAATCGGAACTTAAATCAATGACCAGCTTTGCATCCCCCGGATCCGGAAAGGACTGCCACTGCGTGCCAAAGATCGTGTTATTGCTGGTCAGGTGCAAATAATCGAGTCCGCCCTGAAGACGCACTTCCGGAATATGGTTGTGGTTGGAAGCGGCGGACGATCCGGCATCCAATACCTGTATTCCCTGAATTTCCGCTTCTTTGATGGCCTTCTCCGACCAGGCGCCCGTATTCACATATCCGGCTGGATTGCCGCGGCTCAGATTCATGGGCACGAGTGCAAACTGCAGGCTGGCACCGCCAGTCATAAACAAAATATCAAAATCGTCGGGAATCTTTGCCAGACTGCGCAGACTGGAGAGCGTACCCATGTGCACTTCATCGTAAGGTTTGCTACGATGCGACATTTCCATGAGCGACATGCCCGTGCCTTTGTAATCCAGAAGTTCAGCTTGCGCCTGGAGGAGAACGCTTTCCGGTAAAATGGCCGGCCCTGCAGAAAAATTAAAGATTCGACTCATAAGGCTAAATTTTGCGGACGTCTGATGTGTAAAGTGGAATCTCGGCAGCAGATCATGAATCTCAATATGGACCACGAATACTGGGATTTGATTGCTGGTCTGGGCCAGTTTGAGGCGGCATGTCCCTACCTGCCGGATCGCACCGCACGTTATGCTTACCTGGATGGTCTGCGCGTGGGCAGTCATTACGGCTTCCTGATGGATCAGGGATACCGCCGTTCCGGACGACTCATCTATCGCATGGAATGCGAGGGTTGCGCCGAGTGTCAGATCATTCGCATCAGGGTGGCAGAGTTCGTCCGCAGTCGCAGCCAGGACCGGGTCTGGAAGAAAGGGCAGTCGCTGTTCCGGTATTCTCTGGAAGAACCCCAATGCACACCGGAAAAGATCGATTTGTATGAGCGCTATCTCAATGAGCAACACGATAGAGCCGGTTACGTTTCTCTTGATGATTATGAAAGTTTTCTGGTGCACAGCTGTCTTGATTCAACGCGGGAGCTGCAAATCCATGATGGGGAACGGCTTATTGGCCTCGGCATAGTGGATTTCTTCGGGGATCGGATGTCCTCTGTGTATTTTATCTTTGATCCTGATTACGGAAAGTATTCTCCGGGAACCTATTCTTTTTTGCTGGAGTTGCACCTGGCCCAAACCATGGGTCTTACATATCATTACGCAGGCTTTTACATTGCTGGTTGTCCGCAGATGAATTATAAAAAGAACTTTGGTCCCCACCAGATCAAGAAAGCGAACGATTCCTGGGGCTGAAAACCGGTCGCTGCGGGCAGAAGAAGCAGGTATCCGGGACAGGGTATTTGCGGCTTGCCCGTAGCGACGGGGCGGAGAAACCGGACAGGAAATCTGTTAAGCAGCCAGACTCTTTGCAGATCCAGGAGAATGGATGTCGGGACAGTTTCAGAACAAAAGACAGCGCGAGCGGCAGAAGCAACAAAAGAAAGCGGATAAAGAGGCCCGCAAACAGGAGAGGCGGGCAAGCAGCCCGGACGAGGCGCCGGAAACGCTTGAGGCTGACGCAGCCGCACCGGGCCCTGAACTACTGCCACTCATGAGCAGTCTGGATGAGTCGGTTGCTGCCCTGCAAAGCAGGCTGCCGGAGCTAAGGTCCCAGATCAATCGACAAACAGAAAAGGGGAGCGCGGCGATGCCTGCCGGGCGTACGGCTCTCATGTATGCGGCCAGCAAAGGAAATATGGCGGCCATTCAGGTACTGCTGGACGAGGGCGCTGATCCGGCCCTGAAAGATTCCCTGGGCGAAACCGCAGCCAGCCTTGCTCGCAAGCGGCTGCGCTACGGTCCCCAGTTCGCCATGATTGTAAAGATGCTTGAAGAACCGCAGTAACTTAAGCTCCTTCGTGTTCGCGGGCCGCTGCCTTACCCCGCTTTTCATCCACGAATAAAGCGGTCAGGAAGGCCATGACAAAGAACCCGGACGTGAGCAGGATGGCAGTCTTCAGACCCAGGTAGAGTTGCATCGCACCCAGGCTCATGAGTCCCAGAATTGCTGCCGCTTTGCCTGCCAGGCCCCAGAGGCCAAAAAATTCCCCTGATTTGGACTGAGGGCTGAATACCCCGACCATGGCTCGCCCGGCCGACTGGGTGGCCCCCAGAGAAAGACCGGCTATAGAACCAATAAAAAGAAAAATAAATTCCGTTTTGTATTCGGTGCCAAGGCTGGCATTGATCCAGCCGGTGACTTCCGCCGCTGCATAGATCAGCGTAACGGCAATAATCCAGATGACCAGGGTGATGTTGTAGGTCAGCTTGTCACCGATCTTATCCTGGATATAGCCAAAAATGACAGCGCCCACGGCAGCGGTGAGATTGGTAATGACAAACATCAGGGCCTTGGTACTGTCCTGCCAGCCGATGACCTGATCGCCATAGATGAAAGCAAAGGAGATAACAATGGATAACCCCGCAAAAGAAAAAAACAGGGATATCAGAAAGACCATCAAATCGCGGAAGGATTTGAGATCGGCAAATGTTTCCTTCAAACGACCAAAGCCCACCGACCAGTAACTTTGCCCGGGAGCCAGTTTCCGGGCCACGCCGCGTTCCTTGAGCAGGAGGAAGGTGGGAATGCCGGCTACCAGGAAAAAGAGACCGGTGATGGGTCCTACATAGCGCTGCATCTCAAAATTTTCCACGGTTTGCGAGCCCAGCAGGGCCAGCACAATACCGGTTGAGGCAATGCCGCCAAAGTAGCCCAGACCCCAGGCGAAACCGGAAATTTTTCCCAGCTCTTCTTGCGGCCCGAGTTCTGGCAGGAAAGAGGAAACAAAGGATTCACCGGCAGAAAAACCAAAGTTAGAAATTACCACGAGAATGATACCGAGTACGATAGCACCTGGCGTTACAAAGTAAAGCGCGCAGGTGGCCACGACGGTGAGTAGATAGCTGGCCATCAGGAATTTTTTCTTGGAAGCAGAAAAATCCATAATGGCACCCAGCACCGGTGCAGCAAAGGCGATTAAAAAATAGCTGATCGAAAGAGCGACGGTCCAGTACCAATTCCCCATCTTGAAATCGGGCCCATCACCAACGATGACGCGCGGAAAGAGCACACTGAATACAACTGTGATGATCACCGTAGTATAGCTGGAGTTGGCGAAATCAAACATGGCCCAGCCAAAGATCTCCTTAAATGGGGCGCGCTCTTTCTTTGCCACGGTCCTCTCCTTAATGGCCCAAAGGCCAGCCGCACCCCGCAGGTATCTGTCAGAACTGTCAAACGAATTCGGAAGTTTGCCAGAAAAATCGACTCTGCCGATCACTGTTCCAGACCCTCATGCAGGCACCGCTGGCCTTTTTTTATTTTCTTTTCCTTCCTCCCGCCGGGCAACTGTCCAGCGGAATGGAACGGCAGCCGGCCAGCAAAGCAAAAGCATTGCCTTCACAGGTAGAGTCTCCTTTGCAGCCGCCAAACTCCAGCAGAAAAGCGTCCATGCAGGCCCGTTTTTCTTTCAGCCGACTCTGCACATATCGGATGGAGGCAGGCAGGCCGCCCCCAGTAGCAAGAGGGAAATCAGTGTTTTTTTCATTCGGCGCTCCTTTGCCGCGTACGACCTCTGAGGAGCGGCTCTGGTTCCCGCCTAAAAAAATGCTTTCTTCCAGCGTTGGCCCTAAAGGAAGCCTGAGAATAGCCGACATACTATCTGTGTGATTGATTCGACACCCTTTGTGTGAGGGGGGCGCAAGCCCCCCTTTTCTTCTTCTGTTCCCGCTACCGTCGCCCCGAAATGTGCTTCCAACCTCACCGCTGACCAAAAGGCCTGTTTTGTATGCGCACCGACATCGTTCATATGGGAGCCCATGAGCTCACCTACGAGATCCGGCAGATTGTTGATGTGGCCCATAAGATCAAAACGATTTCCGGGAAGGAGATCTACTGGGAAAACATTGGCGATCCCATCCAGAAGGGAGAGAAAATTCCCCTGTGGATGAAGGAAATCATTGCCCGCGCCGTTCATGATGATAAGAATTACGGATACTGTCCCACGCGCGGTCTCAATGACACGCGGGAATACCTGGCAGCACAGCTCAATGCACGGGGCGGTGTGCAGATCCAGGCCGACGATATTCTTTTCTTCAATGGCCTGGGAGATGCCGTAAGTAAAGTATATGGACAGCTCCGCCGCGAAGCGCGGGTCATTGGTCCGTCTCCTGCATACCCCACCCATTCATCGGCAGAGGCCGCGCATGCCGGATCCCCTCCCATAACTTACAGGCTGGATCCGGCGCGCGGCTGGATGCCGGACCTTGATGAATTGCGCATGAAGGTCAAGTACAATGAAAGTATAGCCGGGATTATGATTATCAATCCGGACAATCCCACGGGTGCTGTTTTTCCGCGGTCTGTGATCACAGAAATGATCAGCATTGCCCGCGAGTTTGGTCTGTTCATTGTGGCCGATGAAATCTATATCAACATGGTCTACCGGGGCGAACCCACACCGATTTCCAGTGTAATCGGTGATGTGCCCGCTCTTTCTCTCAAGGGTATATCTAAAGAAATGCCCTGGCCTGGATCGCGATGCGGCTGGATAGAGGTCTACAACCAGGATCGGGATCCTGTATTTGCCCGTTATGTGAAATCATTGCTGGATGCCAAAATGCTTGAGGTGTGTTCCACAACCCTGCCGCAGGCCGTGATCCCGGAAATCTTTTCTCATCCGGAGTATCGTCCCTGGCAGATGAAACGCAATCAGCTCTTTGCCCGGCGCAGCCAGCGGCTGGCGGAAATCTTTGGCGCAGCATCGGGTGTGCACATCAATCCACCCAGCGGCGCCTTCTATTTCAGTCCGGTTTTTGCCGAGCCCTTGCAGAGCCGGATGCGCCTTGGTATTAAAAACGATCGGGTGCGCGATTTCATCGATTCTCTGATCAGTCCCACCACGCCTCCGGACAAGAAGTTCGTGTATCACCTGCTGGCTCAGCGTAATATCTGCGTTGTTCCGCTGTCCGGTTTTGTCTGTGATCTTTCAGGCTTTCGCGCAACTACCCTTGAGCAGGACGAAGAACGCTTTGAATTCATCTTTAGTTCCATTGCCGCCGCCATTCCCGAATTTCTGGGCAGTATCTAACCCGCAGACAGGGCGTTTCTACAGATAAAAAGATTCGACATTCTGAAGCGATAGGGGAAAAGGAACCATGCTGCGCACGATACCTCTTCTCCTTTTCATTCTTTCCTGTGGCGCGGGGATGTCCGCGCGTATTGAGGGATTTCGGCTTACCGGAATTCGGCCCAACCAGGTTTCACCTGCCCAATCAAGTTTTACGGTGGACTATGATTTGATAGTGTCTTCGCCGGTTTCAAGTCCCGTCCCTGTGCCTGTCGACCATTTTGATATGGGGATCTTTCTTGAGGGGAGTCGCGCTGCCACAACACAGTTGCCTGCCGGGACGCGGGCCATTCCGCTGGGAAAACCTATCGCTCTATCGAGCCAGGTTACCCTGAGTCAGGTAGAGGGCATTGCCACACTTCTACCGCAGATTCTCTTTAAGACTGACTGGGATGTGGGCATTCAGGGTACAATCGGTCTGCAAACTCTGCGCCTGCCGGTGGATTTTAAGACATCAGTGCAAAATCCGGTGCGCAAAGGTGGCAGTCTCATTCCTACCATGTAGATTTGCAAAAGGCTCTCTTTATCCTGATACTCGTTCTGCCCTTCTGTCAGAAGGGGGGCAATCTGGCCCTTGAAATGGGAGAATTGTCCGCGGCCCTCTGTCGGAAGGAAGCGGTTGTAGCTATCGAAAATGGCCGCCGGCAGCTGACCGCTCGATTGAGCCAGCTTCTCCTGGACGAACACAATCGCCGCGTTGTTCTCGAAGAATCGCAGTATCAAAAGATTATGGTGGATTTTACCCTTACATTAAAGGACTGCCAGGTCTCAGCGGAGTTGCGGGAATTTGAAGATTTACTCATGCAGGAGCCCACCATGCAGAAACTTATCGCAGAAATTGCTCGCGGCTTGCAGCAGGTTCTGCGCGAACATTGATCCACCCTTTTCTTTCAAAGAAAACATAAACGGCGTAAGTGATGAAATAGGCGCCCAGAATGTCGATCGAATAGTGTTCATGAGTGTATATAATAAAAAAAACAGAAAGAATATGGTAAAGAAGGAAGGGCCAGAAAAGCCGGTCACCGTTTCTCAGGCAGAGCAGCAGCAGGAAAGTGGAGGCGGTGTGGCCGGAAAAAAAGAGATCCTGGGTCAAATAGGCGGCAGAAAGCCCGCTGCCTCCCCAGAACACGTCCAGAGGCAGCCATTGCCTGAGGAAGAGTGAGAAAGACAGATTCTCCGGGCCAAAATCGAGAAAGGCAGCGGGTGAGGCCTGGCGTAACCCTTCCGGCGGCCCCAGGCTGGTCAGGGAGATAAAGATCCCCCGCAGAACGCTCACAGCTGCACCGACACGCAGGTAGGCAAGAGCGCTGTGGGGTCGCAAAAAAAGGAGCAGAACAATGCAACCGAGTAGCGCGGGCAGCCAGATGGTGGAATTGAAGAAATCCCAGTGGCGACGGGCCGGAAATTGATCCAGGATCAGATCGGGCAGGGATGGACCGCGGCGCGTTTCTGCAAAAAGAGCCAGGCTCTGCATAACGATATAGGCCAGGTAATGCAGCAGCGCTGCGGTCGCCAGTTTGCCGGTGATAGATTTCATCAGTAAGAAAGTATGATTCGGGTAAGGATCTGGTCCATCGTTTCCTTCTGCTGGCGGATCCAGTTGCTTCCTTCGCGCGATAGACCACCCTTTTCAAATTGCTGCCGCTTTGCCTGATCATTCAGAAAAAGGACAAAGGCCAGTCTTCTGCCGCTCTGAGCGTACAGATAGCCGGCCGTGGAGACGGCGAAAGCCAGGGTACCGGATTTCGCATGAACGCGCAGAGCTGTCGTTTCCGCCTGTAGCCGATCCACCATTGTGCCATTCCAGCCACCGATAGGCAGCAAGGTTTCCAGATCCACGCCTGTTATGCGATCCCCGAGGACCAGAAATGTGGCCAGTTGTTGCGGAGAAATCCTGTTCTCTGAAGACAGACCGGAGCCATCTTTGAGTACGAGATTGTCCCAGGGAATGGCAGGAAAACGGGTGGCCAAAAATGCCTTGAGAGCCTGTTCCTGGTTTTCTGCCTGCTCATCAGTGGATCCTCTGGCAACGGTCAGCTCCCGGGTCAGATGCAAAGCCAGTAGCTCGGCCATAACATTGTTGCTGTAGTAGAGAATTTCCCGGGCGATGCGGCGCAGTCCATCCGAATGGTGTCCGGCAAAGAGCTTACCGCGACTTTCCGTTGTACTTTCCGGCCGGGCCAGGGGAAGTCCGCGATCGCGACAGAGTTTCTGGAATGTGAGCGCAGTATACAGACCGGGCTTTTTGACCGGCAGATAGCGCAGGCCACGACCTTCCCGGCTCAGAACCGTCCAGAGTTCCTTTTCGCCCTCCGGTTCATAGCGATAGTCGTTTTGCTTTCCCCTCTCCAGGTTGGCTCTGAAGAGTGGCAGAGGTGGCAAAATCGAAAGTCGCTCCTTCTCCCAGGCGATGGCAAACAGGTTACGTTCCAGAGTCAGAGCGCCAAGGCCGGGGTTGTAACTGGCAAAAGGGTCACGATCCAGAAGCAGGCTTTCCCGCGCGGGCAGATACGATTCGTCGTAAAAGAAGCGACCCCTGTGCTCTTTGAGTTCATGGAGGCCCGATTGCCGGATCAGGGCAGCAAGATCGGCTATCTGCAAAGCCGGGTCACCGCCGCCGCGCAAAAAGAGGTCACCTTCCAGCGCCTGTCCGTTCACTCTGCCATCCAGCAGTAAATCGGTCCGGAATGTATGTTCCGGGCCGAGCCTCTCCAGAGCGAGCACGGCTGGCAGAAGCTTCAGAGTGGAGGCGGGGATGAAGCTCTCCCGTCCATTGTGTTCGAGGAGCACTTCCTGTGTGCCTGGATCTACAACAAAGAGTCCGATAGCTTCGCTGGCAACAGGCAAACGATCCAGTACTGCCGTGGGGCTCTGCTCTATTCCCCTAACAAAGGCAATGACCGGCAGTTCCTGAGTGCAATAGAAAAAAAGAGGGCCAAACAGAGCGATTCTCAGGACGCGTCGCATATCCTGAGCATTTTTTTACGGCCAGCTCTGCAAAGTCTTTTTTTTATCAATTGACTGGCCATCGGTCCAGTGCAATTCATTTGCATGCCCTGGCAACGCTTGTTACTTTTATGCCTGCTTCTGGGTGCACAGCTGCATTGCTTTGAGCTGCGTGAAATCATTCGTTTTGAAAAAGATGGCTCGGGGCGATTCAGCTTCCGCATCGGCTTGCAGGAAAAATACAGGGCCATGCTCAATCTGCGAAAAAATCAGGAAGGAAGTGACGCACAGAGTCCCTTAAATCCCGGTCAGAGCTATCAAATTCCTTTTGAATCGATCCAGAAGATTCCGGGGATTACCGATGTGCGCCTGAAGAAAGATGATCAGTCGGCATTTACGGAGGTAAGCTTTCACTTCGCCAGCGTGGAAGCCTTAAATGCAGCTTACAATCAGATCTTCCAGCACAGTCAGGGTCAGGCTGTGTTCCGACTGACCCGCAATCATTTTGAACGCTTTCAGGTGGATCTCCCCTCCGGCCAGATTCCAGCAGAGATCCCGGGCCTTGAAATATTACATGTTACTGAATACTACTTTCCCTACAAAGTGCGTAAAGCCAGCAATAAAAGAACGATACTTGCAGAAGACGAGCGCTCCATCACCCTTACGGCTTCTCTCCTATCGCGGGAAGAGCGCAGACTGGACAATCTGGTTCAGTTCCGTCGCTTTTACCATTGCTGGTTTTAGCGCTGCCGCAGAGCATTCTTTTTGATTCGTAAAAAAATCCGGTGCATCTGGATGGCATCCCTGTAGCGTTCCTTGTCATTCACGGCCAGAGCGCGCAGGATAAAAGCGATCATTTCTGCGGAAAGTAGCCGGCGCATCCTTTCCATGCCTGGCCATTTCTTAAAGGGCCAGCGCGGCAACTGGCGAGCAAAGAGGCTGTAGATGACCATACCAATAGAAAAAACATCGGAGCGCATGGAAACCTGGCCCATAGCCTGTTCGGGAGCAATGAAACCCATCGTTCCCGAGCCGGATCCACTCAGAGTTTTGCGCGCTGCCCGGGCTATGCCAAAGTCACCCACGCGCAGGCGATCATCCGGGAATACGATGATGTTATCCGGTTTGATGTCGCAATGAATGATACGCCGCTCATGGGCATAGGCCATGGCTTCCAGAATTTGCTCTGTGTAGCCGAGTGCCTTACGCGCTGAGATGCGCGACTTCAGGCGGTCGGTCAGTGACTTCTGTCCCAGCGGAAAAACAAGAAAGAATGTTTCCTGAATCTGGTCGGCATTTTTCAGGGCCAGAATATGCGGGTGATCGAGTGGTGCGAGGTGACGGACTTCATTTTTAAGATTTTTTATCAGTTCAACTGTTTGATGGCCGGGCAGGGGGACTTTGAGAGCCACCTGCACGCCTTCGTGAATGTCGCGAGCCCGGAAAACGCTGCTGAAACCCCCACTGGAGAGTTTCTTTTCGATTCTGTATTTGCCCAGCCGGGAGCCGCTTTTTAGATGCACAGGCCTTACTTTTCCCTTCCCCTTTTGCTGAAAGAAAAAAAGATTCAGTTATCCTGAAATCCGAGCAATCGCCAGGCGTGGCGGATATTGTTCGCATTCCAGGCAAGATCATGATCGGTACGTTCACTGCGTGAAAACCGGGCCATGCGGTGTGGCAGAAGGACATGGCCCTGTGGCGTTTTTTTGTACCAATTGTAGAATTTGCGTTTGAGGAAGCGCGTCCAGCGTTCTTCCAGGTAATCGGTCCGGCAGAGACCCGGGTCCTGCACCAGATCGGAGTTGCTAATCGTCCGGGCATGTTGCAAAAAGCGGTCTCTCAGTTGACTTAAGGAAAAGGGTTCCGGTTGCTGCAAACAGGCAATCGCCAGCAGGTGACTGGATAGTACCGGAGTTTGTTGCTGCAAAATATGCTGCAACTTTTGGCTGAATGCCGGCAGATCGTCCCGGGACTGTGGCGGTGACAGGGCCGGGTGAGTGCAGGCAAAGGCGGCCAGTCGCCCGGTCCTGTCCGGGCACAGCTCATCGTAGGCAATGGCAACAGGTATGGTGAGCCTTTTGCGGCGGAAGGCCATGAAGCTGGTCAAATCCTGCAAAGTCGCAATGCTACCGTCGTGGCAGTACTTTCCTTCCGGCAAGATCAAAAAAAGATAGTTACGCTCCTGCATGAGCTTCTGGACCCGGGCCACGGATTCCAGTGTCGTTCGCGCGGCGAACTTGACATACTGCTGGTATTCAAGGCCCAGGATGGCCGCGCCGCCCAGTTCTGCTTCAAAGGTCGCCTCATCGTAAGGGATATCAGAGCCTTCGCGGTACACGGGATTCGCATGCACGGTTTCGGTTAAGTCTTTGAGAATCTTTCCTATTTGATGGGAAAGAGCGATGGTCGGCCGGCGCAGCAGGCCTTTTTTCAAGAAAGCTGGCATGATGTCCCGATAAGCGTAGACCCCGCTAAAAAGACCTGCCTGGGCTACCAGAGTCAAATCGTGAAATCGTTCTAAAGGCCGGCCAGCCAGATACTCTTCGAGCAAGAAAACATCATGGAGCTTTTTATGAGCTACAGCAAGTATGGGGGAGGGATCCTCGCGTAGAGGCAGGTATTCATAGCCGCGGACCTGGAGCGACTCCAGAAAGCCGAAAGGCATATAAGCAATTTTATGTACCCTGCGGGCCCAGCGGATCAGATCCGCTGACACCAGGTCTTTCAGAGGCGATGGTCGGGCCAGATGCTGGCCGGTGATAGGCCGGATGCTCTGCCAGACTTCCCTCTCAGGCAATCCACTCACCGGAGTATATCCAGATAGGCCCGGATGGTTGCTTCCCAGCCGGAGAGCAGGGCTTCGGCCGTCAACGCATGTCCAATGGACACTTCCTGAAGCCCGGGCCAGGATTTGATTTTTGCCAGATTTTTCTGGTTCAGATCGTGACCGGCATTGACGCCAAGGCCGGCCCGGGTCGCCTGGCCGGCCATTTCTTCATATCGTTTGCTTACGGCTGCTTCCTGTGCTGTTCCACAGGCCCGGGCAAAGGATTCTGTATAAAGTTCAATTCGATCAGCACCGCTCTGCACGACGGCTGTAAGCCGCTCGGGCTGTGGGTCCATGAAGAGCGATACGCGAATCCCCGAGGCTTTCAGCTCCCCGGTGATGGACCGCAGTCTTTCCAGTTCTTCCTCACGAAGTTCCCAGCCGTGGTCCGAAGTCCGTGCTGCGGGATCATCGGGCACAAGAGTAACCTGTGCCGGCCGCCATCTTCGTGCCAGATCAAGCATTGGCGGGTGAAAGGGATTTCCTTCGATATTAAGTTCTACATGAGGATGCTTGCGCAAGAAAAGAGCGATATGTTCTACATCTTCCACGCGGATATGACGTGCATCGGGTCGGGGATGGACGGTGATGCCTCCGGCGCCCGCCTGCACCGCCAGTTCCACAAATTGCAGGACGTCTGGAATGTTCAGGTCCCGGGTATTGCGCAGAAGCGCTATCTTGTTGACATTGACGCTGAGCCGGATCCCCACAGGAACACAGGCCCGGTAACTTGCCTATTTTGTCAGCTCTTTTCAACGCAAAGAGCTTGACCGTATGGCCGGACCTGACCGTCGTCAAATATGGAGCAGCAGGCAAAGGAGCAGCGAGTTTCTTTTTCCTGGATTTATTTGCCGGTTTTCATTTTTCTCTCCATCTTTCTTTTAGACAAGCTCTGTCTGCTCGACCGCGTTAAAGCACTGACCCAGATGGATGCTACGTATCTGTACTTCGATTACAAAA
>JABTUL010000003.1:312500-348857 GCA_015075425.1 Spirochaetales bacterium | reverse complement strand
CTCCTCGGGTCGGCGCACTCTCCGCGGAACGGGTCACCAGTTCGCCTTTTCCGCTCCGTGCGGATGCGCGCCAGTTTTGGTATATTATTATCGGCGCGCACCGCAACGTGCTTGACCACATTTGCCCTGCGGGCACACGTCAGGAATCCTACACGTTATCCGACATCCGCAAAAGGGCTTAAGCCGGCCGTCCTGGCCGGCGCCTTCGCCACAGAGCATGTGGGAAAAATACCATGCAAGATAAAGAACTGAATACGCTATTCTTGGAATTCTTGGGTGCGTTTGAAGTAGTTTTCCATTATGACTGGGACTACACGAAAATCATGATCGGTGATGAAAGTCCCAAGCATACCATTATTCGGACAGGCCTTGAAGACGAAACCGAAGATTGGGGTACACGGGGTCAACTTTTAGAATCGTATCGAAATTTAAAACGTGCTCTCAAAGAAAGAAATTTGCATGCACCTATATCCGAAATTTGGCACGCACATCTGCAAAACGCTCTTTCGGGGAAAGAGACGCTCGAATATGCGGGGACAATACTCCGATGAGCACATCAGATCCCATGTCAGCGCATCTCCTTAGCGAAGAGCGCATCACCCAGATTTGGGGGGAAGGCGCGGCTCTGTTTCCCAGAGCGACATTTGCTTTGCGGGATGTCCCTGAAGCTCTGCTTGTTCTCAAACCGTATGCGTCCTTCTGGGGGATCACAGACGACACAATGCGCATTAAAATCCTTCGCGCGACACCGGAAGCGCTGAAGCGCAACTTGAAGTCCGTGGTTTCGCACTTCGACAATGAGCTTGACGCGTGGCTCGCCGGCCCACAAGCAAATCGCGAAGATCCCAGTGACGCTTACGTTGCGTTCTCTGCAATGCGAATGTCGGCGGACTATCTTTGAAGCGTCGGCCTCCATCGAGTAGGGGGCGGGTTTCCCCGCCGCCCTCTCACACCACCGTACGTACGGGTCGCGTATACGGCGGTTCACCAGCTTTGCCGAACGGATAAGTGAAGCAAAGAGAGGTCCGGTAGGCCGGAGCGCTTCCAGAACTGGTTTCCCAGGGCTATGTGAGCCAGTTTGATCCGGGAGTTCCACCATTTGCCCCGACTGTTGTAGGCGGCCATCCGGGCTTCCCGTGCGGTCAGCCCGAAGCGCCGAAAGCCTCTGAAGCGGGCAATTGGCTTCTTCCACTGGTTCCAGACTACCATTCGCATTCGTCGGCGCATCCACGATGTGATGTTGCCAAGAATGGAAGGATCGTCCGTGAGTGCATAGTAGCCCATCCATCCAACCAGATATCGCCTGAGCACCTTGATTCTTTCTTCGAGGGTGATGTTCCCCCTTCGAACCCTGGTGTGCTCGCGGATTTTGTCTTTAAGTTTCTTTATGGATTGCCGGGATATGCAGATCTTCACCCCGAAGCCAGTCCGCAGAAAACTGAAGCCCAGAAACTTCCGGGCTGATGGACGGTCCACAGCACTCTTTTCTTCATTCACCGTAAGTCTGAGCCTCTTACTCAGAAAGCGCACGATGCTTTCGAATACCCTTTCTCCCGATCGACGGCCCTTCACGTAGATGTTGCAGTCGTCTGCATAGCGACAGAACTTGTGCCCGCGTTTCTCCAGCTCCTTGTCGAGGTCATCCAGAAGAATGTTCGCCAGAAGGGGGCTGAGTGGGCCACCCTGCGGGACACCTTCTTCCGTAGCCACACACACTCCGTTCAGCATGACACCTGAGTCAAGATAGCGACGGATCAATCGCAGGATTGTCTTGTCCGCTATCTTTCGGGCCACGCGCGACATGAGTATGTCATGATTGACTCGATCGAAGAATTTCTCCAGATCGATGTCAACCACGATGTAGTAGCCTTCTTCCATGAGTTCCGAGCAGCACGAACGCATCATGTGCGCTCCGTCCCGGACGAAATCCATAGCTCGACTCGAGAATGGGTCGAAGATCGGCGTCAGGATTTGCAGCAGAGCCTGCTGGATTACACGGTCAATTACCGTTGGTATCCGAGCAAACGTTTGCTGCCATCGGCCTTGGGTATTTCCACCCGTCGCACCGGCTGTGGCCGGTAGCTGTTCGAGCGAATACGATCGGCGATACCCAACCAGTGCTCCGTCATGAATTCATCCAGAGCTCCGGTCGTGATACCATCGACTCCAGCTGCGCCTCTATTCGATTTGACCTTCTTGCAGGCCTCTGCAGTATTTCCCGGATCAAGCAATTGATCCGAGAGATTTTCCTTACCGTTCGTGAGGTCTATGCCTGCTTCAGCCGTGTCATGCTCCGCTACCGGCTCGCGGTCGGGGCTTCACCCCTTCGTTTGAGTCCGGCCCTCCCGCAAATGGAAATTCCAGCTGTCCTTGCATGATCATGATTCTACAGGTTTCTCCTCAAAACTAATGTTCGGTCCTTCGTTCCCCCGAGTCGCCTTCCAGCCGCACCCTTTTGTGGGACACTATGACCTCTGCTGACTTCTGTAAGATCAGCATCATCTCATGATGATGGTTGTCGGTTTCCTCCGCACGCGGACCCTCCGCCGACGTTCCTACAGATCTCCCCGGGTAAGGGTGATGACTTTCCTCCCGTCTACCTGCCTGATCTACCGCCTCGCCCTTTGGTTGAACGGACTTCAGCTTCACGGGCAGCCTCATCCAGACTAACGGCCTCATCAGGTTCCTGTGCGTCAGGCCAGGAGTTTGCCTCCAGCTTCCTTCAGATTCCACCTCACGATGGACACCCTTGCTCTTGGCTATCAGGGGGTTCAACCTCCCCTGTTCGGGACTCTCACCCTTTAGTCATCGCCCATGCCGGGCACACCCGCGTCGGCGTCCGTGGCTCCCGCGGGCGCACAGCAAATAACTGCGGATTCCTGCTGCGGGCCTCCGCATGCGCTCCGGCTCCTCGGGTCGGCGCACTCTACGCGGACCATTCCGGCCGTGGGCCTTCATTTGTCCGCTCCGTGCGGATGCGCGCCGGTTTTGGTGGATTTTTATGGGCGCGCACCGCATCGTGCTTGACCACATTTGCCCTACGGGCAAACGTCAGGAATCCTACACGTTATTTGCCATTTGCGGAGTTGCCCGGGGAATTGAATGCAAAACCGATATGCAGGCCATCTTGGAGATTTTAGCAAGCTGGTCTTGTTACGCGGGATTTCCAAAACTGGTCTGAGCCTGGGCCTGAACTGGTACCTTAATCCTTACGAAGAAGAAAATGGGGACGGTAAACACACGCTGGACAATTTCCCGGATTGTGAACGTTATGACCCGGAATTATTTTCGCGTTTGCTCGCACTGACTGGCAGCGGCAAGAGAACGGTTGCAGAGCTGGAATCCTTGCGACTGGTTCCCAATTGTTCTTATTTCTCTGATAATCTGCCGCTGCCCGCAGATATACAAGCGCGTCCAGCGGCTCGGACCCAATGGTTTGAAAATTCATTGAAATCACTCAATGGAGCAGAAGTCGTATTCTTTGACCCTGATAACGGAATTGTGCCGACCTCGGTCAAATCCGCTCGATCCAGAAAGGCACTCAAATACGCAATGCCCGAAGAAATCGAAACGACCTTCAAAAACGGATCCAGTGTAGTCATCTACAATCATCACGATCGGAAACCTATCGATCTTTACAAACTCCGCCTTCAATCCGTTATGCCAGCGCTTCCCCATCGGAGAATTCTGCATTGGACCCGGGGAAGTCCTCGTTCTTATCTATGGCTCCTTCAGCCGGAACATACACCAGCTTTAACTGAAGTGATCTACAATCTGAAGGAAAGAGGATTCGGGGAAATATGAGAAATACGACCCGTAAACAGCAAATAACTTTGCGGCTTAGCGCTCACTCCCTTCGCATTCGCTCCGGTCGCTCGGCCCTGGTCTTCTCCCCGCCACCATTCCGGGAAAAGGGGTTGCAGAAGCTTTGAGGAAAACCGGAATGGTGACGGGTCGTGCGGATGCGCGCCCGGTTTGGTGGATGCGTATGGCGCGCACCGCACCAGACTGCGGGCAAATTGGGCCTGGCGGCCCAACTTCGCTAAGCCGCGTCGTTATCTGCCATTCCGCCAGGCTGTTCATTTTTCATAAACTAAAGCAATATCATAACCCGGAAGCGCGGATGTCATTTTTGACAGTAAGCGCTACGAGAAACGCACAGGAGCACCCCACCTCCTTTGGTAACACGCGACTATGCGGTAGATTTTTCCGGCCCGGAAGCTCTAAAATCTCTTGAACTTTTTCAGCGGCGCCTGAAGATAGGAGAATGCAAAGCCTGAAGGATAAAGCCATCGAAATCTTGTCCAAGCTACCCGAAACTGCGACGGCCGATGACATAATGTACCAGATCTACGTCCTTGAAAAGATTCAGAAGGGTCAGAGGGCCGCGTCGCTCGATGAAGTGCTCTCAGAAGCAGATGTTCGAAAAGCAATGGCGAAGTGGTAGTAGTATGGACCCGTCCAGCCCTTGAGGATTTGAAAAGCATCTTTGATTACATAGGACGCGATTCTGACCGTTATGCCAGACGCGTCACTGAGGAAATTGTCAATCGCTGTCAAATCCTCGAGCGCTTTCCGGAAATTGGCAGAGTAGTTCCAGAATTGCATGATTCAGCTATCCGGGAATTGAGCTGCTATTCCTATCGTATTCTTTACCAGATCAGAGAGAGAATTGAAATACTGGCCGTTATCCATTCGCGTCGACTATTGGATGAAAGTATTTTAGCGGACTGAGCAATTGTATACAGAGGCGGAACAGCAGATAACTTTGCGGCTTAGCGCTCACTCCCTTCGCTATTCACTCCGGTCGCTCGGCCCTGGTCTTCTCCCCGCCACCATTCCGGGAAAAGGATGCAAAAGCCCTGAGGAAAGCCGGAATGGTGACGAGTCCTGCGGATGCGCGCCCGGTTTGGCCTATGCGTATGGCGCGCACCGCACCAGACTGCGGGCAAATTGGGCCTGGCGGCCCAACTTCGCTAAGCCTCGTCGTTACCTGACATTGCGCTATGATTTGGATTGCAAGTATAATCGCCTTTCTTGTTGGGGTGCTCATTTTCCTTTACTATCTTTTCAGGCCGGTGAAGGTTACAGATATTCCGTTTGAAAAACTCGATTCATATTTTCAGGGCTTTTTATCCCAATCGGGAGAACACACATATTGCTTAGCAGATCATTCTGCCTCGCCGTTATTCTACCAATTTGTAGTATACAATGATTCCCTCTGGTCCCTGCCAGCAAAGTTGCCGCGTATTTTCTTTTATGCGAACCGAACGTCATGCGGCCGCCTCGACCCTTTCCTTCTTCCTTCCGAGTTTCACATTGTCAATGTATTTCCAGGATTTCGTATTCCGTGACCAGCGTTCAGGATGGCGTTCCCGTGCGGCCTCGAATGTGGCACGGCGTTTTTCCAGAATGGGCCTGTCGATGCCGGAATGCCTCTGCGCCGGTGTTACGTAACCGATGCCCGAATGCCTGTGGACATTGTTATACCAGTTCACGAAATCAGCAATCCAGCAGCGGGCCGAATGCATCGTGGCGAAGGCCTTGGGATATCCGGGACGGTATTTCAGCGTGCGAAACAGCGACTCGGAGAACGGATTGTCCTCGCTCACGCGCGGCCTTGAAAACGAGGCCGTGACCCCGAGTTCATAGAGCTTCTCCAACATAGTGGAACCCTTCATGGGGCTGCCGTTGTCGGCATGCAGGATGGTGCCCTTGAGCGGCATCGTGCCCGCGAGGTGATCCATCATTTCGGCTGACAGTGCGCTGAGCTCCTCCGAGTGCACTTCCCATGCCACGATTTTGCGGCTCAAACGTCCATCACGAGATACAGGTAGAAGTAGACGCCGCGTATGCTGGAGAGCAAATAGGTAATGTCCCAGCTGAGGAGTTGCCGGGTCCGGTCGCCTCATGCGATGGACGTTCACGCTTCGTTCGCGCTCGACCCGGCCCGCGGTGAGCCAGCTGGCCGTTCTCCTTGAGCACCCGGTAGATGGTGCGTTCAGAGCCCACATTGCCCCCGTTCGGCCAAAGAGGCCACGATCTCGGCCGGGGCCATGTCGCGGTATTCGGGCAAGTTTACGACACGGAGGTTTCCGCGCGCGCTCCGCGTCGGTGAGTTTATTGTGCCTTGCGGACTGCGTCCTTGCGGCCGTCACCGGCCGGGTCCTTCCGCCATCGCTGCAGAGTCCTGTGGTCGATCCTCAGGTGTTCTCCGATGACCTTGAGGGCGGGCACCGGCGGCCATCGCCTCCGCGACCCGGGGCCACGAGGTGCGATCTGACCGACGACGAGGTCAAGGCTCCTTTCCTCGCCCAACAAGGTCTCCAGTTTTTTGATGTACCACGATCGCGGTCAGCTCGGCCAACGCCTTGTCCTTGCGGCGCACTTCCTCTCCGGGCCTTGATCTCCCCGCGGCTCTGCGCGAGATCCGGCGGGTCGCCGAGCCACCTGACTCAAGAGCCTCGCGTACTCGGTGCGCCACAGCTTCAGGTGCTCCTCATGGACTCCCCGTCCGCGAAGCCATTCACCCAGTGCATCCGGTCCCGGTTCGCGGATTCCATCAGCAGTTCAAGCTTCTCGCTCAGGCTCCGCTCGTTCGGACCGGTCCTGTCTTCTCCATCTCCACTGTCCTCCTCAGCTTCCTGATCCATCCGTAGAGGGTCGGTGCTGAGACACCAGTCTCTTCCGCTGTGGCACTGGACCCCTTGCCACCGGGCAGAAGCATCTTTCTGACGACCGCTTCCTTGAAATTCACACTATATCTTGCCATGTTCCTACCTCATTTGAGGCGGCAACTTTGCTGGCAGAGAGGGCCCTCGAAGACGTTGAATTCTGAAATGGGCATCCCTGGCGCAGCATGGTCCGAGCCATATTTCGCTAGAATTCAAGAGATCCTTAATTATCATGAGTTCCAAGTCAAGATTGAGGCTTCCGATCATTTTGACTTTATCCGTGCGTCTCGTGTAGCCAACGCTGATGAATTTGTGAAAATCATCATGAGCTTGTTACGAGATCTCAATGTAGTTTTCAATATCGGCGAAACAGACATGTTCGCGTTCGTTGTGCATGTTTCCGATCTAAACTCATTACGGTTTCTATCTTTTCAGAGAGATTTTCTGGAAAGAAATCCGCAGTCTTTGGAGAAGAGCAAGCACCTTCAGCATCGGCATGCAAGATTGACGCAGCAGATCAATGACCGGTTGGGGCAGCGCAACTGATCTTCCCCCGATAAAACGGACACCCCTATCTATTTGAAAACTCCACCGGACTCCTGTAGCCCAGACGCGAATGTTTCCTCCTCCTGTTGTAGAAGCCTTCGATGTAGTCAAATAAATTTCTTCTCGCATCCGAAAAAGTCTTATATTTGTTTCTATAAACCTCCTCAACTTTTAGCCTGCTGAAGAATTATTCGACCGGGGCATTGTCGTAGCAATTTCCCTTGCGACTCATGCTCTGGCGAAAACCGTGACGTTTCAATTCTTCCTGAAATGCTTCTGATGCATACTGCTTGGGTTCAATCGGTCGTCGCAACACAGGCATGTTGAATGGATCGTAGATAACCGTCAAGCACCTCTGCGGGAGTCCTCCATCCCAGTGTCTTGCGTGGTCGCGTGTTAAGCGTATGAGCAACAGCTTCAATCTCGTTAGCTGACCAGCGTGACAGATCAGTTCCTTCGGGAATGCTGTCGCAAGATGCCGTTGGTGTTCTCATTCGTTCCACGTTGCCATGGACTTTGTGGGTCCGCGAAGTATGCGGGGATACCGGTCTCCACCAACGCGACATGCGCCGAAAGTTCTTTGCCTCGATCCCATGTCAACGAACGACGCAGTTGCTCAGGTAAGGTCGTCATCTGCACTGCGAGTGCGTTTTCATCGTGATTGCGCCGAAGCCGGCGAGCGGCGGTCCGTTCTTTCTTCGTGGAATGATCCCAAAACCCTCCTCTCTTGGGAGGTGAATGAGCATTGTGGATCGGGTGTTACGCTCGACGAGTGTGCCGATTGCCGATCGGTTCAGGCCGATCAACAAGTCGCCCTCAATGCCACGGCACTGCGCGGTCTTTGACTTCCTCTGGCCGCTCGCATATCATCACTTCGGTGTGACGTGTGCCCGGGCTTTCTGACGAGTGCGTCCTCGCGGGACGCAGCGCTCTACCGGTGCAAACATGTCACCAGCTCACGTTTTAGGGCACCGCGGCATTCGACGTAAAGGGCCTGATAGATCGCTTCGTGGCTAATGCGCATGGACTCATCATCGGAAATCGACTTTCAAGCGCTGCGATATCTGCTCCGGGCTCCACGCCATGACCCAGCGGCGATCTCCACGACGTGGTTTGTTGCCCTTGCCACGGAGTCTCCGTCGGGCCTGCCACCCGTCTTCCGTTCGCCCGACTGATTCGACCCGATAGGCGCTCTTGCACGTAATGGCGCAGGCGTGGGTTGATGAGCAACTTGGCCTGCTTCGGGCGTTGGGCAGCGAGTTCTGACTTCCACTGTGCAACTGACGCTCGATAATCGAGCTTGCCGCCGCGAGTTGCGGCATTTCGGCGCAGTTCTCGCGAGATCGTTGACGGCGAGCGATTCAATTGACGTGCAATGTCTCAGACCCCATACCCTGTGTTTTCAGCAACGAGATCTCCTCGCGTTCTGAATACGACAAGTAGCGACCCGATGGATCTGTGACGGCAAATGGTGGTGGCATGCCGCCACCCTGTCTGAACCATCTACAGCCGACAACCAGAGCGACGCCGACCGATTCCGCGGCGCTCTCGCTCGTGACCCCGTTGCAATCACTCGCCAAAACCGTCGTTGTATTTCCGGCGATGCGCAGGTGCCCCGGCGATCTCATCGGTGATCGCTTTGGTAATTAATCTCATCCAATTTCCGGTCTTTCCATTCCCACCTCCATGACTGAGGGTGTTGCGACGGCCGATTGAATTCACCACGGACTCCGCGATCTGAATGAAGATGATGCTTCGACGCGGTTTGCGACGGAATACAGCATGGCGAAAAGCTTCGAGAGCCAGCTCTGTTTTTAAATGGCGCGAAGACCAACCGACAATCTTCTCATCATCATACAGATCTTTGACCACACACAGATGGCCGAAGCCCTCGCCGGATGCGGATATAGGTGATATCAGAACACCAGATCTGGTTAGCGCGAGTTGCTTTGAACTTCTGATCAAGCAAGTTCGGAGAGATCGGAAGATCATAGCTTAGAATCCGTGGTCTGGACCTTGAATCTGCGCCTGAATGAGGCAGAAACGCCAGATCTGGCCATAATACGGGCAACACGGTTTTCGCCCGGCCTGAATCCCGCGATCCAGCCAAGTTCAGGTCATCCTCGGACTTCCGTAGGCGCCTTTAACCTCAGCGTTGATAGCTTTGATCACCGTAAGGATCGCCGCATTCTCACTGGCCCGACGAGGGAGGGCTTGCGATCCAGCCACTCATGGTACTCCACCGCGAAATTTCCAGAATCTTGCATCTTCTTCACAGACAATCAGACAATGCGCCTTCACGAAGGCATACTTGTCCTGTGTGGTTTCAAGAAGATGGCCACGGACTTTTTAAGATATCACGCTCCTGTCTGAGTTCTATGACTTCCCGGCGCAGGCGTTCGTTTTCCTCCCTCAGGTGTTGCCGCTGTGGACCTTCTTCATCCAAATATTTCTTTCTCCAATTATGAAGACTGGCTTCAGAAATGCCCATGTCCGATGCAACCTGGCGCACGGACTTTCCGTGGACAGTCAGATCGACTGCATCCCGCTTGAATCCATCATCATACAATGGAACTCCTTTCTTTCTTCCCATATTTTCGTTCCTCCCATTTGGTGTTGGGGTGTCCAGAAAATCGGGGGAAGATCAAGCCTTGATAAAAGCCGGAATGGTGACGGGTCGTGCGGATGCGCGCCCGGGTTGGTGGATGCGTATGGCGCGCACCGCACCAGACTGCGGGCAAATTGGGCCTCACGGCCCAACTTCGCTAAGCCGCGTCGTTAAGCGTCATTCCTCGCAGTTTTTCTTGTTTTATCCACGACCACTTGCAGCGAAACCGCCATTATTGCTCAACAGGCTTGTCCCAGTTCGGAACTCGGTCTGATTTTACTTTGGACATTACTCGCTCGAACCCAGCCCTTAACTGCTTTCCACTTTTCGTACCGTAGATACGCTGAAAATATCCGCGGGTCTCCATCTCTGTGATCTCCCGCGCAAAGGCATACATCGCGAGCTGATTGATCGACACACCCTGTTGATCTGCCATTTTCTCAATTCGGTCTTTCAGATCCTGAGGGATCCTTAAGGTCAAAACATTGGTCTTAGCTTTCATATGTCTTCCTCCAAATTCTTAAGAACTCGGCAGGCGTAACCGCCTCAAAACTGTCGAACTTCAGGTCTCCAGACCTAAAATCCCTAACATTGCTCTTGATCAAATACCGGCACTGGCTCGCGAATGCCAGCTCCACAAACAAATTGTCCCCTTCATCCTGCAGGTTGGGTCTCAACCCAAAGTGGATAGTGACCGGAATGCAAAGATAAGCTATGAATTCCAGCACATTATCTACGTCCTTTCTGGACAGTCGAAGGTCTGCCAGGCTGGACCTACGCGACAGAACGGCCGCGTACTCCTCAAACGCACTCGTTGACAGGGCCAATTCAAGTTTTCCGGCACTGATCATGCGGAGGATCCGGTGCGACGCCCCTCGCGCACTACGTAAAGCCTGATACAAGACACTCGTATCCATGACTACACGCACTAGAATATGATAGCACCGGCGCTATCATCCGTCAATTCATTTATCTCTCTTTCTCCGGATTCTTTCACCAGAGGATGGGCTCGGAACAAAGCGCATAACTTAGCGGCTTAGCGCTCACTCCCTACGCTGTTCGCTCCGGTCGTTCGGCCCTGGTCTTCTCCCCGCCACCATTCCGGGAAAAGGGGTTGCAGAAGCTTTGAGGGAAGCCGGAATGGTGACGGGTCGTGCGGATGCGCGCCCGGTTTAGATTACGCGTATGGCGCGCACCGCACCAGACTGCGGGCAAATTGGGCCTGCCGGCCCAACTTCGCTAAGCCGCGTCATTAACCGCCATGTCTGGGCTTATTCACCTTCCCTCTGTTTTTTTTCGCGTGCACGATTGCCGGAAACCTGGTAGAGAGCCCTTTTCCTCTTGACATTTTTTCACTTGTATATACTGCATATATACAAGTGAAGTTGCCCGATTCTTCAAAAATTGTCGGCTGCGACTGGAACAAAGGAAATGCAGAAAAGGTCAGCAACAGGCATAGTGTCCACCCGGCTGAATGCGAGGAGGTATTCTTCCATGACCCCATTCTGGTCATCCCGGATGAAATGCACTCGGAATCAGAAGACCGGTTTCATGTACTCGGACGCACTGCAACATACCGGCTCCTTTTTCTCGTTTTTACAATACGCAGAAACAAAATCCGGATTATATCAACCCGTAACATGACCAGAAGGGAGCAAAAAGCTTATGAAAGCCACCTTGAAGAAGATTCCGAAATTTAAGAATGAGGAAGAAGAAGCTGCCTTCTGGCACACTCATGATTCCGCTGAATACGTTGATTACTCTCGGGCCCGCAAGATGTCTTTTCCTAATTTGAAACCGAGTAACCGCTCTGTTTCTATCAGAATGCCAGAGGCGTTGCTGAATCAACTGAAAATTCAGGCAAATGAACGCGGTATTCCCTACCAGAGTCTAATCAAACAATATCTGTATGAAAGAGTCTATCCGGACCAAAAAGTCGGACACGGCGGCTAACTTTGCGGCTTAGCGCTCACTCCCTGCGCTATGCGCTCCGGTCGTTCGGCCCTTGTCTTCTCCCCGGCACCATTCCGGGAAAAGGGGTTGCGAAAGCTTTGAGGCAAGCCGGAATGGTGGCGGGTCGTGCGGATGCGCGCCCGGTTTGGTCTAGCAGGCTGCTGAAAAAGTTTGATTTTCTTTGACCGATGATGCACTGTATGTATTCTTTATGAAATAATATGATGCATCGTTAATTTTTCGGTTCATTCTGGCTCCTTTTTTGTTTGTCCGCACCCAAACGGACACACCTTCCCCTCAGTAAATCAATTTTCGCATCCGCACGAGATCATAAGCTGCCATGCACAGAATAAATGAAAAGCCGGTTCTGGCCAGACCGAAGTAACGAGAGCGGCGCATATTCCCGATGGTCTTCGCCCATCCAAAAGGTTCTTCTACCATCTTACGTTTTATCTGACTGATTTTATATCCGATATGTCTTATCGTTCGACCATCAATTGCGGTTCCTTTTTCGGGATGCCACATGCGGTGTAACATCATTTTTTCGACAGAAGTCCACGTAGCTTCTGACATCGTAGCCCTTGTCCGCCCCCACAGTTATTCTCCCGAAAGGATTCCTTGTCCTTTCTGCTTTAAGCATTTGCATCGCCGCCTCGCGCTCTGCTGTACCTGTTGCCAGAACGAGATTGCAATCGACCACCAGCCCATTGCGGTTTTCAGTAAGCGCATTGCCAAGGTAGGAAAGAAGCGCTTCCTTTCCCGGACCCTTGCGACACAGGATGGCTTCCGGGTCTGTAATCGATTGATGGGTCTTATTGGACCTTCTTTCTCCATGAAAATTTATGGATGGATTTCTTCCTTGCGGTTTCTTTCGTTTCTTTCCCCTGGGCTGGAAACTTTTCAGGCTGGCAGGGATTGAATCAGGTGTCCCATCAACCGTAAAGTGCTCAGCGCTCAGTAGACCATTATTTCGAGCCAGAGCCACTACTTCGCGAAAAAAACGCCTGGCAACTCCGCCCCTGAGGAAACGCTCCCTGTTTTTTGAAAGAACGGTAGGATCCCACGGTTCATCATCCGGGTTGAGTCCCACAAACCATTTAAAAAGCATATTGTATTTCAATTGGTCCATGAGCAGCCGCTCGCTACGGACGGAATACAGGATCTGCAGCAATAAGACTCGCATGATCTTTTCCGGCGGGATGGAAGGTCGCCCCAAGGTTGAATACATTGATCCAAAACGCCTGTCCATACGTTCCAGAATAAAGTCGACCATTTCCCGAATCTCTCGCAAAGGCTGTTTCTTTGATACGATTTCATCCAGCGGCATATAGCTGAACATTACAGGCTGTTGAATATCTGATCCACGCATTTTTGGACCTCCGTGGCCTATTAATAAATTAGGCCTACTATCGGCCAGGATTTTTTTGACTTTTTCAGCAGCCTGCTAGGTAAAATCGGGTGGACGCCAGATTCCAAAACAAGAAAAAGAATTTGAGTTGGGCATGGCGTAAGACAAAGTTCCGTTGTTTCGCGAGGGTTTCGTGTCCGGAACGTTACTTGCCTTCTTCAAACGTTCCTTTCAGCCTCCGTACGAAAGAAGAAAGCCAGATATCTTTTTCTCGAAATCCCGGTTCATGCATTCCTTTGATCCGCAGGAAGAATGACCCCATTCCCTTGTTCCGCAGAAAGATCCTATTCGGAATCTCTGGAGAGATGGTAAAAAAAATCATTGGGCCTTCCAATTCACTTGCATAAGATGATGGGCCAGTCCGTAAAAAGAGCTGCGGGCCTCCAATCCACTACACCGTCGCTCCGGCTCTTCGGGGCGGCGCTGGCCCCGTTCAACGGCTGGCTGTCAAACTGGCTTGCGCATTTGCGTATTCCCCGGGATGCTGTCCTTTGAAGTGAAACGTTTCCTGTTCGTGTGTATTGAAAATTCCAATCGCTCCCAAATGGCCCAGGCTTTTGCCCGTATTTATGGGGGGGACCAGATCGAAGCTTTCAGCGCGGGCTCACGCCCATCGGGCAAAGTCAATCCCAGAGCCATTGCAGCCATGGCCGAACTCAATTATGACCTGTCGAGTCACACTTCCAAAAGCCTGGACGATCTTCCGCCCATGGAATTTGACTATGTTGTCACGATGGGCTGTGGCGACGCCTGTCCGTTCATACCCGCGAGAAATCGCCTTGATTGGCAGATCCCTGACCCCCGCGATATGAACCCGGATGACTTCCGAAAAGTCCGTGATTTGATCGGTAGTAAGGTGCGGGAGATCGTCAGGGCCAGCGGATAATTATCTTATTGACTCAAGTCATTACGCCGGACACCCCGGCTCCATGAAGGAAAGCACTTTCAAAAAATGTACGGCTGCCGGAAAAGAATACGGCTACTACAGTTTGCCGGAACTGGCCCGCTCGGCGGAAGGAAATCTGGATCGGCTACCCTACTCCATCCGGATCCTTCTGGAAGCTGCCCTGCGCAATCTGGACAACTTTCAGATCCATGAGTCCGATGTGCTTGCTTTACTGAACTGGGACAAAAACAATACGGAACGGGAAACCGCGTTCAAACCAGGGCGGGTCGTTCTGCAGGATTTTACCGGCGTGCCTGCAGTCGTCGATTTGGCAGCTCTGCGCAGTGCCATGGTGCGTATGGGTGGCGATCCATCCCGAATCAACCCTCGCGTTCAGGTTGATCTGGTCATCGATCACTCCGTGATGGTTGATTACTTCGGGAGCCCGGATGCCCTCGAAAAGAATATCGCTATCGAATTTGAACGCAATCGCGAAAGGTATGAATTCCTGAAATGGGGCCAGGGTGCTTTTGAAAATTTAGGTATTGTTCCGCCCGGAGCCGGCATCGTGCACCAGGTGAACCTGGAGTATCTGGCTCGAGTCGTCCTTACTCGTGATGGGATTGCCTATCCTGATAGCCTTGTGGGCACGGATTCGCATACCACGATGATCAATGGCCTGGGAGTCCTTGGCTGGGGTGTGGGTGGAATCGAGGCAGAAGCGGCCATGCTTGGACAGCCCATGTACATGCTGATCCCGCAGGTTGTTGGCTTCAAGCTCATCGGACGTCTTCCGGAAGGCGCAACTGCAACCGATCTGGTGCTTCGGGTAACGGAGATGTTGCGTAAAAAAGGAGTCGTAAATAAATTTGTAGAATTTTTTGGTCCAGGAATTCAGGAGCTGTCTTTGCCAGACCGGGCGACCATGGCCAATATGGCCCCGGAATACGGAGCAACAATGGGATTTTTCCCTGTAGATCAAGAAGTCCTGCGCTACCTGGAGCGAACCGGACGCAGCAAAGATCTGATTGCTCTGGTGGAAACCTATTACAAAGAACAGGGTCTCTTCCTGACTGCAAGTTCTCCGACACCTGATTTTACGGACACGCTTGAACTCGATCTGTCTTCTGTGCTCCCGGCTCTCGCCGGCCCCAAGCGACCCCAGGATCGGGTCAACCTGAACGATATGCAGGGGACCTGGCGAAAGGCTCTGTCGCAACCGCTGAAAGAACGCGGCTTTGAGCTCAAATCAGAGGATCTAAAAAAGAAAGCCGGACTGCCCGGCATGGACTCTGAAATCACTCATGGATCTGTGGTCATCGCGGCCATCACTTCCTGCACCAACACGTCCAATCCCGGCGTCATGATCGGTGCGGGACTCTTGGCCCGCAAAGCCGTCGAACGGGGCCTAAAAGTTAAGCCTTACGTAAAAACGAGTCTCGCTCCTGGCTCCCGAGTTGTTACAGAATACTTAGATAAAGCAGGTCTCACGGGATCTCTGGAAGCCCTGGGGTTCCATACGGTAGGATACGGATGCACCACCTGCATTGGCAACTCCGGTCCCCTGCCCCCGGTGGTCTCTGACGCCATAAACAAAGAAGGCCTGGTCGCTGCATCGGTCCTTTCCGGGAACCGCAATTTTGAAGGGCGAATCTCACCTGACGTGAAAGCCAACTACCTGGCCAGTCCGCCACTGGTTGTGGCCTATGCTCTTGCAGGAACCGTGGACATTGATCTGCAAAAAGATCCCATCGGTCAGGACAGCAGTGGACAGCCGGTGTACCTGCGCGACATCTGGCCTACCACTGCGGAAGTGCAGCGTGCCCTGTCTGTCATCTCTCCTGAAATGTACGAGTCACAGTATGGTCAGGTACGGAACTTTAACGCACGCTGGAATGAGATCAAGACCAGCACCGGCCTCGTTTACGACTGGGATGAAAAGTCCACATACATCCAGGAACCTCCGTTCTTTGTAGATATGAGCCCGGAGTCCGGCAACATCGGTGACATCAAAGGCGCCCGGGTGCTGGTTAAGGTCGGGGATTCGGTGACCACCGATCACATCAGCCCCGCCGGTTCTATCAGTAAGAACTCGCCCGCCGCCAGGTATTTACAGGAAAAGGGAGTCGAGCCAGTCGATTTCAATTCCTACGGTTCGCGGCGCGGCAACGACCGGGTAATGACCCGCGGCACTTTTGCCAACATTCGCCTGCGCAATCAGCTGGCTCCGGGAACGGAAGGTGGCTGGACAACGTATCAGCCTTCAGGCGAACAAATGACCATCTACGACGCCAGTATCGAGTACAAAAAACAGGGAGTTCCGCTGGTAGTACTGGCCGGTCAGGAGTACGGCACCGGCTCCTCTCGCGACTGGGCAGCCAAAGGAACCTACTTGCTGGGAGTGCGGGCCGTGATCGCGGAAAGCTACGAACGCATCCACCGCTCAAACCTGGTCGGCATGGGCGTGCTGCCGCTTCAGTTCAAAGCCGGGGAAAATGCCGATTCTCTGGGCCTGACCGGTAAGGAAGTTTTTGAAATTACAGGACTCTCCAACGATTTAAAGCCCATGCAAGAAGTAATCATCAAAGCCGATTCCAAAACATTCACTGCTATTGCCAGACTGGACACACCGGTGGACATCGAGTACTACCGCAATGGTGGGATTCTGCACACGGTGCTGCGGGAATTTTTGAAAAAGTAAAAACGGATACCGGACTTCAGACCCGGACAAGAATTGCTTCGCAGGTACGGGCAAAATCAAACTCCTGCCGGGCAATCTCCTGGGCCATGCGCCCCTGGCGATTGCGCAGAGTGGGAGAGAAGACCAGTTCGCGGAGCCTGCGGCCGAAATCGGCCACATTGCCCGGTTCAACCAGGAAACCATTGATACCATGCCGCAGCAATTCATCGTTTCCACCCTGCCTGCCCGCAATGGCGGGCAGGCCGCAGGCGGCGGCCTCCATGAGCGTTGTACTGAGAGACTCTACGTCATCTTCACGGTCCTGGCCTGGTTGCACAAAAATATCTGCCTGCTGGTAGATTTCCGCCAGATTGTCCTCGTCGAGGAAGCCTGTCATGGTGACACTCTCTTCCAGCTCGCGGATGCGAATCAATTCCGCCAGGTAAGAATACTCCGGACCACTGCCTACTAATAGAACGTGTACTTTTTTCTGCACATCAAGCTCCATACTGAGAGCTTCCAGAAGCACATCAAATCCCTTCCGCGGTACAAACGGGCCAATCCCGAGGACCACCACCTTTCCCTTTAACTTTTCAGAAAAATCAAATTCTTTCTTCTTCCTTTTCTTACTTTCCTCCGGCAAACGAACCAGACCGGGGGGCAACACCGTTATACGTTCCTCCGGGATGCCGTAATCCCGGGCCCCGCGGGCAATGAATCGGCTCAATGTAAAAACATTGCGAGCTCGACTCACAAGCTTCCTGTCCTTAAAATTAAATAAACTTAATTTATTCTTAAAATCGCGGCCGCCAAGAAAGATAGAGTAGGGAACATTGTAATCGCTCAGCGCGTAACGAGCAACCTGGGACGATTCAGAAATCTGACCGATCAGCACATGATCCGGCTCAAATATTTCCAGCCGTTCCTCCAGAAATTTCAAAAATTTCTGCTCCTGGTCTGATTTGTTAAACATCTGCTTCAAACTGTCTGCGAAAGGAGAGATTCTGTGAACGGGATAGGGCCGGCTGCGATCGAACTGTGCACGAACACTACTACTCTGTAAATAGGAACTCTCCTTACAGCTAACGACGACCTCAAGCGATGCCGGCTCCCAGAAGTCGGCTATACCGGTGTAAAGTCCCTCAAGTCCCCCGGGTTCCGGGCGAAAGAACTCTGTTAAGAACAGCACCTTCTTCATTTTCTGCGCAACAATCGTCATCCTGACGACCGTTCCGGGTATGACCATCCGTTTTCCAACCGCTACCGCGGTTTTCAACTGCACCTTGCCAATCCTCGCCTGCTTTCTATCTCTTTACTGCCAGCGGGAAAAACCGCTGGATTTCTGGCTACAATCTGAGCACGAGGCCCGACTCCAGCTGAACTTTGCCGGCTTTGACCTGAGCGGCCAGGGTATCCTGGCAGGCGAAGCTCCCCTATCCTACAGCGATCTATGGGGAAGTTCACGCCCTTTCTTCGAGCGTGATAGAGATTTGCTCTGCATCCAGAGCCATCGGCCGTATTTTTTTGCGCGGGAAATGGGGATGCGCTTTCGCTTCTGCAGTGCGGACTTTTCCACCGTGGATTACAATGCCCTGGTTGATAGCTTCAGCGCTCTGAAAGACCCCTATTATGCCACAGACAGACTGCAGCTCTCGCGGACAAGCTACCGCAAACTTGCCCGTTCCCTGAAGAACGTCCGAGTTGTCCTTTCCGGAAATCCAGAGGAAAATCAGGCAATGAACGAGAAGCTCAGCGGCCAGCTGAATTTTTACTCAGCATTTCCACTTAACGATCAAACATTAGACTACAATCCCATTCCCTGGACATTCGAAAATCAGAGTTTTGATGTCATCGTAACGGACAGCTCTGTTATGTTCCTCTATCCCGAGGGAGGAGATCTCCTTTTGCTGTCCGTTCAGGACCCGGAGCTCGCCCGGGCCTTTGCGGCAGGACTGGAAAGATTGCCGCCCATTCTCAGAACGGTTATTAAAGAGGCAACACCATCGGAACTTTTCCTGTCCGAGTATTCTACCCGGGAAGGCTTCATTGAACTTGCAGCGCCAAATCAGGCAGCATGGCAGCGGGCACGCATCGAGCTGTACAGCCCAACAGGATACACCTTCAGAGAGGATCGCTTTTTCTTTGCGGGAGGCGTGCACGTGTATCGCAATATGCCAGTGGCGGGTCTCGAACTACGACAGAAAGGCTCTTACATCGTGCCAGAACTTACAGAGCATGAAGATCGATCCATGGAACGATCCTCTGCGGAGGGGGACTATTCACCATCCATCCGCTGCACGGAAGGGCGTTGCCACACTGAAGGTATGCTTATTTTGCCTGTTGCGCCGGATCCTTCCTTCTGTTCTCTCGATGATCTTCAACTCAGTGAAGTAAATGCGACCGGAATCCTGACAGAACATACCCTGGACCCCACGGGTAAGTTCATCGAAATCGCCGCTCTGCGTGCATGCCGGCCGGATGCTCTGGTAATGGAATTTGATGGAATGCCGCTGAATCTGGGTGAAAACTTCCGGGAAAGGGAGATCCGGCTTTTCAGTGCAGGCCAGGCGTATTTTCAGCAACCCTTCAAGGCCGATGGACGATTGCGCAGCATAAGACCCGGTTCAAGGCTACGCCTCGTTGATTTAGGGCAGCACATGGACCGATCCTATGAGCTGCCTCAGGGCACGTACCTTTTTGCCGATGATGCCCCGGCATCGCTTGTCCTGGGCCCGGACGGTTTCTTCTTCCATCCGCCGGGACAGACCTCCATCCGGCCTGATCTTTTGACCCACCACATGAGCCCGGGTCAAGCCAATCCGGCCCTGGCTGTTCATCCGCAGGCTGTGATTCTAACAGAAGTCATGCCCTGGAGCCTCAAAGATCCGGCCGGAGTATCGCGAGCAGAAGAAGAATATATAGAAGTATTCATAAATGGTAACAGTGATCAACTCTACTCCCTTGCAGTGGAGTCACAGGGCAAAATAGACCACTATCCGATAAGCCCGGGTTCGGCCCGCGGGTTCATCGTTTTTGCGAAGTCAAAAGAACCGGCCTGCCTTCCGCAAACCAGGGAAGCCCAACTGTCATTGCCGGATAGCGGGGAAATTCGCTTGAGCCGCGGCGCAGCGGTTCTTTCTGCACTGAACTGGCAACAGAGCCAGGAACAGCGTAGCCTCGAATGGGTTCGCGGGTCACTTTTTACCGATTCCTCTGCAGCGGTCGGACCCTGCCCCGCGAATCGGGGAACACCGGGCAGGCCAGCTGAGTATGATCCTTTTGTGCATGAGCAAAACGGCCTGATTCTGGAAAGTAGCACGCCGCTGCAATTGACAGCTCGGTACAGCGGGCGAACACTTGAGTCCCTTACTTTCCAGGCATCGCCCGGACTCCTTTCCCCGCCGCTTGCTTCTTTGTCCGGGCAGCTCTTCCTGGATATCCTTCATGAGGATCGCCAGCTTTACCGCACGGAGGTTTTCAACCCTGCCCCGGAGCTCCTGATCCAGACAATCGTTCCTGTTCCCGCGCAAAATGAAGAAGAATGGCTGCGTGTCTGTGCGGTTTCTGATTTCCGGGCAGAGAGGCTTTTCCTGCGCGATTCCTCGGCAGAAGATGAAATCGTTCCCTGGTTCACGCGGCGGACAACGCCTGCGCCGGCCGGTCTGAGTGGATCGCAGTTTCATATTTCTGCCGGCGAATGCGCCATTGTCATGGATCCCGATTACAACGGTCATCCGCTGCCCATCCGTGCACAGGACCGCGCCCTGTGGACCATCCAATCGACCACCGCTCTGGGTAATGGAATTTCGAGCGGAGAAGCAATCCTGATTTTTGCGGAGAATCGAAATCTGGCGGCGTACGGACAGGATGGCGGACTGCACAGCGTATCAGGCGAATTTGTAGAACGAACCCATGGAACCGGTAGCGCACGATCCTTCTTTGAGGTTCGTCGATGAAAAGAACGCTGCTCTGGCTTTTCGTAGGCATGTCAACTCTGCGGGCAGAAGGCTGGCAAACCGGGATCTTCCTTTTCAGCGGCGGACTGCGGTTCCATCCGCAGACAGAAGAGGCAAAAATCGAACCGGACCAGAAAGAAAAAGATCAGGGTAAACTGCGCAACCGCTATAGCGATCAATGGCAGGCGGCCGGTGCGATTTTGAAGAGACGCGACAGCCAGGGTCCACTGCGAGCTCAACTGGAAGCGGGTATTCTGTACACAGAAGGCCGGCAAACGCTGGAAGAAGACGCACCTTCTGAACCGGTGAGTGTCCTGCCAGGGAATCATCTGGCTTTGACCTACAACTTCCACGAGGATGGCGAACTCATCCTTGGCCGTCATCACAGCGGTGAATTTGATTCCTTACTGGGAGGGCATGGCAGTCTGACCGGAATTCATGTGCGTTACAGCCGCGCTGGACTGACCCTTCTGGCCACACCGTACCATCGCTATGCTCTGGCCGGAACGTTTCTGCCCGAAGCTGATGATCCACCGGGAAGCATGCTGCGGACAAGGCCGGATAGCGCCACCCTTCATGCCGTGGTGCGCCGGCGCAAGAGCCATCTCTTCCAGAAAGAAAGGGAGGACAGCTACGGGCAGCGCATCGCCTGCACCTTCTCTCACAGCTTCTTCCGTCTGGCGTTGGCGCATGGCACCCACGTCCGCGATGAAGATGCTTACCTTTCCGGGCCCCGCTACGTGAGCCGCATCCACTACAGTTCTCTGGGACTCGGTGTGGTTACAGACCACTTCGTCAAAGTGCGGGCCTTCCTTGGCGCGGAGAGGTCCCTGGGCCAATTCCGAACGCTTTACCGGGCATCGTCAGAGGGAAAGTTTCAGGAAGTGGATGGAACGGCCTTGAGCTTGCGGTTTTCTTTGCAGGCCGGGCCCGTGGGGGTAAGGTTGGAAGGATTTTTGCCGGAGGCCCCCGAACGCTACGAAGATGCAGCCGGCAATACCCATGAAAAAAGTGGCTACATCGGCTTTGCCGACCACCTTTTGCTTACCTGGCCCATGCTGGGATCCCTGGGAGCCCGACCCTTCCCGGAGCTGTGCTCCGGCGAAAATTGCACAGAAGAAGAATCCATTGCCCGCAAAGGGAGTTTGCCCTACTTTCAGGATCATGCCGCACTTGCCAGGTTACGCTTCTCATTCCTTTTTGGGGAAAGCTACATCGAAGCGGGAGCCGGAATTTTGCGTCCGCTGGCCCTGCGGACCGCCTCTTCAGCGAACCCCTTTGCCCGGCAGAAGGGAGATATCGAGCGTCCGGATTACATCGAGGTGTCCGCAGTCATCCATCACCGGCTGGAGAACGGACAACTGGAATTGAGCTATGGCCGGCTTATGGAACGGAGCGCTGGAAAACGCTCCTCCCGTCTGGCCGGAGAATCACTCTATCTTGCTGCCAGCATGGAGCTTTGAAATGAAAGCCTGTCTTTGTGCTCTGCTGCTTCTTTTTCTGTCCTGCCTGGAAAGTGAAAGGAGTCCCGATTTCCTTTTGTCGCAGAATAATCCCTACCACAATTTCTTTTTCTTCACCCGGCCCGATCATGAGGCAAGCCTGATAGAAAAACGCCGTCCGCTGGAAGCTGCCCTTTCTGTGATCGATTCGGCAGAGAGAGAGCTATTGGTATTTTGCTACGGGCTGGACCAGGAAGAATTGGTCCAGGCCCTGGAGCGGGCCCGCAGCCGGGGAGTGAGGCTGCGCCTCATTGGTGACCCGGAGGAAACCTATCCTCTGCTCGAAGGCCAGGGATTCCTCATCGAACGCCGGGAGCGCAGCGGACTGCAGCACGTCAAACTCATTCTCGCCGATCAGCAACACCTGTTTACCGGGACGGGAAACTTCACACGCAGCGGCTTTTTTCATAACAACAATGCCTTCTGGAAATTTTCTTTGTCCAGTACACAGGCAACCATGCTCGAAGAGATGCTTCTGGAAAACCAGAGCCACATACTGCGCCTGCCGGATACGCGCATTCTTGTCTCTCCCGGCCAGGGAAAACTGATCCAACTGGTAATTTTACAGGCGATCCTTGACGCCCGATACTCTATACAATTTAGCATGTACAGCTTCACCGATCCCCTGATCATGGCCGCCCTGCTCCGTCGTTCCATGGAAGGCTTGCTGGTTGAGGGTATCGTCGATGATCCTTCTCACCAGGGAAAGTTACCGGTAACAGGTCAGGCCATCGCACTGAATCGCCTGGCGGCAGCGCATCCTCTATTTCTTTATGCCGATGGCAATAACAATGTATTCTCCCGGGGCGATCTTCTTGCCGGAGGACACATGCACCATAAAACTCTGATCATTGACGGCCGGCGGGTTCTGAGTGGTTCTTACAACTGGAGCCTTTCCGCGCGGGATTCCAATCTGGAAATTTTCTTCGACTTCGAGAATGCGTGGATTGCCCAACTTTTCTCTGTTGATTTTGCGCGCTCTCGTAAGTGGGCTTTCCTTGCCAGCCGTTCTCCCTTTTCCGGGCCCGTCCCCCGACTGGAAGAATGTGAGGCCGGCACAGCCCTGCTGTATCAGGGACCCTGGCCTTTTCTTCGAATGCAAGAAATGCGGCAAGATGCCGGCTGCGAGAATCAGAAAACCACTACTGTTGGGCCGACCTTCAGCCCGTCGGAGGAAGGTATAAGACTCACCTACCACAGCGACGGCGGAGCACGGCTGTCGGGGGGCCCTTTTGCGGCACCTGTCCCTGATCCGCTGGCAAGCGAAGTCTTCAATGCGGAAAGAGCCCGACTCGACCAGGGCTGGATCTGGTTACGATCCCCGATCCTGGCTCAGGAAGCAGTGGTCTGGCAAAAAGGAAGGAACGTGCGCTATGAACTGTCGGCTGAACTTACGGACTTTGTGGAACTTCCGCAAGGGATCCCCGGTGATGCTTTAGTTCTTCTGCATGGCGCAACATCGCAGTATCTGGGCTGTGTGCAGAGCGGCACGACACTCGACCAGGACATTGCCCTTTTTTTACAGCTTGCGGAATACTACTATGGAAAGAAGATTACATGCAGCAGAGAATAAGCGCCTGCAATGATCCTGGTCCTTTTTTGTTCAAAAAGAGAGATTGAGAATATCATAAAAAATGCCTTCCAGAAACTCTGGCGGCCCTAATGCGTGGAGAGTTTGTTCTACAGGCCGCTCATCGATTCGAGATTGAAAGAGCCAGGAACGTTCATCCTCGAAGAGAACGGTGCTCCAGATGGGAAAATGGTCCGATGGATACTGTCCGTTGTATGTTCTACGGTAAATCCCGGCAGCGATGGTATCGAAATGATGCGACAAAAAAATGTAATCCACGCGTGGGCCACGGCGATCACCAACGGAGCGATGCAGCGTACCGTCATCCTGGCGGGGTGCCGGATAAATTCTCCGGTAGCTATCGTAAAGATCATTGCCATCAATCATCATTCTATAAGCAAAATCGCCCTGCCTGGTATTGAAGTCTCCCAGAACAATAAGGGGTAAAAAAGGAGCGATTTGAAAGATCTGCTCCCGCAACAGTTGCATGGAAAGGAACCGAACGTCAGGATCAAAGTCCAGGTGGGTACAGAATACACCATAGGGAGCGCCTGTGTGCCGGTCACGGAGCAGAGCATAGCTCACCACCCGGGGAAAGTTACTGCCCGCAAATCGGCTACCGGGAAGATGCGGGGTTGCGGAAAGCCAGAATGCGCCGGATTTTAGATAATCCAGGCGCTCGGTTTTAAAAAAAATGGCCATCCACTCTGATCCGGAGTCCTCTGGATCGCGGCTGGCAGCGGTAACGCCCATCCCATCGATCTCGATCGCCAGGTCGGCCAGTTGCACGGACTGGGCCTCCTGAATGCAGAGGAGGTCCGGTTTTAGCTCCTGTAAGGAACGGAGGGCCCGATTCTTGCGCGGGGAGTCCAGTTGCCTCCAGCCATCATAGAACGGGTAGCCTGGATCTGACTTAATATTGAAGCTGACAATCTTAATATGGCTCTCTGCCGTCAGCTGAAGACAGGCCAGGGGAAGAAGAAAAAAAAGGCAGCCGGGCCCGCGCCAAAACCCTATACTGAGACTTGAGAACACTCCTGACCTGTGAAGCGGGATTCCTCCCGCTTTTTTTTTATTTTCCGCCATAGCCTACTGCCATGCGGTTTCTCTGATCCCTGATGTGCTCATACAGAAGCAAACTGGCTTCTGCCAGGGCCGCAGAAGCGGCTGGCCGACTCTCATAACCTTCCGTCAGGATGGCTACAAAATACGGGTTCTGTCCCGCCGGAAAGACGATTCCCGCGTCATGAGCCACATCATCTGTCATGCCGGCCTTGTGGGCAACACTGGCAGATCCGGGCAGGAGCGCGGGAAGGCGATCCCGATGAATCGTCCGGGACAGAATTTCCACCATCTCCAGCCGACTTTCCATGGAAAAGAAAGAAGAATAGTATATTTGATAGAATAGTTCCAGGGTACCGTCTGCCGTCAGAGTATTGTGCCAGTTGCGGTCAAAAGCCGGTAAATCGTACAGACCCCGGCTGATGGAAACGCCTTCAATGCCGGCCCGCTTGAGTTCCTGCATGATAGCCGCAGCACCCATCTCCTTGATCAGCAGATTCGTGGCCAGATTGCTGGAATTGCGGATCATGTCACGTAGAAGCAGGCGAATCGTCAGATCCGCCCCCTGGTTACGCCAGGCAAGGCAGGTGCATTTGCGCGATAGTTCCGGCGGAACTTGAAAGATGCTGCCATCGGCAACACTGGTGAACTGATTTTCCACCGTGATTCTTTTTTCCAGAGACAGGAGCCGCCGATCCGAGAGGCTGAACGCGCTGAACAAGATAGCCGCTTTCATGGTGCTGGCTGCCGGGTACACCCGGCTTGCGCGCACGCGCAGTCTCTCTCCGCTTACCGGATCATACAGGGATAGGGAATACTGTTTGACCCGGCCTCGCAATGCTCGATCGACTGCGCGTTCAATCTGTGAAGCAGGCAGAAAAATCCCATCACGCAGCGCGCAGGAAGAGAGCACGACCAGGAAAAAAAGCCCTGGCCGTAAAGAATGCGGGATTAATTGGATTCCCAGGAGGTTACTACATTACGATTGGTAAGCCCGCGATCTTCAATCATGAGGCGCACCCGCAGAGGCCGGCCGGCACTGGCGATCGCGCCCATATCTGTAAGAGAGCGGCACTCACGATCATAAGGCATATGGGGAAAGCGGTACCAGCTCTTGTATTCCCATTTGCTGCCAGAATACTGATACACTTCCACCCGATGGGGTTCAACATAGACCTCATCTTTGCTGCCATCGGCCAGGCGGACCTTCATCTCATCACTGGCTCCGCAACTGACTTTTAGCATAATCATTCCAGCGGTGTACTTGTAATTGTATCCCCACAAAACACCCGGGACTCTGGCCTTTGCGGGATATAGCTTGATCTCTTGAGAATTGAGCTTCTCTGACGTTACAAAGACATACTCTTGCTCCTGACCGGCCAGGAGAACCATCTGAACTGCAAAAAACAGGGCAACGATTCGCATACGAACTCCTTACGAAACTTAGAGGGAAGATCTCCGGTATTTGTTCAGCCGGCAAGAGAAAAAAGGATGGCTTGACCGGCAGGCGGTCTGGAATCCATTTCGAGCATGCCTATGAAAATCGGCCTTGCCCTGGGATCAGGGGCCTCCCGCGGCCTGGCGCACATTGGGGTGATCCAGAAACTGGAACAGGAAGGCATCCGCCCCACCATCGTTTGCGGTTCGTCCATCGGTTCTTTAATTGGTGCAGCCTATGCCATGGGCCGCCTGGGCCGACTTACCGAGTGGCTGCGGAGCCTTGATTTTACTAAGATGTGGAAACTGATGGATTTCACTCTCTCCGGCGGAGTGCTTGCCGGCAAAAAGCTCATTTCTTTTTTCGAGGAACACGTCCGCGATCTCTCCATTGAAGAGTTGCCCCTGCGTTACGGGGCCGTTGCCTGCGACTTAACCAGCGGCCGCGAAGTCTGGCTAAAAAGTGGTCCGGTACTCGAAGCGGTTCGCGCCTCCATCGCTCTGCCCGGCCTTCTGACTCCACTCATACAGGAGGAAAGGGTTCTGGTGGATGGCGGGCTTGTTAACCCCGTGCCTGTTTCCATGTGCCGGGCCCTGGGAGCAGATATCGTCATCGGTGTGAATCTGAATGGCGATCTGATGAATAACATCCGGCCGCGAACGGAGCTGGAAGGAAATTTTGCCGATGAGAAGCTCGGACTCCTTGAAGTGGTCAGCCGATCCATCAACGTCATGCAGGATCGCATTACCCGCTCACGCCTGGCCGGGGATCCGCCGGAAATCATGTTCCAGCCCATGATGGGCAGCTTTGGCCTGCTCGATTTTCACCGTGCCGATGAAGGCATCGAAGAAGGTGTCCGTTGCGTGGAGCGCATGCAGGGTGCCGTGGATCAACTCAAGGCAATCATTCAGGTGGATGATAAAAAAATTATAGAACGAGCTTGAGCCGACTGACGCCCGATTCCGCAAATTCATCCATGTATCTTTCTTTGCGCGTAAGATACTCCTGATCGTCCTCACTGCCGGCCTCTTCCATATCCCGGAGAGTCAGACTGTCGGACAGATTTTCCCAGAAGGCTTCTTCCTCAAACTCTTCAATGGTCTCTCCAGCATCTTCAAGCAGAGAACGGGCAAACACTTCATCTGGACTGATCAAATCTGCCGCGCCAAATGCATCAGCCTGGCGGGTCACCTGCGCTGCGAGCTGATCAAATTCCGATTCCTCCTCTTCGCGTACCAGAAAGCTGGCCCGGCTGAGGTACTTGAGTAAAAGAGCATAGTGATCAGGCGACAAATCAAGGGTCATAAACCATCTCTCTACAGGCGGCTCCCCTGCCTACCAATGCAAATACGAATGGAAAAAAAATCGGCCAGGCGAGTCGTGTCACTCATGGCACTCAAAACCCTGCAAGATAAAACAATTCTACTGACGGGCTTTACCTCCGGCATCGGATTGCAGACCGCAAGGCAGCTGGCGGGCATGGGCGCGGAACTCATTCTGATCGGGCGAAGCGCTCTGTCGGGGAACGGAATTGCTCTGGAAATCAAACGCGAATCGGACAATCCAAAAATCAGCGTGCTACAGGCCGATCTTTCAGAAAAAGAAGACATAGACAAGCTGCTTGTGGCTCTCCGCAAGCGGGTGGGCAAAATCGATTGTTTGATCAATAACGCCGGTGCCATTTTTCGCCAGCGCGAAAATAATTCCAGACAGATAGAACGCACACTGGCCGTGAATCATCTGGCCTACTTCCATCTTACCCTGGCCATTCTTGATTTGTTGGAAAAATCCGGCGATGGGCGCATTGTCAACGTCGCCTCCGATGCGCACCGAAAAATTAAAAAAGGCATAGAATTTGAGGATCTGATGTTTACAAAAAAGTACGATCCCTTCTACGTTTATGCCCACTCCAAGCTGGCAAATCTCCTGTTCACTTTTGAACTTGCCCGCCGACTGACGGGCAAAAGAGTAACGGTCAACGCACTTCATCCGGGCATGATCGCAAGCAACATTGCCCGCAACTATCCTGCCGTAATCTCCTGGCTCTGGAAAACACTGTTGCCCGGGCCTGCCACCGGGGCGGCAACTTCAGTCTTTTTGGCCAGTTCACCCGTTGTGCAGGACCAGACAGGAAAATACTGGATCAAAAAGGAAGTTGCAACGGCTTCTGCACAGGCCCGGGATCCGGAAGCGGCCGTCAGGCTCTGGAAAATCAGTAATGAACTCCTGGGAACCGATTACTGAAAGGGCTCTTCAGTCTGTAGCCTGACCTTTGCCCTCTTCCCTGTCTGAATCCATGTTTTCCATTAGAATCCTGTCCGGCGGAATCCAGCCGTGTGCCCGCTGCAACCCATTGAGATCCACAAATTGTTGCTTGAATACAATCAAACGACCGCGTCGGAAGGTGAGGTCGAGTACACAAACATGCCGGCCCATGAGCCGGCACACACGCAGGCCCCCCGGTAACTGAAAGAAGCGATTCTCTGCAGCACCGGCTTCAATGGCCACAATCGGAATATTTTTGACGGGCAGCGCCGTATAGGGATTTTCCGCTGGCCGGAAGCGATCGAAATCCGGACCAAAGCTTTCTTCCTGGACGTGGGATAAAATCCGCTCCTGGTCCAGAGCCTCGCTGAGCTCGCTGCTTACGCTGGCCGGATCGCGACGGGCCACAGGCACAGCAGGCGCCGCCTCCAGAAGGAAAACGCCCAGTGAGCTGCCACTTTGCTCATCCAGCTCGCGGCGGAGGGCAGCGTATGGAGCCGGGACAAAGCAGGGACCCACTCCATCAGATAAAGAACTGGTAAATATAAAAATATTATCAGGGTCGTAGTCCGCATTCAAAGACCGTGCACTGAGAATCCGGTAGGGAGAAATAATGCGTTTTTCCCGGGGGCAGGCATAGTCGAACGCTACCACCGGTAAACGTTCCAGAGTCCGCCGATAGATTCGGGCTTCCTCATGGTCTGATGCTGCTTGCTCCTCAATAAATAATAATTCTGTGGAAGAAAGGGCCAGGACATCGAAAGCTGGCCGCTCAAGAATGCTCCACTGCGGACTCATGATTTTCTGGCGGAATTCCTGAGAATCGAAGGCCCCTGTCAGGTTTCCGGCATGAAAAAGCAGCACCCGGCCCGCTTCTGGCCGCACATTGCTGCGCAGGCGTTCCACATAGGTATGCAGAGCCGCCAGCCCGGAACGACCGGCCGGGTCCACCTGGAAGTCCCCCCGCAAAGAACCCACAGCCACAAGGATAACCCGGTAATCTGCGGGTCGCTCATAAGAGAAAAACACACCACAGACCAGAATGGGAATGAGCCGCCTCACAGATTCAGTATCGGTCTGCCGCTGCCAGAGCCGGATGCTGTTTCCCGTGGAAGCCATTCCGTGCATTGCTATTGTAGGCGCTGAGGATCTGCATTTGATGCTCTTTTTTATAGAGGATAGCTTCGCGGGCCAGCCAGCCAGGCGGACATCTTTGCGGCTTTTTTTCTCCCGGGTCTGTCTGGAGATTAAATACAGTACAGTTACGGGTCTTGAAATCGTAATGTGTCTTCTGTCCACCACGATCAATGGCCGACATGGCGTCTTCATTTCCGTAGAAAAAGATATACTTCCGGCGGGGAACGCCAACAAAGAGAGACTCCCCCTGAAAAAGCAAAGGATTGTAGTCGATCTGCAGTATATCAAGCAAGGTGGGCAGGATGTCCGCATGCGAAGTATACTCGCTGATCTGACGCGGCTTGAAAAGAAAAGGGGCATGAATGATTAAGGGAACCTGCACATTTTCATTGTAGCTTGCCCGGGAATGCAGGAAATTTCCCTCATGCTGTCCAAAAGCCTCACCATGATCACCGGTGAGGACAAAGATGGTACGATTCAGAAGCCCCTCCTCTGCAACCGCCTGGTAAATTTTCTCAATGAGTCGGTCCAGGAGACGTAAATTGTTGTAGTACTTAAATTTCCAGCGCTGAGCTCCACCGGAAACATCAAACTCTGGCCCGTAGTCGGTATAGGGCCAGTGCGGTACAACGGAATAGTAAACTCCGTGAAAAGGTTCAGCTGCCCGTTTCATTCTTTCTATAAACACGTCCGTGGTCAGACGTTCATCGCGGGCAAAAACAACATCAGCAAAATCATTCTTACGTGGTATCTCTTTGAGCTCATCGAAGCCCTGCATATTTTCTAACCCGCTGTTATGGAAAAAGCCACGCGGAAAGTACCAACCCAGAGAACCGGGAGTAACCAGAAACCGATCCCCCTTAACGAAAGAAAAAAAGGACGGAATGACTATCTCCGGCCTGGTCACATAAAAATCCACCTGGGGATCAACATAGATTCCACTAAAGATAGAAAAAAGGGAACGAGCACTGGAATTCGAGGTGGAAAAATGATGCTGAAAAAAAAGGCCCTCAAGAGCCAGTTTCTGTACAAAAGGCATGGGCAGGTCATTGCCCTTGCTGGTATCGAAAATATAAGATGCCCCTGTACTTTCCATAATGATAAAAATCACATTGTAAGAAAGAGGTTCGGTATAAGCCGGGCGTGGTGCCGTACCCGGATCAGCAAAAATTTCTCCGCTCAGGGCAACGGATTGCAGGTCGTCAGCAGAACGCTCAATGCTGCTTTTCTCTACCGGTCTATCAAAAAAGGCGATCGCATCGCGAAACAGAAAAAATAGCGGGTTGCTGGAAAGCTGGGTGGACACACCGGGGCGCACAGCCAGGCCTATTAGAATAAAAGCGAGCAAATTGATCAGGATAATACCGGCAACAGCATTGCGAAAAAACCGGAAACTGTGCGGGAGGAAGAGAGAAACCCAGAACAGGATGAGCGGCAGAGCAAGGAATACGTAATCCAGAGGTGAAGCATAAGCAAGCATGTTCCCGGGAGAAAGACCGGCCGCCGCCTCAACAAGGAGATCAAATACCAGACCGGTATTCATAAAAAAAATAAGATGATAATGTAAAAAATGACCCAGAGAAATCAAAAAGATCAGCAGACTGATAAAAAAAATGGCGACAGGCCGCCCAAGGCGCTGCAATTTCCAATGGAAAAAACGGCGCAGCGGCAATATAATGATAAGCAGCAGCGATGATATCAAGACGGCCATCGCCAGGTCCTGCCAGATAAACTGCACCAGAAAGGGAACGGGAGTATCTTCCGTGCCAAAAGAAAAGGGTGAGTCAACAGCGGAATAAAGTCGGGTATACAATCGCAGCCGATAAAGCAAAACAGTGAGGAAGAGAGCCAGGAATGCGTCCACCACAATGGCCGGCATGGTCAAAAAGGAAACGTTGGATCTGCCCGCCTGTATTGTCGCCTGGGCCGTGTCTGTCAGCGTCGTCCCAAAAAAGGGATGCTTGCCCCGTTCCCGGCGGCGCAAGCGCTTGCGTTTCCTGCTCTTGCTCTTCATGACCCGCACTACCCAATAATTATCCTTTACCGGTGGTCACATCATTTTTCCCTGCAGCTGATGAAAAAGGGCCTCTCTGCCGCCATTGTAGCGGTTTTCTTTTTGCCTCTCTACTGCTCCATCCTTTCAGAAAACCGGGGGCTCAAACAGTATTTTATTGTGATATCTATCGACGGGTGGTCCGATGCTACGTCTCTCCCGGACGCGGCCCACAATCTGCGCGAGCTTAAAAAGAAGGGGGTGTATGGTGTGGCCCGGACCGTATTTCCTTCCATGACCTGGCCCGCCCACGTAAGCATGATAACCGGAATGAATCCCGCCCGCCATGGTATCATTGGCAATCGGTTCCGATCTGCAAAAAAGAAACGGATCATCAAAGCCTGGGAATTTCCGGCAGAAACTCTCATCCAGACGCCGACTCTGCCCGAAATCCTGGCCGGGGCCGGTGCGCAGAGCGCAAGTATGCTGTGGCCGGGTCTCCAGGGCTCAAGGTTCATTCGTTTCAATTTGCCCGCTGTATATCTACACAGTGAAATGAGGTCCAGCCCGCAGGATTTCTTGCGCGCCCTGGAGCGTTCCGGTATTCCCGTTGATCTGCTCCCGCGCCTTGCCGAAAAAGAAGATATGCTGCTCGACTTTCTGGTCCGGGACAGCGCACTTTTTACTATACGCAAGCACAGACCGCAGCTCTTGCTTATTCACTTCCTATCCCTGGACACGATGCTGCATCGACTGGGGCCAGAGGATTGGGCAGAGAACAGAAGCCTGGAATTTCTCGATATTCTTATCGGTGACATTTTGCATGCTGCGGCTCTGAATGGTATGCAACCTTTAACGGTGTTTATCGTCGGGGATCATGGATTCCAGCGGGTGAAAAAGCGTGTCGATATAGCCCGTGCTCTGCAAAGGGGCGGCTTTCGGCAGGTGGAGTATGCCGAGAACGGACAGATGGTGTATTTCTATACCCACGCCCTGAGTAGCGCAGAAAAGTTGCGCTTTCAGGAATTTCTACAGCGGCAGAGCTATTTCTCGCATATCTCCGATAGCACCGCCACCAGGAAAAAGCAAGAATTTGCGGCCGACACAGAAATACCGGATTTCACCGCCACAGGAAAAAGCGATGTGTATTTTCGTTTTAATAGCAATGGCCTGATTGTTGCTCCGGCCCTGGTGAATCTGGGAATGCACGGTGGAATCCCCGAGAAAGTCCCCGCCGCTTTCATCGCCAGTGGCCACGGAATTGCGGGAAGCACGGCAGCGCAGAGCATCTCTCTTGTCGATCTCACACCGGCCATTCTAAAGCTCTCCGGCATTCCTGTGCCGCCCGGTATGGATGGAAAAGTACCTGACTTCCTGAAGCCTTAAACGAAGCGCGGTCGCCGCTTTTCCTGAAAGGCCCGCAGCATTTCCCGCAGATCCAGTGTATCCAGAAAGGCAGCGTTGTAGAGCAGTACATGATCTAAATTTTCTTTCACGCCATGATCCTGTGCGTAGTTCAGCATAGCTTTGGTTCCACTGACTGCCGGCCAGGAATTGGCTGCAATTTCTAAAGCCAGCTCCCGTGCGCGCGTCATCAAAGATGTTTGATCGGGTAAAACAAAATTAAGTAAACCGATTCGCAGCGCTTCCCCGGCTCCAATGTCAGCGCCTGTCAGCGCAAGGTAGCGCGTGGCCGACTGTCCGATGAGGCCCGGCAGACGGGCCAGGCTGCCCATATCCGCCACAATGGCCACGCGGGTTTCGCGTAAGGAAAAACTTGCATCCGCCGATGCCAGCCGCAGATCGCAGGAAGCAATCAGATCCAGTCCTCCACCAATGCAATGGCGATGCACAGCGGCAATGAAAATCGTCCTGGCCTCTGCTATTGCATTCATTCCGCTTTGCATAACTTTTAAGAATTCATAGAATTTCAGGCGGCCGTCGCCCGTGTCCGCACTGATTTTCTCGCCAAACTCTGCAAAAAACGGTTCAAAATCAAGGCCGGTGGTAAAGGATTTGCCGTGGCCGGCCACGATACAGACCCGAATTTCCGGGTCTTCTTCAATCTGTTTGACAATCAGCGGCAAATCGCGCCAGAAAGGCCAGTGCATGGCATTGCGCTTTTCTGGCCGATTCAGATAGAGTGTGGCAATTTTCTCCGCCGGTTCCTTACGCAATTCAAAAAATGGAAAGGAACCGGCGGATTGCATCAGGCTCGCTCGGCGCGATAGGCGCAGGCTTCCACCACCAATCTAGCGCCAAGGAAGCGCCAGACCGGCATGAGATCGACGCCCGTTGCAGCGGCGCCAGAAACCGAATCGGCTACATTCATAGCACCAGGCAGGTAACCTTTGATACGCTCCATGACAGCATCCGTGTGTCCTTTTGCGGCAGAAATGTAACCTTCAAGAGGGGCGGTTAATTGACTCAGGACACCGGTAGCCTGAGAAAAAGCCTCCGCGCCAGCAAAGCCAGCAAACTTATCTTTGATGGCACCGGTATTGGAATTCATCAGCTTCTCCACCAGGTTTCCGCCGCCTTCCACCAGGTTATCCGCAAAAGGCAGGGCCACTTCTGCGACCGCATAGTAAGTGGCAATTTCCTGTCCGGCCTTCAGGCTCTTAAACGCATTTACTTTTTCCGCAATGGAACCGGGGAACAGTTTATGAATCATGTAGGCCAGGCCCACGCCTTTGAGTGCTGCATCGGCTGCCTGCTGGGGATCCGCTTCAAAGGTCCGTTTTGCGGGCCCGGCGCTCTTTCCAAATAGGGAGAAGAGATTTTTCACACCTGTATAGATGCCCAGCCCCGCATCAGCCGTGTCCAGAGCGTCTGCTACCCAGATGGCTTTGGCTGCATCGTCGCTCGCACCGAGTGTACGGGCCCGTTCCACAACATCCGCCCCCGCTGAGGGATTGTGCCTTTTAACGCCGGCTTCCAGATTGTCATAGAAAACAAATTCCGGCCCACCCGGCACGACCTGGAATATAGTGGAGCAGAGCTTAACCGTGAGATTATCAGCCTTGTACTGGCTTAGACTTTCTTCTAATTTGGACATTCTTTCCCGCCTTGGAGTATGATGTTGAAGCCATGCTCGAACGGAAGCACAGGGCAAGGAGTTTTTTGGTTTCTACAGCGCGTGGAGTTATTTTTCTTTTGCCTTTTTCGCCTGCCGGTCACCGGACGTCTGTTCCGCTGGCGGAGTCTTTTCTTTCTCCTGCTTCTCTGGATTCTTTTTCTCGCCGGTCGGCTGCTCAATCACAATGGGACATCCTCCGCTGCCCTGCGGTGGCGCAGCGGAAAGCCAGAAAAATCCGGTCCATAATGTCAAAAAAGCCAGTCGGCTGGGGAGCACAGGGAACCTTCGCCGGCTAATTTCCGGAAGGCAATAAAAAACCCGGCCATTGGCCGGGTTCGGGGAAGAAATTTTCATGAATTGCAATTCAAGCAACGTATTCCATGCGAAACGCATGAGTCTTACTTTCTTACCGTAGCCCGATTTCCCGGGCTACAGGGTAATATGGTCAAGCCTCACGACATATTAGTATCACTCGGCTGAATGCATTACTGCACTTACACCTGTGACCTATCAACCTGGTAGTCTTCCAGGCGTCTTCAGTCCCGTAAACGGGAAGGGAGATCTCATCTTGAGAAGGGTTTCCCGCTTAGATGCTTTCAGCGGTTATCCCGTCCGAACATAGCTACCCGGCGGTGCCGCTGGCGCGACAACCGGTGCACTAGAGGTTCGTCCATCCCGGTCCTCTCGTACTAAGGACAGCCTCTCTCAAATCTCCAACGCCTGCAGCGGATAGGGACCGAACTGTCTCACGACGTTCTGAACCCAGCTCGCGTGCCGCTTTAATTGGCGAACAGCCAAACCCTTGGGACCTGCTCCAGCCCCAGGATGCGACGAGCCGACATCGAGGTGCCAAACCGCGCCGTCGATATGAACTCTTGGGCGCGATAAGCCTGTTATCCCCGGAGTACCTTTTATCCGTTGAGCGATGGCCCTTCCACATAGAACCACCGGATCACTAAGCCCTACTTTCGTACCTGCTCGACTTGTGGGTCTCGCAGTTAAGCTCCCTTATGCCTTTGCACTCTATGCGCGATTTCCGGCCGCGCTGAGGGAACCTTTGGGCGCCTCCGTTACTCTTTAGGAGGCGACCGCCCCAGTCAAACTGCCCGCCTGACATTGTCCTGGATGTTCTTCATCCGGTTAGAACTCCAGTTCGGTAAGGGTGGTATTTCAAGGTTGACTCCACCGGAACTGGCGTTCCAGCTTCAAAGTCTCCCACCTATCCTACACATACGAAACCAGAGTTCAGTGCCAGGTTACAGTAAAGGTTCACGGGGTCTCTCCGTCCAGCTGCAGGTAGCCAGCATCTTCACTGGCATTACAATTTCGCCGAGTCTGCTGCCGAGACAGCGGGGAGGTCGTTACACCATTCGTGCAGGTCGGAACTTACCCGACAAGGAATTTCGCTCGGTTCGTCTGATCCATTTCTAAATCAGCCGGACTCTATCTTATTCGACCTCTATTCATGCGTGCTTTGATTCTTCTGATTCTTTCCAGCCCTGCTTCTTCCAGATGCTCATTTCTTTGCATCATTTGCAGAACCTTTCTGAAGCAAATAAAATCGAGCCGCTTCTTTGTTTTGAGTTCGTGTTTTTCAAAA
>JABTUL010000003.1:0-307500 GCA_015075425.1 Spirochaetales bacterium | reverse complement strand
GAGGGCGATCAGGTGAATCAGGGGGCCGTACTCGTCGAACTTGAGACGGATAAAGTGACCCTCGAAGTCCCGGCACCGGCCAGCGGGAGAATCACGACCATCGCTGCGGCGAACGGTGCCACGGTAAAAGTAGGCGACCTTCTGGCGAAACTCGAAGAAGGTGCAGGAAAACCGGCTTCCGTAGAAAAAGAAGAACCGCAGCCCCCGGTTGGCAAGTCGAGTCCGGAAAACCTGGAGGCCAAACCGGTGCCTGCACCCGGTCCCGCTGCCCGGGGAATCCTTGCGGAAAAATCTCTCAAGGCAGAGGATGTAACCGGCAGCGGCAAGCATGGCCAGGTCACCAAAGGCGATGCCTTGAAGGCCCAGGCCCCGTTAAAGCGAGCCGCCCCGGCAGACAGAGAAAAAACCGTACCCATGTCGCGACTGCGCCAGAAGATCGCCGAGCGTCTGGTAGAGGCCCAGCAGACAGCTGCCATCCTGACCACTTTTAACGAAGTCGACATGTCAGCTCTGATGGCTCTGCGATCCCGCTACAAAGATGCCTTCAAGGAAAAATACGCGGTTGGCCTGGGCTTCATGTCCTTCTTTGTGAAGGCCTGTGTGAATGCCTTACGGGAGTTTCCAGCAGTCAATGCGGAGATTCGCGGCACAGACATCGTTTACAAAAATTATTATGACATTGGCGTGGCTGTGGGTGGTCCACGGGGACTCGTGGTGCCCGTCGTCCGCGATGCCGACCTCCTTACCTTTGCCGGGATTGAAGCAGAAATCATGCGCCTTGCCGGGAAAGTAAAAGATGGCAGCATCGAACTCGCTGAACTGACCGGAGGCACCTTCACCATTTCCAACGGCGGGGTGTACGGCTCCATGCTTTCCACTCCCATTCTAAACCCGCCACAGAGTGGAATTCTGGGCATGCACAATATTGTAAAAAGGCCGGTGGTGGTGAATGACGCCATTGAAATTCGACCGGTCATGTATCTGGCCCTGTCTTACGATCACCGCATGATTGACGGACGCGAAGCAGTAACCTTTCTCTTAAGGGTAAAAGAAGCGATTGAAGATCCGGCCCGCCTGATGCTGGAAGTATAGGAGAACACAATGAGTGAAGTTCTGGACCTGGCAATCATCGGAGCGGGACCTGGAGGTTATGTTTGTGCCATTCGAGCCGCGCAACTGGGGCTGAAAACGGCACTGATAGAAAAAGGACCCACCCTGGGTGGTACCTGCGTCAACGTGGGTTGCATTCCCTCCAAGGCCTTACTGGATAGTTCAGAAAAATACTACCTGGCCCGGGAAGGCCTTGGCGCTCACGGCATTAAAGCGACAGGCGTGGAACTGGATCTGGCCGCACTCATGGCCCGGAAAGAAAAAATAGTTAAAGAATTAACCGATGGTCTGAATTTCTTGATGAACAAAAACAAAGTCCAGGTGGTACGCGGTCACGGCCGTTTGACCGGAGCAAAGTCTCCTTTTGTTATTGACGTGGATGGTCAAACCATAGCGGCCCGAAACTGCGTCATAGCCAGCGGATCAAGCGTGATAGAGCTGCCTTTTCTACCCGTCGATGGTAAACGTGTTATCACCTCTGACCAGGCCATCGCCTTAACGGCGGTGCCGGAACACCTGGTTGTCATTGGCGGAGGGGTGATTGGACTTGAGCTGGGTTCTGTTTGGAAACGACTGGGTGCAAAAGTTACAATTATTGAAGTTCTGCCGGACATTCTGATGATGATTGATAAGCAGAGCCGGGAATTGTCCCGCCGCATCCTGAGCAAACAGGGCCTGGAATTCTTACTGGAACACAAAGTGACGGCCGCAGAACAGGCAGGCTCGCTACTGAAAGTAACCATTGAAAATCGCGAAGGAAAGAAAGAGGTGCTTTCCTGTTCTCACCTGCTTGTTGCTGCCGGCCGCAAACCCTGCACAGAGAATCTGGGCCTCAAAGAAGCAGGCATTGCCTTAACCGATCGCGGCCGCATCTCTGTTGATAAAAAACTGCAAACGACTGTCCCTGGTATCTATGCCATCGGCGATGTGATTGATGGCCCCATGCTTGCCCACAAAGCAGAAGAAGAAGGCGTGATGGTGGCGGAGATCATCGCTGGAAAACACGGCCATGTAAACTACAATGCCATCCCCGGCGTTGTGTATACCTGGCCGGAAATCGCCTGGGTGGGGCAGATGGAAGATGAGCTGGTGAGCCAGAAGATTCCTTATCGCACAGGAAAGTTTCTCTTCCGGCCCAACGGTCGGGCCAAAGCCATGCAGGAAAGCGAAGGGCAGGTACGCATCTTCGCCCATGCACAGACCGATCAAATTCTGGGTGCCGTGATCATCGGACCCACGGCTTCTGAACTCATTGGAGAAATCACACTCGGTATGGAATTCTCAGCATCAGCGGAGGACATTGCCCGAACCTGTCATGCCCATCCCACTCTTTCCGAAGTACTGCGGGAAGCCGCACTGGATGTGGATAAGCGGGCCATCCACTCCTGAGTTTTTAGCCGCTGCCTTTATTCAGTAACGGCCGGCAAAAGACCGCTTAGTTTTTTCAATTGTTCATTTTCCGGATCAAAGTTGCGAGCCTCTTCCAGAATCATGTGCGCCCGTTCCCTGTTGCCATCGAGCCTGTAGGCATCGGCCAGATTGATCAGATTGTTGGCGTGTGCCCTTTGTCTGAGACGAACACTTTCTCCCAGGTCAATGGCATCGTCGAGACGACCGGCCAGTTTACAACTGAAGGCAGCACGCACCAGAATCTCTGTGTCCGCCGGGCTTCCCTCAACGTAGCGCAGATACATTTCCGCAGCCCGGGAATATTCCTTCTGTTTGTAGAAGTGGCGGGCCAGCTCCAGCAAGACTTCCGAATTTGCCGGATGGTCCGCGAGTATCGCCAGAAATTCCTTCTCCGCCCCTTCAGGACTGCTGGCCAGACGTAAGCGAGCGGACTGGATACGACTTTCGAGGCCGGCATCGGCGCCTTCCGGCAGGGGGCGGTCTTCTTTGTAAGCAATACGAACCATGGTGAAGTCATCCGTCAATGCTCCATGAGCGAGCACCGCATTCTCAACTTCCGGAAGCAACCCCCTCCCCTCTTCCACGCGCTTCAAAAAGAGGTATTCGTCTTCATTGATAACACGACTTCCGGCTGCATCCACGCTATCGAGTATGTCGTCCCGACCGTCAGAACCTACAATGATCACATCTCCCTGGCGGAGGGGAAATGTCCGCACCTGCAAGAAACCCTCGAGGCCGGAGATGCCGATTTTCCGTAGCAGCAAGCTTTCCTCTATAAACGAGGCACGGCCTTCACGGTAGAGTACCACCCAGGGGTGTTCAGCATTGATGTAGTACATAAGACCGTTTTCATCATCCACAAGCCCCATCACTGCGGAAATCAGCATACTACCATCAAAAGTCACAAAAATATTCTGCAATTCTACAAAGCAGTCCTTGAGCCAGCGCTCCGGACGCTTGTTACGGGCATGAGAACTCAGACGCGTACGGTTGATTACGGATTTAAAAACGACGCCCAGCACCAGTGCGCCTCCGGCACCCTGCATGGATTTCCCCATGGCATCGCCATTGAGAAAAACGGTGTAAGCCCGCCCCTTTAACTCAATCGTGTGAGCGGTGCACAGATCACCGCCAATTTCAGATTCCCATTTGCGGAAGGTGAAGCGCTTTTTCTGCCGCACCAGCATATCGATATCTACATTCTCGCTGCGAGCAAAATTCCCGCCCAGCGGATGAATCAAAAGCGATGTCAGGTAGTAGTCACCATCCTGTTGGACCTTGAGTTCACGAACTTCATTCAAGCTTTTCTGTAACTCAAGCGTCCGCTCTTCAACTTTGCGTTCCAGATCTTGATTGAGTTCTTCCACTTCATTGTGAACCCTTAAAAATCGCGCGGCCAGAACCGTGGCAATGCCCACGATAAAAATCAGAAACCCGTACTTTGTTAAGGAATAGCCGGTCTGAAATACAGCAGAATCCAGAATGTCAAAACTGATGGTGACGATCAAAACGGCGATACCCACCATCAATCGGCGCGCATCCTGATTCCCCTGGTAGATCGAGCGAATCGGTCTGTAAAGAAAATAGATGATATTGAGCGGCATTGTAGCCTGCCAGATCCGCAACAAAAACTCTGCCTGATGTATGGGCAGAAATACTGTGGGTGGGATCAAAAGAGCGCCAAAGATTGATACAATTCGGGTGAATAGATGAATCTTCTCCTTGCAGAGAGTATCCAGAAAAGAAAATAGCAACGGCCCGATCATATAAAGCACAACCAGCTCAACCCGTTGAATCAGGATCGTGTCCACCGCACCCAGGTAAGGCCAGGGTTCGAAAACCACATTGTTACGGGTGATTAGATAAATAAAAAGACCCGCACAGAAAAGGCCGAAGAACAGGTTGTAGCGATCCTGAGGCCGCCGCCAGGCGAGCAACAAATGGTAAAGACCAACAAATAAATACAGAACAATGAGCGCCAGCCCGATGCGATCCATCTCGATGGCCCGCAGTTCTCTGGCCGGACCGATCAGATAATCCTGACTGGCGTAAAAGCCGGTGTGATCGTAGCGCGGATCTCCCATAATGCGAAAAAGCAACAGATTCTGGCCGGGCCGAAAGTAGCTCCGGTCCAGATCGTAAACAACACCGCGTACGGTCCGGTGCAATTTGACCCGGGAGTTTTCAACAATCCCTTCCCGGGCTACAAGATGGCCATTCAGATAGATTTCAAATGCTTCGCCAATTTCACGGAGCAAAAGTCCGGGCTGCTCGGCAACGTCAGATTTCCAGTCAAAAAAAACAAGAAACGTATACTCAGCAAAATCAGACTCCGGAACTTGAGGCAAACGATTCACCCATACCGGGAAATTCTTTATTCTCTGCCAGCCCTGAGGCAGGGAGGTGGAGAAATCGCTTGCCTGTAGCCGGTGCATTTCAGGATCGAAAGCGGCTCCGACAAACCAGTGAACACAATCCCTGCTCTCTGCTGATTCACAAATCTTTAGCAGATCCAGCCGATCCGGTGATGCCTGCAGAGACACGGAAATAAAAGTAAAAATAAAAATCAGTTTCTTCATGAATCTCAACTTCCCGGAAAGCGCGCCAGAAGAGCCAGGCAGGCCGTTTCAATGCGCAAAATCCGGGGCCCCAGACTACAGATCTTCACAGGGCTTCCGGCAAACAAATCAATTTCTGCCGGAGAAAATCCGCCCTCGGGACCGACAACAAAAACGTAAGGGCGGCTGACAGGATCAGAATGGATTTCTGCCCGCTCCCGACCAGCCGGATGCAATACCAACCAGGTAGTATCCGCAACCACCGCATCAGGAAGTAGAGGCCGCTGCTCATTGATCCATTGAACCAGCTCCGGCAGACGGCAAGACGGAAGCAAAACAGGCAGGAAGAAACGACGACTCTGGGCCGCAGCCTCTTCCACCAGGCGCCCGAATCGTTCCGCGTCCATGCGCTGCGGGCCGCTGCGTTCACAAACAACGGGTAGAAAATGGGTTAAACCCAGTTCCGTGGCTCTGGCAAGCAGCCAGTCACGACGATTGCCTTCAGGAATGGCCGAGCAGAGGATGCGCACACCTTCTTCCAGTTCCCGGTCAAATTGCAGATTCACGATCTGCCGCTGTCGCAGCGACCCGAACCAGCGCCGCCGCCGTCCGTCACCAACAAAGATCGGATCGCCATCATGCAGGCGGCGTGCTCGGGCATGATGCGTTTCTGCATCACTCAGCGTAATGCGGGCCCCTGACGGATCCGTCGACGTCGCCAACTCCGGGCGGAAAATCAGAAACATGCTTGCCCGCTACCCTGCCCCCATAATCGTTTCCTGCATTCCTGCCGAAGTGGTGGAATTGGTAGACACAGCGGATTCAAAATCCGCCGGGAGCAATCCCTTGTCGGTTCAAGTCCGACCTTCGGTACAAACAGAAAGCAACTATTGTAACTTTTTGATGCAGTGTTGATTGGGACACCGCGTGTAATCTATGATGCAATCGCGAAATTCGATTCCCGTGCGCTCATCACGCGGCCGCAGTTCAATCAAACAATCAAGCTTGAGCGGCGGAGCAGCCGGGCGCGATTCCCGTTCCAGAGTTCCCTGAGCCATATACCCTCCGTGGTACAAAAGGCACCTCCTGTGCCATTGTACCTATCGGCTCATTCCATCTCTTTTCTGTACAGCTGAACCTGATTACGACCGTTCCTCTTGCAGGCATAGAGGGCTTTGTCGGCCCGCTCGACCATGGTTTTGTTGCTTCGGGCATCCAGCTCCGGATCAAAAGTGGCGACACCAATGGACATGGTCACCTTCATCTCCTTCCCCTCATGGATGACAGTCATGGCCTCAATTCTCTGGCGCACAGCCTCAGCCATACCCACGGCAACATCCGCACTGGCACCAGGCATAACCAGACAGAATTCCTCTCCCCCGTAACGGGCGGCAAAATCGCTTTTCCGGGCCGATTCAATGAGGACGCGGGCCACCGACTTCAGCACTTCATCACCGGCCTGGTGCCCGTAGGTATCATTAAAAACTTTGAATTTATCGACATCGGTAAACATGACGGCAAGGGGTGTGCCCCGCTTGCGTGCTTTGTCGCGCTCTTCTTTCAAGCGACTCTGGAAATAGGCATTGTTCTTGAGACCTGTCATCATATCCACTGTGGCCCGTTCATAGAGCCTGGCATTCTCTACGGCAATACCGCCCAGCGAAGCCAGGTCCACAAGAAAGCCGCGCTCGCTGTCGTTGTATTCACCGCCCACGGCTTTTTCCCCGAGAGCAATGATTCCGTTAACCTTTCCTTTGGCCCGCAATGGCACAAGCAGCTCAACGCCAATGGAACGGAGCATATCAAATGCCGGATCGGGCCGATTGATTTTTTCCGTAAACTCGGCAACGGTTAAGGACTTATTGTTGGTCTCAAAGAAATTAACAAGCGGACTATCGATTAGAATCGTATAGCTTGATTCCGGTTGATTCAAATCAAAACCCTTGTACCCATGCATGAGGCGCATTTCATCGGCGTCCATATCGGGCGTAAGGAACAGGGCCGCCTGCAAGGTCTGAACCTGGGCCAGGCAGATATCAAGGACTGCCTGAATTAAGTACTCGTAGTCAAGCGTGGAGTTGAGAGCGCGCGAAATTTCAATGAGCTGTCGCTGGTCGTATATCTTTTTCTCGTAGTTCTGGATTTCATCCGGGATTCCGTATTCTACCAAAGAGCACCCCTTTTTGGGCCTTTTTGCCTGGCAAAAGGGCCCTTTGCAGTCAAAGGCAACACAATGCAGGGATTGAAAAGGCGTCAATCACAATGTAGTTGACAGATCGCCCCGGTGCAGCAGGATGACTGGAAACCGCGCGGTAGAGCAGTTGGTAGCTCGTTGGGCTCATAACCCAAAGGTCACAGGTTCAAATCCTGTCCGCGCTAAGCCGACTGGAGCAATTCAGTCGGCTTTTTTATGGCGAAGTAGCTCAGTCGGTAGAGCAGCGGAATCATAATCCGTAGGTCGGGGGTTCGAGCCCCTCCTTCGCTACCCTCAGCAAATTTACGGATCTTTAAGGGCAAAAAAAAGCCCGCCAGAAGGCGGGCCTGCCATTGCAAAGGGCGCTGTTGCTTATCGCAACAGTTGCAGAACCGATTGCGGTCGGACGTTGGATTGGGCCAGCATGGCCGTTCCAGACTGGACCAGAATCTGATTCTTGGTGAAATCCACTGATTCTTCAGCCATGTCTGTATCACGAATCCGTGATTCAGATGCCTGAAGGTTCTCATAGGCGTTCATTACACCTTTTGCAGTGTGCTCAAGACGATTGTAATAAGCTCCCAGATCGGCGCGCTGTTTGTTCACGCGATGCAGCGCATCGTCCAGAATACCTATCGCGTCATTCGAAAACTCCGCAGTAGATAAAGTAAGCAGTGAGTTGTCAACCTTCTTCAGATTCAGAGCGCGTGCTGTCATTGTAGAAATGTAGACCCGCTCACGCTGGTGCTGGTTCGCACCCACATGAAACCACATAGAAGAGGTTCGGGATCCGCGCGCAAAATCTCCCTGCAGCAGGTTCATTTTATTGAATTCTGCCTGAGAGGCAATGCGATCCACTTCGTCGATCAGTTGAGAAACCTCAACTTGAATCATTTGACGGTCCTGAGCGGTATAAATACCGTTCGAAGACTGGACTGCAAGAACCCGGACTCTCTGCAAGATGTCACCGACCTCTTGTAGATAACCCTCTGTGGTCTGGATCATGGACATGCCATCTTCCGTGTTGCGTTCGGCCTGACGAAGGCCTTTGATCTGAGAACGCATCTTTTCGGAAACAGCCAACCCGGAAGCATCATCTCCGGCACGATTGATTCTCATGCCGCTCGACAGTTTTTCCATGTTGCGGTCCACGGTCCAGTGGTGGAACTTGAGCACACGGTGCGAATTGATCGCAGAGAGGTTATGGTTTATAATCATGGTTTCCTCCGTGAAACTCTTTTTGAAAGCATTACGATTGCATCCTTGCGCTCGGATTTAGCTTTCAGGTATCTTTTCGGGGGAAAGGTAAGGGCAGATTAGCCCGCCTGTTTATTTATTCGGATGTTCTCAAAAAAAGCGGTGAACTTTTTTCACTCACCAGGAATATTTTTCCAGAGGAACTCTAAAGGCTCAAATCAGGCCTCGCAGCCGCGCCATCGGATCGTAGATATGGGTAATCTGTACGCCCAGAAATTCATCGATTACCACCAGGCGACCGCGGCCAAAAGGGCTGTCATTCACGATGATATCCACCTCATCCCCCACAACTTTGTCCAGCTCCACGATCGAACCTTCGCCCAGAAGAAGGACATCTTTGATATACATATTTGTCCGGCCCAGCTCGGCGGTGAAGCGGACGCGCACATCCATGAGCAAACTCATGTTGTCTGCGGTTCGGGTGGCAGCTCCCGTGGCCCGGGTAGCCGGCGCGGCGGTGGGTGTGGGGGTCGGCCCCAGAGCATTGGCCAGTTGACTCAAAGCATCAGCGCCCAGGTTGTCCCCGCCGGCAGATTCACCGCCCAGAAGAGAGGACAGATCGACATCGCCGCCAGAGGATCCGCCAGCCGGCGGGGCTTCGTCCCCCATGCTCAGGAGTGCATCAATTTCATCCTGGGAAAGGCTACCGTCGCCCATGCTTGTCTTATCGACGGAATGTTTGAGCGGAGCAAGAATTTCTCAAAATACGCTTTATTCATCCGATACAGTTCAGAGTGGCCCGCTTCCTGAGTCGTCTCCTCCGCGCTACTCGCCAGGTGCGACAACGACTGGTTTGGGTCTTTGCGTCGTTGCGTTACCTGATCCGCCCACCCCTCTTCAGGAAGGAAAAATACCACGCCACCTTTCTGATTCCACACCTTGAGCTGGAAATCCCCGCCCGGAAGGGTCTTTACAAACACCTGTCGTTGCACTGTGAGGTTCGGCCCATCCACCTTCTGTCTCAGGAATTGCTTCTTTTATGGACGCTTCCGGCCATACTCCGGCGGTGGCTGCATCCGTTACTTGAAAAACAGAGCCGACGACTCGTTTCAGAAGCATTGTTCTTTGCTTTAAACCGCAATCGCCTGCCACCGTCCATTCGTGTACCCGATGAACCGGCCCGGGGAATGATCAAACGCATGCTCTGTCTTTGTCTCGAGTTTCCTGAGTCGGAGTCCCTGAGTCCCGCTGTGCCCGCCCCGTTTCAATCTGCCGGAACAGAGATTCACATTTTAATCTATAAAATGGATAGTATTCATCTGGAAATTCTGGTGCCCGCCCGGATCATCATGGGTGGTAGCACGATGCAGGGTTTTTTCCAGCTTGAGGATCTGCGCCTTTTTCAGCCCGCTTTCTACAAAACGGAAGGTGGAAGCTACAGGATGCGCCCGGAAGGAATCCGACTGGCCTGTGTGGATAGAGCAGGAATTTTTTCTGCTACGTTCCGACCGGATCGACCGGTCGCGGCTCATGACCGGACCGGTGAACTCTTGCGCGGACCATCCCTTTTGTTCCGGATCAATAAGTATTTTGAACTGGAATGGTACGAGCAGGACCTGCATGTAATCTGGAATCAGATCCAGCTGGCCGACCCTGTTGTGGATAATGGTTTTTCAGATTTTTTGCGCGGCCGCCTTTTGACAGACTGGGAAGACATGTCCGCATTTCTTGCGCCCGGGGCCAGACTGGAAAGAATTCTCCAGGGACGCAAGGCGCTCTGTGAGGGAGATTTTCAATTTCCGCTTGCTAAAGGTGAGCCATCGTTCACTTCCAGTTATGTCCGAACCCGACTTTGATCCGCTGCGATTCCTGGAAGCCTCACTGAAAAGTGTGCTGCGCATAGGTCAGACAGCAACGGTTCTCTCCGAATCTACCCTGCGATTTTTGCTCACCCGGGAGTTACCGACTCCGCGACTGTTGCGACAGACGTTTGAAAAACTGGGGGCCACTTATGTGAAACTCGGTCAATTCATTGCCAGCACACCATCACTCTTCCCGGCAGACTATGTGCTGGAATTTCAGAACTGCCTGGATCGCACCGAACCGCTGCCCTGGCGCACAATGGAAAACATACTGAAGGCAGAATACCGGAAGCCATTAAGTCAGATTTTCCAGAAAATCGATCCACGTCCGCTGGCCAGCGCGTCCATAGCTCAGGTTCATGCGGCCACCCTGCACAGCGGTGAAGATATTGTTCTGAAAATTCAGAAACCCGGCGTGGCAGACATTCTTTTAACCGATCTCAACTTTCTGTATCTGAGTGCAAGACTCCTTGAGCTTCTGGCCCCTGATCTGTCGCGAACATCGCTGTCAGCCATTGTTTCAGACATCCAGACAACCATGCTGGCCGAATGTGATTTTCTAAAAGAAGCCCGGCACATGGATCAATTCCGGGACTTCCTGACAGAAGAGGGAATTCAGGACGCTTATGCCCCACGGGTATACCACCGCTACACCACAGAAAAAGTCATAGCCATGGAAAGACTTTACGGCGTTCCCCTCACAGACCTGGAATCGATAAAGAAATTCAGTGAAAATCCTGAGAAAACCCTGATCAGTGCTCTGAATACCTGGTTTGCCAGCCTCCTGAGCTGCGAGTTCTTCCATGCCGATCTGCATGCTGGAAATCTGCTGGTTCTTGAGGATGGGCGCATCGGTTTTATCGATTTTGGTATCGTGGGCCGCATTCAAAAATCAACCTGGGAAGGCCTTTTTGCCCTGATGGAAAGCATGAACGTGGGTCATTTTGATACCATGGCTCATTCCTTGATCAAAATCGGAGCAACGGCAGAAAGTATTGATGCCCGGGCTCTCTCACGCGATCTGGAAGTTCTATTCAAAGGATTCAACCGGCTTGCCGATTCGATGCAAACCCGGACACTTCTGGATCAGGACATCAACAGACTCCTCATTGATCTTGTGGAAGTAGGAGAAAAGCATGGAATTCGCTTCCCGCGCGAGTTTGCTCTGCTGGTGAAACAATTTCTCTATTTTGACCGATTCGCCAGACTTCTGGCTCCCGATCTGGATATGTGGATGGACGAACGCATCAAAAGACTGAAGTAAAGAAAAGTAAAGGCCCGCGCAAACGGGCCTTTACTTTCAAAGATGCTTATTGATTGATCAAGCTTTTCAGATAGTTTACCCGGCGATTCTTCTCCTCAGATTCCCATTCTTTATCAGAGAAATCTTTAGCATTGAAGGCCTGCGTGGTATGATTGGGCGCCGATTTCATGTACTCCTGCAGGGGTTCTTTGTGTTCCTGCGGGCCAATGGCCTGACCGGACTCGAGGGCCCGACGAAGCATGGCTGCGTTTACGGGCGAATTGTCGCGCATTCCGCGAATTTCACGCACGACATAGGGCCCGTTGACGCCTGAATCGCGAATCACCTTACCAAAGAAAGTCAGGTCCACCACCTGAGCCCCCGCTTCCAGCTCCCCTTCATACGTAGCAGAGGCCACAAAACGCTGACTGCCGTCTTTCTCCTGTAAATTGGCCCGGATGATGAAGTAGCCTGGTTTGAGTACATTGATGGGCAGAGAAATTTTCAAATTTCCGCCATCCATACTATCGCGGGCATTGCCGGTGAAGTCCGCAATTTTATGAGGAGTGCTGTACCAGTTGGTCCGCTGTACATGTTTGAGTCCCTCCACTTCAAAAGCAACTTCCAGATACATGGGACCCCAGTCGTTAGCTGTGGGACGGACGAGAAAGGTATACAGTGCATCACCTGCCTTCTCATCTCCATTGGTCCCTTCGTCGCCAAAACCCACGGGAGGCAGTGAGGGGATGATCTTTGTATCCTGCTTCATATAAACTTTGGGCTGCAGATTAGTTAGCGGAAGGTTCTTTTGTTCCGGACCCGGGCGATAGCAATTCAGGAAAACTTTGAAATCATCGCGGCCAATAGAAATGGAACTTTCCGAAACAAGTTTGCAGACGACGTCCGACAACTCCGCCTTAGAAGTACAGTTCATGGTGCCATCATGGGATCGGCTGCATTGCGCCGGTGTTTTGATCACCCCGATAGGAGTCTGGAGATTGTCCGGGTTGTACGGATCAATGAGATCTACCATTCCCTCATGAAGGGGTCGGGTAGTGGGTGGATACTTGGCCCATTTTAAGTAGTCTTCCAGAACTTCGGCGGGATCATCAGAAACGATGGGCATACCGCTATCCGTATCGACTCTGGGTTCGGAAGGATCCTGACCGTAAGCCACATCCTTTTCCGGTCCATCCCCGGAAAGCACCACAAAAAGAGTCACAACCAGAAGGAGCACTGCAACTCCGCCTAAAATCAGCAGCATTTTTTTATTCATCTTTCTCTCCTCAATCTCCTACTTTATTTTTCGATTTTACTATAGTTACTTTCAGGGGCAACCCGCGCCGATCTGTTTCAATTCTGTAGTAAAGGGGATCTGATCGGGATGGATCCAGTTCTCCACTTCCTGGTATCCCCGCTCACCTTCATGGGTTCTAAAAAACATGCGCCCGGCCGGAGAAACTTGTGTTTCCGTAAAGAAGCAGCGGGGAAACTCCAGCGCACGGTTCACCGTGCCATCTGGATTTATGACCAGAACATCTGCTTCGCGTTGCAGGTAAAGGGCACCACGGGCCCAGGTCATGGGCGGTGGTGCCGGCGCTCCGGACCAGTCGATGGTGACGGCGGGCCCCTTTTCAAGAGCCGGCAGGCGAAAGAATTGCAGGACAATCTTTCCAGTGGGCGATTCCATGGTAGAGCGGGTGTGCGTCAGGATCAGATGGGCGCCGTCCCCGGAAAGCTTGAGCCAGATTTTATGGCCGTCCCCCACAGGGGATAGCACCTGCACGGAACGGTCAGCAAGCTTGCCGGCAATGAGTTCTGTTGGCCCGCTGCCAAAATCGTCGGAGAGGCCCCGAATCGCAAAGAGAAAAGTTCGATTGCCCTGCAAAGAATGCGGCAGGGTCCAGCCATCATACTCCAGAACGTCGCGGGTGCGATCAGACTTTGCGCTGCATTCAAGAATGCGGCTGATATAATTACGAGAGCGGACGTTTTGATTGAGCGGATACCAGCTTGCCTTAGCTTCATAGCTCTGCTCCACTTCAAAAAAATTTTCCTGGTCCAGCCAGAAGCCGCCATTGTAGTTCTGCGTTTTGCGCCAGAACAGCACATTGCAGGCGGATTGAAACAGAAGCGTAAACATCAAGAAAACTGTAAGCCGCATTTGCGCAGAGCATGCCGGGCCGCAAACTTCGGGCAAGCTTAATTTTTTTCGAAACGGAAAAAGAAAGGGAAGCAAACAGGCCGAAGCCTGTTTGCCCGGACGAAAATTAGCGGCGATACCAGTCGCGCATTGCTGTTTTATGGGTATCGCTGGATCCACCGCTAAAAACAGTGTAGAACGGAGTCCAGCGGTAATAATTGTCGTAGCAGGTAGAAAGCCACAGGAATCCGCAGCGATACGATTCGCGCATCATGGCATTTCCCGTCGTGCAACGAACATCGACATCGGCTACACGATTGACGCTGCACAGTGAGTGATTGGCGACCACACCATCGTCATAGCCCGGCAAGAACATCCAGGTGATGTAAAAGGTTTCTGAATCTTTTCCTATGCCCGAGGTGGTATAGTAACGCAAACCACCGGACTGGTAGTGATTGAAGCCGTTGCGTGCACCGCTGGTGCTAACGCTGTGGTCCAGCTCCCCGCCGTAATTGCTCCAGCCAGTCCAGCCAAGGAAAGTGTTGGCAATGTTGGCCAGTTCTGAGCCGCCCGCTGCAGAGGCCAGAAGCTGGATGCGGCGGATGTTGTACCACGATGCCGTGTAGGGGTACTTGCCGAAGAAAGCAGAGACCACAAGGCCACCCGTTGAGTGGGTGTAGATTTCGCAATCGTTAGTGCCGGTGCAGAAGGTGTTCAGTGCTTGATTGAGCTGCAATTGAGCTCCGCAGTTGGACCAGCTGTAAGCACCGCCAGATGCTTCACCATAAAAACCCACGTAACGGACATTGGTGGTATTGGGTGTGTAGCCCCAGCCAGACCAGTAGCCATTAACATCCACAGTGCCACTATTGACACCATTGAAGGTTCCGCAGTGATTCTTGGACGAGCGCCCATGAACAAACAGTTTGTAAGTTACGGCCTGCACGCTGCCCAAGGACAGGGTAAACAGAGCCGCTAAAACGAGATACTTTCGCATAAACTTCTCCTTTTTTTGATCGGGACAGAGCCCTGTAACCACCCTATTCACCGGACGAGAAGGCCAAGAGCTTTTTTGGGAAAAGGGCAAAAAAAAAGGCCGGAGGACCCGGCCTTTTTTTTCAGGCCCTCACGGCCTGATTCGATGGAATCAGACTATCGACGCCACCAGTCTCCCATTGCAGTTTTATGTGTATGGCTTGTATTGCCGCTGAAAATGGTATAGAAAGGAGTCCAGCGGTCATAGTTATAGTAGCAGGTAGAAAGCCACATGAAACCACAAGCGTAAGACTCACGCATTCTGGCATTGCCAATTGTACAGGTAACGTCCACGTCAGTAACGCGGTTTACACTGCAAAGTGAGTGATTGGCAACTACACCATCGTCATAGCCAGGCAGGAAAGCCCAGGTTACGTAGAAGGTCTCAGAGTCTTTGCCAATGCCTGATGTAGTGTAGTAACGCAAACCACCGGACTGATAATGATCAAAACCGTTGCGCGCACCGCTGGTGCTAACGCTGTGATCCAGCTCTCCACCATAATTGCCCCAGCCAGCCCAGCCAAGGAACGTATTGGCGATGTTAGCCAGTTCTGATCCCCCGGCCGCAGAAGCCAGAAGCTGAATGCGACGGATATTATACCAGGAAGAAGTGTAAGGGTATTTTCCAAAGAAAGCAGAAAGTACAAGACCACCGGTAGAGTGGGTGTAGATTTCGCAATCGTTGGCGCCGGTGCAGAAGGTATTCAGGGCATTGTTCAGCTGCAGTTGCGCACCGCAATTGGACCAGCTGTAAGCGCCGCCAGAAGCCTCACCGTAGAAACCGACGTAGCGGACATTGGTGGTATTGGGAGTGTAACCCCAACCAGACCAGTAACCGTTGACATCGACAGTACCGCTGTTGACACCATTGAAAGTTCCGCAGTGGTTCTTGTCCGAACGACCATGGATAAACAATTTGTAAGTAACAGCCTGAGCTGCTGAAGCAGTGAGCACCAGCATTGCTGTCATAAGAAGAAACTTTCGCATATTTCTCTCCATATTAAAATTTTCCCGGAACCGGACCATGCCGATTCTTTCTTTGCCGGGAACACCACTGTAAGGCCCGGCTGGAATCCTGCAACCTTTTTTTTCTGACACCGCGTCAGTAAATTTCAGGTTTTTTCCTGCACAGCAACCCGGCACTGGCAGCTTTTGAATTCATCTTCTGAATCACAGCGGAAGATCAGGGCATCCGCATTGATCTTCAGGGCATTTTGCCGGGCCGATTCTTCACAACTTTCCTTGATGCGCCGCCTGTCCGTGCTATCAAGAGCGCTGCGGCTGGCCCGACCGTAACGATCAACAAAGATATATCCTTCTGGCAGATCGGACGGCTTTTTTTGCTGAGAACAGGCAAAACTGCCTGCGAGCAAAGATAGGAGTAACAATCCAGAGAATCGACGCATGATCTACCTCCCCCTCAAGCACATGCTCTGTCAAGTGATTGGCAAAGCGGTTTTTTTCTGGAGCTTGATGCGACATAAACCGATGAAAGAAATACGATGACACCTCATGCCCGTATCCAGCACATCCAGGAAAGGATAGAATCGATCGTGGAGAAGTTCGAACCCCGCAAAAAAGAGTCCAGGACAGCGCCTGCCCAACCCGCTATTGAAAAAAAGCCGCTGAATGAGATCCTCTACAGGGAGGAAAAAACACGGACACGGTTTTCCGATGAGCTTGAAGGGCTGATCAGCCTCAAGTCTAAGGAACACGGCGTCCATCCCGATCTCATCAAGGCTGTCATTAAAGTAGAAAGCAATGGCAACCCGCGCGCCGTGTCAAAAGCCGGAGCCATAGGCCTCATGCAACTCATGCCGGACACGGCCCGCGCTCTGGGAGTGGACCCGCATGACCCGGCCCAGAACGTGGACGGCGGGGTACGCTTCCTTAAAGACATGGCCCGGCAGTTTGGCAACCTGGATCATACTCTGGCAGCTTACAATGCTGGCCCGGGTGCCGTCCGGCGCTACAAAGGCGTGCCGCCTTATGCAGAAACCATGAACTACGTAAAAAAAATCCGGACCATCCTCAAGGAAGAATGAAGGCAGTCAAACGACGTTATCTGCTCCTGCTCTTCCTGTTTCTCTCCTGTCCGGAAAATGACGACGATGCTATCATGCTTCATGTGTATCGTTTGCATCATGAAGCCATTGCCCGCGCTGTGATTGGAACCGATTTGACCGTGCCCTATCTGGCCGCGCTGATTTCTCTGGAGTCGCATCCCCCCGGAAATAGTGACTCCGCCCGTTTTGAGGCTAAAATTTACGAACGACTCCTGCGAGCTCAGGCAGGGGAACCTTACGGTCAAATCACGGCCCGCGAGCTGTCAGGCCACAGCGATGGGGAGTTGCGCGAACTGGCCACAAGCTATGGCCTCACCCAGATCATGGGCTTTCATTGCTTAAGGCTCGGTTGCAGCATCATCGACCTGAAAGGCCCCTATCATCTGGAGTGGGCTTCTGCCTGGATGCAGAGAATGTACGGCAAGCATGCCCGCAAAAAAGACTGGACGAGTTGCTTTCGCATCCACAATACCGGGCGTCCGAACGGGAAAACGCATCGAGCCGACTACGTGGAAAAGGGGCTCTTGCGCATGGCCTACTACGAAAAATGGATGAAACACGGCGGAGATCCTCTCAAGCGCTGGTCACGGCAATTGACCGGACCTTGATTCGCCTGTCCGCACTCTTTCTGTGCCTGTATAGCGTTGCCCACGCCCGGGGCCTTTCTGAGTTGCAGCAGCAGGCAGAAGCCCGGAACCTCCACGAAGACCGTTACTGGCAGCTTTTGTTGCATTACCGCAAAGAGGGTAAGGGGATGGTGAGTGAGGCCGATGGAGTGGCCTTCTTTTTGGCCGCAGACGGAAAAATCAATCCATTGGCCGAACTCAGAGCGACCATCGCTGCCTTCTTAGAACCGATCGGCGATGATCCGGAAAAACATGCGCGCTGCCGATTTCCCCTGCGCTACCGCTATTTGCGCTCCCGACTGGACTTTCCGCCCCACTTAGAGAGGGAGCAACCCTGCGCTCTTCTGGCAGCCTGGATTTCTGAAATCCAGGCCGAATCCGTTTCTCTGGTTTTTTCTTCCTATTATATGAACGCACCGGCTTCCATGTTTGGCCATACTTTCCTGAAATTCAATGCCCGTAAAAACGAAGACCATCCGCTCCTTGACTGGGCCATCAATTTTGCAGCCAACCCCGGAGAGACGGGACTGCTTCGCTACGCATTGTACGGACTGGCCGGCGGATACCCGGGAAATTTTTCTGTAACACCGTATCATCTAAAAGTAAACGAATACAACAATCGAGACAATCGCGATCTATGGATCTATGAACTGGATTTTTCTGCGGTCGAGATCGAATCCATGCTGCTGCATGCCTGGGAACTCAATTCTACTTACTTTGACTACTACTACCTGGACGAAAATTGCAGCTACCATCTGCTCTCTTTACTCGAAATTGCCCGTCCATCACTGGACCTGACGGCATCCTTCCAGCGCTGGGTCCTTCCCTCAGAAACCGTGGCCCATATTGTAAAAAAAACTAAAATCGTCAAACGCATTGATTATCGACCATCTCATGTCAGCCAGATCCAGAGTCGGCTGGAGGAGCTGGATCCTGCCGAACGCGGGCTTTTCTTTGATATTTTGAAAGGCAATCAAAAGATGGAGAGAATCGATTCTCTTTCCGGAGAACGGCAGCTTTTTCTGGGTGATCTGTTGCTCAGCGCGACGCGACTGCGCAGGCAGCAAAAACCGGAAGAGGCTGGCTACAGGGAATTGTACCGGGAACTGATCGCCTGGAGGCTGGCCAGGCCGGCTTCTGACGAGCGCTACCGGATCTATGCACCGCGCTCCACTCCGCCCGAATTTGGCCACAACAGCTTTCTCAGTCAGGTTGGCGGTGGTCAATCAACAGCGGGTAGCTTTGGCGAAATCCGGCTGCGACCGGCCTACCATGATCTGCTGAACCGTGGACTGGGATACGCTCCCAACGCGGAATACCTTTTCTTTGATCTGCGCTTGCGTCACTATCCGCAAATCGCTAAAACCACAGTCCCGCAATTCCATCTGCTCAAGATTTCTTCTTTCCAAGCATACGATCGCCTGACGGAAAGTCCAGCGTATGTTCTGGACATTGGCAGTGAAAGCCGTTACTTGCCAGCGAACCTCCCCTGGACAGAGTCGCTCCTTTTGCAGACATTGCATATCAGAGAACTGCTTGGCGGGCACACGGCTTACTATGTATTTCAAAGAAACGAAGAACAAAAACAAAAAGCAGATCCCTTTGTTCAAAACGCCTACATCGACTTTCAGTTCGGTCTGGCTCCCGGAAAGAATACACTTCTTCTGGGGTTGATTGCCGGTGGCCGCCTGGAAGGTGGTCCGCAACCGCGAGCCGCTCCGGCGGCCACCATCCAGCTCATTGCCGACGGCGGCCTCTTAAGACTTGTGGCAACTTCCAGCTTCTACGCCTTTGCTCTGACTGCGGGCCAGGAAAACGAATGGCGACATTCTCTTGCTCTGCGCGGCAGCCTGAGTCGCAATCTCGAAATTCGCCTGGAGGTTGCCAGTCGCGGGATCTTTCAGGAAGCAAGCCTGGGTCTCGTCGGGTTTTTTTGATTGCTCTGGTAGCGGCCAAAAAAAGGCCACGCAATGAAGAACCTCATCAGCTGGTTTGCCGGCCACGAACGACTGGGCAACATGCTCACCATTCTCATCTTTGCGGCCGGGATCTATGCCATCCTGACCATAAGACGGGAAGCATTTCCCAATGTAGATTTTGACCTCGTCTCTGTCAGTACCGTATATCCGGGAGCGTCCGCAGAAGAAGTGGAAAAGCTTATCACCCAGCCTATCGAAGACAGTATCAAAGAAGTAGATGGAATCAAAGAATATCGCTCCAGCTCCATTGAAGGACGCTCGGGAATCATTATTACCATCGATCCGGACGCCGCCGATAAAGACAAAGTAGTCGATGATGTTAAATCGGCTGTGGACCGCACGGAAGATCTACCGGAAGAAGTAGACCGCCCGGATATCCGCGAAATCACCTCAGCCCTGCAACCCATCATAGAGATGACCGTCAGTCGCGCCGCGAATCCTGACGGCCAGGCTTTATCGGAAAAAGAATTCCGGCGACTGGCCCGGCAGTATGAAAGGCTACTGGAGAACAGCCCCGGTGTGGCTCGAATCACCCGCAAGGGCTGGCAGGAAACGGAAGTTCATGTGAACGTAGATCCCGAGCGACTGGAGAAACGCGGCATCGGCACGGACACCATCGCTATGGCCCTTGCGGAAAGAAATGTCGATCTGCCGGGCGGGGTACTGGAACAACTGGGCCATGAGGTGACGGTGCGCACAACCAACGCTTTTAAATCCGTTGAAGATATTGCCAATCTGTTTGTGCGATCCAATGATGTGGGCCAGGGCGTGCGGTTGCGCGAGGTAGCCACCGTAACGGAAACTGTGGAAAAGCCCGTAATCCTGGAACGAGTGGGCGGTCTGCCGGCCGTAACCTTCACCGTCGTCAAAAGGAGAAGTGCGGACGCTATTGATGTTGTGGACGGCGTGAAGAAAGTTATGCAGGAATTTCAGGCCCGCCCGGAAGCTAAAGGTCTTAAACTCGATTACGTAAATGATCTGTCCTATTTTATCAAAAGACGTCTTTCTGTACTGACCAACAATTCGATTCAGGGATTCCTGCTGGTCCTGCTGTCATTATTTTTCTTCATGGGCTGGCGACCGGCGATCGTGACTGCTCTGGGTATACCTTTTGCGGTTTTTGGTTCTTTTATTGTGATGCAATTTGTTGGCATTACCTTAAATTTAATCAGTATGTTTGGACTCATTATTGTGATCGGTATGCTGGTAGATGATGCCATTGTAGTCTGCGACAATATCTATACACATCTGGAAAAGGGCAAGCCACTCATGGAAGCGGTTGTGAATGGCACACTGGAAGTGGCCGGACCGGTAGCCGGGGCTGTAGCCACAACGATATTTTCTTTTGCACCGCTCATGTTTGCCACCGGAATCTTTGGCAAGTTCATGAAAGCCATACCGATTGTCGTGGTCATTGCTCTTTGTTGCTCTCTCCTGGAAGCCTATTTCATCTTGCCGGCCCATGTGCGCGATATCCAGAAACGCGCCGGCAAGGGTGCAGGAATCAAAGATGAAAGCCACTGGTTTCATGTTTTTCGCGTCAACTACTTCGAGCCTTTCCTGCACCGGTTGCTGCACAAACCATGGCGTGTCGTCGGAATATTCCTGACTGTGTTTGTTATAGCTGTAGTTTTTCAGATTGGTTTTGGCAGATTCAAACTTTTTCCTGGAGCTATTGAAACTTTTCAGGTCCGGCTAACAGCAGAAAGAGGCGTAACCCGGGCGCAGACGCAGCAGTACGTAGAAGCCCTGGAAGCGGTCATCCTTGCCCTGCCCGCGCCGGAGCTTGATCGTGTGGCTTCAAGGGTGGGAATCCATCAGAAAGACGGAAACGATCCTTTTATCCGGCGCGGCAGCCACTACGGCCAGTCCCTGGTTTACCTTACCCCGGAAGAAAAACGTGACCGCCTCTCTCAGGAAATCATGCAGGAAATACGCGAAAAAACGTTATATCTTCTTGAACCTTCACGTCGGGCCATGCTGATGGGCCGCGACGGCCTGAAAGAAGTGCAACCGCCAGCGCAGTTTGCGCATCTGGCCGGTCAGTTAACCAATATAGAGCTGGATCGTATCTCGGGCGGACCACCCGTGGGCCGGCCCGTTGCTGTGCGAATCACCGGGGATAGTTTTACGGAAATGAAAGCCATGGCTGCGGAATACATGGCGGCACTCGGTCAAATACACGGTGTGCAGGATCCCGGAACGGATCTCGAAGAAGGAACCAACGAAATTCGCCTGCGCATTGACGAAGCCCGGGCAGCCCAGGCCGGCATCTCTGCCAATAGAATTGCTGCTGCGGTGCGTTCAGCACTGGAAGGCTATGTGGCAACAACGATTCGGCGAGCCGATGAAACGGTTGATGTACGCATCCGCTACGCCGAGCCCTATCAGCAAACGGAAGCAACTCTACAAAAGATCTATGTCACCAATCAAATCGGTAATCTGGTTCCGGTGTCCCGACTGGCCTATTTTGATCGAGCCGAAGGCATTACAGCCATCAACCATTTGAATGGACGAAGACTGGTAACTGTCACGGCAGAAGTCAACGAAGAAGTGATTACTTCACAGGAGGCTAACAGTAAACTTTCTTATCTAACCCGGGATCTCCCTGCCAGGTATAAAAATCTGCAGGTCAAACTGGGTGGAGAATATGAGGATACTACCGAATCCATGCGCAGCCTTTTCGTTGCTTTCATTGTGGGCATTAGCTTGAATTATATTCTTCTTTCAACTATGTTTCGGTCGGCCAGTCAGCCTTTGATTATCCTGGCGGCCGTGCCTTTTTCTTTGATCGGCGTGATCTTTGCCTTCCTGACCCATGGACTACCCATGTCTTTTCTGGGCTTTATGGGCGTTGTGGGACTCTCCGGCGTTGTGGTGAATGATTCGATTGTTCTGGTGGACTATTGCAATGAATTGAAGCGTTCGCGTCCGGATCTTGATTTGCATGATCTGGTCGTCATGGCCACTTCCCAGCGCCTGCGGGCTGTACTCCTCACGACCATCACCACTGTTCTGGGGCTTTTGCCGACCGCCTACGGCATTGGCGGATCCGATCCCTTTCTGGTTCCCATGGCCCTGGGCTTTGGTTGGGGGCTGGCTGTGGCAACTCTCTTAACGCTGATTCTGGTACCTGTTCTCTACTATCTGGCAGAGAGACACCGACAAAAACGACAGCACGCTAAAAGAATCCAGGCTGAAGGAGAACGCGCTGCCGCCCCTGGCGCCTGAAAACGCTATGCGCCGCCGCCAGGTCTCGGGCACAACCCTGCTTATTGCGGGGTTGTACATTTCTTTTCTGACGGCTGATATCTGGACCGGTGATCCCTTCAACCTGTTCTCACGTATTATCAAATATCTTTCGATCCTGCTCTGTCTGTCTCTGACCCTGAGCTTTGGACAGGAGGGGCACGACCGACGTGATAAAACGACGCTGCGCGTGGCCTTTATGCTCACGGCCATTGCTGATCTGGTCATTGGCATCTCTGGCTATTTTGTGGCCGGAGTCAGTGTTTTTTTTCTGGTTCAGCTGGTATATATTCTGCGGCACAGCCGCGGATTTGTCTGGAATCGAAATGAGATCATTTCTGGGCTTATAGTTCTGGCAGTAGTGGGAGCGATTTTTTTCTATATTCATCCGGGCCTGCTGGAGAAGGGACTTTTCTGGCCTGTGCTGGTTTATTCATTGGCACTTGGCACGAGTCTCTGGCTGGCCCTCGGCACAATGTGGCGCAAATTCTTTCCGCGCCCGGCAAGCTTTTTCATCGCCGCTGGCATGCTGGCCTTCTTTCTCTGTGACCTGAGCCTGGGTCTATCGAGCGGACCGGACTCACGGGCAAGAATTCTGGTCTGGTTCTTCTATCTACCCGCGCAGCTGCTACTGGCCCTGTCGGGTTATCGCGTGGCCTTTTTAGGACGATTTTTGGGGGAGTTAAGGACGGGTGCTAATCCTTAGCTATTCTTCTGAGTACAGCACTCCTCAGCGCAGATTCAGGCGGGAGTCCTGATAATTCGCCATTTTCATCCTTATAGATCCTGCAGGCATGTCCCTCCCGGTACCCGGGAACAATATCCTCACCATCTACAAGGATCGTCGGAGAGGCCAGGTTCCTGGCATACCCGGGAGCTCCTTGATCTTCTTTGTTAATTTCCAAAAAATCAATATCTAAATCGTTTTCTGCCAGGAAACGCATGATCATCTCCCTTGCTCCTCGAGCATTCGGGCAAGTTGCTTCATATATCAATTCAATTTTCAACGATTCCCTCCCGATAAAAGGACAGAGCACAACTCAACCGGCTGGCTGGCTGGCTGGCTGGAATCAGAAAGCCAGCAATTCCGCCGTCTGCCGGGCAATTTCTTGCTCCTCATTGGTGGGCACAACCAGAACGGGCACGCTTCCGTCAGCGCTGATGATTCTTGTCACTTTTTCTGGACTCTGATTGCGGACCGGATCCAGCACAATGCCAAGCCCCTCAAGTTCGCCCAGAGATTCCCTGCGTATCAGAGCCGCATTCTCACCTACGCCTGCGGTAAAAACGATGGCATCGAGTCGGCCAAGAACGGCCAGGTAGGCGCCAATGTATTTTTTGATTCTATAGCAATAGATGGATACAGCGAGCTTCGCCGCATCGTCGCCCCGGTCGTACGCCTGTAAAATATCCCTCATGTCATTACTTCCATAAAGTCCCTTCAGACCGCTTTCCTTATTGAGCAGCCGATCTACCTGGACCAGGGTAAGGCCGGTACGTTCCGAAAGATACAAATGGACTGCAGGATCGATATCTCCGCTGCGCGTACCCATCACCAGACCCTCAAGTGGCGTCATGCCCATGCTTGTATCCACACTCACCCCATGTTTGATGGCCGCCGCACTGCAACCGTTCCCCAGGTGCAAAGTGATCATGTTCAACTGAGTTAGCGGTCTTCCCAGATACTCCGCCGCGCGGCGCGCGACAAACTGATGGGACGTGCCGTGAAAGCCGTAGCGACGCACAGCGTAACGCTGGTAGTAACGCGGCGGAATCGCATAACGGTACGAATGATCGGGCATGCTGGCATGAAAGGCCGTGTCAAAGACGGCTACCTGAGGGACGGACGGGAAAGCAGCGGCAGCAGCGCGAATCCCGGCGAGGTTTGCAGGGTTGTGCAGCGGAGCCAGCGGAATATGCTCTTCGATAGCCACAAGGACAGATTCATCAATTTTCACCGGAGCGCGAAAGAGCTCTCCTCCGTGAACCACGCGATGACCGATTCCGCCAATGCGCGCAAAGGCCTCCGCTGCAGATTCGGCAAGGCAGGCCACGATTTCCTGCATCCCCACTTCGTGGTCTGTAATATTCTTTTGTATTTCTTTTTTTTCAGCACCAGACCGATGCAAAAGTCGGCTTCCTGTTTCCCCTATGCGTTCGAGGAGTCCGCTGGCCAGTGGTTCATCCTCGCCTGGATCAAAGAGCTGATACTTGATCGAGGAACTGCCTGTATTGATCACCAGAATGTTCAAGATGCAGCCTGTATGGCCGTTATGGCTACCGTATTCACAATATCCGCAATCGTGCAGCCGCGGCTTAAGTCATTCACCGGCTTGTTCAGACCCTGGAGGACGGGCCCCACTGCCACGGCCCCAGCGGAGCGCTGCACGGCCTTGTAGGTATTATTGCCCGTATTGAGATCGGGAAAGATAAAGACCGTAGCCCGACCGGCCACTTTAGAATCCGGCATTTTACTGCGGGCCACCTCAGCATCTACGGCAGCATCGTACTGCATCGGTCCTTCCATCGCCAGATCCGGAGCCAGTTGCCGCGCCAGGCGAGTGGCTTCGCGTACTTTCTCCACTTCCTGTCCCTTTCCAGAATCCCCCGTGGAATAAGAAAGGAGAGCCACCCTGGGTTCAATGCCAAAGGCAGCCGCCGTGCGCGCAGAGGCAACAGCGATCTGGGCCAGTTGCGACGCGTCCGGGTCAGGTATCACCGCACAATCGCCATAGACCAGAACCTTTTCCGTGAGACACATAAAGAAAACACTGGAAACCAGAGAAAAACCAGGCTCTGTTTTGATAAACTCCAGTGCCGGCCGGATTGTATGCTGCGTCGTATTTATGGAGCCGGAAACCATTCCATCGGCATCGCCCTGGTAAACCATCATGGTGCCAAAGTAGCTACCGTCCAGCATGAGTTCCCGGGCCTGATCCATTGTGACTCCCTTATGGGATCGTAGTTCAAAGTACCGTTCGGCATACTTTGCAAGCCAGGGTGACTGCGACGGATCGACAATCTGGACACCGCGCAGCTGAAGCCCGAGCTGAGCCGCGCGCATACGAATCTCCTCTTCATTGCCCAGAAGGGTCAGACTCACAACATCTCTTTCCCGCAAAATTTCCGCAGCTCTTAGAATGCGTTCCTCCGCTCCCTCCGGCAGGACGATATGCTTGTGCCTCTGACGCGCCTGCTGGATGAGGCGATATTCAAACATTTTGGGGGTGATTACATCGCTACGGGCTGTGATGATACGCTCGCGTAAATTCTGAGTATTGATATATTTTTCAAAGGTCGCCAGGGCTGAGGTGATTTTGCGTTCATCGGCCGGATAGATCTTGCATTCAATTTCATGAATGGCCGCAGCCGTGCGCAGTGTATCAAGGGGAACCGTAGCCACGGTCAACGCTGGAGATAAATCCCGTAGTATATTTTCTACAACCGATTCCATTCCAAAACCGCCGGTGAGAACAAGTCCCATAATATGGGCGGCACGGGCAGAACAAAGCGCTGAGAGGCAGGCAAGGATGATGTCGGTCCGGTCACCCGGGGTGATGACAAGGGACCCTTCCGTCAGACGCTCAAGGAAATGGCCGGGCTGCATGGCCGCAATGAGGTGATGTTTGGCGTGTCGATCCTGGTATTCTTCTCCATAGATAATCTTTGCATTCAGGGCCAGCACCACTTCACGCATGGTCAGGCTTCCTAAAATGTCCACTTCCGGCAGAGCAGCACAGAGAAGTTCATTGCCCAGACTTTCTCGCAGCAATCGCTCTGCCCGGTCCAGTTCGCCAGCAGGCAGACGATTGAGCACGCAGCCCAGCAATCTGTGTCCATGGTCTTCCCAGGATTCGGCGGCCAGCACACAACCGTTCACAGCCTCCGTGACAGATTTGAATTTTCCGCTGCTGACCAGAAGCACCGGCGCTGCCAGATTCCGGGCTATACGGGCATTGATGTCCAGTTCTATGGCCGATGTCACCTGGGCAAAATCCGTCCCTTCAATGAGAACAAAATCATACTGCTCTTCCAATTTTTGGTATTTACTCAGTATGATTTCTATTAAATAATCTTCCCGGTCTTTAGCCAGAAGCTCCCCGGCCTCTGCAAACGTGAGGGCAAAAGCATCCGAATAGTCCTGGCTCAGTTCAAAATGGGAAAGCAAAAGTTGAATGTCCCGGTCGCGCTCGCCCTCTCCTGCTGTAAGGATGATGGGTCGAAAAAAAGCAACTTTCCCGATGGCACCGCGCAAGAGTTCCATGAGCCCCAGAGCGATCATGGATTTGCCGCTGCGAGCTTCATTCGTGGTCAGATAGAGGTTTTTGGCCATGATACAGCTCCGGAGAGCTACGGGCAGGCGCAAGTGAAATCGGTTCGCGGAAAAGGACTTGTTGTGATCCAGCACCGTTAAAAAGTGCAAGCATGAGCCATACTGTTAAGTCAGCAATCTACCGGGTGCTCGAGATCATCCATCTCATCCTGCTAATCTGGGGCTTTGCAGGGATGATTCAATACTTTTTTCCGGACGCGCCCATCCTTCCCCTACAAAATCCTTCCTTCCCGGCCGGGGTTCAATTCCTGCACTGGTTTGCCATCCTTAGCGGCGGGCTCACCTTTCTACTGGGCAGCCGCTGGCCAGGCGCCCGGCCTGCTGCCATGGGAGCGGTCTATGCCATGATGGCCACTCTGTGCGCTGTGGAGACACTGGAATATCTAAAGTCTCCATACAAGTATGCTGCCATGGTCGCTGAATACATGGCTTACACTGCCATTCTCCTGTTTTTATTTTACACCAGAGAAGCCCGGACACAGGAGTCACCATGAAAGAATTAGCTATCATCACAGGAGCCTCAAGCGGCATCGGGCTTGACATTGCACGCTCCCTGGGCAAACGTCAGTTCGATTTGATCGTTGCTGCGCGGCGGGAAGATCGCCTACTAAGACTAAAGCAGGAACTGGAGTCCGCTCATAAAATTCAAGTTCATGTCCTGCCCTGTGACCTCTCGCTTCCTCAGGCAGCCCAGGAACTCTACCGGAAGGCAAGCACGCTGGGCCGGGTAACAGCGCTCGTCAACAATGCGGGCTTTGGCATCAAGGGCCCCTTTGTCAACCACGAGCCATCGCAGTTGCGGAACATGCTGGCGGTGAATGTAACCTCGCTCACGGACCTGACCCGGCTCTTTTTACCCGACATGGTGGCAAACAAGCATGGCTATATCATGCAGATTGCGTCGATTGGCGCTTTCCAGCCCTCGCCGGAATATGCCGTGTACTCCGCGACCAAAAGCTATGTACTGTCCTTTTCCTATGCGCTTAATCGTGAACTGTCCGGCTCGGGAGTCAGCGTAACGACCATCTGTCCAGGAATCACGGAGACAGAATTCCATACCGTGGCCCGACACCAGAAATCGGCCTTCTTAAATCTCATGAACATGAAAAGCGATGCCGTGGCCGAGGCCTCCGTCAGAGCCATGCTCTCCCGGAAAGCTATCCTCATCCCGGGATTTTTGAACCGTGTCAACAGTCTGCTTATGGAGTCCATGCCCCGCTGGCTTTCCACAGCCATTGCCGGAGCCGCTGTGCGCTGAAGGAAAATCGGGCACCCGGTTGCCCGGGGCTCTCTAGCCTAAAAAGGGACTGTAAATAAATCCTTGATCGCCTGGCCGGCAAGGAAAAAAGTCGGCAAAAAAAAGTCAGGGCACGGTTATCGTAGGATAGACAAAAAATTATGACAAACACATCCGCACAATCAGACCGCACCGTCTTTCAATTTGCTCAAAAAATCAAGCCGCAAAGGCTGGCTCTGCAAAAATCGCTCCTTTTGTGGCGCATCATCCAATGCCAGCCGGAGGCGCGCGAGGGCAAGATCCGGCTGCTCAAACATGCATTTCTCAAGCAATTTCAGGAAAATGAGGCTGATTTTCAGGAGTACAGTCCGCAACTGCAGCGTAGCATTGCCCTGCTTTTCAAGGGAACCGGACGCCATTTCCTGGGAGATCTGAAACCCTTCATCATGCGGGTGGCGGGCATTTACCGCAAAGAGGCCCTTTTGCTCAGCGACCCTGGCAAAATCATGGCCTTTGATATCCTTTTTCAAACCATCCAGCTGCTCAGCCTCAACCGGGACATCGCCGCCTGTGAGAAAACCATTGCAGAAATCGGCATCAGAAATGCCTCCACCTCCTTCACCCTGACAGATCGCCAGATCCTCTGTCAGAATTTTCGCGCCTATATCGACCTGTGCCAAAAGATCAAAACTTTAAAAGAAGTGCGCTCGGTTCTGGATCTGCGCGATGATTTGCTGGCCGCCGTGGCCCGCAAGAATCCCGGCGTGATGATCTACTTTCTGGAATGTATGTTTCGCAGCATTATCGCTCAGGTGCTTCTGGCCCGTAAATACCGCTGCGACACCCTGATTGTGGAATGGCTGGCAGAATACGGCCATGAGGTGGATGAAATGGTGCGCGTGTCCGAGTACATCCCCTATGAAACTAACTTTCTACAGTTCCGCAGCGCGTATCGCAGAGGGATTCTCTCCCTCAAGCATGCAGACAGGGGGCTGGACTCAGACGAGTTTCTCTTGCGTTCTCTGGGAAACTTCTACACTTCCTGGATCATCCGTACATCGCGTCAGATCCCGGCTTAAACCGGGACACGCACGAGTACTTTATCAATCCGGTTACGGTCCATATCAACCACTTCAAAGGAAAAATCTTTCCAGGTGAGAGTCTCACCGGTGGCCGGGATGCGCTCGATCTGGTGCAGTATGAATCCGGCCAGGGTATCGAAATCGTGTTCGCCCTCATTCATCCACTCGACCCGTTCAAAATAGGTTAGAAAGTCATAAAAAGGAATCTGCCCGTCCACAAGGAAGGAACCATCTTCACGACGAACGATTTCGTGATCCACCTGATGCTCTTCTGGAAGATCGCCCACGATCGCTTCCAGAATATCTTTAAGAGTGATCAGACCAAGCAGTGATCCGTACTCGTCCACAACAAAGCAAATGTGCTGGCGGGTGCTTTTGATTTTTTCCAGCACCTGATAGGCTGTATTGTTTTCCGGCACAAAGAGGGCCGGCGCGTGGATGTGATCCTTGATCTGTCCGCTACCGCCGCTTGCAAAGAGATCTTTGAGGGCAACCGTGCCCACTATGTGGTCCAATTCCCGCTCGCAAACCGGGTAGGTAGAATGGCGTTCTTTCTGGATTTTACTGCGAATGGACTCCAGAGAATCGGTCCGATCAAACCAGACTATTTCCGTGCGGTGGGTCATGAAAGAGGTGATATTGCGATCCCCCAGATGCATAATCCGTTCGATGATAGCCTGCTCCTCCGCCTCAAGGGCGCCGTGCTCCGTTCCTTCATGCAGAATCGCTTTGATCTCTTCCTCCGTGACCCGGCCGGTTTCCGACTGGATCCCGAGACTTTTCATCAAGAAAGTTGTAGATTTACTCAGGAGCCAGACAAAAGGGTGTGACAGGCGACTGATCCAGCGCATGGGCCGGGCCGCGAGTCGCGCGATGGATTCCGGACGGGCCAGGCCGATGCGCTTGGGGATGAGCTCGCCAAACACCAGAGAAAAATAGGTAATCAGGATCAGAACAATGGCCGTCGCCAGCGCATGGGCGTAAGGGGCAACAATCGGCCAGCTCGCAAGGTAGGGTTCAAGGTCTCCGACCACATTCTCCCCGGAATAGATACCAAGCAAAATCCCGATCAGAGTAATACCGATCTGAACCGTAGAGAGAAAGGTGTCCGGGTTTTCTGCCAGAGCCAGCGCTTCCCGTGCCTTGAGATCCCCCTTTTTGCTCAATGATTCCAGGCGGGCCTTCCGGGCAGATACAACGGCGATTTCTGACATCGCAAAAAGGCCATTGAGCAAAATCAGGCCGGCAAGGATCACAAGTTCCATCAAATGCCACTCTATTGCCTGCTCTGGACCTGGCAATCGCCTTTAGGCCGATGGATGGCCGAATTCCAGGCGACTCCAGGCAGGAGGCCGTCGCCGGACGATCGGGGCCGGATCATCCCAGGAAGTTTTAGTTGAGAATCGCTCCGCGATTCTCTTCCTTCACCACGCAGGCGGCAAACGCAGGGCACCCGATCGAATGAGGCCAGGGATGGCCGAATTCCGGCGACTCCAGGCAGGAGGCCGTGGTCGCCGGACGATCGGGGCCGGATCATCCCAAGAAATTTTAGTTGAGAATCGCTCCGCGATTCTCTTCCTTCACCACGCAGGCGGCAAACGCAGAGCACCCGATCGAATGAGGCCAGGGATGGCCGAATTCCGGTGACTCCAGGCAGGAGGCCGTGGTCGCCGGACGATCGGGTGCCCTGCGTTTGCCGCATCCAGAAGGCTTGACGGGGCTCTGGCATATTCCAGCTTCCAACCATGTCCTGGTGGCGAACCTTCCTGGCTCTTGCCTTTACCTTTCTGTACCTTTCCTGTAAAGGGGATTCGGTCCGGCCCGTTGCCCGCTCTGGCATCCTGGATCTACAAAATTACGACTGGTCCGCCGGCCCCCTTTTTCTATCCGGAGAGTGGGGCTTCCACTGGCAGGAATGGGTGGATCCGCAGTCCGGGCAGAAGTCGGAACATTTTCTAAAAGTGCCGGGACCCTGGAACGATTTTTCTGCTACCGGGAAAAGCGTGGGGGGGGCAGGCTTTGCCACCTACCGACTCCGGGTAGATCTGCCGCCGAATGCACCGGCGCTTGCCCTGCGCATCGGCCATTTTGATTCGGCTTATCGGCTGTACATCGGTTCCGCCCTCCGGGATGTGGCCGGCCATCCGGAAAAAACAGCAGAGCAAAGCCGGGCCGGAAGGCGGCCCACGGTGATTCGCGATCTTCCCACCGACAGCCCATTGCTCATAACCATCCAGGTCTCCAACTACCAGCATCGCAATGGCGGCTTTCCCCGTGCGCTAATCCTGGGCCCGCAGAAGGCCGTAGAACGCATCCAGGCTACCCGTATTTTTTCTGATCTTTTTTTGTTTGGCGCCATCGTGACCATTGGATTGTACCACCTCGGGCACTTTGGCTTCCGCCAGCGTGATGCCGCGCCATTATTCTTTGGTGTCTTTTGCCTGCTGACGGCGCTGCGCAGCGAATTGTCCGGTGAAAGAGTTCTGGTCGATTACTTTGATTTACATAACTACTTCGATGCACTCTATCGGCTGGAATACCTGAGCTTCTTCTGGTCCGTTCCAGTTTTCCTCGCTTATACGCGCGCGGTCTTTCCTTCACGATTCTTTCCCCGGTTGGCCCTCGTTGCACTGACTGCCCTTACCGCTCTGGCCAGCATTATCATTGCTTTCACTCCATCGATCATCTATACTCATATCAACAATCCATTCCAGATGGTAACCATTCTCACCGGACTCTATATACTGATCGGCGTGGGCCTTGATGCCTTCCGGAAGCAGCGGCCAGGATCGCGTCTTTTTCTGGGAGGATTTTTAATTTTATTTATTGCTGTAATTAATGAAATACTGTACAGTCGTTACGTTGTTGCTGGCGGTTACTTTGTTGCTGGTGGAGTTTTTGTCTTCATTCTGGCTCAGGCACTCTTACTGTCCCGACTGTATTCTCTGGCTTTCCTGCGTGCAGAAGATCTGTCCGTGCGTCTGGCCAATTCTGAAAAAATCTACAGACACCTGGTGGAAGATTCCGGTGATATCATTTGCTCTCTGGATCGCGATGGCCGCATCCTGACCGTGAACCGGGCCCTGCGCTCCATTCTTGGCTATGAGCCCGGCCGAACTGCCGGTAAATTCCTTTTTGATCTGGCTTATGAAGCCCGCCATAGCAACGTACGCATGGCCCGGGAACTTTTCCAGAAGCGCATTCGCCGCGCCCTCCCCGAAGAGCCAGCCCAGGAATTTCCTCTCGATTTTCGCACCGCGCAGGGTGACTCCTGCGAGCTGACGGTGCGCCTTCAGGGAGTCGGCCTGCAAAACGGCGTGGCCATTTTTGCCCGACTGTCGCTGAGGCCCGATGATGTGCTTTCGCCCTACTGTCTTGAGGATCGCCGCCACTATCAAATTCCCACCAACTTCACCCTGGCTGAACTTCTGGGCCATTCCCTGACGGCGGATCTCAAGGTGCGCCTTTCCGCCGATGAATACAGTATGGTGCGCTATGCCCTGCGCGAAATCCTCATCAATGCCATCGAGCACGGCAACCTGGGCATTACCTTTGCTGAAAAAACGGCAGCCACGGCAACAGGCACGCTACTGCAACTGATTGAGGAGCGCCTGAAAATCCCATCCCTTGCCGGCCGCAAGATTGAGGTTCGCATGAACCTGCGCAAAGATCAGCTGGAGTTCGTCATCGCTGACGAGGGCGAGGGCTTTGCCCACGCAGAAATTCTCATGAGAGCGCGTCGCCGGGACGCATCCAATCTGGCCCACGGTCGCGGAATGATGCTGGTACTCGGCGCTTTCGATGAGATCGCCTACAATGAAAAAGGCAACGAAGTCAGGCTGGTCAAAAAACTCGATCAGGAATTCTATTCTGCCGTGGATGCAGGCTGAAGCAATACCGCTCCGGGCAAAACCCCGAGAGCGATTTCCGGGCCTTTTTTTCTTTCAGCGGATCAAAGTACCACTCCATAGCTCTGTCAGGAATTGGTGGAAGGGTAGCAACTCCAGCTCACCGAGCTGGCGGGCCCTTTTTTCCCGGGTTATTCGCGTACCGTTTTGGCCTCTACGCCTGGTAGAGCTGGCCTAACCAAAAGCAGCCTGCGACATCAGCAGCCGTTTCCGGATCAAAGAGTGCCATCAGCAAATAGTTTGATCACGGCAAAATCATCGCCGCCGGCGAAGGTTGTTACGGGCTGCCCGAATGCATTGCCGGCCTGCCCCCCCAAAGCGCAACCACCATCCGTGGTCGCCGTAAGGGACAATCCGTTATCCGGGCCCGTGGAGCCGTAAAAGGAATTCCAGAGCAAAGAACCATTCGCAGCGAGCGCAATACCCGTAATTTCATTGTTTCCGTTGTGAGCCTGCAGGGGCGAGCCCCAGGTCATGGCTGAAGTTCCCACGACGCAAAACGTTCCATCAGCACGCGGAACAGCGCCATACGCATGATCAATGCCGGTTGAACCATGGAACGTATTGAAGGCAAGAGATCCGTTTGCATTAAACTTTAAAATTACCATATCGTCTCCAGCAGTAAAAGCAGACACAGGCGAACCCCAACTGGCGTTCGACAGGCCGGACATGACGTAGCCGTCGTCCTGAGTGGTAGCGGTTCTCCCGTAGGGAAAATCATTGCCACCGCCGCCCGCGAAGGTGTGCCAGAGCAAATTGCCCGTGGAGTTGAAACGCGCAAATACAAGCTCCTGAGAGCCGACGTACGGGTTGATCGGGGCACCAAAATCGGCGTTGGTTACGCCCGAGACGTAAAGATCGCCGGAGGCGGCATTGGCAATGGCGTAGGCATCCTGAGTGGTTGCTCCTCCTCCAAGGAAAGTATGCCAGATCAAGGAGCCGGCTGAATGGAATTTAGCTACCAAAAAATCGGTGGTGACTCCTCCAGAAAACGCATTGACCGGGCTGCCAAAATTTCCCGCGCTCGTTCCGGCGATGAGGATGTTTCCATCCGTGGCCTGCACAATGGCCCGGGCGCTATCATTGTCGGAAGCGTAGCCAAAAAAAGTCATCCAGAGCAGATTCCCCTGGGAATTGTAGCGCATGATCAGCGCTTCCTGGGCCACGCCGCCAAAGGAGTTTAGAGGACTGCCGAACGTGGCCGACGATTGTCCGGCGATCAGGATGTCGCCGTTATTCGCTATTGCGATTCCGAAGGCGCTGTCCGTGCCACTGCCTCCAGCGAAAGTATTCCAGACCTGGTTTCCATTCGAATCCAGCTTAATCAGCGCAATATCAAGGCCGCCGCCTGAATGCGCTACTATCGGTGAGCCAAAGTTTGCCGTCGATGTTCCCGCGAGAACATAGCCGTTGTCACCTGTTTGCAGGAGAAGGGTTTCCGCTTCGTTGCCCACGCCCCCGCCAAAGGTAAGCCAGGAAACAGGAATGACGGAACTGCCTGAGGATTGCGGAGAACGATACATCAGGGCCGCCCACACCGAGCAGGATACATCGGCAGGCAGGCAAAAAGGCTGGAAGCAGGCAGGGAGCGCAAGCCCGGCAAAAATGGACAGCATAATGTTGCGACGAATTGGGGCACGCGTCATAAATTTCTTCCTGGAACTTACCGCGGCCTGCCCCGGACCGGGCAACCAAAAAAGGGACCACTTAAAGAGGCCTTCGCTCCAGCCAATTGGGCTTGCCAGACGGGCAGCGCCTGAGAAAGAAAACCCATGCTAAACTCATCACTCCCTTTCCTCAAAAGGCCGGGCTACGGCATCGCTCTGGGGCTGGTCCTCTGTCCGGTAGCACTCTTTGCTTTCGACTTTGTTCCACTAAAAACGCCTGCTGACGTTTACGCGCGCGTCAAAGCCGGCCTCGATGTCAACACGCGCCGCGATGATGGTTATACGCTCCTGCATCATGCGGCCACATTTCATGACGGCGCGCTCATTCGTCTTCTTGTGGAAAAAGGCGCAGACATGTACGCCCGGGACAGCACGGGGGAAACACCTTTTGCCGCCAGTATTTCCAGCCGCAGCTATGAATCCATGAAGGGGTTTCTCGCGGCCGGTTTTGATCCCAACAGGAAACTAAAGAGAGCTTATGCGCCAGAAATGAGTCATTTTCAATATTACTTACAAAAAGATTATCATCTAAACCAGCCGATCTTCCAGATCTTCCTGAAAAGCAAAGCCGACATAGAACAAAAGGATAGCGATGGGCGCACATCCCTGATCCTTGCGGCCGGTCTGGAACACAACAATCGTCTGGCCACGGCACGGGCTCTTCTGAAGGCGGGAGCAACCCTGGATGCTCGGGATAACCGGGGGCAAACAGCTTTGATGGCGGCCGCAATAGGGAGTAGAATCGAAATCATCCAATTACTGACGCAAAGGGGTGCCAGCGTTAGCCAGAAAAACAAGAAGGGGGTGTCTCCCCTCATGCAGTCGATCATAAATAAATCGTATGATGTCATTCCACTTCTTTTAAAATATGAGAAGGACCTGAACCAGCTGGATCAGTACGGAAGCACCATGCTGCACAGTGCCGTCATGAATCAAGAATATGAACTGGCCCGAATCTATTTGCAGGCAGGTGCCGACCCCGATGCCCGGGATAAATGGGGCAAAACAGCTCGTGAAGTGGCTGCCCGTGAGGGTGATGGCAAAATGCAGGCTATTCTTGATGGAAAGTAAGTCGTATCAAACGGCCGCTGCGGCTGGATCCAGGCACCCGGAAGAAGAATACGATTGCATCTTGATTGGGTCGGGTATCGGGCCCCTGGCGGCGGCGGCCACCCTCGCCAAGAAACGGGGCTGGAAATGCCTGCTTCTGGAAAGGCATTTTCGCGCGGGCGGCTTCACCCATGCCTTTGAGCGCAAAGGCTACTCCTGGGACGTGGGCATCCACTACCTGGGCGGGATGAAGCCCGGGGAATCCCTTTACCAGCTTTTCCAGTATCTGGGGGATGGCTCTCTTTCCTGGCAGACCATGCCCCATGAATTTGACATTTTTGAATATCCGGATCTGGTCCTCAGGGTCCCCGCCGCTGAAGAGGAATACAGAGAACGGCTGCAATCCCTTTTTCCGGCCGAATCGAGGGCCATCGCCCGCTATTTTATAGATATAAAGAAGGCCAGCGCCTTTCTTCAATACTACGTAATGAGCCGACTCCTGCCCGGCCCATTCGGTCTGGCTCTGCGGGGTGTCGAGGCCTTTAAGGCGCGCTTTGCGCTTCAGACTACAGAGGCTTATTTGCAGTCACACTTTCGCGATGAGAAATTGCGCGCTCTTCTGGCCTCGCAATGGGGCGACTATGGCCTGCCTCCGGCACAGAGTGCCTTCGCCATCCACAGCATCATTGCTACGCATTACTTACAGGGAGGCTGGTACCCCGCAGGCGGCGGCTCTTCCCTGCTCGAAAGCCTGCGGCCCACCATCGAAAAGACCGGCGGGATGGTTGCTGTCAACCATGAGGCACAGGAGATACTTCTGGATGACCGGGGTCGGGCCTGCGGGGTGCGCGCCCGGGCCGGACAGGGACGACATGCAGAAGTGCGTGAATTCCGGGCACCGGTCATCATTTCCGGCGCGGGTGCACTGAGTACGTATGGCAAACTGCTTCGCCAGCCCCCGGATTTCCTGCCTGAACTGCAAGCGCTGCCGGCCGGTGGCAGTGCGCTGACCCTCTACCTGGGCCTGAAGGAAAGTCCCGCCGGAATGGGCTTTCAGGGTGAAAACTACTGGATGTACGCAGGCTTTGACCACAATCGGACAGCAGCCGCCGATATCGAAAAGGACGGACCGCAGATGGCCTTCCTTTCCTTTCCGTCCCTGAAGGATCATCGAGCCAGGAAGCACACGGCTGAAATCATCCATATTGCCAGTTACGAACCTTTTGCTCGCTATGTCACCCTGCCCTGGCGCAACCGTGGTCCGGAGTATGAGGAAAAGAAAGCGCGCCTCGCCGAGCAAATGCTGGCCTTTGTGGAAAAGCGTCATCCCGGTTTCGCTGCCCTGGTGGATTATCAGGAACTTTCCACACCGGCGACGGTTGAGCATTTCACGGCCTTCCCCCGGGGATCGATTTACGGCCTTCCTGCCACTCCCGAACGCTATCGCAAGCGGTGGCTCGGCCCCCGCACTCCCATTCCTGGCCTGTACCTGACGGGGGCCGATGTGGCCAGCCTGGGCATCGGCGGTGCCCTCTTTGGCGGTATTTTTACAGCATCGGTCATCCTGGGCGGCGCGGCATTTCCTACCATTATGAAAGAAGCCATGACGGCATAACGATGTGCCGGATATCTCTATCAGGGTTTTGAACCCTGGCCTTTTCCGACATTTGCGCCCGCTGTTCCAGCCGATAATCATACAAATGATCAATAAATGTCTGTTATCTTTGCTACTCGGCCTTCCTGTCCTGTACTCCTGTGTTTCACCCGGAGGAGCGGGGGGATTGCTCTACAACAACTACACCGGCCCCTATCAAGCCCTTGAAAATAGCGGTACATCGCGGGAAGGTCGGGCCAGCGTCCACTGCATTCTGGGCCTGACCTGCTTTGGCAATGCTGGCATCCATGCAGCCGTGGCTGATGGATCCATACAACGCATATCATCCGTCGATTACCAGTATCTGAGCTTTCTGGCCATCGTTTACACCAGAACGACGATCATTGTTCGCGGAGAATAATGGGTGAGCCAACTCAGGCAATCAGTGTGGATGACTTTGCTTTTCCTCTGGTATTTCAGTTGCATCACTCCGCCTCCGGCGAACCGGCCGCCCCGAGGCCCCGACCGGGGGCCATTTGCTTACCACTCGACTTACAATTCCTATGAACCCTACAGAAGCGCTGGCTTTCTTAAGATCACAGATCAAATAGAAGGGACATTTCTTACCGGTCTGGGCTCGGGAATTCTCTTCAGTTCCTACACAATGCCCCTGTTTGCAACGGCAGCTGAGGGCGGTAACACCATCGTAAAATACAGCCAGAGTTGCCTGTTCGGTTTTTTTTGTTCTACGGATTACCCTGAAACCCGTCGTCTACAGAGCATTCAGTCGGTCGATGTGCATGTACTCAAAATCCCGGTGTTTTACTTCATCAAAGTTACGGTCATTGAGAGGGGTACATAATGCTGAAAATTCTCACTTTTCTGGTCATCCTCCTGTTTACAGGCCATTGCTTTCATGCAGAAGGTTGGTACATCTGGCTGACCGGGAATCTGAACCAGTACCGCTTTGAGGACGGCAAGTTGGAAGAAGGACCGGCCATTAATCCTGATGGCTGTAAAGGGCCATCGCTGCGCGAGGCATCGGTCATCGCCTGCGGTCAGGCGGCCTTCATCGTCGGGGGGCAAACAAGAGCGGGCGAACGCCTCTACAGCGAAGAGGAAGTGATGCAATTATTCGGCATCTGTCTGGCAAACACCGTCCACCTCAGTGATTTCCGCACCACCTGCCGCGAGAAATCGGCCCTGAAAGTTGCCTGTAGCATTGTGGCGGCCACGGCAATAGCGTTAAGGGCCCGCGATGCGGACCTGCCTCAGGATAAAGCAGCGGCTCTGCTCTACTTCAAATGCATGGCTGGCAGATAAAGCCCACCGTTGTATCGACGGAGCCTTCCCCGCATTCTCTCCGTGGTTGGGACATGCACCATAATCTTCCACTCTGTCCGATTCCGCCAAAAGGCAACTGCCTAACTTCGAAAGGCCCGGATTGACCCGAGTTTTTCCTGGCTGACGAAAAACTCTGCTCGCCTGTCAAATGTTTATTTATTACCCTTGACCCATGAAATGGAATTTTCCCGCCCAGAAGCAGACGAAGGTGCGGCTACCACTCACTGGCAGGCTGTTTCCTCAGGCGGCACGCCTTGCCGTATGGAGCGTAGTGGCCACGCTTGGCGCCTGTTCTGCCTTTGTCAAAGTGAAAGAGCCAGGTTTTCAGATCCAGAAAACGGGGCCTGAATACGAAGTCAGGCGCTATGGCACCCTGTTGGTTGCGGAGACAAAAGTGCAAGCCAGCTTCGATGACGCCGGGGGCATTGCACACAGGCTCCTGTTTGGCTATATTTCCGGCGAAAATCGATCCCGGACAAAAATTGCGATGACGGCTCCGGTAACCTCACAGTACGGCCAGGAGGCATCAGAGAAAATAGCCATGACCGCTCCAGTGACCATGGAAGTGCGCGATCAAAGCTTCATTTACCAGTTTGTGATGCCCGCCGAATATACACTGGAAACCTTACCGGTTCCGAATGATTCCAGAGTTGTTTTGAAGGAAATTGGGCAGCGCTCTCTTGCCGTGCATCGCTATTCGGGGTTCTGGTCGGAAGGTAGCTACTTGCAGAAAGTAAATTTACTTAGAACAGCTCTGGAGCGCGATGGGCTGAAGATCACGGGCCAGCCTGTCTGGTCACGCTACAATCCTCCGTTCACCCCCTGGTTTCTACGCAAGAATGAAATCTGGATGCCTGTCGAATGACCAAAATGCTGAAGGACCTGCCGGCAAGCGCCAATCCCCAACGTGGAACCGGCACCCGGACACGATCAGCGGCAGAACGGTCAGGACAATCTAATCTTCCACTCCAGCAAGAGGTGCCGTGCTGCTCGATTCCGATTCCAGAGAAGCCACCGGATAGGCGCAGTAGTCGATGGCAAAATAACCACCGGGACGATAATTTCCGCTTTGTCCGATTCCGCCAAAAGGCAACTGCCCGCTCGCGCCAGTGGTCTGCCTGTTCCAGTTTACCACGCCGGCCTGCGCTTGCTTTCGAAAGATTTCCCAGTTCCCTCTATTATCCGACAGAAGTCCGGCGGCAAGCCCGTAAGAAGTGCGATTGGCCTCCACGATGGCTGTGGCAAAATCTCTGGTGCGAATTACCTGTAAGAAAGGACCAAAAATCTCCTCGTCGGGAACAGAAATACCGGTCACGTCCGCAAGCCCCGGACTGAGTAGCAGCGGATGGTTTCTGAGGCGCCTTGATTCGCACAGAAGCCGTGCGCCCTTGACCCGGAGTTGCTCCTGGGCCGCAAGAAGCAGTTCCACACTGCGCTCGGAAATGAGCGGTCCCATGAAAACCGGTGGGCTTTCATCATAGAAGCCCACCCGGATCTTTTGCACAAGATCCTGGAGCGCTAAAAGAAAACGATCCCCCTCCTCTCCATGCGGGACGATCAAACGTCTGGCACAGGTGCAACGCTGGCCGGCCGTGATATACGCAGAGAGCACAGTCTGCCGGGCGGCGGCGAGAGGATCCTGGATTTCATGCACGACCAGCGCATTGTTCCCACCCATCTCCAGGGCGAGCAACCTATCCACATGACCGGCCGAGGCAGCGGCCAGAGCCTTGCCCGTGGCCGAGCTTCCGGTAAAAAATAATCCGTCGAGCACGGGGCGTGAAGCGATCTCCACACCCGTGGTCTTCTGGCCTTGCAGGCAATGGAAGACTCCAGGCGGCAACCCGGATTCTGCAAGAGCAGAAGTAATCCAGGCGCCGGTGACGGGCGTCAACTCAGAAGGCTTGAACACAACCGTATTGCCAGCGATCAGTGCCGGAACAAAATGACTGCCCGGCAGATGTCCAGGCATATTAAAAGGGCCGTAAACAGCCACAACGCCCAGCGGCCGCCAGCGCAATCGCAATTGAGACCCGCCAGCTATCCGGGACAGTTCAGTCTGCCGCTCCAGGCGCGCCTGGATGGAAAGCTCCACTTTGGCGGCCATGGTATCCGCCTCCTGGCGACCTTCAGCCAGCGGTTTCCCTGTTTCGCGCGAGATCAGCAGGGCAATTTCTTCTTTCTTGTTAGAAATCAAGCTCGCATAACGGCGCATAATGGCAAAACGCTCCTCATCGGCAAGAGCGGCCCACTGAGGCAGGGAAGCGCGCGCGCTTTCGAGTGCGCGGGTAACTTCCACAGCACCGGCCGAAGCGAAATCGCCCATGCTTTCCAGGGTGCATTTGTCGCGCGCCTGAAACACATCGCCGCCACTCTGCCGCCACTCTCCGTTGATGAAATGCGCCTTCTCCACGATTACTTGAGCTCGCAGGCCTGGAATTCCTGACCGGCTTCCAGGCCCAGAAGCCGCACGGCCGATTTCTCCAGAAGCAGACCATCTCCCTGCGAGCGCGCAGCGCTGCGCGTTACCCGAAACGGCTCCTGAGTCGCTACCATCAGAATACTGTCGCCTTCAGCCGGATCGAGAATTCCTTCCAGCCGACAGCGGCGGCTCCTCTTGATCGTGCGGATCTCCGGGAGGGATGCGTGTACCAGAGGCCCTCCATCAAAAATATCGATGTGATGCATAAAAGAAAAGCCTTCGTTGTAAAGAATCTTTAAGGCCGGCTCCGTGCTGGGATGCGTTTTCCCCAGTGCGTTGCGGGCCGACTCCGGCAGCAGGTTGGCATAAACAGGATAGTGAGGCATAAGCTCTGCGATGAATTTTTTATCTATGCTGCTCAAGTAATCGGCTCGCGGAAAGTCAATGCCAAAGAAGTGCGACCCCACAGCTTCCCAGAAGGGAGAACGTCCCGACTCATCGGAAATCCCGCGCATCTCCGCGATGACCTTCTTCTCAAAGGCCTGCGGGAACATCGCCATAAAAATAAAGCGCGCAAGAGAAAGAAAGCGGCCATTACCATCACGGCGGTATTCCGGCATCAAATAGAGCGTTCCTATTGCCGTGGGACCGTCATGTTCCGTATGCAAATGGAGCAACCGCAGTTCCCGCACCGCGCTCAGAGTTTCGCTGCGACGGATCATTTCTTCCAGGCGAAAAGAATAGAAAGGCTGGAAGCCGCCCACCTTGGATTCAACCGCAGCCGTGCCGATCACGCGGCGTCGGGATGAGTCCTCCAGCGCAAACAAATAGGTCTCGCCGCCGGGCCGTTCGGCTTTGAGATGGAAGCTGTGTTCGGCGTGGCTGATCTTGCGCGCCAGGGCGTCGCGGTCACGGGTGAGGGTTGTCAGCCCGAAAGCGCTTTCCATGGCCAGGGCATACAGATCGTCCAGGTCGTGCATGGTCATGGGCCGAAAAATCAACATACCGATCCCCCCGTGATCGCCACCATGCTGCGATCCGCGCGCACTCTGTCCGGATTATCGGCCAGGCTACACAGGATCCGCGCGAAAAGGCGCGCGCGCTCCACCAGAGAATCCACAAACAGAATTTCCCGATCGCTGTGAATACAATCGCCACGCACGCCCAGAGTATCCACATTGGGCAGACCGGCCCCCATCAATCGGTTGCCGTCGCAGGCGCCGCCCGTGTCGCGCAAGCCCAATTCCAGACCCTCCTCGCGAGCGCACTCACGAACGAATTCCAGCAGATCCAACCCGGCAGCGTCCAGAATTTTGGGAGGGGAGCTGAAGTCTCCTTCCAGTTGAGCCTGGATTCCGTCGCGGGCATTCAATTCTGCTATCAAGACCTTGAGTTGATCGTGCGCAAAATCGATGTCGGCTTGAGATGCAGCCCGCAGATTGAAACGTACAATGGCAAGATCCGGCACAACATTGGAAGGACCGCCGCCATCTACCCGACCGGCGTTGGCAATCAGCCCGGGGTGGTTGTTGAGTGCGCTCAGACCATGCAGGAAATCGGCTGCGGCAAAAAGGGCTGAGCGACCGGATTGAAAATCCCGACCCACGTGCGCGGGGCGTCCCCGAATCAGACAGGAGAAGTTGCCCGAAGCCTTGCGGTTGCGCACAAGCGATCCATCCGGCAGAGTAGGCTCAAAGAGAAAGCCAACCCGGGCGCCCTGTACAGCCTCCAGTAAGAGAGGCGTGGAAGAAGGGGAACCCACCTCTTCGTCTCCATTCAGAGCCACGACCCAGCCCAGTTGGGCCGCTGCCGGATGGCGCTCGAGAGCCAGGAGGCCGTAGAGGAGGACGGCAATGCCGCCTTTGGCGTCGGCCACGCCAGGTCCCTGCAGGGTTTGATGGTCCAGCCAGGTCGCCCTTTGAAACGATGAATCGGCTGGATAAACCGTATCGTAATGGATGGCCAGAAAAACCTGAAAAGGAGCTTCGGGTCTTTTTTTCCAGAAAAGCACGGGCGCGCGTTCCACTTCATCCATTTCTCCGCTGTTATTCAGAATGCGCTCCGGCGGACCCATCCGACGCTCAAAGCGGGCGCCAAGGGCGCTGAAGTCGCGCTCGAGGAGTTGAGCCTGGCGCGCCAGCCCTGGCAGGTTGTCTGTTCCGGAATTTACGGCGCTCCATTCCAGCACACGCTCGATCATGACGTCCCGTTTGTCAGCAAGCCAGTTCAAAGTTTGCTCCACAGGCGTCATGAGTGCGATTCTGGAGAGCGGTGTTCTGTTACAAACAATATTCAGCCCGGTCGCGGGAATCTCTACCCCTGAGGGTCGCTTGCGGCGAATCATTTCTGACGTTACAAACAAAAGCGCCATGATTAATAAAATTTCAAATGCGTTCATCGAATAAAATCCAAAGATCACCAGCAAGACGGGCGCTGAGAGAGTCGCCAGCGCGGCCAGGATCTGCAGGGCCGGCGTACCCTGATGAATCCTGACAAAACGAAGCGGCCAGAATTACCGTGAAAGCGCCGGCCAGAGCAGGAAACAATCGGAGGAATGGCAGGGTATCGGCGCAGGAAAGGGTCAAAATCCAGATAGAAAGAGGCGGATGGTCGACATATCCGGCAGCCGGTCGCGCAGCGCGGCCGTATGGATCTGGATCCCAATCATCGCACGCATGAGCCGCACCGCCTTTTTTTTGCTTGCCAATCCACGCACAATCAATACCGATATTAACCTTATGCAATCAAAGGTTGATGGTCACGCGGGTCACCCCTGGCATTTTGCCTCCTTTCTGCTGGTTTGCGCCGGCAGTTGCACCCCGGGCTTTCCTTCCTTTCAGCCCGCCCAGGCCCTGCTCCTGGTGACAGAATCAAATGCGACCGGGGGAAGCACCCTTTCCAGAGCCCCCAGCTTCAATCCGGCTGGTGGCATCTACGCCAGTGCCCAGAATGTAGCCATCCAGAGTGATCAAACCACCATCTGTTATACGGTCGATGGGTCCGCTCCTTCCTGCAGCGGTGATTCTTGCACTGCGGGAAATCTTTACTCTGCCCCGGTGAACGTGGCCACCGCTACAACGATCCGCGCCGTGTCCTGCTCAGCCGGCACTTCCTCATCAGAAATGGGAGAGGCGCAGTATACTATTGATACCCTGGCCCCCACGGTGGGAACAGCCATTGCCTCCTCTTCCTCGACAACAACGTCGATCACCCTGTCCTGGGGAGCCGCTGCGGACAACATTAGCCCGACCGCGAATCTGGAGTACCGTCTTGTCAAGGACGATACAACCGCCGCGAATCTGGGAACTCTGGCCATGGCACTGGCCAAGACAGGCGGAGATCTACTCATGGACTGGACTGCGGCCTCGGTCGGATCCACAGCGACTGGCCTCGCGGCCAGCACCACATACCATTTTGCCGTGATCGTCCGCGACCAGGCCGGCAATCAATCGCTCTACAGTGCGCAATCGTTTACTACGGCTTCCCCTCCAGGGGCTCTTGATACCTCTTTCAGCCCGGGCACCGGAGCCAACGATACAGTAGTGGAAATGGCTGTGCAGAGTGATGATAAAATTGTCATCGTCGGAAACCTCATTACCTACAATGGAACAGCCAGAGCCTACGTGGCCCGGGTGGAGGCCAACGGTGCCCTGGATACTGGTTTCATCGTTGGAAGCGGTGCCTCGGCTGGCGTGAGAGCTTTAGCCCTGCAAACAGATGGTAAGATCCTGATCGGTGGGCTTTTTGCCTCCTACAACGGAACGGCCCGCAACCGGATTGCCCGCTTGAACTCTGACGGTTCTCTGGATATGACCTTTAATCCAGGGACGGGCGCAGACGCACCGGTGGACACCATTGCCGTTCAAACAGATGGCAAAATTATCATTGGTGGCTCCTTTACGACTTATGATGGAACAGCAAGAGCGCGGATTGCACGCATTAACGCAGACGGCACTCTTGATACCACATTTGACCCCGGGACGGGTGCCAGTAACAACGTTCTGGCCGTAACCTTGCAGGGTGACGGTAAGGTGCTGATCGGCGGCAATTTCACCAGCTACAATGGTACCGGGCGCACCCGTTTGGCCCGCATCAATACGGATGGAAGTCTGGATACCTCCTTCAATGTGGGGTCTGGAGCCAATGGCGTGATTCATTCCCTGGCCCTGCAGACAGATGGAAGCATCGTTGCCGGTGGGGCATTCACGACCTTTGGTGGATCCGCACGCAACCGGATCGCTCGTGTCCTGAGTGATGGATCGCTTGACCTCAGTTTCTTGCCGGGCACCGGAGCAAATAATACCGTACAGACCGTGCGGCTACAGTCTGACGGTCAAATATTGATCGGTGGAAGTTTTGCCACTTACAATGGAACCTCCAGGCCGGGTATTGCCCGTTTGAACCCGGACGGGAGCCTTGAAGCGGGCTTCAACCCCGGAACAGGAGTGGCCGGATCTCTGGCCACAGTGAACTTCATAGCTTTACAGTCAACGGGACGCATCCTGCTGGGTGGGGACTATACCAGCTACAATGGGACGGCTCGCAGCCGGCTGGCCCGGGTCTGGAACTAAAGCCAATTTCCGGGCAGAGGTTTACCCTCATCGAGCCGGCCGGGGCGCTGCCGGCGACCTGTCAAACGGTCATAAGTCTTCCGGCGATCCGTATTGCAAAAAAGTATCCCGGAAGCTTTTGTTACGTGCCAGGAGGTATTCATCGGAGCGGCGAGCGCTGGAGATAGCGACGTCGTCAATGGTACCGTAAAAATAAAAATTGCCTCCTCCAAAATCCTGACGCCCAATCCGCAGATCAAAGGTTTGATCTCCAGCAATCGGGTTGCCTCCCGGAGCGGCCACAGTCGCGGTAAGGATGCCGTTTTTATAAAAGCGAAATCTCAAAGCGGCCCGGTCGTAGGTGACGGCGGCAAAGACGTAGGTGCCTGAGGTGACTGAAGTGGCCGGCGTTTCCGTCGGGTTGCGGTATGTTCCGGCGCTATCCTGGTACTCCGTAGCGAGCCGTCCTCCCGCAATCGTAAAGAATAAGGCATAGTTATCATCATCGTTCTGACCTTTTTCGATAACGTATCCGTAACTGCCGCCACCTCCATTCCACTGAAACAAGGATTCAAGTGTGAAATCGTTGGTCAGTCGTAAATGAGTCGTGTCTGTAACGTTAACGTGACCGGAGCCCACAAAGTTCTGACCGTAGCCAACCAGACTGCCTGTACGCGCTGCCGCTCCCATACCTGTTGCCGTTCCGTGGTGCCCGTAAGAAGAGCTATCCTTGAACTGAGGCGCCGGATCGGAATTTTGCTCGGTAAAATGCCAGACTGCTCGATAGTTGTCCGTCCAGATGCTGGATGCGCTTTCGCTGGCCGAGGCACTCGGATTACCATAATAAAAATACAAATAATCTTCATCGCTGCTGGCGCTTATGGCAGGCATGCGCACCCAGACAGTGGACGTTCCGGACTCGTTCCAGCGTTCCAGCTGATAGTCCAGCAGCGCTCCACTTGAATCGGTGAAACGAACATCTGCTCCGCTATTTTCTGTGTCCCCGTAACTGATACGCGTGGAATCGAGGTGAACCAAAAGGGGAAAATCAGTGAATGATTCTGCACTGCTGGCGTTCAACGCATTGATTTTGAGCCGCTTTGTCCAGCCCTGCGCCTTGAGAGCATCTACCGAACCGGAGCTGCCGCCCGAAGAGGGAGAATTCAACAGCAGGCCTGCATAGTAGCTCTGTGCATCAAAATGTGCGCATTGCAGGCTTACCAGCAATGCAGCTAAAGATACTACCCTGCTGCCCATCCCTTTGTCCTGTTTTAGTCTCTAAACTTGCCTACCACCGGGCCGCTGCCGGGGCAAGAAAAAAAGAGCCAGGCAGGGTCAATCGCCGGAAAAGGGAATTCCAACACTTTCCAGAAGGATGCCGGAAGGCCCGCGCAACTGGGCGCGCACAAAACCCTGCGTCCAGTTGATCTGTAGCAGTCCGAAGTTCGGCACAGCATGTGTGCGCGTGCCGGTCAGTCGAAACCGATTGGGCAACAGGGAGCCCTCATGCCAGGGCGACGTCAAACTGGACGAAGTGATTTCATACAGATCCTTTACTAAATCCCCTTCTGCGACGCTCGAGTGCTCGTAAGGCAAAGTGCGTTGCAAATCGATTGTGCGCCCGGCCGGCAATCTGGAAATTTCACCATAGTGACGGTCTCCGCTTAAAAGGACAATCACCTGTGAGCGCGCTGCTCGCAACAATTGGAAAAGCCGGGTTCGCTCGTGCGGAAACGTATCCCAGCGCTCTCCAGGATGGTCCACGGGAAGCACTTGAATGCTCGACACCACAATGCGAATCTCAGCCGGTTGCCGCAGTTCTTTTTCCAGCCATTGCCACTGCGCGCTACCAAGAAGTGTATGCTTTGAATCGCGATGCGGCAGATAGCGACGCTTTCCTGGCCGCGAATCGGGAGCGGCGTGCAATGCGTCGCGAAAGTAGCGGGTATCCAGCAAAATGATTTGAATGCGCGGACCGAGCTCCGATTGCCTCCCTCCCGGCTCAGCTGACAGAATCGGGCTGCCCGGACTGGCGTAGTAGGACGCATAAACTCCAGGAGAATTCCTGCGGGCAGAGGCTTGCGGTTCATGGAAAAAGTCCAGGAAGATGCGCTGCGCCTCATCCTTGCGCGGATATTCGGCGCCGGCGTCATTGGCCCCATAATCATGATCGTCCCAGGTTGCAATGACGGGGCGCGCCTGCCGCAACTTCTTAAAGCCGGGCACTTCGCCAAATCTCTGGTAGGCGCGGCGCATGGCTCCCATGTCAATCGTGTCAGCGTAAACATTATCGCCCATTAAGATGAAAAGGTCTGGATTGGCTGACAGGACATCATCCCAGATCGGCTGCGGTTCGTCCTGCCGCGCACAGGAGCCAAAGCCGATGCGCGTAACCTTATCTCCCGGCAAATCTTCAAAAGTGCTACGACAGGCGCCAGGAGCCACAAGGAACCCGGCTAAGATGAGGCGAAATAGCATGTTAGTGTCAAGCGCTCTGAACCGGGGAAATAGGGGCAAGAACCTTTCGGCGGTTTTCAATGATCAGATTAGTTTGCGCTCCGGAAAAGCAGTTCGGAAAGCGCACAAGACTTGACAGCGGCTTATCCGGCAGTTTCCCTAACGACCGCCATGAAAGACAGGACCTTTGAAAGGAATCCCTTCTGGACGCTTGTACTCTTCATAACGGTGACATGCGGGCTGATTCTGTGCGTCGTAGAAGTTGTTCTCAGGTTAATGGGCGAGGCACCATGCATCTACGCTAAGTATACGCGCGGAACTCCGAAGGTGGAAAAACTGATCGTAAGCCGCGAAATGATAACAGATGGCGAAGGAATCTTCAAAATCAACAGGAACCCGCCAAACGGCCAGGTTGACCCCGATGTAAATCAGGCAGGATTTCGCAGCAGAGAGTTCATCCCGCAGCCGAACCTCCCGACAATTCTGATGCTGGGAGACTCCTTTGCCTGGGGAGCCTCCGCGGAAACCGGAAAATCATTCGCGGCACTCCTGGAGAAGGCTGGATTTGCTGTCTACAATACTGGAATTCCCGGTGTTTTTCCAGCGCAGTACGCCCGCCTAGCGGAAAAATACGTGCCTCTCCTCAAGCCAAAGGTCACGGCCGTCATGTTCTTCATGGGCAACGACCTGCGGCGTGATCCGCAGATGATGATTCCGCATCGCGATCTATGGCACATAACGAATGCTGGCTGGCTGCCCGGTTTTGATGGCAATGGTCGCCCAATCACCGCGCAGGAATCCTTCGAACAAATCTACCCGAAGCAGTTCCTTGACCTTTGTGAAACAAAAGACGGTTCGGCGAAAGGGCTGATCCGAAGGGCCGTTAGCTCGACTGCCCTGGGGAAGATGCTCTGGGTGAGCGCGGGCATATTGAAGCAACGTTGCGGACCGACCGCCCAACAGTCGGCCGATCACAATGCCATGTTGCTACTACGAGAGCGCCAGGATCGCGAAACACTATTGAGAATCAAGCAGGTTGCGGAGCATCACGGCTCGCACTTCCTTCTTTTTCTTATCCCCGAGCACCCGGATTCGCGAACGCCGGAAAACCGGATTTCAGACAACCTCTATGTGTTTTCGGAGCTGAATCCGCTCTTCCCCGATGAATCGCTCCTTTCAACCTCCGATTACACCTCCGCTAAAACCGATGGCCACTTTAACAATGAGGGGCATCGAAAATACGCGGAGTTCATGCTCCCGATCCTGAGGGCTCGGATGGCAATTGCCGGCCACTAACATTCTGTGCAGCTCATGTATCAGCTATATTGCTTCGTGCAAAGGGAAAATCCTGCTCGCTGCGTCGTGCGCCCCAGCTTGCCCGTGGCAATCCAATGAGTCAAGGGCGATGGCGTTATCGGGAGTTCTGAAATCAAGCTCTCCCGCGTAGCCTTCATACGCCGATATGTGTCCTGATGTGAACCAACAGTCAAGGGAAAAAGGAGTCTATAGTTCTTGACAGCTTGCCCGAACAAGGAATCCCGTTAGCATGCGAAAAGCCACGACAGCTACCCTTGTATTCTGCAGCATGCTTATGCTGGTCACGGAAGTGAATGGCTGGAGCAAACAAGATGACATTCCGATTGCAAGCCTTCCTGCAGCGGTCAAAGCCGTCGTGGAAACCTATGCAAAAATATTGAAAGAAAGCAAAACTCTCGACGAGGCGACCCTGGCCTTTGGGGACATTGCTGGCGGTTCGCTTGTCACCGAATCGGGCAGCATCAGCAGCAATACAAAACAGTTCGGATTAAAGAAAGATTTCAATAATTTTAAACACTACGCCTATCCTGTGAAAATTACGCGTGTGAATAAAACGGTCTCGAACGGTGACGGCTATGGGGCACAGCGAATCGCTGGCGATCGTTACACCGTCTGGATCGCGAAGAACGACCCGGCAAAGGGTATGCCGGCACCGGTCACGATCATCGCCCCGGCTTCAGGCGCTCCCAGGGTTGTCAATGTGGGCAGTTACTGATCCTTCAACCGGGCGCTGCGTTTCGTGAACATAGCCGGGTGGCAGCAGCCATGGTGCAAACTTGATTCGAAGAGCTCAACGTTACGCAGCTTTTGAGCCAGCTCTTCAGACGGCAATCCATCCATGATTTCACAAACTGTCGTAGCTGAACTTTTTCGAGCAAGTCGGACTCGATCTAAAATCCGATGCTTGAACTGATGAATACCGAATCCGATTCGTAGTGGAGAAAGACGCTCCAGGGAACGCTCACGATTCAGCTCCGCCAAACTTTCTTGCATGCCAATGGCAGCGCGGATAGCATCACCGGCACCTCCGGGGAAGAGAGCCATCACCGCATCGCTGGGTACGGCATCATCGGACTGAAAAATGTCAGGATTACTTTTCACCGGGAGGTATTTCTTCAGAACTGGTGTGTGAAAGTCGCTGGAAACCCGGTCCGGAGGCTAATTCGTCGAGAGAAAGGTTGGGCTGCTAAAGTCTCCACTCACCCAAAATTGCTGCCCCGGCCACGTCAGGCCAGGAAAAATCCCATGCTTTACCTTGACATTTGAGTAGGTGTTCTCATTATGTCACACGGGTCTGCTAAACTGGCTGCAAGCGGGTCGGAGCTTGCTCCCAAAACAATGACCCCAGGAGATCCTCATGGCTAAAGCCAAAAAAACCCAGGCCAAAGACCTGAGCGCAGCACGGGCGGAAAAAGCTCAGGAAAGCGCCTCAGAAAAACGACAGGCTGTCGGAAATGCCATTTCCCAGATTGAAAAACAATTTGGCAAAGGCAGCATCATGAAACTCGGCGATGAAAGCATTGCCCAGCATACAGGATTTATCCCCACCGGCGCTCTGGATCTGGATTTTGCTCTGGGTCTGGGTGGCCTGCCACGCGGCCGCATCATTGAGATCTACGGTCCGGAATCTTCCGGAAAAACAACTCTCTGCCTGTCTGCGGTGGCCAGTGCTCAGAAGGCGGGAGGCATCGCTGCCTTTGTAGATGCAGAACATGCCCTCAATCCCTCTTTCGCGCAAAAGATAGGCGTGAATATCGACGACCTCCTGGTTTCACAGCCGGACAACGGTGAAGAGGCTCTGGAAATCACAGAGGCGCTGGTGCGTTCCAATGCCATGGACATCATCGTTGTGGATTCTGTAGCCGCTCTTGTCCCCCGGGCTGAGCTTGATGGCAACATGGGCGATGCACAGATGGGCTTGCATGCCAGACTCATGAGCCAGGCCCTGCGGAAGTTAACCGGCACCATCTCCAAGACCAATACCACGGTGATCTTCATCAATCAAATCCGCCATAAAATCGGCGTGATGTTCGGGTCTCCGGAAACCACAACAGGGGGCAACGCTCTCAAATTCTATGCATCCGTTCGGCTGGACATCCGCCGCATTGAGACCATAAAGAAAAATGAAGAAGCCGTAGGCAACCGCGTGCGGGTCAAAGTTGTTAAGAATAAGGTTGCGCCGCCATTCCGTCAGGCCGAGTTCGATATCCTCTTTGATTCCGGTATAAGTCGTGAAGGGTGTATACTTGATATGGGCCTGGCCATGGAAATCATTGAACGCAGCGGCACCTGGTACAGCTACCAGGGAAATCGGATAGGCCAGGGACGGGACAATGCCCGCAACCACCTTGTGGAAAATCAGGAGCTTGCCCTGGAAATCGAAACCCGATTGCGCCAACTGCATGCAGAAAAAATGAAACCGGTTAAAAGTGAGACGGCACAGACAGAATCAACCGTCGTGGATTACGAAACCGGCGAAATTATAGACTCACAGGCCCTCTGACCAGGCGTTGCTTCTGTGAAGCAACCAGTAGCAATTCTTGGCGCGGCCGGCCTCACCGGCCGCGAACTCATCCTGCTTTTCAGCAGGCATCCACACCTGGAAGCGGCCGTGCTGACCTCAGACAAATACGCCGGGGAGCGTGTTGCTCGAGTCTATCCCGAACTCGATGGAATTTGTAGCCTTGCTTTCCAAAAACATACGCTTGACCTACCACAGGGCTGTCCGGTTCTTCTGGCCACGCCTGATGACGTGGCTCTTCAGGCTGTACCAGAGCTTCTCTCCAGGGGTCATCGCATCGTCGATCTTTCCGGTGCCTTCCGACTGGAGCCGGACCTCTTTTTACGAACCTATGGAAAAGAACACCCGGCCCCGGAGGCCCTGAAGGAAGCTGTCTATGGCCTCCCGGAAATCCAGCGCGACCGGATCCGCAAAGCCCGCCTTGTAGCCAATCCGGGCTGCTTTCCTACCGGCTGCGTTTTCATTCTGCACCGCCTGGCTCCGTTCCTCGGCGAGGCTCTGGCCGTTGTTGTGGATGCCAAATCCGGGGTGTCCGGCGCTGGCGGGCGAACAGAGGATGCTGGCTTTGCCTATCAGAATGTTTATGAAAATTTTCGGGCCTACAAAGTGCTGCGTCACCAGCACAATCCGGAAATTCAGCTTCACAGCCAGAGCCCTTTACCCGTCGTATTTGTGCCCCACCTCCTGCCTCTCTACCGCGGCATCCTTTCCACCATTTACCTAATCTGGAAAGAAAAGGCCCCCGACGTGCCTGCACTGTTGCAACAAGCTGCCCTGGCAGAAGTTTTTGTGCGCTACCGGGAAACTCCAGAAGAAATTGAACTCAAAAAAGTTCAGAATTCTAACTACCTTGATCTTTCCTGCCGGAGCCAGGGCAATACTACCACAATCGTTTCCGCCATTGATAATCTACTCAAAGGAGCAGCCGGTCAGGCCCTGCAGAATCTCAACCTCATGCTGGACTTTGAAGAAGAGGCCGGACTTCTCAGGCCCGTTGAATAAAACGACGGACAAGAGTAGAGAACACAAAAAATACAGATAGAACAAAGGCGATCATCTGGCCCGGAGCATGGTCAAAGCTATGAGCCAGAAAAAAACCGGGCCAGATGGCAAAAGTGGCAATGAATGGCAGAGCCAGGCAAAAGGCAACCAGAGAAAGAAAAAGGTTACGGGCAATGAAAGCCGGCAGGACCAGACAGGCAAAAGTAAAAAGAAGCCCCGCTTTACTGATAGCCAATCCTATACAAAGCCCCACAATAAGATGCAGGACCAGATAGTAGCGGTCCACGGGCAACCCCTGAGCGCGGGCCGCTGTTTCATCAAAGAGGATCAAAAAAATCCGGCGGCCTGACAGAGAAAAAAACAGGAGAATCGAGGCAAAGGCCGCAGTGTAGACCAGTAAATCGTAGAGATTGCTGGCCAGCAGGGTAGAGATCATGAGTTTCTGGACTTCTTCCATCCCATGGGAAACATAGCGCGCAAGAAGCAAAGTAACGCTGCCTGCCGCGATAAACAAAAACGCGGACCCGGTATCTGTGCCCCGCGTACTTTCCCGCCCCCGCGGCGCCATAAGCACAACAGCCAAGGTTGCCGCACCAACAGCAATCAGATCGGTCCAGGCATGCAGGTGAAGAGGACCCAGCCATTCGTTTAAGAAAAGGACCAGAGTAATGCCCGCTGCTGAACTCTGCCCCAGAGCCAAACTCATGAAAATCTGACTGCGTCCGACGACAACGATTCCGGCAACCGACAGCAGCAGAGCAAGAATCCAGCCAGACAAATAAGTAAATAAAAACAAATCAAAAGAACTTAAGAAATCAGAAATCACGCCTCCGGGCCTCCGTCCACAATCAACTGACCGCCATCCAGAAATCCCCGTCGGATGGCAACTTGATCGGCAAGGTTTCTATCGTGGGTGACGATCAGCATGGTTGCATTGTGAGAACGATTCAGATGCAAAAGAGTTTTGATGAACCGGTCCTGTGAAGCGCTATCGATCTCATTGGTGGGTTCATCCAGAATCAAAAACCGCGGTCTGTTGATGAGGGCACGAGCCAGAAGCATTCGCTGCTTTTCTCCACCGGAAAGCCGATGGATCGAGCGGCCAAGCAAAGGCCCGAGCCCGGTATGCAGAGCCGCATATTCCAGAGCCCTGCTCGCCGACCAGTCCAGGTCCTCACCGGGTTCAAAGCCCAGCAGCAAAAACTCCCGTACCAGTGCCGGCAACTGCAAAGATAGACCGGAGTGCTGGGGGACAAAACCCACACCGTGAGCGGGACAATCAAGCTCAAGCGTTCCCTGATAGGGCAGAAGGCCAAGGATAGCATGCAAGAGCGATGTTTTCCCCGAACCATTGGGGCCCATGATGGTCCAGATCTCCCCCGGCTCGATCTGGAAAGAAAGATCCCGGAGAATCGTTTTGCCGGCCCGTTCTAAGGACAGGTCCCGGGCCCGCAGTAACATTACTTTAATGCCTCAAACATCCTGCTTACATTAAATTCATAAAAAGAATAAAGATTCTCCGTTCCCTGGCGGGCCCCCACAGAATGCGCCAGTTCAAGGACCCGCACACCGGTCCGGGCAGCCACCAGATCCGCATACTTCCGATTGTAGTAGGGAACATTCACAATAACAGGAATATTTTGCTGCTTGATACGGACAACGACTTCACCCAGGTGTTTTGTGGTCGGGCTGATTCCGGGCAGCGGCTCCAGAGAGGCCGCCTGACTCAACCCAAACGTGCGGGCAAAATAATCCCATTGTTCGTGCTCCACGGCAAAGGCCTTGCGTGGCAGAGCGGCAAAGCGGGCCAGCCAGCCGCTTTTGGACTTGCCTTTCCTGTTCAGATGCGCCTCATAGCCCTTAAATCCGCCGGCATGGACAATCCCTGCCAGCTCAAGGATTTCGCTACTGCTATGACCGGAACCAAAGAGCATGCCCCCGAGTCTCGTTAGAAAAGCAGACCAGGACGCATCCACGGCACTCTTGCTGGCTCCCAGTTCCAGAAGGCGGGTGCGCAGGGCGTTGCCCGCAAGAATGGCTGCAGCCGGATCCAGCATGTAGTGCGGGTTGCCCCGCGGATGCACGTCCCCCATGGCGCGAGAAATCTCCCCGCTTTTCTGCACAATCGGTACAATGACTTTTGAGGCATCAAAATAGCCCCGCTCTCCAGCCGCAATGACCGGGTTGCGCGAACTGCGGATGAGCACGGGAGCCCAGCCCACTTCCAGGTCCATTCCGGCCAAAATGAAAAGATCGGCATTCTGCAAAAGCTTGATGTAGGAGGGCCGGGCATCCACAAAATGCGGATCCTCACCTGGCCGGGTAATCGCCTGAACAACGACGGCAGATCCTCCCACCTGTTGTGCCAGATCAGCCAGATCCTGCGTGGAAGCCACAATCTTCAGCGGGGCAGCATTGAGGATCAAAGGTCCGGAAAATAAAGCCATAATCAATAATTTTTTTATATTCATTTTTAATCTCCTTGACATCGGACTTAGAATTGATGAGCCGGATGGCTGCCAATCAAGAACTGCGCACTGAAGAGTACTGACCAGCTGGCCTTACTTTTCTGCGACCACACCAGCTCATAAGGTACGGAAGGTGCACCGGGCACATGGCGGGACAGGTCGAAAACGTATGTACGGCGATCACGAAGATGGTCCGCCACTTCATGGTTGTACTGCAGCCGCAATCGCGAAAATTCCGACGGCTGGTAACTGACCAGAGGCGAAATCCTTCTTCTTGTATCTCTCTGTGGATCCCGGTCGCGTCCATAAATATCCTGCCCCAACCACTTCCCACCGCTGACACGGCTTTCGCCCCGGCCTGTAGCGTATTCATAGCGCAGTCCGGCCGTCCAGCCCACAGCAAATCCCATTGCCAGCTGAGTATAAAAACCGCGATCATGCAGTTTCCGGTAGGGGTTGAGAGACCGGTCCAGGGCCTCAAGAGTTTCCTGAGCTTCCCGTTCATTGAGTTGCTCCAGCTTACGTACGCCGCGCAACAAATCCAGCGCCTTACCAAAATCGCCATAGGTTTTGCTCTCGATTGATGAGGAGCGAATATCGGCAAAGTCAGAATCTGTAAACTGTTCCTGGTTTTCGTATGTGCCATACAGGCTTCCGGAAAGCAGAGCCTCGGTATTGGCAATATCACCAATGCCTGGCCGGCGATGCACGGTGTACTCCCTGGCCATCACTTCCGTTTGCCAGGCAACATAGGGAAAGCCCCGGCGATTGCGGGCTGGCTTCCATTTCACGAGCAAATCACCGCCATAAATAGAGGTAAATCCATCGGGTCCGGTGCGATTGGGGCCAGCCAGGCCGGAGAGTCCCAGCTTGATTGCCGTGGACTGTCCCAGATCAATAGAATTGACCAGGCGCAGCAAATAAACCAGATCCGCAGAAGATGCAGTTTCCCGGTCCAGCACATCGGCCCCGCCGATTTCAGCCGGCTCTCCCCCGGCATGGGCATGGGCATGCCCCCCTCCGCTGGATTGCTCGCCAAGAAAACTCTTCATGGTCTCTCCTGCAGCGGTCTGAACGCCAAGGTTCACCTCAGAATACCAGGGCAGTGGTGTCAGGTAACCCAGACGCAGCCCGGACGCTCGCATACCATCACCACCAAAAAGGCGGGTCTGGATTACTGGCGAATCCAGCCAGGTCCAGGTATGGGGATGGGTAGGATTGGCCAGTCCGAATTCGGTTAAGAAATGACCGGCCTCAAGCTCCAGTCCATACGGTAGACGCTGACTGGTCAGGAAGGCCTCTTCAAGCTCCACAAAACCTTCGCCAAAAAGGACGTGCGCTTCCCCGTAAAAATAGGGGTCAACGGCTCCACCCAGAGACAATTCTGCCGAAGGTACGGAAAACGCTTTAGAACGGGGGTCATGATTTCCGCCCTGGAGGTTAAAGACCTTCTTTTGTGAAAGAGGCGAGCCGACGGCCGCGAAATCGCCGATGAGAGAAATATCGATCAGCCGGAGCGTAGCCCCACCCACTGCTGTGCTTACCAGTGCAGGAGTTTGTAGCTCCTGCACTTCTTTGTCTAAATAAGCATCCGGATACTCTTCCGCAGTCTCTGCCAGTGCTGTCCCGAAAGTAAAACAGAGGAGGAGCAGTGCCCGACGAGTGAAGGTCACGGAGAACCGTGATCGGCACGCATCTTTGCATGCTCGGTCTTCATTTCCTCGTGTTCTTTTTTGATGAGGGCATGCTCTTCAGCCATCCGGCGGTGATCTGCCTGCATGACCTCGTGCTCGGACCTCACCTGCTCCGGGGTAAGCTTCCCGCTTTTGTGACTCTTTTCCATTTCCCTGTGCTTGCCTACCACGTCTTCATGATTGCGAATCAGAGCAGCGTGCTTCTCAACAATTTCCTTGTGTCGAGTAACGATTGCTTCATGCCTCTCACTGCAACCATGGGACTTGCGCTCTTTGCACTCACGGGCAATCACTTTGTGATCTTGCTCCAGCCGAGCATGTTCTTCTTCCCATTTCTTGTGGTCTGCTTCAAAAACCGAATGGTCGGCGCTCATGCCCTTTTCTTCTTGCGCAAGACCGGACTCGGGGTGCCGCTGGCACCCCGGTGAAAACAGAACTATCACGATCCAGATAATACTTTTCTTCATGGCGTCACTCCGTGAACTTCTTACTGCTGTTACGAGTAAGAGAACTGATCGTGGCATTGTTCAAACGAAAGCCCCAGGTATTTCCGGCTCCGGTAGTGCTGAGTCCAGATTTTTCCCGAACAGTATTTGCAGCCTCTGTTCCGGTTGGACAGGTTGCTTTCTTTAGCATTACATGCCCCTCCCCGGGAGCGTGTGACTCCATGCAATAGGTAGTCGCTGTACTGCCAGGCGCTGCTTGATGCGTTCCCGCACCATCAAACGCTTCTGCTTCCGTTGCAGTACTGACAGCAGTTGCATCTCCGGTGTGGTTGATTTTGATTCCCACCTGATTCGTGCTAATGGCCGAACTGGCTGTATTCAATATCACATTGGAACCATTCGCCGCAAGCGTCACGGTAACTTCAAGGGAAACAAAATTGTTCGTGCTGGCACTTGAGGTGGGCGAATCTGAAGTCAGAGTTCCCGTTCCGGTTGCACTGCCGCCAGAGCAAGTTACACCACTCGACGGCGTAAAGCAAGCGTTACCCAGCTGACAGGCGCAACTCGAGGACGAGCTTCCCTGAAGCAAAAGGAGAGCCGCAAGCAGGGAGTTCCTTTCCTTTGATTTGCTATCCTCACCACCCAGAAAATTTCCAAGGCCCAGTTCCGTACAGGACACAAAAGGCAGGACCATACAAAGAATGACGACCTTACCCAGATATTTTGATAAATAATTTTGATACATGTCTTCCTCCAGAGAAGATAATCTTACCGAACTTTTGCCGGTTAGAAAAGAATTGATAAGAAGAGCCCGGAGGCTGTCAGACGGGAGGAGCGCGCGCAAGGAGAGTCGTGAGAAAGGAACGGTCCTGCCAGCCCCGGGCGGCATACAGATCCGTAGCGGAAGGCGCACGGAGATCCAGGGCAAGAGTCCTGTTACGATCCAGACGAATTACGGCCTTTACACTGGACGGACAATCATGCTCGAAAACGGAGTCCGTCTGCCGATGCAGGCAGCTTTCATGCTTGTGTTCTTCTGCATGAAAACAGCAGGCTGTGGCCGTTTCATGATGGAGGGCCGTATGCACATGCGGTGCGGCCAGACCCAGAAGCCAGACCCATAGAGTGATCACACTCGCCAATCTCACGGATGCAAGAAAACTTACGATCAAACCGACGTCAAGGAAAAACGTTTGGGCCCGCCCATGGTTATGCAAAATGCTTTGCATGCTGCCCTTTTACACAATCGTGGCCTTCACTCATGGATCTATCTTCAGAGCTGGATGCAGCAGCGGATAAACTTCGCAGCCACTTTGGCACCGTCCCGGACCGGGCCATCGTCCTTGGCTCGGGGCTCGGGGACTTTGTCGAATTGTGGACGGATCGCGAGACCCTCCCCTATTCCAGCCTGCCCGGTCTTGTGCCCAGCACCGTGACCGGCCATAAAGGCCAGTTTGTTCGGGGAAAATTTGGGGACCATCTTTTGCTCGGTATGCAGGGCAGACTTCATTTCTATGAAGGCTACAGTATGCAGCAGATCGTCCGGCCGGTAGAGATCATGGCCAGGGCCGGAGTAAAACAGCTCATCGTTACCAATGCTGCCGGTGCGGTGAATGCCGCATATCAGCCCGGGGATCTGATGCTCATCAGTGACCATATCAATCTGATGGGCAGCAACCCTCTTGTCGGCCGGTCCGACCTCTCCTATCAGGAAAAATTTCTCGACCTGAGTGCAGCTTACCATCCTGCTCTGCGCACGGCTTTGCGCGATGCTGCGCGCAGCATTGCGCTGACCGTTCAAGAGGGTGTTTATGTGGCCGTGAGTGGACCTGTCTATGAGACCCCGGCAGAGATCCGCATGTATCGAGCCCTGGGTGCAGATGCCTGTGGCATGTCTACCATCCCGGAGGTAATCACCGCCAATCGGTTGCGCATGCAGGTCGCCGGAATTTCCTGCATCACCAACATGGGAGCGGGCATCACCGGCGACTTACTCAGTCACGATGAGGTGACAGATATTGCCGCCCGGGCCATGCAGAACTTTGCTTCTTTGATGAGCGCAGCCCTTCCTCAATTTTCCCGGGCCATGTTATGATGGAGAAACTTTATCAAATGGCTCTCGGGGTCTTCGCCCACGCCTATGCCCCCTATTCGCGCTTTCAAGTGGCGGCTGCGTTGCGAACGGCATCGGATCGTATCTTTGTCGGTTGCAATGTGGAGAATTTGAGCTTTGGTGCTACCCTGTGCGCCGAACGCGTGGCTATTTCCTCCGCGATAACGGCCGGTGAACGCCAGTTTAAAGAGATCCTGATTCTCACGGACACGCCCCGGCCCGTGCCTCCCTGTGGACTGTGCCGGCAGATCATCAGTGAATTTGGCAGCGATATCCTGATTCATTCGACCACTATCAACGGCGGCACGGCAGACATCCTCACGGTCTCTATAGAGCAACTCCTGCCGCTATCATTGCCGCACGACCTTTTGCAGAGGCCTTCCGTCCATGAAACTCTGTCTTAAGAATTGCGCAAGCGTCGTCACCAACAGCGATACGGGTCCTGAGTTCCTGTATGGACAGGATATCATTCTTGAGGACGATCGCATCAAGCAAATGGGAGCGACAGGCACGCTTCCCTACGAAGGACCGATTCTCGATTGCACCGGCCTTTGTGCCATACCGGGCCTGGTCCAGACTCATATCCACCTCTGCCAGACGCCCTTCCGCAACACAGCCGATGATGTTGAGCTCCTGGACTGGTTGTCTGCCTACATCTGGCCCGGAGAATCGCGGCTTTCTTCTGATGAACTCTTACTGGGCGCGCGGATTGGAATCGCCGAGCTTCTGCGCGGCGGAACCACGACCATTCTGGATATGGCGACCATCAGGCATACGGACGCTGTTTTCCAGGCCCTGGAAGAATCTGGCCTCCGGGCCATTTCGGGAAAATGTCTCATGGACGATCAAAGCATCTGTCCCCCGGAACTCGTTGAAGATACAGCCAGCGCCCTGAAGGAAACGGAAGAATTGATCGAACGCTGGCATGGCAAAAACGGCCTGCTTGAGGTTGCTATCACACCACGCTTTGCCGTTAGTTGCACAACCGATTTGATGCGCGAATGCGCGCGCCTTTCGGAAAAATACAACCTCATCATCCATACCCATGCTTCAGAAAATAAAAAAGAAATTGAACTTGTCAGAAATAAAACAGGTTACGGGAATCTGGAATATCTGGAAAAAATCGGCTTTATGGGGCCGCGGACCTGCATAGCACACTGTGTGCATATGGAAGAAGATGACTGGAAACGATTGAAAGTCTCCGGGTCACACGTCCTGCACTGCCCATCCAGCAATCTGAAACTGGCATCCGGAATCGCTCCGGTGCCCCGCATGCTGGAGGAAGGGATCAGTGTATCCCTGGGAGCCGATGGCCCCCCCTGCAACAATCTACTCGATGGTTTTATGGAAATGCGGCTGGCAGCTCTGATCCAGAAACCTTTCCATGGTCCGACCTCCATGAACGCCCGCACGGTCTTCCGCATGGCTACCCTGGATGGCGCTCGCGCTCTGGGTAAGGATGCCGGCAGAATTGAACCGGGCCGCCTTGCCGATATTGCCCTCCTGGATACAGGTCAGGTCCATAACGTTCCCTCAGCGCATTTGTACTCTACCCTGGTTTACGCTACGCGTGCAAGTGATGTACGCCACGTAGTTGTGGGGGGAAGTCTGCGCCTGCAAGATGGCAGACTGACCTACGGCAATCGCAAGGCCTGGCTGAAAGAATTCCGCATCGCGTTTGAGGCACGCCCTTGAATCCGGTGGAGCTGATTGCCCGCAAACGCGACGGAAAGAAACTCAGTCCGGAAGAAATTGCATTCTTAGTTCAGGGTTATGCAGAGGATAAAATTCCCGACTACCAGATGTCTGCTTTCATCATGGCATACTACTTTCAGGATATGGTCTGCGGGAATCTCTTTTACGATGAACTGGCCAGCCTGACAGATGCTATGGTTCACTCCGGTGAGATACTTGATTTCTCCGCCGATTTTCCGCTTCTTTACGACAAGCATTCCACCGGTGGTGTAGGCGATAAAGTTTCTTTTATATCTACCCCTATCGTCACAGCCTGCGGGCTGCCTTCTCTGCTTCTGAGCGGCCGCGGCCTTGGCCATACAGGCGGCACTCTGGATAAGATGGAATCGATCCCTGGCATCCGCGTGAACTTGAACCGCGAGGAGATGCTCAGGGCACTGAAAGAATCGGGCATGGTCATCACCGGAACCACGTCGGCCATTGCTCCTGCCGATCGCAAACTCTATGCATTGCGCGATGTTACGGCTACCGTGCCATCGGTCGGGCTCATCTCCGCCAGCATCCTCTCCAAGAAGCTGGCCATCCGGCCCTCAAGTCTGGTACTCGACGTAAAATACGGATCCGGTGCCTTCATGAAGGATATAAACCAGGCAAAGCGACTGGCCTCTTGCATGCAAAAAATACTCACAGAACTCAACCGCTCCTGCCGGGTCCTGATCACCTCCATGGAAGAACCGCTGGGACGATCCATAGGCAATGCTCTTGAAATTAAGGAAAGTATTGCTATTTTACAGGGGGAAAAAGACGGACTGGAAGATCTCATCCAGGTATCCCTCGCTCTCGCAGCCGCAAGCATTGAAATGAGTGGCTGTAGCCCTGCAGAGGCCCGCGAGAAGGCCGTGGCAGCTCTACAGAGTGGCGCTGCCTACCAGACTTTCTGCTCATTTGTGGAGGCTCAGGGCGGCGATGTACGCTATCTGGAAAAGCCCGACCTTTTCCCCGGGGCGCGGCACTGTTTGCCTGTCAGTGCCCCTTCGTCTGGCTACGTAACTCATATCGATTGCGAATCCATGGTTCTGGCAGCCAATATTCTCGGGGCCGGCCGTTTTCAACTGGGCGATAGCATCGATCATGCTGCCGGCATAGTCACCTGCGCGCAACGAGGCACCTGGATTGAGGCCGGCCAGACTCTGGCCCTCATGCACAGCAACCGGAGGGAGGCGCTTGCGGAAGCGGAGGCGCGTATCCTCAGCGCTTATCGGATCGCCCCACAGTCCATCCAGAAGGAAGAACTGATCCTGCGTTAAGGCAATTTTTCCAGCAGAAAGGGCGTGATATCCTTGAAGCAGGTTGCTGAGAGATGACTGGCATCATAGTAGGATTCGCAGCGTGCGCGATCTTCCTGGTTTAGATCAACCGATGAACCACCGGCCCGGGCTACCAGAATCTGCATTTCCCGCCAGAGAGCCTGAAGAGCCGGATGCTCCGTATACGCCTTTTGCAAATGAGGGTTGACGCGGGGCCAGAAGAGCAGCGTTTTTACGCCGGATCGCTCAGCGATTTCCACTGTGCGTCGGAAAAAGTACACCTGTTCGGGTGATACCCGAAATCGGGAAAGATAAAATTCCTTCAGCCTGCGCGTTTCCTCTTTGAGGTCATCATCAGACATCTGACCGATCCAGGCAAACTGAGCGCCGCGCAAGCGATCCAGAACGCGGCGGTGCGGCGAATGCTCGAGGCTGTACAGTAAAAGGCTGTCCGCCGGCGCTTCCATAATCAAGGAAAGCTCATCCTCGGGCCCTGATTGCCCGTGACCGGAAAGACTGCCGCGAAGTCGAACGATGAAAGTATTGAAAGAAAAGCCAAGGCCATGCAGAGCAAACCGGCGGGTCTGAGCGTAAGCACGCAAAGCCTCTGCGGGAATATGGGTTTTTTCCTGCTCAGCAAAAAGACCGTCCGTACCAAAATTCAGGACCGGTGAAGCAAAGACAGCGGCGTTGCGGTTGAACGAGTCCGGGGCCACCCCGAGCAGCAGATAACGCGGCGGACAGGCCGTATCGATCAGCTTGCGCGCCAGGTAGTAATGGTAGGCCGGTATCGCCTGCGGGCCGGCAAAGTTCCAGATCTCCCACTTCCGGCGATCCTCCTTGTCCAGCATATCCTGGCCCAGAGCAAAGACTCGGGAATCACCTAACACCAGGGTGACTCGAGAATCGGCATGCTCGCAGGCAAAACGGCGAAAGGGCTCTATCTGCCGCGCACGCTGGCGATAGTAGATCATACCACCAGGCTGAATGAAATTGTCCCGCACCTCCGGCAAGAGAAATAGCTTATCGAGCACAAAGAGAGTGGCCAGAGACGCCAGGCAAATCAGAATCCATTTTGTAGCTGTATCTTTCATTAGAATTGAAAATAAAAGAAATCTTTAGCTCCCTGTACATATTCGTGGACCAGCAAGAGCAAAAGGAGGGAGACCAGTGGCAAAAGAAGATTTTCATGACGTCGAAAGCGGGTAAACCACTCCGGTTTTTCCTCAACAAAATGAAAGAAAAGCACGCAAAAGGCAGCAACAGGCAACACCATCCCCTGGGCGGGCAGGAGCTTGCCTTCCGTCCCGGTGAGCATCCACTGCATACAATCGAAAGACCACTGAAGGGAGGGTGAGAAAAAAAAGACGCTGCTCAGGATAAGTAAAATCCAGACAATGGCCAGTCGAATCGCTCTTAACCAGTACTGCTGTGGCCAGTCCGCAATTCCCTGACGTCGCAAAATCGCTTCAGCGCTCAGGACGACGCCCATGAGTATGCCCCAGAGCACAAAAGTATAAGAAGCTCCGTGCCACAGACCCCCCAAAAAAAAGGTCACTACCAGATTGAAGTAATTACGCAATTCCCCCGCTTTAGAACCTCCCAGGGGAATGTAAATATAGTCACGAATCCAGTAAGAAAATGTCAGATGCCAGCGTCGCCAGAAATCAGAAAAGGAAACCAGAAAGAACGGCGCTTTGAAATTCACCGGCAGCTTGAATCCCAGCATGGCTGCTGTGCCGCAGGCAATATCACTGTAAGCGGAAAAGTCGGCGTAGAGCATTAGCATGGCCGAAAGAATGGCGGACCACAGAGTCCAGGTAGCAAACTCCGGTAAGGTCGCCGGGGACGCTCCGAGCACCGGAGCGGCCCCGGCCAGCAATTGATCTGCTATCAAAAGCTTTTTAAAAACACCGGCCAGAATCAGCCACAGACCGCGCTTGAATTCCTCACTGTTCCAGCCGATTTTGTGGGTCTGCGTGAGTTGGGGCAACAGATCGGCAGAACGCATGATGGGCCCGGCAATGAGCTGCGGAAAGAACATGAGAAAAAGAAGCACATCCAGAAAGGAGTGCTTCTCTGTGTAGGTCCCGCGATAAAGATCAATTCCGTATCCCATCACCTGAAAGGTGTAAAAAGAAATGGCCAGGGGCAGGAAGATCTCCATTCCCGCAGATCGATGCGTTTCGCGCAATCCGGCTTCAAGGAAGGATGGCACAGAAAGAAGCCGACCTAAAAAATCGAAAACCAGATAGTAGTACTTAAAAAAGGCAATGTTGCAAATATTCAGTATCTGTAAGCCATAAAAAAGGTATACTTTGCGGTACTCGCGCCAGAGCTCCATCACCAGGTAGTTCAAAGCAATAATGAAAATAAAATGAAAGGTGAATGGCACACTCCAGGTGGCGTAAAAAAAAAGTGACGCTACAATCAAGATATTGCGCCGCCAGGTTGCCTGAACAATCCAGAATCCGCAAAGAACGGCCAGAAAAAAAATCAGGAACGACTCAGTTACAAAAAGCATTCAACTGATTTCCGCAAAGGGTTGCGTTGATTCGAGAACATCTTCCGGGGTAATGGCAACGAAGGTTCCTTCGTTGACTGCGGTCTCCTCCAGACTCAATTGGCCCATCCGGTAACGATACAGATCCAGAACTTCTACCCCGAGAGCCGTGAACATGCGGCGTATTTGGCGATTTTTGCCTCCAGAGAGGATAACCTCCACCAGTTTTCGCGCGGGATCGACAATGAAGGCGCGTGAGGCTTTCATGAATTCTCCATCGACAAACATGCCATGACCAAAATGCATACTGAGCTTTTCCGGAATGCTGGAAAGTAACACCCGGTAGTACTTCAGCAATCGGAAAGAAGGATGGGAAAGGGCATGGATAAATTTCCCATCGTCTGAGAGAATGAGTAGCCCCCTGGATTCTGCATCCAGTCGCCCGGCATATTTACAATTCTGCATGGATTCCGGTAACGCTTCATAGATAGTGCGCGCTTTACCCTGTTTTTTGCGCGACACAACGAGTCCGCCGGGTTTGTTGTAGGCAAAGTACGAATAGTTCCGCGGCACAGATAAGAGCCGGTCATCGACCGTTACGTGGTCCCCCGGTTCTATGCTAACCCCGGGAGAGCGGACCTTTTCCCCGTTGATGCGGACACGCCCCTGGTACACCAGAGCTTCCACGCCGCGCCGCGATCCCAGACCGCAGACAGCAAGAAAACGATTCAGACGCATCGCCTCCTGCCCCTGCCCCTGCATGGAGGCCCGGAGTCGGCGTATCGCTTCTTCTGGTCGGGCCGCGTCTGTCATTCAAATTTGAACTCACGAACAGTCGGATCATCGAAGCGGCGACGGTAGGCAATTTCGTAACCGTTCTCTTCGCCGATCAAAAACATATCCCGTCCAATGATACGCAAGCGCAAGAAGTCGCCGGCGCCCGACCCATTTTCCAGTAAAATCACATTGTAGGACGGCAGTAACTGAAAGCGGCCCGGAGCTTTCATGGCCGCCAGGCCATGGCCATGCCTGTAGGTTCCATCTTCATAGAAGTAGATCTTAAAGTAGCCCGTAGCCCCGGTAAGCGATGTCTCGAACCATTGACCCAGTAATTTTTCCGGAATCTCTGCCTGAGTAATGATGGGCTTGAGGGCTTCCGCTTTATTACGCCCCTCGACCAGAAGAACCTGACCCGCTATCCAGCCCTCAAGCCCTTCCGCTGTCCGCACCAGATACCAGGTTTCATCCGTTTCTTGCATGCGCAGGATACTGACCCGACTCCCGGCCGGTAAAAACTCAATTTCCGAAGCAGTGGGCAAAGGATTGATGCGCAGACTGGAACGATCCACTCGAACCACGCCGTAATCGGGTAGTTCGGTGGCCTGATCCTCGGGAGCGCAGCCCAGAAGGAGAACGACTCCCATCCAGAAACACAGGCCCCTCATCCGGTCACGCTGGGCCGGGGGCCGTGAAAATCAATTACTAACCGGAATGAAATTGTCCCGCGTGGCCTTCTCAATCGCTGATGCCAGGATGGGCCGCACAACGCGATGGTGTTCAACCCGGTAGGCCTCTTTGAGCGCCGGAGCTGTTTCGCCCATGCTGAGTTTCTCCAGAGCGTGAGCCGATGCCACGCGGATGTGTAGATTTTCCGATTTCAGTGTCTTCAGCAGTTCCTGCAACTGCTTGTTCTTCGATTTATCGAGCATCACTATGGCTCGATTCAGGTAAACCTGAACGATGGGATCCTGCTCCTGACCGGCTCTCTCTTCGAGAGGCACAACAGCCTGGCGATTTTTGGTCGCCTCAAGGGCCATGGCAGCGCCGCTACGTAAATAGGGCGATTCATGGGCGAGGTAGGGCCGCAGGGATTCAATGGCTTCGGGATTGCCAATCCAGGCAATGCTCAAAAGCAGCCGCCGGGCCAGATTGACATAATTGTAATTCTGCAACCGGATCGCATGCTCTTCATTGTTTTCATCGGGTGCTGCAATGCCCTTGAATTCATCAGACTTACTCCAGTAAAGGTCCGGGCTCATCGGAAAACGATGTCCACTTTTCAGTAGCGCGGGGGTGGGTTTATCCGGGCTCAGAACCACCCGGCCTTCTTTGCGCTGCTCTTCTGATCCATAGAATTGCTGCACTTTTGCATCCAGATCCGCAGCGCTCTTCTTCTGTTCTTCCATAAGTTTAACGGTTTTTTCCAGGGCAGTGAGCAGTGGCGCCAGGGAGTCGTTATGGCCGATCATCCCTAAAGCCCAGGCAATCCAGGCCTTGACATAAGGATCGTTGTGTACCATTTTCTTTCCGATCGGATCGTCAATTTCGCGATTGAGCTCCTCTGCCAGGGGGCGAATGAAACGCGGATTTTTATGCGCACCAAAGAGCTGAGCCGCTTTGATTTTTTCAAAGGCATTGCCATTACGCAATTTGGCTTCCATTTCCTCATACAGGGCTGTGTAACGAGCAATGGCATCATCCTCGCTACCCGCACGTAAGGGGACAGCCAGCCAGGCAAAGCCCAGGATCGCTAAAAAATACATGGTTCGCATTCGTGTTTCCTTCGGGTAAACCTCTTACCCCGGGTACGTATCGGACGCTAAAAGTTCGATCTTTAACCGGAGCGGGGGGAGTTTTCTTTTTGCTGCAGTTCGGAAACCAGCCGGGCCATGTCCGCAAGTTTGTCGGAAAGTTCCAGGATCCGGTGGTCGGTTGCCAGATCCCGCAGAAGGTGACGGCCCGCTGCCGCCTTCTCCGTCAAATCTTTGCCAGAAAGTTGCGAAAGCAATTCGTCCAGGTAAGAATCCTTCTCCGCAAGCTTGAGATCACCCTGTTCAATCATAGCCTGGATGATTCCCTGCAATTTTTCTGCCGTCAGGGCCGCTGCTCCAATGCCGCTCTGAACGATCCGGGCAAAAAACTCCGACACATTGCCGGTGACCTCGCGGATCAAAGCAGTCATCAGAAAGTTACTGAATTCTATGTTCTTCTGATCCATGCTGACTTTCAGGAATGTCTGGCCCAGAATGCGTGCGGTAAGATCCTCCCCGGTCTGGTTATCAATGACTTTGATTTCCTCGCCTCTCTTGATGAGCAGGGCCACATCCTCCAGGGTCATGGTTTTGCTGGAATCTGCGTCATAGAGCCGCCGGTTCGAATAGCGCTTGAGGATCTTCATCCAGATCAGCGATGGCGCGCAATTGGCAGAGCGTCAATTCATTTTGCGCTGCAAAATGAATTAAGACACACCCGCGTTTCGCAGGATTAACGGCACGCTAACTAACCCGGATTATGCGGGGCCAGGGGTAAGGGTCGCGTGCGGCGACCCACTGTTTTCACGAATAATCCGGGCTAAGGCATGGTCCGCAGACGCAGTTCTTTGAGTTGCTCCGGCGAGACAGGAGACGGACTTTCCGACATCAAACAGTGCCCCTTTTGTGTCTTGGGGAACGGGATCACGTCGCGAATGGAGTCTCTTTTGAGAAAGAGCATCAATATCCGATCCAGACCAAAAGCCACCCCACCGTGGGGCGGTGCGCCGTAGGAAAGGGCATCCAGCAGAAAGCCGAACCGCTCACTGGCCTCTTCCGGGGATATTTTAAGAATGCGAAAGATTGCCGACTGGGTGGTGGCATCGTGGATTCGAATAGAACCCCCGCCAATCTCTGTGCCATTAACCACCAGATCATAGGCCCGAGACCTGACATGCTGTCCTTCCCTTTCAAAACGATCCGCATCCAGCAGGATGGGCAAATCCTCAGGCGCCGGCGCAGTAAAGGGATGATGTACGGCGTGCCACGCTCCGCTGTCCGGGTCCTTTTCAAACAGGGGAAAATCGGTGATCCAGACCATACGGAAATCATCCGGCGGAATCAGGCCGAACTTTTCCCCCATGGCCAATCGTAAATGGGCCAGAGTGGCGTTGACAACAGACTCCCGATCCGCCGCAAAAAATACAATGTCGCCCGGGCGCGATGCTGTTGCCCGCTCAATGGCCCGCAGTTCACTTTCCGAAAAAAACTTGCTGATGGAAGATTTCAGACCATCGACTTCATGTTTGAGCCAGGCCAGCCCCTTTGCCTTAAAATCCCGGTTCACCCAGGCCGTAAGATCATCAATGTCCTTACGCGAAAGGCTGGCTCCACCCGGTACGCACAGGGCCTTGATACGACCACCGCCATCAAATGTCTGTCGGAAGACCTGAAACTGGCTGTTTTTCACAAGGGGTGCAACATCCACGAGCTTCATCTCAAAGCGCAGGTCAGGCCGATCAATGCCATAGCTCTCCATGGCCTCGGCATGGGTCATACGCAGGATGGGTGTTTTGATCTTCAGATCAAAAACTTCCTTTAATACCCTGGCCCACATCTTTTCCAGCAGAGCCATGATCCTCTCTTCATCAATAAAGGAAAGCTCCATATCCAGCTGGGTAAACTCAGGTTGACGATCCGCGCGTAGATCTTCATCTCTAAAGCAGCGAGCAATCTGGAAGTATTTCTCTACCCCCGCCACCATCAGGATTTGTTTAAAGATTTGCGGCGACTGCGGCAGAGCGTAGAAGGAACCCGGACTCAGTCGCGCCGGAACGAGAAAATCCCGGGCCCCTTCCGGGGTGGATTTATTGAGCACCGGGGTTTCCACTTCCAGGAATCCTTCCTTCTCAAGGAAACGGCGCAAAGCAGCGGAAAGATGCGATCTTTTGGCCAGTGCCTCCATACCGGCTTCCCGCCGCAAATCCAGATAACGATAACGGAGCCGATGCTCCTCGCCGACTTCGGCAAACTCCAGCTCAAAGGGCAGGGTACGCGAAGCATTGAGAATCTCAAAACGCTCCACCAGAACCTCTACCTCGCCTGTGGCCATGCGCGGATTGATGCTTTCTCTGGCCCGCGAGCGCACCTGACCTTCAACCGCCAGGACGAATTCGCTGCGAATGGTTTCAGCGGCCTGGAAATGCTCACCAAGGACAGAGCGATCAAAAACCAGTTGTCCGATTCCGGAGCGATCACGCAGGTCAATGAAGATCAGTCCGCCCTGGTCGCGATGACGAAAAGCCCAACCGCAAAGCCGGACTTTTTTTCCCGTAGCCTTGCCGATTTGCAGCACAGGGAGTCTTTCTTTATAGATGGAGGCAAGCCAGCTCACAAGCCAGGCTCCCTGTAAGGCCCGGCCTGGCGAGTAAAAAGCGGGGAAGACGCTGTTGTTTCCGGGGGCCTGCCCCTTCGCGAGCCCGTCCGAAAAGACAATTGACTTTGCAGCGGCGCATAAGTCTCTATGATGTCCAGCGTGAGCTATCGAATTGGCCTTTTTTTGCTGCTGTTCACAGCCTGCCGCCCGGACCTTGAAGACAAACGAGCCCTGCTGGAAGAAGAGCTGGGCCAGGAGGGAAAAGCCCGGGAAACCCTTTCGCGCATTGATCTTACCATTCAGGAAGCCAATCGGGAACGTTCACGCAAACTTTCCGACTCCGGCGAACGTCGCAAATTCTATCCTTCCCTGGACGGGAGGACAATGGTGTACAGTGAGGGAAATCGTCTTTTTTCTTTGCGCCCGGACCAGGAAGATCCGGTGCAACTGGATTTACCGGCCCCTCCCGTGCATCTCTTGCTCTCCGGTGCGGGAGATGCGGCCATAGCCCTCTCCGATGCAGAACCTGGCAATTGCCGCTTCACTCCCCTGAGCTTTCGCCAGGGGAAAATATTTGATTCCTTTCAGCAGGATTGCCTGAATCTACCGGCGCTCACAGATCAGCTTTTGCTTTTTACCGTTCGCCCGGAAGGAATTACCGGCAAACAAATGGGCAGCGCCGATGCCATGCATCTGGACATGCCTCCACCATTGCCCCTGAGTGCCTTTCCGCCCAAATATAAAAAAATAAAAAATAAATTTGTTCTTTTCAGTCTCCCTGATAACAGCATCCTCATTTTTTTTGGCAAAGCCGGATACTATGATCTTTATCATTATCCAGGATTCGGTGCCACGGTGCGCAAAATCTTAAGTGATGTTGCCCGGCCACAACTTGACGGGGAGGTTCCCTTTTTTCATATCCAGACAAGAGAAGAAGAGCAGGAACTCAAATTGCGGCCGGTAAAAAACGAATATCGCTACTTTGTACTGCGCCGCGTGGCCGGACGTTTTGAACTCACACCGCTTACCCAGAAAAAAGAGGGATTCAAAACCGGAAAAGGGATTCGTATGAAGCCCATGGAAAACCTGACCTACCTGGGCAATGAACAGGCTTTTCTTCAACCCAGACGCAACCTGCTGGCTGTATGGAAACCGGGCAAGCCCTATCGCTATCTGCCTTTAATCAGCAAGACCTTCTCTGTGTATCAGGGCGGAATCGTGTATGAGGACCACGATCGCAAACTTTACCTGCGCAAAAGTGGTTTTGGTCAGACCGAGCTTGATCTACTGAAGCTCAAATTTGATGCGGAAAATATGGCCGAAGCAGATCGTGCCCAGGAAGAAGCAGAAAAAGCAAAAGAGGCAGCGGAGGAAAAGGCCGCAGCCGATGAGGCCGACAGCGAATGAACATTGCCACAAACATTGAAAGCATTCTTCGTGATCTGGGCGAGAACCCCGAACGCGAAGGTCTGAAAGATACCCCGCAGCGGGTGGAGAAAGCGTGGGAATTCTTATGTTCGGGGTATAAGCGAAATCTAACCGAAGTTGTGGGCGGTGCCCTCTTTAAGGAAGAATCCACCGGAATGGTGCTGATTCGGGACATTGAAGTGTACAGCATGTGCGAGCATCATCTGCTTCCGTTTTACGGCAAAGCTCACGTAGGATACCTTCCGCGCGGACGGGTAATCGGTTTGTCGAAGGTGCCGCGGATTGTAGAAATGTTTGCCCGCCGCCTCCAGGTACAGGAAAGGCTGACGGATCAGATTGGGAAGGCCGTGAGAGAAGTGTTGCAGCCGCTTGGCGTGGCCGTCGTTCTGAAATGTAAACATATGTGTATGATGATGCGCGGAGTGGAAAAGCAAAATTCTGAGGTATTCACCAGCTATATGGATGGAGCCTTCGAGAAAGAGGAAAAAACGCGGATTGAATTTCTGGATTTGATCCGCACCGGTAGCCAGTAGACATAATGCACAAATCCCGCGAACCATCGCCATCAAAAAGCGTCGAAGGAAATGTGACCGCCCTTCAAGAATTGCCCCGTCAAATTCCGATAGGGAACCGAACAGCCCGAGGAGCACACGAATGAAATTCCGATCCACCATAGCCGTCCTTTTAGCCCTATTTGTTTCGTTGCACTGTGAAGAATCCGATGAAAACGATGCTGACACAGTTATGGCCGGTCCGCTGGCCTCAGCTCTTGGGGCAAGCTTTCTGGTTTCCGGAGGTACCTACTACTTCACCGGTGAAGTGGATACGGATCGCACACCCAGCTGCGGATCCGTCAAAGCTGCTTCGGGAACCACAACAACGGATACCACTACAACAAGCTCGAGCAGTTCCAGTGGCACCAGCACGGTGACACGCCATAACATTGATTCTTTTTACTATCTCAAACTCAAGCAATTCGCACTTAACGTGGCAACGCTCAGTATGCGCTACGAGTACAACGAAAACAAAGAAAGCTTCACGCTGACCCCGGTCACCGGTGGGCAGACCTGCCTCACCACGGACGGTATCAGTTGCAACGGTACAGACTCAACCATCCACGCCAGTTGTGAAACGGTAGACAATGTTAAGTGCGGTGGCACCTACGCATTTATCTTCAGCGGTTTGGATCCGGCCATCTTTACCTTTAGCGCCAACAGTGGCACTTTTGACTGGTCTGATGGCTTTGGCCTTGATGATAACAAAGAAGCTGTTTCCTACGCCCGCCTGAAACTCAATATGTCAGCGACAGACGGAACGGTGCTGCGCGGCACTATCAATTGCTACAGCCAGGAACAGTAATTGTCCGTTGACATCTCCGTGATCATCCCGACTTACAATGAGTCGGGCAATATCGCATTGCTGCTGGAAAAAATCCAGCAGGTTCTTTCCGCTCACAGTTATGAAATCATCGTTGTTGACGACAACAGTCCGGATCGAACCTGGGAAGTGGCCCAGTCCTGGGCCAGCAGCCGCCCGGCCGTTTCCGTAATCCGGCGGATGCACGACCGCGGTCTATCCTCTGCAGTCATTACCGGCATGGAAATTGCCCGCGGCCGGTCGCTGGCAGTCATGGACGCAGATCTGCAGCATGACGAATCCATCCTTCCGATCATGGCCGCTTCCGTGCTGGCCGGAGAATGCGACGTGGCCATCGGATCGCGGGGAGCAGCGGGCGGCAGCTACGGGGAATGGTCGCGCCGGCGCCGCTTCATCAGCTTTGTTGCAGCCACCATGGCCCGAATTGTTCTGCCGGTCCAGGTAACCGATCCCATGAGCGGGTTCTTCGTGATCTCAAGGAAGGTCTACCAGGACACGATTGCGACGATCAACCCGCGCGGGTTCAAGATCCTGCTCGAGTTTATTGGTCGCAGCCGCAGCATCACAATAAAGGAATTTGGTTATACCTTCCGTAACCGGGTCCACGGCGAAACCAAACTCTCCGGACTGGTCATCAAAAATTATCTGGTAGCCCTATACGATTTACGTTTTGGTAAATATGTTTCGCCCACCTTCATGCTCTATGCCTTTGTCGGTCTCACTGGAGTCTTCATCAATATGAGTGGATTTGCCCTGGGTGAATTCCTGGATTTCCCGCATGTTGCCAGTGGCATCACTGCCATTGACCCGTTGTTCCTTTCCGTTCCTTTTGGCATCCAGCTCAGCATCATTTCCAACTACGTGCTCAATAACTACCTGACGTTCTTTGAAAAGCGCTACCGCGGTACGGGCAATTTGACCGGATTTCTCCTCTTTCAACTCATCAGTATGCTCGGGCTATTTGTGCAATTCAGCGTCTTCCAACTGCTTCAGGGTGCCGAGCTATTCCTCTGGCTTGAAGATTCCCGGAAATTCTTAAACAACGGTATTGGTATCATCATTGCCACCATAACCAATTACTATTTGAATCTCAATGTCACCTGGAAAGGACGCTGAGAGCCCCGTGTCAGTGGCGAATCAGGAAAAACCGTATTCTTTGCCCTCGCGGACAAGACTGAAGGAAAGGCCACCGGCACGGGAACGCAGATGTTCTTCCAGCCCGGAAATCTCTTCATCGGTCAAAGCGGGTGGAAAATGGGTAAGCAGAAGATGCCCGGCACCTGTGCCCCGGGCAAAAGCCAGGGCGTCCTCGCCAAAGGAAGTCCAGTCCCCCCGGGGGGGAAAACCAAGACAGAGAAAATCGGCCTTTTGAAAAAAGGGAGCAAGAGACATAAGCTCCATTCCGGCACAGTTCATCCAGTAGCCAATGCTACGATTGTTTGAGGAAAGTAGCAGGCATTGCGAACCATTGGGCAGAGATTTTACCTTAAGCTTACCCTTACCCAGCGTCCATTCGCTTGCGGCCCGGTGAAATACTTTGCGAGCGTGTCCCGGATCGGTGAAGGTCACCGGGAAATGTTCCAGATTCTGTTGCCGGACCATACCCTCTTCCAGATTCAGCTCCGCACTGTAGAAATGAACGGTATTGGAGGGTATATACCCGGGAATGAAAAAGGGCCAGCCCTGAATGTAGCACCAATCCAGACCACTCAGGAAAAGATGCACATCTCCACTGATTTTACGGACCATGAGGTCATAGCCCAGGGGCCGGGCACCGGTCCCGGCATCACAGATCAGGTGGACATCGCCCAGGCGAATCTCTGCGCAGGCTGTTTCTCCGCCCACGAGGTCAGTCAGGGCAGGCGGAAGGAGCCGCAGGGCCGCCTCGGACGTGACCTCGGCACTGGACCAGGAGCCATGAAGCTCCTCAATGGCCTTGAGCAACCGTTCTTTGTAGCGGGAGGCTGAAATGGGCGCCGGGATGGAGTTGCGAACTCCCCAGAAACGGATCAAATCACCCATTGCCGACAGAAATGGCCGGGCCCATACTCTTTCAACTCTTTTCCCCAAAACCTGCTTTTAGCAACTCCGTCCATCACTTTGCTGGTCTTAATGAATCCGGATGAGCTAAAGGAATTTCTATTTCAGAAAGTAATTTCGTATCGGAGTCGTTTTGACGATCCGGCCGTTGTATTTCCTGAAAGCCTCTCAGCCATTGCCCCCGAACGGCTCTTTAGCGGTAAAGGACACCGTATTCTGGAACTGGGCGGTGGCTGGGGTGAATTTTGCATTGCACTTCTGGAACAATACCCGGAAACGGACTATACTGTGTTTGAGATCAAACCGGAACGCATCCGCTCACTGCTTAAAAAAGCACGGGCCCGCAATGTAAGCCATTTGCGCATTGTGCCGGTGAACTTCAACTGGTTTCTGGAAACGATTTTGCCTCCCTTTGCTTACAATGAAGTATTTATAAATTTCCCTGATCCATGGCCCAAACGCAGGCACTGGAAGCACCGACTCATCTCAAGCGACTTCCCCTGGCGCCTCGCTCACCTTCTCCGGGAGGGAGCCTCTGTACACATTACTACAGACTACGGCCCTTATGCCCGCCGAATCCTCGGAATTTTCCGTAAGACCAGATTGTTCCATAGCCTCTACCAGAATCCGGACTACCGACGTGAACGGCCTCCCGGGCGACCGGCAAGCCGATTTGAAAATATGCAGCGCGCAGCAGGCAAACGGCCCTACTACATGGGCTGGAAATACAGGAGTGACCATGCCCGGTAAAATCAAAAAATCCGACCTGCAAAAAATCCTTGATCACAATCGTAAACTGCGCCAACTGCTCAAAGAATGGCCGGCCCGCAAAATCATGATGGACTACGAAAAAGACTGGAATGAGAAACGCCAGCGCCTCCTCTCTGAACAGGTACCTGAAGATCTTTGAGACTCCTCTGGATTCTCTACACTGCCGGGCTTCTGGGCGCACGGCTGCTCTGGCCTGACCTCTGGCTCTTTTCAGAAATTCCGCCCATCATTTTTGTTCTGCTCCTGCTCTTATCTCTTTTGCCGCTGTTCTGGACGGCTGACTCTATAACCATTCTTGAGCAAAAAACCTTTCGCCTGAACGCAGGCTTCATTATGCTGGGTGCTCTTTTCACCGGCTGGGTACTCTGGACGCTTCGCCTGCAACTTTTTTTGCCACCCCCGGATGGCGCCGGAGACAGTCTGCATCTACTGGAACACATACCGGTCTACACAGAACTATTTGGATTTCTTGATAGTTTTGATGAACCACTGGAGCTGTATCTACGATCCAGGCTTTACCTGGTTTTTGACTCTATGGGCCAGAGCGTGGATACTTCTTATGCACTGATCAGTACTCTTGCCGGCGTTCTTTATGCGGCGGCCGTGCTGCAGTCTTTGCAGGGTCAGAACTTGCGAACCGCCCTCCTGGCATTCGCAATCTTTCTTTGTACGCCCATCATGGCTCTCTTTGCCGGCTACGTGGAAAGCTACACACTGGTTACCATTTCTTTAATGGCTGTTCTTGTTTTTGCCGCAAACATTGCCACAAACGGCCTTTCTTCGCGATCTTTGCTCCTGCTCGGAGCTGCCGCAGCTCTCTCTTTTCTCCTGCACGGCATTGCCGCTTTTGCCCTGCCGGCCCTGTCTTTTCTTGTTCTCTCCGGGCCGGCAAGCCACAGGGAACGTCTTAAGAGAGTCTCTCTGTCCTGCCTGGCTGCGGGATCCATCCTTCTGCCGGCCTATCTTTATTTTTTTCTGGTGGTGGAGTATCCCATTACGATTTCTGAATCCTTTGCTCTGCGCCCTCCCCTTCTCTCCCCGCAGCAGTGGTTTGAACCGTCTATTGCTGCGGGTAAATTGCAGACTCTTGTGGGCGCATCACCGCTCCTCCTTCCGTCCCTGCCGCTGATTTTCCAGGCGACGCTGAATTGGAAAACAACAACCCGACCGATTCAAATTCTGATCATCGCCTGGGCCACCTTTCTGCTACATTTTTGGGTCTGGAATCCGATCATCGGATTTCCCGCCGACAGGGATCTGTTCAGCCTTTTTACTATCAGTGCCAACCTGCTTTTATGGTATCTTTATAAAAATCGCTACATTACTCCCTATCTTCCACTTTTTGCCGGCCTGCAATTGACTTTTGCTCTGGCCTGGATTCTGCCCAATGCCCGCGCCGCCCCGGGAGAGGACCGGCGAAACCAGGCCATACACCGCGCCGATCGCTATATTCGTACCGTGCAGAACGATCCTTTCTTTTTGCAGCTGCCCGCTCAGGTCCGACGCACCTGGGTCAAAGCACAACTTTTTGCTGATCGGATGCATGAGGAAGTTCCGCACTGCCGGCACTTGCCGGCACTCGATGAGCAAATGGAGGAACTGGGAAAGGCTCTGGCGACAGAAAAGAGACCGGAGATCTCCCGCGTCTGGCAGGAACTGACGCGCATCAATCGTGCTATTCAGGCAGATTGTGTGGGCGCGGCAGAGCTTCGCGACGCTCGGCCGGCAATGCGGCATAGATCGCCTCCCACAGAGAAGTAAGGCCCCGCCCGCTCACCTGTAGTTTCGCATGGGGGCGGGCAACGGTACAGAAAATATCCTCGCTTTTCACCCCCAGCCGGCTTGAAAGCTCTGCCAGCAGGAGGCTTTTTTCCTGCTCGTTTTTTAGAAGATCGACTTTGTTCAGCACAAAAAGCAGCGGGACCCTCCTTTTGCGAAGATCGGCAATCAAGGCAAGTTCGGTTTCTCCCGCCAGGTGGCCGGCTGCATTCAAGACGATGATGGCCAGATCCATCAGTGCGGCCGCAACTTGAGCTTCGCCGGCAACCAGATCGCGCGGATCGCCACTGCCCGGCGCATTGACCAGACGCAAGCGCCCGCGCCCGGAGACCTGTTCGTAGACCTTTACTTCTGCGGTACTGCCGGGCAGAGGAGAAACGCCACCTGTATCTACATCAAAAAGTGCTCCCATCAAACTGTCCTTGCCCGCCGACATGCTTCCCAGAAAACCGACGGTGGGCGTGATCGACTGCTGCAAGTCCAGCAGGGCCAGATGGATGGTGAGCGGCAAAATTTTCCGCATCGCCGGGCCGGAGAGTTGATGCAGCGTCCAGGCAAGAGCTATCCCCAATCCCGCCGGCCCGGCGAGCGCCGGCAGGCTGCGAGCCAGAAGCAGTTCAGCAGACAGGGCCAGCAAACTGCCGGCTACCCGGCCGGCAAGACCGGCAGCCACAAGCGTGGCAAACTGGTAGAGGACAAATTGATTGTTCAGATCCGGCAGCGCAGCTTTGATCGTTTCATCGATTTCATCGCGGTCATAAATCAAACGAAACAATTCACGCTCTGCAAAAAGCAATTGCTGGCGATCGATTTCAGCGGCCGGAGAGGAAAGAAAGGATGCCAGGGAGGTACGCTTTCGAGCTTTGAAATGCAAAAGAGTTTCTTTGAGGATCTCCGCATAGGCTACTCCGTGTCCGCGAAATACAGAAGCGATCGAATGTGAACCGGCTGCTTGAATTTCTTTCAAGAGATGCTGCTCCAGGTCTTCTCTATTCAGGCTTGCCGCCCGCAGGCGAGCGCTCTCTTCTTCCTCGCTGCCGGCCTTTTTCTTATACCAGGGAATCAGCGTAAAACCCAGAAGGGACGTGAGTTCCTCGCGGCGGGCCAGACGCAAAATCCGCTGCAGATGCGGGTCGGCACAAATACCAGGGTCAAGCATGATCGGATTTCATTTTATCCAGCTGTCGATCCAGCTCCGTGCCAAAAACATCCTGGGCCAGACGGGAGGCAAGATGTCCATGATCTCTGTAGAAGACCCGGCCGGCCTGACCGATCGAATAGGTGATGCTGGCGGCAATACCGCCGGCAACGGCCGCAGTCACCCCCATCAACGCTCCACTGCTCCAGCCGGCAGCGCGCAGCATCGAACTTGCCCGGCCAAAGAGTGCTTTGCCGGCATTGCCGGCCAGGATATCCATCAGCAACGCGCCCACATCTTTTTGCGAGGTCTCCACTCCATACACGCGGGCCAGTCGCAAAAGGAGACCGGTCTGAATGGCCGTCAGCGGGGCAAAATCCGGGCCGGGCAAGGGGATGACGCCCACCGCTCCAGCACTGAGGGCGGCCCGCTCAATGAGCCGATTGGCCAGCGCATCGCGTTCCCGTAGAATCCGGGCGAGAACAAGGGACTTCCCTTTTTTTTCGAGGATTTCTGCAAGGCGCAGGGAAAGTTCTGAAAGTCCCTGGGGCGGCCCCAGATCGGGATGGGGATCGGCAGCACAGGGCAGGATGTCCTCAAGGGGCAGGGCCGACAACTCTGCCACATGTTGCACCAGCGGGGAAAGCGCAGCGGGATCATCCAGAAGGTCAATTTTATTTAAGGCTACAATTACCGGGCAATGGATTTCATCAATGAGTTGCTTTACATGGCGATCCACTCCACTCTGCACACTGACGACAAGAAGCACCAGATCCAGCTCTTCCACGGCCGCATGCGCGCGGGCCGTCAGTTCCTTCCGGGCATCGCCCACACCGGGAGCGGTAAGCAGGCGAATCGATCCCGCCTCATTTAAGGCAAAAGCACGGGCTTTGCTGGTGGAACCGGGGATGGGTGAAATTTCTCCTGTATCAATGCCAAACAGGGCACGGATCAATGAATCCTTGCCCGCCGATGGAGAACCCATGAAGCCGAGCGTTAGCCGGGCGTCGAACTCTGCCTGAACTTCAGAAAAAACTCCGTTCCAGATTTCCTTAATTTGTTGCCCGATTGCCAGCACGGGACAGAGAGGCATCCCTGAAGCCATTTGTAAACAAAGGTTTGAAGGGCTGCTACCTCGTTCTTTTGAGCACCGGGCTCTTTGTGAACTGCCGTTCCCCTGAACTTGTGCCCCAGATCTATTACGTGCTGCTGGGACAATTGACTCCGGGCGCGGCGACCGGGATTTCCAGACCCACAGATTTAAAACTGCGCTACCAGGCAGTGCTTCGAGAAATCATCCTGGAGTGGACCGCTCCCGCAGACGTCTCCTTCCCCACGTTTCATATCTATTACTTTCTGAACGGCCAGCCTGAATGCTGTGCGGCAAGCAACCGACTGGCCAGCACCACCATCAGCACTTACAATCAGCCAGCCGATCCTTTCACCGGCACCCTCTATTTTGAAGTAACGGCCTTCAATGGTTTTGTGGAATCTGCCGGTTCGGGAGCAGCCGGTATCAATCTGGCAACAGATCCGCCAGAACTCCTTCCACGCTGATCTCCACCGGGCGATCCTGCTGATGGAAGCGTAACTTTCGAACTGAATATACCTTCAGATTTTCCGACTTGCCGCGCACGGCAATGGGTTCTCTTTCCTGAACCTCCGCCTGATCCATGATAGCCTCAAAAGTGGATTGCCCCACAAGCACTTCGCCGGGATGGGCCAGCTTTTCAATGCGAGAGGCGGTGTTGACAGTATCTCCAATAGCCGTCCAGTCCATGCGATTGGCCGCACCCACATTGCCCAGGATCGCCTTGCCGGTATTGATGCCTATGCGGACCTGGATGGGAATTTCATCACTGAGCGAACGAAAATAGTTGAGCTGTTGGAACTGGTTCTGTATCTCCAGAGCAGCAATGGCCGCACGGAGCGGACTGTAAAAAATGGCCATGATTGCATCGCCCATGAATTTATCTACAAAGCCGCCGTTCTTTTCGATAAACCGGACGGAAATACTCATGGCGATATTAAGAAATTCCAGGGCCGTGTCCGGCGGCATTCTCTCTGTCTGACCGGTGAAGCCGGCCAGATCGCCAAAGAAAACAGTGACATCACGCAACTCATCCGTCAAATGATCGAGCCCCAGCTGCAGGCTCTCTCTGGCTTTGAGCAGGAGAGGGACCGGAACGTAGGGTTCAATCATGTTATGCAGCCGTAAATGATCCAGCAATGAACCGGCCCGCGGCCTTTGATCCTGCAGTTCTACAGGGAGCTTGTGAAAAAGGACCGTTACATATTCTTTGCTGTTTACAAATGCGGAAACATTATAAAGCATTTCCTGTTTAGTTTTTGCTTTCTTTAAATAGATTCGATAGTGCTCCATGGGCCGGTCGGGTTGCACACGATTCTCACCGTGGAATAGATCCACCATGAACCTGGGCGGCAGTTCCCGTTCAAATTGTTCGGGATCCCCCACCTCCAGCTGTGTCAGCAATTCCTCTGACACAGCGATCAAATGTCCACCGCGATCAAAACGCGCAACACCCATACCAAGGGCCAGGTAGGTGTTCCAGACCATCGCCAGATGGCGCCGGGTGTTCCTCATTCTTCTGACAGCATACGAACGGGGCACAGTAAAAAAATGTCCGGGGAGGCGCAGGGTGGTAACTGTTTGCCCCCGAATCCCTTCAATGTGAAAGGAATCAGCAGAAAGACCCAGACTGCGCAGACTCATCATGATGAGCGGGATTCCCAGACTGCCGCCCTCCCGGTGCGCTTCTCCACTGGAATCTTCCATCAACAGAAAACCAAAGCTATTGAGCCGACGCCCGCGCTCAACAGCTCGTTCAATACGTTCCTTTTCAATCTCTGAAGGCTCTCCTGGAGTAATAGCCTCAATCAAAAACTCATCCCCCTCACGGCGCCCGGAAAGCACGACGGAAAGTTTACGTTCAACCAGCAAAGCGATCAGATTCCGTGCGTTATGGTCTTCCAGTTCCGTGCGGAACAGAGCAAGACTGTGGCTGTAATCCATCTCCCGGTAATCTGTTTGTAAAGATTGGAAAAACACTTTTTTATACAATGCTTTGAGGCTGTTGGCTGCGATCTCATGAATCATCGCGTAGAGCGGTCCCTTTAGATTCGAGGAGCTCAAATGCAAATTGAGACGGTCCAGGAGACTTCTTAGTGGCCGGGCATCGGCCTCAGAATTTAAAGCGGTCAAATCCAGTCGAAAGGACAGACTGTCCAGTAAAGACAGTTTTTCCGGCTGCATTCCGGCAGCCTTCCTCTGACTTTAGAAAAAGCAAGCCATTCTAAAGCGCTTGCCCTGCACGGTCAACGGAAGACCACGTTTGCATGCACCGACTGCCCTGTGTCCTGCTCCTTTTTCTTGCTCTGAATGGTCCCACTATGGCCAGAGAACTCTTGCTGGACGTTCTCCTGCCTGGCTACGGAGCGCTCTCTCGAGAGCGCTATGTGTCGGGCGGGCTCATTGCCGCCGGGCGCTTGAGCAGTGCCTACCTGGCCTTTGATAGCTATGTAGAGCATCAGGAGCTAAAATCCCGGGCACGCGCCGCTCGTCTGGCGGAGCTCCTCTACGGCCCTGGCCGACTTTTTCTGGATCCTGTATCCGGGCCGGTAAATGCCCGTGATCTACAAAAGAAAGCGGACCGACGTCTTGCGGCAAGCCGGGCCTTTATAGCCTTTCATCTGGGCCTGAGTGTCGGAAGTCTTTTTTATACGGCCCATCTCATCAGCGAAGAAAAATACACACCCACTGTTGAACTATTGAGTGACGGGGACTTTGTAAATCAAGGAGCAGGGATCCGCCTGGGCCTCTTTATTCCCCTGGAAATTTAAACAGAGCGGGAATTGTTTTAAGAATAATCATAATATCAAACCAGAAACTCCAGTTTTCAATGTAATAAATATCGGCTTCCACCCTCTTTTCGATGGATGTATCGCCGCGCAGCCCCTTAACCTGAGCCCAGCCGGTGAGGCCAGCCTTTACTGTGTGGCGACGCATATACTGATGATATTGATTTTTAAATTTCTGAACAAAATGCATGCGCTCCGGCCGCGGCCCGACGATCGACATGTCGCCGCACAGAACATTCCAGAGTTGCGGCAACTCATCGAGGCTGGTTTTGCGCAAAAATCGTCCCATGGGTGTAATTCGATTATCTTCGCCAGAACTCCAGGTGGTATCAGACTGGCTGCGGGCCACAACTTCCATGGTTCGAAATTTTATTAAATCAAAGGTGCGATGGTCCAGGCCCACGCGTTCCTGGCGAAAGAAAACCGGACCCGGCGATGTAACTTTTATCAATATAGCCAGAAGAATAATCAGCGGAGAAAACAACAGTATCGCTGTCGCGGAAACCATAACATCGAAAGCTCTTTTGAGAAAGCGATTGTAACCATTCTTTAAGGGTATATCGTGCAGAGTGAGGATGGGCAGTCCATCCATATCAGCAATGGAAGCGCGATGAGTAACCAGCTCCAGCAGATCCGGTACAATACGTAAATCAAGTCCCTCTTGATCGCAATGGTCGATAACCGGCCGCAACATTTCCGTCTGAAGCGGCAGCGCATACACAACCATTTGTGGCCGGTAGCGGACCGTCGCATTTTTTAGTTGCCCCACCGGACCCAGAATCAACTTGCGCAGTGAGGGATCTGCCCCCCGCACCGGTCCCAGAAAGCCCAGCACACGATAGCCATAGATGGAATGTCGCGAGAGAATATCAAAAAAACGCCGGGCCAGTCTTCCGGTTCCCAGAATCAAAACATCGCGGGTATTGAAACCTCTGGCGCGCAACTTTTCCATGAGCCGCCGGAAAGCGTAATGGGCCACACTGATCAGCACGGCGCTGAAAACCGTAGAAAGGGCCAGCACCCCGCGCGAGAAACTCACGCCCCGATAAAAGAAAAGCAGCGCGAGAATTACCGCCAGATTGATGAGGACACCGCGAAAAATCGAGACCACTTCACGCAGCGGCAACTGACCGCGCCGTGGCCGATACTGGTCGAGAGCGATAAAAACAATGATCTGGGAGACGGCCATGGTGAGGCCCAGAACAAAGTAGGAGAAAATCCCCTGTGCCTGCGCACTGTCCAGACCCAGAAAAGCCAGGGTTTCCCCCGTGGCAACAACCTCCGGCAAACGCTCCGGAAAGAGAAAGCGAAAATGCACAACAAAAGCCAGGATAAAAGCAAAGAAAACGGCTGAAAAATCGAGGGCAATCAGCGCCAGCTTGAAGCTCTGATTCCTTTCCCGGATCATCGCCCCGATGCCCCGTAGGATGCCCGACCAATATCTCCAGGGCGCACCCGGCTACGATTGATAAGATAGCGACTGGGACGGTCTGCGGGGCCGGCCAGATCAAAACGCAGCAGGGTCAGACTGAAGAATAATTTATTATCGTAGAAAGTAACTACTTCACGAGTATTCACTCCGGCAAACAGACTGCGTTGCTCCAGAGCATATCCCAGTCGCAGTTCCCATTCGTGCAAATCAAATACCAGAGCTGATTCCATGTAACCGACATTGAAAACGGTTTCTTTGCGTTTGCGATTGCCATTCAAACCCAGACCGTTGGCCACATCGGTTTCAAAGGGTACGTAATTACTCTGTCCGTTTTCATCGCGTGAGTGGCGATCGTAGCGCTCGACATCCGTGGCTCTTGATTCAATTTCAAATTCGAGGAAAATGGTTCTACTGAGCTGGATATCCGCCTTTGCGGAATAACGCATGTGATCCAGTGAACGATCAAAGTAGACGCGGTACCAGTAAAAAGTGATTTCCAGGAATCGAAGCCTTTCAAGCAACCACAGGTCAAAACCGCCGGCCTCAAAAGAAACTCCGGTCACGCTGGAGTGATCGCGCTGATCACGCACATTGTACACGTAATCATTGGTCAACCGAAGTCCCAGAAAATGGATCTTCTGGCGGCTCAGCAAATTCTCGCGTCGCGGCCTTAAAGGATTCAGAAAATCAATATAAATATCAGAACGCAGAACCGGATAGTACCAGCGGTTCCCTTCACTGATGTCGTACAGGTAGGTGCGATGATCATAGATCCCGGTAAGGGCCAACCGCATCCCCGTCATGGGTCTGGTCTCCAGATTCAGTTCGGTTTCATTGATTTTCTGGCGATTCTCAAAACGAGTGGGATTGGCCGTGGGGACATCTTTCTGCTCTTCCTTCTGTGATTCCTTAAAACGGTAGGTCGCCCGCAAAAACAATCGGTCCGGACCCAGCGTCAGCGCATCTTCTGTAAAGAAATACTCATAGCTGCTGCGACGGGCCTGATCACGCAAATTGGTCTGGTTTTCCACGCTCATGAATTCTGGATTGCCACTCACCGTGCTGCGCTGCACACCGTAGCCGGCGCGAGGCTCGAAACTCAAATAGGGGCCGGGCGCAAAGAAAGTGCGAAAAGAGCTTTTGGCTTCACTCGTGATCATTGTCTGGAATTCCGCATACTGGATGCTGACCGATGGCCTCTCCGGCTTCTGGGTATAAATGCGCCGACTCTGTGTTCCTATGTGATTGTCCCAGTAGACTGCCGCTGTAGTTCCAGGAATCGTGCCAAGGAGAGTATTTTTGTCCAGAGACAGTTGCGGGGCTACATCCTCAGTCGGGATGTACTTTGAGTTGGTAGCTGTACTTGATTCGCGCCAGATCTTTTTGCGGCTGGCCGCCACGCGCAGCCGCAGGTCATCGAAACTTTCATTGTAGGTAAAATTCCAGTCCAGGTCATTACGAATCAGGCCACGCCCGGCTTCATTGTTCTGGTAGAGGGCCGGTATGGTGCTGGCTGGCATATAACGGTAGCCGTATTCGAACTCATAAAGGCGATGGGTATAATTTTCATAGCGTAACTGCACGTTGCGGACCTGGTTTCTGGACGCATCACCCCCTTTGTAGTTGAGCAGAACAAAGCCCTTTTGCCAGCGGCGCAGCTCACGATCATAGCTTCCATCGGATTGCTTGATCTGATTGGTAATATCAATCTGATCTTTTTCCCGGAAATCCGCAATGATTTCATAGCGACGGTATTCAGCTATTCCCAGATCCATATAGTAATTTAAGTTGGGTGAGAAGCGCGAAAGGGTCAGTCCACCCACCTGACCTGTCTTTTCATAGTAATCATAAGTAAAACGATAGTGTACGGGGGCCCAGCTGCTGGCAAAAGCCGATGGCTGACTGAACTGATACATATTCTGCCAGAAAAAACCCTGCACCCGGCCCACGCCCATCTGCGAAACGATTCCGGTCCCCCAGTCGGAAGCATAAACAAAGGGTACAGGCAACACCGGAATCCCGCCCACATAGAGCAAAACGCCGGTAGCCACGATTTTATCGTTCTCATAGAGCCACAGTCGCCGGGCGGTAAAATTGTAGTGGGGCTTTTCCGCAGCACAGCTGGTAAAAAAGGCATTGCGTAAGGCGAATTTGCCTTCACCCAGTCGCGAAAGGCTCTTACCCCGGAAATACACCGGATGCTGGTAGCCTTCCGCTCCATAAATGATCCCTGTCCCCAGGCGTTGATCGAAAAGAAAACGCTCCGCTTTGATCTGGCTCTCCGGAGAAGTGTAGACGACATTTCCCTCGGCATAAACTTCTTTGCGACTTGTGTCCACAATCACCGTATCTGCGGTGAAAACAGCATCACCAATGCGCACCCGGATTCGGCCACGAAGAATAAGCAGTCCCCGCTCATCTTCGCTGCCGCGCATGAATTCGCCCTCGCTGGCGTTTTCGATTACAACGCGCGGCGGCGCTGGCGCATCAGGCAAATTTTCCGGCTCTTTTACTTTTAAAGCAAGCTTGAGCCGTTCACGCAAAACTTCAGCACTGCCACTTTCATCAAGGCCCAGCTCTCTGAGTGCAGCTTTGAGTTCCTCTTCTGAAAGCCGGTCGATTGCCTCTGATAGAAGTTTTTTCTGCACGGAATTCAGTCCGCTCTCCTGGCTGCGACGCAACTGCTTGAAAAGCGGGTGTGAGAGGGCACGATTCAACTCTTCCACCTGGGCTGCCAGGGGTAAAGTCAGGCAGAACGCCAGGCCGATCGGTATCCACTGTTTGAACTGCACAATGCTTCAGGCTCAAAGGCCGCAAAACATTGCCTGTTAACAAGGTTGCCTTGCAAAGCACCTTTTGATTGCTATTTTTGCCCGATTGCACTCTGTGGTGCCGTGATTCTTCTGCTGGATTTCTATGTGGATGAGCCGGCCTGCTTTGGTGTTCCGCCCTATCTGTCGCCCTATGTACGCTACAGCGCCGGAGCATTGCGCTGTGCTGGAATTCCCGCCGACCAGATTGCCTACCAGACCGTAGACGCCTGGCGCACCCGTGGTGGAGAGCTGCCGGAGGGAACACAGGCCGTTGTGCTGATCGGAGGTCACACCGTCCCGGGAAAGTATCTGGGGGGTAAAATCGGCACGATGGCAGAAATGAAGACCCTCCTTTCTGATTGCCGCAAAAAGCGACTGCCCGTGGTAATGGGAGGTCCGCTGCGCTACGCCAGTCGTGAACATCTATCTGACCTCGCAGAACTTGGAGGCGTTATCGTTCGCGGAGATATCGAATCGTTCTTATACCAGGCTTTTTCCCGCAAGGAATGGAGGAAGGAACTGGAGCAACCGACGGCCCGCGACCTTTCCCGTAAAAGACACTATGAAGAAGTGGACCGCTTTGCCGCAGCCGGTGCTTTTGTCAGCCAACTGCACCCCAATTTTCCGTACCTGATCTGTGAGATCGAAACCTACCGCGGCTGTACCCGGGATGTTTTCTGCTCCTTCTGTACGGAAGCCTTTTACGGGCGCCCGGAGTTCCGCAGCATCAACGGAATCGAAGAAGAAGTCGCTGCCCTTTCCCGGGCAGGAAACCGCTTTTTTCGCCTGGGACGTCAGGCTGATCTCTTGACCTACCAGGCACAGATGGCCGATTGGAAGAACAGCTTCCCTCGTCCGCAGCCGGAAAAAATTGCAGAACTCTATCAAGCCATACACCGCTCCGCGCCCGATCTCCGGCTTTTACACCTGGATAATATCAACCCCGGCCTCATTGCCACCTTCCCGGAAGAAGCCCGGGCTGGACTCGAAATCATTGCCCATTACAATACGGCCGGGGATACAGCAGCTATGGGACTCGAAAGCGTCGATCCTTTGATCGTTTCAAAAAACCATTTGAAGTGTTCGCGTGAAGAAGCACTGCTTGCTGTCCGCATGGTCAATGAAGCCGGCGGCCGGCGCAAAAATGGAATTCCGGCACTGCTTCCAGGACTGAACTTCATTCACGGCCTCCCCGGAGAAACGGATCAGACATTTAAGAATAACTATTTATTCCTGAAAGAAATCTATGATCGGGGCCTATCACTGCGTCGCATCAATATTCGGCAGGTTGTCCGCTACCGCAACACCAGACTTTCTCGACTCGAACACAAAGAAACGGGGCGGCTGCATGAAAGATTTCTGTACTACCGCGATCGGATCCGGCGGGAAATTGATCGGCCCATGTTGCAAAGAGTCTTTCCGCCGGGAACGGTATTAAAGGATGTGCTGCTGGAAGCAGAAAATCAGGGCTACTATCTGGGCCGGCAACTGGGGAGCTATCCGGTTACGGTAAAGATCCCGACAGGAGACAGGTCTGTCGCCTTCCCTTCCCTGAAGACTCCTCTAAATGTCGTCGTTGTGGGTGCGGAAGAGAGAAGCCTTCTGGGCCTGGGTCATCCGATCCATATAGCTACCCTGGACAGCCGGGCCCTATCCAAGCTTCCGGGAATTGGACGTCGTCTGGCCGTGGACTTGAAACTGCGGCCACCACAAAGTCGGCTGGAGCTTGAGGCTTCCTCTCTGGACCCGGCGCTGGCGGGTGCCTTTTCCTTCCCGCCGGAGCAGCAGCCAGAAACTCCGTCGTAAAGTTTCCCGGATATTTTTGGCAAAAAAGGCTTGTTACCCTGTTATTTACGGTAGAAGATCTCATATACAATGCGCAGAAGACGGATCTGGAGGAACATCGGCAGGATAACTGCTACCTGGCTGGGAGCTTTTTTCCTTTCTGCCTGCGCTATGCCCTTCCCCGGTTTCAACCCGGCCCAATTCCTGCTGCTTCTGGGCGGTGACGGGGGATCCCCGGCACCGGAAAAGGTGCAGATTGTGGAATCAGGTGGCAGCACCGCCGTCACGGAAAACGGCGCTGACGATTCTTACTACATTGTCCTCGGGGTGCAGCCTGCCTCTACGGTTCAGATTACAGTGACTCCACCGACAGGTTTGACCGTAAACGGTTCCACCACACCGATCGTCCTTACTTTTGAGCCGGATTGCCCGGCAAATTGCTGGTTCACGCAACAAACCATACAGGTTGCGGCCGTCAATGATGGCAATGCCAGTGGCCTGCAAAGTCTGGAGATCACCCACAGTGTTTCCTCCACGGATTCCAATTTCTCCGCTCTCTCCGTCCGCTCCGTTACGGTGCTTTACACCGATGATGATGTTGCCGCTGTTTCCGTGGATGAATTGGGCTCGGTGGCCGTCACGGAAGCCGGAGCCAACGACACCTACAGCCTTGTGCTGACCAGTGAGCCACTGGCTACGGTTACAGTAACCGTTCAAGGAGGGACACAGCTCGAAGTCAATGGCGGCTCAACAGCCAATCTTACCTTTGACGCTGCCTGTCCGGGACCAAATTGCTGGTCCACACCACAGATTGTCACCGTCAGCGCCGTTGATGACGCCATCGCCGAGGGAGCCCACTCCGGAACCATCACCCACTCCGTATCCAGCGCTCAGGTGGCGTACAACGGTATTGCCGTTAATCAGGTCAGTGTTTCCATCGTGGACAATGACAGCGCCGGCGTGAGCATTGCTGAATCAAGCGGCAACACCTCCGTTACCGAAGGTGGCGTAAGCGATGGCTACACGGTAGTTCTCACCAGTCAACCCACGGCCAGTGTTCAGATCACGCTTACTGCTGATGCGCAAACTCAGATCAATGGCAGTTCATCGGCGACGCTTACTTTTGACACAACCTGCCCTGGATCGCAGTGTTGGTACACACCGCAAATCGTTTACGTCGATGCCGTGGACGATGGCACGGTGGAAGGCGCTCATGCGGGCACAATTACCCATGCGGCCAGCAGCAGCGATGCCTTCTACCACGGCACAGGCATTGCTGCAGTCAATGTCAGCATCACGGATAACGATGGCGGAAGTGTTATTTTGTCTGCAACAAGCCTTAATGCAACAGAGGGAGGCGCGAATGACAGTTACACGATAGTCCTGGGCTCCGCGCCAACAGCCAACGTTGTGGTCAGTGTCGCTGCCACTTCTCAAGTTACAGTGAATGCTGTTCCCTTCCAGAATCGCATCTTCACCACGGTCAACTGGAGTACGCCACAGTCCATTACAGTTGCGGCCGTCGATGACACCGTTGCGGAATCCTCGCCGCATGCCGGTTACATCTTTCATTCCACGTCAAGCGCAGACCCGCTGTATAACGATCTAAGCGTGCCAACGGTCACAGCAAACCTGACGGACAATGATCAAGGCGTGGTGATTACGGAATCTGCCTTCAGTACAGCGGTCGTGGAGAGCGGGGCAACGGATAGCTACAGCGTTGTTTTGACCAATGCGCCCACGGACGACGTGATTGTGACCATCACACCTGACAATCAGATCCAGACCAATGGCTCTGCCCTGCCCATACAGCTCACCTTCACGACAGGGAACTGGAATGTGGCCCAGACCGTTACGGTGAGCGCCAATAACGATGGAATGCTGGAAGGAACCCACACAGGGCTCATTGATCACAGTGTCTCCAGCACGGACGGAGCCTACAACGCAATCCCGGTACCGACTTTGCAGGTGCGCGTGGATGAACCGGCAGCCAATTGCACCACAAACTATACGCCCGATTGTTTTTTTGGCCTGGCCCTCTGGGTCAAAGCAGACCGTTCCAGCGTTACGGCCACGGGACTGGTTTCCCGCCTGGAAGACCTGTCGGGAACCATTCCTCTGGGACTCATCCAGATCAATCCGGCCAAGCGGCCTGCCTACGCAGCCAGCACACTCAACGGCAAACCGGTCCTTACCTACTCCGGCGGCCAGAGCCTCAACCGCAATGATGCCGTTGTCACTCTGGGGAATTTTACCGTATGCACGGTATTTCAGGCTAACCCCGCCAATACCGGTTACATCTATGAGCACGGTAACATCAGCAACGCGACCCCGGGCGGCTCGGTGATGAAAGCCGGGGACACTACTGAGCAGATGTATGTTCGCCGCACAAACAACGTCCCCGCCGATGCCATCTCAAGCTACAAGATTGCCGATAACTGGGCCACGGACAACACCTGGCGTACGGTCTGTCAGAGCTACGGCGGCACCCATGCAACCCATCAGATCCATATCGACGGAGTCCAGAGTGGGACGGCCGGCAGCACTGCTGATCCAGATTCCAATCCCATAACGGCGCGCTTTGATCTGGGTTCACGAAGCGATGCAGTGAATGCTTTATTTAACTTTCAGGGACAGATAGCGGAGATGGTGGTATATTCCCGGCGCCTTACCGATGCTGACCGCGAGAAAGTTCAGTGCTATTTGCGTAACAAATATGCTTTGAGTACCTCCCACTCCTGTAGCTGGTAAGAAAGTCGCTCGCCTTAAAAACGAAGAGTCAGGGAAAGCGGACAGTGGTCACTGCCGGGCACGTCCATAAAGATCTGCGCCTCCTGTACATGCGCGAGCGTCTCCTGCGTTACCCAGAAGTAGTCGATCCGCCAGCCCACATTGCGCTCGCGCGCGCGCGTAACCTGATCCCAGTACGTATACCAGCCACCTTCCTGATTAAAAAGCCGGAAAGTATCCACATAGCCCTTCTCGACCAGGCGGTCGAGAAAAGCACACTCTTCCGGTAAGAAACCGGTATTTTGCCGATTCTCTTTGGGACGGGCAAGGTCGATTTCTTTATGAGCTGTATTGAAGTCGCCGGTAATCACCAGTTTGCGTTCTTTGCGCCTTTTTTCCCAGAGGGCCAGGCAGTATTCATAAAAATCCAGCTTGTATTGAATGCGCTCGTCTCCCCGCCCGCCATTGGGAAAGTAAATATTCCATAGTTCAAAGGACCCGTAATCGGCAGTGATTACCCGACCTTCTTTATTGAACTCATGCTTTTTTGAATCTGTGGCAAAACCGGAAACGACCTGCCCGGGTTCAGGACGGCTTAGCAGCCCCACCCCGCTGTAACCTTTCTTCTCTGCACTCACAAAGTAAGAGCGATACTCTGGATGCGTAAGCAGGGTAGAGGCAAGAGAATCTTTTTCTATCTGTTCCGTGTTGGCTCTCACTTCCTGCAGGCACACAATGTCCGCCCCGCTTTTTTTAAGCCACTCCGCAAAGCCCTTTTTCATCACCGCCCGGATGCCATTTACGTTCCAGGAGATGAGCTTCAGGTGGGATCTTTCTTTCGCGCCAGCCACCCTGCCAGAGCGAGCAACACAGGGGAAGTGACAACTGCAAAAAGAATTACATGACGCTGCTTTCTGAGCTTAAGCGATACCGGAGGACAAGAGCGACTTGCAGTAAAGACAGCCCAAAAATCTGGTGCAGGCTGGAAAGACTGATCGGTGCTACCGTAAGGACCACAAACACTCCCAGAACAAACTGGGCCGCGAACAGAGCAACCAGTGTCAGAGCCAGACCACGGGCAAAAGACCGGGCCTGCCAGCCAAGAAAGAGAATCAGGGGCGTAAGCAGATAAGCGCCCAGCCGGTGCAAAAGCTGCATCGGACCTGGCTCTTTCCAGAAAGTACTGCTCAGAATTTCCAGCGGCAGAAAACTCCCGCCCATCAGGGGGAAGGTATTGTAAAGATGACCGGAGCGCAGGCCGGCAGCCATGGCCCCGAGTAAGATCTGGATAAAAAGGGAAACAAAGACAACTGTGGCCAGCCCTTTAAGCAAGGAGTCCGGTTGCGACCGGCCCGGTTCCAAAGACGGACGCTTTTTCTGGCCTTCCAGCCGCGGTAATTCCAGCAAAAAGTACAGAGCCAGACTGGCGATCACAACGGCAAGCCCCAGATGCAGCGTTAGCCGGATGTGACTCACTCGCGGTTCGGCTACAAGGCCGCTTTTCACCATGAACCAGCCGAGCAGTCCCTGCAGCCCACCCAGGCAGAAGAGAAGCATGATGCGACCCGCCAGTGGCCACGACATCTGCCGCTTCCAGAGAAAATAAAATAGCGGCAGGATGGTGACAAGACCAACCAGTCGGCCCAACAGGCGATGGAAATACTCCCAGAAGTAGATGAACTGGAAAGCTTCCAGATCCATTCCTTTGTTGACCAGTTTGTACTCAGGCGTCTGCCGGTACAGATCGAACTCGCGCTGCCAGTCGGAAGCACTCAGAGGCGGCAGTGCACCAAGGATGGGACGCCACTCCGTAATGGATAGACCGGAACGCGTCAGGCGAGTGATTCCGCCCACCACGATGATGGCAAGAACCATAGAGTAGATGGCCATAAGCCAGATTTGTTTGGCGCGCAGCATCGACTCAGCCGCGCGGATGGTATTTTTTATGAACTTCTTTTAGCGTCCGGCTGGCCAGGTGAGTATAGATCTGGGTTGTACTGATGTCGATATGGCCGAGCAATTCCTGGACGCTGCGCAGATCCGCATTGTTTTCGATCAAATGCGTGGCAAAGCTATGCCGGAATGTATGTGGGGTAACCACCTTGGTAATGCCCGTCCTTTCGATGTATTTTTTGAGCAGACGCCAGACCGATTTGCGATTGAGGCAGTCTCCTTTCTTAGAGATGAAGAGGTAATCACTGAACCGGTTACGCAGTATCGTTTCCCGGGCATTTTCCATGTAATTGCTCAGGATGTCGAGGGACTTTTGCCCGAATGGTACGAGCCGCTCGCGGCCGCCCTTTCCCCGGACCACGAGAAACATATTCTCAAGATCCACGTCATCAATTTTCAGCATGCAGGCTTCAGAAATACGGAGCCCGGAAGAGTAGAGCAGTTCAAAAATCGCTTTGTCGCGCAACTCATAAATGTCGTCCTCGCGGATGGAAGCGAACAGTTCATTGATTTCCTGGATGGTCAGGTAGTCCGGTAAAGTCTTCTTGATTTCTGGAGTCTGGATCTTATCTGCCGGATTGGCATTGATGCGATCTTCTTCTTTGAGGTATCTGTAGAATTGCCGCAGCGCCGCCACAGCCCGGGCCATGGATCGACTCGATATTTTCTTTTTCTTCTGATCTTTTAAGAATTCCGTGATGTCATCTGTCCGCACATCCAGAAATCCCTTCTTTTTATCCGTAAGGTATGTCTGGAATTTCTTTAAATCATAGGTGTAAGAGAAAATGGAATTTTCGCTGAGCCCCTTTTCGACCAGCAAATAGTCTTGAAATTCCTTGATTAAGCCCGACTTTGACAAAAAATTGCTCCAGCGCTCTGATGGGTACATAATCGGATAAAGATGTTCCCTTTGTTGTAAATTTTTGCGAGGCCCTTATGCCAAATTTCATCGATTTCAAGCAATACATCAGACGCGGCAAACTCGATGAGAGTCGGCAGTACGAGGGCCTGCTTCGTCTGAAGCCCGGCAGTCCGATCCTTGCCATCCTGGAGGGTCGGGGGCGCCGCAAGACTCGATTGCCCGGCGGAAAGGCCTTATTTGAGAACTACCAGGCTCCGGCCCTGATCGGTCTGGAAGATGCCCTGACCGGGAACTCCCTCCCCAGCGCTGCCGGTGTGTATCCGGGCAGCCACTACGCCCTGTGGGATCAAGAGGACTTCTTAAACCAGCTGCAGATCAGTGCCGAACTGGCCCGGCGCAGCGTTCTGGAACTTTCGCGGCGGATCCGGATGTATGACCGCCGGGAGAGTACAAGAGATCTGCTGCTTTCTTTAGACCCCGATCCAGGCATTGACCCGCAGGCACCGGTCATGGATGAAATCTATGAAATGAGCTTTGCTCAGACCGATGAATTTCCGGCGCACATCACCGGGCGACTGGGACGCACCCTGAAAAATGGCGACTTTCTATTAAGGGAGGGTGAGAGCGGGAGAGAACTTTATATCATTCTCAGCGGAGAGCTTGAGGTTTTTCAGAATCGCGACGGCCAGCGCAAAAAGATCGATACGCTGGTGGCCGGACAGATGGCTGGAGAAATGGGCCAGTTCGACGGCCTGCCGCGCTCCGCCGATGTTGTGGCCTCTACTGATGTTTCCGTACTGGAATTTGATCCAACGAACTTTCATTTTCTGTTTCAGTTGCATCCGCGCTGGAGTTTCCAGCTTCTGCACACTCTGGCCCTGCGAACACAGAGCAGAATTGCTGAGCTGGGCTAAGGAAGACTGCGCGTAAAATCGTTATGCCAGGAGATACCTTTTTCCTGCTGGCGTTTGAGTAAAGCGGGCCAGCCGTGCCGCTGGATATAGTGTGTTTCCGGTCGCGAATAAAACAGGATTTCCGTAATGGTTTCCCGTCCGGCGGCCATACTCAGCAGATCATCGCTCAAAGGAACAGGAACAAACGACGCTATCCAGCCATGAGGGTCTCCTGCAAAAGCAGAAGGAATTTCCGCGCAGCAATAGAGACCGGGCAACTTCAGGCCAGAGGCCAGAGCCAGGAAGAAAAGCTTCACTGTGGGGAATGAGCCGGGCATCGCAATGTACACTTCCGAACCGTGAAGCATAGAAAGACCCACCGACAGGTAGCCTGTTCCTTCCGCGCGGCGGATGCAGGCGATGCGCAGGGGAGAAAGCGCAGTCAGATCAATGCCCAGTCGCAGAAGTCCGTGGTAGTCGGCCTCAGCGGAAAGGCTGCCGGTATCCCAGTATTCAACAGAAAAGGGACGCAGTCTTTCCTGCCAGCTTTTGTAAAGGCCCACCAGACGGGTCGGGCTTTCGGCCAGGGCCTGATCGCAGAGCAGAAGTTGCATCGTGACAGCGTCCAGAGGGAATTGCTCGAGGCGCGGCCCGACCACGGCCGGCCGGAGTCGGGCATAGGAATCCAGAAAGACCTGACTCTCCACTGTGTCGGACTTCCCTTCGCGTCGCTGCAATTTCGGTGTTCGCCGCCAAGGGAACGCCGCCTGATAGAGCGAGACGGCCAGAAAGCCCAGAATCACAAGTGTAAGAAAAACCAGAAAGGCAGCGAGAGGCGCCTGGGCAAAGGCAAAGAAATCATAAATACCGTGGCCGAGGATTGCCAGAAAAGTTCCGGAAATAAAAGCCCGCCAGGGTCGCTCCTGCTGCCGGTAAAACCAGAGTCCAAAAATCAAATTGCTCAGAGTGTGCGCTGTAGCGGCAAAGAAGAAGCGACCCACAAAGAGAGCGAGCAATCCCTGCCCGCCAAAAACAGTAAAATAACCAATATTTTCCAGTAATGCAAAGCCCGTTCCCGTGGCTGCGGCCAGAACAGGTGCGGAGGCTCTGTAGCGCCCCCCGCGGTAGCACACCAGCCACATGGCAGCAAAGGCAAAGCTACACTTGAAGAGTTCCTCGGTGAGGCTGGCGCGGAGAAAGGCCAGCTGCAAAGTCCAGCTAACAGCGCTCGAAGGACGAAACTCCAGGTCGATATCGGACCAGAAAAGGTAATGAACCAGCTGCACCTGCAGGGCCGCCAGGAGGCCGGCAATGAGACCGGCAAGAACTCCCGAACCAAGTGGCGACCGTTTGCTGCGCAGAAAACGCTCAAGCCACAAAATGGCTGGCCGGTAGTCCGGCCGACACAGACGTCCCAGAAGCAATGCCAGCGGCAGAATAGATAAAAAAGCTAAAAAGAAAGCCATCAATCCCTCTCAATCGTCCGGCCGTCAAAAGCTTTCGACAACTGCCGCTTGAGTTCCGTGGGCAGCGCTGAATCATCCGGAGTTGTATTCCAGAAAAGCTCTGTAACCCGCACGGGTCCACCTGGGGGCGGAAGGAGGACACCCATAGATTCAATTAACTGAACTGTCAGATGATCTGCCTGTGCTGCGCTGGATGGATCCACAATCGATACATTTTCCACCACGCCATTTTCAGAAATCCGGTAAGAAAAGACGGCCGCATAAGGCTGCGGGACCTGATCCCAGTAGCGCAGCCAGCTCTCGGCAACGCGCAACCGGGCGGAGAGGTAGTTGCTGTAGGTCATGGACGACCGGTCGCCTTTGACCCCCCGGCCTTCACCTGTGCTGAGCCCCGTGGACTCCTCTGTGTTCGCTTCCGGTCCTTCTCCCTGGGTCTCAGCTTTTTTTTCAGCGAGAAGCGGATCCCGATCATCGCCATCCGGGCGGCCGGACAGAACACTGCCATCAAGGCCCATGTCCTGGCTCTCTTCGAAAAAATGAGGAATCACCGGAATGGCCGGCGGCTCAGCAGCCTGATTCTCGGGAGGCGGCTCCAGAGTATGAAAACGAACCGGGATCAAAAGAGCCATCACCGGAATGAAAAGATGCAAAAGGGCAGCCGAGGGCACAAAAGACCAGAAAAGTCCGGGCCTTCCGCTGCGGAATTGACGGGCAACCAGGATGCGCGATAAAACAATGCTCAGCACGAAAAGAGCAAATGTGCCGCCAAGACTCAGGGGATGACCCAGCCAGGACTTGAGATGGGCATCGGATATGGCACTTTTAAGTCCCAGAGTGGAGAGATAGTACCAGGCGGCATTGGCGTTAAAACCAGGCCAATTTTGCACAAGATCGCCGTAATTAAGCGCCAGCGACAGACTGAAAAGAAAGGAAATCAAAAGAAAGAACAGAAAAAATCCTGCACCGGAAAGTCTCTGGCCAAGATAGAAAAAACCCCAGCCAGGAACAAAAGCGCGCAAGAGAGCCGGTTGCATTCTCTGCCCTGCCCGGGCCCGCTCATCGCGAAGCAGCCGGCAAAAGAGCTTTCGCCAGAATACAGGAGCAAGCCCCTGCAGGGCCTGCAGCGCTCCCCATATCATAAGTAGGGCAAAATAATGGCCGGGAAAAAGGCTGAGCGGACTGCGAAAGCTCTGGTAGTCAAAAGCAAAGAAGGAAACGGCATCACCGGTCATGACCGGCGCCCACAGCGCTTTGTTGTAGTAAAAGAACGGCAGGGACAGTGAAAGGAGGAGCGGAAGCTGGCCTCTTTGCCCGGACGGTCCAAACATACGAACATGCTGCATAAAAAGAAAGCTCTGTAACACAATAAGGAGAACGGGCAACCAGGGACCGGAGCTGAAAAGGCCGCCCAGCAATTGCTCGTAGCTTAGAAACTGCTCGCTTGATTCATAGAGGAAAAGATAGTTTAAGAGATAAGCAGCAAAGCCCATAGCGGACCAGATAAGACCCAACATTCCGGAGAGTAAGGCATGCCGGCGTACAAACCGATCCCGGAATCGATCGTAAAGAGCAAAGGAAAGAAGGAAGCCACCGGGCAGGAGATTGCCCGTCCAGGAAGCTATTGCCAGGGCGCGCTCGATCCAGCCGATCCGGTAGCGGTAATGGTAGTGATTCACAGCGGCAGAGGGCACAAAGGCTTAACAGTCCTTATGTGGCTCTGTGGTCAAGAAGCACTTGCTCCTCCATTCTATTCTGGACCATTGCCTTATGGCCCAGAAAAAAGCAAAAAATATTGCCGAGCCTTTGAAAGACCTTGTCGCTCTGTGCAAAAGACGAGGATTCATCTTTCCCGGATCGGATATTTATGGCGGACTCACGGCTACCTTTGACTACGGCCCCTACGGCACGGAACTCTTACGCAACATTAAGAACGAATGGTGGAAGACTTTTGTGCATCAGCGCGAAGATGTCGTAGGCCTGGACAGCTCCATTATGCTCCATCCCGATGTTTGGAAAGCCAGCGGGCACATTGCTTCCTTCAATGATCCACTCATGGACTGCAAACAGTGCAAAAGTCGCTTCCGGGCAGATTCTTATTTTGAAGAGCGCGGCATGGGTGAAGGTCTGGACCTGGCCGCAACTGTCGAACTTCACAACAAACACCAGACGGAGCTGGCCTGCCCGGACTGCGGAACACGCGGACAATTGACAGCGCCAAGACAATTCAATCTGATGTTCAAAACCCGCATGGGGGCCACCGCTGAGCGGGATATCGAGGTCTTTTTGCGCCCGGAAACAGCACAGGGTATTTTTATCAATTTTCGTAATGTAACCGATTCCTGTCGTGTAAAAATCCCCTTCGGCATAGCGCAAATTGGTAAAAGCTTCCGTAATGAGATCATTGCCCGCCAGTTTGTCTTTCGCACCCGTGAATTTGAACAAATGGAACTGGAATACTTCTGCCAGCCCGGGACTCAGGAGCAGCACTTCAGCCACTGGCTGGACTACTGTATGCAGTGGTTGAAGGATATGGGACTGCGCACGGAGAACCTGCGGATCCGCCATCATGAAAAAGAAGAACTCAGTCACTATTCTGATGCCACGGCAGATATCGAATACCAGTATCCTTTTGGCTGGGGGGAACTCTGGGGCATCGCCTCCCGGACCAATTTTGATCTGAATGCACACCAATCTTTGAGTGGCAAGAACCTGGACTATTTTGATGCGGAAAAAAACGAACGTTACCTGCCCTATGTGGTCGAACCGGCCCTCGGGGTCAACAGGCTCCTGCTGGCTATTCTCTCCGATGCCTATGTGGTAGAAAATCCGGGAGCCGAACAACGTACGGTGCTTAAACTCCATCCTCGCCTGGCTCCGGTTAAAGCAGCCATTTTCCCTCTGCAAAAAAAAGATGGCCTTGGTGAAATTGCCCGGAAGCTTTATCTTGAGCTGGCAGATTTTTTTCCGGTGGACTTTGATCAGACGGGATCGATCGGCAAGCGCTACTACAGGCAGGATGAGCTGGGTACGCCCTATTGCATTACCATTGACTATGAAACCAGAGACGATGAAACCGTTACTGTCCGTGACCGCAATACAACAGAGCAGCAGCGGATGCCACTCTCTGCGGTGAAGCATTTTCTTCTGGAGAAGATCTTCAGCCGGGACACGGGAATCTCTTTATGAAAAAATACTACTTATGACCGCCACCACCCAACTACCTTCCGGTTTCAAGGCCGGCGGCTGGAATGCCGGTATCAAACAGGGACAAAACGATTTTGGCGTGATCCTGTCTGAGGAACCGTCACCGGCGCATGCTGTCTTTACGCGCAATAATTTTCCGGGTAACCCGATTATCGTGGGCCGCGAACACATTGCCGGGGGCCTGCTTCAGGCAATCATTGTCAACTCCGGAAATTCCAATGTTGCCACTGGTCCAGAAGGGCTGGCTCTGGTGCGCGAGTATGTCGCCGAAGCCGCACGGACGCTGGGCATACGACCCGACTGCATCCTGCCTTCAAGCACAGGAGTCATCGGTCGTCCCCTGCCACGTTCCATCATGCTTGAGGCCTGCCGGCAAATCCCGGAGCGCATACAATCTGCGGACCTGGAATCCTTCAGTCGCTCTATCCTCACAACGGATCGCTGGCCCAAGCAAAAAAGCATCCGACTGCAAAGTGGCGTTACGATAACTGGCGTGGCTAAAGGAGCAGGCATGATCGCGCCGGACATGGCTACAATGCTCGCTTACATTCTCACCGATGCCAAAATCGAGGCCACCACGCTTCAGTCCCTGTTGCGCTGGGCAGTTGATTTGAGCTTCAACCGGATCAGTGTAGATTCCGATACATCTACCAGCGACACCGTTGTCCTCTGGGCCAGCGGAAGAATCGGCCCGGAAATCCGGCTCACGGAACAGGAACGAAAGCAACTGGGGCAATCGTTTCCCTGGGAATTTCAGGCCGATTTTCTGGCGGATCACGAGCGAGAATTTGTCGCGGCTCTGCGGGAAATTTGTCTTTTCCTTGCCGGTGAAATTGTTCGGGATGGCGAGGGTGCCACCCGGGTCTTTGAAGTGCGCATCCTGGGTGCGCGAAACCGCGATGAAGCTCTACTGCTGGCCCGTTCTTTAGTGAACAGTCCCCTGCTCAAAACAGCCATTCATGGAGCCGACCCCAACTGGGGCCGACTCATCATGGCCATAGGGAAAGTCTTCACGGTCCCTGTTGCTATAACGGATCTGCGAATCTTTCTCGGGGAAATGGAGCTGACAAAGGACGCGGACCTGGCACAGCTCCGCCGCTACCTGGAAAATCCATTGATTCTTATCCAGATTCACGTGGGCCAGGGTCCAGCCGCCGAACGCATGTGGGGTTGCGATCTTACGGCAGATTACGTCGCCATCAACGCGCTCTACACAACCTGAGCATGAAGTTACGCGGCGGCAGGTTTTCCTTCAGACAATTGCACTGGCTTTATTCGGCGGCTTTTGCTTTACCGGTTATCGGTCTTTTCTATCTGCTGGATTTGCTCGTTCCGCCTTATACTCGCTTTCACCAGGAAATTGTTACATTTCTTTTTATTATACTTTCTGTTTTGATTCTCTTTCCGGCGCGCGATTATCTGCTGGGCCAGATACTGGACAAAAATGATTACCTGCGCTACTTTGGCCTGGAACACCATCACCTGGATCTGATGGCCCGCCAATTCAGTGCAGAAGAAATGATCCGGACCATCTTTCCCGATCTGATGCGCTGGCTGGATGTTCATTCGGGCCGCATAGCCATCCTGAACTCGGATCGCCAGGTTTACAGCTACCATGTCTATCGCAATGGAACGCTGGTCCAGGGCCGCCCGTCAACGGTCAAAGATGAGGAGGACCTCTTGCGTGCCCTGCGCTCCGGGAAAACATTGATCGCCGGACAGACCGACGAGCCTGCTGAGCAGAGCATTCTGGAAAAAAATAAAGCGGCCTGGATTCAGCCCATCGTACATCGCCAGCGAGTCCTTGGTTTTGTGATACTAAGTGAGCCACCCCGCAATCGTTACGCGTTGCGCGGCCTGCAAATGTTTGCCCGGAAAGCGGCAGTAAGTATACAGAATAGAATTCTTTCCTATAAAGTTGTCGATTCACAACCCTTTGAACAGGAATTGCTTGTTGCCGAAAGAATTGCTGGCTATCTACTGCCCTCAAGAATACCGGCGATTCCGGGTTATTCCATTGTTTCCTCACGGCAGAACCGGCCCTGCATCATTGAATTTTTTACCGCAGATTCAGGCGAATCGTGTTTTTTTACCCTGCTCTTTGCGCGACGCAGCAGCGCCTCCGCCGGTCTTGTTCTGGCCGGTCTTCTGGGCAGTCTGCATTCCTTTGTTCACCGGGAAAGTAACATCACCCTGCATCGCTTGATGGCCCAGCTAAAAAGGGACCCCTCGCTACTGCGCGCCGAGTATCCGGTTGATTTTCTACTGGGTGAACTGGAGGCCCGTCGCCATCGCCTGACCATCCTGGTGGAAAGCCGCAACTTTGATATCCGCAACCCCCTTGATCCGCAAAGACAACTTGTATCCCTTGGCTGGCGCAACTACATTGACATGGCGGAACAAAAAAGCATTCGCATAGAGCATTCCGGCGAAACCGCCCTGATTATCCGGAAAACCCATGACTAAATTCCGGTCATCCATTGGCGTGGCCCTGATCTTAGTCCTGTATGGCTTCCTTCTGGAGCCAACGGGGTTCCGGCTCAAACACTATTACACACCGGACGGTACCATTGTCCTTTCTGATCAGGAGACGCTCAGCCGGCAGATCCATGAAATCAACGGCCTGACGGTTTTGCGCGTTCCGCCGCTCTTTAAATCGGCCGAGCCGGTACTGGTTACCTCCAATCTGGGTACTGGTTACATGCAAACCCGGGTCAATTCATTTTATGATCTTTTCTTTGATCTATTTATTTTTATTTTTCTTTCCATCGCTTTCTTCATTGTAGGTAGCTGGTTTCTGGAATCCGGAAATGACGTCCATCTGGCCGCGCTGCCCTTTACGCTGTGTCTGTTCTTTTTTACGCTCACAGTGGTCCTGGCAGAACACCAGTTGCATTTCCTATGGCAACTGGCCACCTTTGCCATAGCACCGGCTCTGCTCAATCTGGGGCTGCGCACGACGGGCAAGGACATAAGTGGCTACCTTTTAATCGCAGAAATTCTTTATGTGATTTTCCTCGGGCTGATGGCCTACGTGTCCCAGGATTCTCCGGCAACAGCGCTAAACCTGAGAACCTTCGCCACCTATTCCGCTCTCATCTCCTGCCTTCTGTGCGCTCTCATGCAAATGCAGGCGGCCCTCAGCCGTGCAGAAGAGACCATTGGCCGGATCAAGAACGCCGGCATGGCCCTGGGCATTTTGCTGGGTCCGGGGGCCATCCTCATTCTTCTCCTTTTCTCTGTGCCCGCTCAGCGACTCCTCTTTCCCTCCCTGCTGGGCCTTTTGTTTTTTCTGGCTACCCTGGTGTATGGCACCTACCGCTTGAACCTTGTACCGTACCAGTTTGTACTTACTCGCTCCATTGTTGCAGCACTCCTTACGATTTTTTTTATGTTTATCTACAGCATTGCCCTACTCGGCCATAGCATATTGCTGCCTGCTGGAACGCCCGGCCAGCAATGGATTGTTAATATTGTTTTCATTCTGAGCCTGGCCCTGTTCCTTGATCCGGCACGGCGATCGCTGACTTCTATACTGGAAGGAAGGGTCCTGCGACTGAACTCTGATCTGACGGAATCACTGGAGAAATTGTCCGGGATGATTGCCACGCCTGCCCCTATCCAGGCTCAGGTTCGATTCTTTACCCAGGAGCTGAAAAACATATTGCAGATCGATCGCGTCCACCTGATCCTCGGTAGCGATTTATTCCGGGATTTCTCGCAACAGAGAGATGACATTATCAGATTGTCCAGCCGCAGCTCTTACTGGAAATATCTGCGGCCGGGAAAAATCGTCGTTACCAATTATCTGACCTTTGGTTCGGGAAGCCGCGGAGATCTGTACCGGTTCTTAATAGCACACGGGGCAAGTATGGCCATACGCATCGGTGATACGCTTCCCTTTCGCACCATCAAGGACCTGTACCGCCCACCCGATTCGCCGCACGCCGTGATTCTGATCGGTCATAGGAAGAGACGCTTCAAGATGCGGGAGATCCGTTACTTGCAGGAGGTGGCACGACTCGCAGGACTTCTGGCTTACAACTTTCAGATACTGATTGATGAAATAGAAAAGCGAAAGCGGATCCGTGATGTCCTGCTGGCCGGGCAGATGCAAAGGAGCCTGTCGCGTTTGCCGAAAAAAATTCAGGCAGTGAAGCTTTCATTTTTCAGTCAACCGGTCATTTCCGTTACTGGAGATTACCTCGATATTTTTCAGACGAATCCAGAGTCTCTTTATGTATTTCTGGGAGATGTCAGTGGTCACGGACTGGGAACAGGGTATCTGGTCAGCGCAATCCGTTCGCTGGTTCGCTCTCACCTGGAAAGCAAGGCCTCTCTTACCGAAACGATGGATGCCCTCAATGGTTTTCTGGCCAATCGCTACAAGGGAAATGAATTCATCACTCTCTTCGCCATGCATTTGCATCTGCCTTCCGGCCGTATGGAATACATCAATGCAGCCCACCCGGCCCCGCTGCTCTGTCGTAAAGATCAACGGGATTTCTTGACACTCAGAAGCTCGCAGCGGCTGCTCGGAATTTTACCGGAAGCTTATTTGTCTTCTTTCACCACCCTGATGCCCGAAGATCGGCTTTTTCTTTATTCCGACGGTGTGATCGAAGCATTCAACCCGGCAGAAGTCCCCCTGGGTGAAGCGGCGTTTGTTGATTTCATGAAAGATGTATCCCGCGAGGATCTCTACGCAATCGGCTCGCTCTTACAGAAGAAGCTGTTATCGTGGCGATCGGGAGCGGCGCAGAGTGACGACACAACCTTTGTCGCCCTCGAATATACAGGAAGCTACGCTCGCAGCCGTTCGTTGTTCAGCCTTTTCCGCCAGGAGTAAAGCATGCGCAAAATACTTTGCATAGGTTCACACCCCGACGATGTAGAGCTGGCTATGGGCGGAACCGTCGCATCGCTTTCCGCCCGTAACTATAAGGTTCTTCTCCTTGATCTATCCAATGGTGAACCAACTCCTTCCGGTAGCGTGGCCATTCGCATGCAGGAAGCAGCAGAGGCAGCGCGGATTCTGGGCGTGCAACGGAAAACGTTAACTCTACCCAATCGTTACATTGAGGATACGGTGGACAATCGAATGCTGCTGGCAGCAGAAATTCGCGCCTTTGCGCCGGATACGATTTTTGCCCCTTACGCGCTGGATGCCCATCCCGATCACATAGCCGCTTCCGCTCTGATCGGCGCGGCTCGATTTTATGCGAAATTGAGCAAAACACGTCTGCCTCATGACCGGCATTTCACCGAACGCCTCATCTACTACTTTCCGGTTCATTTGCGCATTCATTTGCAGCCTTCATTTCTACAGAACATCAGCGCTTATCAGGAACAAAAAAAACAGGCCCTTTTGTCCTACCAGTCGCAGTTTGGCGAGCGCAGAATACTGCTGGAAAAACTGCTCAAAGAGAATGAACACTGGGGATTTTTGTCCGGAGTAGATGCAGCCGAGCCATTCTTTCAGCATGAGCCTGTTCTGTTTTCCGCCTGGCCGGAAGGTGTGCCGTGAATTTTAACCCGGAAGAAACGATAGCGACCGGGCACCAGCCCGTACTCCTGCATCCGGGACTCCTGATCAAATTTGAACTGGCCTGTCTGCTGGCCAGGCAGGAAAGGAAAAAAGTACTTTTCCTCATCGCCGATCATGATGAAGGCTCCGCCGACTATATCCTGCCGCAGTACAAACATCCCTCCCGGCTTATTCGCCAGATCCATCGCATGTGCAGGCCAGGGATTTACGCCCGTGCGAAAATACTGAAAGAACATGTGGTCGCAAGCCTGCAGGATCTGATAGAAGAAAGTCCGCAGATTTTTGCCAACCCGGAAAGTGTGCAAAAAGGGGCACGCTTCATACTGGAACTTCTGGACGAGGATGGACCGGCACAGTATCTACGGGTTTTTCTGCGACAATTTTTTGCCCCGACTGAACCGTCTGTAGTAATGGTATCGGAGCTCTGTAAGTCGAGCGCTTTTGAAGCTTTCGCTGCTCATATTCATGAAAGGGGCGACACCTTCGCCACGATCCACAATGAGGCTCTCAGAGACTACAGAAAGGCACACCAGATCAAAAATCGGGCACAACCTCTGCCCGATCTCCATCCCGATGAACTGCCTTTCTGGATCGTTAAAGAAGATAAACGAATTCCCCTTACCGTACATGATGATCTGCGAACCTTACGCGGCCAGATACTGCCGCGGGCTTTGAGCCTGTCCCTCTTTATGCGACTCCATATAGCCCGGACATTTGTACATGGAACCGGTGGCGGCCGTTACGACCGGATTGCCGACGTTTTGCTGGAACGCTTTTACAACCGTGAGCTTCCTCCGTCACCCATTGCAACGGCCACGCTAAAAATTCGTGCCCTGCCGCACTTTGACTATGATGGCCGCCCCGTCGCGCACATCCAGTCTGATCTCAGAAAAATAAAGGCCGATCCACTGGCCTTTCTCGCAGAGGATCACCCTTTAAGACAGGAACGGGCCCGGATCCTTACAGGCGAGAGCTCAGCCGGACGGCATGAGGCCCTTCTGAATCTCAAAGAAAAAGCCCGGAACCTGGTGGGTGATTTAGCCGTGCGGCTTGCGCAGGAACTCGAATCGGCAACGCTCGGAGCCGGAAATGAGCCGGCGCTTTTGGAACGCACCTACCCCTATTTTTGCTATGAAGAAAGAGACCGTGCAGAAGTGCTTGCGTCTTTAATCAGGCCGGATCGGTAAAAAATCCAGAAAGTTTATCGCGACTTTCTGCTTTCTCAAAGTCGGAACGCTCAATGAGCTGAAGCTTGAGCCCCTCCGCTGCGATACGGCGCAGTATTTTAACCGGATCCTGCCCGGCCTTTGCAGCCAGATAACGAAATGTAGTGGAGCAGGCCGGGCACCTGGGAGTGGTCACAAAGTTGATACCCAGCTGTTTACAATTGCCACACTGTCCGTAGTTATCATCAATAAACAGAATTTCTTTTTTCATGGCACCGGCATCCAGAAAATGCCAGACCCGCACCGCACTTTGCTTTTCTACCCCGGACACAACCTCAGTTGCCTCCTGCCCGGTCCGGGTCAAGCGATTCCAGCAGAGCCCGATGCAGCCGGGCAGCAAAAAGCGGGCCCTCGTAAATGAAGCCCGTGTACACCTGAAGTAGAGCGGCTCCAGCTTCCATTTTGGCCCGCGCCCGGGCTTCATCCATCACTCCTCCTGAGGCAATGACCGGCAGAGAGCACCGGGAGTGTACAAACCGGAGCATCTGTGTACTTTTCTCAAAGAGGGGCTGACCGGAAATGCCCCCCTCTTGAATCGGCGCGTCAGGCAGAAGGCTGTAATCTGTGCTCGTATTGGTTAAAATCAGCCCGGCGACTCTTTTCTCAAGCATGGGAATCAACTCTGCCGTCTCTTCAGGAGTCAGATCAGGCGCCAGTTTCACGAAAAGCGGTTTTTCGATCCGCGGAAGGATCGCTTCCAGCAGCGCCCGCAAGCGATGGACCGCCTGAAAGGCACGTAACCCTGGTGTGTTAGGCGAACTCACATTGATGACAAGGTAATCGGCCAGGTCGTGCAGAACTTCAATGGTGCGATTGAGATCATCGGCTGCATCCTGATCCGCAGCATTTTTGCTCTTGCCGATGTTGATTCCCAGAGGTACCGGCCGGCCACGCGATAGAGAGCGCAGGAGATTCGCACGCGCACGGCGAGCCCCGGGATTGTTGAATCCCATCCGATTGACCAGTGCCCTCTGTGCTGGATACCGAAAGATCCGCGGCCGGGGGTTACCGGCCTGCTCCTCCCAGGTAAAGGTGCCGCACTCAATGAAACCAAATCCCAGCCGCGACAGAAAAGGATAGAGTTCGCCCGTTTTATCGAAACCGGCGGCGAGTCCCACCGGCCCCGGAAAAGAAATCCCGGCCACGCTCCTTGGGGCCCGCCGGGGCCGGGGAAAACAGATTCGGGGAAGTCGGCCCAGGACGGGTGCGGACAGAAGAAGCAGTCTGTGAGCTGTTTCCGGATCCAGATGGAAGAGTAGAGGCTTGAGGCACCGGCGATAGAGCACCGGGGCAGAAGAACCAGCGCCCCGATAGCGGGAAACCATTTCCTCAGCGCAGAATGCGGCCCGGACGACGCGAAGTGTACTGTCCCCATTCCAGCACAGCCTCGCCTCCCACAAAAAGCCATTCGACGCCGCTGGCAAACCGACCATGGTCATAGTGCGCCTGATCGCGAAAGCGTAGCGGATCGAAAAGTACAAGGTCCGCATGGTAGCCTTCCCGCACCAGGCCACGCTCCCGCAGACCGAGGATCCGCGCCGGCAGTCCACTGATTTTACGAATGGCCTCCGCCAGCGAAATCTTCTTTTGCTTCTGAACCATCCGCTGGAAGAATCGGGGCATGCTGCCGTAAGCACGCGGATGCACACCTGCCACGCGCTCGCGCGATTGACCGGCAGCATCCGTGGCAACGGCACAAAAGGGAAATGCCAGCAGCTCATCAACATCCTGCAAGCGCATGGCTGCGGCCACCAGAGAACCGGCACCGCCTTCCGCGAGGAGCGTGCGTCGCAGAAGGTCATACGGTTCCATTCCCTGCTCCCGCGCTACCTTTTGCATTGTCTTGCTCTGGTAGCCTTGATGCGCCTTGCGGTACAGAACACCAAAACGAATTTCCTGCCAGCCGCCAATTTCTGCCACCTTTGCCTCCACTCGCGAACGCAGAAGAGAAGGGTTTTCCGTGAGCAAGGCAAGCAAAGAGCCGGTAGAGTTGCGCGCCTCCAGAGGATAGAGACTCGTTAGACCCGTGCTGTAAGCATGATAGGGGTAGACATCGGCACTGAAAGGGTGCCGGCCCAGTTCCGATAATAAAAAACGCTTAAGTTCCGGGCTTCTGCCGTGGTTGGACCGCCCCTGAAGCTTCAAGTGACTGATGTGCAGAGGCGAGCCAGCGGCCCTGGCTATCATGATCGCTTCCTTTAAGGCGGAGAAGAGCGCCGGTCCTTCATCACGAATGTGGGTCATGTAAAGCGGCGAATCCATGGCCCGCAGCAATCCGTCCAATTCTAAAGAAGAGGCAAAAGCACCCGGTGTATACTCCAGGCCTGAACTCAGGAACATAGCACCGTCGCGGTGGGCACGGCGGGCCAGATGTTCCATTTCCTCCTGCTCGTCCGGCTGAGGCGAACCGGAACGCGTACCCATGATCCGACCACGGATAGTGCCGGCACCGGCGGCTGTCATAACATGAACGCTCATCCCCCGCCGGCGTAATGCCCGGAAAAAATCCGGAAAGGTTGAGAAACTGCCCCTGCCAGGAGAAGACGGAGCAGCAGACCGACCGTCCTGACCAATCACCTCCAGAGTAATGCCCTGATAGAGTTTCGACAGCTGTCTGCCGTCTTCCAGGAGCGTAAGTTCACTGTGCGAATGCAGATCAATGAAACCCGGAGCGAGCACAAGACCCGCACCGGAAATTCTGCGAACAGCGCTCTTTTGCCTGAGAGCGCCAGCCGGTGCTATGGTCTGCACACGGCCATCGCGGAGCCCCACATCAGAAAGAGTAGGCACCGATCCACTCCCATCTACAAGCAGCACCCCTTCCAGCAGATAACTGTAATCTGCGCGAAGGAGCCGGGGCCAGGCAGCACAGGACAGGGTCCCGGCCAGCCCCAGAAGAAAGGCGCGGCGGTCAAACCCCGAGGTCATGGGACCGCTTAAACCTGACGGTAGATGCCCACCAGTTTGCCAAGGATCTGCACTTCCTGGGCGTAGATAGGACGAAATGCTTTGTTGGCCGGATCCAGACGAATTCTCTTTTTTTCTTTAAAAAAATACTTCAGTGTTGCCTCATCTTCAATCAGGGCAACGACAATATCGCCGTCTTCCGCACTGGATTGTTTTTGAATTACCGCTATATCACCGTCCTTGATGCCCGCATCTTTCATGGAATCACCGGAAACGCGCAGAGCAAAAACACGGCTGGAAGGCAGCATCGACCGCGGAAATGTCAGGTATTCTTCAACGTTTTCATCAGCGAGTAGCGGAACGCCTGCCGCCACCCGACCCACCAGGGGTATCTCCATCATATCAGCGGACACCGTGCGTGATTTACGCCCCGAAGGCTTCAGCACTTCAATGGCCCGGCTGCGATTCTTTTCACATTTGATGTAACCTTTCTTTTCAATGGCCCGCAAATGATCATAGGCCCCTTTGGGCGTTATCTGGAATTCTTCCGCAATTTCCCGAATGGTGGGCGGGTAGCCCTGCCGGATGATGAAATCTTCCACGTAGGTAAAAATGGTCTGTTGTTTCTCTGTCAGGTCTTTCATGGTAAACATGCAGATAGCATTCAGATATTATGTCAACAAATTTTTGGGTAACAGGACTTATTTACGCAGCTGCACCTGAACGTACTCCTGCCAGTCGGCATCACCGCTTGTAGCCAGGCGAGAAAGCAGGCTGCGCATATTGTCAGCCCTTGAGGCTTCGCCCAGGGCTGCGTCCGCGCACTTGATGCGCAAGCCGGTCAGATTTTCTTTTTCCACACAGGAAGCAAGGGCAGGCATAAAGGCATCGTCCCAGAGCTGGAAGGAAATGGCGGTCGCAGCACGTTCCCGCACACCCGCATCAGCAGCCGAGCGCAGTGCATTGAGCAGAAAATCGCGGACACGCTGGCCTTCCATGAATCGGACAGAGTAAACTGCTTTGCGCTGCAAGGAAACGCTGCCCCTCATGGCCTCTTCCACGAATGGAAAAAAACTTTCATCACCACTGTTGCCGATAAAATCAAGCACCGTTTGCCTTTCCGCATCGCTGCGCGCCCGATGCCATTCTGCTTCCAGGGAAGAACGAGCCTCTTGATTTTCCTCATTGCGCAATGCATTTCCCAGGGCCAGTCCGGCCGAAGTAGAAAGTTCCCCGCGCTCGCGAAAGATACGATTGAGAAAATCAATGGTTTCTTGATTCATGGGTCTATCCATCAGGGTGAATGCTTCGAGGATCGATTGCCGACCGAACTCATCCAGGTTGGTACGGAAGAGGTCCCGTAGAGCCTGCTGCGCTTCTTTGGAAGCTGCGTAGCTGGCTGCACCCAGAATCATTTGAAAGGGATCCGACTGCGATGGGAAGCGACCGGCCTCACCAATCAAGGCCGTGGCCGTGGCCGGGCTGCGCAAAAAGGTCACGGTCAGATCACGAAAGGTACCGTGCTTTTCCTTTTCCTCTTGGTTCTGAACCGTTGCCAGCCGTATCCGGGCCTCTTCAAGAGATAGCTCCATACCCGCAGCCAGCTCTTTGCTTTTTAGATCTTTCCATTCATCCTGGTAGATGTCAGAAGCATGAATAAATGCCAGCAGATCTTCCCGGCCGTACGCGGAATCCGTAACCTCGGACAGAAAATAGTCCGCTGATTGTTCCGAGCGCACCTGAAATTCCGCCGGGCCCACCAGCAGGACTTCCCTGCTTTCTATAGCAAGCGGGTATCCTTTTAGCGCGTTCCAGGCGACACTCTGATCCGAGTTTTCTACAACTACGGGAGTATAACTGCGAATGTATTTCTCCTTTGCTATGTTCATCGGCACGGGATTTTTTTCTGCCAGGACCCGTAAAGAAGCCGTATAATGACCGTGCGTGTCCCGAGACTCTATCCTGTAGGAATTCCCCGACAAAAGCTGCCCGCTGCTAAGGTGACCGGGTTCGGGCAGGACTTTAAAGAAATTCGCTGATAAATCATTGATCATCTGTTGCCGTTCGCTTTCCTGCATGGCTGCGGGGAATTTCAGCGCAGTTGGCCGACCATCGGCCGCAAGGCTGATGTAGACAGCATTGTGGTAGGGGAGCGCGGAATCGGAATCCGTGGCCCCATCAACACCACCCATCTGCTGTACTTCCAGCACCACAATCAGATCCAGATCCCTGCCCCGCCGATCAATGGCGTGGATGTCCAGATTGCCAGATAAAGAAAGATCCAGAAATTGCTCGGAATCCCGGGCCGCATGGACACGTCGGTTAAAACTGTAGCGGTACATCTTTCCCGGCAGGAACCGGTAGCTCAAGAGTTCCGGTAGCTGGTCCGGGTCAAACTCACCCACCGTTTCCCGTTCCAACAGGTCGGGGTGGATCCGAGACAGGTCCGGGCCCCGCGCCGGCCAGAGCAAAAAGACGATTCCCGCGAGTAGAATGGCAAGAAGCAGGACTGCCAGAAACCAAGATTTACGACGATTCATGAGGCGAATTTTGCCGAGTCAATCCCCTGATCAAAACATTTCTGGAAAAAAAGCTTGCCTGCTGATCCGGGCCCGTTCCCATCCGGGCATAGACGGAGGGTTTATGCGAAACAAAAAAACAATCAGCCTGTTTATCATCTTCTTAATGCCGGTAGCCCTGTTGGCCGGTTCTAAAGAATGGACCACAGGCAATGGAAGCTTCGCTGCCTACATTAAGGCAGTTTACGATTTCAAATTCGGGAAGGAAACCAGCAAATCAGCAGCCAGCTTGAGTCCGGAACTGGGGGCAAAGCTCTTCGGACGCAATGCGCCTGTGCTGACCGGGAACCTTCTGGTAGGCAATTATGGTTCTTACCAGTTTGAAGGCGTCACGCCGGCGCTGGATGTAAATAAAATTAAGGACTGGACAGTCTACTCAGGAGTCGATCTCTTTGGCGTGACTGTCTGGAGTAAGACGCGCAACATCAAAGACGTTCCCGAAGACCTGGGTGGAGTCAATAAATGGCTCAAGAAAGAGCTGCCACCGCTGCGCTATCCGCTCGGCCCGGTTACGCTCGATGTGAACTTCGGTGTCACAACCAGCACCAGCGCCAAACCAAAAGTATCCCCGGACGGCCTTAAAGGCCTTTCTGCGGAATTCCTGCCGACCGTTTCCGCTGATGGCTTTGTTCAGGGTTCTGTGAACGCCTGGGTTCTGCGCGGCGGGATTGGTGCGACACTCAATATTTTTTCAGGCTCTGCCGGCCCCAAACTACTTCTCTCTCTGGAGAAGAAAGCAGCTTCGCTCCTTGGCTCTCTCAAGATCAGCGCTCTGAAAGGACGAGTTTTTGGTTTTGTGGACAGCAAAACAGTCAAGTGTTGCTTCAAGACCAGCTGGAAACGGATCCTGGATGTCACTATTTTTAGCTGGAATGGTCTGTCTTACAGTCTCGAATCGACTCTCTGGTCCAAAGATTTCTAAACCGGGCCGCCCGCAGCCGCAAAGGGCTGCGGGCATAGCTAATAGATAATTCCCCCATTCCACCGCGCCCCGGAAAAATGCTCGTCGCTCCGGCCATGACTGCTGCGCTTCGTTATGCACATTGAGATGGCCGGACTTTCCGCAAACAAGGTTTACTATACTTTCATTCAGACCATCATTCCGCGACCCATCGCCTGGGTGCTCTCCGACAACGGCGATGGCACTCTGAACCTGGCACCCTTCTCGTACTTCAATGGCGTGGCTTCCGATCCTCCCGTCGTCATGCTGTCCATTGGCAAAAAACCCGATGGTAGTCTCAAAGATACGCGCCACAACATTATAGAAAGAAAGGCCTTTGTTATCCACATCCCGCATCGCGAGTGGGCAGAAAAAGTCACCGCATCCTCCCTGGTTCTGCCACACGGCGATTCTGAACTCCTGCGAGCGGGCCTTGCGACCGTAGAAGACCGCGACTTCCCGCTGCCCCGGCTGAAGGAATGCCGCATCGCCTTTTACTGTCGCCTGTTTGCCGTGCATGAAATTGGCGCCGTACCTCAGGCTTTGATTTTAGGACAGGTAGAGGCCATTTACCTGGACGATTCCGTGGCCACACTCTCCGACGGGCGACTCAGCGTGGATGCCCTGAAAGTCGATCCCCTGGCTCGATTGGGCGGCGAAGACTATGGACTGCTGGGACAGGTGATCACCGTAAAACGCCCGGGCTGACGGGCCTGCCGCCGATGATGGAGAAATCCTTACAGTTACTACCGCTACAGCTCAGCCCAGTGGCTGGCAATTCCCAGGTAGAAATAGCCATGCTCGGTATGAGTGGAGCGTCCATAGATCGTACGATCCGTAAGCTGCTCAAGAAGTACGGTATCCAGGTCACGGTTGAGATTCCCGGCCTGCAGTTGCCCCCCCTCGTTTCGAAACGTACGGTTCATGGAATCAAAAACGTGCAATCGATTGTAATCCACTTCCGTTGAATACGCGTAAACGGCTCCAAGCACGAGCATCAACCCTTCATCCAGTCTGGCACGAAAGCCCAGAGCCACCCTGCCCGTTGCATCACGGGTCTGGGCCGAGACACGACTGGCTTCCACTCTTTCCAGTTCAAAGGACTCCTGTTCCTTTCCCTGTCCATCCTGGTAACTGATGAAACGATAGTGATAGGCAGCAGCCCGGTAATTCCTTTTCCCCGAGACCAATGGCAGACCTTCCAGTCGCAGATGGATTCGGGTTTGATTTTCAAAAGTGAAGCCCAGATCCAGCCCCACAATGGTTCCGCGCTGTTGCGCCTCCATGCGGTAGGAACGGTCCACAAATTGTTTGCCGCCCACTCCCAGCAAAGGAGCACCGTGAGTTAAACTGCCCGCTGAGCCTTCATAGCCGACAAAGGGTGCTATAAAAAAAATCCCCAGACTTTTTTCCAGCCCCAGGCGCAAATTGCCCCGATGGAACTGCGCCGATGTGTTCTGGCCTTCGCGAAAGTAATCGAGTCCGGCTGCCACGCTGGAAAAACCGATGGACGGCGGCAGTCCTTCGTATTCGGCCTGAGCAAAGATTTTGACCGTCGGCAACTCCTGAGAATAACGTAAATACAGCCCCGCTCCAGAATAGCTGATACTCGTGGGACGGACCTTCACCCATGCTCCAGAAAATTCATAAAATTCATCGTGTTTTGCCCGCTGCAAGAAGCCCGGGCGGTAGTAGCCACCCCCGGCAGTCATCCCCAGCTCCATCTCAGCGGCAAGCCCTGCGGGCAGGGTGGCCACAATCAGAAGGCAAAGTGGCAATAGTCGGCTTTCTTTAATCATTGCAACGGAATCCTTATGTACCGGGCCGCTCAATCGGTAAACTTGGCAAGAATCGCTCCCGCCAGAATATAGGCCACAGTATCGTAGGCCGTCAACTTCAAGGCCTGACCCCAGGTTTCAAACCACCAGATGGGTCCACCCAGATGTGCGAATACGGCTGCACCCAGACCAAAAATGGCGGCGATTTTTAACCGATCCAGATATTCCGGGCAATCGCGAGCCAGCAAGCGCAGAGCCAGAGAAAAGAGCGCACAGGTCAAAAGCATGTGTAGAAAACCCCTGCCCATGACCCGCGGATCTTCAAAGGCTACACCTTCGGCGTGAAAATGAATGCGGGCAAAAGGGCCTGCCTGCATCCGTTCCCCGAACGGGCGCGCTGAATCATTGCCGGGATCGGGAATCATATAGAAACCACTCCGGGGTAAATTTTTACGCAAAGTATCAGCAATCTGTGTCTCGGATTCGGCTTGAACCGGGTTATGGAGTTCAAAAAGGCCCGAACCAAAAAAAACAAAGCCCCACAGAAACATAGCCAGAGCTGAAAGAAAAATTCCGATTATCCATCGCATGGCATCACCCTGCGCTGTGCACAGCGGAGAAAAAGCATTTTTTTCTCCGGTCAGACGAGCTGGAGCACGGCAAGGATTGCGCCCAGAGAGCACAGCCCATAAGCAAGAAGCACAGGGACTTTGCGGGGGGAGTCGTAGTCTTTCACCAGATAGTACGGTAGGTAGACGGGAAACAGGATGGCAATCATAGCCTTCTCCGGATGATGACGAAAGGCATAGATCATAATGATCAGATGGCAGACGGAACAGCCAAGCCCGGACAGTAGCAAAAGAGCCCACCAGATCACGACAGAAAAAGGGGTAGCAGCCGGACTTTCGTCAAGAAAAGTTTTTTTGTTGCTCCTCCTGGCCCCTATTCCAGATAATGCAGTGTGAGAATGCCTTCCCTGATCGTCTTATGCTGTGGAATGATCATCGGGCTGGGTTTGTATACCTTCCACTTTGCCAGAGCTTCTTCCTACCTTTCAGATCAAAGTGAGGCCTGCGCCAATTGCCACGTCATGGAGAAACAGTATTCTGGCTGGCTCAAAGGCAGCCACCGGACCCGGGCCGCCTGCAACGATTGCCATACTCCCCATAATTTTGCCGGAAAGTACGCAACCAAAGCAATCAACGGCTTCAACCACAGCCTGGCTTTCACCATCGGCAACTACCCGGAAAATATCATCATTACGGAAAGAAATCGTAAGATCACGGAAGATACCTGTCGTTCCTGCCATCAAGATCTCTTTGTGCAGACTCCGCGCAAAAAGGAAACCGCGTGTTTACAGTGCCATGCCGGGGTGGGTCACGGGAATCGGTAAATGAAAAACAATAATCAATAAAAGGGAAAGAGTCATGAAAGAAATATGGAATCGCTTAAAAGAGAAGGCCACCGTGTCGCATGGAGTATTGCTGGGACTGGGACTTCTGGCCGGAGTTGGCCTGGCTCTTTTGCTGGTCAACATCGCCACCAGGCAGGCGGAGGGGAAACTGTCCCACTTTCGGGTCACCAACCTGAATGACGATTCCTATGATCCGTCACTCTGGGCCGTAAACTACCCGCTGCAATACGCAAGCTACCTGAAAACCGCAGACATGGAACGGACGCGCTACGGCGGCTCAGAAGCTCTGCCACAGGTTCCCACAGACGCCGATCCGCGCAGTATCGTGTCGCAATCGAAGCTGGCACTGGATCCGCACCTCAAGACCATCTGGGCCGGCTATGCCTTCGCCATTGATTTTCGCGAAGAACGCGGCCATGCCTACATGCTGACCGACCAGCTCTATACAGAAAGACAGAAAGTCGGCCAGCCTGGCACATGTATTAATTGCCATGCATCGGTCTATCCGGCGTATCGTAAACTGGGCCAGGGAGATATTGTTAAAGGTTTTCATGCATTAAACAAGATGCCCTATGCAGAAGCCAAACAGCACGTGGAGCATCCGGTGGCCTGCATTGATTGCCACAACCCGGCGGACATGTCTTTGCGCGTTTCCCGGCCGGCTTTTATGGAAGGGATGCGCGTCTATAAAGAATCTCAAGGAATCAAGGACTACGATGTAAACCGCGACGCCACTCGCCTGGAAATGCGCTCTTATGTTTGCGGTCAATGCCATGTAGAATACTATTTCAAGGGCCCGGAAAAAACCCTGACCTATCCCTGGCATAAGGGGCTCAAAGCCGATCAGATCCTTGCCTACTATGAAGGAGTGGGCTTTAAAGACTGGACCCACAAGACAACGTCCTCACCGACTCTCAAAGCGCAGCATCCAGAATTTGAACTCTACAACCAGGGCATTCATGCCCGTTCCGGCGTCGCCTGTGCCGATTGCCACATGCCTTACACGCGTGAAGGTGCGCAGAAAGTGAGTGACCACCATGTTCGCAGCCCGTATTTGAACACCAACGCCGCTTGCGGAACCTGCCACAAATTAAGCGAAACCGAACTCAAATCGCGCATTGATACCATACAGGATCGCAACGTCCAGATGCGCAACACAGCCATTGAGGCCGTTGTAGAACTCATCCAGGCGATTGAAAAAGCCCAGGGCGGCAAGGTTTCCGCTGCGGCACTCGATAAGGCCCGCAACTACCACCGCCGTGCCCAGTTCCTTGCTGATTTCGTGGAAGCGGAAAATTCTATGGGCTTTCATGCGCCTCAGGAAGCAGCCCGCATTTTGCTACTATCTGTTGAGAATTCGCGGCTTGGGCTCAAGGCACTCAGCGCGGAGGATTAAGCGCTGTTTTTTATTCTCGGAGTCCCGCTAAATCAATGGGGACGTCCGAGATAATGGATCGGGCGTTTCAGGGCCACTACCCTCGCAGCAGCCGCTATTCTCAAGAATCACTCCGAAATTCATATGCCCGAGCATCCTTCCAACCATGATCGCTTCATCAAGCAGGTGCTGGGCAGACCCGATCTTGCCGCAGCCTTCTTTGCCCGGACCCTGCCGTCTGCCATCGTGGAATCGGTGCGGCTGGATGAACTCAAGCTTGTGGAAAGTGGCTTTGTGGATGCAGAACTCCAGGAGTCTTTTTCTGACATGCTTTTTGAAGTGCCAGCGCAGGACGGCAAGCGCATCGCCTTTGCCCTCCTCTTTGAGCACAAAGCAACTCAGGACCGCCGGACAGCCGTGCAAATTCTGGGCTACCTGGCGCATGTATAGGATCAGGAATAGAATGATGTCAAGTCAGTTAAGTCCAGAATGAAAAAGACGGAAAACGGCTGATCCTCAGCTTCTTTTCAGGGAAAATCAATCAAAGATGGCGGTGGCTGCGACAGCTACAGACAGATTTTACAGGGTCCGTCATGTCACGAAGGACCGCAGACTCCGCAACAAAATCTGAATTATGGGAGGCACAACTGCGTTTCCCAGCAGCTTGTAGGTAAGCGTCCGCCCAACCTCACCTTTATACAGAGCCAGTTTTTTAGTTTTTTCACGGGGTTCCGATTTTCTCCGGGCTGACAAATTGCGGCAGCAGAGCTCGTAGCTCTTGCTAACTCCTGGCCTGGGGCGTACCCGCCAATCGTAGCGCCGGGGTTCAGGCGGCCGACCGGCCCCATTGCAGGTCCCAAGATCCGTCGTAGAGCATCTGGCGGAGCCGGATAATAGCGGATGCGCCGTCGATGGTGCATTTCATTCCGGCCTGCTTGAGCCGGGATTGGACGAGGTACTTATGAGCGCTCTCGACCGCACCGCTCCCAATGAAGAATCCCATGCGGCGGAAATGCGGATAGCGCATCTTATCCAGGCGACTTTGTAATAGTTGTGTATTCAATGATTGGGGTCTGGACTCGGGGCCGGCGCTTGGCTTCGAAGAGTAGACGTTCGCAGACCGCTTCGGCCATTCCGTTCCATAACATTTCTCGAAGTGGCTCCACCCATTCCCTGACGCTTGCGGTTTCATTCTCCCCGAAGATGGCTTTCCGCAATTCCAGAGGTGTTCACTTGCGTGTGCACAATCCAGAATGTGCACTGACCGGGAAAAGTCTTCGCGCATATGGTCCAGCCAGTCCGCGCCATCGCTTATGAAGACGATCGTTTGCGCGCGCATGCTGCCGGCTTCCGCAGCCACTCGCTTCAGGAGTTGTGCGAAGTGCTCTACGCCCTTACCGATTGATGTTGCGAAGCGTTTTTTGTAATACGGCATATTTCTTTTCCTTTGCAGACTTTCTCCTGATGATATCCTCTATGAAAACAACCCAACTTTTACCTCCTATGTATCGGTTTTGAGCCGATTTTCAGGGGTTTTTCCCGAATCGGCACCATGCCACCGTCTGCCTGAACATAGAGAATTTCTGTCTTCTCAGCAGACACCGTCACCGAACTCTTTGCTTCTGTATTCATCTGCAGCACAGAATGATGCTCCATACGCCTCGGCCGTTTCGCGCAGCATAGTCTCTGTGATATCGACTTTTCAAAGCGTCCGAGATAATGACGCGCCTGATCAAAGGGGACGGCTGCGCCCAACCAGCACAATAGCTCAGCAAATTTTCCTGACGCCGAATGAGGTGTCAGTCCGAGGATTTTTTCCAGTGGGAATTCTGTGCAGCGGCAGGATTTGTTAGTGCACGTATAATATGCACGATGAATTCCAATAACACCAGTTCGGCCCAGATTTAGTTTGCGCCTCGAGTTCCCTGGAATTTCTGCGGGCTTCCGCATTCAGGACATTTTTCGCCGGCCTCAGGGCCGGTCCTATTTTTCCCAGAATCTTCAGCAGAACTTCAGGATGGTCTACATGGTGACGGATCATCCAATCCTGAATTTCCGCCAGGTTTGGAGCCGTCCGGTCCGGGTGTTCCTCCCCCTTCCGGAGACTTTCCTGAAACGCTCTCCCAACTCCTCGATTTCCGCATCTGTGAAAAACATCAGCACCCCCTGCAATTACAGGGAAGCTTGGGCCAGACGGCCGCCGGTACCAGCACTTTTTCCTACGATTGGCGGGTGCGCCCCCTGGCCTGAGGGAGAGCGTCAAAAAGACGCAAACAATTGACTTGAAGATACAGGGAATTGTAATTGTCGTCAACAGGGAAATCTAATTGTCGCTGAACAAGTCCTCCTGGATTCGCTGCACCATCCAGATTACCTGCTTTTGGGCGGGAGGATGTGCTGGAGGATACGGTGGAAAAAAGGGAGGATGGGGAGGATTGAGCCTCGTAGTAAAATCAGAAGAAAACATAACGGTTGCTGAGCAACTTGAAAAAGAAGGATTCTTTACGGCCCTGTGAACCGATTCTATTATGGTATGTTCCAGATGATGCTCAGCAAGCTTCCGGAGGATGAGCGGAGAAGCAGGCAGGTGGCTATGGAAGTCATAAGTCAGCCATGGAATCTCTTTACAGATTGCTGGCTGTTCCGGTTCAGGAACGCTTCCGGAAAGGTTTCAATGAGGCCGTGAATCGCAGAGTGAAGGCGGACTACACCGCTCGATCCATCGATCAAAGCGATGACGCAGTGCGCAAGTGTGCAATAACTGTCGCATAGGGTGCTACGGAATGAAAAAGCCCGATAAAGATCTGATGCTAAAAGTGATGAATGAAATCGAGCAACGCTTTAATGTCAGAGCATACCCTCTATACCAACCTTTGATGATGAGTGGATGATCGCGATAACGGATCGCGATCTTTTCTGGCGAGAAGAATTCGACAAATTTGCTGCGGAAATGGTGCGGGAACGGCGGGCTCGCTGCTCCGGGGTTCGTGACCGCAGAATTGTCATACCTCAGAGAACTACCGGAAGTATGGTAGGGGGTTCTTCCAGATTGTGAATTCGAACAAGGTTACGACTCCGTGGACTGCTATCTCATCCCTACAATTTCGCGGCATTGCAGGAGCTGTGCTGGCTTTGATGCTGCATCCCATAGGATTGAACTCTATACAGGGCAGCCGGTGATTTCATGGAAAGTATTCCAACTGTCATGCTTTCCATGGATGGGTTTGAGCCTCGCTGTTCTGCAGAGAAAATCACTTTGTCCAGTGAGGTTCTCAAATGGAAAATCAGGGAAGAGCTGGCAAAGGGAGGACCGCCCGTTGCGGGCTTGCTCTGCAATATGAGCATCAGCTAAAACTGACTCATTCTTTTTCAAAATGTCGGCGCGCATTCAATTATCATCTGATTTTCTCAAGTGTCGCAGCCTTGGTCCAGACTACGCGAAGTAGACTACGCAGAGCAGTCGGTCGCCGCTAAGTTGGACGCCTCAAAACATCCGTATTGTTTGCGAGGAATACTACTTTCGCGCAGTTCCTTCCGTCGTAAGCCAGTTGTCACGGACGCAGCTGCTGATGATACGCTTTTCAGTTGCGGGTTGGGGCAGGAGACGAGCATCCAGACCGCCGCATCGTTTTCTAAAGGAAAATTTATTAAAGGGATGCCAGGAAAATTGTAGCGGTCTTGGTGGCGGAATACGTAGGCATGTTCCGCATTCATCCAGAAATGCAAAACATGGATCTTGACCAGTTCTCCACCAAAATGCTCCTGCCATACTTTTTCCCTATTTGCGGCAAACCTTCCACGAAATGCTGCTCCACGGAGGTCTTCCCGTTTCTTCGTTCCTCCTCTGAATGTTAACCTTCTCTTCCCAGAAGAATGAAAAAAGGCTGGCCAAATCCGCCGGGTCGGCAAGCTTTCTCCATGATGCAAAAAGCCTTTTTCTTCTGGCCGGTGCTTGGCCCCGCCGCTCTGATGCCCATCGGGGCCGGACCGACAAGAACGGCTGTCATGTGGACAAGAAGACCGGCATCCGCCACTGCCATTGATTTGCCGATAATGGGGCATGGCTGACATAATCAACGCCACTACTGGGCTCTTCAACGCTCTGGTAGGTGCATTTGGACCATGGGGCGCGGTTGCCATTCTGGTCGGCTGCACAGGGTTTCTGGTCTACTGGAGAATCCGGTCCGATCGACAAAAGACCGGGACCGTTCAGCCGCTTTGCAGGAAAGAACGCGCCATCCAGCGCCTTGCGAATGAAAACGGGAATACCGGATATTGATGATTAAAGAAAATATCACTGGACAGATGACCAGATCAACAGTGCATTTTAAAGGCGAGTTCAACGACGGCGCTGAATCCCGCAAATTTCTGGGAGACGATAAATGATGGATTACGGTGGCGGCTTGCTATTGATCTGCGCTGGGTTGTTTGCTATAGCTGAACTAATCCAGATTGGCTACAACTATGTCCGAGCTCATCGGGCTCAGGGAACAGGTGCGAGCAGAGAAGATGCGTTCTGAATTCGCAGAGCTGCGCAAGCAGCTGATAGCAGACGTATTCAATGGAAAGGTGCAGCCCTGATTCTGGCCTTTCCGGGTCCTCTATCAAATACATACAGTAATCATGCGCCGTCCGATCAATATGCTCTGATAGCTCACAATGTAGCAATGGTCATGCAGGAAGAGATGGCGTCCCAGAGGAAAACAAAGGCGTATTACTCAGGTAGAAAAAGCATGTAACGCGTTGCGCCTTCGGATTGGCTCAGATGATGGTAAACTATATAATGCCACTGCGCGTCACGGTTCGGGTTCTGGATTATGTAAATAAATCCGTGTGCTCCGGCCTATCGCAGAATTTGTTCTGGAACATCTACAGAGATATTTCAAAAGCATGATCCTGCATATTCAGAATTGAAGAAGCGCCAAGAAAGTCTTGAAGCGCTCGCCGCCGCCTGAGTCTTTTTCCTTGACTTTCTGCAAACCTTTGCTTCTCGCAAAGTATGCGGCAACACCCCAACTACTTTGATGATCCCATAACGGCGCAGGAAGCTGCTCGCATACTCGGCGGCATCAGCGCGGAGACGGTCCACAACTATCGCAAGCTTGGCAAGTATCGGGCCGCTTTCGCATCCTGTCCCGGCGCACCATTCTTTATTGCAAAGAGGACATTGTGGCCCATGCCACAGCTTGCTCCAGCCGCTCTGAAACTTTTGGATTGAAATTGCGGCTTTTTCAGAAGTTGCGGTTTTGATAGAACTGCCCGCAACTGCCTGTTGCATCATTCCCGAAAGTCTGCTACATTCCTGAAACGATTCCGGTAGATCCGGGAAAGTGTGATGGAACCCTGTTTGCGCCGGCCCCGGGCCGCAGTGATTTTTTGGGAGTGGAGGGCTGTCTGGAACGTGAGCATCATCGTTTTGTTTTGAAAGACATCATCAGCTATGGAGTCCTCCTCGTCTCCATGCTGGTCTATTTTACCGCCTACCGGGCCGGTGGAGCGCCGACTGGTGATCCTCGAAACCAGCGGCCCGCACGGAGCAAGACGTGCGAGAGATCAAAGACGACATCTGGGATGTGCTCAAAATCCTGAGGAGCCGCCGATGATGAAGTTCTTTATACAGACCCCACAGTCGTGGACCTGTTGCTCCGTGTTCCGGAGGCAGAAAAGAGTTGAATCGGCAAGGACTCTTGATATATACTTGTCCTATTCACGCAAAGAAGATTTTGGAGAGCTCAAAGCACCCCTGGAAAGGTCTGGGGCGATGGAACTCCGGGAGGCCATCATGACGGCAGCAGAACAGTTGAAACAAGAGGGCAAGGCTGAAGGCAGGCTTGAAGGCAGGCTTGAGGCCGCGCGGCGCATGGAGGAAGAGGGAATGGAGCTCCGGCTCATCGCGAAGATCACGGACCTGACCACGGATGAGCTGATGCACAATGGAATTGGCAGACCCGCGTAGACAACCGGGGCAGCGCTGGCTAACCCGGATTATTCATGAAAGTGTATGCGTAAAGTACAGGTTCAAAGAAAAACCGCCCCGCACTGGGCGGTTTTTCACCATTTCCACGAAAACCCGGAGCTTGTTTGTAAGAATAGTTTGTCGCGCGCGGCCTTGCCCCTGTCGCGGAGCCACGGAGGGCGCAGCGCCCCGCATTCGGGCAAGGACGTCAGTATGCGGGGCCAGGGGTAAGGTCGCGTGCGGCGCCCCACTGTTTTCACGAATAATCCGGGCTAAAACCCTTTTTTCTGCCTGATGTTTTCACTGGGGAGCGCTTATTTATTTGAATTTTAATAAATTTATTATGCCAGATGAGTACGAATATACTGAAAAGCCGCAGTTAAATCCAGCGCAGATGCAGAGGGAAAATCGCACATGGCAGGGCGAACGGGAGACAACGGAAAGCATCAACGGAATTGCCGCATCTGTGCATAAGTCTAACCCCTCTGCCAAGTCCTCGGCCATATAAAAAAAACTTGATAGGGCCCGGGCCATTCCCCATCTGAGTCCATGGCTTTAACAAAACGGGGCACCCCCTGGGAACTCCTGCAATCCTGGTATATCATCCTCTGTGCGGCAGGCTTTGGTCTGGGTGGAGGACCGGCTTTTCTTTATCTGGCAACACGTGGGCGCAAAACGATCTGGTTCATCTTCGCTATCGTCTACACCGCTCCCACCATCTACTTTTTCCATCATGTCCTGAATCTACCGGAAGGTGTACAATCGGAAAATACACCTATCCTCGCGTGGTTTGTGGGCTGGGTTGCCAGCGTTATCCACGCGCTGATCGTTCGCAAAGAGTTTTTGCTCATCGTGGATGCCCGGTCTGATCTGGCCGTGCAGGCAACAGAGAAACTCAAGACAAAAATCGCCGCCAATTATGGCCTCGAAGAACATCGCGTGGATAAAATGCTCGTGGAGTTCAACGAAAACGATTACACCGTAAAACTCTGTCGGCTGCTTTTTGGAGCCCTGCCTTTTGCGCCGGATTTTCAGTACTACTTCAATTTAGAGGGCGCTGTTCGCCGTCACAACCCCAATGCCGGCGCAGATGTCATTGAACGCGCCCGCAAACTGGCTGGCAGTGATGATATATCCAGCGCACTAAAAATCACCAGCGCCATGGATTCCATTGATAAAGGACTTGGTATCTATACAGGCGTAAAAAATGTATATGATCATATTAAAAAGCAAAACAAACGCACTTTTGAAGCCGACCAGCAACAGGCCATCGATGCTTCCGTCAAAGCCCTGGGCCTTGCCTATATGATCCATCGGATTTTTCCCGATTACGGCGTGACGGATAAACTTAAAGCTTTTATGGAACTCAAAGCCGGGCGGGAAATTCTTCTGTTTTATGTGTCAGCCGAAGTTGCCCTGCCCTTCACCGATAACTTGATGGAGGGAGGCGGAGAACTCGTGAAGAAAATCATGACGGCCAATCATGATGAGGTAGAAAAGCGTTTCAAAAGTTTTGCCGGGGGCACGCCTCTGAACGATGCAGCGGCTCTGCTGTCCACACTGTCCGGTCAACTGGCCGCCATGCTTGAGCAGGTAAAAGTCTATGCCGATCCTCTCACCGAACGCGTAAAAGAATTCATACCTTCTGTGATGAATGCCGCGGATTCGATCTCCGGCGGAGCGGCCACAGCCATCGACGTCATGCCGGCCTGGAGATTTCTGGGGGCCCGGCTGGCAGCGGAGGCCTGTGCGTACAGGGCCGAACGCGGTTAGTGCTCAGTCCAGATGATCTTCGCTCTCTAAAAAAGGAGGGCATCTCCATTGTCACCGTTAGCCGCAGCAATGAGCTATTGCGCGAAATCGGCTGGGAAGCAACACGCATTCTTCTGCGCAACGCCCGGCTGGTTCGTCTCCCGGCCGGTGAGCGCCTTGCCTCACAGGGTAGCCCCGGTAATGAACTTTATCTCCTGCTGAACGGTCGCCTGCAGGCCAGCCGGGAAGAGGGCGGCAAATTGATTGTCCTCGGTGAACTGACCCGTGGCGATATTGCCGGTGAAACGGCGCTGCTTACCGGCGATGCCCGACGGGCTCACCTTGATGTTCAGAGCGATGCAACCCTGCTTGCTGTGGGTCGCGACGCGCTCCAAAAAGTCCTCGATAGATTTCCCGACCAGATGAAAAGGCTGGCGAAGTTGATCACCGCTCGCAACGAAAGCACGGCAGGCCGTCACTACCGCCCACTTACAGATGATATTATTCGTTTATTGAAAGAACTTCCACTTTTCTCTACCTTCACAGAATTGGAAGTTCGTACTCTGGAAAGAGAATTGCGCTGGTTTTTCTTACCCGCCGGTTCTTACCTTCTGCGTGAGGGAGAGCCGGCAGACGATATTTACCTGGTCATCAGCGGTCGCTTGCGTTACATAAGAAAACAAGAAGGCAATGTTCTGAGTGGCGAACTCGGATGGGGTGACGTCATTGGTGAAGTGGCTTTGCTTACGGGAAAGGCCCGATCGGCTTCTGTGCAGGCCCTGCGCGATAGCGAAATCATTCAGCTCTCAAGCAGTGCAGCCCGGCGTCTGCTGGAAAAATCTCCCCGGCTCCTATTCTCCATTTCTCAGGTGCTGGCCGAACGCCTGGCTGCGCATTCCACCCGGACAACCGGGAGGGTTCGCACCATTGCCCTTTTTCCGGTCACCCCGGATCTCATCCAGAGCGCCGGCGAAGAGCGTTCCCCTTACAGGTTCTTTGCCGACAACCTGCTGGCTGCATTCCAGCGGCAATGCCGCGCCGTGTTTATCGGCCCGGAGGACGTGCAAAGAGAGTTTGGAGTTGATCCCAATCAATTGTGGCTGGCTGACGGTCAGAACGCCGGAATCCTCAAATGGTTTGCAAACCTGGAAAAGAAGATGCGGGCGATTCTCCTTCTGGGCGACGGACAGGATACGCTCTGGAATCAGAGAGTTCTCAAACATGCGGACATGGTGTTGCTGGTGGCCAGCGCCACAGAAAAGCCTGGCCTTTCTCCTTTTGAACTTTTGCGCCTGGGAAAGGCAGAAATAAGCGGAAATCGGCAACTCGTCCTCCTGCACCCGGATAGCAGCGCAGCACCCGGAAACGTCAGTCGTAGTTTTCTCGAAAACCGCCATATCGACGCGCACCACCATGTTCGCCCGGGAAAAACAGATACAGACCGACTGGTGCGGCGCGTTCTGGGCAATTCGATCGGACTGGTTCTGGGCGGGGGTGGGGCCCGTGGCGTTGCCCATCTGGGACTGATCACCGCTCTGGAAGAAGCGGGCATTCCGATTGATCTGGTAGGCGGCACCAGCGCCGGTTCGATCATGGGCAGTGCCTACGCTCTGTACGGAGCAAAGAATTCGCGCGAAATTGTCAGAACCCTGATGGTAGATCAGGATCCACTGGGAGATTATGTTTTGCCGCTGGTTTCCCTTTCACGCGGAAGACGCTACAGCTATGCCATTCATAAAGGATATGGAACACATAGTATAGAAGATTTATTCATCCCATTCTACTCGGTGGCCACCAATCTGACCCATTCGCGGGAAGAAATCTTTGATCAGGGACCCATCTGGAAGGCCGTTCGCGCGAGCACTTCCCTGCCGGGCATTGTACCCCCCTTTTTCGATCGCGGGCAGCTCTTTGTTGATGGCGGTCTGTTGAATAACGTTCCGGTGGACATAATGCAGGCAAAAGGTGCGGGCTGCATCATCGCCGCCGACGTTTCCGGTACACGAGCGTATCGCGATGCTGACTACGGGAAATTTGTGGGCCAGGATTGTTTCGAGGAAAGTCCCCCGCTGTGGCAAATCATTAAGAATAAGTTACAGCCCAAAAAAGACAGAATTGCCATCCCCGCACTTCCCGGAGTGCTCCTGCGCTCCACAATTGTCGGCAGTGCTGGCAAGGTGGAACGGGCCCGCGAACTGGCCACCATTTACGCCCGGTTACCGGTGGACCGCTTCAGCCTGCTGGACTGGGAAGCCTTTGAGGAACTTTTCGCTCTGGGCTATGCTTTTGGTTGCGAAAACGCCCCCATCTGGCAGGAAAAAATCAAGGCGGAAGCGGAGAAAACCATACTCTGACCGTGAAAAATCCACTTTCCTCACCATAGCGCCAGCGCCAGCCATGCAGTCGCGCGATGCGCTCAACCAGAGCAAGACCCAGCCCGCTGCCCTCATCCGTGGCATTGTCACCGCGCACAAAGGGCCGCTCAAGCCCGGGGCCAGCCTGGGCGGCAACATTGCGCACTTCCAGTGCAACTTCCTGGCTCTCAAGTACGACGGTTACCGGACTTTGCCCCTGACGAAATCGGCTGGCGTTTTCCAGCAGATTGCGAACCAAAGAACGCACCAGTACCGAATCTGCAGCAATCCAGACCTCCTGTAAGCGCAGGTCCAATCCTCCGGCCGGCAAGCGATCCGCTTCTTCGCGGATCAAGTCATGCAGGGCAACGCGCCCGGCATGCATTAGCGGCTTTGTTTCCAGGCGCGATAAAAGCAGTATGCGACCGATGAGCGCATCCAGATGTTCTATTTCACTCTTAAGCGTTCCATAGTAAGGGGACGTGCCGTCTTTTTGCTCCAGAAGCTCGAGAGCCAGTCGCATACGGGCCAGCGGTGAGCGCAACTCATGGGAGACGTGAGCATTCAGTTCCACAGCAGAATCCAGAAGTTCTTTAATTCGGTCCGCCATTTTATTTACCGCATGCCCCAGTTCACCGAGTTCATCCTGACGTACGCTCCTGACCCGCCGACTCAAATCGCCGTCCGCCAGCGCCTGCACCGTATCCTTCATCTCCCGCAAAGGCTGACTGAGAAGTCGCGACACAGGGTAGAGCATGATCACGAGAGCAAAACCAAGGCCCAGGGCGACAAAAAACCATTTGTGTTCGCCGCGATGATCGGGCGTGCGCCAGATAAAAACCAGTTCCTCGGCAATCTGTGGGTCCGGTTGCAGGTGCAGTTGAAAATGCCTGAAGTTTTTCTCCAGCCGGGCCCCGGGCGCAAGTAGCAGCGCATCAGACACCGCAACGGGCGTCTGCCAGAAGACCTCGCAATGGCAGAGCCCGGCGTAGCGCCGGGCCAGTTGATCCTTTTTTTCCTCTCTCCTGCCGCTGTATCCGGCCATGAGTTCCAGAGAAAGACTCCCCAGTGCGTCTGCGGCCCGCGCAAAATACTCCTGGTAGCGGATCTCCCCGGAACGGAACTGGAAAGCAAGGCCGGCACTTAAAGCCGCAGCGAGGAGCGACGCTGCCAGAAAGGAAAGAAAGAGTTTGGTACCGACTTTCATGCGTCCGCCCCGGAAAGAAAACGATACCCTGAGCCGCGGATCGTCTGGATACGATTCCTTCCCGCGCCCAGCGTCTCAAGCTTCAGGCGCAACTTGCTAACATGAACATCAATGGAGCGCTCAAAACCCATGAATTCCCGCCCCTGAGTGGCCTGCATGATTGCTTCGCGACTCACCACCTCATCTGCATGTTCCATCAATACCTCAAGCAACCTTCCTTCTGCCTGCGATAGCTGACAGACTTCCGGCCCGCGATCCAACCGATGTTGATTGCGGTGGTAGCGTAAATCTCCGATAGTAATCTGGTTCGCAGAAGAGATCAGCGTCTGCCGCTTTTCCCGGCGACGAACGGCTTTGATACGCGCCAGAAGCTCCCGCGGATTGAAGGGCTTGGGCAGGTAATCATCAGCGCCCAGCTCCAGCCCAACAATGCGATCCATATCATCTCCCCGCGCCGTAAGCATGATCACCGGCACATCGGAAGCCTTGCGCAATTCGCGCAGAACAGCCAGACCATCCATGCCGGGCATCATAATATCCAGGATGATCAGATCACAGGAGTGTTCCCGCAGCCAGATCAGAGCTGCGCTACCATCATAGCAGCCGGCCGGCTCATAGCCCGCATCACGCAAATAGTCAACCAGTAATGATTGCAGTTTTTTATCGTCGTCAACGATGAGAATCCGATCCATCTATTTTTGAGAATAGCCAGAAGAATGTGCGCCGGGCAAGGAAAAAAACCGTGCCCGCTTGATTCTTTTACAAAATTTTACATTTGCGGGCCCTTTGTAAGGGTTTGTAAAGTCTAATTCACCCCCGGTTTACACCGATTGCCGCCACTACGCCGTCTTTAAATACAAAAGGAGATCCTTATGATTCAAAAAATCAGCACAGGCGCCATTGCGCTTTTGCTACTTTTCACCGCTGCCAATTGTCGCAGCTACAGACCTCAGCAGGGGGCAGAACGAATTCTCTGCAAACTGGACCGGCGGGTCAAGAGCTTAAACCTATCGCCCGAGCAAAATGAACGCTACCAGAGCATTCGCAGTCGTCTGAAAGTGGACATTGAAGCGCACCAGGCAGCACGCAACGGAGTCCTGCGCGAACTCAAGCAGGAATTTGAAAAAGAAAATCCCGATGTGGCAGCACAGACCGCCGGCATCAAGCGGGCCATGCAGGAAAGGCAATCCGCATTCCTGAAGCTTCCCGACTACTATTCAGAATTCTATAGTATTCTGGATGACGCCCAGAAATCCGAGATCAACGAAAAGATCCGCAAAAAGCTGCGGCGCATCGAACTGCCGCAAGAATAAAACCATTTTCACTTGCAATCCTGCAGCGCATCATGACTCTGTTAAAGAGTCATGATGCGCGCATTTCTGTGTATCTTCCTTTTTTACACTTCCCTACTGCTGGCTGGAGAGGAGCCCAAATCGGCGCTGCGATTTGGACTGCAGATCAATTACCAGCCCTTTCACATCAGCAACCCCAGGGAAGGCTATCCGGGAATTGATGTTGAAATTGCCCGGTTGCTGGCAAATTTTCTGGAAAAAGAAGCACAGTTCAAATTTTTCTCTGTCAAAGAACTTCTGACTGCGGTTCAAAGCCAAAAAATCGACATCGCTCTGGGAGGCATCAGTTCCAACCTTGAGCGGGGGCGGCGGGTTCTCTTCAGTGATCCTTACTTGATAGATTCCCACGCTGCCCTTTTGAACCGCCGGCGTCTGCCGCCAGAGCCAGATAACAACACCTTTCCCGGTCGCGAATTCAGCCGCCTGGAAGACCTGCAGCATTTCAGCGGACTTTCCATCGGCGTCATGAAAGATTCCACTAACCATCTGGCCCTCCGGAACGGCTCTGAATACCAATCTCATACCATTCGCCCCTACTCACACCGACCGACCATGATTGAGGATCTCAAAGCACAGAGGATTGCCATACTGGCCGGAGATAACACCTTCATCCGCACTCTTCTTTTACGTGATAAAGAATTGCTCAGTTCCTTTGTCTATCTTCGTTCACGAAAAAATGAAGAACACTTATCTATGGCTGTCCATCTGGATCAACTGGAACTGCTTATCCGGATCAATTTCTTCCTGAAAGAACTGCGCCGCACCGGCCGACTGGAGGAAATCCGCCGACGCTACCAGGAGGATGGCTCCTGGATTCCTTAAAATCCACCTGCCCTGCATTGCTTCTTCTGGCGCTGCCCCTTCTGGCCCAATCGGAAAACCAGCGCAATCGCAGTTTTGATTGGGGAGGCGATATGTTCGTGCAGAGCTTTTTTCTCAATCGTGATTTGCCTCTGGGGCGGCCGGAAGAATTGGCGCGACCTGAAGCCCAAAAATACGAGCCGGTCTGCCCTCCACCCAACCCGCGACCGGCCGGACTTTCCAACAGCACAAATTCCGCCTGCCGCGAAGAAGTGGATTTTACTTTTATTCGCTTCCGGGTCGATTTTGCCATCCGCCCCTCGCCCATTGCGGCTGTGCATTTTGGACTGGAAGTGGGAAATTTGATTTTTGGGCGTGAACCAGGAACAAGCGGACCCGGTTCCGGAGGAAAAGGCTCTGGACGTACCAACCTGGAAACCCGAGAACTATTTTTACGGCTCCACAATGCCCCACGCAGTCTGGTCATGGATACAGGCATCCTTACTTTCTCCACCCCCAACGGCATGGTACTGGCCGGAAGCGGCGCCGGCTTTCGCGGCTTTGCAGAATTTCCGGCCATCAAATCATCTTTTGAAAGCTTCCTGATCCGCTCTGAGGACAATTCAAACCTGGACCAGGATAACAATGGCTTCGCCGACAGCAATTTCAATGATGTTACGCAGGGCATTCTGCGCTGGAACATTAACTTTCCACGCACGGATTCTGTACTTTACGGCGTCTTCCGCGACGACCGCAATGCCGGCGGAGCGGGGGATGGTTTCGAAACCGTGAGACTGTACTGGTCAGGGCTTTATGTCCGCGGCCAGGTCGGCTCCTTCACTTTTTTGTTCCATGCCATTGGCAACTGGGGTCGTTTTGAAAGACCGGAACGGCTCGAGTCGATTGGAGAACCGGCCCGCCTGGTAGTGAAGGATCAGCTGAACCGATCCGGTTACATCCAGGATCCGGAGGGCCGCTATCTGGCGCCCATTCATGCCGGCCAGAGCTACTACCAGGAAATACCGCGCAAAGAGTACCGGGTCAATGCCGGTGCAGGTCAAATGGAACTGGGCTACAATCTGACAGACAGCCTGGAGCTCAGCCTGCAAGCTGCGGGTGCCAGCGGTCGATTGGGAGTGGAAGGGGATAACCGTCCCTCCTTTGTCCGCAGTGACCAGTTCCGTTCCGCGATTTCTTCTGTGCAGATCTCCCGCCTGGCCATTGATTCCTCCGGAGGTTACACCCTTTTCCGGGGCGGTCAACTGACCGGGCTTGTAGAAAAAGGGATGCTGTTACGTTACCGATTTGAAAACGGTTTGCAACTGCGCCTGGGTTACTACTACATTGAACTTTACCGCACGCCCACAATGGAATACAACCGCTTTCACACTCGCTTTCCTTTCCTTTTACGCTGGGAACTGGATGCAACGGGGACACCTTTCTTAAAAAGAGAGGAACAATTCTATTTTTTCAATCATCCCGGAATCCGCAAGGATTCGAATTTGGTGGGAGACGAAATCAATCTTTCTGCCGTTTACCGGATTCTGGGCGGTTTGACCCTTGAAGGTCAAGTTGGCTATTTCCGTGCTGGCGATGGCTACCGCACTCTGCGAGATGTCGAATACGGAAGCTACATGGCGGAGGCCTCTTTTTCCGTCCGGCAGGTTTTCTAAAAAATCCGAGGTTTTGCATGTTTGAAAAAATCAAAAAAATTCCCATCATCGGCCACTGGTTGCTGCCGGAGGATGAACAGGCCGGTCGAATCTACCGCGGTATCCATTCTATCCGCCGCAAAGCTCCCGTCCCCTTTTTCCTGTTGCGTGCCCTTTTCCGGGCCATTGCCCGCACACAGCATGCAGAAATCACAGCAATTGGTCTGGAAAACATTCCAGCCGATGGACCGGTGATCCTTGTGGGCAATCATCCCAATTCCTTGCTGGATTTCTTCAATCTCCTCACCGTTATCCGTCATCCCGTAGCTACTGCGGCCAAAGATACGATTACCGGTCTGCCCGTGATCGGCCCCATATTGCGAAACTACGCATTGATGGTGCCGCTATCGCGCAAGCAGGATCAGGATTTAAGCGGCCTGCCGGAAGCGGAGCGGGTCAAGGCAAATCAGGAATCACTGCGCGAAGCGTTAGAAATGTTAGCTCGCGGGCGTATTTTCAATATCTTTGGCGAGGGAAAATCAACGGACAGCCGCAAGCTACAAAAGATCAAACTGGGCTTCATGGCCATCGCAATCGCTGCAGAGAAAGAATTCAATTTCAATCTGAATCTAAAAATTGTACCCTATGGTTTTTACTATGATCGCATCAATAAATTTCAATCCTCTGTCTGCCTGATCTTTCACCGCCCGGTTTTGCTCAAACAGCTGCTGGAAAAACCCACCAATGCGCTTGCGCTCCCGGCTGAGGAATGGGCCGGATTGGAGAAAAAACTGCTGGCAGCCGGCAAAGAACATGTACAGAAATCCATTGAAGAAACGATCATCTCCATACCTGAACCCTCAAGAATTGATCTGATTGATGACTGCGTTTCCCTTTATGCGCTTTCGCCCGTTAAGTACATGGGACCTTACGGCAATATAAAAGAAAAATATGTCATTAGTAAACAGATCGCAGACGCGATTCTTGTGGCCAATCGCACCAGAGACGGTCAGGAGCGTTTAAGCGCCCTGCAGGCCATGTTAAGTCGATACCGGCAGGACCTCAAAAAATCCCGATTGCCGGATGCGCTGATCCGCCGCGAGAACAGTGCATCGGCCTGGGGGTATCATCTGCTCTGCCTTCTGCGTGGCCTGGCGCTGCTTCCTGTGGCGCTGTACGGCTACCTGACCAATTTTCTTCCGCGCCAGGCCGGCCGGTTGATGCGTTTTTATACGATTGAGGTACGCAAGCAGGCTAAAGTGGACGGCGATGAGAAGGCGATCGTTGCTGCTTTTGCCGCCGTCCTCATCTGTTACCCGCTGCAGACCGCTCTTCTCTTTTACCTGACTCACCTCTATCTGCCACTGTGGCCGGCGTTCGGTGTGGCCGCCCTCTGCCTGTACCTCATGGGGAGACTGTGGCGCACTTCCCTTTATGCTGGAAACCAGTGGCGTCGGGTTTTTCATTTTATCAAAGACGGTCTGAGTGAACTCTTCCTGCGTAAACGAATCGGAACTTTGCGCCAGCTTCGTTATCAACTGATTGATAGCATCGATCGCTTGCTCATTGACTGCAGTCCCTGATGGCTGCCTTCGCCCTGTTCCTGATCGCGCAGCTCCTCATCATCGTTCCGCTGATTTTACTCCTGCGCGGCAGAATGAGCAGCTGGCCGCTGTGGTATCTGACCCTGGTCTGCCTGGACTATTTACTTGTACTCCGGGCAAGCTACGAACTCATTTCCCTGCTTCTCCTTCGCGTGATCCTGGGACTGACCCTCCTCCTTCTGGCTCAGAACCGGCTCAGAAAGCGGCACCGACTCAGGCTCAGGCTCCGGTTCTTAGCGCCGATTTTCCCTCAAAGCCAGGGTGGCCTGGCAGGATGGGTTACCTCGGGGACGGCCGTTGCGCTTGCTCTGGGCTTTTTCTTCAACGCCCTGACCCCTCCGTCAGGCTGGGACGCCCTGACCTACCATCTGGAATGGCCCGGGCAATGGCTGCAGGGGCAGATCCAGAACCAGACCGCCTTTGGAGACCTCTCGCCGCCTTTCTATCCGGCCCTGCCCCAGCTCTTTTATGGCGGCGCTCTCATGGGCGGCTCCTTCCGATTTGCCGACAGCCTGCCTGTGTTTCTCTGGTTTTTACTTTTCTGGTCTTTGCGGGGCATCGCACTGTGTCTAAAAAAAAGCACAGATCTCTCAGTTCTGATTTTTGCACTCTCCCCTTTATGCTTCTCGGGGATCCTGGTAGCGGAAGCGGATCTTTTGCTAACGGTTCTTTTTGCCTTCTGCCTGTGGAATTTTCTGCTCTACCAAAAAACGGAGCATTCCTACCATTTACTGCACGCCGGCCTTGCCGCCGGACTTATGGCTGCCTGTAAATACAGCGGCTCTTTGTATGCTGCTTCCCTCATCCTCTGGGCCTTCACTGTATTACGCCTGCGCTTTAAACCACTTCCTCTTTTGCCGGGGCTTGCAACCGGTTCCTTCTTTTATGTGCGCAATTTTTTCTGGACGGGGAATCCCCTCTACCCGGCTCACCTTCCCCTGGCGGGCTGGACGGGCCTGTACGACAGAGATTTTTATAAGTCCCATGAATTCCATGAATTCCGGTTCTACGACTTTCTTACCGACCCCCACTACGCACCGCTCCTGCTACTCTGCCTGATTGTTGTCTGCTACCATCTGCTCAAAAAGAGAGCCCTGCCCTCCCTTCTTCCAGGTCTGCTGCTCATTACTATTGTATTTACTGTATTTTATTATATTATACCACTGCGACAACTGCGTCAGCTTATGCCTCTCACGGTCGCCCTGTACTTTCTGACCATCGTCGCCAGTCAGAAGTCGGTCTGGCTCTATCGATTCATGACTCTCCTCCTTGCTTTACAGCTTGTTCTGGCAATCCTGCGCCTTGCCGAACTGTATGGTCCCCTGGATGCACCCGGTATCAATCTCACGGAATTTTCCCGCAGTACTTTCAAGCTTCTGTATCGCGATGCGCCGGTTGTTCTGACCTTTGGCGGCCTCTTCTTGCTTTTGATCCTGCTGCAACGTCTCAGCGGTCCACGCATCTTTGTTCTGTGCACCCTGGGCAGCTCCTGTCTGGCTTTCTATTTGCAATCGTTTAGTTTTTATAGCGATGAGCGGACCTATTTTTACAGGCGATTGAACTCCGAACAAAATGTAACCATTGGGGTCATCGGATTGAATGCTGTGGCTGCCCTCAGAGGGGACGGCCTCAAAAACAGGCCTTTCTTTCTGTGTCCGCAGAATGATACTGAAGCTTTCCAAAAAGCCGACTATCTTTTGATTCAAAAGCCTTATACCCATCCGCACACGGCACTGTATAGAAAAATAGAAGAACAGGGAGACCAGGAACTCTGGAAACGGATTTTACGGGACTGAAGGCCCGGGCAACGGCGGCGGAACCGATGGCCGGACCGGCTCCGCTGGCTCTACGGGTTTTTCCCTGGGTGGCGGCAGACTTACCGGGGCCTTTTCCGCCGGGGGCACAACAGGAGCGGGACCTGGCAACGCCGGTGCTGGAGACGCCGGTGTTGCATCGGGCCGGGTCGGCTCCGGGACCAGGTCCACAGTCGGAGGTTTTTCCACCGGGGGTTCCGGGGAGGTCGATTTTTCCAGCAGACGCCGAACCCCGTCAGTCGGATTGATTTTGCCGCGTTCACGGTGACCCGGGCAGCGACGGGTGGGCAGATGAGCCAGAGTTAAGCGCTCCGTGTGACGCGGGCAATCGGGGCCGGCAAGAAGACCTGTCCGCGGACACAGAGCAACCAGTGGCGCTTCGGGATCAAAGTGAAAATTCTCCGGCCACACCTGGGTGGACCTGGAAAGCCCACTCTTTAGCACCCGACCAAAGAGCGGCCCGGCCAGGGAGGAACCGGTGGCTCCACTCATGGAAAACCGACTGTCATCATAGCCCACCCAGACGGCGGCGGAAATTCCGGGCATCACACCGACAAACCAGGCATCACGATGATCGTTGCTCGTTCCGGTTTTACCCATCAGTGGCCGGTCGGAGTCAAAGCCCCCGGCTGCCACCCCACCCATTTTGCCGGACTCAAGCAAGAGGGAGCTCATGATATGGGCAACATCGGCCGGCATGACTCGACGGGACGGTGGAAGACCCAGACCAAACTCGTCTTTCTGATCATGCACATACAGTACCCGACGATCGGCATCCGTGATGCGGCGAATTAAATAAGGGCGGACCATTACGCCGTTATTGGCAAAGGCAGCATAGGCCACCGCCATTTCCAGGGGGCTCATCTCCAGCGAACCGATGGCGATGGTATAATCGGCGCGAAAGCGCCGGGCAAACTCCTGATCGCTATGGAAAAAAAAACGTCTGAACTGCTGTCCCATCTGTTCCAGACCAACAAGCATACCCACGCGCACGGCTGGATTGTTCAGGCTTTCGCGCAGGGCCTGCCTCACAGACACACTGCCCTTATAGGATCCGGAGAAATTGCGTGGCTCCCAGGAATTCCGACCCAGCTTCAGCGGCGCGTCCGCAATGGCAGAGGACGGCGTCAACTTGCCCTGCTCGATGGCCGCAGCGTACACAAAGGGCTTGATGGCACTGCCCGTTTGACGGCGCATGTCAACGGCACGGTTGAACTGGTTGGTGGGCGAGAACGTCGCCCCCCCCTGCATAAAAAGAATCTCACCGGTTTCCGGTGCAACACCAATCAGGGCCGCCTGCAACTGCTCCACCGGCGGGCTTTCCACCGGCAGCCCGTGCAAGAATCCCAGAAGATCGGTGCTTGCAAATTCCTGTTTGATGCGTTGTTTCCAGCGGGAGTCCGCGCTAATTCCGCGTCGCATGGGAAAGGAAGCACTCTTTTCCTCAATATACTGAACGGTCGTGTCAGTCGCTGCCTTCTGCAAGGCCCGCGACAGGGTGGTGTGGATGACCAGGTTTTCATCGTATTCGTATTCCTGCCCCAGTATGCGACGCAGGGTGAGGCGTACATGTTCTGTAACATAAGGCGCGCTATCGAAGCGACGGGCAAAGATATTTTCATTGGGACTGCGGTGGAAACGAGTAAAGAGAGCTTTTTTCTGGTGTTCATAGATAGGACGGGCCACCCGGCCAGGGTAGCGCTCCTTCTGCATCCTTTCAAAAATGCGATCCATCCGCTGGGCCAGGCGCCCTGGATTGCGCAGCGGCGAATAGTTCTCCGGAGCAGGTAGCAAAGTAACCAGTAACAGTTCTTCGGCAAAATTGAGTTCGCTGACTTCACGGCCCAGATAGAAGCGCGATGCCATTTCCACGCCGTAGGCACCATGTCCCATATAAATCGTGTTCATATAGGCTGCGAGAATAATGTCCTTGTTGTAGCGACGCTCCAGGTACAGAGCCAGAGCCAGCTCTCGAACTTTCCGCCACAAATTGCGATCTCTGTCCCCCAGAACGATCCGGGCCAGTTGCTGGGTTATGGTCGAACCACCCTGAATGTAACGCAGGGCTCGCGTATTCTCAAACATGGCCCGCAGAATTGCTGGCAATCGCAGACCATTGTGATTGTAAAACTCCCGGTCTTCCACAAAGACAAGCATGCGACGCAACGTCAGAGGATATTCCCGGAGTGGCAAATTGCTGGTCCGACGGGAATACAATTCAGCAAGCAAACGTCCATCGCGGTCTATGATGCGATTGGGCTCAACAGGCAGGAGTCTGCGCTCGACTGTCGTGGCACTGTCGAGGACAAAGAGGCCAGGAAAAATCGCAAAAACAGCGGAAGCACCCAGAAAAACACTGACCAGAATGGCAGCATAGAAACCCCGCGCGGTTGAAGGTGCGGGAAGCAGGTTGCCTGACCTTTCCAGATCCGGAAGACGCAAAAGGCGGACAGAGGGGAAACGCCAGCGCCGCGGGGGCGGATCCTCAGGGCGGTCAGACAACACCGGAAGTTCTACTTCAGGGAGCAGCGCTTCCGGAGGCAGAATTTCAAGGACGGGTTCTTGATCCGTGTGCAGGGCAGGCTGCGGATCGGGGCGGCGGGCCGCCGTTACCTGACGGCGCAGCAGGTTTTCTATGGAACTGGCCAGAAGCCCGTCGCGGCGCAGAGGCTCCTCGGCAACGTCGGTCACTTCTCCGGGTCGCAGCTCTTCTTCTGTCAGAGCTTTTAGCAAAACATTGCGACGGGGCAGTTCCTCCAGACCTCCGTCTCTATTGTCAAAAAAATAGCGTGTGCGACAATCCGGGCAACGAATGCGGTAGAGCACACGCTTCTCCACAAAAAGCAGGACACGGTAGGTCAAATGGCAGCTATTGCAGCGGTGGGTGTAGAAACGAGCAGGCATAGCTTTAATTAAGGAGGATCGCTCTATACTAAATCGGCAAGCATTTCCTGTAAATCGAATGATAGCGGAAAGGCTTGCCAGAGTGACTGCGATCAGGAAGATGCATTATGTCCGATCAGAGCAGCTTTGTTCCGGTCACGAGGCACCTGGTCATGGAGAAGGATCTGAACGCCTTCGGGAACCTTTTTGGCGGGACCATGCTTTCCTGGCTGGATGAAGGCTCCGCCCTTTATGTGATGGAGAAAATCAACTACACCAATTTTGTGACCGTTAGCCTCAATGATGTGCAGTTCAAGGCACCGGCCCGGCGCGGAGATGCCATCATTATTTTTTGTAGAACCGATTCTGTGGGTCGCTCGTCCATTACCGTGAGAACGCGCGCCCTGGTGAACGATTCCATGAAAATGGAACAAAGAGAAATCATTGAATGCCGCATCACTTTTGTGTGTTTGCGGGATGGAAAACCCTATGCCTATTTTGAAGAACATCCTGTTTCTTAGCCTGATCCTCTGGCAATGCCAGTCCCCATCACGCCCCCCCTCCTCCTCCGGGCTGCCGGTGATCACCGTATCAAGCACGGAAGAGTTCCTGCGCAGTCTGGGGCCGGACCGGGTGATCCGTCTTAAAGCGGGAAAATACATCCTGAATGACTTTTTGCACGAAAGCCGCTACCTGCGCCGCCAGAATGTCTTCGATGGCTATGAATATGCCGTGGTGGACGTGAAAAATTTGACCATAGAGGGAGCGGGGAAGGCCAGTGTGGAACTTCTTGTCCGGCCGCGCTATGCCAATGTTCTGCGCTTTCAAAATGCCAGTGGCATTACCATCCGTAACCTGACAGCCGGTCATACAGAAGAAAGTGGATCCTGTGTGGGCGGCGTTTTTGTATTCGAGAATTCGACCGCTATTGATCTTGAAGGGACTCGACTCTTTGGCTCGGGCACCCAGGGCCTCGAACTTCTCAATGTTCGTAACTTTCGTTTTGAGTCCGGCTCCATTGAGGATTGCACCTACCACACCATGACCGTGGAAGGATCGCGGGATATTCTCTTTGCCCGTTCCGTTTTCACGCGCAACCGTGAGTTCAGCCAGATCAATCTGCGCAAAAGCCAGGGAGTGATTCTGGATCAAATAGAAATCAAAAGCAACGTCGCCGACGATGCCTTGATTTTCCTGGAATCATCGGAACTGACCATCAAGAATTCCCGAATTGAAAACAATCGCGCCAGTATGCTCATTGAAGAAAAGGACAGCAGTCGCTTTCACAACATAAACAACACAATTGAGTCAAACGACTTTCGTAAGAAACCATGAAACCCTTTCTGAAAGCCGCTTTGAGTCTATTACTTGCCGGGGTTCTCCTCTGCCACTGCGTTTCTGCCGACCGTCCTTTCCGTCAAGTTCAGGTCTCCCGCGATACCATTGCGCAAAACAGCAGCGTGGGCTACAGACACCGGGCCATGGGTCCGGGGCTACAGGTGGAAGCCACGCTTTACCTGCCCCGTAAACTCGGCATGCTGCAGCGCTTTCTGGAAAGCTTTGCCGTGGACAGCGAAAGTTCCGCCTTTGAACATTTCAATGACAACCTCTCTGCTGCTTATGTCCACATCCATAACCCATCCTCGCAGCCAGCAATCTTTCGCACCAACATGCTGATCCTGGAAAATTTAAAAGAATCGAAAGAAAGCGTGGCACCGGAGGCCCTGCCCGGCCTGTTTGAGCGGACCAACTGGAAAGGAGCAGTTAAGAATGTTTACAATGCCAGCATGATCACTCTGGCTACAATCGCTGTGATTGCCGCCACCATCTATTGCATTCAGGAAAACCATTGTGACGGCTTCGATGTAGTAGAGGGCTTCGTAAATGATACCGGTCGCGTAGCTGCGGCTGCCAGCAAATCGGAGGCGATTTTTAGCAGTATCACCCACCGCACAGAGCTCTCCTACGACCGCCTGCTCCCGGCAGAGAGTACCATTCCGCCCGGTGGAACCGTAGAGGGACTGGTTTTTTTTGAACGCCTATCGGACATGGAAACCGCAGAAGTCAAATTCCGCTGACCGGCTGCCCGGGCCACAGAAAGTATAAGAGCTGGCCCAGGTAGATACAGGTGAAAATAAAAAACATTAAATAAAATACACCTTTCAGAATGCCGGTCACGCCGGATGAAGGATCCTGATTGACATTCTCAAGCCAGGCAGACACGGATGGATCATCCGGCAGATACAGAATCTCTTTCTCTTTAATGTCATGAACCTTCCCGATATCCAGAATATCGATAATATTTCTTTCTGATCCGCTGACCTTACGTCCGTCATGGGTGGTGAATTCGTAGTGAAACATGACCTGGGGCTGATTGTTTACCTTAACGCCTGTCCTTTCCACGCCGGTAATGCGGGCCGGTGCCTGGCGACCATAGAATCGTAGCCGGGTATCGTTCTTCCGGGAAAAAGATGCTCCCAGAATCTTAAAAAGGGCTCCGACGAAAATCAGAGTGGCCAGAAAGATGAGTCCACTTCCCTGCCATTCGCCGGACTCAGGCAGGTGAGATAGGAGTGCATCAAGGTTTCCCCCGGCCCCTCTCCAGATAATATCAAAAACCCAGGCAAGGCCGGCCAGCCAGGCAAGAAAAACCAGAAGAAACGGCAGCAGCACCTTCGGGTTAAGCGTTGCCTGGCTACCGACAATCATGATCTGTCTGCCAGGGGGGGCGCCCGGATTCAGTTGGATTCGCACCGTTCTGCCGCTGTCAAAACGCCTTTCTGCCGGGCGGGTATCACTGGTATGGAACGATGTCTGCACCGCCGCACCGGAAAAATTTTCAAACTCTACTTTCATGGTTATGGGCACCGTGCCATTACCTTTGACTTCGCGCAGATAACTTGAGGAAATTACCCGGCCGCTGACTTCGCGGCCCCCCGCAACTGTAGCCCGGAAGGTAAAGTATCCCTTGAAAATACGAAACAGCGGCCGCACAAAAAGGATAAATGTCCACAAGACAAGAAGACCAGGCCCGGCGGCCAGAGCGATCGTTTCAGCCATAAGTCTAAACTACTCATGCCTGGAAAGAGGCAAGGGCTTTTTCCACACAGACCTTTTCAGTCCGTGTCGACAAATGCTGGACAGCGACCGCCGGCTGTATCCACTGATTCATTATGAAACGCTACCTCCCCCTGCTCCTGACTCTTTTTTCCGGCTGCCTGCTCTGGGATAGACTGGAGTTGCCTTCCGATTCTGTTCCGCGGCCGGCCATTGAAGCCCGGTTGGAACAAATGTTTGTTGGCAGCTTTCTGCTTGCCCTCACATCCCGTGGACTGCCCGGAGACCTTCAAGGCCCGGCCATGGAGAAGGCTTTGGTCGGCAGTAAGATGGCCGTGGCTCTGGTGCAGTTCGGAGGGGCAACCCACTTCTCCAGCGAAAGCGTCCGGCGGTGCATGCCTGTGTATCGCGAGCTGACGGCCGGATGGCTTTTGATTCTCACTGAATACCAGGTTACGAAGCAGGGGGGCTTTTCGCGCGATGTTATCGACAGGATTTTCAAGGACTCCCTGGGGCCGGCCAGTGTGCTTCATTCCTTTTGCGCGCTGGAAGCAGCCGGCCCCATCGTAAGCTTTGACCGGATGAATTTCTAAGGCGGTCGCCTTTCGCTTGCCGGCAGACCTAGCCTGCCATGCATGGCGCCATGAATCATAAGGGCAATGCCATGTTACAATCCTTTGGATCCAATGTCTTCAATGAAGCCGTCATGCGGGAAAGACTCAAAAAGGAAACGCGCCGCGCCCTGCGTCGCTCAATTGAAAAAGGCCAGCGCCTGGACCCCGCTCTGGCAGACGAGATCGCCGCGGCGATGAAGGACTGGGCCATAGAAAAAGGAGCTACCCACTTTACCCACTGGTTCCAGCCCATGACCGGTTTTACAGCGGAAAAGCACGAATCGTTCTTAAGTCCGCAGGCCGATGGCCGGGCCATGGCTAATTTCTCCGGCAAGGAGTTGATCAAGGGTGAACCGGATGCCTCTTCCTTCCCATCGGGAGGTCTGCGCGCCACTTTTGAAGCCCGTGGCTACACCGCCTGGGACGTAAGCTCCCCTGTTTTCCTGAAAGAAGATGATGGTGGACATACCCTCTGCATCCCGACGGCTTTTTGTAGCTATACCGGTGAGGCCCTCGATAAAAAGACTCCGCTCCTGCGTTCTATGGAAGCACTCTCCCTGCAAGCGGTTCGGGTCCTGCATGCTCTGGGTCAAAAAGAAGTGGAGCGGGTCATTGCCACCGTGGGCGCTGAGCAGGAATACTTCCTGATTGATCGTAAATACTTTGAACAACGTAATGATCTCATTTTCACCGGGCGCACTCTATTCGGCGGGCGGCCTCCCAAAGGCCAGGAGATGGAAGACCATTACTTTGGCAGTATCAAGGAACGGATTGCTGCCTTCATGCGCGATCTGGATCTGGAACTCTGGAAACTGGGTGTGTCTGCCAAAACCAAGCACAATGAAGTTGCTCCGGCCCAGCATGAACTGGCCCCTGTTTTTCACACCACCAATATCGCCACCGACCACAATCAACTGACCATGGAGATCATGAAGAAAGTGGCCAACAGACACGGACTGGTTTGCCTGCTTCATGAAAAACCTTTTGCGGGAGTGAATGGATCCGGGAAGCATAACAACTGGTCTTTGCAAACAGATACCGGTCAGAATTTACTCGATCCGGGCAGTACACCGGCAGAGAACGCTCAGTTTCTGGTATTTCTGGCTGCGGTCATCAAAGCTGTCGATGAGTATGCCGATCTCATGCGGCTGGCGGCTTCCAATCCCGGAAACGATCATCGCCTGGGCGCCAATGAAGCGCCACCGGCCATCATTTCGATTTTTTTAGGCGAGGAATTGCAGGGAGTTCTTGAGGAAATCCAGACCGGTCAGGCCCGCCAGGCCAGTGGTCCACGATTTCTGGACATCGGTACTTCAACCCTGCCGCATCTGCCCCGGGACACCAGTGACCGCAATCGCACTTCTCCCTTTGCCTTCACCGGAAATAAGTTTGAATTCCGCATGGTCCCGTCTTCGATTTCCATAGCCGGACCCAATTTCACGCTCAACACGATTGTGGCAGAAGCGCTGCGCACCATAGCCGACAGACTGGAAGGCCAGGGTGATTTGCATGCCTCCATCAATAGCCTGGTGCGTGAGATCATACAGAAGCATTCGCGTGTGGTCTTCAATGGTAATAACTATGCCCAGGAATGGGTGGATGAAGCAGCGCGGCGCGGCCTGCCCAATGTTTCCAACGCCGTAGATGCGGCAGAGGCCATGCTTTCTTCCAGAAATATCGAACTCTTTGAGCGCCATAAAGTTTTTACCAGGCCGGAACTGGAAGCCCGCCATGACATATACCTGGAAAACTACATCAAAACCATTCGCATAGAGGCTCTGACCATGATTGACATGGCCCGGCGACAAATCACCCCCGCAGTGCTCAAGGCGGGCCGCGAAATGGCCAAGAGCATCCGGACCATTACAGAAGCGCTGGGAACCGATCGGCTCAGCCGCATCCGCAAAAACCTGGAAGCGCTCACGGAAAGATTGGAAAGATTTATTGAAGAAACCGATGCCCTGGAAAAAGCCGTCCAGGCGGCAGATGGGCAGCATGACATCAAAGAGCACGCCCGCGCCTTCCGTGATCAGGTCTTCACCGCCATGAACACCCTCAGACAGACCGGAGATCAACTGGAGATGAGTGTGGATGCCAGCAGCTGGCCTTTTCCTACCTACCGGGAGCTACTCTTCAAGGTATGACGGCGATTGCCGGGACTTAAAGGGCCGGGCTGTTAAGTCCAGAAAGTATGTGCGTACCTCCGGGATATTCTTCAACCTGAGGAGCCCGCGCTCCTCGCAGGGAAACTCTGCACCCAGTTTTCCGTAGGTTACCTCAGAGATGTGAATGCGGCCAGGCAAAGAACTGGCTTCCAACCGGGCGGCAACATTCACCGTGTGGCCCCAGATATCAAAGGAAAGCTTCAGGCTTCCGGTCACCCCGCCGACTACCGGACCACTGTGGATGCCGATACGTAGCGGAAGCGGAAGCCTTTCCATGGATTTAGACTGCAATTCCATCATAGCCTGAGCAAGCCGGCATGCACGGACGGCGTGATCCTCCTGCTCGGGAGTGGATGTCAAACCGGCAACGCACATATAAGCATCACCAATCGTTTTTAATTTTTCTACTCCATATCTGTGACACAGTTCATCGAAAGCCTGAAAAGTGCTGTCTAACCTTCGAACCAGATCGGAAGGTTCGATGGTCGTCGCGTAAGAACTGAAGGCGGCAAAATCGGCAAACAGCACTGTAACATCATCGTACAATCTGGGTTCAACGCGCACCCCCCGTTTCAAATCAAATGCCACAGCGGGAGGCAGAATATTGTCCAGCAAGCGATCGGATTTCTCACGCTCCTCAATTAAATTTCTGTAAAGAAGGTCCAGCTGTTCCGCAATAGGGCCAGCGAACAAAAAGGATAGTAGAAAAGTCAGCAGCAAGAGTGGGCTTCCGCCCAGGATCAAATAGAAAAGGCGATTTTCCAGCGAACCCTCATTTAATACGGCAAGGAAAATAATGGATAGAAAGATCAGGACCACCGCAATACTGGAAAGAGAAAGACGGACCGTTATGCGAAGAGCATGAGCGATCCCCGTAACCGCACTGCGCGCATGAATTGCGGGCAAAAGTAAAATTCCCGGTACAGGCAAAAGCCAGGCATACGGAAATAGATAAAGGCCGCTCGAACGAAACAAATCCAGAAGAATCAGCAAACTGACACCATGGCAGAAAAGAATCAGCCGCACAGCCAGGGAATCCTTTACAGAGAATCCTGTTTTCATCGCAGTGATTGCTGTGAACAAAAGAAACAGCAGAGGGAATGCCCAGAAAAGTGCACCGGGTGCCGGAATTCTTCCGTAAGCATGATTGTAGTATCCTGAAAACATTAAATCGGAAAAAGGAAAAAAAGCCAGGGCTGCCCCGCACACAGTGAGTAAACGACCGGCCCAGCGGCTCTCCCCGGGATGAACCGTATCTACAAGGCGATAGAGCAATGCTGGCAGGAAGGCAAGCGGAATGAACAGCAGCTGCCTGACCCGGTACTCTATGATTGGATCCAGATAAAGCGCTTCCACTGTTTTCAGTAGTAAATAGAAGCCCAGAATTGCCAGGATAAACGTGAGGTACTGGTTAATCCGGTTTGTTGCTTCCAGCCCTCCGATGAATATGCCTGAGGCAAAAACAACAACCATTCCTATCAAAGTGATCGGTACAGCCGGAAACCACTGCCGCGCCTGAATTTCGAGCACACGCAGACCACCAAAAAAAGAAAGGGATAGGATGATAAGGGCCGCAGCGAGAATCGCATTGAGAAAATAGAATAGCCCGCGCTCTGCAAAAAGGAGGTCAAGCCAGGTGCGGCCCGATTTCTGGTGCAGACCGATGATTATCAAAAGCATAGGAACAAAATGCAGATTGCTGCCAGGATAGATGGGGAAGCCAGCAAGAACCGGCAAGTTGAGCAGAGTCAGACTGAATAGTAGAAACAGGCCAATAAGTAAAGCCGGGGGAGAGCGGCGCAATTGCCAATCCCATAAAAAAGCCGGTAAACCAACCAGAGCCAGACCGATACCCGGAAAAACGCCCCAGACTTTAATGGGCCAGTTCGCTTCCGGAAAACTGCCAAAAGAGTAGTGATACCAGCGCCCGGTAAAAGCAACTCCCTCCAGAAGAGAGACAAAGGCCGCAACTACGGGAATCCAGCAAACATGACCAAAATACAAAAGCAGCCGACCCGGCTGTCCCAGTGCAAGGTGAATCAAATAGAAACTGAGGGGGGCCAGAAGGAGCACCACCGGATAGATCCATCTGTGCAGCCACAGAAGTTGCTCCGTATCAGCAACGACACTGCGCAGCGCCGTCAGACAGGCAAGTGCTGAATAACTCAAAAAAGTCAGGGCCACAGTCCAGACATCGCGGCGACGTGTCATACTCGAAAGACCGGAGGAGGAGGAGAAGGTAATCAAGAAAAGACCGATAAGAAATGTAAGAAAGGAAGGCATCGCATAAGGGAATTTGAGCCAGAAGTAGCTCCAGCCACTGACCTCAGCGGAAAGGCGAGGCAGCGGATAGAGCGGAAGGAAAGCCGGGTCCATAGCCTCTCCTGCCAGAGATAGCAGACGAGGCAAACCAATCGACGTGAATCGTGTTACAGTTGCATTACGACACCATGAATTTTCGCTCTGCCGGTTGCCCGGCCTTCCTGGAAAAAATCAGGCCATCAGTCCCTGCATGAGAATCGCACCTACCAGAGCCAGAATTGCGTAAAATTCTGGAAAGGCTGCGAGAATCATCGTCTTGCCAAACGTGTCGTGTCCACTGCCCATCGCCTGAATACCATGAGCACAGACTTTGCCCTGCTGAATTGCGGAAATAAAAGCCGCAAGCCCCACTGCCACGCCGGCCGCAAAGACGATGGATGCACCAAACATACTGATGTCCCGGGTCACCGAGCCTGAGTAGAGGATGAAGGCGACGAAGCCGTAAAGCCCCTGCGTGGCCGGGAGCCCGGCAAGCACCAGACCGTTGCCAAACGCTTCCGGCCGTTTCTGTACCATGCCGATGACCGCAGATCCGCCGATAGCCAGACCGATCGCTGATCCCGAGCCTGCCAGACCGAGCATTAAAGCCAGACCGAGTCCTGAGAGAATTTGTTCCATAAAAACTCCTTTAATAAAAATTAAACTGATTCCTGTTTCAGGGAGCGTTGCACCGCAAAGGGAGTATAGGCCCGACCCCCGCCCGCATACTCCATATTTTTATAAAATTCCACAAAAGTGAGACGCAGCGGATGCACAAAGGCTCCAAGCACCGCCAGGCCCAGGTTCAAAGTGTGGCCCAGAATCAAAATCAAAACGGCAAGGACTATCCAGGGACTCTGGAATTCGGGGCCGGTGGGGCCGCGGGGCAGGATCATAAAAGCAATCTGATTGAAAGCATTGCCCAGTAGACCGCTGGCCAGACCCAGAGCAAAGAGTCTTATGTAGGAAAGGAAATCACCCAGAAGGCCGGTGGCAAACTGGTAGAAGGCCCAGAGTCCGCTTAGAGGACGCAAAAAGATGGAAAGTTCGGGACTGTTGAAAAAGAAGAACAGAAAGGCACCGGCGCCAAGAAGCACAAGACCGGCATTCTCCGGGGCAGCAGTCAGGAGAGCACCCACCGGAAGGGGACCAATTTGCAGGGCCGCATTAAGTCCAAGACCCATGGGATCGGCATGGGCCGCGACAATGAGTCCACCGAGCAGCATTCCCAGGCTACCGCTGGATTTCAGGGCATACAGCCAGCCATGCCGCCGCCAGGCATTGACGGCACTCAAAATGATACCGGTCGTTAGCTGAACAAATCCCAGTGCCAGGGAGAGCGACATGGCCGGGTAAGCCGTTTTACCGGCTGATGTATAAGGAGAAAAGACGGCCAGGTCCATAGCAGGGCTACCGGCCAGCAATGGTGCACCGAACACACTGTTGAGCAGTACTCCGGCAACGGTCGTCGATAAGGAAAGTATGATGCCGAGCCAGGCAATCATGCGGTATGCGGGCGGGACAATCTTCAGGCAGATCAATGAGATTGCCGTCAAGATCAACCCGTAGCCCACGTCACCCAGGCAGAGCCCAAAGAACAGGGTAAAGAAAGGCGCAAAAAAAAGCGTTGGATCCAGTTCAAAATAATCGGGTAAAGAAAAGATACGCGTGATGGGTTCAAAAAGACGCGAGAAGCGATTGTTCCGCAGCTTCACCGGAGGTGCATCGCTGGGCCCGGGCTTCTCCAGTTGATAGGCGATCCGCTGTTCTTCCAGCATGCGCTTCAGCTGCTGCACGCCGGCTTCCGGAACCCAACCGGTTATGTAGTAGATCGTGTCACCGGCTGCCGCCTTGAGGCATAGTCGCGCCTCTTCGTACTGCAACTGCGTGCGCAGATCCGCTACCTGCTCGATCAGGCCGCCCGTCATACTCTTCCATGAGGCCAGCTGACGTTCATCGTCGGCTATGTGCTGCCGCACCGTGGCGATCACCTCGCGAATTTCATGAAGCGAGTTCGATGGCAGAATCACTTCCTGAAAAGGAAGGACGACCTCAGATTGTTGCGGTCCATATTCCAGAAGCACAAAATACAGGCGTGCTCCATCGCGATGAATCACTTCAATCACTTGATTTCCAAATTCATGTGACTGGAAATGAGAAGCCGTGCCAATGAAAAAACGTAGCCGCAGTCCATGGTTGGCCAGTCTGGATACACGCAGCACATCAAAATCACCCCAGGGAGAGAGGAGCCGCTCTTCTGCTTCGAGTTCCAGGAGGGCCTTCTCAAAACTCTCCTTGATTTCAAACAGGTCTTCCAGGTATTTAAGACGATCATCCGGGCTGTGCACATGACGGGGCCAGCTGGATTCCATCCCTTCTCCATCTGATTCTTCATGGAGTTTTTCAATCCCCGCAATCACCTTCTCATGCCGGGCAATGAGTGATTTGAGTTTCTTGATTTTCTCCGCTGTCCCCTCTTCAAGGTCGAGATGAACAAGCCCCAGCTCTTGAAGGCGCAGCAGGGCATCGTAACGCGCCCGATGATGCAGGAAGAAAGTCACTTTACGCATCCGCTCAATCATGACGCCTGTTTTTGCTTTTCCTTTACGATTTTGGAAGCGGCAATAGACAGATTTTCTTTATCTTCAAGAAACCGTTTTATCTTGAGTATAGCCGACTGGTATTCCGGTATCTGAACCTTTTCATACAAATTGACCTTCTGTGTCGTTTTCTTGCGGGCGCGCTCCAGAAGCCGGGTGCTCAAATCCAGCAAACGAATCTGAATCTGGCGTGAGCAGTAGTCTTTCAGGAGATCGGTTCCACCAGGCACCCAGGCGCGATTGGCATACAGACTGTAATTGCGAATATCGAAATGGATCGTTTCCAGTTCTTGAACCCTGACACCGGCAACGTTGCGTGTCCTCAGCTCAATTTGCCTTATGGCCAGAACAGCTGGAAACTCCAGCCAGAGTCTTGCCTGGGGGGCTCGATCCCTCATCAGCTGTTCAAGCTCCTGGTTGGCCCTCTGCAAAAGTTCAGCTGATTTACGCACTTCCAGCCGCAGAGCAGTCTCTTTAGCTTTAAGTGTGGGCAGCGCCTTCTGGCGGACCAGAAGCTCGCGTTTGAGCTTTTGTAAAGCAGTTTTATTGAATTGAAATTTCAATGAACGCTTCCGGCCGGCCAGTATTTCTGGGTCAGAGAATCTTTGATGCCGGTTTCACTTTTCTTGAAATAGCGGGCCAGAAGCTCCCAGCCCCGGTCAAGCATGGCTTCCACACTCACATTGACATCGATGGCCAGTAGATGTCTGGAATATTCAGAGGCAAAGTCAAGGGTCCGCAAATCGTAATCGGTTAAATCAAAACCGTTCTCCTTCTTGGTGCGCGCGTTGGCCGCATCGGAATAGAGGCGGACCAGTGTGTTCATGATCTGCGGATGATCCTCCCGGGTTTGCTTGCCAATGACCAGTTGCTTGAGTCGGGAAAGGCTGCGGAAGGGATCCACGATGACCTTGCCCACAGTTGTATCCCGCCGCAAAAAAAGTTGACCTTCTGTTATATAACCGGTATTGTCTGGAATGGCATGGGTGATGTCCCCTTCATTCAGGGTGGTCACCGCCACAATGGTGATGGATCCACCATCGGGAAATTGCACGGCCTTTTCATAGATACGCGCCAGATCGCTGTAAAGAGATCCGGGCATGCTATCTTTGCTGGGAATCTGATCCATCTTATTGGAAACAATTGCCAGGGCGTCGGCAAAAAGCGTCATATCCGTTAAAAGAACCAGAACCTTCTCTTTGTGCCCGCCAGCAAAGAATTCGGCGACAGCCAGGGCCATATCCGGAATGAGCAATCGCTCAACGGGAGGATCATTGGTTGTATTTATGAATGATATAATCTTATGCTCCACTCCAGCATTGGCAAAGACCGATTTATAGTACAGGTAGTCATCATTGGAAAGACCCATACCACCCAGGATGATTTTATCGGCCCGCGCACGCAGGGCCACGTCAGCCATTACTTGATTGTAGGGTTGATCGGGATCGGCAAAGAAAGGGATTTTCTGACCGGTTACCAGGGTATTGTTCAGATCAATGCCAGCAATTCCTGTCTCTATCGTTTCTGATGGCATCTGTCTTTGGACGGGATTCACCGTCGGGCCGTTGATTTCCACAAGCTCGCCCTCCACAGGAGGGCCGCCGTCAATGGGTTCACCGTAAGCGTTAAAGTAACGCCCGGCAAGGCCTGGCCCAACGCGTAGCTGTGGCGGATGACCCATGAAAACTACCTGAGCGTTGGTGGGGATTCCTTCTGTACCCGAATAGACCTGCAGGGTCACTTCCGGACCATGAATGCTGACCACCTGCGCCGGCCGGCCGTGCACATAGGCCAGCTCTTCATTGCCAACGCCCTGGGCGCGCAGGGTTACGGTTGCTCTGGTGATTTTGGAAAGCTCGGCATAGATTTTTTGAAAAGCCTGCACCTGCATCATACGCTTGCTCCTGTCCAGTCAGCGGCCAGATCCTGACCGCTCTGCTCACGCAACATCTGCCGCAAACGATCCAGATAGGTGGAAAATTCCGGGCTGTCCATCACTGCGTAGTTCATTTGCTTGAGTATATTGATGAGCTGTTTGTAGTAATTCCCCACAGCCTCAAAGCCCGCCCAGCTAAAGCTCAAGCGAGTAATACCCAGAAGGAGCTCCAGCATGAACTGCTGCCGGGCCAGAGGCGTACTGGCATCCACGGCATCAAAAGCGTCCTGCTGCAAGATAACAAAATCGATCATTTCACCCTTCCAGTAGACTTCGTGGTATTCCAGGGGAACGGAATCATCGCCCAGAATATTGATCTGAGCCTGAGCTTCCTGACCCTGGCGCAAAATATCGCGGGCCTGGGTTACCATGGATGTCCAGTCCGGCCGCAGCTCTTTGCCCATGTACTCCACAAACTCCGGATACTCCAGATACTTGGAATAAGAATCAAGCGGATCAATGGCCGGATAGCGACGGGCATCAGCCCGGCCCTGCGAAAGTGCATAGAAGGCTCGAGCGGCCTTTCGCGTGCTTTCCGTCACCGGTTCTTTGAGGTTGCCACCGGCCGGTGAAACAGTACCCACAAAGGTGACCGATCCCGTCTGCCCGTTCCGCAAGCGCACATACCCTGCCCGTGCATAGAAATTGGAGATGATGGCGGATAAGTCCATGGGAAAAGCATCCGGGCCGGGCAACTCCTCCAGACGATTGGACATCTCGCGCAATGCCTGGGCCCAGCGGCTGGTCGAGTCGGCAAGGAGCAAAACCCGGAGCCCCATTGACCGGTAGTATTCAGCAATGGTCATTCCGGTGTACACAGAAGCTTCGCGGGCGGCCACTGGCATATTGGAAGTATTACAGATGATCGTGGTTCTTTCCATGAGCTTGCGGCCGGTACGCGGATCGTCCAGATGCGGGAACTCTTTAAAAATCTCAACGACTTCGTTTGCTCTTTCTCCGCAGGCCGTGATGATGATCAGATCTGCATGCGCATTTTTACTCATCGCATGCTGGAGGACCGTCTTGCCACAGCCAAATGGTCCAGGAATAAATCCTGTGCCACCTTCCACCAGGGGATTTAAGGTATCGATGACCCGGATGCCTGTTTCCATCAATCGATAGGGACGCGGCCGTTCGTCGAAAGCCTGGATGGCCTTTTTGATCGGCCACTTCTGGCGCATGGTTACAGCTCTCGTCTCACCACGTGAATTCTTAAGCGTGGCGACGGTGTCATCAACCCGGAAACTACCCGTCTGGATATCAGCCACTGTCCAGCTGCCCTCAAGAGCGAAAGGGACCATAATCTTATGATCCATCCAGTTTTCTTTCACCTGGCCCAACCAGTCCGCAGAACGCACACTGTCGCCGACCTTAGCAATGGGCGTAAAATCAAAACGACGCTCGGGATCCAGAGCATCTACCTGAGTTCCGCGAGAGAGAAAAATACCGCTCATCTTTTCCAGATCGTTCTGTAAACCGTCGTATTTGCGCGACAGGATTCCTGGACCCAGATCGATTTCCAGCATATGGCCACTGAACTTCACCGATGCACCGACCCGCAGGCCGCGCGTGGATTCAAAGACCTGCACGTGAGCGGTGTTTCCATGAATGCGGATGACCTCTGCCATGAGATGCACATCCTGAACTTCTATGTGGCAGATCTCATTTTGAGCAACCGGGCCATCCACCTCAACGGAAACCAGGTTCGCCACCACTCCACTGACTTTGCCCTGCGTCATGCCGCCCCCTCCTGATGCCAGTGCTCCGGCCAGCTTGCTTCTGTTACAATCCGATGAATCATGTTCTCCAGCTCCTGCAATCCTGCTTTTTCTTCCAGATGCACCCAGCGTTGCATGAGGGATGCCTCTATAAAATAGGCAAACACCGCAGCGCGGCTGAATCGATCGTGCGCCAGGTCCTGCACCGCCACGAGGAGCAGTCGATCAACCGTCTGTTCGAGTTTTACAAACGCTTTTTCTTCAATATATTGCCGTAAATCGTCTATAAAAGGAAATTCCCGACCGAGTCCAAAATCGCTCTGGGTGGCGCTCTGCAGTTGAACGGTGAGATCATCCTCTCCAATGAGTACATCAGCAAGCGGGAATCCGTACTGCCTGGCATTCAAGGCCGAAAGGATATTCTTGAGATTGCGCTTGAAAGTGAAGTATGCTTTGAGGAATGGCTCCCCCAGACTGAGCGCTTCCTGGTAGTATTTTTCTTTCAGGATGTTCTCGCGCAGTCTCCAGTCCGTGGGCAGCTCATCGCGGTGGAATGCAGCCAAGAAGTCCTGCATATAAGCGGGGAGCTTTTCTCCTTCCTTGAGGTGGTCTTCCAGCTCTTCAAAAGCATAGGCTGCTGGTTCGTAAAAAATCAAGTGCGATGCATCGCGCAGCCCTTGAGTCAACCGTAAATGATGCATAATATTTTTATTATCATTCCTGTACAATAGATAGCGAAAATACTTCAAGTCAAGGGGGACAAGGTTCTCTTCGATTTGCCGGACCAGCTTCCCGATTTCAAACAGGACGGGCTCCTCAGGGGAAAGATCCGGCAGAGAAGACATCAAGTAATAGTATTGCATGTTCAGCGCGAGAAAAGCAGACTGCGAGTGGTCGCTTTAAGAAAAGAGCGCAGGAAATTCTCCAGCGCCTCCGCAGAAAAATCCAGCCTGTAATTCTCACCGGCCTGCTTGATGGAAAATCCGCTTTTCTGGCCCGGAGAAAATTCCACGTCCACCGGAAGTGCTGATTGTATCGAAGCTTTAATACGCGAGCGCCATTCCTCCTCCATCGTGTCAGAAAGAGTAACCTGGCTTCCTGCCTTGAAACCGCGCACAGCCTCAAGAAGCAGAGCCTGAAGGAAGGGTCCATCAAGTTTGAGCGACCCTTCCGGTAAAATCTTTTGTTCCAGGATCGTTTCCAGCTGCCGTTTGAGTTCGGCCTGCGCCCGGTCCACCGCCAGGCGGACCTCTGTGCGAGCCCCTTCCGCGAGCAACCGGCTCTCTTCTTCTGCAGCGGACTTTAAAGCCCTGGCCTCCGCCCGCGCGCGATTCACAATGGATTCTGCTTCCGCCCGCGCCTGTTCGAGAATGCTCTCTTTTTCTTTTTTTGCTTTTTCGATGCCCTCTTCGTAGATCTGGTTGACCAGCTGGTCGAGTTTTCGTTCCATGAGCGGCTCCCTGCCCAGCGATTTTTGGGGTCGTTCCCGGTCAAGAGTTATGGAACCGCAAACTTATATGATCTGTGCCTGTATCATTGCATGTCAGGAGCACGCCCTACCAGACCAGACCGGAACGAAAACTGGGGAACAACGGATGCCAACCGAGATCGGCCTTGATTCGATTATTGCTGCAACCAAGGGAAGGTGCTTCTATTTGATTCACCTCCGGGTCAGGCGCTCCGATCTGGCGGGCCAGAAAATTGTAAAGCTCTCCATAGCTAACCGGCCGGTCATCAACGACATTGTAAATGCTGCCCGGCTTTGCTTCCTCTGCTGCAGCTACCACAGCACGGGACATGTCGATCACATGAACGAGAGAGACAAATGCACCGGAGTTGGCAGGAATTTGCAACTTCGCTGAGCGGGCTAATTCCCTCCAGGCATCTTCAGCTCCCGTGGAAGGACCGTAGAAATAGCCGCCGCGCAGTATGCACCATTCGATGTTGCTTTCACGCACTTGTTGTTCCATATCGAAAGCGGATCTAATGTACGGCGAGGGTTGCAGTGATGCTGACTCGTCCACTATGGTGTTTCCATAGTCTCCGTAGAGCATGATGATACTTTGCTGAATGTATCGACGAGTGCTGCTCTCCGCTGCGCACACCAGGAGATTTCGTGTCCCCTCGCGGCGGATACGGTCATTCATTGTCCAATCGCCGCGATCGAGATTTCTGGGAATTGCGGTGGCAAGGTGGATAACACATTCAGCTCCCGATACTGCTGGCGAAAGAGTATCGCTGACAAGAATGTCACCTGAATATACTTGCACATCCAGGCGCTGAAGTTGAGTAGCCTGGTCGCGTGTCCGAACCAATGCCCTCACTTCATGTCCTCGTTCGAGGAGCCGGGGAATAACGTGCCTGCCAACAACACCAGTTGCACCAACGATCAATATTTTCATCTATGGGGGCTCCAAAACAGCGCTCAAAATTCTCTACGCCAGGTCGGAAATGGACTCCATACACTCCGCCAGCCCTTCCGGAAAAAGGCAAATCAAATGGACTTCGCAGGTCTCATTATCCGGGCATTGGAAAGTCGGCAAACCATTTTCCGGAAGCGTCGCAATATAGCCGCCGAATTCCATTGACTCGCAATATCTATGTCGCTCTCTGACTCTATGCGCCTCCTCCTGCCCTCAACCGTATTTCTGATTCTTGTATGGCTTTGTTCCTGTAAGAAGGCTCCTTCCACTCCGGCTACCGGGGCTGGTCCGCAGCCGACCGAACCCGGTTTACCCCTTTCCGTACGCGAACTGACTGCAGCCCGTTGGGGACCGGAAGATTTCGGTTTTGGCTATTACATGGATTTTCGCGCATATATCGATGGCCTGCCTGTGGTCACGATGGGGTTTGCAAGGTGGGGCACAACGACAGCGGTAAAATTTCGCTCCGCTCCGGACTCGCTGGCATCCGAATATAAGTGCACCTATGGAGACATAAACCCGCAGGAGTATGACCACATACCTGTCGGCAAGGAAGTCAAAGTACTGGCCCGGACAGTAGAGAAAGCTCCGGTTCAGGGCTGGCTGAATTACTGGTACTATGTTATCCCCGAGGATGATTGGTATGCCGGGGGTTGTGAGCCACGCCGGGGCTGGGTCTATGGAGAATTTCTGGGCGGTCGCCCTTAAAGGAAAGGTTTAGCGGTAAAGAACCCATATCGATTGGGGCGTACCTCCTCTTTCAAAGGTAAAAAAAATGAACAATTCGGAACTGATATACACCCTCCTCGTGTTAGCAATCTTATCCGGCCAGCAATGCGATCAAAAAAATCCTTATGTAGCGCCGCAGACAAAGGTATTTGATCGCAATGACTGTGCAAAAATCAAACCAGGTATGGCAGAAGCTCAGGTCGTCGCGATTGCGGGGCATCCGCATGCGACGACAGAGGCAGATAATTCCAAAAAAGGGCGATGGGCCTGGTCGTATAGTTCTCTCTCTAACCAGAGTTGCTCGATCACCTTTGCAGATGCCATTGTAGAATCCGCAGAACTATTCGAATAAAATGCACCATTAGCCCGGATTATTCATGAAAGTGTATGCGTAAAGTACAGGTTCAAAGAAAAACCCGCACCGGGCGGTTTTTCATCATTTCCACGAAAACCCGGAGCTTGTTTGTAAGAACAGTGTGTCGCGCGCGGCCTTGCCCCTGTCGCGGAGCCACGGAGGGCGCAGCGCCCCGCATTCGGGCAAGGACGTCCGTATGCGGGGCCAGGGGTAAGGTCGCGTGCGGAGACCCACTGTTTTCACGAATAATGCGGGTTAGAGAATTATAGAGAGAGCAACCCCTTCACAAATGGTTCAATGGCCTTCATTGCAATTCTATTGCCGTCTGCGGTGAGATGGCACTGGTCGGCAAAGATTATGCCCTGCCTATTTTCACGGAAAATTGGCAGCAAATCGAGCTCGGGAATACCTTTTAGCCGTAACGCTTTTGAAATTCCCCTCTGAGGCCGGGCAACAATTTCATCATTGAACTCAGCATAAACCTGAACATTCGCCGGGAACTGAATGACCGCCAGCTTGATTCCTTTCGCCCGGTATTGTTCATGGATTTCATAAATAGCCTGTAAAACTTTCTCCTGCTCCGCCGGAACCCAGGCGGCACCCCAATCATAGCGAGCCTCGTCAATAAGTTCTTTATAAGCCTGGGGAGCTACCCTCCACTTGCGGTCATTCCACGGCCCGGTCCAGGCAAACCGTCTTGCGTTAGGATTCTCATAAGACTCCCTGCCCAGAACCAGCGCATAATAGCCAATCTGGACAAACTCCGAAAGAGCCGAGGAGCGCAGGATGGGCAATTTAAGGAAATTGATAACGGCGCTATTGTTTTCGCCAATAAAACCCTGTGGCGGCCTTGCATCATTCAAATATAAACCAATCACAACCATATCGGGCTTATAGCGCGCGAGGTGCCCGGTCTTAGCCTGAATCAAATACTGATCCACTCCGACATCAGTAGTACCGGCGTTGACCACTTGATATTTTTGATCCAGTGACCGCTCAAGGTGGGCGGCGATTGTATTCTCCTCAAGATTGCCGCCGTCAAAAATGATGCTATCGCCTGTAATAAAGATTTTCTTTGATTCAGGCTTCAATTCCTGGCCGCGGAAACCGGCTTGATTCACAGTTATTTTCACTGCCGGGCGATTGAATCCAACATGCATACCGGATGAGCCTGGTCGAATGAGAAAGAGACCACTTTCATCATAGAAGAAGTGATCATGAATCTTTTCTCCAAAAGCAGGCGATATCCTGACCTGCTGGTCCGCATACTCAACAAAGCGCTTCCGGGCGAAGCGCAGGACGGCCTCCGCTATTAAAATCATGACGATGGTGCTGAAAAGCGCCAGCAGTAGGTTTTTCTGCATTTAGCCAGCCTCCATTCGGAGCTATGAGTCCAGCCCCGCCGCAGCAACCCATTTTTGGGGACATGAAATCGCCAAGAGGCTGCATACCCGGCACGGTCCTTCTCTCCTTGACAACTCTTCCCCTTCCACTACAATCCAAACATGCTATCGGAAAAGGCCGCCCAGATGCCATAACCAACTATTTGATCCTGCTGCAGGCGGCCGGAACGCATGGATTACACCATCATTGGCTCCAATGTTAACCTGGCCAGTCGGATTCAGGCACAGGCAAAGCCAGGGGGGATCCTTATCTCTCATGCCACCTGGGCTCTGGTGAAATCTGATTTTCCGCTAACGGCATCCGGTGATCTGGAAGCCAAAGGATTTTATAAAAAAGTCAAATCTACCAGATGGATGAATTGAATCTAACGCAGCCCGGGTAAAAGCATAGAATATCGGAGGCCAACACCTGGTGGATGGGCATGGCCCGAAAACTATTGCCATATCATAAGGTAATAGTTGTATGGTAACATGAAAACGATTGTCATACAGGACACCCTTGCTGACCAGCATGGGCGGAGCCATTGAACATTTTGAACCTTGAACAGGCTGTCTATCTCATCGCGTTTGTGGTTCTGGCAGTGTATGTACGTACTCTAAGTGGCCGCATCACGTTGCTGCAGGAACAGATAGAACTGATGAAAAAGCAGGTCCCGAAGCCTTCCCTGCCGCCGCAAAACCGAACGCCCGGCAGCGAAGCAGGAAAAATCGCTGCATCCGTAGCTGCACAGAGTCCCAGCATGCCATTAACCCCGGCAGCAGTGCCGGATCCTGTGGGCGAAGAGACTCGGGTAGAGCCCCGGCTAAACCTTAGCGAACCCAGGGCCTGGTCTTCCCCGGCGATTCGGTCAGCACCGGAATGGCAGATCAACCTGCAGCGGGTAATTCTGGCCAACTGGACCGGAATTCTGGGCGGAGTGATACTTACCATGGGCATGGGCTTCCTGGCCGTCTACACGGCCCTTGCTCTGGCGCCTGTTTTCCGCTTTCTAATGATCGTAACGGTCGCAGCCCTCGTTGCCGCGGTCGGCCGCCGAACAGAAGGCAAGGAAAACTGGGCCCGATTCTCTTCCATTCTTTACGCCGTTTCTGGTGCCACGGTGCTCGTAGCATGCTTTGCTGCTGTGGCCATACCCGGGATTCGCTGGATTGAAAGTGAAATGAGTGGCCTGGGCCTGGTTGCCCTGGCCGTGGCGATCAATTTGGTTTTTACTTACCGGGCCTCCGAACAGTCGTTCGCCTCACTGCACCTGGTTCTGTCTTTGATCGTTCTGGCCATTCTGCCAGCCAGGCTCCCCGTGCTCCTTCTTGCAGCCCTCACTTCATCAGCAGGAGTTCTCATGGCCGCACGCAGCCGATGGGAGCATCAGAGTCTTTTGTGCACGAGTAGCTACTTAATTTACAACATTATTTTCTTAACTTCACTGGGAGGGACCGCTGGACTCCCGGTAACCGACCAAACAAATTCCTGACTCAGCCTACTCCGCATCGCGGGCCTCGCTGGTGGACTTCTGGTAGCTGGAACTGCCATCGGACTACACTACCGTTCGACTTTTCGCAGCGATAAACTTGAAAGCATGCCCCTGATCGCCCATTTACTGCACTGGACATCTTTGCTGGGAACCGTTTTGATTTATCTGCCAGAGACACGTTTTTCCGGCCTGCTCTTTCTTTCAGGGGCTCTCGCAGTCTTTATCGTTGCCCACCAGGCCCGCAGCAAGGGGATCCTCTGGCTGCATCGGACAGATACTTTAATCGCTCAAAGCTTTGTTATATGCGGCTTCATTTTGCTTTCGCGCTGGGAGCTGGACTGGGTGCTGATTGCCGGATTGATTCTGGTTCAGACGCTGACGTTCACTATTCTGACGCAACGCCTGGGAGACCGGCTGCTGGAAGAAATCGGCCGTCTCCTTTATTTGATGTCCGGTGGCTGGTATGCCGCACTGGTCCTGAATGAAAGCCGGACAGGGGAAAATTTTTATCAGGCAGGTGCGACTATCGTACTGGTCACCCTGCTCACCTTCAGCCAGAGACGGTTGTTACCCCGGGAAGATACGCTGCCGGGCTGGAAGATCAGCGGCAGTATCCTTGAAGGTTTACTACTTTTATTAATTTACGGTTCCCTGAAAGGAAGCCCGTATGCGTCGGCTATTGCGAGTGCGATTGCCTTTGCTCTGTTTTTTCTACCAGCACATAAAACCATTCCGGCTGACCGCAGCTGGTATTTTCGCTGTGGAATCTGGGTTTTCTTGCTTTTTGCGCATCTCTGGTTCTGGAAAGTGCAATTTACCCGGTCCAACATTCCTGATTTGATTTACGCTATCCTTGCCTGGCTACCTTTCATTGCTGTCTCAGCAACCGTTGCGATAAAACTGATATCGCCTTTTCCGCTGCTGCGCAATGCTGCAGTCTGCCTTGTTGCTTTACAGCTGGGCCTGTGGTGCGTACGGCTAACCAGGCCAGAGTTTCCGCTGCTTCTGGGGCTCTCCTGGCTCCTGCTTTCCCTGCTGGCCGCGGAACTGGCCAGGGCACTACAGAAAAGGGTTAGAGATGCGGCAGCTATAGAGACGCTACAGCACATCTATTACACCGGAACCGTCCTCGTGGTTGCTTTTCTTGTGAGGCATTTGCTGGTAGAACTACAGAGCGAACTACCTCTGGGAGGTATTTCGGCAAGACTTGCTATCCAGCTCTTTGGCCTGGCCGCGATCATCTACTGGTTTAGCATCCCGGGAGCCGGAGCCCCTTTTTCCAGTCGGGTCCAGCCCTTCTTTCTCGAATTCGCGATGATCCTGAGCTGGATAATTCTGGAGCGCGAAATTCCTGAACGCTGGATGAGCACCGTTTATGCTTTGCTCCCTTTTCCGCTCTTGCTGCTTTCCCGGTGGCGGACTATGGATCGCCTGAAGGTTTATGCCCTTTGCTTTTTCTGGGGTTCCGCTTTTTACCTGGCCTTTCTTTCCAGCACAGGAGAAATGCCCGCCATCCATCTGGCCGATCAGAACTGGATTGCCGGGCTCGTTACGCTATGCTTACTACTTGCTGCCATTTTTCCACTGCGGCAGATTCGCTTTGCAAAAGTCGACATGGGTCCTTTCCAGGGCATCATGAACTTCCGGGAAAAAATTGATCGGCGCGTGCATCTGTGGATTTTAGATCCCCTGTTTCTCGCTGCCGCTTTTTTTCTATACTGGTCGTTCGATCAGGCTTTGTTAACCCTTCTCTGGGTGGCCCTTTTAACCATCGTCTTTTCTATGAGCATTTTTTTACGGGAGAACCACTTCCGCCAGATTTCTCTTATCGCTCTGGCCCTGTGCCTTACGTTGGTGGAAGTATATTGATCTTTCTACTGCGACGCTCAACTGACGGAAGTAAGCTTGAGCTGACTTTTGCACCCGCTTTTCAAATGCTCGGCAAGCCGGTGATGCGCATGGACCGGGCTCTAACCCGGGTTATAGCCATTGATGAACTTGATGAAAAAGAATACGGTGCCGCCATCGCCAGGCGGTACGGCGAATCTACAAATGCTCACCAGAAAGACAGGGAGTATGTCCAGCAACTTGTGGAACAAATACCGGTCAAACGCACGAAAGATTTTAAATATGAAGTATTTATTATTGATAGCCCATCGATCAATGCTTTTGCACTGCCTGGAGGCGTTATTCTGATCACGGCCGGAATACTGGATTTTGTCGAGTCAGAAGCCGAACTCATGGCAATTCTGGCCCATGAAGTGGGCCATGTGGAACTAACCCACTGCCTGACTCTGGTCCGCATGGAACTCCTGGGTCGGAAAATTCGCGCAGCCACGCTGGGGCAGATAGCTGATTTTGCCATGAGCCTTGTCCTGCGTCACAGCTACAACAAATCCCAGGAGGGTGAGGCTGATGATTTTGCCTGGACCTACTTGCGACAATCGCCCTATGATCCCGCGGCACTCGGTCTTTTTTTCAGGCGAATGGATAAAGCCATGTCGCAACAGGCGACGCGCGGCCCCCTGATAGAATATCTGCAAAGTCATCCGCACCTTCTGCATCGGGCTGAACGGTACAGCGCTCAGGCAAATCAGTTCTATAGAATGCAACCTCAAGCTGAGCGCTTTATCGGCCGCAAAAGCCTCAAGGCTCGCATACCTCTGCACCGCCTTCCTTCAGCGGACAGAGAGGATTTTTCTTTGCCAGTAAACCGTCAAAGGTAGACTCGGTCACGAATCTATGGGATACCTCAAGGCTCCGCAGTCACCGATCCGGCCTCAAAGAAAGGACCTTATTGCAACACGCACAGAAGGTAAGAATTACCCCATCCTCCACTTCCGGTGCAATCCATGGCACTCGTAGTTCCGTCAGTCAATCCGTAACTGCCTGCCTGACCATTATCGCCGGAGGTCCAGCTCAAGCAATGGTTTGCACTGTTGGTCCAGTCCGATCCAAGCCCGGTCCAGAAACGTGTTTCCCCTGTGTCCCAGACTGCTGATGCAAAGATCCCTGCACTACTGGCTGTTCCAATTAGCGTAGTGCGGTTACTGCGATAGTATTGTGCACCGGGTTTGAATACCCAATCAATGTTCTCTGAAGAGGAAGTGCAATTCGCTGTGCTGCAGGCACGCCGAGTTGTTCCCTGGACAATCATGGCCTTGTACGTGCCGCTGCCTGGCTTATTGGCGTCGGCCGAATTGCATTTGGCATCGGCCCCGGAAACACCACCCAGATTGCCATTGTAAGCGGAATTTGTTACATAAACATGACCAACGAATGCACTCGTGCTACTGGAACCCTGGGTAGCCAGGAGAACCGCCAGGAGTGTCGCCGGATTCTGTTTTTCTTCTGCACCCGTAAACTGTTCCACCACTGTACAGGAGCCCAGCAGAATGAAGATGGACAGCCAGAGATGATTTTTTTGCATTTGAATTTCTCCTATTATTTTTCTTAATATAGAACTACTCTTAGATTCGCTGGTGTCAATAAAAATCCGGCTTCTGGAGCTTCTGCTTTTCCGGAAGGATTTCAGCCAGCCCGAATAGCACCGTCAGAATTGACGGGGAAGGATTCCCACGAAGGACGCGAGTCAGAGTGCTTTCGGGGCAATTCCGGCAGGAAAAAAAGACTTGTTCCGGCACACAAAGCAAATCACACCGGACGCAACCTATGAAACCACCCGCTGAAACGCCATCCCGGAAAATACTTGGTTTGATCGGGGCCCAGAAAGAATACTTCCTCAAGGGAGAAACCCGGGAGCTGGACTTTCGCAAGTCACAGCTAAAACGATTGAAGCTGGCCATTGAAGCGCGGGAGAACATAATTCTTGAGGCCTTGCAGAAGGACCTGGGAAAATCGGCCTTTGAGGGCTATGCCTCAGAAACAGGAATTATCCTGGAAGAGATCAAACATGCCTTGAAGTGGCTGCCGCGCTGGATGGCGGAACGCGCAGTTCCCGTACCGCTCTCGCAATTTCCGGCTTATGCTTCCATCACTCCCGAACCCTTTGGGAACGTCCTCATCATCGCCCCCTACAATTATCCTTTCCACCTGGCAATCGCGCCGCTCGTCGCCGCCATTGCAGCGGGCAACACAGCTATCATCAAACCATCGGAACTGGTTCCGCATACATCTCTTGTGATTCGTGATCTGATCGGACAAACGTTCCCGGAAAACTACATTGCTGTCGTGGAAGGCGGAAGGCCTACCAATACCGCCCTTTTGAAGCAGCGCTTCGATATGATCTTCTTCACCGGTGGCACAGCGGTAGGAAAAATTGTTATGCAGGCGGCCGCAAAGTATCTCACGCCCGTAGTTCTTGAACTGGGTGGAAAAAGTCCGTGCATTGTCGATGGCAGCGTAAATCTAAAGACGGCGGCCCGGCGCATCGCCTGGGGGCGCTTCTGGAATGCAGGACAGACCTGTGTGGCCCCCGATTACCTGCTTGTGGAACGCTCGGTGAAAGATCGCCTGCTACCGGAAATCAAAGCCAGCATTGAGCAGTTCTACGGCAGCGATCCCGCTCAAAGTAAAGACTATGGACGAATTGTCAACCAGAGGCATTTTGATCGTTTAAAAAAATATCTTAAAAACGGAAAAGTCTTCACCGGTGGACAGATTAGCGTTAAAGAGCGCTACATTGCTCCGACTGTCCTGACTGACGTAAAATCCGATTCGCCGGTGATGCAGGAAGAAATCTTTGGGCCTATTCTTCCGGTCATGGAATACGGCACGGAACAAGAAGCCATTGATTTCATCAACTCAAGACCCCGTCCACTGGCCCTGTACCTTTTCACGGCCAATCGGAAATTCGAGCGCGAAGTGCTCAAGCGCACCACTTTTGGAGGTGGCTGTGTTAATGATACCATGGTTCATTTAAGTGTGCCCGATCTTCCTTTTGGCGGTGTGGGCGATAGCGGAATGGGCGCTTACCACGGCCGCATGGGTTTTGAAGCATTTTCCTACAAACGCAGCGTTCTGCGCAAATCGCGCTGGATCGATATTCCTCTGCGTTACCCGCCCTTTAACGGACCAAAATTCCAGCTGCTCAAAAAATTTATGGGCTGAATTGGGCGTACCCTGATTTTTCTATAAAAATCCATACTAAAGACCGGTCAGAATTTCCGGCAACTCTCCCACGTGCAGAATTCCGCGCAATCCGGCTCGATCGGCCTGTGAGCGTGGGCAGAATATCTGCTCCACGCCTGTCGCCCGCAGAGACTCACAGCGCAAATCCAGTTGCTGCACCGGCCGTATCTCACCTCCAAGGCCTACTTCGCCCACAAAGGCCCCGTGCATGTTGCGGTGCGTGGCCGAGGCATAGGTGGCTGCAACCAGCGCCAGATCGAGACCCGGCTCATCGGAAGACAGGCCACCGGCAAGGTTCACAAATATATCCCGATTGCCAAGGCCCGTCCCCAGATACCGATCCATTACGGCAGCAAGGAGCATCAGTCGTTTTTGATCCAACCCTTCTGCGGTCCGTCTGCCGCAGCCTTCGCTGACTAAAGCCTGGATCTCTACCGGAAGGGCGCGACTGCCCGCCACCATTGCACTGAGAATGGAATTCTGAAAAGACAGCGCAGCATCCGGCCTCTCCACTTCCCGCAGTCCCGCCGGATGATGGGCAAAAAAAGCGCTTTCACCGCTGCGACCGGAACGATTCTTGATGCTGCGTAGAATCCGCAGCTGACCGGATCGGTCACTCTCAAAAAAGAAAACCGCGTCCACCATGTGTTCCAGAAGGCGGGGTCCGGCGATGGATCCTTCTCTGGTAATGTGTCCTGTAGTAATCACAACGCTACCGCTCTGGCGGGCCATCCGCGTCAGCTGTTCGATCGACTGTCGCATGGCCGGTTGACTTCCTGCTGGAGCTTCCCGACTCGAAACCGTCTGGATGGAATCCACAAAAACCAGATCAGCCACGTCAGTGGCCAGGATTTCTTCTATACTACAGGCAACCCCGAGTCGCAGGAGTGGGTTAACGATCGCAAGGCGGCGCGCTCTCTCCGCAATCTGCTGCAAACTTTCCTCACCGGAAATATAAACACAGCTACCGGCAAACGTCCGGGCAATTTCCAGAAGAAGAGTGGATTTCCCCGCCCCCGGTTCGCCGGCAAGCAGGAGGACCGATCCGGGAACAAATCCACCTCCCAGCAATCGATCCAATTCCTTAAGACCGCTGGACCGTCTGCCGCTGATCTCTGTCTGCAACTCGGAAAGAAGAACCAGGCGAGTGGCGGGAAATTTGTCCAGGCGACCCTCTTCACGCTCCCGCAGAGAATTCCATTCTTCACAACGCGGACAGCGACCGGACCACCGCCGAAACGTTGCTCCGCAGGCCCCACAAATGTAGTTGCTGATGGTTGCTTTCATGGCTGCAGTCTAAACCCTGCCTGTGACACACCGGCCGCTGGTTTGCATCAAAGGCGGGGCCAACGGCTGATCGCAAACAAAACGATACTTGCAGCCTGTGACCGAATTTGCATTTACAAAAGAAACAGCTGCTTTTTTCTGCTCTTATGCTGAAGTCCGCTGATCGAAATACTCCCGGAAATGACTGGATCCTGGCCCTGATCCTTACAGGTATTGCCCTTGCCGGGAGACTCTTACCGCACCCTGCCAACATAACTCCGGTTGCCGCAGCAGGAATTCTGGCATTCACTTTACTGGATCGTAGCTGGCTGGCCCTTATGGTCCCGGCCGTAGCGCTTCTGGTCAGCAACCTGTTTCTGCCTTTTGAGCACGTGGGCACCATGGCGCTCATCAACCTTGGCTTTTTTCTGCCGGCTTTTCTGGGCATTCCGCTAAAAAAAGTGCTGGCCGGCGGACCCTATCTCCAATCGGGCCTGAAAGCGGGCGTTACTTCTGCTATCATCTTCTATCTGCTTTCCAACTTGGGAGTCTTCCTCTGGGGAGGACTGTATCCTTTCAGTCTGGAGGGACTCCTTTCCTGCTATACCATGGCCCTGCCCTTCCTGCTACGTTCGGCTGCCGGTGATGTCTTCTTTGTGCTCACTTTCTTGTTTCTGGCTCGCAGCGTACTGGCCTACCAGTCCCGTGTGGCGGGAACCGGCAGCCAATCGGTCTGATAATAGATAATGGCCCTGGGGCCTGGAAAAAAGGCTCCGGGAACAACTGTGCCAGAAAAATCCTTTGACATGATGCACTGCATAAAAATGCTGCCGCCCATGCGCTAAAATTTTCTAAGTTTTGCGCCTGCAGGGTATGGAATGAACCGATTTTTACTATTCTGTGTCAGAACTCTGGAGAAGGGCCTGGACCGGTGGATACTCTGGCGGCTGGAACCACGGTTTCCCGTGAAGACAGCCAGTGCCATAGTGGCTGCCGCCGCGCTGGTCACAATGACACAATTTCCCGGGGGGATCTTTCCTATCGATAAGACCTCCCCGGAAAAACCATTTATAACAGAATACAAAAAGAAGTTTCCTGAGGGCCTCACCCGGCACAGTGATCGTCTGAGTTTCCACTGCACAGAGCGACTCAGCGCCGGAATTCTGGCCCGTCGGCTGTATTCCTATAGTTTTATTTATGATCAGCGCCAGCTGGAAGAAGCCATCCAAAAGAATAACCCGGCGGCCTTCGCAGACCGTGTTTGCCATAAGGAAGAGATTGTATTGCCGGAGCCGATTCTTCAGCCGCACCAGAATGAGCCACTGGGCTGGCCGGCGGATGCCGCTGTCCATGCCATCTACCTGCAGGGCGGCAATTCCAATCCCGGACGCATCCAGCGTGAGGTGGAACGGCTGAAAAATGCCGGGGCTAACGGTATTGTTTTCGATGTTAAAGATATCATAGGTGTTGTGAACTATCGCAGTTCGCTGGACATCGTTGAAAAAAACCGCCGCCATCCAGCTCCGATTCTTGATATATCCAAAATGATAAAATACTTACATGACAATGACATCTATGTCATCGCCCGGATGGCTCTCTTCCAGGATGAGAACCTGGCAAAGCAGCGGCCTGATCTGGCTATAAAAGATGCAGGCAGCCCAACGGGAAGGCTGCTCACCAAAGGCCAGCCTTTGTGGGTTGATCCCGGCCACCAGGAAGTCCAGGACTACAATCTGGCTCTGGTTACGGAGCTTGTGCTCCTGGGCGTCGATGAGATCCAGTTCGACTATGTCCGCTACCCGGCTGAGGGAAATCTAAAACAGGTCAGCTACCACCAGGTAAGCTCGCCGGAAGATAAGGTCCAGAATATCGCCCGCTTTCTGGCCGGTGCTCATACACTGACAAGCCTGACAAACACTCGCACGGCTATCGACATCTTTGGAGTCGTTGCCTGGGGTGAAGATCTGGATATCAATGCGACCGGACAGCGAATCGAAAGACTATCTTTGCACGTCGATGTCATCTCACCCATGCTCTATCCATCGCATTTCAGCAACGGCTTTGATCGCAAAGCGCGGCCCGCTGATGAACCTTACCACTTCCTCCATCAGGGAGTTGCCCGGGTGCTGGAAAAATCCGGGACAGGCAAGGTGGTTCGGCCCTGGCTTCAAGCCTTCCGCTGGCGAGTCAGCAATTACAACGCGGCTTACATCCAGGAGCAGATCCGCGGCAGCGATGATGCGGGCGGCAAAGGTTGGATGCTCTGGAATGCCGGCAACGAGTACGACATGGCTTTTTCTGCTGTGACTCCCGTTCTACGCCGCCGCGCTGTTGCCGCCCGCTAACCCGGATTGTTCATGAAAGCGTATGCGTAAAGTACAGGTTCAAAGAAAAACCGCCCCGCACCGGGTCGCGTGCGGCGCCCCACTGTTTTCACGAATAATCCGGGCTAATAAGGCTGGAGGAATCGGAGCACCCGTTCGCGTAGAAAGCGCTCCCGCAGAGCTATTTCCTCCGGACTCAGACTCAAAGGTTCATCGTCCAGATCCGTAATCAGCCCGGCGGTGAAGACGCGAAAATCATCATCGCGATAGAAGCGGATTTTGGTCCTGGAATCAATAGCAGTGATCAAATTTCCCCAGAGCGGAAAACCAAGCCCCATCACCGTAACCAGATGATCCTGTGGTAAGGGAGAAAGCAAACTCCTTCCATTGAACGGTAAGGATTCGCCGGAAAGCCCCATGGCATCAAAGATAGTCGGCATAATATCACTGCTTGATGTCAGCCGATGGCGCGGACTGCTCACCCCTGGTATGTAGAAATAGAGCGGGACGCGCATTTGTTCGTTGTAGGGATTGATCTTAATGTGTCCCCAAAGACCACGTTCATTGAATTCTTCCCCGTGGTCTGATGTAAAAACAACGATGAGCTCGCCAGAGGCAATTTGTGCGGCAAACGCTCCCAGGATAGTTTCCAAAAGAGAGTCCACATATCTGAGACTGTTGTAATAGCGATTACGCAGCAACTCCCATTCGTCACGTTCACGAATGCGATCAATGTCGAAATTTTCAGGGGCTGCCGGCTTGAAATGTTCAAATTCCGGGGGATAGGGATAGTTATGGTGGCTGGAATTCAAAACGGCCAGCATAAAGAAAGGACCATCCTTCTTCTGGCCAGCAAAATCCACCAGCGCCCGGGTCAGCGCCGCATCGTCTTTGTCAAAACGCCCATGCCGTACAAATTCCCGGTAATCATCGAACTGATCAAAGAAGAATTCCGCAGCATGCCAGCTGCGAATCTGAGTTGATGCATAAGCATGCAACCGAAATCCACTTTCCTGCAGCTGTTTTAGTGCAAACACTCTGGCTTCTCTACTGGCAAAGGGCTGGTAGTGAAAGCCATCCAGTCCACAGACCAGTGAAAAAATTCCGGGCTCGGTATAGTGGGCGGTGGAATAGTGGTACTGGCTTTCGATTCCGGGACGGCTCTGGCGGAACCGATGCAGGAAAGGCATGGTTTCCGGATGCACGGATTTGTACTGCACAGAATCGGCCACAATCATGAGGATCGATTTTCTTTTTTTCTGGGAGAGTGGCGGATGCTGCGGCAGCGGCACGGAGAGTTGCAAGCGAGCCTGGCCCCAGCCACTGAAAAATAACTCATAGCCAGGCAAAGCTTTCAGGACGGGATTACCCACGGTTAAAAATTTATCTTTATGTAAAACATAGTAGGCCCTGGCTGTTGCCAGTCCAAAAAGGGCAAAGCCGATCAGCAGCCAGAAATGAATCCGCGAAGGCAGCCGGAAAAAGCGTGCGGCCCGGTTCGAGGCAAAGATAAGAGAACTCTGTATCAAAAAAACAAGGACCGGCAAACCGGCGATCAGCAGCCACTGATCCACCGGCAATCGAATATTGCGGTAAAAATCCGGGCTACTCAGACTGCGCAACACATAGGAATCCAGCAGGTGCATGCCGGTCCGTAAAAACGCCCCGGTATCCACAATCAGGATAAACCAGACCAGCACATACAGTAAAGCCGCCATCTTGAAAAGGGAAGTCTCAGCGATCCTGCGACGTAGAGCGCTGTAAAGGAGCAGGAGGACAAAGGCCAGGCCCGAAGCCAATAGAAAGGCGTAGAGCATAAAAAAAGCGCGGTCCGTCTGGATCATGGTTTTCTTAACCATCCGGATCATGCCGTTGGCATTCGAATCATAGTAGGCATAGAAAAGAATAGAATTGGCCAGGACAAAAAAGAGGAAAGAGAGACTGTGCCTCGCCTGCAGATCCCCCCCTGTCACACTTTTTCTGGTCATGATTTTCTTCACCGGCCTTACGCAAGACCACGAATTAAGTATGCCCGCAGATCCGCCAGATCTTTATAAAAATAATCGATATTATTCTGTCGATGGGCGTCTTCTGAGGCAGCACTGCGCCGGTTGTAGGCCTCTATATACTCTTCCCGTAACTGTCGGGCCTCTTCTGTTTTGCCGGCCTGCTGCAAGCTTTTGTACTCCCTGCCGTGAAAAAGATCAAAGGAGGCTGTGGCCCCCATTACGGCCAGGATGGAGTCGGATCTGGCAAAAGTAGTTATGCCGGGCCTGAGAAATTTACTGAAGGCCTGGATCTGTCGCCCCCCGTAGTTCTGCGCCAGGGTAACCGAAAGAATCGGAATGCGACTTTGCACATTGACATCCAGGCTTTCCCCGCCAATTTGCTGGATGCGCAATCGTTCCTGCTTGAGGCCGGGCAGGAATCCGGGAGAAGAAGAGAGCATGAGCACGGGGACCTGTAATCTTTCCATTTTTTCTATGAATTTCCGGAATTTTCGGGTGCCCGGTGCATCAGCGGCTCCTCCCTGAATCAGGGGCTGATCGGCAAGGACACCGATGGAACGACCACCGAGCCTGGCAATTCCCGTTACAAAACCCGGACAGTGCTGCTCCCAGAACGGCAGAAAGGTTTCCTGATCTACCAGAGCATCAATGACATGGCACACATCAAAGGCCTGTAGACTTGAGGGCGGCAGATCAAAAGATGAACCACTGCTCCTGCTTTCAGCGGGTCCGCGAGCCCAGGCCAGGATTTGCCCGATCCGTGCAAAGGCTTCCTTCAAATCCCGACAGATCAAAGCGGGCAAAGAGGGATTGCCGGAACCGGTATAAATCAAAACATCGGCCGAACTGGCCAGCGATAGTTTCTGGAGTCCATCCGCGTGGGTAAGCACAACAAAGCGCGGTGCCGAGCGTTCCTGTAGAGTGCGCAGAAAATCCTCCCGCAAATCCAGGGCATCATCCGCCTCACCCAGGGCATTGTACCAAGTGCGTCCGGAGACCAGTATCGTTGCGCTCGCGGTTTTCCGGGCCATCCGCAGCAGATCTCGCGCTCGCTCCACGCTGGCTCTGGAACGAATCCCAAAATGGGTGCGCGGCCCGAGGACCAGTACTCGCTCGCCGGCCAGACGGCCGACCCCTCCCACCAGAGCCCCCGCCTGCACGTATTCTGCTTTGAGGCTCATGAAACCGGCCAGCGTCTCCTGCAAGAATCGCTCATTGATCACATAGATATCTTCCGTAGCAGATGGGGGAACTTCTACCACAGGCAATGCCACGCTGACCCGCTCATCCATGACGGCACTGAGGCGGCGCAACAGGGTAAGAAGTTCAAAATGATCGCTGGCCAGAAGATCCACTGTCCCGGTCCAATGGGCCATCACTCGCCCTCCGCCTATCTCATAGTTCGTATAACTTTCACCGGTTACACTACGAATGACTGTAGACCCGGTAAGAACGCGGTACGATTCTTGATGATCCATCATGATCTGTAAAGTGGCCTGAGCGGATCCGTACACATCCAGCCCTGTCGAGGAACCGGCACCCACTGCCAGAATCATAAAATTTCTTTTGTTTTTATTCAGAGCCACCAGATCATTGGCCTGGTCAAAGAGTTCCCGCAACTGCCGGTCAGGATGGTGTGCAATCCATTCATCCAGGCGGTCCCCGAGGATGGCCGGCAAAAGGGCATTCATAAAAAAGCCCTCCGCCGCGCGATTCAAAGCCACCATCCCTTCACGGATATTGGCTCCGGCACCGTCATTGATGACAAATAACTGCTCCCCGCAACGCAATGCCAGGTAAACAGCCATAGCATACAGAAGCCCTTCGCCATTTCCGGTAGCCCCGCCGCGTAACCGTGAATCTTTCAGGTAAACCCACACCCGCCGTCCGTCCAGAGTTCCATGAACCAGTCTGGCGGCCAGATCTCCCCACTCACCAGGCAAAGATATTTCTTCGAATTCCGGCAAAAGTTCTTCGAGCCACGCTTCAAGTGGCCATTTTTTCCGATCGTAGAGGCGCTGCGACGGCGACACAGATCCATTCCAGTAGGGGGAAAGCGCATCATCGGCAAAAACTTTGTCCAGTTGCAGACGGCCGCCACGATTGTAAATACTGAAGAGACGACGACGCACTTTGGAACCGGCTGTCTGCAAAGGAAGATCCAGAAAAACACGATCGACTTCAATGCTGACAAAAAAACGAAAAATCGGATAGCAAATCTTAAGTAAAGTAGTATAATTAAATAAAGTTTCGTCGCCAGAAATGAAGTCCGTCGTCAAAGGGGTCCCCGTTACCAGAAGTTCCAGAGAACTCCCATCCACTTCCTGAATCTGACGGTAGGCCCAGAGCAGGTAAATGCCCAGCAGTCCTGCTTGTTCCAGATTTTCTGAGGCGATGATCTTTCCCTGCGCAGAGTGCTTGAATTGCATAGAATCGCCGGAGAGAAAAACAAAACAGGCGTACTCCCGACGACCATTCTCCAGAAGAAATTCAAAAAGGGCTGCTGAGGAATCCGGTACATACAGCCGGCGATGTTTCTCTACCCGGCGGCCGGCCAGGCGCTGAGCTATTTCCCGTTCCCGCCCAGGGGAAAGCACATTCGTAGATCCATCAGTTAAGGCCGCCTGCATGCGTTCCTTCACAAGTTCAGCCGGTTCAGGGGCAAACAGCGCAAAAGGATCACGCAGGAAAGTTCGATACTCTTGAAAATACTTACGACTCTGTCCATGCAATGCTTCCAGATTGCGGCTCAGAGCGGGATGGGATTCCAGAAGGTCACGCAGCGCAAGAGCCAGAGCATTTTCAGGCTCTGTCTGTTCGATCAGAATCAGACGACTGATCAACTGGTAAAGGCCGCTGGAGAATTCGGGGGCCTTCTTCAAAAGCGAAACAATCCAGAGTAATGACCCTTTGTAAATCTGAGCGGCCCTGGCGGCCCGTTGCAGGAGAAAGAAAGCTGCTTCCTGCTGCTCAACCTGAGCTTCCCAATCGGCAAAACCCAGCTTATCAAAGAAAGCACTGAGAGTGGCTTTCAGTCCAAAAGAGAGCCGGAAACGTTCGTCGTGACGTTTCTGATACAGGTGGGATAATTCCGAGTAAAAGGAAAACTGTTCCCGCAGGCCCGGTGAATACAGCTGCTTCACACTGGAATAGAAAAAAAGGATTTCCTCAATAAAACTGAGAATATCCTGGGAGAGCGGACCCTGCACCGACCCTGACGCATCCGTGCTGCGCTCAAGACAGGCAGAAAGCCGCCCGAGAATTGCCTCTTCCGAATAGTATCCGGCGAAACAGGCTTTCCAGAGTCGCAAGCAAAAGGAGAGGTGTTCCGGGTCTTTCTGTAGCTGTAAGTCGAGTTCCTCCGGTCCACAACCGGCAAAAAGGGCCTCCGCCAACCTGTCCGGTTGCACAGAAACAACAGTGGTCCCAGGCTTAAGCGATTCGTTTGCGCTGATCTCAGCGAGCAACTCTCCTTCCGCAAAGGTACGCCCGGATTCGCGGCTGGCGTCAACCATCCGCAGCAAAGTTCCGGAAAGCGGGGCCCGGATAACGCTTTCCATTTTCATCGCTTCAATGAGGAGCAGTGGCTGGCCGGCTGTTACAGTATCACCAACGGAAGGCTTTTCTTCCGGCCAGCCGGCAAAAGCACTCTGAAAGGGAGCGCGCACAAGCCCTGGTCCATCCTCAGGTCGATCCTTTTGTGCCGGTCGAATCTGCACTCGCATGTACACAGGCCCGCCATCGGCTCCACTCAGACGGACCAGATGACTCTGGGGTCTGCGGTCAAGGTCCAGAGAATAGCTCTGACCACAAAATGCGATACGAAAGCGACCGTCACGCGGGCGGGCATGCATGATTACGGCTTCGCCGGCCTCCTGACCATCCAACCATAGAGCAAAATGGAAGCGGTCATATTGAACCACGCGCACCTGACAGGTCCGCCCAGGCAGCCGAACATCAAAGCAGTTGGGCCAGTCGCGCAGAGCCGGATCGGCGGACACTTTCTCCAGATCCTCAAGCCAGCGACTTTCCTGCAAACGTTCTTCCTGATCATTTCTGTACTCGCATAAAACAGAAAGGACCGCCAGTCGGCTGGCAACAGACTCATCACAGATTTCCTGTTCCAGCTCTGGATTGTCTTTGAGCAAATTGTTATTGTAAGCACCACTTATGAAATCCGGGTGTGCAGCGATGGCCAGAAGCTGGGGTACGTTGGTGGCCACACCGCGCACAAAAATTTCGCGCAACGCTCGTCTGAGTCGCGCCAGAGCCACGGACCGATTCTCTCCCTGCACAATAATCTTGGCGATCATGGGATCATAGTCAGGCAGGATGCGATCCCCGGCCCGATAGCCACTATCAGAACGGACTCCATAAAATCCGGGCAGCTCCAGTTCTTCGAGCCAGCCCGGCGCGGGAGCATAGTTGTTGTACACATCCTCCGCGTACAATCGCACTTCAATGGCATGGGCCACGGATGGCATTTCTTTGAGCCGAATCTCCCGACCATCAAAGTGCTCGATCTGGCAACGCACGATATCAATGCCACAGGAAAGATCTGTAACTGCGTATTCTACCTGCAATCGGGTGTTCATCTCGAGAAACCCGAACTCACCGCTGTCTTCATCGAGCAGGAATTCCACCGTGCCCGCGCCGGCCTGACCGTACTCTGCGGCATCAAGGATCAGCGATGCATCGCCAAGCATTGCCCGGGCCAGGGCCTCCGGCAGAATCGCCGTTTCCTCAATGATTTTCTGATTGCGCCTCTGCACGGCACACTTGCGCAAAGAAACCGCACTCAGATTGAAGGCCTGCACTTCTATATGCGATGGTTTTTCTATTAATTTTTCCAGGTAAAAACTGGAATCATGATAAATGCTCTGCCCGAGACGCATGATGGACGGCACCGCTGCGCGTACATCGGCCTGACTGCGCACAACGGACATGCCTTTGCCCCCGCCGCCAGCATTGAGCTTGAGTAATGCCGGCCCGCCCATTTCCTCAAAGGCAGCCACAGCGCCCTCCACATCAGCCAGAGCAGTGGAAGCCGGAAAGAGACGCATACCACAGGAGCGGGCCAGTTGCCGGGCGCTCAGCTTGTCCGCCACCCGCTCCATCACCGGTGCGGCCGGCCCCATGAAAATCACGTCTTTGAGTTCTGCTACGGCACGAGCAAAGGTCAGGCTTTCTGCCAGAAAGCCGTAGCCCGGATAGACGGCATTGGCACCAGAAAGCCGCACAGCAGACAGCAGCACCTGCCCGTTTACATAGTTACGGGCATCACCGATGTACACGACTTCGGAAGCATGTTCATACCAGGACTGACCTCGATCGGGATCCGTAACCACAGCAACGGTGGGTATATCCATTTCCAGGAGAGACAAAAAGAAGCGACGGGCGATCTCCCCTCGATTGGCAATCAAGACTTTTTGCAGTCTGCCGTTACGCGATGCGGACCGGGGTTTGTAGCCCGGGTTGAGCCTGAAAAGCGCGGCCTCGTCTGTTACCAACCCGAACTCCCCCCGTAGGCCACAGGCTCAAAAAGCGCCTGTGGCCCCCCGGTCAAGTTCTTCGCATTACCCGGAGGCCTGGATCGGGATTAAGGTTGACACATCCAAAGGTCAGTCGCCCCTGGATGCGGTGCAAAATAAATACCTCGCCTCCCCTTCCCCCTGGGTTCGCAGTTTTGACCTGAGCAAACTGAAAATTCTCATCGTTTGCCGCGGACCCATCCGCAAAGAAGCGCTCGATGTTTTTGCCGCCGTCGGCGTGGAAGCCGGCATATTGCTTTCAGAAAAAGACTCCGTCACTTATGCGCAAACTCTGGCTCCCGAATTGCGCCAGATCAAGAATCAGGACCTCATTCATCGGGTACCCGATTATTCCGGAGCCAGCGGTGAGGAGCGGAAAGCTCGTATTGAACAGATCATTCGTATCGCACAAGATTACCGCTACACACATATTTTTGCCGGCTATGGTTTCATGGCGGAGGACGCGGGCTTTGTCGAGGCCATAGAACAGAGCGGACTCGGATTTATGGGCCCTTCATCCCATGTGCAGCGCCTGGCCGGTTCCAAAGACGAAGCCAAAAAGCTGGCCCGTCGACTCAATGTTTCCGTTACCCCTGGTGTGGACAATATCACCGCCCTCACCTTGATTCGCAAAGCCGGCAAGACCCTCGAAGAACTGGAGGCCTTTGCGGCAAAAAATGGACTTCAGGTGGCGGCCGGCGCACTTTCACCGGAAGACTATGCCGAAGCTATCCTGCAGGCAGGTTACCAGGCGGGCCGCCCGCTGATCTCACTGGAAGAACTTCAGGGTGAAGCACGCCGGCAACTTACCGAACTTTTCCGCGACAATCCAGGCAAGCGCTTTCGCTTGAAATACATCGGTGGTGGCGGTGGCAAAGGGCAGCGCATCATTGCAAAAATTGAGGATACCGATGAAGCCATCTTCCAGGTCCTTTCCGAATCCAAGGCGATGGGACCGGCAGACAATAAAAACTTTTTGATCGAACTCAACATCGAAGAAACGCGCCACAATGAAATCCAGTTGCTGGGCAATGGCGAATGGTCCATCGCTCTGGGCGGACGTGATTGCAGTCTGCAGATGCACGAACAAAAACTGGTGGAAATTTCCATCACCAGAGAACTCTTTGAGCATGAGCTGCAGCAAGCACTGGCAGATTCTCATGATAACCTGGTGGAAGAACTCAAACGCGAGCGCGACATGCTCGCAAGCATGGAAGCGCAGGCAGAATCGTTCGGGCGTGCGGTAAAGCTCGATTCCGCATCGACGTTTGAATGCATAGTTGCCGGTAACAGTTTTTACTTCATGGAAATGAATACGCGCATTCAGGTAGAACATCGCGTCACGGAAATGGTCTACAGCCTGAGATTTACCAGCCCGGAAAACCCCGGCGAAAGTTTTGTGGTCGATTCTCTGGTGGAAGCCATGGCCCTGGTTGCCGCCCACAAGAGTCGTCTGCCCCGTCCGGAGCGAATCTCCCGCCATACTGCGGGTGGAGAAATCCGCCTGAATGCAACCAACGATGCCCTGCAGCCCGCTGCTGGCGGGCGTATTGAATTCTGGTCACCGCCCGTAAGCGATGAAATTCGTGATGACCAGGGAATCGGGATCCGCAATCCCGATACGGGCGGATTCATCCACTACTACCTGGCCGGGGCCTACGACTCCAACATTGCTCTCATCGTAACTCACGGCCGCGGACGCCGGGATATGCTTGAGCGGCTGGCAGACATACTGCGCCGCACGGAGCTGCGCGGCCAGGATCTGGCCACCAATCTATCTTTCCACTATGGAATACTCAATTTCTGCCTGGGACTGCACCCGATGCTCACGCCCTCGACCCGGTTTGTGCCCATGTTCCTATCTGCCTCCGGTGCGCTGGCCCGTGTGGCCCAGGAGCTCGATCTGGAGGCTGCCTGGACGACTCTTGTGCAGGCAACTGTCCAGCGCTACGGCAAAGAGATGCAACAGGCCATCGGCAGCAAGTTAACACTCGTCCTGCGGCCCATTTCCGTACTGCTGTCCCGTCCGCATGAGCACAATGGCTGGTTTGTCCGCAACCACAATCGGGCCTTTCGCATGGAAGGAGAGCGTATGGTCTGGCTGCGCAATCCACTGCACGTTCTAAACGACCTGTACCGCTATCTGAATCTGGAATTCCGTCCTGATAGCGGCTCGCGCAGCATGTGGGACCATGACCATGAATTGCTACAAAAAGGACTGGGGTTCTATGCCGATCTGGAATTTGCTCTTGAGCTGGATTCGGAAGGCGAATACCGGCGGGCCCTGGATCAATCGCACCCAAACAGCGGAAGCGCATATCGGAAGCTGGATGCGAGTCTCCGACAGGGGCAACTGGATGGGGAGCCGGGCAGCAGAATTCGTGAAGATCTTTTCCGGAAATGTGCCGAATCCCATCTGGCCTGGCAGGCTGGACTCGCCTTACTGGAAATCCCCATCCGCATGGGCTTCCAGGCCCGTCTGCATGAATTCACCATGGACATCGACTTAAAACCACGGGTACCGGATCTGTATGCCCGTTCTCCAGCGGATCTCATTAAAGCACTGGCGCCACCACCCGCTCCCACCGGCAAAGAAATACTTGCTGTTACCGGGGGGATGTTCTACACGCGCGAAAGTCCGGACCGGCCTCCGCTGGTGGAAAAGGGCCAGCATTTCAATGCCGGTGATCCCCTCTACGTGCTGGAAGTTATGAAAATGTTCAATAAGGTCTACGCGGAATTTTCCGGAACGGTCACAAACCTGCTGGTGGATGGCGACAAGGGACATGTTGTGCGCAAAGGCCAGCCGCTTTTTGCTATCGAACCGGATGAGGAAATTGTCCTTGAAACCGACGCGGAAAAAGCCGCACGCCAGAGAAAAGCTACGGCGGAATTCATGGCCCAAATTGAAGTCTAAAATCTGCTTGCCCCGGCAGCAAAAGCAGACATCCTACCGTATGCGCATTGCTCGGAAGCTGATCCCGGCCCTCGGGGCCGGACTGGTCTGTGGCTGCCTGATTACCAGCAACATGGGCCTGGCTCCGCTGGATTCCGTTTCCGGTATAGATTCCCGCAGCCGCATCAAACAGAGCGTCCATACCGGTTTTCTGACCGGCGTTTTAGGTTTTTGCACCGACCTCTCTTCCTACAGTGATTTCAATTGTCTGGATGCCGTTGGCATTTCTGCCTTCTACGGATCTCTGGCCACCAGTCTGCTCATCCCCCAGATGCGCCGCATTGATTCACAGGCCTTTTACACCGAGCGCAGCATCCAGCGCTGCGAAAGAACTCTGTCGATTGAGACTACCCTTCTCACCGATCAATTCCTCAAAGGGAAGGTATCCTGTAACAAAAGCACCAATACCTGCAGCATTGATCGAACACTCCTCCTTGATGCGGCGATTGTACCGGTACTGCGCTCCTCAAGCAGTTGTGATCCTGTGCGCACGGGATCGATTCTCTCTTTCTACGATATCAACTTCTAATGAACATACAGTCATTCAAACTCTGCATTCTGCTCTTCGGCTGCTCCCTTTCCTCCTGCCTGCTCACGGATCAATTGAACATTCCGCCCATGGAGAGCGTGGCTGGAGATCATGTTCGCATTGCCATTGAGGACCGGGCCATTGCCGGCTACTACTGGGGGGTTTACGGGTATTGCACTCATTTCAATGATATTAACGGTTGTATGATTGAGACAAAGGGCGCTTTAATGGAAGGTTTCTTTTATATTGGAAAACTATCCGGGCCTTACAACCCGGCACGCAGCAAAACCTACTACCGGAAAAGATCGGTAGATGATTGCCTGGAAAGCGTATTCAACCACGGGCACCTGTTTACCTACGGACGTTTGCATCGTGAAGTGTCCTGCAATGGTAGCGTATGCGGACCGGATCGTTCAGCCATAGTAGAGGCCGGACAGCTGTTGCCCCGCTTTGTCATTCCTACCTGCCAGCTATTGCCAACGGGGCGCGTTGTAAGCCTGAGCCCTTTGAATCTTTGAGAGAAAACATGAAACACCTGCTAATCTTTTTACTGATTCTGACAAACATATCTTCCTGCCTGCTGACCAACCGGACGGGGCTCATTGAACCGCTGGGGTCCGTATCGGGCGATGATGCGATCAAAGACATACAGCAGACAGCCAGCACAAGTTTTCTTCTGGGAGTATTTGGTTTCTGCAGTCAGTTCGACCCACCAGAAGATTGTTTGAGCGGTTACAGCGGCAGCCTGGCCACCGGCCTTGTCTTCACCCGCTTGATTGCCCAGAGTCGCCTGGGTCTTGATAAAGACGGAAGCTACATTCCGGCAAGCGTCGTTGATTGCCAGAAGAAGTTCAATGTTGTGATGAACCTTCTGACCGTAAATCACCTCAATGGCAAGAAGCAATGCAATTTTTTCACCTGCGTGCGAGCCTCAGAAGGCGAAGTTCAGAACGCTGCGCTGACCAATGCCATCATTGCCTCTCAGCTCTGCAAAATTGAAAAAACGGGCAATATCATATCCCTGTATCAATTCAACCTGGACCTTCCGTTCCTGCAGTTCCTTGAGTGAAAGAATCGACTGAAATGATCTGTTTTTGCACGGGTCGGACCAGGCAGGATCTGCTGGCGGCAATGGCTGCCGGACACAGAAGCTTGCGTGCTCTCGCAAAAGTAACCGGAGTAACCACCGGGTGCGGCAGTTGCGAATATCGTGTGGAAAACCTTTTGTCGCTCTACCGGGCGGAAACCCGGGGTCAATTGCGGCTGTTTGGCGCACTGCTTATCCTGATCCTGCCCTTACTTTCCTGCCTTTTCATTCCGCTCAAACCGGCCGGTGCGCTGAATGCCCGCGAAGTTCGCACCCTTGTGGGTGCTGCCGCAGAACAGGGCTTTGTGAGCGGGCTTCTCACCTACTGCCATTCCAGCCCGGACCTGTTCTGTCAAAAACGCCTGGAAGCTCATTTCCCGACGGCGATGATCTCTGCCGGTCTGGTAGCATCCCATCTGGCTCCCGTCAAAGACCATCTGGACTACGTGGAAGAAACCGCTCGCACCTGCCAGGAAAGAACACGCCTGGTAACGGGCAGCCTGACAGTACTGCTCATGGAGAAACACCAGGTCTGCTCCCCTGGCTGCATTGCCAGCACCACAGACCTGCCTGTGGTCGCTACCCTTGCCGGAAGTTTGGGGGGCCGGGCCTGCGACATCGAAAGGACAGGTTCTATCTTTAGCTTTTATCAGTATAATCTATAATCAAATGAATCATCAGGGCATGGCATCCGTGAAAAACAAATCATGAGCCGGCTGACGCATCACCCGCGCACCCTCACGCCGCCAGAGTGCCGCCGGTGCAGGCTGTTCCAGCAGGGAATATACCATTTGACCCATACGGGCATGGGAACAATGCGAGGCCATTTCTTCCAGCCAGTATGCCCTTAGAGCCGGATCAAGAGACCTGGTAAGCGGGGCATCCACCAGGGCCCAGATGTACTGGCTGCCCTCATACTGACCGTGGTGCATCCACGCCTTACCTCTGCCCCGACCGTGGTCGGTGGTGATCAAATACAGAGTATTGCCCTGGTAGGCCGGGTGCCCTTCCAGAGTATAAACAATCTGTCTGATGTATTCATCCTGTTCCGACATTGCTTCCAGATAACGATCGTATCGATTCAGGTGGGCCCATTCATCGGCATCATTGAGAGCTATAAATAAAAATCGTAGAGGACTGTGGGTGCGAACGTAGTTGATGACGGTGAGGAACAAATCGCGATCAGCACGCGCATTGGCCCAGGGAACGGAGCTCCCTCCGGCCAGAGGGCCCGTTTCCAGATGGAAGTTATTGTGTGACTTGCTGGTAATGTGTTCTATGTGTTTCCAGCTGGCAAATACGGCCACCTCATGGGGCAAAAGGCTTTCCTCAAGCAACCGATCAATGATCGTAGCATTCTTGACTTTTCCGCGGAACCGATTGGAAACTACATTGCTCTGCCGGAACCCGGCCAGAAGGTCCGCATAGCTGGGCAGAGAAATGCGCTGTTTGTTGCTCACGTAGCAGGCCCGCTCCCGGGCATGGATATTTCCAGACAGCACAGAACTGCGCGGCGCCATCTCCTGCCAGAGGAAGGGAAAAATGGACTCGCGTGTACGCGGGAGGACGCCATGTTCCCGGGCGAGATCCGGATCCGTGCCGCCAAAGAATTCTTCCGTACGCACACCATCAAGGACGATGAGCACAACGCGCAGGAGCCCGGGCTCCTCCTGTGGCGGCAGGGCAAAGACCGCCAGACCCGATACAGAAAAATAAAGAAAGAGAACCCTAAGGATTTTCTGGAACATCGCCTCTGGTCTTTTCTTCGGCTTTCCCCGGGACAACTTGATCTTTTGGTTCAGCCTCCGGCGGCTCATCTCCCCGCAATTTACTACGGATGAGATCCATCATTTTCTGCCTTTGCTCTGCCGTCAGATCGTCTCGCGGGCCCAGAGGGGAACCATCCCTTTCTGCATGGTGGTGCTGGACCACACCCACCGCTGCCTGTATCTCTGCCGGGGTGATCAACGCCGTTTTACCCGCCCGGGTTACCACAATGAAATCTTTCTCATGCCGACTTTGATAGTCCGTCCCCCGGACCTGAAAATCGATAGCGCCTTCACAATGGCAGGTCCCGGTTATATCTCCCATTTGGAAGGTGTAAAACTTGGTGCCGCGCACGGCGGCAACCGTTGTGGGTGTAACCAGTTGAAAGGACTGGCCCTGTGGCAGGGAAGGTATCGAGAGCCAGTGATTGCCCTTATGCAAAGTGAGGGAACGATCGGGTAATGAAAGCTCTGACAGGGTCAGCTCCGCATGGCTCTGCAGTTCTGCCTGAGCCCCACCCGGCAGGAGAATTACTACAGCCGACTCCTCTCCGGTCCGCAGAGTGTCATGGGGCCTTAGTTTTTCTTCTTTAGAGAGAGACCGGGCTTCACCGTTGCGGATTAGCTCGACTTTCCCCCGGATCTCTGCAATCTTAACTTCGCGGCCGCTATCCTTACACCCGGAAAGGGCCAGAGCGACAAACAGGATTCCTGCAATGGGTTTCATAACCTCCAGCAGGCGATACTCCTGACTCCTGACAACCTTTTTCTGCTGACTTGACAGGGTGGCATTATTACAAAACTTGCTCTGGAATGAAATTTACTGACCTGGATTTACATCCTGACCTCCAAAGTTCGCTGGCCCGGGCAGGATTCGTTGATCTCACACCTATCCAGGCGGATTCCATAGGCCCCGTACTTGCCGGGCAGGACGTGGTTGGTGTCGCCCAGACGGGTACCGGCAAAACCCTGGCTTTTCTGGTACCGATCATCCAGAAAATCTATGCGGAAAAGCCCAGTCCGCCTGTCGCTTTAATCATAACACCAACCCGGGAACTCTGCATTCAAATTGCAGAAGAAGCCGTACGCCTGTTACCGGATCCAGGCCAGGTTGCCACCATATACGGTGGTGAAGGCTACGGGAAACAGGAGGATGCCCTTGCACGCAGTCCCTCCGTCATTGTGGCCACACCCGGCCGTTTGATTGATTTTTTGAAACAAAAAAAGATTACCACACAACACCTGGGCTTTTTGATCCTTGATGAAGCGGATCGCATGTTCGATATGGGATTTTTGCGCGATGTCCGTTTTATCATGCGTCATATGCCGGAGAATGTTCGCGTCATGCTTTTCTCCGCTACCATGTCCTACTATGTGATGCGTCTGGCTTCCGATTACTTAAAGAACCCGGTTGAGGTTCGCGTGGCCAGCGACACCGTGGCCGTCGAAGCGATCGAACAGAGCCTTTTACACCTGGGACGTGAAGAGAAACTGAATTATCTGATCAATCAGATTCTGTCGCAGAATGTTCAGCGCGGCATTGTTTTTACCAATCTAAAAAATCTGGTTCCGCGACTGGTGAATGCGCTGCGACGCTATGGCATTGCCGCAACCGGGATTTCTTCCCGGCTGGAACAGAACAAGCGGATTCAGTTACTCAAGCGCTTCAAGCTGGGTAAGTACAGCATTCTGGTGGCAACAGACGTTGCTTCACGTGGCCTGGACATTGATGATGTAACCCATGTTTTCAACTATGACCTGCCTCAAGATAGCGAGTCGTATGTTCACCGGATTGGCCGCACGGCGCGCGCCGGCAAAACCGGAATGAGCATTTCCTACTGTTCGGAACTGGATTATGAAAACTTACCGCGCATAGAGCGATTGCTCAAGATCAAAATCCCGGTAACAGAAATTGATCCGGTTTTCTTAAAACCCCCTGCAGGCGAATTCACACCCTTTGACGATGGCACGGTGTACCGGGAGATTTCCGGCCGCGAGGAGCGATTTTCCAGAGACCGGGATAGCAGACAGCGCCGCTCCGGCGAACGCAACGGCCGTGGACAGAGAGGGAGGGGACGGGAAGATAAACCACGAGAAGGACAGACCGCTGCCTTACCGGTTTCCGGGGAACGCAGCGCCTATCCACCGGGGAAAAGGCCAGCCCTTGATGCGCGGATGAAACCGGAAACCGTAGAAAGAGTGGAACGGCCAGGCGATCGTCCCGCCGATCCCAACCGCAAAAAAAGAAGGCGCAGGCGCCGGGGCGGCGGGGAGCAGCGTCAATCGGACTCCTCAGAGAGAATGGAAAGGGACCGACCAGAACGTCAAAGACAGCATGCCAACGGCCAGGGGAGAGAGGCCGGCCAGGGAAGAGAAAGCGGCCAGGGCAGGCGTAGAAGGCGTCGGCGTGGAGGCCAGCGGCAAGAAAAGGAAGTGGTCCGCAAAGGCCTGTTTCAAAAAATCATCGGTTTTTTTAAAAGATCAGGATGATTCATCGGGCTTGAAATAGAGGAAAATCTGCTCTACCGGAAAGCGGATGAACGTGCCCACCTTGCCATCCGGGCCCCGCGATTCGGCTTCAATCCAGATGGACCTATCACCTTTCTCAAGGGCAACGAGCGTATAGGGAACGCCACTCAGCTGAATAGCCGGCAAAAGAAATCGAGAGCTTTGTGCATCCATTTCCGCTGCTCGCGCGAGAAACAGAATATTGTAAAAGCCCTCATCAGTTAAAAGCAACTGTTTTAACGTGCGCTCGAGTTTCTGAGACTTTGACATATTGATCTGGATACGCTTGGAATGGGAAGAGAAGCCGTAGAACTGGAGAGGCCGATCATGCATTACCAGCCAGGCGTCCAGGTGGAAGGGAATCGTAATCAGAATTTCGCGAGCGGCCCGGGACCGAGCATCTTTCTCCCAGAAAGGCTGAGCAGAAACGGCAAAAAGGATCAAAAAAAATATCCAAAAAGATTTCACGATTCACCGGCCAGTTCGAGAGCCCTCTTTTCCAGAAATCCGGGACTGCTCCGATCCATCTGCTTCACGTATCGTTTCAGCGCCTCCAGGGACCGAATATCACCGTCCACCTCTGCAGCCAGGAGCAAATCAAGGAGCTTAAAGTCACTCTGCGGCGGCCCATCCAGACTGCGGAGCAGGGAACGTGCCTGAATGGCGTAGCCCAGTCGGTACATCGAAAAGGCTGCCAGAGCCCTGTATCTGTCAGCCTCCGCGCCCCGTGCATAGCCGGAAGCCAGCCGAAAATAGCGGATGGCACCGACTTCATTCTGCTGATCGCGCTTGAGCCGACCCAGAAGGTAGAGTATGCGCGGCTTTTCCTCTGCGGAAACCTCCTGCTCTGAGAGCCAGTGCAGCTCTTCTTCTGCCTTCTTGTAGGACTTCAGGCTTACCAGAAGATCAATATAAAAAATAGTATATTCCGGTCCGCGACGCCGCGCGGGCTCCAGATGGATTCGAGCCTGATCGGCCTGACCGGCGCGGGCCAGGTCCCGGGCCACACGCAGACGCAATGCCTCCTTTTCTGTGGCAAGTTCAATCGCTGCAGCAAACTTTTCCAGGTAACCGTTTTCTCCTGCCTTGAGAAGTTCAAGGCCCTCCCTGTAAGCTACGGCGGCTTCTCCCGTAAGCGAAATTTCTGACGAAGGAGCGGCACGTGCTTTCAAAACTTTGATGCGGTACAGCGTGGCCCGGCGCAATTTGCTATCCAGGCGGTGCTGTAAGGCCTCTTCATAAAGCTCAAGAGCACGGTCCGGTGCCACCGCCTCCATTTGCTGGGCCTCGGCAAACAAACGCTGCCCGGTGTGGGCAGATAGAGGAACGCTAAAGATCATAAATAGAATGAATAACCTAACGGAAATCATCGCTGCTGTTGATGCTCCAGGATTCTTCTTCCGTTGCGTGTTCATGATCCAGCGTACACCTGCCAGTGGGCCGACTTTTGACTGGAATGACGTCACTGACTACAGGGCAATACGGGCCTGGCAACATTCCGGAATCACGACAGATATTGACCGGGGTGGTTTTGATGCTGAAAGGAAAGCTTCCACTGGCGGGAAAATGCCGGGCAATCTTTCCCCAGAGGGGGCCGGCAACCGTCGATCCCGTGCCCCGGCTCACGGAATAGCGCGGATTGTCATAGCCAACCCATACGGCCATGGACATACCGGGCACAGCACCCACAAACCAGGTATCGCGCGAATCATTGCTCGTGCCCGTCTTTCCCAGAAAGCCCCCGCGCGCCTTGAAACCACCCTGCCCGGTTCCGCCGTAAGCTGCGGAATCAGCAAGAAGAGTCGCCATGACACTGGCCGCTTCGCTGGAGAGTGCCCGCCGCTCGGCGGGCACCTTGAGGCCGAATTCATCCTGATCCTCATGACGGTAAAGCACTCGACCATCGGCATCGACTATGCTCTCAATAAGGTAAGGGGAACGGATCATTCCGTCTGCGGCAAATGCTCCCATGGCCACAGCCATCTCCAGCGGACTCATCTCCAGTGAGCCGATGGCAATGGTTAGATCTTCGCGGAAGCGGGCCGCAAAGATGCTGTCATCCGGCCAGAAAAAGGAACGAAATTTTGTGGCCACCAGCGGCAGAGTGGTCCTTTGCAAAACCCGAATGGCCGGAACATTACGCGATTGAGCAAAGGCCTGACGAACCGTGATCGCACCCAGATAGTCTCCACTGATATTCGTGGGCATCCAGTAACCTTTGCCCTGACTGTGCTCCGGCCTTTGCGGGATATACAGAGGAGAATCGTCGATAAGCATGGCCGGGCTGATGGCACCGGATTCAATCCCGGCAGCATAGATAAAAGGCTTGATAGCACTGCCCGTCTGCCGTACCATCTGGGTCACCCGATTGAGCTGGTTGGACGGACTGAAGCGAGTACCGCCATGCATAAAGAGCACAGCACCGCTTGCCGGGTCCACGGCCACGCTGGCCGTCTGCAGCCTTGTGGGCAGTGCCGGAGGTACAGGCAGCCCCAGGAGCTGAGCGCCCAGTCCCAACGGCGCATAAGCGCGGAGGAAAGTCGTCTCCAGATCTTCCTTTTGATCGACCGCCCTGCCATCGCGCATGATGATCGGCGGGAAACGCGTACTGGCCGACTGGATATGGGCCATGCTTTCGCTTTCCGCTTTTTTTTGCAAATCGGCAAGGACCGTTGTCTTGATGGTCAGGCCGGCACTGTACTCAAAATCCTGACCCATCAGCTCGCGAACTTTCAGGCGGACATACTCTGTTACGTAGGGCGCATGATTGATACGCGTACCAAAGACGCTGGCCGTTGGGCTGCGATTGAGTGTACGGAACATTTCCCGTTTCTGTGTGATGTACTGATCCTGGGGAAATCGGGTAAACTGCTCCGTCTGCATACGACGGAAAATGATATCCATCTTGGCTTCAAGCAGAGCAGGATTCTTGAGCGGGGAAAATCGCTCCGGAGCGGAAGGCAAAGATGCAAGGGCCAGTTCCTCCGCAAAGGTAAGGTCTTTCAATTCTTTATTAAAATAGAAGCGGGCGGCCACCCCGAAGCCACGGGAGCCATGACCCAGATAGACATGATTCATGTAAGCGGTCAGAATGGCATCTTTGCCCAGTTGCTTTTCCAGCTGGAAGGCAAGATTCGCTTCCCGTACTTTTCGCCACAGCGATTTCTCGCGATCGCCCAGTAAAATCCGACCCAGCTGCTGGCTGATGGTAGAACCGCCCTGACTGTAGCCCAGAGCAAAGACGTTACGGAAGGCTGCCCGGAAGAGACTGGAATAGTGAACGCCGGAATGAGTAAAGAAATGTTGATCTTCTACAAAGATCAACATATTACGCATCGATACCGGAATTTCTTCTGCATTCAGGGCACTGGTGCGGGAATTGAAAAGCTCGGCCAGGACCTGACCTTTACGGTCCACAATCCGGTTGGGCTGCACTACTGCCAGCTTCTGTAAATACTGGGCAGAATCGCCGCGCAGCCAGAGCCCCGGAAAAGATAAAGAAAAAACAAATAGAATGCTTAAAAATCCACCGGCAAGCAGTGCAATGAGCAGCGGCAGGCGCCATTCCAGAGAGCCCGGGAAACGTTCAAGGCCGGACCGGGAAGGCGCGGATCGGGCTGGAAAAATGGCTGGCAGTGGACCGGAAAAGCCGACTTCCGGGGCCTGTCTTTTCTGGCTGACAGGAGTTGTGACTTTGGGTGATGGGGCAGGCTGCAGTGCCGCTTTAGCTGCCTCCGGCTGGGACGCACGTGCTCCGTTCGTCGGACCGATCCGGAGTTTTCCACCCTGATTGTCAAAAAAATTAGTCTGCCCACAATGCGGACAACGCGCGCGGTGAACCGTCTCGATATCCACCCGGATCGTGACGCGATACTGTCCTTGACAGTCCGGACATGTATGCAGAAATTTGCGTTCACCCAGGGCCGTGGCCATACGATTAATAGAAGCAGGCTCCCTCTTTATGATCGACCCCTTTTTGCCTTCCCCTGGCTCTTTTATGGTGTTCTTTGCAGAAGGCGTAGAGCATTGTCCCTGTAAATATCCCGCAGAACAGAGGCCGGCAGACCCAGACCATGAATCTTCCAGAAGCTTTTGCGTTTTCCCGGGGGATGGTAGTCGAAGTACTCGTCTTCCGTCTCCAGAAAACGGCGGTAGATTTCAAACTTGGCTTTATCGGGCGCTCCGTCCATGCCAAAAAGCAAGCGCTTGTGGTGGCGTAGAAAGAAAGCGCGAGTCCGCCGCGGCTGGCGGCCCAGTTCATCGATGCGCTGGGCAATATCCAGGTACACATTCGGGTTGTTAGAAAGCAGACGATCGGCCTCAGTAAGATCATGGGCAAGCTCACCGCTATGCTGGGCTATAAATACAATGTCCTTCTGTTTAGCAAACAGCCTTTCCCGCTCCGCCAGTACATCCGCAAAAGGCAGAGCATCGGGAGGCAGGGCTCGTTCGGGAAAGCGGATCAGCTCCGGCAACCGTTCATTGCGCCGATCCGCAGCCTGCCAGAAAGCGGGCGGATCTGCTGTATGCATGGCCACAATAAGCTTATGGCGGCGGACAACGTCCCACACCGGCTGCAGTCGATCATCATCCATGCGCAACCGCTCACCATTGGCCGTACGCTCCAGAAGGCCAAAATTTTTCCAGACCTTGATACCCTTCACGGGATAAGCTTTGGCAATCTCTTCCAGATCAGCTGCAATTGCCGCAAAATCATCTCTTTTGAGATGTTGAAAATTGAGGCCAGGAAAATGAAGCACGCGCGGGTCGGAATATTCAACCCGTAACTCTTCAAAAGCCTTGCGGTTGGTAGTCCGCAGGGCAAGGTTTACAAATATTTCTATATTGAGTTCATCCAGACCGAGCTTTAAAGTCTCCGCTGTGGAACGGAACACGTGGCCGTGAATTTCCACGATGGGATAGGGCAGTGCGGCCAGCTCCGTGGCAGATTGAACCAGCACCGGCTGTGGATCAAAATCGGTAACCGGAACAAACTCGTCCACAAAAGCGGGGCTGGACCGACCAAGCCCCATCCATTCCATGACCTTCAAGCGAATGCCGATGCGTATGTCCTGAAAAGCCCAGAGTAAAAGAAAACCGTAGCTCAGACCGACCAAAAGAAGGAATGCAGTGCGCAGAATTTTCATGCTCCGGCCAGAGCCTCTTCCGCTTTCGCCAGAGCCTGTTTCAATTCAGCAAAAAGTTCCACCTTGAGGGCAACTCCTTTGGGTGTGGGCCTGTACTCACCGCTGTTTTTATCCAGATACCAGGTCCGGATGTTGAGCAACCGCTGGCCTTTGAATTCCGTGATTTCAATGCGAATGATTTCTGTCTGATTTTTTTGAATATCCGAAATAACCATGAGCGATCATCGAGTGCGGCTGTTCACAGTCAAGCGCGGACTTTGATTTTCCTTGCCCGGCTGAAAGGTCGGGCCATGTTTGTCCATGTTCAATAGCTTCACCAACTTCCTGCACGCTCTGGCCCTTTTCCTTTACGCGGGCCTTACTTACAGAGGGCTGGAAATTGGAAAACCACACTACACCTGGAGTATTTTCTGGTGCTTTGCGCTGATTTTTTTCCTGAAGGTAATTGGCATTCTGGTTCATCTGCCGGTCATTGAACACCACAAAGGCAGGCATGATTTTTTCTGGGTCTGGATTGCCCTGGGACTGCAGGCGCTCAATATTGTGACACTCCTGGCTCTGGACCTTAACTATTCCATCGTCGTCACCGGGTCTGTGGCTTCCGCCGTTTTTGTGGTTATATTTTTGCGTTCTTTGCGCGGTCCGGGCTACTTTGGCTACCTGGCCATTGCCACCGTAATCGTGTATTTGCTCGCCGCCGTTTTTACAAGGTCTGATTTGAGGCTGGCCTGGATCTGTGTGGTTATTTCCAGTGCGCTGTGGATCATCCTGGCCCGTGTGCCCTTTCTACTCAAATACAAGTTCCACAACGATATTTATCATTTTGCCTTAATTGCCAGCACATACTATCTGTACACAACTGTCGGATCCGGTCTATGGGAAGGCAACCGCATGCCTGGACTGTGGTAATCAGAGGGCGCGCAACATTTCCCGCAGCTTCTCATAAATGCCGCCAAAGGAACCGTTGGACATGGCGACCACAGCAAGCTTCTCTTCCTTGCCGATTTTTTTCAGCTCCTTCTGGAAAAGCTTCAAAAGTCCGGCCGGGTCCGGTGCATAGATGGCATTTTTACGCGCTTTTTTCAGGGCGGCAACAATGGTTCGCACCTGCAGCAATTCTTTTGCCGGCACCTTTTTCTTATTGTAAACTTCCGTAATGTAAACATCACGGGCCGGTCCAAAAGCTCCGGCGTAGTCTTTTTGAAATAGCTTACGATGAGCGCTGGCACTGCGCGGCTCAAAAAGGGCAATCAAACGGTGATCCGGCCAGGCTTCGTGAACGGCAGCAAGTGTTTCGTGGACAGCGGTGGGATGATGGGCAAAATCTTCTATCAGGACCGCATGGTCCGTTTCCAGATGAATTTCCTGACGCCGGCGAATCCCGGAAAAAGTTTCAAGGGCGCGGGCAATGACGCTGTCTTTGATTTTCAATGAACGGGCCACGGCGATGGCCGCGCAGGCGTTGCGAGCATTGTGGCGGCCAATGAGCGGAAACTGGATTTCACGATCCAGTTGCGGGAAATAAACCGTCCGACCGCGCATTTGATAGCTTTCCGGCGTTCCTTCACCGTAAAGAGTCACGGGCGATAATTTATAATTTTTTAGTAAACGGGCGCTGCCGCTATCTTTTCTGGAGGCAACAACGATGCCATTGTCCGGAACAAGCTGTAGCAGGCGGGCAAAGGCTCGCTCATAGTCAGCGGGGTCTTCAAAAATATCTGCATGATCGAACTCTACTGCCGTGAGCACAAGACGATACGGGTGGTAGTGCATGAACTTGGATGTCTTATCAAAAAAAGCCGAATCGTATTCGTCTCCTTCGATCACAAAATGGGAGCCCTGACCTATAGCAAAACCATCATGTCCATCCGCGCGTACGCCGCCGGCAAAAAATCCGGGTGAAAGCCCCGCTTCACTCAGGATGTGGTGCACAAGAAACGTGGTGGTTGTTTTGCCATGGGTGCCGGCAATGACGATCACTTCCTTTCCTTTTAAGAAAAACTCATACAGCGCCTGGGGCAGGCTCATGTAGGCGGCGTTGCTGCGCAGTATGGCTTCTACTTCCGGATTTCCGCGTGAAAGCGCATTGCCCACAATGTAAAGATCGGACTGCCCGATGTTGCTGGCCGCGAAAGGACGCACCTCAATCTGCCATTCTGCCAGCTTAATGGACATGGGCGGGTAGACACCGTGATCGGATCCGGTAACGGTATGACCGATTTCCTGGAGCATGGCAGCCAGATTGCCCATGGCAATGCCGCCAATGCCGGAAAGGTGAATTTTCAAAGGGCTTGATCCAGAATAAACTGCGCTACGCGCAGAGTCATGAATAGATTGTACACGATCAGCAGTACCAGAGCGATCATTTGAAAGAGCGCTACTGTGGAAAGGAAATAAAAAATACTCTGCTTGAGGGTAATTACGTATTCCCGCGCCGCAAGTTGCAACCCTCTCTTCAGGGTCAAAAGGACGGCCAGCCCCATCACCGCATACCCCACCAGTGGATGCAAAAGAAAGAAGAGAGCACAACCGCTAACGGGCAGGGACAGGAACAGGATCAGGTTGCGCTTCTCTGTATAATCAGCGTCCCGCATTGGCGGGATGCGCCGGTGCTCCAGCACTCGATCCCAGACAGCGGCAAACAAGAGCCAGGCAAGAGCCAATACCAGCGGCAGCACAATGCGTCCCGGACTTATGGTCCAGGCATCAAGGTAGCGCAGCGGTGACACCAGGGAGCAAAAGAGCATGATCAGAAGCAGGGGAAGGTGGTAGCTGCGGATGATGCGCCAGCTGCGCAAAGAAGGTCGGGAGAAAAACTCGGTCACGGCCTCTTCTGGACTTTGCAGTACAGCATAGTGGGCCGTGACCGCGCCCGCCAGATTCATCCGAGTCGTTTTACTGCTTCCAGCGCTTTCTGGTAATCCGGCTCACTACCGATGTCCGCAACCAGCTCAACGTGGGCCAGATGATCGTTCTGATCCAGAACAAAAACCGCTCGAGCACACAGCCCCTGCAATCCGCCTTCCGTGATATGAACGCCGTAGGCTTTACTGAAATTCTGGTCCCTGTACTGCGAACCGGTAACCACATTCTCCACACCTTCCGCAGCGCAGTAGCGCTTCATGGCAAAAGGCAGGTCGCCTGAGGCCACTATCACAGAAACATGATTCAAATTGCCCATCAGCTGGTTGAATTCCCGGGTTTCCCTGGCGCAAACTGCCGTATCCAGGCTGGGCACGGACAGGATGACCTTCACTTTGCCCGCAAAATCCTTGAGGCCGATTTCCTTCAACTCCTGGGTAACCAGTTTGAAATCTGGAGCTTTCTCTCCCACACCGGGCAGATTCCCGCCGAGTGCAATCGTATTGCCTTTGAGTGTTACACTTGCCATAATTCTCCTCGCAGGAGCATGGCTATGAAATGCAAAAAAATAGCCACCTTTTTCTTTTGCGCGCCCTCTCCTGGTGGCTCCTCATCTGGGCTTTTTTTCCGCTTTTTATGGCGCTTTTTTTTTCCGCTGGATTCCTTTTGCTCATCTACTGCCTGTACCTGCTGGGAGGTGCAGACCATCGCGGTCCTCTGCGTAAAACAATTGCCATCGTAATCAGCGCAATCATCATCCAGGCAGGTGTGGGAAGCTGCCTGCACTACCAGGCACATAAAGCAATGCAATCCATAGAAAAGCCAGAATCTGAGGAGCCATAAAACTGCTTTCGCGCTCTGGCCCTCCTGTGAAACTGCCACGTGCGACGGAGTTTCTTCATTTTCGCACTGCTCTGGGCCCACGGCCTTTTCGCGAACGCTTACCAGGACGGGAAGCGCGCTTTCAGTCGTCGTGACTACAAAACCGCACACACCCTTTTCCAACAGGCCCTGAAAGAGAATCCAGGCAACGGCGATCCCCTGTTCTACATCGGTTACATGCATGAAAACCAGGGGCGCAAGGGAGAGGCCATGCAGGCCTATGGCCGGGCTGTGGGACTGGCCATGACTGCGGACTTAAAGGAAAAAGCGTTCTGGCGGCTGGTCCTTCACTATCGCTACCAGAACGACTGGGAAAACCTTTACATCTATGCCTCGCGCTTTCAAAGATTCAAGCCCAACTCCCGTGTGGCCGCAATGCTATCTCAGGCTGAAGCATCCCGTGACCCTGCGCGAGGGCGCTTTGAAGAACATGTGCGTTCCGCAGAAGAATACAGCAGACAAAAGAAACATGCTCTGGCGGCACGTGAGTACGCAAATGCCCTGACGTTACGACCGGCTTTCCATCAGGTTCGCTGGAAACTGGCTCTGGAGCTCATGGAGCTGCGCGATTACACACAGGCCGCGCGTGAACTGCAGCAGCTCATTTCTTCCGGGGAACGCTGGGAGTATCACTACAAACATGCTGTTTGCCTTTATCATCTGGGTGCCTACCAGAAGGCTCTGGATTCCTTTCAAAAATCGGATGCCCTGCAGGAAGAGAAGGGAAAGAAGTGGCTCTCCACAGTTTCTCTGGGCCGCGGACTGGCTTACCTTGAGCTGGGCAATCTTGATGAGGCTCGCCTGGCGCTGGAGAAATCCCTGCAAGCGGGGGAAAGCTCAAGGGCGCGCATTGCCATGGTCCGCTATCATATTCTGGCGGAAGAATTGGCTGCCGCAGAAATTCAGGCACTTCGGCTGCAGCAGGCCGGGGAAAATCATCCCGATTTGCACATGGCTCTGGGACTGTCCGCTTTGAAAGCGGGCAAGCTTGACCGGGCCCGTTCGGAACTGCAAAAAATGGAGGAAATCTACCGCGGGGAAAAGAGCGTCCTGCGCAATGACACAGCCCTGCATGCTCTCGCCAAACTATCCTGTAAGGCAGGTGCCCGGGAGGATTGTGCAAGACTCCTTGGTGAAGTAGATGCGAAGCTGGTTCAGGTGGAATTGACCCAGCATAGCAGCCTGCCCTACAACAGCAAAAGTGCGCTCAATGAGCAAAATTACTACCACGCTCTGCTTTATCTGGAGGCCGGACAAACGGATCGGGCCCTCAGTAGCCTTGCCCTGATCAAAACGGACCTGCGCGCCTACTTTGAAAGGGCACGCATCCACGCACGACGCGGCGATGTTCGCGAAACCCGCGAACTTATAGCATTTCTCACCAGCAAAAACGCGGACTACTGGGAGCATGCCCGCCGCGATGTGGATATATCTGGCCTTGCCGGGAGAAATCCTGAGTTTGCTGTGTTTCTACGCAACGACGAAATAGCACCGCCCTGATGGGCGGCGGTTTGTTGTACTGTATTAAGGATTGCTGTGTCGGCACCGTCCTACTCTCCCACAGAGCGAACCCTGCAGTACCATCGGCGATGAAGGGCTTAACTTCCGTGTTCGGGATGGGAACGGGTGTACCACCTTCTCTATTGGCACCAACAAGGTCAGGATTTCTGCCAGGCCGCCTCTGTAAAGGAAAAAAGGATCAGCCGGCCAGAATTTTTTCTGTCGCCGCCATTTCCACGGCCAGGCACACAATCTTCATGGCATCTTCGATTTCCGCAAGCGGAGGCAGCGTTGGGGCAATCCTCAAATTGGAATCCTCAGGATCCTTTCCATAAGGGAAAGTCGCACCGGCTGGCGTCAATTTCACCCCGGCTCCGGCACAGAGCGCCACCACCCGTTTCGCCGTCCCGGGAAAAACATTCAGGCTGACGAAATAGCCGCCATGAGGCGCGGTCCACCGGGCAATTCCTTTGCCCCCGAGCTGTGCGGCAAAGATACGCTCCACGGCCGCAAAGCGAGGCCGTAAAATATGTGCATGCTTTTGCATGTGCTCTGTGAGCCCCGCCCCATCGCGAAAAAATTGCACGTGCCGCCACTGATTAATCTTATCCGGTCCGATGGTCTGAAAAGCCATGTATTTCAATGCGTGCTTTACATTGCTTTCACTTCCGGCCATGGCCGAAAGGCCGGCCCCGGCAAAACTGATCTTGCTGGTCGAGGCAAAAACGATGGCACGATCGGGATGGCCGTGCTGCGCGCAAAGTTCCAGAATGTTCCCGATGATTGCTCCAGGAAAATAGAGGTGGTGGAGAGCATAGGCATTGTCCCAGAATATGCGAAAATCAGCTGCAGCCGTTTTCATGCGGGCCAGCCGCTCGACAACTTCACGGCTGTAAACAGAACCGGTGGGGTTGCCATATTTGGGTACACACCAGATCCCTTTCACTGCCGGGTCGCGAATGAGATCCTCTACCTGATTCATGTCCGGTCCATTGTCCAGAAGCCGCACGGGCAGCATCTCTATCCCAAGCGTCTCGCATAAAGCAAAATGCCGATCGTAGCCTGGAACAGGGCAGAGAAATTTGAGCGGTGCGCGCCAGGGAGTCCCGCCGGGGACACCAAAGAGGAGAGCGCGCACCAGCGTATCATGCATGAGCTGCAAACTGGAATTCCCGCCGATGATCACCTGCTCAGCCGGTGCGTCGAGAAGCGTGGCCATCAGCTGACGTGCCTCCTTCAGACCTTCAAGCCCCCCGTAGTTGCGTAGATCGGTTCCATCACCGGAGCGAAAGTTCTTTTCACCTGGCATTGACAGGAGGGGCAGGGAAAGATCCAGCTGTTCCGCAGAAGGTTTACCGCGGGTCATATCGAGCTTGAGGCCACGGTCAGCCTCGCGACTGAGTTCCAGTGTCAGCTCCGCAAGTCTTTGTTCCAGTTGCGGACGGGGTAAATCTTTCATTACTATTTTTCCAGAAGCTGTTTCAGGCGGAGCAGGGCCGATTCCATCTGGCCCTTAATGGTGCTGCCATAAAAAAGGCCGACATAGCGACGAAAGTAGGGCAATTTTCCGGAAACTTCCCAGCGAACCACAGTGCCCCCGGTAGACTCCTCAAGCGCAATACTCCCTTTTGAGTCACGATCGCGGTCTATGTATACATTATACTCTATCTTCTTATTTTTTTCAACGGCCTCAAACACCAGCTGACCTGAAGTTGTTTCTCCAACCCATTGCATGATTGAGCCCTGCCCTTCAAGCGTGAGCGGATAGAAAAATTCAAGGCCCTCTGCTCCCGCATGCATTTGCGTCCATTCATTCCAGTTTTTGAGATTGTTCAAATGGCTGTAAACCCGATCCAGCGGAACGGCTATTTGCTCTTCATGGGCGGCGCGGTAGGAATCCGGCAGCACGGAAGGCAATGCCAGAATGATCACTGCCAGAACGGCAACCACGGCCGGTGCTATCTTTCCCGGTGCAATCTTCATGGAGGGCACAGTCCCAATTCAAGCGGTCCAGGCAACCTTTTTCAATCGAGGGCGCTGCGGGCCATTTCTGGACGGGCCCACAATTCCTTATCCAGCAGTTCCTCCAGATGGGGGTTGCCCAGGGCCCGGAAGAGGGACTGGCGCACCTGGGGATAGCGAGTTTCGAGATCGGACAGGAGTGTTTCCATGGCCTGTCGCTTGAGGCCCTCCTGAGATCCGCACAGGTTGCAGGGCACAATGGGCCAGCCCTGCTCGGATGCGAACTGCGCAAGATCTACCTCTGCCACTTCGATGAGTGGACGGATGACAACCACTTCTTCTCGCGACCGATAGATCGGGGGCATGCTGCCAAGTTTGCCGCTAAAAAATGCGTTCAAGAGAAAGGTCTGCAGCACATCGTCACGATGGTGGCCCAGGGCCAGTTTGTTGCAGCCTTCTTCACAAGCCACGCGGTACAGAATACCGCGCCGCAAGCGACTGCAAAGGGAGCAGGTTGTTTTCCCTTTTTCTACTTTTTCCTGGACAATGGAATAGGTATCCACCCGCTCGATCCGGTGTGGAATCCCCCAGTCTGCGAAAAGCTCCGGCATGATCCGGTCCGGGTAACCGGGCTGGGCCTGGTCCAGGTGAAAGGCAAGCAACTCAAAAGAAACGGGAGCCTTGCGGCGGAACTCCTCCAGGAAATGCAGCATACAAAGACTGTCTTTGCCGCCGCTGACAGCAACGAGAATCCGGTCCCCTTCCTGGATCATACCATAACGATGCAATGCCTGCCCCATGGCATGATTGATCTTCACTCCTGTCCGTGAGAGGGTTTTCAAAGCAGGCCAGAATCAGTCGAGGGGATCTTCTGACAAGTCTTTACCTTCCTTTGCCGCCCGCAGTCGCAGTTGCAGATCCATCGTTTTCTTTTTGCCCGGCCGCAGAGCCTGCAATTGACCGGAAATGAGTTCAGCCTCTGCAATCCTTCCCAGGCGCAGATGCAGGCGACCCAGGTGGTAAAGAGCGGCCGGATTTTCTGGACGCAGACTGATCGATTTTTCCAGGTGCTGTCGGGCCAGGTCCAGATTCCCCAGATACAGATGGCATTCTCCCATCAGTCGGTAGCTGTCAGCGTTGTAAGGCCGCAGAGTGTTGTATTCCTCAAGAGTGGCGATAGCTCCCGTGAAGTCCCGGATCCGACGCTGGGTGCGACCGAGCATAAAGAGCGTTCCCGTATGCCCCGGAAGAATAGCATGGGCCGATTTCAGCTCACGAGCAGCTCCGGCAAAATCATCGGCCTGCGCCCGCCGCCGCGCACGGGAAATATGCTGCTGGAATTCGGCTACCTGCTCGCTCAGGCCCACCGCAATCAGGGTCAAATCATCCGTGGCATCCATGCCCAGATGGAAACGATTGTAAAACTGCATTACATGTTCGGCGGCGGCCTTCAGGTCCATGCTGGACGTCTCGGCAATCACGCTAAACAGCCTTTCTTCACCCAGCCGTTCTTCCTTATCATTTTGAATTTCAATCAGCCCATCGGTGAAGATGAATAATTTATCCCCGGGCTCCAGCCTGACCTGCTGATCCTCATAGTACTTGCCGGCGTCTGTGAACATACCGATCAACGTCCCTTTGCATTCCAGACGCTCTACCTGACCGGTGCGCTTGCGCAAAAGAAGCGGCGGTGGCGCAGCAGCCAGACTGTAAATGATGTTGTAATCGGCATCGATGAGCATATAAAAACCAGTCAGATAACCCTCTGTTTTCACATAGTTAAGGATATCCAAATTTACCCGCGAAAAAACTTCTGCGGGGGAGTCGTAGCGATGATTATTGAAACTCAGCTTGGCAATGGCGCTGATCAGTGCTGCCGGAACTCCATGACCGGATACGTCACAGACCATAAAGCCAAATTTGTTACTTCCTATAGTGAAATAATCATAAAAATCTCCTGACACTTCTGTCAGAGGATAGAATTTCACCCAGAATTGCAGTCCGTTCCAGTCAGGGATTCTTCGCGGCACAAAGCCTTTCTGGATGTTACGGGCCATCTCCAGTTCCCTTTTGTTGGCACGAATTTCCCGTTCGAGTTCATCGTTGGCAATATTCAAATATTCCACAGCGGTCAGGAGCTCGCGCTTATCCTGCAAGATCCGCGCCGAACGCTGCATCACATCATCAACAAAGCGGGCGTTCATATCTGTGCCCGGACTGCGCGCTGGATCAATGAGCCGGGAAACAGGACTTTGTAGTTGCTCGACAGGAATTCGCAAACGGTAGGCCGCAAAGTCGGCTCCCGTTTGCAATTGGTCCGGCGCTACCAGAAGATCAACCGGTATTGCCGACGTTGCAAGCATGGTAACAGTCTGGGTCAGTTCAAAATCGGTAAAACCGGCGAAGTGCAGCAGAGCTCGAAGAAAAGATGGCTGGAAAAGAAAATCCACGAGGGTTTCGCCTGGCTGGCCGTAGTCCAGGCGAATGATGTAAGATCCGGTCATTTCTTCTTTAATGTGGACTGCAAGCCCGGAGTGCAGCAGATTCAGATAAACCGCTATCCAGTCGAGGAGGGTTTCCGCCGGTGCATCTTCATCGGGAGTGGGTCTGAGCCGGCGGACCAATTCCGTAAAACAATCCCGCCCGGTCTCCCGCAGGAGCCCGTACGCCTGGAAACGCTGGCTTAAATCCTGGATTAACACAGACTCAGCCTCTGCGGGTAATTTGCGCAATGTGTGTAAGTCGTTCCAGAGACGTAGGCGCTCAGCGCTCAGGCTTTCGATATGACGGGCCACTTCCCTTTGCGAAGTAGCCTCCTGAAGCCGCTCTACAAAAGCATCCAGCCGACAACGGTCCACGAACGTCTGCGGCAGAAGACTTAAAGTGGACATAAGGCAGGATGAGCAATGGAAAGAGAGCGGCAAACTTTTTTTGTGGCGCTGCAGAGATCATTTGCCAGAATCCGATGATGATGCCAGTGATCCGGGCTCTGTGCTTATTTTTTCTGACCCTTACTCTCATCGACGGTGCACCTCTTTCCTTACGGGGAACCGAGCAGAGGCTGGGGTTGGGACTTTATGTGGACATCCTTGAGGATCCGTCCGGCTCCCTGGAATTCTCCGACATCCAGGCGCTGGCTCGCAAAGTGGTTCTTGAGCCCGAGGGCTCAAAGAGCACAGCCGACGTTTTCCGTGAGCTGCGCGGGCAGGGCGAGCTGGCATTTGTGAAGAGCAATATGCTCCGGCCCAGCTTTGGTTTTTCCAGCTCCGCCTACTGGTTGCGCTTCAAACTCCAAAATCAGATGGACCCCAATCGGATGACCACCCGGGTCTGGTTGCTGGAAGCAGGCTATCCCTCACTGGACTACATATGGTTTTACTATCCGGATCGTCAGGGTAACTATCATAAAGTCACCGGGGGCGACAAATACCTTTTCAAGGAACGACAGTACAATTATAAGAACGTTGTTTTCCGCTTACCCGACTTTGAGGGTGAAAAAGAGTTTTTTATTCGCGTGCAGACCAGCGGGACGGCAGACCTGCCTTTCAGTCTGCAGACACATCTTTCTTTTACCAACAAAGTAGTCAATGAGCAGTACGGCTACGGCCTTTACTTCGGAATCATGCTTGTTATGATTCTTTACAATCTCTTCATTTACCTTTCCACGCGGGACGCTGGCTATCTGCACTATGTCGCTTTCATCCTCTGCAATTCGCTCTTCCAGATGAATTTACGTGGCTATGCATTCCAGTACCTGTGGCCCGAGAGCATCTGGTGGGGTCACCAATCCGCTCCTTTCTTCCTCGGTCTTTTTACCGTCTTTGGCTTTCAGTTTACCCGACATTTCCTGAACACTCGAGAAACCGCTCCCGTTCTTGATCGAGTGATTCTGGCCCTCATGGTGCTCGAACTGGGCATTTCCGTGGGCGCACTTGCCGGCCTCAGCCACGAAATCACTTCGCGAGCCATGGTCATTGGAGGAGCGCTTTTTGTTCTGGTAGCAGGTGCCACTGGATACCGGACTTTCCTGAAAGGATACCGGCCGGCACGTTTTTTTAACATTGCCTTCACTGTGTATTTCCTGGGTGGTGTGGTCCAGGTACTGAGTCGGTCCGGGATCCTGCCCTTCAATTTTTTTACCGAGCAGGCGGATCAGATCGGTTTTGCCATTCAGGTCATCTTGCTCTCTCTTGGTCTGGCCGATCGCATCAATATCATGAAGAAGGAAAAGGAAGAAGCTCAGGCAGAACTTCTGGAATCGCGGCGCATCATGCTGGACTCTTTTGCTCGCTTTGTGCCCAAGCAATTCTTGAACTTCCTGGGCCATGAGAGCATCGTGGATGTTGGTCTGGGCGATGCTGTACAGAAAAACTTCACGGTACTCTTCACCGATATTCGCGGCTTCACCACCCTCTCAGAGAGCATGACTGCCGAGGAAAATTTTCGCTTCTTAAATTCCTATCTGAGAAAGATGGGGCCTTTGATCCATTCCAATCACGGTTTCATTGATAAGTTTATCGGCGACGCCATTATGGCTCTTTTTCCAGAATCAGCGGCAGACGCCTTGCAGGCTTCCATTGATATGCGCCGGGCCCTGTATCCTTTCAATCAGAGCAGGCTTCAGCAAGGTTTTGACCCGATCACCATGGGCATTGGACTGCACAGCGGCAACCTGATGCTTGGCACCGTGGGGTCAGAAGACAGACTCGACACCACCGTTATCGGTGATACGGTAAATCTGGCCAGTCGGCTGGAGTCCATGACCAAAACCTTCAAGATATCCATTCTCATTTCCGATGCCGTGCGCGCCCTGCTCCCGGCCCACCATCATTTCCGCCTGCGGGAGGTGGATACGGTGCGGGTGAAGGGCCGGACCAATCCCGTTGTTGTTTATGAGGCTTTCGATGGGGACCCCGAGCCGCTGCTGATTGACAAAGAAAAGGGCCTGGACCGCTACCTTGAGGCCCTGGGCTATTACAAAATAGGCAAATTTGATCACGCCCTGGCCCTCTTTCAGGAACTTTCCCGGGAGTTTCCTGATGACAATGTCCCGCAGATGTACGTACGGCGCTGTATCAAACTCAAGGAAAATCCGCCAGGCCCCGGCTGGCGCGGAATCAGCCGAATGGTTATGAAATAAAAAAATCGTTTACCGCAAGGCCTGACCGGGCTTTCCTTCCCAGGCATGGTCCTGCGCATAAAGACATGGCTGGAGGAATTGAGCAAAAAGAAGCTCAATTACTATTTTAGCTTTATCTTTGATACTTGTACAGCACTGGTCCTTTTGGGCGGCGGTCTGTGGCTTTCCTCTGCGGAAGGCTGGACCCTGCTTCTCCAGGCCACGGCCCTGTTTGCCGGTGGTTTTGTCTTTTTTGGCTTTGTTGAGTATCTGTTCCACCGCTGGATTTTCCACTCGCGGCTTTCCCCGGCTAAAAGTGGCCATGCAGCGCACCACCAGGATCCACTGGCTATCCTGGCACTGCCCTGGTTTTTTGATCCGATTGTATTTGCGATCGGCTGGGGTCTGTTTTATCTCCTTTTGCATGATACAGCGCAGGCAAGCATTGCCGCTTCCGGCCAGATCATCCGCTATGTTGCCTACGGGCTTTTGCATCACAGTTTCCACCATGCCGATTTCCGCTGGCAACCGTGGCGGCGGTTGCGCGCCTACCATAACATCCACCACGAGCTTGAAGACCGTAATTTTGGTGTTTCCAGCCCTGCCTGGGATTACCTGCTGGGCACCCACTACCGGGCCCGCCGCTATATCAAAGCAACTTCCGCAGTCCGCCAAGCAACGTAAGCGCCGGCTCATGCAGAACGGAGTTGCTGGCCAGGATGGCCCCCGTTTCCAGTGTAAAAGGCGCACCATCAACATCGGTTAGATAGCCACCTGCTTCCCGGAGGATGGCCGCGCCGCCACAGATGTCCCAGGGATTCAAAAAAAATTCATAGAGGACATCAAAACGTCCGGCAGAAAGCCAGCATAGATCCAGAGCTGCCGAGCCGGTCCGTCGCAAACCCCGGCAATGGCTGAGCACCCGGCGCACGCCTTCCATCAGCATCTCCAGGTATTTTTCGCGTTCATACGGAAAACCGGTCACCACCAGAGCGGAAGTCAGATCTGTTGTTCGTGATACGGAAATCGGTTTTTTGTTGAGCAGAGCACCCTTTCCCTTGATAGCCTGGTAGAGTTCCTGAATGGCAGGCATGTATACCATACCGGCCACGGGCTGTCCATTGTACACAATGCCCACGGAGATATTGAAGAGCGGCAGGCCATGCGCGTAATTGATGGTGCCATCGAGTGGATCAATGACCCAGAGAAATTCTGCCTGTGGGTTGCGCCTGGATCCTTCTTCGGCAAGAATGCCGTCAGAGGGAAATCGATCCGTAATGAAATCGACCAGCCGACGCTCGCTTTCTTTGTCCGCCCGGGTAACCAGATCCCTGATGGTGGATTTCGTCTGAACTTCCAGATCCTCACTGCGAGCGGCAAGCAAAAACTCACCGGTCTGGACAAGGACCGGTTCAAGGCCCGTCAAACGTTCGTGTAAAGCAGTCTCCAGAATGTCAGCCGTGGTAGCAACCGCAGTGACTGCCGCAGGGTGCAGCTGGCCGGCCTGCAGGCTCTTTCGCCGACGACGACGATCCTGCTCCGATGAAAGAAAGTTCGCGAAAAACCTGCTGCATGGAGTGCGAGCCGCAACCGGGGCAGGTTAAATCGAGTCCCTTTTCCTTCTGGGAAATGGAAGCTTTCACTTCCATTGTGCTGTCGCAGTCTGAACAGGCAAAATCATAGAAAGGCATAAGCAACCTCCGGCACAGCAATTCTTGACAGGTGCAGCCTGTCCAGCTCCTTTCCCTGATGCACTGGATCCTGATTCGGCACGGAGAAACCCTGTTCAATGCGGAAGGCCGCTTCCAGGGCCGGCATGATTCACCCCTGAGCCCGAGAGGTGAGGAACAAACTCGCTCCCTGGGGGTTTTTTTGGGACAATATTTGAAAGACCGGCCCGTCCTGCGCTGGTTTGTCTCGCCCCTGGGTCGAACCCAACAAACATCGCTTCTTTTGCGTTCCCTGATCCCCTTTGCTCTGCCTGATCCTCAACTGAGCGATGATCTGGTGGAAATCAGTTGCGGTGAATGGGAGGGCCGTCTGCACCAGGACGTTCCGGAGGACCTGCTTGTGCCGCTGCGGGATGACCCCCGGGCGCGTTACCCGGGTGGAGAATCCCGCGAGGACGTGACCTTGCGCGCCCGGAATTTCTTTGAAACACAGGGGTGTGTGAGCGGCATCACGGTCATCGTCTCACACGGGAATTTCTTGCAGTGTTTAACCGACCACCTGCTGGATCTAAATCTCCAGTTTGCCAGCCGCAGCTGGCTCGATAATACCGGAATCGTAGAACTCGTCAGTCGGTCCGGAAATCGTCCCTACCGCTTGCTGCGCTGGAATGCCACAGCGCACCTGTCGGACCATCCATGAAAGTATTTGGTATTGTAAATATCACAGAAGATAGCTTCTCCGATGGCGGAGAGACTTTCAGCACTGAGGCGGCCCTGGAAAGGGCGCGGGCCCAGCGGGAAGCCGGAGCGAGCACAATAGACCTGGGCGCGGCATCCTCACATCCCGATGCGAGGGATATCCCGCCAGCTGAAGAAATAGGACGACTCGAACCTGTGATCCGGGCGCTGCACGCGGAAGGCTGCTCTTTGAGCGTGGATAGCTGGAAAAAGGAAGTGCAACGCTTTGCCATCAAAGCTGGTGTCGATTTCCTCAATGATGTGCAGGGGTTTGGAAATCCTGAACTTTATCCGGAACTTTGCGATTACAGGGGCCAGCTCATCGTCATGCATTCAATGCACAGCCAGGGACGGGCAGCGCGAGATGAAAGCAGCCCGGAAAAAGTCATAGAGCACGCATTTCATTTTTTCGAAGAACGCCTGCGAATCTTACTGACAAATGGTCTCAAGCAGGAAAAATTGATTCTGGATCCAGGCATGGGATTCTTTCTGAGCACGGATCCGCTGGCCTCCATTGAGATGATAAAAAAAATACAAGAAATAAAAAATAGGTTCGGTTCTCCGGTCCTCATCAGCGTGTCCCGTAAATCCTTTCTGGGACAATTGACCGGCCGGCCCGTAGATCGCCGCCAGGCAGGCACACTCACTGCGGAAATACTGGCCACTCTCGAGGGCGCGGATTACATTCGCACCCATGACGTAGCCGCCCTGACGGACGCGCTTAAAATCCTCAAGGCCTGGCGATGATTTTTTACCAGGCGCTCCGATCCACCATCGCTCTTCGTACTCATAAAGAAACACCTTCCCTGCTACGGTTGCTGGAACTTGAGCGTGCATCACTGGAGCTGGAACTTTATGGTGGAACCCGTAGCCAGGGTTTGATCTTACTTCTGCCGGATGCCGGCCCTTCCTTTCGGGAAAAAACGGTCAGTCTGGCCCGCGCTCTCTCTGTGGGCGGTTACACGGTGGCACTGCCTGAGATTCTGGATTTGCGCGAAGAAAAATTGACACCCGCCACCGGTCAGTTACTGTTTGAAATCATTATCAATTTAAGTCTGAACTTTCAGCTCTGCCCGCAGGGAAGAATCGGGGTGGTGGCATCGGGCCGATCGGCCCTGCTGGCCCTTCTGGCAGCAGGCAATCCGGAAATCGCGGACCTCATCGCCAATCTGTGCCTGATCCATCCCGTTCTTACCGGTGAAGAGGAGCGCTCCTCCCGGAAGAAATCCCGGGAGGAATTACCGGAAACCGTGGAGGGACAGCTGGATCTGTTAAGGGCTCGACTGAGCGGTTGCTACAGAAAGGACCTGCCCCGGGAAAGCCAGGCCGTGGCGCAGATTCAGGCCGCAGCCCGACAGGATGTGCCCTTCTTTGCCCTGGAAAAAAGCGACATGTTCCGTCCCTCCGGGCTCATGGGTCACTACCAGGTTCTGCGCACCTTTCAGGCCTTTTTCAGGACTTTTTCCAGGAAAAAAGCCGAGGCCAGGCCCGTCCTTGAACTCGAAGACGAATGATCCGGCGGATTTCCGCGCGGTCCCTTTCCAGCTGCGCTTTCAAATCTTCCACTGAGGAGAAAGCAATTTCCGACCGGACCCTTTCCAGCATGTGTAACCGTAGCTGCTCCCCATACAGCGCAGCGGAAAAATCAAGCAAATGAGCCTCTACAGAAAGTCGCTTTCCGCCAAAGGTGGGTGCATAACCAATGTTGAGCATGCAGGGATAGCGGGCCTGACCCCATTCGGCCATGGCTGCGTAAACGCCGGCTCCGGGAACGAGTTTGGTCTCCGGTAGCTCGAGATTGGCCGTCGGAAAACCCAGCCTCTCACCGCGTCCAAAGCCGCGCACCACCGTTCCGGTTAAAAAAAACGGATGGCCCAGCCATTCATTGGCCAGTTCAATCTGACCGGCCCGGAGCGCGCTCTTGATTTCCGTAGTCGAGATGACGCGCCCCTTCTTCTGAACAGCGGCAATGCGCTCCACCCGGTAACTGTAGCGTTTACTCATCATTTTCAGGAAAGAATAATCCCCCTTCCGCGAACGGCCAAAGCATTGATCATAGCCGATGATGATGGTTCTGGCACGCAAGCGTCCCAGCAGGATTTCTTTCAGGTAACGCAGCGCTGTCATTTTTGCCAGTTCCGGAGTGAATCGTAAAAAAACTACTGCATCAAGATCAAATTGTTGAAACAGGGAAAGTTTCTCAAGATAAGTGAAACATTCGCTAAAAGGTCCTCTGCTCTTACCCAGAACCTGATCCGGATGAGGTTCGTAGGTCACAAGCACTCTGGCTCCACCACGCCGGGAATGTTTCTGCAGCCGCTGGATCAACGCCTGGTGACCGCGGTGTAACCCGTCAAAAACACCGGGGGTTACCACAGATTCCGACCAGTCCGGCCGGAAGGAATCGATATCATGAACAATTTGCATTCAGCCGATCCTTCTTTATGTGCGAGCACTCACTCTGTTACTTCCGATTTCTTTGATCTTTGCCCAGGATGCGCCCCTGAAAAACGAGGTAAATTTTGCGGAAGAAAGTCCCGCACTCATGACGGCACCGGAACTTGAAATCTGGGCGCGCAGCCGCAACCTGATACTTGTTCCGGACAATCCGCTGCGCGGACTGGAAGATGGCCTGGCTGCTGCCATCCCGCCAACCGGACTTACTTTCCATATCCAGGCCCCCGGTCGAATGAACTATCTGTATCTGGACCTGGTCCGTTTCTTCCCCGGGAAAGGGGCTCTCCCCCAGGTACGCTGGCTCGACGTCTTTTTCAACGGAGAGCTGGTCGAAACGATTTACTCCGGCGGAGCACTCCGAACAAGGCACCCGACGATCATCCCGGTCTACCCCGAATACGCAGCTTCGGGCATGATTGCGGTGGAGCTGCGGCCGGGCGCAGGCGAAGCTTTTTTTGCGATCTGGGATGCCTTCATCAGCCAGCACCGGCTGGCTTTTGATAAGCAGAACTGACGTCAGCTGGCGTATTGTTCCCGGAACTGGTCAGCCGTCAGGATTTCAAAATAGGAAGTCAGACCGCTTACCTTGAATACTTTTTCGATTACGGGCTTGAGGTTGGCCACGCACAGGCGACCGTTGAGTCCCTGAACATAATTCAAAGCTTTAATCAAAATACCAATACCGCTGGAATCGATATAAGTCAGTTTATCCATATTAATCACAACGCTCAGGCCATTTTCCTTGACATGCTCCTCCAGCGCTGCTTTCAAATCAAGCGACGTATAAATGTCCAGACTGCCTTCCAGATCGAAGATAATGGAACTGCCATTCTTCTTGATATTGATTTCCATAATAATGTTGTCCTGGCCTGTTGTTTTTGCTCTGATAGCCTTTTAGTAGCCCTTTATGGCTAAAAATCCCGGCAAAGTCGAATTTTCAATTAAAAATTCGAGCCGCCCAAGGCAACCATTTCCCCGGCCGTTCTGGCTTCAATTCACATTTTTTTGCTGCTCATCCGTAATTTTGACCTCGACTGCCGTCGAAATACATAGGAGAATTACACTGGAGTAAAACCCGGCCATGAAGCGTTATTTGAGTATCCTGTCCCTCGCTGCTATCTTTTCCCTGGATGCATTGCCCGAATTCACTCGTGCAGAAGAACCCACTCCCGAACAGGTGGCAACCATGCAAACCATCGTCAAGGAGATCGCTGAAGTCCAGCAGGATATCAGCACGTATTTCAAGGATCTGGAAGAACGCGGGCTGATCACTCAAAACCAGTCATCTATTCCCTTAACGGCTGATGTACAGACCTATTACGGGGATCGCAATCGGTATCTGCTCAATGAACAGGGAATCATCAACTGGCAGGGAGAAAAAATCGCTTCTTTCACCTTTGAGCAGCGCCGGGCCGTACCGCGGACAGGATACATTGTAAAGAAACGCATTTCTGCCAACACTGTCGTGGATATGAACAAACAGGAACTGGTAGATCTCTATGTGAATGAAATTCTGACTTCAGGGAAAGGCATGACCCTGAACTTCCGGTTTGCACAGCCCGGAGAAGACCTGCGGGATCGGACGGAAGTAATCGACGTTGGCGGTGGCAGAAAACAGCAGGTGCAGGTTGTTTATGTACGCAACATGAACCAGAAACTCTCCATTGCCCGGGAATACAAGCGTCTGCTCAAACTGCTACTCCGCCGTCTGGACTGGATGGTCCGTTCTGAGGAAGCCCGCAAAGCGGCACAGATTGAACGACTCATGAAAGTCGAGTAAACTTCCAACAAGAGTTGCCGGGAGAAAGTTCCCGGCAATTCTGTCCCATGCTCCGCGCCCTCTGGCTTGTACCCTTTTGTTCCATTTTTTTTGTCCGCTGCTGGCTGCATGAATTGTGCTTGAATGCCCGTTCGGAGAAACTGTACGATCGCCTCACCACTCAAATCGTCTCACGAATGACACTGGAAGACAAAACCGGGCAATTGATCCATGTGGGCATGCCCGGCAAGACCGCCGGACCGGCCATCCGCCGGGAGCTGCAGAAGCACCGTGCGGGCGGCGTGATTTACTTTGGAATGAATCTGGGGTCAAGGGAAGAAATCAAAAAACTCTCCAGTGACTTACAGCAGATCGCCCGCCAGGCAACCGGCATCCCGCTCTTCATCAGCACAGATCAGGAAAATGGCCGGGTTCGTCGGGTCGATGAGCGTACTGTAATCAATTTCCCGGCCGCACTGGCTCTGGGCCAGACAGGCGATGCCCGCTATGCCCATGACACGGGTTTCTTCACCGGTTACCGATTACGGGATGTGGGCATCAATATGGTGCTCGCTCCGGTCCTGGACATCAATAACAACCCTGGAAATCCCGTAATCAATACCCGATCTTTTGGCAGTTCCACAGAGACCGTTTCCAGCATGGGCGTGGCTTTGATGCAGGGTCTTAGCAAAGCGGGTTCAACAGCCACGATCAAACACTATCCCGGTCACGGAGACACCACCGTTGATTCGCATCTGGCTCTGCCCTCCATCCACAAAGATCTGCCGTCACTCGAAGCATTTGAACTGGTCCCTTTTAAAAAGGCCATCGCGTCCGGGGCTGAAGTGGTAATGAGCGCTCATATTCTCTTTCAGGCACTGGACAAAGAATACCCGGCCACACTGAGTCCCAAAATTCTAAAAGAGATTCTTAGAGAGCGACTCGGGTATCGTGGACTCATCATGACCGATGCCATGGAAATGCATGCTATTGCCCATAACTATTCCCGCAAGAAGGCAGCGCGGCTTGCCTTCCAGGCGGGTATCGATATCATTTTGCTTACCTCACTGGGCAGTATTGTGGATGAAATTTACGATTCGCTGCTTTCTGGATTCAAAGACGGCGCACTGAGTGTGACCGATCTGGATCAGGCTGTGAGCCGCCAGGTCCGCCTGAAGCTAAAAAAAGGGCTGCTGGATGCGCAGGTCCTGCGCGAGCGCTTTGCGGTGAGTGAAAAAGATGCTCAGCTGCTTACGGAAATTCATACAAAAAATCAACAGCTCATCGATAAAGAATTCCAGAACATTCTGACGCGTTACCAGGAGCATGAAATCAACACGCGGGCTTCGCGGGCAGCCATTTCCAGTTTACGCAAGGTATTTCCAGGGATAAAAAACAAAGAAACAATTGGATTTTTTTATAATTCAGTCGTTCTCTACAATACAGCAAAACAGCAATTGAAGCCGACGCAAATCCGCCCGTTGTCCTGGTCCACCCTGCGCTCTTCTGTGGTAAAAAACCCGCACAGTACATTCATTGTGGAAGTGCCTCCGCACGGATTATCGCACTGGAATGAGCTGGTTTTAGCGCACAAACGCTCCACCACGAACCGGCAGGAAGCCGGGCAACTGATTGGACTGTATGCCGGAAACCCTTTTGCCCGCATTGCCGTGCCGGAGGCCGGAGCCATGATCGTCTCTCTTTCCGATTCCCGCGCCTCCGTGGTTGCTCTGCTGGAAAGAATACTGGATGGCCAGCCCATAAAAAAGGCCGACCTGATTCTGCCGGACTGACAATCGGATGGCCGAAGGTCTACTGGTTTTGTTAGAATTTCAAAGTTTCCAGAGACTTGCGAATCGCACCTTCGTGCTTCTGGAATTCTTCGTACGGGCCTGCAGCCTCGACTAAAATCACCCGACTGAAGAGGCCGGTCCCTTTTACGAAAACATTCACCATATACACATAGTCCCGATTCCTGAAACCATAGAGCGCGGTCAGACTCTGACCCGGGCCACCGGCAGAAGTAACTGCTTCTTTTTTTTGCAGACGGTATCCCTGCTCTTTAAGATGCAGCTCCACCGTCCCACTCCAGAGCTTCAGGTCCCCGTAGGGTTCATTGGGCAGGGATCGCACTTTTACACGCACTCCATCGGCGGTAATGGCCTTGAAGGCACCGCCCTTGAAGCGTGCAAATTTGTCCGGTGTAACCATCGCCGGGTGACAGGCACCGCCCAAAAGGACAAGGAGCAGAACCAGCGCTCCCTTCCACCAGAGGTTGCGGAGAGACACATGGCCAAACATTAAAAGTTCTCCAGGAAGAGATCCAGACCCAGACGGTCAATCCAGCCAATGCCGGCCCGGGAAGGTCGCGTGGCCACGCCCGTTGTTGTAAAACGAATGGCCGCCGTATAGTAGGCAATGTCTTCTTTGAGACGTCGCTCCTCGCCTTTCAATCGCTCAATTTCCTGAACGACTTTCTGTAGCTCTTTTTCCACGGCCACAGTTTGCTCAAGATCACTGCTTGAAAAAAGTGCCTGCAATCGTTCCAGATGTTTACTTTTGATGGCAAGGCTTGCGGCAATGCTATTCAAGCGCTCGGATTGGTCGAGCCTCTTGATAGACTCTTCCACCACAAGGCCGGAGTCCCGCAGCATAACAGATAGAGCACCGGGGCCCACCCGGGAGCTGAACCGAATGGTAACCGCATCACGGCGCAAACTCTGCATATAGCCGCCATTCTCCTCTGCCCAGGCCGTGATGCTTTTTTCCGCCCGGTTCTGGTCCGTTACTTTGAGAACATAATCGAGTCGAATGATTTCTGAAAGCGGGTCCCCTGCACTCCAAAGAGAGATGGGAAAAAGCAGGGCCATTACCAGAACCCTCCGCATCAAAAAATACAGGCTGGTGGCCATAGGCGCTTCCTCCTCTCCTTGATCATGCGCCGGGCACTCTCTTCGTAGCGCTTTGACAGTTCCTCATCCGGAAAAAAGACAGAAATCCATTCGATCCGTGCGCCCTGAACTTCCACAAAGAGAAGCACATGCTTGCGCGCTCCAAATCCAGGAAGCACCAGGCGCGACAACCAACCGCCAGCAAACGACTCTTCTTGAAAGGGGTAGCGCCGCTTCTTCAGTTCAATCTGCAGCGCTTCCTGCCAGAAAGACAGCCCGGCCCGGGGCTCATTTTTCACCCGGCCTGTGCGCAACAGAACACCTTCCGGAGAGGTCAGCTGATAGCCCGATTCTTCTTCGTTCTTGCTGCGGAAAAAGCCCTCCGTATCAGGAACGACCAGACAACCGGTCCGGGACGATGGACCCTCCGGATCCCAGGCAGCGATCCAGCCAAAAGGCGACGGCAGAGCGGCATCCGGATCTTTTACGGCAACCGTTCGCAACTTGAGCTCAAGGGTGGCCAGCGATGCCCGGGCGGCCAGGAATTTCTGCCTTTCCCGCAGCTCATCAATTTCCTCAGTGATACGATTTATTTCTTTTACAATTTCCAGACGCTCTTTGGGGCGACTGGCCGCCTTGAGCAGGGCATAGTAGCGGTCACGGACCCGACCGAGCATCTCCAGCCGCAGACTGGTATCCTGAAACTCACGGGTCACATCTTCTGCCGTAATGCTTCGATGCAGAACTTCACCCAGCTTTTCCAGTTTTTCCAGAGTGGCTCGAAAGTCCGCCACGGGAATTCGGATTTTCAGACGCGCCTCAGCGGCCTTAACCGCTCTTTCTTCAATGTGACCGGAAACAGACTTCACGATTGTTTCCACCTGGTCAACGCTACTCTGCAGCTGGACGACCAGAAGCTCAAGACCGGCATCGTAGACCAGCATGCGTCGGGCCGCACCGGCAGCGGGTACACCGGGAGCTTCTTCGCGCTCTACATCACCGGCCCGGTCTTCACTTAGAGCCCGGCCTTCAGATGGTGCCATTTTGGCGGCCCGATACTCAGCACGCGAAGCACAACCGGAAATAGAAAAAAACAAGACCCCTGAGAAGGAGACCAATAAAAAAATCCCCGGCCACAGCCGGGGATTTCGAATGTGTTTTTGGGAAGACACGATTTATTTTTTGTAGGCCGCAGATATACAGGACCAGTAGGCACCGCAAGAGTTGGCAGATTTAGCGTAGCAGGCGAGCACAGCCTGGGTATGGCGGGCACAGGACTGCATACAACCACCCAGGAGCTTTTTGTTTTCTTCCGCAGTAGGTTGACGCTTGTGCTGGGCCACAGTGCAGGATACGAACTTATCACAGGCAGACTTGCAATCTTTGGCGCTCAAATAGACGGGCGCCGCCAGCACAGCTGCAACAAAAAGGATGGTAACTTTCCAATGTTTCATATTTTCCTCCCGGTTTTCCAGGTTGCTTGTTGGACGCAAAGGCGCCTTTTCCGGTTTACTTTTTTCCGGGACTTCCTGGCTATTGGCACTTAGTTTTCCTTCATATAAGCATTGATACGGTCCCGCAGCCGGGCAGCTTCTTCAAAATTTTCCGCCGCAACAGCCTGATCGAGCGCCTGCTTGAGTCGCTCAAGCTCGGAGCGGGGCTCTTCTTTGACCTCTTCCACTTCCTGAGCCGATTCTTCCCCCAGAAGGACAGCGGCCTCCTGATAGACTTTCTCACTCATAAAAATGGGACAGTGGGCCCGCAGGGCGATAGCGACAGAGTCGGAGGGACGGGCGTCCAGTTCAACAAGGCCGGCCGGAGTTTGCAGCACAATCCGTGCATAAAAGACGTTGCCCACGATGTCATTGATAATCACATGCCGCACCGAGGATTTCAGCTCCGCAATCATACTTACCAGTAAATCGTGAGTGTTGGGCCGTGGTGGCTTCACACCATCCAGAGCACTGGAAATGGAATAAGTTTCCAGCGGACCAATGAAAATCGGAACGACACGGTTGCCTTCCCGGTCCGTGGGTTTAAGAAATATCGCGAACCCTACATTGGTTATCGAGACATCGGAAATGGTTACTTCAAGCAAAGGCAGCTTCCCCGAGCCCAGAAAAACGGCAGACGGATAGATTTACAATGCTTTTTCCCACTGAAGAGAGACCTGCGCTGAAAGCATACCGCGTACAGAGGAGAGCGGCGTTTCGTAGGCCAATTCCAGGTCAAATGGCGAAAATCGGGGATCGGGGGCCTGTAGCGCAGTTCCCGCCTGCCGGTGAAAGTCCAGCAGCATAGAACCCAGGTAATCAAAACACCATAGCCCCGTCTCATCAAGTCGTAACCCTTCCATGTGCCCACGATGCTCTTTTCCTCCCTGGCGGAGCGTATAGCTGCAATGCGATGCCTGCCGCAAGCGATCCAGATCTGAGGATGCAAACGGATGATCGACACGCAGGCCCGGCGTTATGCGCGCGTGGAAGTAAAGATGATAAGAGAGTGATTCCCAGCTTGCCAGCTTTTCTTCCGGAAGGTGCACTTCATAGATTCTCACACGCGATGGTTTTTGCCTGCAACCTTCCGGGCCAAAATCATCGCAGAAATACACACTCTGGCAGGAGGCAAAGAATAGCATGGCTGTGAAGGTCAAGAAAAATGGATTCTTCATCTATCCTCTGTAGATACTGCGTAAATCGTTAAAAACAGAAATCACTTCCGTCTGGCGGAAGAATTCCGGAGTCGTTTGCCAGGGACGATAGGACAGACGCTCAAAAAAATAGAGCGATTCTGCATAGATTCCATGAAACAGATAAATCCGATGAAAATCTTCTTCAATGCTGCTGCGGACTACGGCGTAGTCGGTGACATAACCTGGATCCAGTTCAACGGAAGGCAACACCTGTTCCTGATGACGCTTTTCAATTCCCAGAGTCTTTTTACGAATGTCCACCAGCTCTTCCCGGCCAATCAGACGCTTGAAGCTCAAAAAGCGCACCAGCTGCCGTGCGCCTCCCCCGTAAAGTGGCCGGTAAAGGGTGCCCGGCCCCGCATCCGTCTCAAAGTCAATGGCTCCGATTACTTTTTCCAGGCTGCTGCGCACTTTCAAAGCAAGAGCCGGATCATCATAGGCCATGGAGAGCCAGAGCCTCCCCGGCGGGGGTTCGGCAATTGGCGGTTTCCAGCGACCCATGCCAGGGACAATGATGGGGCGGTTGACGCCCTGCCAATGCAAAAAAAATTCTGTATTCCTTTTTTGGCCCTGCCGATGCGGTAGAGGAACCCCGGAGAAAGAAATTATGAAAAGATCAGCTACCATGAACGAAATCGAAGACATTGTTATCACCCAGACCATTCGCTCACCCATGGTAGAAGTCTTTCGGGCTATCACTACCGGTCGGATTATTGACGAATGGGGCGGTGGACCGGCCAGAGTTCAGGCGCGCAGCGGTGGCAAGATCTCCTTATGGGATGGCGAGATGCACGGCACCATCAAAGAATACGATTTCCCGCGCCGACTGGTCTTCACCCTCAGAGAAATTTCCTGGGACGAGCACGCACATGATTCACTGGTTTCCTGGGAGTTCCGGGAAACGGACCGGGGCACCCTCATCACTCTTTTGCATTCCGGCCTACCCACCCGGAAAATCCGCGAACAGCATAGCGATGGCTGGGGCGAATACTTCCTGGGTCCCATGAAAGCATACCTGGAATACTTTACAGATACAAAACAAAAGATGAAATCGTCGTATTGAGCCTCGAACCTAAAATTAAAAGCTATCAAAAAGGGGCGGCGGTCATTGTTCAGGGGCAGCCCAATCAGGGTTTTTTTTACATTGTCCGCAGCGGTAGCCTGGCAATTGATTCTGAACATCGGCTGGAGGAGAAAGCCTTATCTGTATTCGATCCCGGCGATAGCTTTGGCCTGGTCTCCGCCCTCACCAGTCACCAGTTCCTGGTCACCGTCTATGCTACCGTGGATTCTGAGGTGTTGCGCATCCCCGTAACTCAGCTGGGCGAATACTTAAAACACCAGCCAGAACTCGCTTACCGTATCATGTCATTGTACGCCCGTGAACTGCGCGCTCTACAGAAGCACCTGGCCAGTGCCAATGTTCCGTCTGAACGCGGATTCTTCCCCGAGCGACTGGTCAGTCAGTCCAGAGTGTATCTGGAGTGGAAAAAACCGCGACTGGCTTCCTACGCACTGCGGCGATTTTTGCGCTGGGTCAGGGAAAGTGGCGGCCAGGCAGAATATGCGGAGTCCGTGAAGCAAGCGGAAGAACTGCTGCGACAGGTAGGCACCGCCTACGAAGGACCGATCTGGGAAAGCCATGCCCGAAAGCTTCCCGCCGATGAAGTATTATTTCTGGAAAACGAACCTGGCGAAGAAATCTACATCGTCAGCTCCGGCCGCGTGAAACTGTTCAATATTGTGCGCGGACATGAATACGTTCTCGATATCATGGATGAAGGCGAAATCTTTGGCGAAATGGCTCTGCTGGAAAAAAGCGTACGCATGGCTTCAGCAATCACCGAAACACCGGCAGAGATCATGCGCCTGGCACCGGGTGATCTGATGACCGCTGTGGGAGCCCGTGTCTTGCAGAAGGTTTTTGAAAGCCTGGCACGGCGGATCTGGTTCTCCCACCAACGGCTCATCATCCTGCGCATCAAAGAACCGATTACCCGGCTCTATGCTCTGTTGTATAACATGTTGCGGGACCAGGACATAAAAAGACGTAACAAAATCGACGACAGCTACCGTCAGGAGCATATTGTCAAGACAGGACTCACAGATCTTAAGACGATGAGCGGCATACTGCGCATTCGTGATGATGCGATTAAATCCTTCCTCACCGACCCCAACCTGGAGATCGGCGCAAATCAAATCACCGTACGCTCCCGGCAGCGCCTGGAAGAGAAGCTTGTCTTTTACAAAACCCGGTCAGGACAGATTGCCGCCGAGCTGGTTTAGCCGGGAGCGTTGTGCCGCCCCAGCAGATAGTAGGTCTGCATCCATCCTTTGCCTTTAATCTCCTTTCTACCTGATGATTCAAAGACGAAAAGATCACGCAACCGCTCATACGCTACCTCTGTGACCTGAATCCGACCGGATTCCCCGTGCGATTCCATCCTGCTGGCTGTATTCACAGTATCGCCCCAGAGATCATAGGAAAACTTATGCAGGCCAATGACGCCCGCAGCTACCGGACCGGTATGAATACCAATGCGCAAATTCAGTTCCAGCGGCACAGCATCTGTTCGGCGAACGGCTTCTAACATCTCAAGGGCCAGATCACAAATGGCTTCCAGGTGATCCGCACGGGGCAGGGGCAATCCACCGGCCACCATATAAGCATCGCCTATCGTCTTAATTTTCTCCAGACCACGCTTTTCCACAAGCCAATCAAAAGAGGTGAAAATCTGATTCAAAAGGGCAATCAGTTCCTCCGGGGAGCGGCCGGCAGCCAGGCCGGTAAAGCCCACAATGTCGCTAAAAAGAACTGTGGCTTCGGGAAAGGAATCGGCAATGATTCTGGATTCTTTGAGTCGCTCCACAATGGGTGCCGGCAGGATATTGTGCAACAGGGCCTCTGCCCGCGATTGCTCCGCGGCCAGACGGGCCTCCGTCTCAAGCAAAATTCGTTGATTGTAGTACATAAAGGCAGGAATAAAGACAAGCAAATTGATCAGAGTAACCATTGGTCCCGTGCGACTGGATTCAGGCGGCGGCGGCAAAACCGGCGGGCGATCGGCCAGAAACAGCTCGAGCAATACCATGGACAGCGCGGCAATTCCAACTACAGAATATTTATAAAAATTTTGCCACGGAGGATACTGAAAGAACGAAGCAATGATGACCAGAAAAATGAAAAAGTGAACATAGCCCTGGATACCAACAAGAATGCAGGTGATGCACATATGCATAAGAGAAAATAAATTGGCATGCAGGCGGGCAATGAGTCGCAGTCCCATTGCGTTCAGCAGAAGGACCATTGCAAGTCCGGGAACATTAATCAGAAAAATCACGTAGAGGTGATTTCCAGCAGGATAAAGCAAATTGATGAAAGGCAAATTCAAAAAGGCCAGCACTATCGATATACAGGCCAGGGCATTGGTCAGCTTGATATAGCGAACTTCCTCCGGACGGACCCGGTCCGTGACGCCAATGCTGATAAGTTTCTGAATCATTGCCTGCATGTTTCGCAGACAATGACAGGCCCCGTCTGCGGCAATCCTATCTTTCCCTACCGGTTTTACTTCCGACAGACTTTTTCTGTTTGCGGTTCTGCTTTCCATAAGGGCCCTGACCTATGCCCAAAAAAATTGCCGTTCTGGCTGGAGATGGAATCGGACCGGAAGTTATGGAAGCAGCCATTGCTGTCCTTTCTGCTGCCCTGGGTGAGAAATCGCAGGACTATGAAATGCATAGCGCACTGGTGGGCGGGGCCGCAATCGACCATGGCGGTGAGCCCCTGCCGCAGGCCACGCTGAAACTGTGCGAAGAGAGCGATGCCATTCTTTTTGGTTCTGTAGGCGGGCCGCGCTGGGAGAATCTGCCGCCTGAACGTCAGCCGGAAAGGGGCGCCCTGCTGCCTCTGCGCAAACACTTTGAACTGTTTGCCAATTTACGGCCGGTCAAGCTCTTCCCTGAACTTGCGGCCATGAGCCCGCTTGCGCCACGGATCGTTGAAAAAGGTGTGGATATTTTAATTATTCGCGAACTGACCGGGGATCTGTATTTTGGCCAGCCCAAAGGAAGGAGCGGCCAGGGTGCCATGGAAAAAGGTTTCGATACAATGGTGTACCATCGCTATGAGATCGAACGCATTGCCCGGCTGGCGTTTGAAACGGCCGCGCTGCGAAAGCGTAAGGTCACAAGCATTGATAAAGCCAATGTTTTGACCACTATGGTCTTCTGGCGCGAGGTGGTAAGCGGCGTCCATCAGGAGTTCAGCGCAAATAAAGAACCCGTCGCTCTATCACACATGTACGTGGACAATGCGGCCATGCAACTCATTTTGAATCCTGGACAATTTGATGTGGTGCTTTGCGGCAACATGTTCGGTGATATCCTCAGTGATGAGGCCTCCGTTCTGGCCGGCAGCCTGGGCATGCTCGCTTCCGCCTCCCTCTCTGCCGGAAGGAACTTTGGACTCTATGAACCCTCCGGGGGAACGGCACCGGATATAGCCGGCAAGGGCATCGCCAATCCCATTGCCCAGATTCTTTCTGCCGCGCTGATGATGCGCTATTCCTTTGCAGAGGAGGATGTAGCGCTTAAAATCGAAGGGGCGGTGGAAAAAGCCATCGCCAGGGGAGCGCGCACCGTGGACATAGCCGCCGGCGGTAGCTTTGTGGGGACTCAAGAAATGCAGCAGGAAATCATTCAATGCCTGTAAAACGTAAACGCTGCGTCATAGTTGAAGATAAAACCCTGGAGGCCAACTCCATGCGGCAGTGGCTGGAGTCCCAGGGACACCAGGTAGTACAGACATTCAACAACGGCAAGGCCTTCCGTGACTGGTATGCGGAACATGAAATCGACCTTCTGATTCTTGACATCATCATGCCTGTCCAGGACGGATTCTCAACTTTCTTTGATCTTCTCAATGAAGGCCGGTTACCGGCGACCATCTTTGTTTCTGTGGAAAACTCTGCGGCCATTGTCAAAGCGCTCAAAGATGCCGGCGCGGCTGACTTCATCAGCAAACCGCTTTCGCGGGACGTTTTTCTGGAACACGTAAAAAAAGCAATCGATAAATAGCTATGTTTTTTTATCTTTCTTTTTACGACTGAAATCCACCTCAATCACCTTTTCTTTTTCTTTGTCCGGTCGCGCCTCGCCCACACTTCCGTTTTCTTTGCGTGCCCCGGCTTCTATTTGATCAAACGTATTCCAGTGCATGAGAACCTGGCCGGTCTTGTCGAACATACGGGCAATACACCCGTATGGGATGGTCAGACGCTCCCAGGCGTTGAATTGCATTTCACAGTATATGTGAGCATCGTCCCAGGAAAGACCACGCGTACTGTATGGTCCAAAAACTAAAATAATTCCTTCTTCTTTTTCCCGATCGAGCAATCCACGCTTGCCCATCACCAGCCCGGAATGCGGCAAGCAATGGATGTAGAAGGTTTCGCAAACAGAGAAAAGGACGTCCAGAATGGCCTTTTTGAAGCGCGCGTTGAACGCCAGTAATTCATTGCCTTCTTCCTGGTTCAAGTTTCCATCCAGATGAAACTATAATTCCGGCCCGTGTCTCCGCGTCGATGGGAATAAAAACGATTATCCCGAAGAGTGCAGGCGGAAAAAAAAGAATGGATGCGAGCATGGGCGGGAATTTGAAACCTGGCCTCTGCCACAAGATCAAGGAGATATTTACCCGGCCCTGATTCCTGCACTGCCTGAAAATGCTGCGCGACCTCCGGGCCCACTTCGTAAACTTCGGCAGAGATGGCCGGGCCAAAGGCGACATCCAGCTTAACATCCGGGGATTCTGCCAGAAGAAGATCTATCGTCCGCCCGATGATCCCCTGGGCCATGCCGCGCCAGCCGGCATGGATCAAAGCAACCACTCGCCGCCCGGGACTGTGCGCCACCACAAATACAGGTAAGCAATCGGCGGTGCGAATGACAAGCACAGCACCCCTTTGAGTCGTAAAGAAAGCATCTGCGATAGAATAGTTAGAAAAGCCCGGCTGGACTTCCTGACACTGAACGCCATGGACCTGAGTTAAGAAATAGATTTGCTCCTTATCCATTCCTGTGCTCGCCGCCAGAAATTCCTGTTCCTGTGCAGGATCCCCCGGAGTGAATGGCGTCCGCCCGATCACTCCCAGACGGCAGCCCGCCAACGTTTCAATCCAGAGAGGTGGCAAGAAGGACGTCCTGGTAGTGCTCGCTGTGCTCCTCCGCGATGGCCCGCCGATCTGTGTCCGCACATGCCTCTGCGGCAAGCAAAAACATTGCCAGATCCGCGTCGCGATGCAGCTCCAGACGTTGCAACACAGAATGTAAATAACCGGGCTGGGAAAGGAAGGCGTGGCGGTCCTGGTCATAGCGACGTTTGATGAGATCCAGCCTGCGGGGATACAAATACAGAGCCAGAGCCTGACGGGCAGGGTAGTAGATATGCGTGAGCAGCTGGCCATTGCGCTGGGCGCTTTCCCCGGTGATGATAAAAGAGCGCACAGAAGACACAGGCGTGGCCGCAAGGGTCAATACATGAGCCAGTTCATCGGTCCGGTACAGGTAGCGTCCATTTTTGCGATCTTCTGTCAGAGAATAGATCTTCACCGGAAAACGACGATACGGGCCTGCTTTTAAGATCGTCATACCGGGTGCATTTTTTTTATCCAGAAGCCGATCCAGCTTCTCTTTGACACTCCGGTGACACTCAAAAGCTTCAGTCACAAAATACATCTGTAGATCGGAAAATCTCCCGGCAAGTCATTATGAGGATGAAAATCAAAATTTGTGGCAATCGCTATGCCGACCAGGCCAGGCAAGTGGCTGCCCTGCGACCGGATTTCATGGGCTGGATCTTTGCTCCGGAAAGTCCAAGGCGTATCTCCTGCCAGGATGCCAGCCGCATTATCGACGGGATTCGGCGCCGCTATCCGGCGATCCTGCATGTTGCTGTCTTTGCCGGCAATCGCTTCCAGGAAATCGATCAGGTCGAGCACAAAATTCAGGCAGACTTACTGCAAGTGATCGGGGACTTACCACTCTTACAAAATTGCTGGAGGAGATTTGGCCGCAGGCTCTTGCCGGCCGTTCGCATGGGCAGGGAAGAAAATGCCATCGGCAATGCTCCCGGGTCTTTAGTGATCGCCGACTCCTTTGTTCCAGGAAAAAAAGGCGGGACCGGCAAGCGTTTCGCCCCGGAGCTGCTCGAGGGATTTTCGCGCCCATTCCTTCTGGCCGGTGGACTTACGGCAGACAATGTACAGAAAGCATTAGAAGAGACGGCCATTCTGTCTCCAGGTCTTTGTGGTGCTGACGTGTCCTCGGGGATTGAGGACGCCCCCGGTTACAAAAATCCGGCAAAACTCGCTTCTTTTATAAAGCAGGTGCGAATGTTTTCATGAGCGATCCCTTGCAAACACCCATCATGATCCAGTACCGTGAACTCAAGTCGCAGGTTCCGGATGCCTTTTTGTTTTTCCGGATGGGAGATTTTTATGAACTTTTTTTAGGTGATGCGGAAGAGGCCGCTCCGCTCATGGACGTTGCCCTTACCCGGCGGCAGGCTCAGATCCCCATGGCTGGCGTCCCCTACCACAGTGCGGATATCTACATCAGCCGTTTGCTTTCTCATGGCTGTCGGGTGGCTATAGCAGAACAGGAAGCGGATCCGGAGAATCCCAGGCTCATGCGCCGGGTGATCCGCCGCGTAATCAGCCCCGGCATGATTGTGGAAGAAAACCTGCTATCCCCCGGCAACTCCAATTACCTGGCCGCAGTTGCTCGCTACGAGGGGAAAACAGGGCTTGCTTTTCTGGATATTTCCACCGGCGATTTTTTTTCCTTTCTCCTGTCCACGGAAGATCCCGCCGATTATCTGGCCCGTTATGCGCCAGGGGAAATCATTGTCGCCAGCGACCTGGCCCGGGAAATGCGCTCGCTCTACCCGGCCTATAGATTTGAGGAAAGGCCAGACTGGCAGGCCAGCCCCTCAGAGGGACTTTCCCTGCTGGAGCGCCGATCCGACGGCAATGCAGCCGCCAGCGGTTTCCGCGAGGCCAGCGCAGCGACAGCGGCCATCGGTCTTGTCGAACACTATCTAAAACGCGCCTTCCCGGAGAATCCGCCGCAGAGCGTATATCCCGTGCTCCGCCAGGGAGAATCCCACATGTTCCTTGATGAGGAAACGATCCGCCATCTTGACCTGGTGCAATCAGAAGCCGGCAGCGATCGTACTCTCTTTTTTGTACTCAATCAGTGTCAGACTGCCGGAGGCAAACGCTACCTGCGCCGGCAGATCCTGGAACCACTTCTGGATATAGAAACCATTGAGAACAGACAGGAAGAAATCCAGATTTTTTACCAGGACAGCGACCTAGCAAAACACATCACTCAGGAACTCAAGGGCGTCGCGGATATGGAGCGCATTCTGAGCCGACTCCAGGCAGAACGCAGCAGTCCCCGCGATCTGGCGGCCATCCAGCGCTCCCTGAGGGCGGCCCTGAGCATAGCTTCCCTCTACGGCCCACCGGTTGCTTCAGAACTCAGCACGCTCAAGGAGACTCTGGACCGAATGCTCCTGGAAGAAGTCCCGCCTCAGCTGGGCAAAGGACCTTTTCTAAAAGAAGGAGTGGAAGCGGAGCTGGACCTGGCACGGAAGGCCGGAACCGATGGGGCAAACTGGATTCTGGCTCTGGAAGAACGCGAGCGTGCCAGCACACAGATAAACAATTTGAAAATACGATACAATAAAATCAGCGGCTATTATATTGAAATCAGTAAGGGACAGGTGGATCGGGTGCCCGCCCACTACCAGCGTCGTCAAACACTGGTAAACGCAGAGCGGTATACCACGGAAGAATTGAATGCAATCGAAAATCGGATCCAGTCTGCGGATGAAACTATTGCTTTCTTAGAAAGAAAGATATTTCAAGAAATCAAAGCAACGATTCTGGCGCATGAGAGGGCACTGCGCCTTCTGGCCGCTGAGCTTTCCCGGATGGATATGCTTCTTTCCCTGGCCCATGTGGCCCTGCGACGACGCTGGGTGCGGCCGCATTTGCATACCGGACCGGAGCACCGGATCATCGCCGGCCGCCACCCTGTGGTCGAGCATTTTCGGTCCGCTTTTGTTCCCAATACTCTGGAAATGGATGCCCGGAGTGCAAGTTGCGCCATCATCACCGGACCCAATATGGCCGGTAAATCCACCTACATCAAGCAGGCCGCCCTGATCGGGTTACTGGCGCAGATGGGATCGTTTGTTCCGGCCAGCGAGGCCCGGCTGCGCCTGGTGGACCGGATCTTCACGCGCATGGGTTCTGGAGATAATATCAGCCGGGGAGAGTCAACGTTTTATATAGAAATGCTGGAGACGGCACGGATTCTGCGTCAGAGCAGCTCACGGTCATTCGTCATAATGGACGAAGTGGGGCGCGGAACCTCTACTTACGATGGCCTGGCCATCGCCTGGGCGGTGGTAGAAGAACTGACCGGAGACCGGAGGCCTCTGCTCCTCTTTGCCACCCACTACCATGAACTGACCGCGCTGGGCGGTCGTGAAGGAGTGTTCAACCTGACCATGGATATTCTGGAAGACGGCGGCAAGATAACTTTTTTGCATCAGGTCAGGGCCGGCGCTGCGGATCGATCCTACGGTATCCACGTAGCCCGACTGGCCGGCCTCCCGGCCGCCGTCACTCAACGAGCAGAAGAAAAGCTGGCAGAGCTTGAAGCCCGCGGCGTACCCGCAAGCAGAAGACGCAGCAAAATGGAGAAACCACAGCTGGATCTGTTTTCCTGAAGCGAAGGCCGGGTGTCCCGTAGCCACGAAGCTAACGGGACACCCTTTGTGAATCACTCAAATTCGATATCGGGATCCTCACAGAAATCAAACTGCGCTTCCCCGGACTCCGAGCCATCGGCGAAAACGGCTTTCAGACTCCAGTTGCAATCAGTTCCTTCCGTGCTATCGCCCCATTCAATGGTCATCGATTTCCCCGGTGCAATACCCCGGCCAATGTTGAACTCACCCCAGCTTTTTTTCCCTTTTTCGCGGGCCAGCAATCGCTTGATGGCTTGATCGGAATTGTTAGTAACGGTGAATGTATTGGCAAGAACTGCAGTGAGGGCCAGTAAGAGACCAATAATCAGAAACGAGATTTTTTTCATATTCGTCCTCCAGCCGGGAGCCGGCAGCGCACCAGCCCGGACTGGCAAGCAAAAAAATATCAGCGACAGACTTTAAGTATGTCGGGCTGTCGCTCAAAGCGATGAGCGATCCAGGCAGTCAGATCGCGCTCCGCTGCACTGGAACCAACCGGACACAGATATTTCTGATAAGATCCCCAGCCAGCCCGGATCAGGGCCCGGCGGGCAATGCTGCGCCGGACCGGGTTCGCATCGTCAGCCAGTCTCTGCAGAGCATCCAGCCCCTCCGGTCCAAGCATCTCCATCATCGTTGCCAGCTGGTACAGTTCCCACTCTTCTGCTTCGCCGAACTGTACGGTCAGTTGCTCCAGGGCATCTTTTTGCGGATAACGCCGGATCGATGTGCGTGCTCGTCCGATGACACTCACGTTGCAGTCATTGAGGAGAGCGACCAGAAGACGCAATTCCTCCGGGCCACGCCGGCCGCCAAAATGTCCGCCCAGAAGTCGCACAATAGCGTAGCGGCCGCGAAAAGCACGATCGTATTGCCCGAACTCCTGCTCCATGGACTTGCAATCGAATGCCTTGCGGGCAAAGGAACGGCGCAGGCGTGAAGCTATGCGCGGGTAGAATTCTTTTTTCTCCAGAAGCACCAGAGAACGAGCCGCGTCGGTTGCCACAACCGGATCACGATCTTCAAGGGAAAGGACAAGGCGACTCAGAGCACCGCTATCCCCCCGGGCTGCCATGGCCCAGTCGAATAGAACAGGCAGATTGCGATCCTCAATTACGTAGTTACCAAAGCCAAACGGAGGCTCTTCACCGGTAACCACATCCATACGCATCTTTCTCATCTTCTTCTTGCGCTCGTTTAGAAATGGCAGATCTTCTGCACTGCCGTTTTCTGCAAAAATTCGTAGAGCGGACAGGATTCGTGCTCCGCCCAGCTCCACTCGAAGACCCTGGTCAAGAACTTCCTCTCCAAAATCTGGATCCTCCAGAATGGCCCGCGCTCTTTGCAGGGCGACGGGATGGCGCGCAATGCGCACAGCATCGTACTCCCGCTCCAGGGCAACCATAGCTTTAAGTTCACTCCGGTCTCCCAGCATGGCCAGAGCCAGAGCTGCGTTCTTGGGATGCGTTTTTGTGCGGTCCTGAAAAGGGTAATGGTAATGAAGTGCTTTCTTTAAGAAGGGAATCGCGTCACGATTCTGTATCCACCCCAGAGCCGGTAGAAGGTCGGTAAGAAAGGCACCGTGGCCCACAGATGGAGATTGTACAAGAGGCAAAATCCGCTCACCATGGCGAATGATGGGCCTGGCCGCTGCCGGAGATTCCATCAGCACCAGTCCGCGCAGAGCTTTAGCCCGGACGTTGTACTCAGGATGATCCAGCAGTGCTCCCAGACGATCTATGGCCCGCCGGGCCCGTAACCGGCCCAGGAGCTCCGCTGATTCGGCGGGCTCCTCAGAAAGACCCACATCCAGCAGCAAAGGAATGCTCCGCGGATCCTCAAGGTCACGCAAAGAAAGCCATCCCCGACCGCCATCGCCAAAAGAGCTGGCATAAAGCTTCCGCAAAGAGCGGTCAAAATATTCGACGGCCCGGTAGGGCCCCAGAGCCCGGATCACAGAGAGGCCGGTCAAGCCCTCAAAACCAGAATCATGCACGCGCATCTCCACTGTGGCCGGCAGGGTGAAATAATGCTGCAAAAAGTCGTGATCGGCCTTCAAAGCCAGGGGAAGGATAGCCAGAGCCAAAACAAAGCCGCGCATGCCTGCAGGATTCTGGCTGTAAAAAGAAAGGCAAACGAAAAAACGGTCTTTACACAGGCCATTGCCCATGTTTGTCATCAAAAACTACGTTGCTCCCTCTACCATCCACGGCAACGGAGCCTTCGCTGCTGAACCGATTACTGCGGGAACACTCGTCTGGCGGTTTGATGAGCGGCTGGATCTGGTCTTCACAGTGGAAGCGCATGCAAAACTCGATCCGGTCATCCAGGATTTCATTCGCTCCTATGGCTATCTGGATCGCGATCTGAATGTGTACATCGTCAGCGCGGACAACAGTCGCTTCATCAATCATTCTCCCTCACCCAATCTTGTTTCACGCGGCAGAGAAGACTTTGCCATCCGGGATATTGCCGCGGGGGAAGAAATTCTTTCCGATTACAATGAATTTGATTTGATTTTTACAGGAAAAAATGCGAATTTTACTCATTAATCCACCCGTCTACCGGGTCCAGGAGGCTTGGTACGATACGCCGGACTTTGGCCGGCCGGCCCTTGCCTACCTGGCCGGTACCTTACGTAAGGAAAGTACAGCCTCGGCTTTAGCCATCATTGATGCCAAGTTGGAGCGCCTGAACTTCAACGAGACCCTTGAGCGCGCCCTGGATTTCCGGCCGGACATTGTCGGTTTTACTGCGTTTACCAATGAAATCAATCCCGCCGCAGACATCGCTTCCCTCATTCGCGAGCATTTACCGGAAGCTACAATGGTGATTGGTGGCGTGCACGTCACTGCCATTCCCCTTGAGACCATGCGCGAATTTCCCATATTTGATCTGGCTGTCATAGGCGAAGGCGAGATCACGTTCAATGAGCTATGCCGCGCCCTGCCCGCGTCCTCACCGGATGATCTTCTTTCCATACCCGGGCTCTGCGTACGCACGGAGCGCGGAGCAGTGCTCAGTCCGCCACGCAACCGTATTCTGGAGCTGGATCAGATTCCCTTTCCTGCCTGGGATTTAATGCCTGCGGCCGGCACCTATTACATACAAACGGCTCGCGGTTGTCCCTTTGCCTGCAAATTCTGCATGAATCCGGGCGGCAAAGTACATCGCGTGCGCAGCGTGGAAAATACCCTGGATGAAATCCGCCTGGTTACAGAAAATTATAAACCACATACCATCTGGTACGGTGATGAAATCTTTACCGTTGATGTTCCTCATACCAAGAATCTTTTGCGCGCCAAAATCGCAGCCGGCCTGCATCAAAAATTTCGTTGGGGAGCCACCACTCATGTCCGCTTTGTGGACGATGAACTTTTTGAGCTCATGCATGAAAGCCGCGCTTTCCTGGTGGGCTTTGGCATTGAAACCGGCGATGAAGAAAAACTAAAATTGATCGGCAAAGGGACGACCGTAGAGATGATGTTGAAAGCCCGTGAGGGAGCGCGTCGCGCCAGGGTCCCCATCACCACCTACTGCATTCTGGGTCAGCCCGATGAGACGGTTGCGTCCATATACAATACCATCAATTTGGCGGTTAAACTCAATCCAGAGTTACCGATTTTTGGCATCATGGTGCCCTACCCGGGCACAGAGGTAGCACGCTACGCTGCCCGCGGGGAACGCGGCTATCGCCTGGTTGCCGTGAGCTGGGATGACTACAACAAACAGGTAGGCGGAGCTTTAGAATTTGCCGGCCTGAGTCGCACGCGAATTGAGATGCTTCAGATCTGGGCTTACCTCAAAGTTTTTCTCTGGAATTTCCGCTTTTGGGATCTTCTGCGTTTTGTGTGGCAATGGCGCAGCGGAGCCTTTTCCGTGCTCAAGAAAATCTTGCTCGGCAGCGTCCGGCGGGCTATAAAGACTCCGCTTCCGGAAAAGCGACCGGCAGCTATAAGCAATCAGGAAATGGCTACGGCAACGGACAGCTGGATGAAATTCCAGACTAAAGAACTGGTTCGTGCCAAACAAGCAGACCTGCACGTGGCCTACCGCTCCCGTCAAAACGACTGAAGTGTCTGTTCTTTTACTTACTTTCATTTACTTTGCCGGGCAGGGGCTTTATTTTGTGGCCCTGAGTCCTTATGTTGTGGGGCAATTCAAGGAAGATTCGCCGCTCATTTTCCTTTCCGGACAGCTGGCCATGCCCCTTGGCTTTTTTATATCTGGATATCTGAGCGATCGGACGCGGAAGCTCCGTGCACCTTTTCAGATCGGGCAACTTGTGCAGATTCCCATCCAGTACGGATTTTTTAGCATCCGCGAGCTGAGCTGGCTACCTTTTGACACCTTGACTCTGGGACTGGTTTTTTCCGGGCTTTTGCGCTTCATCTTTGCTTTCAATCTGCAACTTTTGACTTTGATCATTCTGGAAAAGAAGGGACACGGAAATTTTGGCAATATCCGCGTCTGGGGTACGCTGGCTTTTCTGGCCATCAATTTGCTCTTTTTCTGGCAGGCAGAAAATCGGCTCTCTGCTGCTGAGACGGGCAAAGGAGGCCTTTTCTTTCTTGCTGCCGGCTTTCTTCTGGCGACGTTTGCGCCGGCAACGCGCACCTCACGTCAAGAATACTTTTTCCTGGAAGCGCTGCGTTTATTGAAGAAAAGCCGGATCATCTTCTTTTTTATACTTTCATTTTTATTTTATTTTCAGTATCAAATGGAGGATCTCTACCTGGGCCAGTTCATCTACAACCTGCAGGGCATGCGGGGCGTCTTTCTGACCTGGAGCCTGGCTGTAGTGTTTGAAATACCGGCCATGCTTCTGGCTTTCCCGCTCAGCAAACGTTCGGGGCTCCGCCCTCTGTTCCTCATCGCTACGCTGGCTGCGGCTATCCGTTTTGGTATGCTCTCTCTGGTTGCCGCAGGTCTTGCCGGAAGTGGCGTCCTTGCTCTGTCCCACACCCTGCACGGCATTATGTTTACGTTTTTCTATCTGGGGTATATTTTTTACTTGAGAGGAGTCTTTCCGGAACATCTTTTTGGCACGGGTAGTGGACTTTTTACTATCCTGGCGATTGCAGGCGGCTCCATTGCCGGAAACCAGATTTACGGCCGGCTCATTGTGGGCACATCCCCCTCCTGGCCCACGGTTTCCGTCTATCTGCTGGCTTTTGGTCCGGCAACCATCGCCATGCTCCTGCTTTTTTTCGCTTTCCTGTTGCTTCCCTTTCCAGCGCATGCGGAGAAAAAAACAGAAATAGCGCAGTAACTTCGTCGGGAGCTAAACGACCAAAAGGTATGTCTCCGCTGCCCACCTTCCCCATAAAAATAGGAGTGAAAAGCTTCACCGCCCTGCTTTTTGCAGCTCTGAGCCTTGCTGCCTGTCGGGAAGAAGGAAAGCCAGGGCCCGTAGAAATGACAGAACAGTTCCGGACTTACTGGATGAAAGGAGTCGCGGAAATCAGCAGCTACCGATTGACCCAGGCTCGCTATGGAAAGCTCCATGAAGGAAGACTCATCCTGATTATGGTTACAGAGCCCTTCAAGCTGGACCGGCAGGTAAAATCGGAATTAAACCCCACAGCTGCGGATCCGGTGATTCTCAAGGCGCATGAACAGCGTCACTTCACCACCGGTATTTACGATTATACTATGACGACTTCCAGTTTTATGCCATTGAATCCCGAGGAAGGCGTACTGAAAATTACCGGAACTTCTGCAGAATGGTGCGGACACACTTTTTTTCAGCTCAATCGCCAGCAGGAACGCTTCCGGGTCCTTTCCCGTTCCTACTTTGAAGCGGAAGGAGATCAAGAATACGAGGTGGCAGGTGTACTCAGCGAGGATGAAATCTACCAGCGCATTCGCTTATCTCCGGCCCGCCTTCCCCGGGGTGAAATCCAGGTCTTACCCTCCGTGGTTTCCGCAAGACTGCGGCACAAAAGTGTAAAGCCGGTAAGTGCCCGGGCAGAACTTGCCGCATACGACGGCCCTTTAAGCCAGCAGAAAAACCTGGAAGCCTACCGATTGACCTACGACGGCGGCCAGCAGGATGAGCGGCAGGTTACCTACGTTTTTGAAAAAGAGTTTCCCCATCGCATTGTGGCTTTAAGCGATGAATACCTGGACGGGTTTCAGCAACCGGTCCGGCTGCAAACAACGGCAGTACTCACCAGCCAGATACAGATCGACTACTGGAAAAAGCATGATCCCGAACACGAAGCACTGCGAAAAACGCTGGATCTATGACTTTAGCGGACGCTTCCCTGCCACGAACCATCCCAGGGCATAGACGGAAAAACCGGTCATCATACCCGGCAAAGCTCCATAGACCGCTCCGGAATAAGGCGTGAATTGCCAGGCGATCACAGCAGCCAGACCCGAAACAACCATGGAGAGCGACAGCCCGGCGGAAGCCCGCGCGCCAAGGGATCTGAGGATCAGGAGTGGCCCGAGAGCGGATGCCAGCGCAGACCAGGCTATCAGGACCAGCCTGAAAACACTCTGCTCGGCAAAGAGAGCCACCGGTAACACAAGGGAGACTACCAGCAGAGTGGCCAGCTTGGTACGCATGTAGGACCGGCTCCAGTCGGGGAAAAGATCGCGTGAAATAGCTGCCGAACAGGAGAGAACCTGAGAATCGGCTGTGGACATGGTTGCAGCAAAAAGGCCGGCAAGCACCACGCCCACAAGAATACCTGGCAACAGTTGTCCGGCAAGCAAAGGCAGCGCCAGCTCCTGGTCAAAGGATGCCGCCGGCAGAAGGGCACGGGAGGCAAGCCCGACCAGGATGCACAGAGAAGTAAATAAAATATACCATATAATGTAGATTCTACGAGCCGCAGGTATAGCCTCCGGCGAATGGATGGCCATAGCTCGAATCATTACATGAGGCTGACCGGCCACGCCAAGGCCGGCAAAGAACCAGCTGGCCAGAAAAGCCAGAAGCCCGAACTTTGCGCTGCGGGGGGTGAGTGCCAGCAACTCAGGATCCAGCGCTCGTAATCGGTCAAAGAGCTGGAGAGGGCCGCCCAATTCATAAAGGGCCGCGACAAGAAGGAGAAGCATTGCTGCGATCATGACACAGGACTGGGCAGCGTCCGTCCAGATGGAGGCGCGGATACCTCCGGAAAAGCAATAGACCACCACCAGAGCCGCGCCCAGAAGAGCACCGACTGAATAGTCCCACCCAAAGAGCACATGCAGGGCTTTGGAGCCAGCATTGAGCTGCGCTGCCGCATAGGCACCTAAAAATACGACGATAACCAGAGCTGTAACCATGACCAGTAATCGCTCAAGTTTGCCCCGCCCTTCTCCGGCTCTGGAAGAAAGAAAGCCAGGAATGCTGGCCACATGCATTTCCTCCGATCGAATCCTTAAACCACGCGCCACCCACAGCCAGATAGCATAGTCCCCGGCCATCCAGCCACCCATAATCCACACAGCCGTAAGCCCCTCACTGTATGTGACCCCAATCAAACCGATGAACATAAAACCACTGTTATTGGTTGCAATGGCGGAAAGAGCGGTAAGCCAGGGACTGACTTGCCGGCCTGCCAGAAGATAATCATCGCTGGTCGGTGCTGCCCGGCGCACAGACAGAATCCCAACAAGGACAAAGCATGCGAGCGAAAGTAAAAAGCCCAGGAGGACACTCATGCATTTTCTCTCTGAAAAAGAAAGATCCCCCATTGTAAATATTGTGATTTACCGGCCTCCACCCACAGTCCCAGTCCCGATTCCATCCGCTCCAGATATTCCCGTGACACCGATCCAGCCAGATCGGCTTTTTTGCGGATCAATTCTTTCAGAACACAACTGTAATGCCAGCTCAAATGGTCGCTAAGATCCTGGAACTGTAGAAGGGTAAGGCCTGCACGCGCTCCCAGCTCCCGGTACAGATCGGGCCAGCCCAGGGAAGGCAGATGGATTCGTTCGAGAACAGGCCTGAGCGCCGCCTGCGGGGCCCCGGCTGTTTGCATGGGATCCGTAAAAATGAAGCAGCCACCAACACGCAAAACACGAGCGACTTCGGCAAAGACCCGCTCTTTGTTCTCCGCATGCAATAAGGCATCCTGGCACCAGACCAGCTCAAAAGTATTTTCCCTGAAAGGGATGGATTCAAAGCTCCCGGTTTTCACCCGCACCCGATCAGAAAGCCCGGCCCGGCGGCAGAGCAGGCGGTTTCTTTTATTCTGTATTGCAGACAAATTCAGACAGTCTACACGACATCCCGAACGCGTAGCAAGGAAACGGGCACTTCCTCCGTAACCGGATCCGATATCCAGGACTCTTGCAGTCGCCGGCAATGGCTGCTTCAACGCTGCTATCATGCGCTCAATGGTCCGCCGGCTGGCTGTTGTAATATCGTCGCCCTCCTGGTAAATTCCAATGTGAATGTCTTCTCCTCCCCAGATCTCGTGGTAGAATATGTCGGCATCGGAACTGTTGTAGTACTCGCGCGTTTTTTCCTCTGCCGTAAGATTCACGACACATCCTCCTCATAGCGTTTCTGGGCCACGTGAATAAAGAAATCCGGCTGATCACTTCTGTACGTCTCTTGAAAATCTCCAAAGGTTGTTATAGTTTGAAAACCGACTTCATGCATCAGACGGCGAACGTAATCCTTCCGCAGCGGATACATATTGAGATAGTAGGTGCTTTTGTCCGGAAAATGGTAGCTGAACCGTGCCAGACCTTCATCGACGTGCGTGGGCTCAACTTTAATATCTTCTCCACAGTAGTAGTAGATATGTTTGGAACTGAAACCCTGATCCAGAATGGCATCGTAGTTACGCTGATCCAGAATCAAAACCCCATCATGACGGAGGGCAGCATAGAATTCAGCCAGTGATTTACGGCGATCCCTCTCGGAAAACAGGTGGGTAAACGAATTGCCCAGACAAATTACCGCATCGTACTTACCATGAACGTCCCGATTGAGCCAGCGCCAGTCCGCCTGCACGGTGCGCATAACATGACCGTGTCTGCGCGCATTCAAAAACGCTGCCGTCAACATTTCTGGACTGCCATCAGCGCTGGTTACATCAAACCCTTCCTTCAGCAAACGAACAGAATGGAATCCTGTTCCCGTGGCCACATCGAGGATTTTGGAAGCGCCGCGTTCTTTGAGTTTGTCAATGAAAAATCGTCCTTCGCTTCGCGCTCGCGCGTCCCAATCAATCAACTGATCCCATTTGTCCACAAAGGACTGGATGTATTCCTGTTTGTAATGATCCGTCTCCCGGACGGCGACCGGATCTCCTCCAAAGTCTTGTTTCATAGTTCCCCCTTTTCTATTGCCAGCCTGGCCTCTTGCATTTCTGCCGGTGAATTTTGAATGAATTGCTCCTCGAGAATGTGAAGCCCGAGGATTTGATTGAGCAAAATATCTTTGCGCGTGCGTTCTGCGTGGCTCTGCCCGGACTTATCCAGCAAAGCTTGCAGCGCAGACGCCGGGATTATGCCCAATCGCTCCAGGCGTTCTTTTGACAAATGCTCCTGACAAAGATCTGCCAGACCTGCGGCCCGGCCTTCAACGGTATGCGCTGGAGGAGCCATGAAGGAAAATTTTTCTCTATTGTAGAGGGCTTCCGGTAAAAGATGCTGCATCGCCTCACGCAAAACCCACTTCTCTGTTCCCTTACGAATACGCAGTCCCGGAGCCACGCTGCTCGCATACTCCACAAGCGGATGGTCCAGAAAAGCGGGGCGTGATTCCAGCGAATGGGCCATATCCATTCGGTCTCCGCCCCAGTTTAAGATCTGCCCTTCCAGCATCGTTTTGATCCAGGTATACTGGGCCTTATCCAGCGCATGGCGTCCCTTTAGTCGGTCCGGGCGCAAACTTCCCGCCAGTGCAGCAAACGGATCGTAGCCAGAAAGAAGCTCCTGAAAGCCCGGGGCCAGCAGTCCTTTTAGATCGCGATAGGTTTCCATCCAGGGCTTTATCCAGGCAGGCGTCCAGCCCATCAAATCTTGAAAGGCAGGGTGCTCTATGTCACCATCCGGCAGAATGGAGCCGGCAAAGAGGGCGTTATTTCCCAGCAAACGTTCCTGATCAGCGGCAGTGTAAGCTGGATCGTATCGAAACATATCGATCTTAAAGGCAGTGTAACCACCAAAGATTTCGTCTGAACCCTCACCGGTCAGGACAACCTTGAAACCCCGGCTGGTAACCCGGCGACTGAGCAGCATCTTCGCTACGCCCAGAGTGTTGTAGAAGGTCCGCTCCGAATGCCATACCGCTTTGAGATATTCTGATCCATAGCTGCTTTGGCCGTCTACGGTAAGGATCTCTTGATCGGCTCCGGCTCGCACGGCCATCTGACGGGAGAGCGCGGATTCGTCATAACGAGCATCCTCGAAACGAATGGTGAAAGCGCGCAGCGCAGATTGCCCGAGTAACGAAGCAAGACCCAGAATCGAACAACTATCAATCCCGCCGGAGAGATAACAGGCAACCGGGACATCAGCCTGCAGTCTCTCGGCAACAGAATCGAGTAACAGGTCGCTTACATCTCGTATAGCCTGTCCGGCCTCCTGCACTGGATGCTCGCCATCGCATGGAAAATTCAAATCGTAGTATTCTTTGTACTCCAGCTCCAATCGGCCATTGTTTTCTCGAACGATAAGCATATGTCCGGGAAGGAGGGCGTGCACTCCCTCAAACAGCGTATGGCCCGGCAACTGGATCTGGATGAGTTGATGAAGGGCATCAAAAGGGGATATGCGTCTTTCCACGGAACTGTGGGCAAAAATGGACTTGATCTCTGAACCGTAGAACAGTGTATTATTCTGTAATTTATAAAATAAAGGCCGAATCCCGTACCGATCTCTTAAAAGAATCAGCCGTTTCTCTTTACGATCATACAGGGCCAGAGCAAATTCACCGCGCAAATACTGCACAAAGTCCGGGCCGTGGCGCGCGTACAGCTGCAGGGCCACTTCGCTATCGGACCGGGACTCGAAGCGGTGCCCGGCGAGAGCCAGTCGTGTGCGCAATTTTTGAAATTCATAGAACTCCCCATTGGCGGTCAAAATGTTACCGGTCATGGGACAGTGGAGGGGTTGCTCTCCGTGCAAAAGATCAACAATAGCCAGGCGGGTATGGGCCATGAATAGCCCCTCTTCCGGACTGCGAAAAAAGCCCTGGCCATCCGGTCCGCGATGGTGCAAAGCTCTGGCCATTTGCGCCAGTTGATCTTTACTGCGGCGTAGAGCCGGGTCTGTGCTGAAGTAACCGGTAATGCCACACATCAGCTGAGCACCGGCAGCGGAATTTTATCAAAGATGGTGAGCAGCAGGGCTTTGCGGATAAAAACAGCACCGTCCGCCTGATTGAAATAGAGATTGTGACTGCTGGTATCCAGCTCTACACTCAGTTCTTCTTTACGGGCAAGGGGATGCAACACGACACTGCCCGGCCGCAATGAGGATTGCGCATTGATGCGGAAGCGGCTCTCCAGGGTTCGGTAACCATCACCCAGGTAGGCAATAGAATTCATGTAGATGACGTCCAGCTCCGGCAGGACCACTTCTAAATCGCTGGCGATGTCCACGGGAATTCGACTCTGCCGGCAGTAATCAGGCATTTCAGCCCCCAGAGGATCAGCCATTTCTGAGATGATGGTGATTCGGGAAATGCTACGATCAAAAAGCAAAGATAACAATAGAAAACTTTTTATGGTGCGCATTCGGGCCGGTGTACCCACAATACCCAGGTGAATGCGCTTCTTTTCCGGCATTCCCTCGTCCAGAAGATCCGGGCGCCATTTTAAGATCGCATACCAGTCTGCAATCGCCTGGGTGGGGTGCTCGTCAGAGCCATTGCCGCCATTGATCAGGGGAATACGCAGATAGGTGCTCAGCTCAGCGAGTGCTTCCTGCCGGGTATGCCTTACAACCACGGCATGTGCATAACTGTTAAACATCTGGCCAATATCCAGAATCGATTCTCCCTTGGCGATGCCCGTTGTAGCAGCCTCGGTCACACTGAGCGTTTTTCCGCCCAGGGCCATCATGGCGCTTTCAAAAGACAGGCGAGTTCGCGTACTGGGCTCAAAGAATGCCGTTGCCAGAATTTTATCGTACAGGGAATCCCGGATACGGAGGTGCCCGAGTTGCAAAAGACAGCTCAATTTGTAGATGCCAAGCAGGGTTTCCCGGTCAAACTGACCCGCAGAAAGGATGGAATGATAGCTTAATTTTTTTAGCGTATCCATGCGAACATCTTTAAGACCCGAAAGGAGTGCGGAGGGATCCGGCCGCAATCCAAGGACCATCCGGGGGGCATGACGATCGACTTCGTGAACAATGTGCGCTGCAGACCGCCTCACCAGAGCGTCCCCCTGATTGCTTCACGAATGGCCAGAAACAGCAGCAGTACGGTCAACAAGGAGCAGGCAAGCAAAGCGCCGTAAACCAGAAGGCTAAAAAATAATACACTAAACATACTTTGTCTCCTGCAGGCGGCTCCAGTCAAAACTGCGATCCTGGATTAAAGAAAAGGTAAGAACAACGATCATCGACAGGGCACTGCCCGCAAGGGCACCACTGTACCAGCCAATGTAAGAGTAGGCCAGAAGGCCGCCAGCGCTGCCCAGAAGAATCCCCCACAGGGCCGCCCTCCCCGTCGTCCTTTCCCAGTACAGACCGGCCACGACGGGCCAGATCAAGCTGCCCACAACAGGACCGGCCAGAAAGAGGAGTTGAGCTAATGTTCCAGGACGCGGCAAACAAACAAGCCAGGCAAGGATGCCGGTGGCAACGGTTGCCCATTGGGCACTTCGCCGGAGATCCTTGGCCGGATGCCCCTGCTTGAATCCACCGCGAAGGAGATCTTCGGTGATAAGATCTGCCGTCGCCGCGAGCAGACTGTCTATGCTTGAGGCAAGCGAACTGAATATAACGACAAAAGCAAGGATGGCCCCGGCCTTTCCCAGGATATGTACAATCACCAGCGGGCCCACGGAATCCGGTGAATGGATGGAAATGCCCAGCGGACCGGCGGCCAGAGCTATGAAACCGGCAACAACAGGAACAGGCAACCAGATCAGGCCGGCAAGCAGGTAAGCCCGCATTCCTGTCCCGGCCCGGAAGGCAAAGGCGCGACTCCACCAGACATTGTTATGGAAAATTTCCCCAATTCCAAAAAAGAGATTGTTGAAGAGCGCGATCAGTGCCGCCGGAAAGAAAATCATCAGCAGATACGGAGAATCGGTCCGGAGCTCCTGATGGATTTCTGAAAGACTAATTCTGTCTAAAACGCTAAACCCAACCCAGACAATGCCGCCCAGAATCAAAACACTCTGGACAAAATCTGTACCGATCACCGCGTAGAGGCCACCTCGCACGGTATACAGAACACAGACAAAGAGTAAGACGGTCATCCCCCAGAAATAGGGAATCGCAGAAATACTTTCCAGAAGGATACCACCGGCCATCGCCATACTTGCAAGCCATACCAGACTGTAAAAGAGGGTACAGCACAGAAAAAGGATCCAGGTGTGCCGGCCGTAGCGCAGACGAATGAAATCACCACAGGTGAATCCTTGAGGCATAAGTTCCCGGATGCGGCGGGCCAGGGGTGCAAACAGAAAAAGACCGACACTGGCTGTGCTGTAAGCCAGCATACCCCAGATCCCCATCTGCAAAGCGAACTGCGGTGCCATCATGGTAGTATTGGAAGTGATCCAGGTAGCCACTGCCGTTGCCGAACCAAAGGCCAGTCCAACATTGCGCCCGGCCAGAGCATGATCCTCAAAAGTCCGATTCTTCCTTCCCAGATAAAATCCGAGAGCAATCCAGATCACACTGAAGATTCCCAGAAGCAGCAAGGCCTGTTCTGTAGATATGAGCAGGTCAGCTTCGATAGTTCCCCTCCTTGGGGCCCTCCAGGCTCTTACCCGGGATTCGCCAATGGCAATAAATCATAAAAAGAAGTAAAAATATAAGCAACGCAGCTCCGCTGCACAGGAAAAATAAAGTTGAATACCACCCGTGATGGGCAACCTGCAATACCTGCTGATCTACGGCATCAGGGCTCCCGACCTGGAACAATTCGATGAGATAGGCTCCATCACCCAGTCCTGAAACAAAAACATCAGGATTCTCTCCCGAATAGAGGATACGCCCGGGCTCTTTAACGGAATCCAGGGAACGGAGCGTTACCCGATATTCCCCTGGCAGCCTGACGTTTTGCCAGTGCAGGCGGATATAGCCGGTCTGACTCTGTAAATTTTGTGCGGACAGAACGGTGCCCGCCATTGCCAGCAGAGCAAAAAAGAAGGGACGCATGCCGTGCAACGCCCGGACGGTAAGGCCGCCTGCTGTGTCACTCTTGAGTCTCATCGGTTTCCCTGATTACAGGTTGCCAACACCCGAAGGCCGAAGGTCTTAGAATACCGCAGTATCCGACAGCAGAAATGCTAAATTGTAGCCAGGACAGTTTACCGGCCCGTCTTTTGAATGCAAGGAAAAAAAACTGCAATCAGCGGGCGGGCCCGGCAAAAAGGAAAAACATTGCCAGAGAGAACGATTCCCTTTCCACTTACCGCACGATGAAGCTTCTTATCTCTATTGTACTCTCTCTTGTACTTCCGGCCATCTCACTGCGAGCCCAGGCTTTCTGCACCGGCGCTGCCTGCCCTTCGCTGGCAGCAACGGATCGGTTCAACCAGTTGTATTTTGGCCTGCAAAGTCAGTATCTTCCGGAGGTTGCCCGGGACATGTCTGAAGCCGCGATTCTTGCCGGAGCTGCTGGAATTCCTCTGGGCACCGTCAACCTGCGTCGCTTTACGGTGGGCGTATCCGGAAGTGCGGCTCTCGTACCGCCGCGACTTGTAAAAGTCACGTTGCCAGAAACGCATGTCGATCGCCTGCCCACAACGGGCGCATCGATCCTCCCCCGTTTTTTTGTAGGCATCAATCTGGGTGCTCTCACCGGCTTTTCTTTTGATCCCTACAGTCGCAAGAGCTACTCAGAACAGTACGATGAGAAGTACCCGCCAGAGGAATCTGCCGGGGAGCGCCCTGTGTTAAAAACACCGCCCTGGTATTCACCGGCACGATTTGATCTTTTCTTGAGCGGTGCGCGCGCCGCCGGACGCCACGTTTCACGAAGGCCGGCCATGTATGTCGATTACGACAGCCAGCTTGCCGGTGCGGATCTACACTATCATCTCGTAGAAGGAAATAACATACTCTTTGGATCGATGCTTCGCTTTCGCGGGGCTCAGCTGGGACTGGGTTACTATCGCATAACTCAACATCTGTCCATGCAGCAGGACAAAACCAGACTTGATCTACTGGGTAAGGATACAATCTACACATGGCATGGCTCCACTACCATTCGCATGGATAACAGCATCCATTCCATGCCCCTGGAATTGCGCACAGGTATTCAACTTTTGTATCTATTCAATCTGGGAGTGGGTGCCGGCGTTGCTTTCAGCCAGGGGGAGAGCAATATCGAACTTTTCCGCACAGCACCCCTTGTCAGCGTTGAAGACGAACGCGCCTTCATCCCCTACAGCCAGCCCCGTGATGCTCGTGGAAAAGTTATGAATTCGCTCAGCGCCTATGCCACTACCCGATACCTCATGCAGGAAACGGGCGGAGACGATCTACCACAGCTCAGTATGCTGGTTCAGGCCCGGGGGCGGATTCCGTCAGCCGTGCCCTATGTTCGCCTGGCAGCAGAGCTGAACCTGGCCGCACTCAAACTCTCCCTGGAGACTCTGTACTCAGTGAGATCCACGGCCACGACTGTCGGTGCGCGCATGGAGTTTTGAAATCGTTTTCAACCCAGCAATTTCTGCACCGCACCGACAAGTGTGGTCATTTCAAAGGGCTTGACCAGCCAGGCGCTGGCGCCCGCGCTACGCGCCTGGGCTTTTCGGGTTTCGTCCCTCTCTGTGGTTACGATGAGAATCGGTGTAAACCGATTGGGGCCGTCCGCCCCTTTCACCTGTTTGATCAGATCCAGTCCACCCAGCCCGGGCATATTCCAGTCGCATAAAACCAGAGCGAACTTGCGCTGACCCAGCAGTTGCAGTCCTTCCTCTGGAGAAGCCGCGCCCACAGCATTGTAACCGGCTTCCAGTAAGGTCTGCAAAACCACATGCCTGAAACTGGGCGAATCATCAATAACCAGCAATTCCATACCATTGAGCTGCCGGAAGGGGCCATAGAGAGCAATCCTTTTTCCTTGCCGGTATCCCGGCAAGAAAAGCTGGCAGTCGGCTCAACCGATACTGTACAGGCATGATGGTGGAGAAAACAGTTTCCGGTCCGCTCACTATCCTTGAAGTCAATGCCCGCTGGACAGAACTGGAAGGGCTTCAGGGCCAGCCCCTCCGTCTTGATCTGGGACAGGTGGACGAACTGGATACAGCCGGACTTCAGCTACTCATCGCTCTCAAGCTCAAGGCCCGGATGCGGGGGACACGTCTGGAATACACCAATCACAGCCTGCCTGTGCTGCGCGTGCTGAGCCTGACGGGCGCTGCCGGAATCCTGGGAGATAAGTTGCGCATCCCCTCCGGTATGCGTGCCGAGCTTCCCTTTGCTTACGGAGCGCGCCGTGGATCTTGAGTACGCGCGACAAATCTTCTTTGCTGAAGCAACGGATTTGCTTGAGGAAATGGAAAGCTGTCTGGTCAAGCTGGAAAAAAATCCCGAGAGTCCAGAGACCCTGGCGGCTCTGTTTCGCACCGCGCACACCCTCAAAGGTTCGGCTGGAATTTTTGATTTTTCTGCCATTGTGGAATTTATGCACGGACTTGAGCAGGTCCTGTCCCTCATCCGCGACGGCGAGCGCAGCTTTGCTGCGACAGGCAGTGCCATCTTTTTTCGATGTCTGGATCACTCGCGTTCTTTAATGGAGGCAGCACGGACCGGATCGCCCGCTGATGATGCACGGACCGTCCAGCTCCTCCGGGAACTGGATGTGATGGCACAGATGCCCGAGGCGGAAGCGTCTACCGTTGATGAAAAGCCGGGAGCAGCTTCCGGAGCAAATCCCGCTCCGGCCGATTATCACTTTTCCTTTCTTCCGCCGCGTCAAGTATTCCAGCTGGGACTCGATCCTCTGGCCCCGCTGCGACAGATCAATCGCCACGGCACCATTCTGGACCTGACCACGCTGACGGGGGAGTTGCAGGCAAGCCTTGCAGCCGGTGAGTTTCGTCCCGAGGAGTGTTTCCTTGCCTGGGAAGGAAAGGTTCGCCTGGTAAACAAGAATGAAATTCTGGATTTTTTTGAATTTTTCCCGGATGCTGAGGTGGTTCTGGAAAAAGAAAATCCGCAAAAAAAGGCTGACGACAGCGCTTCAGATGAAAAAAACAAAGACGAAGCTGCAGCAAAAGCTACCTCCCCACCCATCAGTCCGGCGGCCCCGGACAATGCACCCCGCTTCATTCGGGTAGATACCGATCGTCTCGATGGCCTGGTCAATCTGGTCGGAGAACTGGTCATTGCCGGTGCGGGAATGGCAGAACTGGTTGCCCGCCAGGGAGACATTGCCCTGCTGGAAGCCTCCCGATCGATGTCCAGGATGATCTCTGACCTGCGCGACCGCTCCTTAGGGATTCGCATGGTCCCGCTTGTAGATGCATTTGCCCGCTACAGACGGGCGGTTCGGGAAATTGCCCAGGAAATCGGTAAAGAAGCTGAACTACTGATACAGACCGGAGACACGGAGCTGGATAAAAATGTCGTGGAACAGCTGGCCGATCCCTTGCTTCACCTCATCCGCAATGCCGTGGACCATGGCATTGAAAGCCGTGAGGAACGCATCCAGAGCGGTAAGCCGCCCGTCGGGCAAATTGTCATTCTTGCCTACCAGGAGACGGGCAGCGTTGTCGTGGAAATTCGCGATGATGGTCGCGGATTCCAGCTGGAACGTATTTTGACCATTGCCAGGGAAAAGAATCTGATCAGCGGTCATTTCACACCAGCGGAAGCAGAAATTCTCAAACTCCCCTTTCTGCCCGGTTTCAGTACGGCCAGCACCGTGTCGCGCCTCTCCGGTCGCGGAGTGGGCCTTGATGTTGTCAAAGAAAGCATACAAAATCTGCGCGGACAGGTGGAACTGCAAAATTCCCCTACGGGCGGGAGCCTGATCCGCATTCGCCTGCCACTGACTCTGGCCATCATCGAGGGCTTTTTGATCCGCGTGGGTCAGGAAAACTATGTCATACCAATGGATCTGGTTCATGAATGCATTGACCACGACAGCCCCGATCTATTGAAACGAATGAACAGCCTCAAATTGCGCGACGAGGTTCTGCCACAGCTTGTTCTTTCAGAATTCTTCCAGAGCCCGGCCTCTGGCTCCTCGCGTCAGAATGTTGTTATCGTTGGCTATGCGGGGAAGAAAGCCGCCTTCGTCGTCGATGAACTTCTGGGTGAATTCCAGGCAGTCATCAAGCCACTCAGTCGTATCTTCAGCCGCCTACCAGGCGTAAACGGGGCCACCATCCTCGGGACGGGCAAAGTGGCCCTGATTCTTGATGTCCCTGGACTCCTTTCCTTTGCCGCAGAACGGGAATCCGCAGCATGACGGAATATCTCACCTTTCAGGCCGGCAGCGAAACCTGGGCTTTACCCTTGCGCTCCATCCGCGAAATTATCCAGCCGCCACCCATCACCCGCATTCCTTTCACCTCCCCCGCTCTTCCCGGCGTCATAAATCTGCGCGGGCAACTGCTGCCGGTGCTTGATCTGGCAGCTCATCTGGAGCGAAACACAGAAAATAGCAATAAAAATTGTCTTTTAATTGTCGAACGTCGGGACGAACAATTCGGACCGGAGGGAATGGGGCTGCGTGTTGACAGCGTCAGTGTTGTTCTTGAACTCACCGCTGAGGAAGTGAATGCCGTGCCGGCTTTTGGCTCAGAGGTACGGGCAGATTTCCTCTCGGGCATTCTACGCCTGGATACAGCATTGATACCGGTCCTCAATCTGGAGACCCTCCTTGCCCAGAGTGAACTGAGTCACTACATTCATGGAGCCTGAAGTAAGACTCTCCACTGCAGAATTTAAGGCCATTGCCGAATGGCTGTACAGGCAAACAGGCGTTCTCCTTTCTGACCAAAAACAAATCATGGTGCAGACCAGACTGATGCGCAGACTGAAGGCCCGCAGCCTGCCCAATTTCGCGGCTTATACCCGCTACCTGCTTTCCGATCCCGGAGAACGGGAACTGGCAATCGACCTTCTGACAACGCATGAAACATTCTTCTTCCGGGATACGCACCAATTCAAAATTCTCGAAGAACAGGTACAACACATGCCGATGCGTCCGCTGGCCATCTGGTCTGCAGCCTGTTCCACCGGTGAAGAAGCTTACAGCATTGCCATGACCCTTGCTCTTTCCGGCAGAATGGATTTTCGAGTTCTGGGCACTGACATCAGCCTCGATTGCCTGACGCGTGGACGGCTGGGGGAATACCCGATCGAAGCCAGCGCGCGGATTCCGGAAGTGTACTTGAAAAAATTCTGCTGGAAAGGTGTGGGGCCCCGGCAGGGCATATTCCGGATGGACAGGAGTTTGATTGAGCGTATCCGCTTTGAACATCATAATTTGCTCACGGCATCTCCGGCGGCTGATTTTGATTTGATCTTCCTGCGCAATGTCTTGATCTATTTTGATGAAGGCACCCGACAACGAGTGATCCGCCATATAGTCAGAAGCCTCAGGAACAATGGCTTACTTTTTCTGGGAACTGCGGAAACGGTGCGACTGGAGGTCAACGGGCTGCAAAGCTTCCGACCGGGGGTATACCGTAAAGTATCATGAAGAAAATCAAAGTACTTGTTGTGGATGATTCGGCAGTCGTGCGCGAAGTGCTGGGGAAAACGATCAGCGGCGACCCCGAGCTGCACTACCTGGGCAGCGCCTCCGATCCGATTTTTGCCATGCAAAAAATGGAAAAGGAATGGCCCGATGTACTGGTGCTCGATATTGAGATGCCCCGCATGGACGGTATTACCTTCCTCCGGAAATTATCCCGCGAATCACCCCTCCCTGTTGTTATCTGCTCATCCGTAGCAGAGAAAGATGCGGCCGTCACTCTGGAAGCTCTCAGTCTTGGCGCAGCAGAAATCATCACCAAACCCCGGCTTGGTGTAAAAGATTTTTTAACAGAATCCGAAACGCTGATGCGTGACGCCATCAAGGCTGCCTTTCTTGCCGGAAGCGGTAAATCCAGAGAATCTCCAGCCGCCAGGACATCCCCGCCAGAACAAAGGCCGCCACTCAAGGCACAGGAAAGTGGCACTTCCGGTCTTGTGGCCATCGGGGCTTCTACCGGGGGAATCCACGCACTGGAAACCATTCTGTCGGCTCTGCCGGAAGTTTGCCCGCCGATTTTGATTGTCCAGCACATGCCGGAACGATTCACCCGGGCCTTTGCCAATCGCCTCAATTCCGTGGCCAGTCTGCGCACAAAAGAAGCTGAAGACGGAACGCGTCTTGAGCCCGGGCTCGCGCTCATCGCTCCCGGAAACTTCCACATGCAGCTGGGTCCGGGGCAGCAAAAGGTTCAAATATTTCAGGGAGAGCTGGTCAATCGGCACCGGCCATCCGTCGATGTACTCTTTAAATCAGTCGCGAAGTATGCACCCGGATCGCTGGGCATTTTGCTGACCGGAATGGGGGACGACGGAGCGGCCGGCCTGCTTTCCATGCGCAAAGCCGGCTGCCGGACCATAGCTCAGGATCGGGCCACTTCCGTGGTTTATGGCATGCCCGCAGAGGCGGCAAGACTGGGGGCCGCTGAGCGAATTCTGCCTCTGGAGGAAATGGCCCGGGCCATACAGGAGTATGGAGCGCAAAAAAGGAAATGATGAAACTAATCTATAATCTTAAAATTTGGAAAAAATTTCTTTTCCTCGGCCTCCTTTTTGCCACATCGCTGGGCAGCATCCTGTACCTGCTCATCTCAGAGCAAAATATAGCGATTCGCTTTGCAGAAAAGGAAAAAAGCGGAAACGCCTACCTGCGACCTCTACGCAAAACGATCCAGGCCCTGCACGGCCAGGATCGCTCCAGTATGCAAAGACCCGTAGAAGAGGCATTGCGACAGCTCGAAGAAACGGATCGGAAGCTGGAAGAAACATTGCAGACCACAAGTGCAGAACTGGGAAAGCGGCAACGGGATGGCCTGAAACCGGGACTTTTACGCGCTCGCTGGCAGGCCAGCGATTCCTTGACAGATGAACAATTTGTTCCCCGCTTTCGCCGCGATATCCTCGCTTTGTTTGCTCATGTCGGCGATACCTCCAACCTGATCCTTGATCCGGATCTGGATTCTTACTACACCATGAGCGTCACTTTGATTCGTTCGGCGGAGTTCTGGTCTGCGGCTGCTGAGATTCAGGGCCTGCTGGTTGCGGCAGGCCGCGGTAACGAAATAAATAGGGATCAATTGCTGCTACTCTCCGGTCACTTGAGTCGGCTGGCCAGTACCATTAAGGAAGAACAGGAGCGCTCCTTCACAGAGTCACAGAATTTTTCCGGCCGAACAGAACTTAAAAGTCATCTGGAAACGCCACTTCTGGCATTCGTGGAAAGGACGGAGAAGTTTTCCCGGACTATGGCTGCCTTTCTGGCTGGCGGTGAAGTTGCACCCGCAGAACTTCTGACACTGCTGAATCAGAGTACCTATGCCAGTTTTGATCTCTGGGACCGGGCCATCGATGAACTTGATGCCATGCTGCAGATTCGTATCGATGGTTTTGAGAAGAGGCGAAACATCACTCTTGCCACAGTGATTCTTTTTGTGGCCTTGATCTCCTGGGTGGGCTTTCTCATCCTGCGCCAGATTACTGGACAACTTTCCTATGCCGTTGCCGTAACCGGCGCCATCGCCCAGGGAGATTTTGCCCAGAAATTGAACGTAGCCTCTGCCGATGAAGTGGGACAGACGCTGCAGGCCATGCAGGGAATGCTGGACCGGTTGTGCTCTGTGCTGGAAGAAATCCGCAGGGGAGCCGACAGCATCGTATCCGCTTCCAACGGCGTCAATGCCACGGCCCAATCGCTGAGCCAGAGCGCCAGTGAACAATCGTCCAGTGTTGAAGAAACCAGTGCATCGCTGGAAGAAATGCAGGCAAGCATTGGACAGAACGCGGAGAATGCGCAGACCACGGAGGCCATTGCGGTACGTTCCGCAGCCGATGCAGAAAAAGGGGGCCGGGCCGTGCATGATACGGTCGGGGCGATGCGCAAAATTGCAGAAAAAATTTCCATCATTGAAGAGATCGCCTACCAGACCAATCTGCTGGCCCTGAATGCGGCCATTGAAGCGGCCCGGGCCAGTGAACACGGCCGCGGTTTTGCCGTCGTCGCATCAGAAGTCCGCAAGCTGGCCGAGCGCAGTCAGAAAGCCGCCCAGGAAATTGGAGAACTGGCTTCCGGGAGTGTGGCCCTGGCAGAAGGTGCAGGCCAGCTTCTGGACCAGATTGTACCGGGCATCCGGCGCACCGCAGATCTGGTTCAGGAAATTACCGCTGCCTCTCGCGAACAGGATACGGGGGTGGATCAGATTTCGCGGGCCATGCAGCAACTGGAAAAAGTCACCCAGCAAAATGCCTCGGCCTCTGAAGAGCTGGCGGCAACAGCAGAAGAGCTCAATGCATCGGCGGCAGCCTTTCTCCAACTTATTGGCTTTTTTCGCACTGGCCAGGACCAGAATCCGCTGCCAGCCGCGCTACCGGAAAGGAAGCCCCCGGAAGATCCGGGCAACCACTTCGTTCGATTTTAGGGATGAACTCCTATCTTTCCTTCCAGGTTCAGGATACTCTGTTTGGCCTTGATATCCGCAATGTGCTGGAAATCCTCCCCCATCAGTCGTTACAGAAGGTGCCGCGCAGCCCGGAATTTCTGGCCGGTCTGTTGAATGTCCGCGGTGAAGCATTCCAGGTATTTGACCCTGCTGTCACGCTGCACGGTAAAGCCAGCGACCGTGGAAAGTCCAGTTGTATCATTCTGCTCTCATCGCCGCGCATGGGCCTTCTGGTGGATCGCGTCCATGATGTTCTGGACATTGAGCCTGGAAACATTCAGAAAACGGATCCCGCCGACTACGTGGATGGCGTGGCTCTAAAGCAGGGCAGTACCATTTTGCTCATCAGGCCGGAGCGACTCGGTTTTGACGTTTAAAAAAATGTAAGGCCCTCATCGCTCTTTGCGACACCATGCACGGTGTACACATCCGTTGGCTCTTTCTTCCCGCGCAGGACTACCTTGAAGAGCTTTTCGTGAATGAAGCGGTCATGAACACGGGCATGGGTGGTTGCATCCATCAGGAGATCCACACCGGCTCTTTTGGTCAGAGTCTGCAGGCGACTGGCCGTATTGACCACATCACCTATGACCGTGTATTCCATCCGGCGAAACGAACCAATATTTCCAGCAAATACATTGCCGGTCGTAATGCCCATGCCAATTTTAATCTCATCGCTCAGATAGGCCGGCCGGGCCTTATTAAATAAAGTCAAGGTTTGCCGAATGTCCAGGGCGCAGCGCACGGCATTTTCCGCATCCGACGGCGAATTAAAGGGGCAACCAAAGGTGGCCAGAATGGCATCACCAATCAATTTATTCACCGATCCCTGATGACTGAAAATCAGATCCATCAGGTCGGTGTATAGAAAGCAGAGTGTTTCCGCAACAAGGGAAGGATTGAGTTTCTCTGTAATGCCGGTAAAATTGCGAATATCCACAAAGAGTATCGTGGCCATCAGACTTTCCCCGAGTAGGGTCGCGCTCCCCGAGCCCATGATTTTTAGCACAATGTCATCGGAAAAGTAACGGGCAAGGATGGATCGTTCCCTTAACAGCTTTTCATTGACTTCTTCCAGTTCCTTTCGCTGCTTTTCGCGTTCGAGAACATGCCCCAATTTGAGGATGAGTTCTGCGCCACCAAACGGTTTCTTGATGATATCTGTGGCCCCCAGGGCAAGGCTGGTAATCACCGCTTCTTCAGAAACTTCAGAAAGTAAAAGCAATCCGGGAACACTGGCCACTTCACGGATTTTTTCCAGAGTATCAATTCCGGTAGCATCCTCAAGTCCATCGCCAATCAATACGAGTGTTGGCCGCCAGGAACGGACAGTCTCTACGGCGGTCCGGGCATTTTGAACCAGGCGCACTTCATATCCTGTACTGCCAATAAGCCCTGGTAGAAATTCTATGAGCTCTGGATCGTTCTCCGCAATCAGAATTCTGGATTTCTCTACGCTGACCATACCCTCAAAAAAAAGCTGGCTGAAATCAGTCAGTCAAAAATGAAAGTCTTTCGTATAATATCAATGATGCTCGTACTTGTCGTGGATGATGACAAAACCATGCGCATTCTGCTGCGTTCCTATCTGGAGAAGGCCTCTTTTCACATTCTGGAAGCCTCCTCCGCTGAAGAGGCTCTACAAGCCTGCCATAAACAGATGCCGGACCTCATTCTTCTCGATATCATTTTGCCGGGTATGACCGGCATGGACCTCCTCAAAGCCCTGAAACTCGATGAGGCGCTCCGGGACCTGCCGGTCATTATGATGACCAGCCTGGATGCGGATGAAAATCTGGCTCTGGCTTTTGAGCGCGGGGCCTTTGATTTCGTGCGTAAACCGGTTCGGCAGATGGAATTGATCGCCCGCGTCCGCTCCGCACTGCGGCTCAAGCGGGAGATCGAACAGCGGACCCGCAATGCAGATGCCCTTTTTGAACTCACCAGGCTTTTAGGGGAAGAAAATCAGGCTCTACAGAATCAGTTGCGCGTGGATAGCCTGACCGGCCTTGCCACCCGCCGTGAACTCGACGACACCCTGGCTCGCCTCTGGAATGGCGGACAGGATCCCCTGTCTGTCCTCATGGTGGATGTGGACCATTTCAAGGAGTACAATGACAGCTACGGACATCTGGTCGGTGACGATTGTCTGCGCCGGGTAGGCAATGCCATCAACAGCTGCCTCTCCAGTCCGGACCAACTGGCGGCCCGGTACGGTGGAGAAGAATTTGCCCTACTTCTGCCAGGGTTTGACCGCGCTCAGGCCAGTGATTTTGCTGAAAGACTCCGGAGTTCTGTCGCGGCCATTGGACTCGAGCACAGGGCAAGCCCTGCTGGCTCTGTTAGCATCAGCTGTGGTGTAGCCTGTCGTCTTCCTGGCGATCTTGCGCCCCGATCTCTCCTGGAACGGGCTGATCAGGGCCTCTACGTGGCCAAAAGAACGGGTAGGAATCGGGTTGTTGCGCTCAGTGCCACAAGTGAGGCATAGCTTGACGCAAGGAAGCCATGGCAGAGACAGAAATGGTGCGGCGTTTTTGGCCCTTCTTTGCACTTGTCTTTTCTATCATTACACTGTGGGCTGGACTGGAACTGGCCCTTCCTTTGCTTCTCGCAAAAATCCCCGTTTTTTTCAATGAAAGCGGAACCGTTCGGTTATCCTGGCAGATCAAGAAGGCCAGCGTTTACCGGGGCATTCATCTGGAGAATCTGCGGCTCACTGATGTCCCCACAGGAGAAGACATTGTCCGGGTAAAAGAACTGCGGCTGCGCACTTTCCTCACCGGCCTTTTGGTTCGCAAACCCGGCCTTCCTGAACTCACGCTAAAAAAACCGGAGCTGCGCCTGGTTCGCACGGCACAGGGCTGGAATACAGACAGGTTACTGGGCCCACCGGCCACTGAGGAACCGACAGCGAGCCGAACACACATACCTTTCTATTTACCCGTGCAAATCTTTGCCAGCATTAAGGTGGAAGACGCAAGCTTTCTCTACCGCGACGGAGAGGACTTCTTTGTGGATCACCTGGATCTCGATGTGCGTCTCATTTTCACCGGTATGACAGACCTGCCCCTCGGGATGGAAATTCTTGACCGCCTTTCTTTTGTGCAGATCACCCTGGGCCCTCGACCCCTCGCACTGAACAGGAATGGCCGCACTCCCCTGCAGGGCAATGCGCTGCTGTATCTGCTCATCCACAAACAGCTCAGGGAAGCGACGGATCATTTCCAGATCGATTTTCAGTTAGACACAAGAGAACTCCTCATCGCCGGGCAACCCTTTCCGCTCTTCACCCGCATTGCCGGTCACTACGAAGACCCGTCTGATCGGTTTGTTCTCCCTGTTGGTCAGGTGCGCATGGGAGCGAAAGACTGGCTGCTCTTTTCCGGGCATATCCACAACGCCCGCCAGAATGTCCGTGTTTTTGATGTAAACCTGACACAGACGCAGGCTGATCTGTCAGAACTGCGTCCACTCTTTCAAGCACTGGAGGTCCCCGGCATTTCCGGTCGCGTGGTCTGCGGACCCATGCAAATTCGCGGTCCGTTAACGCGACTGGATTTAACCGGTCAGCTGGAAGCGCAGGCAGTCCACTTGCAGACAGGTAACTTGCAGCATAGACTGGACCTGAAAACGGCCCTGGACGCTCGTATGAATTTTGCGCCTTCCGGCCCGGAAGAAAAACTGGCTTTTGGTATTTTCCACAGTCTCAATCTGCCAGAACTTAAGGCCAGCTACAATCAAGCACAGATCCACGGCCGCGCCCGGATAACCCGTGAAACGGGAGTGGAAGGTGACCTGACTTTAAAAAATTTTCGTATCGATCCCTACGCTCCAGGGGTTGCCAGCGGGGCGCTGGGAGCGGATCTGCGCTTTCGTTCCCCTGACGATTTTTCTCGCATTGCAACAGAAAGCCGGCTATATCTCACCGGCCTGCGCTACTACAGCGATCGCTCGCGATCCGCTCCCCTGAATGTGCGGGCCAGACTTACAGGTATCATTCAATTTCTGGAAAAGACTACTCTTCTGGAACTACAAAAGTTTTCGCTGACGGCTCAGGATTTACGCGGCCAGCAAGCGCTGCAACTGACCGGGCAGGCGCGGACAGAGCTGACGGCAGATGCGATCAGCGGGGACACAGATCTGAATATTTTTTCGCATTTCCCGGTTCTGTATCAGTCTTTGCCCGGAAATTTGAAGGATAGTTTAGCCGACTTAACTCTGTACTTTTCCCGGGGCATTGGTGTAAAGACCAGGCAGCAATTCACATCCGGTAAGCAAAGCTCTATCAAGGGAACGTCTGTACTGAATATTCCTTTTTTGAATTTAACCGATCTGAGCCTGAAAGAAAGTATACGTATTTCCGAAGATCGGTTGACCATCGAGGAGCTGGAACTCGTGGGACTGGGACGTTCTCTCTCCGGCCGGGCCCGCGGGAGCCTGGGACTCGGTCAGAAACTTGATCCCGATCTGGACGTGGCCCTAAAAGTCTTTCAGCCTCGCAAGCAACGCATCCACCGTAACCTGGTCTTTGGTGGCTCTTTTGCCCTGGAAGGAAACTGGAAAAAAGATCGAATCGGTGCCAGCCTGGATATTCGTGATCTGGAACTGACCTATGATTCCTGCCAGGCAAGCGGCTGCTCGGATTTCACCGTTCAAAAAATCAATACGGCTCTGGCACTGGTCCATGATCTGTCACTCCCCGTGCAAAAGACGCTGGAAAGTCGAGTGGCGTCCCCCACGCTGGGACTGCGGCCGGCCGCCAACCTGACCATTGGCTCCATCCATGCCAGCCACAGTCCCCGCGGTGAACGGATGCCCGCCCGCTACTACTATCTGGGTTCGGCAAGAGAGAAGGGACTGGAAGCGTTTATGGAATACAGGCAGAACACCCTGAGTCTGCCCTGGCTTGTGGCCCGCATCTTCCATCACAGCGATCGCAAACCCGGTGTGATCAGCGCAGAAAATGCCCACATCTACCTTGCCGATTTCAATGCGGCCCGGATGGCCGTTCAGGCCGATGCCCGGATCGCCCACCTCAACCTGGAGCCTTATCTGCCCTATTCCCGCAGCCAGTACAACGGCATCATCAGCGCCGACTTTCACTTGCAATCCCGGGGGCTGGACCGCTTTCTGGAAAATGCTACCATGCGAGTTTCTATCTACGATTTGAGCCGCGAATTCAGCGGATTTGCCACAAGAGTGGTCATGCCGGAAAAATTGGCTGCGGTTCTGGTCAATAATCTCATCAGTATTCCCTCTATTAAAGTCGAACTTAAAGAAGGACTGGTCTACTCTGCGGTTTCTCTACAGCGGGCAAGTTTGCTCAGCAATCTTGTGGCCACAGCCCAAGATGAGGTCCGGCAGGATCGCATCCCGCTGGCTCGCTTTCTGGAAAGCTCGCAGTCGGCTGTCCGGGATTTCAATGAAACACAACTATTACAGTAACTTTTTTTTCCTCTGCTGTTTGATACTCCCTTTTCTGGATTGCCGGACCACAAAGAAGGGTCTTGAACAGGTAAAGAACATTTCACGCTGGAAAGGTTGTATTGCCATTGATCTACCGGTCATTACCCTGACACCGGAAAGGACACAGGCAGAGCGGCAATTGATTGGCAAGGAAACGGAACTGGAAGCCGATGGCTGGCTCATCAGCACGCCCGTCTCTGTGTCGCGGCAGAACGGCAGCGCACTGCGTAACCCGGACCGCAGTGTCCTCCTGCTTTATGAGGAAGCCGTTCAGAAGTTTAAAGATTATGAGATTCTGGGTGAAGCAAAGAATGGCCAGCTTGCCCTCCTGCCGGAGCGACTGACTCCTGCTCCCCGGACGGGCCAGGCGATACAGCTGGCCCTGCGCATTGCCGGACAGGTCAATCAAAGTCGTCAGAACCTGGCCCGGGCCGGACAATTGATCGATTATAGAAGTTCCCTGCGGCCCGGGCAATGGTTTGAAAGCGATCAGGGTGAATGGCAAATCAAGCGCTAAGAATCGGCCTTTTCCTCTCCCTGTTCTTTGCCTGCAAGAACGTGGAGGTCATCCGTCCGCCGCGCTTTCCCCATGAGCGGTTGATGAACGAACACTACCGCGAAGCGCGACCGGGTCTTTTTCCTCTGACCGTGGACAGTGGCCGCAGTCGTCAGGCCAGCGTTTCCCGCGACGGCCTGCTGTACTACAGTTCAGACCAGGACGGCGCCCGCAATATTTACGTTCGTGATCTAAACAGCACACTGCAGTTCCCGCTCCTGCGACATCCCGCTGAACAGCACAGTCCGGCGATTTCCCCCAATGGCCGGATCCTTCTTTTTATCAGTGAAGATAAAGACCGTCAGGGCGATCTAAGGGCCCTGCTCATCGACTCGGAAGAAATGGTAGAAAACGTACTGACCGGCGCGGCCACCCCGGATATCTGGCGCGAAACAATAAATCTAACAGAATACATTCGTGACTATTTTACAAACCATCCGGAGCCTGCCTGCCGCGGGGAAGCCAGCGAACGTTATCCGGTCTGGCATCCCGATGGTGAACGATTTTTCCTGGTCAGCAACCGCTGCCATGCCGATCGCGAGGCCATCTGGCAGATTCGCATACTCACCCGCGCACTGGGTATAAGCGTGGAAATAGAAAAGGTTGGTTCCGGCACTCTTCCGGCAATTAGCGGCAACGGACAGCACCTTGCTTTTGTCACCTACCGCAGTCCGGCATCGCACGGTGAGCTATTTGTTCGCGATCTTAACGCGAAGACAGAACAGAAGATCCCGCTCCCTTCCGGCAGCATACCCCTCTATCCGGCTCTGAGTGACGACGGAAGCGTGATCTACTGCTCCCTTGTAGAAGGCGACACCAGCGGCGATGGCCGACTTGATGCCAACGACCGGGCCACACTGTATTCGCTGAACCGTAGCGGCCAGGTGCGTGCCCTGGCAGAAATGGCCGGCAGAATCCACAGCCTCACCCTGGCCCGCCTTTCTCGCTCCTTTTTGATCCTTGCCGGAGATATTCTGCAAGATATAAATCTGTTTCTTTTGCCAACAGAAGGAACCGTCGCCCGGCAACCAACGCTGGACGAACAACTGCAGTTCGCCGAACGAATGCGTCAGACCAATCCTGCCCGCGAGGCCATTGCCCGCCAGGCGCTGGATCTGTGGTCGTCCGATCCAGACTACGCACTGGCGACTGCCGCCGCAAGCTTTCAGGCTGAACTCTCCGGCCATAAAACAGATCCGGAACATCCTTTCGCCCGTGAAATGGTCCAGATTGCCCGCCTGCCCCGCGCGACACGACAGGCCCGCCTTGAGACACTTTCGCGCAGCGCACCTGAAAAGGTCGGCTACCTGGAGAATCTGGCTTTCCTTTATGAAAGGGAGAAAGACGCGCGGGCTTTATCCGCGTATCGTCAGCTATTAAAGGAAAACTACTACCGCCGCACCCATGCATTAAAGCGCGCCGGTGATCTTGCCCTCGCGCAAAAACGTTCCCTTCCGGAAGAATACGTGGAACTCCTTTCCGGGGATCCAGCCGGGGCCGTGAAGCAGGAGGTGATGCGTAATCTCATCCGCTCCTTTCGCCATTTTCCGGAACGACTGGTAGTGCCTGCGGATTCGCCCCCGGCCATCAAACTCTTACCGGTGCTTTTTGCCGCTTTGCGTGAAGAAAATAGGGACCGGGCGCTGGAGGGTCTTAAACGCTGTGCCCAGGAGAGTCCTTCTGATGTCATCAAAGCAGAGGCCTACAGCCGTATGGCCTACCTGCAGGATCAGGCCGGACATAGTGATGCTGCTCTGCGCAGCCGGCAAGAATATTCCCGACTGAAACTCACTGACAGTTCCACCGAGGAATACCAGCGACTGATTGCCTCATCCCGCAGAGCGATGGACAGCTACCGCAACCGGGCGCGGCTCCTTGCCCGCGTGGCCTCTGCACTCCCCGATGAAGCTTTCAAAGATTATAAAAATTACAAAATCGAACCAGGAAGCGCAGCGCAAAAGATTATGAATTCACTCTGTGACCCATCTTCACGGGCCGCAGAAATCTTTCCCAATCTGGGGCCCGGCTTCCGGGCTGCCTACGTAAATTACTGCCAGAAGCTACCCGGAGGCGCGACTACAGAGCTTTTGACCCTGGCAACCGAGGCCAATTACATCATCAGCTACGTGACGGCCAACGATTTGAATATTTTCTTTCTGACTCTGCGGCAGAGGGGCCAGCATCGCGATTTTCAACTGCGGCATTCGCCTCTGTTTCATCGTACCAAAATTGATATCGCGATGGAACGTCACCGCAACGTGCTGACCTGGGAGAAAAGAAAAAAGAGAATCCGCAAGGAACTGGAATCCCTTCTACTGGACACGGACCCTTTTGACGGCGCCACTTTTCTGGAGCTTGAGTACGGCTACCGTTTGACCATCGACGCTGCCCGGGAGGCCGGCGACAACAGTCTGCTCTACGGCTATGCTTACACTCTGATCCGCAAAAGCGCGGAAAGAGAACGCTTTTACGATGAACTCCTGCAAGAGGGAAACGTTATCCCGGACAGCGAACTGATCGCCAAAAAGCACTCGGTACTCAAGGATCTCAAGACAGCTTCCCTCTACCTCGATTACATCCAGAATACAGAACCAGATTTTTTTGATGCCTATTTGCTCAGTGGCTGGCTGCACAACTACCTGGAGTACCGCAAGGCACGACCGCTGGCGCGTTCTTTTTCCCGTCTGGAGAAGACTTTGCGCCTCCTTGTGCCCTTTACACGTTCGCGCAAGCCGGACGAAGGTTTATTCTTCTATACCGTCTATACCAGTTACTTTCCGGAGCGACTTTACGAACAAAATCTGCGCCTCTGGAATCGGGGGCTGGCTATAGCAGAAAAAATCCAGGCAGGTCCTGAGACCCTGGCCAGCCTTCATCTGGCCAGCGCCAACAATTACTATAACTTACAGAACTTCAGCCGGGCGCTGGTGCACTATGCCCGGGTAAATGAGTTTCTTTTGCGGGGTGTCGATCCTTTCGATGATTATCTGGGCCGCTCCTTGTTTCATTTTCACTACGGCCGTGCCCTGCACTATCAGGGCCAGAGCGGCGCGGCCATCGCCCATCTGGAGCGGGCCCATGATTTATTTTTTCAGTATGAATACGAGCCCGCAGAGCCAGGAGTTCCGGCACAGAAAGATTTTTTTGCCATTCTCACCGGTAAGGAGACCCCGCAGGCGCCCAGAGACATTGCTGCCCGCAAGCTGGCTTTGATCCAGGCCTTTCTGGGAATGGCCCATCATGAAGCGGGAAACTTTGAAAAAGCCAGCGAGGCGTATGCACTGGTTCACTACCGTCTGCAGTCGCTGAAAACACGGGAAGAATCCTCCATTACAGAAGCGGCCATCTACAATTTTCAAGCTCTCTCGCTACAGGCCATGGGGGACTACAATCGCTCCAGCGCCCTTGCCACGGAGGCTGCGGCACAGAGTGAAGCACTGGGTCTGAGTCAGGATCGCGACCCGTATTTGCCGGCGTCTGTTATGAGCGGAATTTTAGGATTTTTTTTAGGTTATGGCGAAGACTTCTCCGTAATCGGTGAGGGTCGCACGCCCTACGGCTTTTCTGCTCTGCGTCAGCATCATTTGAGTCTGGGCATTCAGCTGGAAAATGCCATGCTCATGGGTAACCTTGAGCTGGCAGAACAACTGCTAAAGAAGCGACTGGCTCAATTTGCCGAGAAAGAAGGAAAGCTCGAACTTGGACGCCGTGGAGCCATTGCCAGCCACAATCAAAAAGGGCAGCTGGAATGGATGAAAGAACGCTACCTGAGCGCCAGCCGTGCATTCCTCAGGGCCCACGAATTGGCACTGAGCTCCGGCTTTGAAAACTCGGCTGTCGTCAATTTGAAGAATGCCTTTTACGCCCTCTTTGCTGCGTGGGAGAGCAACCCTTTTCTTCCCCGTGAACGTCTGGGCCAGGATTACACGGCCCTTCTGGAAACGTTCAAAGAAGGCTACTTTGCTCTTAGCAAGAAACAGTTCATCGATCAAAAGAAAATCGAAGAATTGCAGTTTGAGTACGATGCAAAGCGCGATGACCCTGTTGTTGAGGCGCAACTCAAAAGAAAGCTCCTGCCTTTTCTCAACATCGAAGCAAGCCTTCTCTCCTACCTGAGTGTTGACGTGCCGGCGGATACCGCTCGCAGTCGTTTGCAGACAGCAGCGCAGCGCTTCCGGGAAATTCTCACGCTCAGGGAAAAATCCGCCGGGACCCGCAGCATCGAATACTTCCGCATACAACTGAATCTGGGGCGCCTTCTTGAGGCTCTGGACGAACCTGCTGCCCGGGACCTCTACCTGGATCTGGCAGAAGCAACCTACGAATTCAACATGCCCGCTGAAGCCTTCGAAGCCCAGGCAGCCATCGCGCGACTGAACCGCCACGATTTTCGTTCCGCAGAAGCGGCCATTGAGAAAGCGCTCGTCCTTCTGGGTCAGTATCCCGAAGTGATCCAGCCTCTGTCTTTCATGGATTTTGCCATTGATCACTACGCAAGACGGGGAAATCTAAAAAAAGCCCGGGCACTCCTCGATGACCGCCTGAGAATCGAAGCTCACGATAGCATCCTGCTAAAACCGTATCGGTCTTATGCCTTTCATTCTCCCGAACTGGTTCAGTACCGCCTGCAACTATCACAGCTTCGCGACACTATCCGGGAAGAAAGCAACAAACGACTGCAGCGCCAGGACCCGACAGGTACACGCAAAAAGATCGAGACCCTGCGTGCCAGCCTGACCCGCCTGCGATTGCGCCTCGTAGATCAGATTCCCTTAGCCGTGGATACCTTCCGTACTCCCCAGAGCGGGAAGCTCGGTCATGGGCAGGCGCGGTTGCAGACCTTCCTGTATGGCGATCGGCTGACCATCTGGCTGGACGGGGAAAAAAATATGCAGTTGAGCGCTCCCTGGCCGGAAGTTTTTGACCGACTGCCCGCGATGATTCAATCAGAAAACGTTCGCGAACTGCTCTTCATTGCAGAAGAACGGTCTTTTGCTCTGCCCTTTCTGGATCTGTTTGCACAGCTGGATTTGCCCGTTACTTTTTTGCCGGATAGTGCCAGCCGGACGCCGCAGGGTTTTCTGGAATCGCTGCCCGCTACCTTTGATCCGGAGCGACATTTTATTTTTAATGTAGCATCACGCGGAGGGCCGGGGTCAGATATAGTAGAAAATGAAGCCTGCCCTCTGCGCGTACGCGGAAGCTCCATACTATTCTTAAAAAACCCGACCGATTATCGTTCCCTGCGATTGTGCTTCGTGGCCGCACGAATGGCCGGGGCCACCACCCTTCTTGCCGGACAGGGCAGGGGCCCGGCCTCTATTCTGGAAAAAGCCGGTAAAGAAAGTTACCATGGGACGGCCCCTTTTCTCATGGGGATTAGCGGCTTTAATGCTCATCGGTTGAAGACAAACATGGATGAGGCGGCTCATCTGAGCAGAATCTGCGGCAACGAAGCCCTTGCACTGGGGCGGGTGGATGAAGCGGCCGCCTGCTTTTCTCGCGCCGCCGCGATTGAAAAAATTCAGGGAAGCTTGCAATCAGCCACTCGCCTCGGTCTTTTGCGTTCCGCGTTGCGCCAGGGCCGCGATGAGAAATTGGTCGATCAACTATTGCAAGAAAGCAGCTCAGAAGAGGACCAGGCGCGCGCTCTCGAGGCTCTGCTGGAATCCGATAACCCGGAATGGATACAACGCTACCAGGCAAGTCTGGAAAGTCGGGCTGTTCATTCCAGCCAGATTATACGTTTTATCCATGATCTGAACCGCGGAAAAATAACTGCCGCAGAACTGAACCGACGTTTTCCCGAGATACAGGAGAAAGGGACAAACTCCCGCCTGCGCCGCCAGCTTGCCCGCGCCCTGCTCGAACACATGCAATTCTCCCGGGCTCGACAGGTCGCACCGGAACTATTGGGAGAGACACGCCTCGAAGAATCCATTTTACAGATCGGCGGGAAGCCTCCGGATTTACCATCTACCATGCCGGCAGGCCCGGCGGAATTCCAGACCGAACTGCACCTCCAGTGGACTCAGTATCAAGAAGGCAAACCGGTGAGCACGGACCTGCTCTTAGATCGGACAGTGGGCCGCAAGAGCCTGCATGAAACTCTGCCGCATCTGCCGCGACTGGCCCTCTTTGCTTTATTCAACCAGGAGTATCGCCAGCGTGCTGATCCGGAGCAAAAAAGCAGACTCCTCAAGCTGATCCGCCAGGAGCGTTCAGCCGATCGGAAAACACACTTTGCTCTCCACTCCATGCGCACCGCCCTTTTGATCGAAGATTTCACGGCGGCCAGGGAATTCTTACAGGTTTACGAAGCAGCCCGAGTGCGTGCCATAAACGCAGCCGGTGAGCCGGAAGTAGAACTGTACACGAATTTGCTTGCCGAGCAGGAGCCGCCGCGCCGTGGGTTGAACGCAGAAAGACCATCGTCTGTCCTGAGCCGTATTCCCCTGTCACACCAGGGTCTCCAGTCCCTTGCCGAGCAGATACAGGGCCTGAAGCTGGATCAAATTCTTGTCCTGCTCAATTTCCTGAAACCTCGAATCCTGCGGCAGAATGACCCAGAACTTCTGTTGTCCCTGATCGTATGGGAAAATGAACTGCGCGCAGAAGGTACGTATCGATCCTACCGCCCCCTTTCCATTCGACTGCCGCAACCTTCCCGCTTTCTGGCAATGATAACTGCCGGTGAGGAAGTGTACGAGCTTTCCTTTCAAGGCGGGCACTGGAAACAGAGTTTGCTCCCGGCCTCGGCCTTGCGGATTCGCAGTCAGCTCCGCCTTGTTACGACAAAACCCGGTCACGAAAGTACAGGAAAAGCGCGCAGTGAACTGGAAAATTTGGGCTTCGCCCTTATCGCTGATTTTCCAGAAACCACTTATCTGTGGCTGCCTGATCCGCTGGCCTTCCTACCCCTGCCCGCAAGCCAGGATCTCAGCGTCTACCAGGTTCTTGACCTGAGAAGCTTCGCCGTGTCCCCACCTCTCTCACCGGGAGCGGTCCCGGCGGTTACAAATTACAATAACATGCCCGGGCACCTTTCCTTTGCCCTGCGTGACGCCGCCCAGGTAGCCCACTATTTTGACCGGGTAGAGGAAATCCGATCTGGAAAGGAAGCCTATATTCTGGGGGCGTCTTTACTACCGGATGCATCCGTCATGAAGCGATTGCGGATGATTGCAGCAGAGCGACCGGGGCCGGGCATCATCACCGGCTGGAAAATGGATGAAGCACAACATTCATTTTTTATTAAGGCCTACTTTGAGCCCACAACAAATATCCGTGATCCCGCAAAACGATTTTCCTTCGCCCTGGCCCGCCTCAGGGAAGCTTTTCCCAACCCACTTTACTACCAGTATCGCCTGGTAACATCAAGAGCTGTTCAACCATAAAAAACATCAGGGGTACAACCTTCGTGGCTCCTGCCAGACACCATCCTGGGAAATGTATAACAACCGCTCATGCAGACGGAAACTCCCGGCCTGCCAGAATTCAATGCTCTCCGGCACCAGACGGTAACCGCTCCAGAAGGGCGGCCGTTCCACCTCCCCTCCTCCGAACTTTAAGGCATAGCGTGCTACTCTTCTTTCCAGGGCAAAAGGATGCTTCTCTTCCTGAGATTGCCGACTGGCCCAGGCACCCAGCCGGGCCAGGCGATCCCTGCTGGCAAAATACCGATCAGCCTCCTGGGCACTCACCGGTTGCACGAAACCGTCCACACGGACCTGGCGGCCCAGGGGTTGCCAGAAAAAGCAAAGGCCGGCCCGCGGATTTTCCGCGAGCTCCCTGGCTTTGCGTGAGCCCAAGTTGGTATAGAAGACAAATCCGGCAGCAGAACTTTCTTTTAAGAGAACCATCCTGACTGAGGGCTGCCCTGCTGCGCTACAGGTGGCCAGTGCCATGGCCGTGGGTTCTTTGATTTCGGGATGCTCCCGGGCACTTTTAAGCCACTGAGCAAAGAGCGAAAGGGGATCCGGTGGCATGAGCTACCGCTTCCGGGCGGCCTCTCTCTGCAAATTATTTTTATTGTAATCGGAAAGCTGGCCGGGAAACTGCGGTATGGAATATTTTTTGCCATCCCTGCACTCCATCGGTGCGCTTATCCCCGGCCTCATGTCTATGTCTCTGGCTTTATTCCTTTTTCTTAAAAAAGACAAAACAACTCCGACTGTCTGGCTGGGCGGCATGTTCCTGGGATACGTGAGCCTTTTTCTGAGTTACTTTGCTACCTATACTTTTTTTCATGAAACCGGTGCCTACCACCGCATTTTTAGCGTTGCCATTGTTTTTGGTCTCTGGGCAATGATCGGCTTTTCCTATACCTACCCGCGCAATGTCCATGTACGCGAATTCAAGATTGTCATGCCCTTAACCTTTCTCATCGCCACCGCCGGCTGGGCTCACTTTGTCTACGCTACCTGGAACATGGAAAAGTATTTCCAGTTCGATGCCCACCTGTACACCTTTCTATTTGGCCGGGAAGCTTCTCTGGTTATCCTGCTACTGATGCTTTTCTTTCTGCAAATCCTTGTGCGTAAGACATTGATTTTCTCCGAATACAAAGGACCACTGCACTACTGGACACTTACCGGTGGACCCGTACGCCGGATCGTTGGCTCCTTTCTGCTTTTCTGGCACAAACTGATCCTCCCGCGCGGTCGGGATGCCCGGGCCAGTCGGGATTTCTTTCTGGGCGGTGTCTTAATGGTCATCGTCGGCGTTCTCAATGCACTGCAAAAATCAGGCCGACTGTCCTACGATACGTACGGCATCCTGTTTGGAACCATAACAATACTTGCTTTTTTTTATATATTTCTTGTGTACATCAACAACTCGCCGGAGCCCACGACATTCATGGTCAAGCTGGTAGGGATTTCTGCGGTGGCCCTGCTCCTGGTCTTCAGTCTGGGCTCTTACATCACTCTGTATCTCAATGAGGCGGCTTACGACCGGGAAAGACTGACGGAAGTTCGCAGTGAACGTAATCTCATTCTTCGTGGAGAGTATCAGGATCTATCTGCAGCCATTCAGTATGTTATGGTCCGCCCGGATGAGCCGGGACTTTTCAGCGACCGCTACCGGATTGTTTACAATCGAAACGGAAACCTGAGTCTGGATTCTGTCAGGTCCGGGGAAACATCCCTGCGGAAAAACCTGGCTCTTGAGTATTCTGAAAAAATCAAAGGCACCTACAAAGATCTAAAAGGCGATGAGCTTGTGGCCAAAGCGTTCGAATTGCTGGGCCAGGAGATCGCACCGGTCATGCAACGGCGCTACCGGATAGCGGATACCTTCTATACTCACTACGATTTTGTGCATCAGGGCCAACGCTATGAGGTGGGATACAGTTACAACGACTACCGCGAGTATGTAGCCGTGCCAGCCATACGGCTGATGGCCCTGATTCTTGCCTCCAGCTTTCTTATGGTTATTATCTTTCCCCTCTTCTTCCGCACGAGTCTGGTTGCTCCACTCAATCGGCTGCTACGCGGGGTGCAGCAGGTGAACGAAGGGAATTTGAACGTAAATGTGCCCATTGACGTTCAGGATGAGATCGGCTATCTGTCCCAATCCTTTAACGGGATGGTGAGCACAGTCCGGCATGCTCGCGAGCGCATGCAGGAATACGCGGATTCTCTGGAGCACAGAGTGGAGCGGCGCACGCGCGAACTGAACGAGCGCATGCAGGAAGTTGAACGCCTCAAAATCCAGCAGGACGGAGATTATTTTCTAACATCTCTTCTGGCCCGCCCTCTATTCTTTAATTTTAATAAATCTAAAAAAGTTCCCAGTGAGTTTATCATCCGCCAGAAAAAGCAGTTCGAATTCAGAGGTAAGGAGGCTGATCTGGGTGGAGATATCTGCGTTACCGGCAATCTGCGTTTTGGTGACGGCCAGAATTTCGTCCGCCATACCATGGTCATGAATGGTGATGCCATGGGTAAATCCATGCAGGGTGCCGGTGGCTCCCTGGTTATGGGAGTGGTCATGAATTCCATTATGGCTCGCTCCGCCGCCAACGATCGCATCCTCACTTCCACGCCGGAACAATGGCTCACAGATCTTTACAATGAGATCCACGCTGTCTTCAAATCCTTCGATGGTAGCATGGTGATTTCCGCTACCTGCTTTGTCATCAATGACGACACAGGGGAATCTTGGTACTGGAATGCAGAGCATCCTTTTTCCGTTCTGTACCGCAACGGCCGAGCCAGCTTTATTGAGGAGACTCTTCGCCTGCGCAAACTGGGTCTTGACTCAGAAATGCCCTTTGAGGTCTTCCGTTTTCAATTTCAACCCGGTGATGTTCTCATCCTGGGCTCCGACGGTCGCGACGATCTCGATTTGACCGCCGATGAAGAACATCGGACTTTTAATGAAGATGAGTACCTGTTCCTGCGTCATGTGGAAGATGGCTTTGGTCAGCTGGAGTTGATTGAGAAAATGATTGTCCGGGCCGGAGAATTGACCGACGACCTTTCTCTGCTACGCGTGGAATTTCAACCCGCCGCAACCAGGACAGAAAGCCGGCCGGATGAATTCCGTTCGCTGGCAGAGAATCTGTTCCGCCAGGGTAAACAGCTTTACAAGGATGGACGCATGGATGATGCTCTGCGCGCTCTGAGCAATGCATTTATCATCTATCCCGAAGACCCGCAGATCAACAAGATGCTGGCCATCATGAGCTTTAAGAATCGAGACTACCACACCAGCATTCAGGTTCTGCAACAATACCTGAGTCAGGAGCCCGATTTAGCCCAATTCTGGTACTATTTGAGCATTGCGGAAAAAGCCGTGGGCAATTATGCAGAGGCCCTCCGTGCGGCAGAGCAGGTAGCGGAGCTCGAACCGGACAACTTAAACAATTTAATCAATATGGCAGATCTGTGTCGACTGCTACATAAATATAACAATGCCCGATTGTATGCCGAAGATGCCCATCGGATTGATCCGGAAAATAAAAATGTTCAAAAGATCCGCAATCTGGTGCTGGAAAAACCGGCAGAGGTCAGTAGCTGATGCCCAGTTCTTTGATGCGTTTGTCCAGTGTATTGCGATTGATACCCAGAAAACTGGCCGCCCGTGTTTTGGTGTAACGGAAGCGGCGGAGGGCATAAAGGATCAGCTTTTTTTCCACTTCGCCAATAACCGTTGAATAGGCATTTCCTTCCAGGCCGGCCAGCCGTTCATCCGGCCAGGCCAGATCGTGGCTGCCCGTCACCAGAGCGGCTTCCTCCACCGCATCACTTTTCAAAGCTCCGGTTGCCACCGGACGCAGAACATCAGCAAAATCCTCTCGATTCAGCTGCTCTCCGGAACATAGAATCACTGCCCGTTCAATGATGTTTTCCAGCTGACGGACGTTACCCGGCCAGTCATAATTCTCAAGCAATTGTAGAGCTGCGGGCGCGATGCTACTGATATTGCGCTTGTTCTCGGCAGCAAATTTTTCCACAAAGCTCTGAACCAGAGGAAGTATATCTTCTTTACGATCCCGGAGAGGAGGAATCTCCAGGTGAATGACGTTCAAACGGTAGTAGAGGTCAGAGCGGAATTTCCGTTCCTGGATGGCCACTTCCAGGTTGGCATTGGTGGCAGCAATGACCCGGATGTCAATGGATCGCGGGCGGCCACCAACCGGCTCAACTTCCCTTTCCTGCAGGACGCGCAGAAGTTTGGACTGCAAATTGAAATCGAGTTCACCAATCTCATCCAGAAAGATTGTGCCTCCGTCCGCTATTTCAAATTTGCCTTTTTTATCCGCATGCGCTCCGGTAAACGCTCCCTTGCGATGACCGAAAAGCTCGCTCTCCAGTAGATGATCCGGAATTGCTGCACAATTGACCTTGATGAATGCCTGCTCCCGGCGCGGACTGTTGTAATGCAAGGCAGAGGCAATGAGCTCCTTTCCCGTCCCTGATTCTCCGGTGATAAGGACAGAAGCCCGGGAATCAGCGATGAGCCTTACCTTATCGAGCAAACGAAGCATGCTGTCGGAACGCGCAATCAGACTGCCGAACCGGTATTTGCTGCTTAGCTCACGTCTGAGTTTAACATTTTCATCGGCGATGACACGGGTCTCCTCGTGCAGCATTTTTTGAATGGTGATGGCCTGAGAAATGATTGAACCAATGATTTCCAGGAATTCCATGATCAGATCCGGATTGTAGTTTGTCTGCGGTAGTGTGAAGGTCGCAAAGACTCCGGCCACGTCACTTCCAGAAAAAATCGGGCAGACAAAAAATCCCATTCCGTCCAGGGAACTGGTCACTTTCATCCGATTAAGAAAATCGGGATGATCCTTTACATCGGCAATGTACACTGGTTTTTTATCGAGAAACACTTTGCCGGTGATGCCTTCGCCAGGCCGATAAATGATGTTGCCGGAATCGGCAGCGGTTATGCCCACAGCGGCCGTCAGCCGGAGTTCGTCAGAATTTCGATCATAGAGCATAAGATAGCTGCGATGCAGGCGAAAGGCGCTCTCCGCGATGGCCATGATTTCGCGGAATATATCGCTCAGGCTGAGCGACCGGGTTGCCACCCGGGAAACCTCGAGCATAACTTGATGTAAACGTTCCCTTATTTTGAGTTTTTTATTATCACTTAAATGGATGAATATCTGCGCGGCCAGATTGGCCAGAATCTGCACCAGATCAGCGTGATCGGCATGAAAGGAGGCCGGCCGGGAAGAATCGAGAGATACAACACCAATTACATTGCCCTGCACCAGCATGGGCACGGCCAGCTCGCTTTCCAGCTCCGCATTGATCCGCAAATAATCCGGCTCCTGCCCGGCTTCATCCACAATGCGCGGCCGGCCATGCAGGGCCACCCAGCCGGTCACACCGGTCCCGGCCTTGATCTCCATGTTTTCCGGCTGCACGTTCAAGCCCCGGGAAGTGCGGATCAGTAGATTGCCGCTTTTTCTCTCCACGAGCATTATGCTGCCCGTTTCAGCACCCGTAAGAACAATGCAGCCATCGAGAATTTTTTCCAGCAGGGCATCCGGATCAAGGGCCAGGTTCATGGCCGACGTGATCTCCTGCAAAAATTCGATTACGCGTACTCTTTCAACGGAATCAGGCATCTTGTGTCCATAATTTAGGCATAAACAACGGGCAGATAAGCCTTTGTTTTGAGCAGCATCAGGTCAGTCGATTGTTTTTTAGGCATATTGCAACAGTCCCAAAAACCAGCGGAAAATCCGGCAGAATCTGGCGAATCAGGTAATGCTTGCCAAAGCTACCCTTCCCCGGGATAGGCTCTGGCTGGATGTCCATTCAGGTAGCTCTTTTCCATCGGACCCGCTACTCCTACGATCGACTGGTGGCCCTCTCTCCGCATACCATAAGGCTGCGCCCCTGCGTGCACAGTCGCACTGCCATCGAGAGCTATGCCCTGCATATTGAACCCGGGAACCATTTTATCAACTGGCAACAGGACCCTTTCGGAAATTTCCTGGCCCGGGTGGTTTTCCCGGAGAAGACGCGGGAATTATGCATCACTGTTGATCTTATTGCAAACCTTAAAGTATTTAATCCATTCGATTTTTTTCTGGAGGAATACGCAGAGCGATTTCCCTTCGAGTACACCCTGGAGCAAAAACAGGAACTGCTGCCGTTTTTAACTCCCTCCGATGAAAGCTCCCTCCTGGCCGCTTACCTGGAAGAAATTTCCCGGGAAGAAATGCCCACCGTCCCTTTTCTTTCCCGACTGGTTCAGAAACTGGCAACAGATATCCACTACTTGATTCGCATGCAACCCGGTGTGCAGAGCACGGCTGAAACCCTGCAGAATCGGTCTGGATCCTGTCGGGACAGCACTTTCTTACTGGTACAGATTTTACGTAAACTGGGCCTTGCCGCGCGTTTCACTTCGGGCTATCTCATTCAGCTAACGCCGGATAATCGCATCACGCAGGCAGATGGCCCGGATAGCGATTTCACGGATCTCCATGCCTGGACAGAGGTCTATCTTCCAGGAGCAGGTTGGGTTGGTCTGGATGCTACCTCCGGCCTTTTTGCTGGAGAAGGACACATTCCCCTGGCTGCCACTCCGGAGCCCGGCAGCGCGGCGCCGATCAGTGGTGCAGCGGATGCAGCCGGTGTCGATTTTCACTTTGAAATGAAAGTGGAACGACTTTCCGAAAAACCACGCAGTACCAAACCGTTTGCTGAGCGCGCCTGGCTGTCTCTTCTTGCCTGCGGGGATCAAGTTGAGGAACACATGCAAAAGGAAGGTCTGCGACTGACGATGGGTGGCGAGCCGACTTTCACAGCCATCAAAGGACGAGATCGGCCGGAATGGAATACAGAGGCTCAGGGCCCCCACAAAAGAGAACTGGCTGAAAGACTGATTAAAGAACTAAAATACCACTTCGCGCCGCAGGGCATCTTACAGTTCACTCAGGGCAAATGGTACCCCGGGGAAATGCTGCCGCGCTTCTCGCTGAATTGCTATGCCATTGAAGACGTTTCTTTCCAGATCCCGGAATTTGCCGAGCATCCGGCTTCCATTAAGAACGTCCAGGAGTTCGCCCACGCCTTCCTGAGCGAATTGCATTTGCCCGAATCGCTTTTAATTCCGGCCTTTGAAGACCTGGACTATTACCGCTGGAAAGCAGCCGCCATAACCCATGGCGAGCTGTCCTTGTATGATCAGGCAGAGAAAGAGCGAGCCCGGCGCATTATCTCCCAGGGACAGGTCCCGGTGGGCTATGTTCTGCCTCTGGCTTACAATGAAGAAATTGAGCGCTGGCAAACCTGCCACTGGAAATTTTCACGTGGCCTGCTATACGCCATTGGGGGCGATTCGGCGCTGGGTTACCGGCTGCCCCTTACTGCCATTGAAGATGCCATCGACTTGCAGCGCATTGAGCACAATCCCCTGACGGAATTGCCAGCGGCCAGGGCAGCTCCCAGGGAGCGCGCAGGCATGGCGGAATCTACAATCACCTTTAAGACCGCCGCCTGTTTTGAACTGCGCGAGGGACAGCTTTATGTTTTTCTACCTCCCGTTGGCAAGCTGGAACAATGGGTGGGGCTTGTTGAAGCCGCCCAGGCGGCCGCCCGTAAGTGCCATTTTCCATTTGTTCTGGAAGGATATGAGCCGCCAACCGACTACCGGCTCAGCATACTGAAAGTGACCCCGGATCCGGGCGTCATCGAAGTAAATATTCCACCGGTCTCCAGCTGGAAGGAAAACGTCGCTAACACCGGTGCCCTGTATGCGGCCGCCACTCGCTGCGAACTTACAGCGGAAAAATTTCTGCTCGATGGCCGGATTGCCGGGACGGGCGGCGGCAATCATATTACCCTGGGCGCTACACATCCCTCGCGATCGCCCTTTTTTCAAAGGCCAGCCTTACTGCGCGGATTGATCACCTACTGGCAGCACCACCCCGCTCTCTCTTACCTTTTTTCCGGACTGTTCATCGGTCCAACGTCACAGGCACCACGCATTGATGAAGCCCGGGACGAAACACTGCATGAACTGGAAATAGCCCTGAAACAAGTTGACATTCTGGGGACCGGTGAAAGTGCCCCCTGGAAGCTTGATCGTTTGCTGCGCAATTTTCTGATCGATCTGACCGGAAATACTCATCGAGCAGAAATCTGTATTGATAAATTGTATTCTCCCGACTCACAGACCGGTCGACTGGGTCTTGTAGAACTGCGCGGCTTTGAGATGCCCCCCCATTACCAGATGAGTATCGCCCAGCAATTGCTCGTACGCTCAATCGTTCTGCGACTCTGGAAAACGCCTTATGCCTGGCCACTGGAGCAATGGAATACTCGTCTCCATGACCAATTTTTGTTACCTCATTTTGTCTGGCAGGATTTCCTGCACATCATCGCAGATTTGAATAATCAGGGATTGCCTCTGGAAGCGGAATGGTACCTGCCTTTCTATGAGTTTCGCTTCCCTGAATACGGGAGAACGCAGGTCCAGGATATAGAAATTGAATTGCGTCAGGCGCTGGAACCATGGAATGTTCTGGGCGAGACCGTGTTTCAGAGCGGCACTTCACGGCCCGTTGATTCAGCTCTGGAACGGATGCAGATCGTACTGCGCAACCACAGGCCAGGTCGTTATGATCTGGTGTGCAACGGTTACGTCCTCCCTCTGCATAAGACCGGAAAGAAAGGGGAATTTGTCACGGGCGTGCGCTACAAAGCCTGGGCTCCCACCTTTACACTTCATCCTTACATTCCTGTTCAAGCCCCGCTGACACTGGAATTGTATGACCGGCAGACGGAGAGTTATACGGGGGGCTGCCGCTACCACGTGGCCCATCCCGGTGGACGCAACTATGACGTTCTACCGGTCAACCAGAATGAAGCTGAAGCCCGGCGGATATCACGTTTTGAATCCTTTGGCCACAGTCCTCGAAGTACCTCGCCACCCGTACGCAGAAATACGCGCGGGCTTTTCACCTTTGATTTGCTGGAAGCTACGGTCGGGCGATGAACGCAACGCGGACTTCACTGACGGCCGATTATCGGCCTGGGGCTGTCGATTTCGATGAATTGCTGGACCAGAAGGGGGAACTGCGACCTGCTTACCGCTTTTTGATCGAGACTCTTGAGGCCCTGCCCTCCGGTGCCTTCGAGCAACGAAAACAGGTGCTGGGCGAAATCCTGCATGAACAGGGCGTTTCCTATAATGTATACGATCAAAAGCTTGTTTCACCACGCCCCTGGTCTCTGGACCTTTTGCCTCTGGTTTTCAGTTCAAAGGAATGGCAGGCGCTCGAAAGAGGTTTGATCCAGCGGGCAGAGCTCTTTTCCCACATATTTAAAGATTTATACGGAAAACAGGAACTGCTGCATAAAAAAATCCTGCCACCGGCCATCATTCTGGGCCATGACGCTTACCTGCGTCCCATGGCTGGCTGGCCAGAAAACGATTCCTTTCCGCTCGTGTTTCACAGCGCAGATCTCGTCCGTCAGAAGAGAGGACAATTTATGGTCTACTATGACCGGACCAATGCACCATCGGGATCTGGATATGCTCTGGAAAATCGCCTGGCAATCTCCCGGCTTTTTCCGAGCCTTTACCGTGATTCACAGGTCCATCGCATTGCTTCCTACTTCCGGGCTTTGCGGAGCTCGCTGGTCCGCCACTCCCCGGCTGCCCTGGAACCTACAATCGTTTTTCTAACACCCGGAGCCGGCAACGAAACCTACTTTGAGCATTCCTTTCTTTCCACCTACCTCGGCTACGAACTTGTTCAGGGACAGGATCTGGTGGTGAACAATGCTACCTGTTACCTGAAAACGTTTGATGGCCTGCGTAAAGTGGATGTCATCCTGCGACGCGTGGACGATAGCTACTGCGATCCTCTGGAATTGCGCGGCGACTCACTGCTGGGGGTTCCGGGACTCTTACAGGCAATTCGGGAAAAGAATGTTTTCGTAGCCAATCCACCGGGCTCGGGCGTCCTCGAAAATCCCGGCCTGTATCCTTTCCTCGGGGATGCCTGTCGTTACTTCTTTGGCGAAGAACTGCATCTGCCAAACATACCCACTGTATGGCTTGGTTCACCGGCTGTTGCTCAAGAAATTCTGGAAGAATTGAACAATTATGTAATTTTACCGATTGCTGCCGGGCCTGATGGTGGCACGCTCTTCCCGGCCAGAATGACGGAGTCCGAACAGGATGACCTGCGGCTGCGAATCCGACGTCAACCAGCATACTATGTAGCGCAGCCGGCCTTTGGACTCACAACCTGCCCCGTTCTCAAGAACGGCCGGCTAGCGGCCGGCAAATACGTCCTTCGTACGTTCTCTGTAAATACCAGAGAAAGTTTTGCGGTCATGCCCGGCGGTCTGGCTCGCGTCTCAACAGATCTGAGTAATCCAGAAATCTCTAACCAGGCCGGCGCCTTTTCCAAGGACGTGTGGGTGCTCCTGTCCGAGCCTGAACCGGAACAACCGGTGGAAACAGTTAGCCGCGGTACCATTCAAAAAACCGACCGGGTTCCCAGCCGAACGGCAGAAAATTTGTTCTGGCTGGGGCGTTACCTGGAGCGCAGCGAGAACAATGCCCGCCTCATCCGCAAGGCACAACAACTTACTTTTGAATCCAATCAAAAGGAATCCAGCCTCTGGCTGTGCCTGGTCACGGATGTTATGGAAACCTATCCCGCCTTTGAAACAGTAACAGACCACAGCCTTGATTCCATGCAAACAGAAATTTTAAGACTGACGGCGGACGAGCACTGCCTGGGTAGCCTTGCCTTTAATATCAGTGCCCTGCTAACAGCTTCGCGCAATTGTCTGGATCGTCTTTCCGAAGATTCCATTCGCATTGTGAATTCTCTGGAGCGAAAATTTATCCAGAACCAGTCCGAAGGAATACTCCAGGAATATCTGGATGAAGTCATCCTTTCCTTTACAGCTCTCGCCGGAAATTTTTCCGAAAGCATGAGCCAGAACGCTGGCTGGACTTTGTTACACACAGGCCGGAGAGCAGAACGTGCCACACTCCTGATTCGCCTGGCACGTGCTGTAGTCCGGCAACTGAAGCAACCGTCAGAAGGGCTACTGGAAGCGCTGCTGGAAGTGCATAACATTAAAAATACTTATAAAAGACGCTACCGCGGCGCAATAACCCTTCATACTCTCATTGACCTGGTCATTTTTGACGAGCGCAATCCCCGCTCTCTTGCCTACCAATTGCTGGAGCTGCAAAAGCTGGCAACGGGCCTGCCTCAAGCGATTTCCGATAGGCTAACGACACGCCAGTACCTCACACGTCTTCTTGCTCGCTACCAGCTCCTGATCACAACGGAAAACTATCGCCAGGGATTCCCGGACTTTGAAAGCGTGTTGCCCTGGATGGAAGAAGTTCATGCAGAGCTGCGTAATATGGGCGACGCTCTGGCCGGAGAATTCTTCACTCACGTAGCCCTGCAGACCCGCCTGGATAGTTTTCAGGAAGATGGAGAAACATGAGTTTATATACTATTACTCATCATACTGAATACCATTACGAAGAAGACGTCATACTGGGCCATAACCAGATTCTGATGACGCCTCCGTCCAATGAAGATCAAACCTGCTTTTCTCATGAAACGCTTATCGATCCGCTTCCGGACTGTTACCGCGAAAGAACCGATTACTTCGGCAATAACACACGCTACTTCAGCATTGAAAGACCTCATCGGCATTTGAAGGTAACCGCTGTCAGCAAAGTTCAAACTGCCCCGGCACGCAGCACCTCCCTGGACGATTCACCCGCCTGGGAAGAAACGGCAGACAGCATCCAGAAAAGCAATGACATATCCTGTATCGAATCCTCCCTGCCATCACACTTCACGCCGCTGCAAAGCCAGAGCAGCGCCCAGGAAATTCTGCAGAACTGCTTTCCACCGGGTCGGCCGGTGCTGCGCGGCGCCATGGATCTGGCTTTACTCGTCAAAAAGGAATTCATCTACGATACAAAAGCCACGCACATCCTGACTCCTCTGGCGCGGGTCCTGCGAACAAAACGGGGGGTTTGCCAGGATTTTACCCACCTGTGTCTGGCCTTACTGCGTTCGCTGGGTCTGTCCGCTCGCTACGTAAGCGGGTACATCGAAACTATCGCACCCGCTGGCCGTCCAAAGCTTCAGGGGAGTGATGCCTCCCATGCCTGGTTTTCTGTATATGTGCCCTCGCTGGGCTGGTTTGATTTTGATCCCACGAACGGGCAGGCGCGCAGCGAACAATACATTGAAACTGCTGTCGGCCGGGACTATGCTGACGTTGCCCCGCTCAAAGGAATTTTGTTTGGCGGCGGCAGCAACACGATGAAGGTGGCCGTCGATGTCTTACCGGACCTCCGGCCCTAAAGCTCGTATTCCAGGGTGAAGCCAATGCCCTGCACTTGATCTTCATGCGTGCTGCCCTGATAGGCAAGCTCCTGGTTGCGCTGAAAGGAAGTCTTACCATTTACCTGGGCCGTGTAGGGGTTGCTTGAAGAATCATACATCTCAATTTTAACGTTGTAGCTTCTCACCTGGGCCTCTTCCCGCATGAGGCCCGCTTTGAACTTGAGCCGATCATTCAAACGGTAATGGTAAACAAGTTCCCAGCGCCTGGTAAAGATGGCCGCTTTACCTGTTCTCGATTCACCGGCCACACCGGCATTCTCGATTACATCAGAAAAATTGACCACGGGCAAGACGATGTGGTTGCTGGTCATGCTGATGCGGTTACTTTTGGAATGCCAGATACCGGATAGTGCGGCCAGGGTAACACCACCTTCCCACCCGTGATCGGCGAAGAGAGTTCCCTGCATCCGGACTCCCAGATAGGGGCCCTGCGCTCGCACACGGTGTCCACTTCTGTAAATCAGACTGAAATCCCGCAGCGTAGCATACAAGGGAAACCCCTGAACACTACCCGTCGCACCCAGCACGTGAGTCTGCCAGCCCGTCATCGTGCTTTCGATCTCCAGTCTTTCGATTCCACCGCGCACCGTGAAATAAGGATAAATATCATAACCACCACCTGACGAAAAAGTTCGGCGCACAATGACACCTTTGCTTTCGCCCAGAAAATCCATGGACCCGGAAGATGTACTGGCAGTTGTCAGATCCTTCTGGTGCCCTGCTGTCCGGAAAGAAATTTCACGATCCAGTTGCAGGAAGCTCGCTTCCAAACTGAAGGGAGCGCGACGGGTCAAATAACGCAAAGGTACTGCGTAAAACCCAGCATCTCCTCCCGCCGTAACCAAAAAAGGCAGCCCGAACCCCAGCACGCCGGATCGAAAGGAATCGGCTACCAGCCGATCCGCAACTTCCGGTTCGTAACGTCCCAGAAATAATCCACCGCTGATGCTGTGCTTCCATTTTTGTGCTTCTGCCTTTCGATCTGCTTCTGCTTTTCGATCTGCTTCTGCTTTTCGATCTGCTTCTGCTTTTCGATCTGCTTCTGCTTTACGAGCCGCTTCTGCCTTACGAGCCGCTTCTGCCTTACGAGCCGCTTCTGCCTTACGAGCCGCTTCTGCCTGTCCTTTTTCCCAGGGTAAATACTGAACACGACTGATCCGCTCACGCGAAAAATACTTAACCCCCTGATCCGTCTCCAGAGTTACCCCGCTCTGATTTAGAGTGAGGATTCTGCCTTCATAAGTCTGCCCGTCCCGCAGAATGAGCCGGTCCGCCTGCAGCGGAAAAAGAGAGAATAAAAAGAGAATCGGCGTTAAAGGGAAAATTTTTTCAGAATGCGGCCAGGTCATTGGAAAATTCCTCCCAGCATTGGGCTCTGGCATGGTAACGCGGCTCTGACCTTTGCCTGGAAGCCTCCAGCGCATCCAGATTCTGGAAACGCTTCTCGATCACTGGCAAGATCGTACTACGCGGACGCAGTTCCCGTAATGATTTCAAGCGCACTTCTGCATCCGGCAGTGTCCAGAAAATTTCCGGATCCAGACTGAGCAAAACTCCGGCAGGCGTTCGCATAATCCGATCGTATTCGACCTCACCTGTTGAACAAAAAAGAGCCCCCGAAGCCAATACATCGCTAAAAGATATGTAATGTTCATGCCCGGGCCGCCAGCGCCAGATTACTCGCCTCAGTGCAACATCCCGCGACGGCAGCCCCTGCTCATCGAGAATTTCTACCGCCGGACCGGCCGCCACACCAAAGTACCCGAGCCCCACACCCTGCGAACACCGAGCCTGAGTCATACTATTGGTAATTTTGAAGGGTTCGTAATTGAGACAATATTGAAGAGTGCGAAACTCCCGGCCGGCACGCCCCCAGGAAAAATTTTCACCTCTGATGAGGGAGAAAATAGAATCGGTTTCTCTGGTGAAAATTTTGCGCTCATCGGCAACAAAACCACGCGAAAGTGGAACAGGATATAGAGTCAGAAGCAGGGCCAGAAAAAGAGCAAAAGGTTGAATGGCCGGCCCGGTCCACTTCGTCCCCAAAAAAGGTATTTCCGTTGGCCGGGTTACCAGAATACGCTCAGCAAAAATAACAAAAAATACAATCTGTGGCAGCAGGAAGCGAAAGGCCATGAAATCACCACCAACATTCACTGCGTAAAAAACAAGAAGCAAAATTGCACCGGACTCGCGTGTCCATGGCAACAGACTGGCCGCTCCCTTCCTCCGGGCCACAAGTAAAAGAATTATGGCGGCTGCGAGACCGAGGAGGAGCAAAGAAGGCGACCACAGCACGGTATAAACCAGATAAACAAGCCCCTGGCTGAAATAGCTTGCCAGACCGGCTTTGGCGTAATAGGTATTGGGCAAAAGATCGTTGTAGTAAAACCAGCGGAACGTATGATAGATGAGCGCAATCACAAACGGAAAAGCGAAACGCATCCCATTTAACAGTAGATCGGCCAGTTTGCTATCCTTGCGCCACCGAGCATAAAGAAACCAGGCACCATAGTACATTGTAAGTAAGGCCAGCTCCGGCCTGGTCAGATACAGAAGAGCCAGAATAAGTCCGCTACGAGCCGGTTGCACGAGCCAGGAGTCGTCTGCCAGACTCCGGCAGAGAAGAACCAGCAACAGAAAAACGAGACTGAATTCCATCCCCGCAGTGGCAAAATCCCGAAATCCAGAAATAGAGGCAAGAGCCAGGGCAGCCCAGGGAATCTGACCCTTTGCTAATCGGTCACGGGCCAGAAGAAAGAGACCCATCAATGAGAAGCACAGGCCAAGGAGGATCGATCCCGAGTGGAGCGGCAATCCTGCCCCTCTCACCAGAATCAGAAGAAGCAACCAGAGCGGATGAGTGGATGCCTCTATCCTTTCCGAGGGATTGAACACCAGTCCATAGCCAGCATAAAGATTTTCTACCATGCGGAAGGTGATGTAGGCATCCTCGGCTACCCAGATGCGAGACACTACAGCACCGGTAAGGAATACAAAGATCCACATCGGCTGACGCAAACAGGCGAGTATCATCATGAAAAAAATCCAGAAAAGATGTTGCTTCAGGTGAACTTTTGCTGTAATTTGCCGTCAACAGAATAAAGGGGACGAACTGGTTTCGACTGCTGTGAGATCGGATCGTCAGTTGCATGCAGAGTCGAGGAGCTCTTTAAAACCTCAACCTTATAAGTGCCAACAACGAACTGGCTCTGGCAGCGTAAATAACTGCCACGTTTCTATGGAGTTTTTCTCCGGGTTCCATAGAGGCGTCATTTACGGAGGATGCGTCGCGCAGGTTCAGACTGCAACGCGACTAAGACTCACAGTCTGAAAAGCGCAGTTCTTGCCCGTCGGTAGCATCGGAACTGTGCTCTATGAATTACCGACTAAGCATGTAGATACTTGCGGTACGCACCGTAGGACGCGGGTTCGACTCCCGCCGTCTCCACATTTCATCCGGAGTATGAACTCCGCGTGTTTTGCCAGAGGAAGGCCGTATATGGGCCTTCAGCTCCAGGACTTTGGGCTGCATTATGAACCCGAAGGGCGCCTTCCAGGTCAGCTCCACCTCACCTTCGCTCACTCTGGCTTCCTGCACCATCTCGCGCAGCAGGCGGGCTTTGGTTGTGATGTTCTTTGCTTTCAGATAGGCAACGGGCAACGATTTGATGCGGTTCAGAGATTCGCAGATGCTATCCAGCAGGCGGTTTTCATCGGTGTTGAGAATGGCCTTTTGCTGATCCAGAAGGGCAGCGATTTCCTGGTCATATTCGGCGCGGCGGGCGCGGAGGTCGGCCAGATCCAGAGAGTCTTCAGCGAACAAATCAATCAGCCGGTCTTTCTTCTTGCGGATGGCCTGGATTTGCAAATGGATCTGTTCTACTTGAGCGTGAAATTGGCGGCTGCCCTTTTCACGCTCAGTGCGGAAAAAATGATTGAGATTCGTCAAGAAACTTTCAGAATTCCGCAGCTCAGCAATGGTGCGGTCTATCAGGGCGAAAACATCGGCCTGGGGGCGGGTGGCCTGGCGGCCGTACAGAGCCTTGCAGCGGTGAGCGTAGTATTGATACTGGCGGCCACTTTTCTTGGTCACGCGGGCGGGGGTCAAGGTGGACTGGCAGGCAGCACAGCGCAGAAAACGGCTGAGCGGGTCTTGGTGGCTGTTGCTCATCTTCCCCGGTCGCTTGTCCTGCATCCGGGCCAGACGGTCTAAATAACGCTGCTTGGAATAGAAGACTTCGTGATGCTTGGGGTCAGCCTGAATGAGCTTGCCCTTGAAACGAAATTCACCGTGATAAGTCGGATTGACCAGCGCCTTGTGAACGCGGGCCGTGGTCCACGGCAGCTGTCGCCGATTCACCCAGTACCCCTTCTCATTCATCAGGTCGGCCAGCGCTTCGCAGGAAATCTCCTGACCGTCGTACGTATCAAAAAGAAAACGCAGGAAAGGCCCTGTCTCAGGATCCATTTCATGTTTCATCTGGCGCACGTCAAAGCCGATAACCAAAAACCGGCGCGCCGGGCATGATTCCATTGCGGGCTTTGAAATCCAGCGCGCGCCTGATACGCTGGCCCATTCGATCCGTTTCTCCCTTTGCAAGGACTCCTTTGAGCATGAAATTGAGAGCATCATTGGAATCCATCTCCGGAGTCAGGCGCAATCCATCATCGTATAAATGCACTGACCGTTTGTGTTCATATATAAAATCAAGAATGAGCTGAATATCCGGCAGATTGCGGGCCAGACGATCCACGGTTTTGAAGACGACAATATCAATACCAAAAGAGAGCGCATCCTGCATCATTGCGTGAAAATGGGGCCGCTCTTTCTTGCTCGCGCTTTCAACAAAAGAATAGTTTTCAGCCACCACGAACCCGCGCTCGCGAGCGTAGCGCAGGCCGCCTTCCTTCTGTGCTTTGAGGCTTGTGTTGTCTTCTTGATTGCGGGAGCTGACACGATCACAGGTAAACACGACAGATGATCCCCGGGCCTGCGCTTCGGCTACAGCCGCCGCAATTTTTCGGAAGCGCTCCGCATCAAGCTCCTGCACTTTCGCACCCCGCATTTGTTTAGCGTGAATCATAAACAGCAACTCCCTCTTCCAGCATTTCCTGATTCAAATGCCTTCCCTCTGCAAGGATTTTTTCGGCATTCTTCGCACCCGGAAGATAAAGCACATCGACGAGATAGCGCTCGTATTTATCGCTTCCGTGCGTTTTGATCACAACTGGCTGCCCTTTTGGTATCCTTTTCTCAACATAACGCCGTGCACGCTCCGCGCCCGAAAAACCGGGATCTGGAGCATTGATGCTGCGCAGTCGCAGGCGCTGCCGCGAATACGTCTCAAAACCACAATCTACGTGCACAATCACTGTATCACCGTCGATAGCACGCTCCAGAAAAGCTCGGTAGGTGTACAGACAATTTGGGGATTGATCGCTGGCTGCTGCAAAGCGGTAAGAGCGCCCTGCTCTGCGACTTTGAACCAGAAGACCATCCGCTGGCTCGGCCAAACCCTTTAGATCCACATTGCGCCAGATCTTGAAACCGCAATCAAGGTTCGGAACTTTAAGTTCCAACCCTGCCAGATGACGGGTAGTCAGCCGGTAGAAATACAGCAAGCCCTCCGGTCGCGACAGAACCAATCGCAACGGACGCGCCGGACGCCCCTTACCAAATACAACCTCATGCTCCAGTGCCGCCACGCTCCAGCCCTGGGAGATTGCCTTTTCTTGCAATGCCTGGCGGCGAGCCGGATCGTCCACCCTTAGAAGCAATCTGTAGTGCGTCCAGCTCAATGTATGGTCGAGTGCCTTCAGGTCATACTGATTGTAAAATTTCCGCATGTGGCGCAAATTCCGGGCAGAAAAGCCCTTGCCATACTTCTTGTTCAGCCTCTCCGCGATTCCCTTGAGCAGACCGGGCATTCCCGTCGGGGAGCCGTCAGGCTCCGGCTCGATCTCAGCCACCTTCTTGCCTATTTGCCAGTGGGCGGTTGTAATGACCCGGTTTAGCTGGCTGCCGTGGCTTTTCAGGGCAGAATCGTAAGTCTGGCTGATCTGGTCTGCTGCTCTGGAAATGGCCTTGATTTCTGCTCTGGCTGAGAGGGGCATGACCCAGAAAGAGCAGGAGTATCAGATTTTTTCAAGCGCAAAAACAGTAGATCTGGTTGACAAACCTGCAAACCGGACCATTTAGGCACCACCGCTTTCCACTGCCAATTTGTTCGGATTCAGTGCTTCGGACCACCCTCGTGGGGATTTTACGGGGAATTATGGTCAGGCGGAAGACCTTTTGCGAAATTCGTGCGATACTCAGGCTTCAAAATCCGCAACTTCAAAGGAATCCGCGAAATTGACATAGACTTTGAGCGCCTTCCCGAGACGAACATTTTCACGTTAGTCGGTTTGAACGAAAGCGGTAAGACCACTGTACTCGAAGCGATCAATTTTTTCTCCCAAGAAAATGCCAAAGACACCCACAGGTTCATCCCAAAATCAAAGAAGCATAAACTTTAACGAGTCAATTAGCGTCGAAGCACGCATCCGACTGACAGCGGAGGACAACGATGCGCTGAAACAGCATCTGCGCGACCAAGGCGGCCCCGTCCTTTCTGAGCCACTACGCGAGTTTATGGTTACCAAGACGCATCCGTTCACGGCCTCAGTGGCAGCCCCCCCGACCACGCAGTGGCAAGGCCAACTCATTTTCACTACGAAGAAGGGCAAAACCAAGGCCCTTGATTTGGCGGACACAGACCTCGAGAACGTGCGGCTGTTCTTGCGTGCGCGAATGCCCGTTATCGTTTACTACCCAAACTTCCTTTTCGATATCCCAGAAAAGATCTATCTGGAGGAATCCCTCCCGCCCGCCGAGTCGCAGCCCTCCACGGCCCCCGTAAAGATAAGACGCGATTCGCAGCGCCCCTTCTTTATCCGCGTTGTACAAGATATCTTGGACTATATGGACGAGCGATTGTCCATTGCCGTACACATCTTGGGTGGGTTCAAGACGAGAGAGAACTCAGCCGCTGATAAGGAAGCGTTAGAAGCGCAGCTTTTGAAGATGTCGTCCCGGATGAACCATGTGATTTTTTCCGCATGGAAGGAGATTTTTCCGCGATCGAAGCAAAAGGAGATCGAACTGACCATCGCTTCTGATTCTGGTGGAACGTATTTTGTATTAACAGTCAAAGAGGGCTCGAATCGCTTCCAGATCGGCGAGCGCAGCCTTGGCTTCCGATGGTTCTTCACTTTCCCTTTGGTTACTGAATTTCGAAAGGTCAGGACAGAGGATCCCGGTGAAACAATCTTTCTCTTGGATGAGCCGGCCTACAACCTCCACTCCACCGCACAGAAAGTGCTCTTAAAACTATTCCAAAAACTTGCGGACCGCAGTAAGCTTATCTACACGACGCACAGCCATTACCTCATCGAACCGACCTGGCTTACAGGTGCCTATATCATAAAGAACTTGGCCATGGACTATGAAAACGAAGTGGATTTCGAAGAGAGCAATACGGACATCACGGTGACACGCTACCAAACTTTTGCGGCAAATCATCCTGATCAAAGCACGTACTTTCAACCGATCTTGGATGCTCTCGAATATCAACCGAGTAAGCTGGAGCCCATCCCTAATCTAGTCATTTTTGAGGGGAAGTTTGACTACTATGCGATGCGGTACGTGAACGAAATCATTCTCGACAGGAAGTACCCCCTCAACGCCTATCCTGGTAGCGGAGATGATATGCTTCGCGTTTTCCGCCTGCAATTCGCATGGGGGAAAACTTTTGTAGCCCTATTGGACGGCGACAAAGCTGGACGTAAAGCGAAGGCACGGTATGAGAAGGAGCTGGGCAGAATCGTTGGCGACGTCCTTTTCGGCTTAAATGATGTGAATCCGAAATGGGAAGGGTGTGCCACCGAAGGCCTGTTCACGGATACAGAGCAGTTGCGCATCGTTCAGCGCGTTCACGGGAGCGCGGCCGAATACTCAAAGCGGAAACTGTTCATCGCCATCGAATCCATGCTGATTGCGCGCGAAAAGGTGCCCCTTTCTCAAAAGACCTTGTCGAGTTTCGAGAGTATTCTCGATTTCCTTGCCAAGAAATTGACGGCCCTTAAACCGGCAGAACGGCTTCCGGATAGATAGCAATTATAGAAAACGTGTGATTTCGTGAGGGTTTTACATTTTATGAGTGAAGAAACATTATCGAAAAACGAACTTCTTCTTTATGGCTTCCTGGCCTTCGTGAAATCTAAAGAGAGCCTTACTCCGGCGGAACCTGTAAAACCGATCATCCGTCATGCAATACATACCATCCAGCGATCCCGGTTTTCGACTGCCGAAATCCAATCGGAAATTCTCTCGGTTTTCGGCAAATCATTCCCAACAATTGTTGTGCAGCGCCTACTGACAGAATTGTGCATTGCCGGCGACCTCAAGCGTGATGAACACAATGCGAACGAGTGGGTGCTTCTTGGCCCAGTGACCGGACACAATGATGCTATAGTTCACGCTCGACGCTCGATCAACACGTTTTATAGAGCTCTTTCCGCATTCGTCGCGGACCGGCACCCCAAATTCCAGAATGTACCACATTCCACAATAGTCAAGTGGTCCCTGCCAGCAAAGTTGCCGCGTATTTTCTTTTATGCGAACCGAACGTCATGCGGCCGCCTCGACCCTTTCCTTCTTCCTTCCGAGTTTCACATTGTCAATGTATTTCCAGGATTTCGTATTCCGTGACCAGCGTTCAGGATGGCGTTCCCGTGCGGCCTCGAATGTGGCACGGCGTTTTTCCAGAATGGGCCTGTCGATGCCGGAATGCCTCTGCGCCGGTGTTACGTAACCGATGCCCGAATGCCTGTGGACATTGTTATACCAGTTCACGAAATCAGCAATCCAGCAGCGGGCCGAATGCATCGTGGCGAAGGCCTTGGGATATCCGGGACGGTATTTCAGCGTGCGAAACAACGACTCGGAGAACGGATTGTCCTCGCTCACGCGCGGCCTTGAAAACGAGGCCGTGACCCCGAGTTCATAGAGCTTCTCCAACATAGTGGAACCCTTCATGGGGCTGCCGTTGTCGGCATGCAGGATGGTGCCCTTGAGCGGCATCGTGCCCGCGAGGTGATCCATCATTTCGGCTGACAGTGCGCTGAGCTCCTCCGAGTGCACTTCCCATGCCACGATTTTGCGGCTCCAAACGTCCATCACGAGATACAGGTAGAAGTAGACGCCGCGTATGCTGGAGAGCAAATAGGTAATGTCCCAGCTGAGGAGTTGCCCGGGTCCGGTCGCCTCATGCGATGGACGTTCACGCTTCGTTCGCGCTCGACCCGGCCCGCGGTGAGCCAGCTGGCCGTTCTCCTTGAGCACCCGGTAGATGGTGCGTTCGGAGCCCACATATTGCCCCCGTTCGGCCAAAAGAGCCACGATCTCGGCCGGGGCCATGTCGCGGTATTCGGGCAAGTTTACGACACGGAGGATTTCCGCGCGCTCCGCGTCGGTGAGTTTATTGTGCACCTTGCGGACTGCGTCCTTGCGGCCGTCACCGGCCGGGTCCTTCCGCCATCGCTGCAGAGTCCTGTGGTCGATCCTCAGGTGTTCTCCGATGACCTTGAGGCGGGCACCGGCGGCCATCGCCTCCGCGACCAGGGCCACGAGGTGCGATCTGACCGACGACGAGGTCAAGGCTCCTTTTCCTCGCCCAACAAGGTCTCCAGTTTTTTTTTGAGTACCACGATCGCGGTCAGCTCGGCCAACGCCTTGTCCTTGCGGCGCACTTCCTTCTCCAGGGCCTTGATCTCCCCGCGGCTCTGCGCGAGATCCCGGCGGGTCGCCGAGCCACCTGACTCAAGAGCCTCGCGTACCTCGGTGCGCCACAGCTTCAGGTGCTCCTCATGGACTCCCCGTCCGCGAAGCCATTCACCCAGTGCATCCGGTCCCAGGTTCGCGGATTCCATCAGCAGTTCAAGCTTCTCGCTCAGGCTCCGCTCGTTCGGACCGGTCCTGTCTTCTCCCATCTCCACGGTCCTCCTCAGCTTCCTGATCCATCCGTAGAGGGTCGGTGCTGAGACACCAGTCTCTTCCGCTGTGGCCTGGACCCCCTTGCCACCGGGCAGCAGCATCTTTCTGACGACCGCTTCCTTGAAATTCACACTATATCTTGCCATGTTCCTACCTCATTTGAGGCGGCAACTTTGCTGGCAGAGAGGGCAAGCGCCTACGTGCATATTGCCGGGAGTGCTATGCGGAAATCGCCCCAGCGCTTGGCGGAACACCACCTCTCGTACATCCGGCTGCGCCCAACCACTGGCATGGCATACTCGGAGAATTCTTGTTCAGTAAAGTTTTGCCGGACACGCACCTCAAGGAAGCCTTCACTGAGATATTCAATGGAGCCATGATCCTCACCATCGCAGAACTGCTCGGAGACCAATTTGAACAATTTAAGGTTTCCATGGGACCGAAAACCATTTACCTCGATACTAATGTCGTTTTCCGTCTTCTTGGGCTACAGGATTCCTTCCTAAATCGCCTTGGTGCCGAATTCCTCGAAATAGTCAGCAACTATGACATTCAGTTGAAGATCATGGACCGGACCCTTCACGAACTTCAGTCTACGATCAGAGCGTACCGGCACGTCGCGCCTTATATTGCCCGCGGAGGAAAGGTTAGCCACCTCTTTCAGGTGATGAAGAACCGGGGCTTAGACCCTGCGGATTTAACTGAATTCATTATCGAACAGAAAGAAAAATTGCGCGCGCTTCATATTACAGTGGATACGGTGTCACAACTGTCAGCTGAAAACTCTGTATATTTGGAAAGTCAAGTAAAAGCTCTTGCCGAGAGGAAACTGGAGAAGCGCGATGGAAACGATGCGCCCGATCAGTACGTGGACCCCACTCGCATGGAAACGCTGGCCCGCCATGACTTGGCCATGCTTTTACTAGTCCCGCAGCTGCGCCGTGCCACACCGGAAAAAAACAACCACTTCGGAGACACTGAATACTTTTTTGTCACTTCTGACACCACTGCGTTGCGCTTTCAGAATTCTCTCGGGGATGCCGCGTCCGTCGGCATTCCCGCCGCCATAAGTGACTCAGCAATGAGCTTTATGCTGTACTTTCACTTGACAGATGCCGCAAAGCACATTGCCAGCGAAAGTTTTACTCTCGCCCTTTATAACGACAAAACTTTGTCGCTACCGAATTGGCTGGCATTTGTCAAGGAAGCGGAAAAATCATACAAGCACGGTCGTATTGATAAAGCAGGTCTCGGTTTCCTAATGAGCCGTGTTGCCCTGCAAAACAAACGCTTTCGGCAGAATTCGGCTGAAGAGATTGTGAATTCGGCCATCGACGTCTATGAACGTACCCTCGAAAGCACACTACAGCAATCGTCTGAACAGGAAATCGAGATAAACCAGCTCAAATCGGATCTCGATGAAATGCTGCGCTTCACTAGCGCAGCATGAGAAAATGAACACAGAGAGACATGTAGAGCTATCCCAAGAAATGACCCGACTTCGGGAGTCCGTTCGGGGACTGAAGGCAGCCTTCTATTTGATTTTCCTTTTTATGCTTTTGGTGGGCTTTTTCATTGCCATTTTGTCAAGTCCAGCCTCTGGTTGTTTAGTCTCCGCGCTTGCCATCATTGGGTCAATAATGAATTACTTGGATATCATTACGCATGTAACTAAAGTATTTGCAAAACTGATTGGCAATTCTTAGTCGCACGATGCTCAGCGCTTTGTGGCTTAGCGCTCGCTCCCTTTACTTTCCCTCCGGTAGGGCGACTCCGCTTTTCTCCGCACAGCCGTTCGGAAAAGGGAAAAGGGGATGCCCGTATGCAGGAGAAGCGACCGGGGAAGATGAGCAACAGCCACCAGGATCCGCTCAGCCGTTTTCTGCGCTGTGCGGCTTGCCAGTCCACCTTGACCCCCGCCCGCGTGACCAAGAAAAGTGGCCGCCAGTATCAATACTACGCCCACCGCTGCAAGGCCTTGTACGGCCGCCAGGCCGCCCGCCCCCAGGCCGAAGTCTTCGCCTTGATAGACCGCACCATTGCCGAGCTGCGCAATTCCGAAAGTTTCCTGACCAATCTAAACAGCTATTTCCGCGCTGAGCGTGAAAAGGGCAGCCGCCAATTTCACGCTCAGGTGGACGGGATCAATTTGCAAATCCAGTCCATCCGCAAGAAGAAAGACCGGCTGATTGATTTGTTCGCTGAAGACTCTCTGGATCTGGCCGATCTCCGCGCCCGCCGCGCCCAATATGACCAGGAAATCGCTGATCTCCTCGACCAGCAAAAGGCCATTCTCAACACCGATGAAAACCGCCTGCTGGATAGCATCTGCGAATCACTCGACCGCATCAAGTCGTTGCCCGTTGCCTATCTGAAGGCGAAGAACATCACATCCAAAGCCCGCCTGCTGCGCGAAATGGTGCAGGAAGCCAGAGTAAGCGAAAGTGGGGTAGAGCTGACCTGGAAAGCGCCCTTCGGGTTCATAATGCAGCCGAAAGTCCTGGAGCTGAAGCCCCATATACGGCCTTCCTCTGGCCAAACACGCGGAGTTCATACTCCGGATGAAGACTGGAGACGGCGGGAGAAAAGCAAAACCAAATCCTCGTCAGCCGACTCCGTACCGGCTCAAATAAGGGCCATCCTTGAAGAAGTCAAGATGGATTTTAGGCTCTGGCTCATGCGATCGGCCGGATGATGGCCTGGAAAAGCATTGATTCGAGCCGGATAGGACGAGGGATGCAGCATGGGCCGCCGACTTTTCGTTTTCGTCTCGACACTGCTTCTGGTCGGATTGTATTTTTCCTTCCTCACCGCTGATATTTTGACCGGCGATCCGTATCATCTATTCTCACGTATTGCAAAGTATCTCTGCATTCTGCTCTGCTGCGGTCTGACTCTGGCTATCGGCCCGGCGGGTCATGACTGGCGCGATACGTGGACATTGCGACTGGCTTTCCTCTTCACTGCTATTGCCGATTTCGTCATTTGAATTCTGGGTCATTTTGTGGCGGGCGTTGGTGTCTTCTTCCTGGTGCAACTGGTCTATATCGTGCGACACAGCCGGGGCTTTGTCTGGAATCGGAAGGAGGCGATTTCTGCTGTGCTGACATTTGGAGCCGTGGGTGCTATTTTCTTCTATATCTATCCGGGGCTTGTCTATTTGCCCGCGCAGTTTCTATTGGCATTGTCGGGCTTTCGCGTGGCCTTTCTGCGCTCCGTCTATCCGCTGGTGCCGGATTTGAAAGAGCGGAATTGAGCCGCCCTGAGTAGAGGGCTCTACTCAGGCGGCGAAGCGTTTGCGGTAGCGTTGACGCAAGCGGCACAGCCGCCGGCTGGTCCGCTTGATTTCCAACAGATCCTTCTGGTGCAACTCCCGGCGCATTCTGGCCATGAGCAAATCATGGACCTTGGTATAGGTTTCTTTTTTCATGCGTCTCTCCTTTAAGCTGATAGATGGTATTGGAGCAGCTCTTGATCCCAGGCCTCTGCCATTAAGATGAGCCGCCGTTCAGGGGCCGGTCCACGCGCAGTTTTCCTTTTTCCTTCCGGTACACAGAAGGAAAGAGCAGGCCCGGTTCTCTGTATTCGTAGGGATACCATGCCAGGTCCCCGATTTCCAGGTATAGCTCCGGCCCCCAATGCACTGGCTTTTCCCGGCATTCAAGGGAAAGAGCGCGCAGGCCAGTGGGGCTCAGTCCCCGGCAATGCAGTCTAATCTCAAGCTGTCCGCCTGCACTGGCAGAGAAAGAACCGGCCTGGGTCAGGCTCTGCCAGCCGCTCGCACGGCTCAGCCACAGCTGGATGGATTGCATATTTCCTCCCCGTCCCTTTTTTTGATTGACCTGCCCGTCTGTTGCAGAATCAATGTCCTCTATTGAGAACGATAATGCAAAAGCGGTTCCCCGGCAACAAAAAATATTCTCAAAAGAGGACGGACGCTAAAAATTCTTCAACAAATAGCGCACGCCAAAATAGCTCGCCAGAGTGTCCAGATTCTGAAAGGAAAGGTTGCGGATTTCATTCTTAAAGTTCGCGAGATGAGTCTTGCTGATCCCGGTGGCCTCAGAGATGGCTCGTAAGGATGTATCGGCTGTGCGCAGCTGCTCCCGTAGCTCTTGTTCGAGATGCTCAAGACTGGTTGCATGACTTTCTCCCACAACAGGCTTTGCGTCCTTATTGCGCCCGAAATCCTTACCGAAAAAAGCCATAGAATTAGCCGCTTTCAATATACTCATTCCATTTCAAGAAGGCCACGAATGGCAGTCAACAGGAAAGGTAGGCAGGCGAAGACGAGAAATGGAGGAAGCAATGTATTCCGCATTAGATTGCCTCCGTCCCCTATAATTAGGATAAATGGCAAATAGAAAACTAGGATCAATGCAAATCCCAAAAATCTACTGAAATACATAAATATGCTCGAAAGACCGAACTGACTTTCGAACTGATAAACAGCCGCTGCGACGGAAAAAACAGCCGTGCATTGAAGAATTGAAAGAACAGTTACATATCCCTGGAACAAGACTATACCTGCGATTGCAATGAAAAAAATAAATGGGAGAATACTCAATAGCCTGGCCCCTTCTCGAAACGATTCAAAGTAACCGGATAGGTACATAAATGCAATTAATACTGCAAAACCAAGAAGTAGATAGTATCGCCTCGCGGAATCGTCTTGCTTTTCTAGAGCTTTGTCAAACTGCATTTTATATTCAGAAGGCAATAACCTTCTGCCCAGGTCAATAATCTCCGGGCGAATGCTTCTGAAACTATCTTCTGTGGTGAAGGAGAACGACAGTGTGCGTCTTTTATTTTTTCTATAAATCTTTATTGGTGCTTCCGTTTCCCTGAACTCCACCAGCGACGATAGCGGGAATGACATCTTCTCAGTATTGAATGAATGCCTTCTTATATCGTCTATTGATTTCTGGTTTCCACCCTGATGTCGCACGCGGATGTCCAACTCCAAATTTCTATCGATATACTTTGAGGCAACGCCTCCGCGAACGGCATACAGAATGTCCGTACCCAGAATATGCGCGTTTAGACCACTGCGTGCCACCTTGAATCTATCCATATGAATCTGGAGCTCTGGCCTTGGAGGCTTATAGCGCAGAACTAGGTTCTGGACTCCTTTTATCGCTTGGATTTGAGCAGCCATCAGCCTCACATGCTTATCGAGATCTGACAAATTTTCTCCACTAATATGGACGGTGACCTCCTTGAGGGACCCAGTCTGGCTGTCCTCTCCTGAGGAAAAATGCGCAAAGGCTGGCTCGAAACCTTCCGTTGCTTCCGACAATGCGTCCAGAATGCGAGTAGATGGCTCTACCCCTTCTTTCAGGATAACTGTTAGGCTGCTCTGCCCAGCTTGCGTCCGCGAACTAACCTCTGAAACAAAATGAAGCTGATTTACCTTCTGTTCGATCTGTCTACTTATAGCATCTGTTGCATGAAAGCTATGCCCTGAGGGAAGTTCAATTGAACCCTGGATTTCCTTTCGAGAAAGACGCGGCGAAAATTCAGTACGTGAGAAATAGAAAAAGAAAGGAGCCCCCAGCAAAATGAGAATCAAGACAGGTCGATGATGCCTGAGAAAAAAACGATCCCATGGCACGAGGAAGGTTAGAGCACCCATTGCCAGGTTGTATGGCCTGCCGGTTGGGACGCCAACAAGTCCGGGCATAACGCCTAAGAATGCCAGGGAGACATAACTTGCAACAATTGTTGCGAAGAGTCCAGACACGATGGTTATGGCAAGTCCGCCATATATAATCTTTACTTCACGGGTCGTGAAGGCAATTACTGCATAGGAAATCAGCAGAAACACTGCCATGGCAAAAGATCTTTGAAACAAATAGCGCATCATTTCATAGCTCTTGATACGCGATTGACAGAGCGCAGTGGAGAAAAGAAAAGAAAGGCCTGAAGAGAAACATTGACCAGAGATGACCAGCATATCAATGGAGGCTCCAAGGATTCTAAGGCATAGAAACTGGAAAAGTAGTGTAAATGTCAGCACTAACCCGCTGTAAGCTGCCATCCTCCATGTATAGAAAACTGAGAGTATAAAAAAAGCTAGCGCACTCCCAGCAACAGCCGCAACCACGATATTCTTTATTGATGAGCGCAGTAAGGCGGCCTTATCATAGACAATCTCAAAAGAATAGTCGGTGCCTCGCAGAGTATCGGATAGAGCCTGGATTCGATTGCTTACCTCTAGCAAGTTTGCCTGCCCTTCCTTATGAACATGAAAGGTAACCTTTTCTTGTCCATTTCGCCGCGAGGCTGAATCGGGTTCGCGGTACGATAGGTGAATCTGTGCAATGTCTTTAAGCAGAATCCTCTTTTTGTTGGTAGATAGAATAACCGTATTCTCAAGATCGAAAATGCTTCTGTATTTAGCCTTCACATGCAAGGGAAAACTACTCCCCAGCAGTGTTACCCTACCAGTGTTCAAATTCAGGTTATCTCTTTGGATGGCCTGACTGATTTGCGACATTCCTAATTTGTAGGCTTGCATTTTATCACTGGAACAGGCCACGGTGACTTCTTTTATTCGCCCCCCGGCTACAATGACCTCGCTCACGCCATCCACAGCCTGAAACTCTCGCTTTAACTCTCTATCGGCGATCTCCCTAAGATCATCAATCGTGCGATTCCGACTTGCCAGAGCGGCAATAATAATGGGTTTTTGTTCGGGGTCATAGCGTAAGAGAAGAGGCTTTTGCACCTCTGCAGGAAAGGAGGCAGAAACAAGGTCGGTCCGCTCGCGTACTTCAAGGGCCTTAAGATCAATATCCGAGTCCGAGGTGAATTCAATATTAATCCTACTCTTTCCTTGTTCGGATACCGAAAACAATTGCTCAATGCCACCTATGGTTGAGATAGAATCCTCAAGTGGTCTTGAAATAACCTCTTCTATCTTCTCTGGATCAATGCCAGAGTATTCCGTCTCAATTGTGAGGCCCGGGTAAGCTATTCCATTCATAGTGGTGATGGGTAATTGATAAAAAGCAATGATCCCGGTTATAGAAATGGCAGCAAATCCCATCCAAATCGCTACTGGCCGCTTTGCTGCCAAATTCATAGAGTCTATCAGGAACCAGAGGTTATCCGCAGAATTTTGGCCGGGTTCCTCTTATAATACTGGAAAAAAACCAATGGAAGGACAAAAAGGGAGAGAAGCATTGAGGTCAACAGGCCACTGATAACTGCGACTGCCATAGAGGATTGAAATTCGGCTCCTTCTCCAAAGCCAAGCGCCACCGGTAGCAGCCCTAAAACCGTCGTGCCGTTGTTCATCATCACAGGGCGCATGATAACTCCAGCTGCTTGAAGCAGCGCTTCTTGAAGTTGATGGCCTTCCTCAAGAAAGATATTCACGTATTCATTGTACAGCACCGAATTGTCCACAGCAATGCCAATGAGCAGGATAATCCCGGTAAACGAATTGATATTTAGGCTCTCGCCTGTAATAACAAGCGCAGGAAAAACTCCAACCAGAATCAACGGTAAAACTGTCATCATGATGACGGGAATCATAAAGGATTCCGTCTGCGCTGCGAGCAACATATAGATGAACACGGCAGCCAGCAGAAAAGCAAAGCCCAACGAAAGAAATGACCGATCGCGCTCCTCTTTTTCGCCTGACATTGTAAGTTTGTATCCTTCCGGTAAGCGAACCCTCTTGACAAATCCCTCAATGTGCTCGATGATCTTATTGGAGTACCGTGGGTCTATATTGGCAGTAATTTTATTCACCCGCGCATGACCCTCCCTACGCACAGTCGCATAACCTGGCTTCTCTCGAATTTCAGCTAGTTGAGACAGAAATTGTGCTTCCACTCCACTTGCTAAGATTCTCAGATTATCTAAATCTTGGATATTGCTACGGTCATCTTTCCGAAAACGCAACCGAATATCGATTTCATCATCATTGATCCGTAGCTTAGAGGGAATGGTCCCGCGCACGGCAGTCTGCATGAACTGACCGATACTGAGATGCGACAATCCTGCGTCAGCAACGCGATCACGTTTGAATTTGACATGAATTTCGCGTGTTCTCTCTTCCATACTTGACTCAACATCAAAGACGCCTTCCATCTGTCGCAACTCCATGGCTATTCTTTCACCGATGGATGTGATGGTCTCAAGATCTTCTCCCGCCAAGTTCAAAACAATAGGGCGCCTTTCGGGTTCCATAATACGTGCGAGCACGTCGCCACTCTGAACAAAGTTCAACCCGATATCCTCCCTAACTTTCATCCAAGGTCTAATATATTCGGAGAACTCTCGAGCCGTTTTATTCCGCCCGTCATCTAACACAACTCTGAGGCGTGCCCGATGCATTCCCGTGTCACCGGACCGGCTGCTCAAAAGCTGTTCATCATCATAGCCAATTACTGATACGAGATGTTTCACCCCAGCAAAAGCCGCAACAGTCCTTTCAATTCCCGTAACCAATTCAGCCGTTGATTCCAGGGATGCGTTCCGATTGTTTCTCACCTCTATGGCAAATTCACCTGTATCTACCTGTGGGACGAACTCCTTTTTTATCGAAGGATAGGCCAGGATCGCAAATATTATAAATAGTGATACTAATATTACAAGGTGGCGCGGATTGTGAAAAAAAAATGTCAGTCTTCCGGCGTAGAATTGCTGCAGACGTGCTTCGTAATACTCTGATTTCTGAATGAATGAAGCTCGCTCATATTTCGTAAGCACACTGAAAGGCAATGAGGATAACATTGGAATGAGTGTAAGGGAGACTACAAGGCTGACGGCCAGAGAGCATGTGATGGTTAGAGCCATTTCCGCAAAAATAACCCCGACAACACCCTTCAAAAATATAATCGGGAAAAAAACAATTGTCGTGGTTAAGACGGCTGCTGTAACCGAACCCGCCACTTCGCCCGCACCTTTGAGCGCTGCTTCCCGGGGTGGCATTCCCAGACGCCTTTGCCTTTCGATCGCCGACAACACAACATTGCTTGAATCAAACAGCATTCCAACCCCGAGTGCAAGACCGCCAAGGGACATCATATTGAGCGTGACTCCCTGAAGGCGCATAAATATGAACGTTGTCAGCAACGCGACCGGGACAACGGAGACCAGAATTAATGGACTGCGGAAATTGCGCAGAATCAAAATGAGGGAAAGGAAAGCAAGAAGCGAACCAAGGATGAGTGATCTGGACATATTGTCAATCGATTGTTGCACGAAACGCGCCTCATCATAGACAACCTTGAGTTCAAACTCCTCAGGATATTTCTGCCGCAAATTGGCTAGCTCGTTGTGAATATTCTCGGATACTTCGACGGTGTTTTTCCCGGCTTCTTTATAGAGTGCGACAATGACGCATTCTTCGCCCCCGTATCGCGCTAAGCCTGTCCGCTCTTTATATGAGTCCAGAATCTCAGCCACAGCATTCAATTGAACCGGGACTCCTTTTTCGCTTGTGGCAACGGTAGTGCTCGCTATCTCGGAAAAGGATTGGTATTCACCAATCGTCCGCACAAGAATTTCCCGATTCCCAACCGTAATGCTTCCGGCTGGAACGTTGACGTTGGAAGAGTCAATCGCGTCAGCCAGCTGAGTAAGATTCAGACCATGGGCTAACATTCGAGATTGATCTACGTTGACATGGATTTCTCGATGATAACCACCTGAGAACTGCGCCATCGCCACTCCATCAATGCGGTCCAGGTGTAACTTTACCTCCTTCTTCAAGAAATGCCGTAGATCCCTTTCGCGCGCAATGCTCCGCGCGAAGAATACGATTTCCATCAATGGTTCCTGTGCGGGATCAAAGCGCATTACAATCGATCGGGAGGCGTCCTGGGGAAGCAGAGTTCTGATGAGATCGATCTTTTCCCTAACCTCCATTGCAGCAAAATCTACTTGCGTTCCCCATTTGAAGCGCACTGTGATTAGGGAAACTCCTTCAAAGGACTCTGAGGACACCTTATCCAGCCCGCTTGTCGTGCTAATGGCCTCGGAAATTGGCTTTGTTACAAGACTCTCGATTTCCTCGGGAGCTGCACCAGAGTAGATGGTCATGATGGTTAGCCGCGGGTACTCAATGTTTGGCAATAAGTTTACTTCAAGTTCCGAGAGAGAGAGCGCACCCATCAGCACAAGGGCTGTGTAGAACATGCTTGTTGCCACAGGGCGAGTAATTGCCAGGCGCTGAATCTGGCGAATCATGGGACTTCTTGAAACCGAGTCTTTACGCGCGTTCCTTCTCTGAGTTGCGTCAGCTTTTCCACTGCCACGATATCACCGGGGGATAGTCCATTAAGGATCTCGACTTCATCCCCAAAACTTCTTCCGGTAACAATGTCTGTGCGGAGAATACGCTCGTTCTTTACGATAAATGCCCATGCTTTTTGTCCCTCTCGGGCGACTATAGCGCTGATTGGCAATTTAATGATACTCTGAGCTTCACCGGTCTGAATGGCACCGCGCAAAAACATACCTGGGCGCAGCTTGAGTTCCTGGTTTTCGACCATTGCTTTGATCAGAGCTGTATGCGTCCGGTCATCGATTAGCGGGTTTATGATCTCAATGTAGCCCTGGAATTTCTCCTCCGGAAACACATCTACGCGAAATTCTAGCGGTTGGGTTTCCTTGATCTGACTCAATTCCTCCTCGCGAATATTCACTACTGCGTAGAGCTTACTTATGTCAACCAGTACCATTATGGCCTCGGTAGGGTTCGCGGCTGCACCACCCCGTACCTGTTCGCCGACGCTACTATTTCGGGCAGCGACCATCCCATTGATAGGAGAGACAATAGCTGTTTCACTCAGCAGGATTCGAGTTGAATTGGCGGCCGCCTCCGCGGACCTGAGTTGTGATTCCGCAACTTCAACCTCCGCTTTCTCAATGCGCGTATTCAAATCCACAAGGAGTGCGAATTTTTTAGAGGAACTTTTTGGGACTGTGAGCCCCTTTTGTTTTATGTCATCATCCCTGAAGCCTACGCGTGCTATCTCAAGATCCTTTTTTGCCCTCAGATACTGAGATTCCTTGGCAATTACATCAGTCTTTAGAGTATCGAGTGCTTCCTCGCTCATCCCTTCTTCCTGATACAAGACAAGATTCCGGTCATATGTGGTCCGGGTTTTGTCCATCGCCGCTTTAAGCTCTTTTAAAAGCGTGGTCTGCTTCTCAATATTCTTCCATTTTATTTCTATAGCACGCTTAGCATTTGCATAACGTTCGCGTGTAAGCTGCAATCCTGAACGCGCAGCATTCTGACTGGCTTCTTGTTGCTCCAGTTCTAGCTTTAAAGGAAGCTGCTCAAGTTGCACTAAAGTCTGCCCACGCCGGACGATTTCGCCTTCGCGGACAAAGAATTTTTCAATGCGGCCGGACGTTTTTGATGCAATATTCACTTTCTCATAGAATTCAAGAGTGCCCGATACTTCAATGCTGGGAACGATCGACTGGGACTCCACACGTTTCACATTCAGAGAAATTGTGTCAAGTTCGGCACGAGCAGATAGGTTCAGCAGATACGCGATTATTGAATACACCGCATAGGCCGCAACCACTCCAAGCGCAATACGAATGATAATACGCTGATGTGCGCCGAGGAATTCCGAAACCTTCGGATAATGATCACCGATCCACAACTGCATCCGTGGCCAGATGCCTGAGCTACGGACGCGCTCCACGAACGTGGCCACATGATGCAAAAGCATTGCCAGGTGCATATGCTATTATCGACCTCGTATCTATAGCATTTGAACGTCTGAGGTCTGAGTAGTTCAGATTTCTCTGGGCTGGGGCATGAAATTTTGGTATACTTAAAGCATCAGTATCCGGATCTGAAAGACAACCAGGGCAATCACTGCGGCACTCATTATGGGCAACAGCCAGCATAACACGGCCCTTCCAGTATTTTGTCCAATTAACGCGATGGAGCCGCTGACAAAAATCAAACCTTCCCAGGTCAAAGCTGCGAGAAAGAGCACTAATGAGAGCCAAACCGTGAGTAGTTGTCCTGCTATCTGATTGGAAATTGCGGTAGCAAAACTCATCAACAGACCGACAACGAGCCCTTCAAGCATCAGGGGGATGGTGGCCACGAATGTTAAAAGCACGGCCGTCTTGAGTAGTGGTCCCGTTTCACCCAACACCAGGAAAGCACCAAAACGAATCAGGGCAGCATAGCCGAGAAACAGGAGCCAACCCAGTAAATACATGATCCGCAAAAAGGGGATGTTTGTCCGCTCCCTTGCCAGATCTCTGGCGGAAGCGTCAATATTAGAATTAATTAATGAAACCAGAAATAGAATCGCAGTGCTTAGAATCAATATGGACAGCGACCCAATCAAGGCCTCCCTTAAGGAGGGGCCCTTCAAAAAAGTACGTCGCGGCGAAAACACGGCATGGAGAACAATTTTTATTGAAGTCATGGAACCAGGGTATCATCCTTCCAGATGCCAGCTTGCAGGATTGTGCCATGGTCCGAAACTACAATCCCTGGTCCATGCCTTTTTCCATCTTTCCACTGGCCTATGTAGCGGTCACCATTGTCATAAATAAAGATACCGCCGCCATCCGTAACAATCCCCCGCTGATAAATCCCGGAAAGGCGCGTGCCATCTGGCAGAATGACATCCCCCAGACCTTCGGGCTCTCCATCCTTCCATTGTCCCCGGTAGCTCGTCCCATCCGGCCAGACATAGGTACCGTACCCATGCTTCTGGCCGGCATCATACTGGCCAAAATAAGTACTACCACCTGGCATTACATGCTTTCCCTCACCATGGGGTCTCCCATCTTTCCATTCACCCTCGTAGGTTTCACCAGTTGCAGTCTGCTGCAGCCCAAATCCTTCTTTTTTCCCGCCTCTGAATTTACCGATGTATTGCGTCCCGTCGCTATATTGTAACAAACCGGCGCCATTCTCACAGTTCCCCCGTAAGCAACGCAGGGCTGGCCGGAAGAAAAAAAGAGCGGCAAAAGCAGCTATAACCAGTCCCGCTGCGAGGACTGAGCTATAAATAAAGATGTTCTTTTTCACCGTTGCCCCTGAGAACCATTCCGTTCGTAACTTCTCTTGATCTCCCCTCCGTGAAAGTCACTTGATTTTTTTACTGTATATTCAGGTTTAGTGGCTGAGAGAAACGGGGGCCGGCGCAGCCGGCCCCGAATTTCCCGGAAAAGACCAAAGTCACTTCCATCGGGCAAATAAAAGATGTGATACTCATCGCGTGCGCTTTTCTTCGGGTGATCTTCGCAAACGACACCCGATACCGCACACGATATCATGAATAGCTTTGAAGCTAAAAATCCAGTGTCTCTCAGGATGCCAGGCGCATGCGATAATGCCCAGGCATCGCGTTCAGAAATGTATTTATAAGGACGGTTGCTTCTTCCTTTGCAGCTGTTTGAATATGATCCAGTATGTGCCTCAATTTTTTTAAGTTCTCTTGCGTCAGGTGCTCAAAATCATATTCGGTATGCTCGCTTTCTAGTTTCTGGGCTGACGATTTCTGGTCACGGAACTGCTCAATCGAATCCTGCAGACCTTCACTTTCCTTTCTGAATGAATCGGAATGAACCTATCCCATTCATCGCTATCCGCAACACGATTCTTGAACAGGTTTGAAAGTGCACCCCTCTTGATCAGTGAAATAATCTGAAACATCACCATTTCGCAGATGCGGCCGAAAACTTTTGCGATGGCTTCTCTGTCATCAAGCTGTTCCGAGTAGGCCCGGATATCAAAATCCAGACAGGGACCGGCCGTCGAACCATCTTCTTTTCTGTGCAGCAGGATATGCATGTTGGGCAATTTGATCGGAGAATCCGGGCGGGGGAGCGCCTCGGCAGTGTAGTACTTTCCTGACATCCCGGCTCCTTGTTTCTCGGAAGGCCTCTCCAATGTCCTGAGTTCAATCACGCTGAAAACAAATTTTTGTTTATTTGTTTGCGCTCTTTTGTGTGGACTCCCTTGAGTCTTTGCAAAGGTGTTCCCGTAGGGACCAGGCCAACACTCGCACAGCAGCAAAGTGCCGCCAAAGGCCCCGCTCTGCAAGAAAATCTCGATCACTCCGCTTTTTTGCGCAATTTTCCGGGAAACGTCTGTTTGGTACAGAGACGTAATCTCGGATTATTGTTCCGAAAAAGGAGAATTAGAATGAACTTTGTACACTATAACCTCGGTTTCCTGCAGCAAGGAAGGATCGTCAGAATTGATATCGATCGCCAAGCAAACGTCCTATTGCTCGACGCTCTGAATTTCAATCACTACCGCAACCGCCAGCGCTATCGCTACCACGGCGGACATGCGCGCAGCTCCCCCATTGATCTCAGGGTGCCCGCGAGCGCCAATTGGCATGTGGCTATCGACACGGGAGGGCGGACGGGACAAATCCGCAGCGCTGTTTCCATTCTGGAGTAAGCCGCCACCACCACCCATCCGCCGGCCGGCCTTCCATTCGTGAAGCCGGTCCGGCTCCTGGGTTCCTGGGACAGCGCGGCCCATGTGTTTTTGTTTCCAGTGACTCAACCGCGCGGCGTCCGTGCCGCGCTCCTTTCTTAGGTTATTCGCTCCGGCACGCTTCGCGCCCCTTTCCCCTGGGCCGGCCCTGGGACCCGCAAAACCCCTCATCCCCGGGTCGCGTCTGGCGGCGCTCCCAAATCGGAAGAGCGTTTTTTCCAGGGCCTCTTTCAATCGTTCGTATATCCTCTAATTTCTGCTGGCTATGCGAATTTCGCATAATAGCGATTATGCGCAAGCGGCCGGCTTCAGTAACGCTGTCAGGCAGAGCATCCGCAATTGCGGGCTCTCTCCCATCAATACATCGATCCAGTCTCCCTGGCAGAACGGAATCGCCGAAAGATGGATCAAATCCATCCGCCATGAATGTCTCGATCACGTCATTGTCTGCTCTGAGAAGCACGCATACGCCATCATTAAAAGTTACCGCCAGTATTACAATCATTCCCGGCCGCACATGACTCTGGACGGCAGAACTCCCTGCGGCAGAGCAATCTCCAGAGGCTCACCCGGATCTCCTCTTGCTTCACGGCCAGCGGTGAACGGACTTCAGAACATCTATCGCTGGCAAAAGGAGGCTGCATGATGGCCGGATATTAATTATGGCCAGGTACAGGTCCGGCAAACTTTATTCAATATCCTCTTAAATCCAAGTTGCAGCGTGTATGGATTTCTCCTTCAATAATTTGCCATGCGTATCTTTTTGAGAAAGATAGAAAGACTAAAGGTGCCAATAAAAAAATAAAGAAAATAATTACCCTCTGCAAAGGCTTCCCTTCCTGAATAATGATCCAAATCAATCCAGATAGTGCACCCCATATGAGAAATATGGGCAAGAAGCCAATAAAAAAATGTACTGCCATTTTTTCAGAGCTCCCCTTTCCAGCAGTTATTAGTAAAAAATATGCAATTTGTGGTCCACTAAGTTGAAGCAGGATTGCAAAAACAAGCTGCCGAAATTTAATTAAGAAAATATGGCCACCAACCATTAATATACAGAGAAATCCGATTGATAGCCCTAAAGGAGAAAATCTATATAATATTGGGTCTGCCATCCACTGGCAGAAATCGAATGGTTGCATCATTTTGAAGAATTCTTGAGGCTTTGAATGCGTGCATTTGTAGCCGGGTCTTTAAGCCTCAAATAATAAGTTCCATAACCTCGTTTAACAGCCGTCATGGTCTCTGTTGTTTCTCCACCTCCCGCATGGGGCTGAACCGTTGTTGATTCGAAAACAACATTAGGGTATTTTGTTTGAAATTGAGCTAAGGATAAACCTGTCTTTGCCTTAATTGCATCTGCGACTCCAGAGGGTGTACGGTCACCAAATTTACGTCGGATTTCCATCTCTTCATCGTATAGTTTCTTTTTATATATGTAACCGGGGTCTTCAAAGTGAGGCGGCTTAGGAGCAAGATCGTTTCCAGCATTTTTATCACCAACAATGTTGACAATTATTGTTAAATTTCCAGTTTTTGCTATTTTTTCAATGTTGTCTGCAACTATATCGGCCCTTGCAGCTACAGCAACTCTGGCTGTCCAATCACCTCCATCATCCGGGTTTCCGGCCAGCATAGCTGAATCTGCTCCCATACTATAACCGACTAATAGTTTAGTTTTTTTATTTTCGTGGACGACTTCAACAGCTGCTTTTGGTCCTTCAGGTTGTGCATTTCCATCATCAGAGAATTCAATTGGAGGCGCTATAATCTTGATGCTGGATGGATCATCAGTAAATAAGTCCCTGACAGTTTCGCTAAGCCTCTGAATTGTTTTAGGATTTCCACCCATTTCAAATCCAGCTAGTTTTAACCCAAAGCCATGCAACCCAACGCAATCGTTGTGTACAAGCACCTCTTCTTCGCCAACGAAGTAAGTATGTGCGTTCTCAACTTCAAAGTTATAAACCACCTCACTGCGCTGAACGGTCTCGACTGAAACAATCTCAGGCTGAGATGTGGCGGCATGCAGAGGAGCAATGCTGACTGCTGAAATCAGAGCAGCTGCAATGAGGTTGCGCGACTTCTTAATCCCTTTAGCTGCTACGGATTGCATACCTGCTTTAATTTTGGAGGCCGCCACCCAGCCGCGACCCTTGATGAAAAATGGATGCTCTTTCGTGGTCTCAAGCACAGTGCCATTACTGTATTTAACCAGTACGATTTCGCGGGTCTTGTTGATGAATGTGCGTGCCACCCGGTTGTATTCGACCTCTCCTGTTTCCTGATTGTAACTTGGAACCAGATCGCCGGCCTTGATATTTTCAATGGCCTTGTAATAACTTCCGCCTTTAAGAATCGCGCCTCTGGTCGATGGCGCCACTTTTACAAGCGTTCCGGCAGTGAAACATGTGCACACATCCAGTACGCGCAGGGAATCATTTTGGGGTTCTCCTAGGTGCGTGCTCACGGAAGCGGCAACCTGGCCCAGTGCCAGAAACAGGCTCAGAAAAAATTTCAGTACATGCGTTTTTCGGCGGAGGAGAAGATTTGCATAAGCCGGACGCATGCCGCCTCAAGGTGTGCACATACAAAGATTCTGGCAAGCATTCCTTGCGCGGTTCGCAGCGTTTTTCCCTTAGCGGCAGTCTAACCCCCACCCGCCCCAGCAGCTAAAGGGAGAAATGGCCACGGGCGCGACGGCGCGGGTCTTGCTGCGAGCGTTTCCTAATTTCTCATGTGGCCAGGGGCTTCTGGAGAGCTGGAAACGCGAGCATGCAAGAAGTCCTTCCCGTTGAGGCCCCCGTCTTTTATAAACTTCCGCTCAGAGCGGAGCCGCGACAGCGTGCGGAGCGCGGCCAGGATGGGAAGCGGGGGTACGGGGGGCCGGCGAGGGAAGGACTGCCGACGCGTGCCGGAGCGCATACTTGCGGGCGATTCAAGAAGACTGCCCGGACTGCGGCTCAGGACCAGCCCCGGAGGACAGGACGTCCGGAGGGGGTGGACGCCCGCGCGAATCAGGAGGATGGCGGGCGGGGGTTAGTTTTTTTGTTTGTCTACTTCCTGAGCGACTATCCTGACTACGGGCCGTTCACGATCAGGAACCGGATTAAGTCCTCCTTTGCGTATCTCACCTTCCGTGATAACATGGGTACGGTTGCGGGGGATTTCAAAAAAATCCACCGGTCTTTTTTCAGCGCTTTCGTCTTCTTGCATTTTTTGTTTCCTTTGCCTCCAAGTTAACAGGTTTTTCCGTTTCTTCAACAGGAATTTCGATGGTTAAATCATCTTTGTTCCGGGGCAGATACATTGCTTTGACGGTGTAGAGGTAGGTCCCACTCTTGTTGCTGAATACCTGTACGTTTTCGAGAATGATCTCACGATCCTTGTCTGAATCTGAGTAAACACTGATTGCACCAAAATATATCAAGCCAAGCTTGTGATCACGAACAATCACCCAGTCGATTTTTGGCCAGTTCATGAAATAGTTCCAGAGGTCCTCATCTCCATACCGCTTTGTAACGCGAAGAAAACGCCCCAATCTATTGATTATTTTATGACTGTAGAACGCTGCAGCTATGAATGCGGTAATCAGGCCTATCAAGGAGGCGAAGGCAATCTCAATGAGGTCAGGAGACTGCTTCTCGTCAAAAATGCTTCTGAAAAAAGTGAACTCCCTGTTTGTCCATCCAGAGCTTTGGGCAAACGCTAACAAGGCCCAATAGGTCAGATAGGAAACTAGAGAGAACCATATGATTTCCAGATAATCATCAAGATCCCTGCGTGCGAGCGACCCTTTGAGTTTGCGGTAAAGCTGGCTGCATATGATTCCCGGAAGAAGCAGAAATATCAGACGAATCAGGAAGGCGCTAATTTCCATTGATCTTCTGCAGCTCCATCTGGACTATTTTCTTTTGCGCCCGTGCATCCGCCAGCTTCTTTTCGAGGACGGCAATCACTTGCTGGATGGTCCGCAGGCGGGCCAGTAGCTTTTCCCGGGATCTGCTGTCTTTGCCGGTTGCTGGAGCGCTTCCGGCTTTCTTGCGCAATCCGGCCACAATACGTTTTGCCGTTCCGGCCGGGATCTGGCCACGGGATTTCTTTTCGATTTTGCGGGCCAAGTCCTCTCCCTCGGGTGCCTTTTCAAGGTTCAGTGAACCTTGATTCTTGCGGCCGGAACGTTTTCGCGCTCCACCGTGCTTTCTCTCTGTCAGCTCCGCTTCAAAGTTCTCCCGGATAAAAGCCTCCTTCTGCTCTTTGCTCCAGCGCCCGCCACGCCGCCGGTCGTTCTCAGATTTCATGATGTCCTTTTCAAGAGCAGCTGAGAGGGGAGAAATGATCTGCTGCACGGGTACGCGCTCAAGCCCCGCTCGTAGAGCGGCGGCTTTGCGGTTGTGTCCGCATACAATCACGCCGTCCAGCTTCACAATGAGTGGCACGAGGATTCCCTTTTCGCGTATGTCGCTTTCCAGTTCAGCCAGCTCTTCTTCTGGCAGAGCCGGATATTCATTCAGGGGATTGTCCTGGAGTTCGGCCAGAGGCAAATAGAGGATGTCGGAAAGATCAATGCCATGATGCACAAGCACTGGCAGGGCCTCGGGCTGTACTGCACTTCCCGGACGCGGAATGGCAATGTTCGCCTTGAATTTCTCAATCTCACGCTTCCTCCGCTCGTTCTTTTCCGTGTCTGTCATAATAGCTCCTCTGCAAGGGCGGCAAACTGCCGGTGGCCTCTGGAACCGGCCTTGAGTGGCCGCCCACTGTCACAGGCCGCTTTGATCGCAGCTGAGCGGTGGATGGCAGCTTCTGTGAAATCGGCAAACTCTGCCCCGCGCAGCTTCTCTTCCTGAGCAGCGTTCACCTGAGCTGGTAGAGCGCGGAGAACCGCAGAGCGGCCGGTAGCTCTGGCCACGGCCTGTGTCTCATCGCGCAGGAGAGCAAAACCCTGCACCGTCCAGCGGCTAAAGGAGACTGGAGAAAGTACAATATTAGAAGAATAAAGAGCACAGGAAAGCTCAAAAGAAAGAGAAGGAGGTGTGTCGATCACAATGGCCACAAAATCAAGCTTCCGCAGTGACTTTGCAAAGCGCAGAATCGCTCCCGGATCCCGGGCCAGCTCAAGGCCAATGCGGGCCAGATGGGGCGTGGCCGGCAGCACCGCTATTTTCTCATGCTCTTCTGCTGCATGGATACAGTCGCTGAGCTTGCGTGTGCCGGTAAGGGCCTGATAGATACTGGCTCCTTCAATCTTCCCGGTATCCGTCCGCCGCAGAAAATAGTCCGTGAGGTTGTTGTTGTGGTCCAGATCCACGGCGAGCACCGGGCCTTTGCGGGCAAAGAGCTGGGCCAGAAATATGGATACCGAGGTCTTGCCCGATCCGCCCTTGAGTGAGGCCACACTGATCACTTTCATGGGTCACGCTCCGGATAGTTGGCCGGATGGGTTTTCGCATGCACTGCCTTGAGGGCCGGTATGGCCACATGCGTGTAGCGCTGGGTGCTCGAAAGAGCCTCATGTCCCAGGAATTGCTGCACGTAGCGCACATCCGCTCCATTCTCAAGCATGAGCGTGGCTGCTGTATGGCGCAGGATATGGGCCGCGCCGGGCTTCTTGATTCCACAGGCCTCCCTTGCCGTGCGCACCACAAAAGACACCTGAGCGGGTGTAATCCGGCCCGTGCGCCGGGCCAGAAAGAGAGCTGCGTCCGCGCTGTCAGACATGGCCGGCCGGGCCTCTTCCAGATACTTCTGCAGCCAGAAAAGAGCCCGTTTGCCCACAGGGGTGATCCGGTCCCTGTGCCCCTTGGCCTGGCGGATAAAGACGCTGCCACCGCCAAAATCCATATCCTCCAGATTCAATTTGCACACCTCGCTTCTGCGCATCCCGGTGGAATACAAAAGCTCGAGCAGTGCCCGGTTGCGCAGCCCGCACGGGGTGAGTATGTCCGGCACAAGCATCATGTGCTCCACTTCACGGGCGGTCAGGACCCCGCGTGGCAGATGTTTGCCCGTGCGCGGAAACTCAAGCTCCAGCGCCGGATTGAATAGCATGGCCTGCCGCTTCACAAGGAATCCCAGAAAGCTTTTAAGGGTGGAAAGCCTGTGGATGGCCGTGGTGGCGGCCAGTCGCCTGCCTGTTTGCTCGGAGATGCGACTGCTTTCATGCCGGGCATAGCGCTCCACAAAAGCCAGGGTGATTGCAGAAGGCTCCGTGGCAGAACGCTCCTGGCAATACTCAAGAAATATTCTGAGCTGATCTCCACGCACACGCAGAGTCTCCCGCGAGTACCCCCGCACCGTGAGATCTGAAAGATACTCCGGCAGAAACTGAGCCAGAGTCGCCTGTGCACTCACGGTTCCCTCCGGAAGCGGGCCGGGTGCGTCTTCTCATGCACCTCTTTGAGCTTGCGAATCGAAACGTGCGTGTATCTCTGGGTGCTGCCGAGCTCCCTGTGTCCGAGCAGTTGCTGCACAAAGCGCACGTCCGCGCCGTTCTCAAGCATGAGCGTGGCCGCTGTATGCCGGAACATATGCGTGGATCCTTCTTTCTCTACGCCAGCCCGCTTGCGGCTGCTGGTGACCGTGTGGCTGATCGTATCCGTGCTCATGCGCCCACGCTCTCCCTGAGTTGAAAGAAAGAGCGCACCGCAGTCTGTGAAGGTGGATAGTATCAGCGGGCGCGACTCTTTCAGATACTTCTGGATCCAGACGAGAGCGTTCCTGCCAGCCGGCACCACGCGATCATGTCCGCCTTTGCCTTCACGAATGAGGATGGTTCCCGATTCAAAATTCACATCAGCAAGATCAAGGCCGGAAATCTCCGAGCGCCGCATGCCGGTAGCATAGAGCACCTCAAGAAGCGCACGGTTGCGCAGCTCAATGGCCGGGACTCTGTTCTGGACCCGCACAATGCGCTCGGCCTCCGCTGCAGAAAGAACACGCGGCAGATGCCGGCCCATCTTCGGTAGTTCCACAGCAAGCGCGGGATTGAAGAGCATATGGCCCTGCTTTGTGAGATAGCGGCAGTATTCACGCACCGCGCAGAGAAGATTGATCCGGCTGCTCGCCGAAAGCACAGCACCGCTTCGCCTGGCCCGGCGTTCGGAGAGAAACTTGCGGTATCTTTCCACAACACCCACCGTGAGGGAGGCGGGGTCTGTGATCCCGCGTTCGACACAAAAAGACACAAAGAGCCCCAGAGCTTCCTTCTGCCCCCGGATGGTCGAAGGGGCGCGGTTCAGCCGTTTGAGAGTGGCCAGGTAGCCGGGAAGGTGCAGGGAAAGGGCGCACTTTTCCATAAAATTCAAGCGGGCCTCTTGCGTGTTTTTGCCCCGGAAGACGCGAAATCGTCTGAAATGGAGCGTAGAGCCGAATCTCCTGCAAATTTCGCATTTGCGGAAAACGAACCACCCCCTGACTCCCCCCTGACAGGGGCCTGACTTCCCCCTGACTTCTCGCCTTTTTGCCCTGACTTCTGGCCCCGCAGGCCTGACTTCTTGTTGAGAAAATTTAAGAGTTCGGGCTTTAAGTCAGCCCGGATCCCCGGCAGGAAGGGGCCATCCCGGCTTTCCCCCGGATGCACCAGAGCATACTCGATGAGCTGCCCGCGCCCGCCACCCCGCACAAGTAGATACTCCAGATCCTCCAGACGCGCAAGATGAATTTTGAGCCGCGAATCAGACCAGCCCGTATACTCGCGCACCATGCGCCGGGTGAAGCGGTATTCCCTGAGCTCTATTTTCTGCCGGGCACTTTCTTCCCGCACCATCTTTTCCATGAGACCGAGCAGCCGCCTGGTCTGTGGCGCCAGTTCATCCAGAGAAATGCCAAAGACCTGCGCACACAGAAAACCCGCCAGAGCCACATCGTCCTTCGTGGCCTCAATGTATTCCACCGTTCCGCGCTCATCTGTACGGGTCTTCACCGGCCGCTGATACTGGTGCAGTATAGCGATGGATTCAATCAGGGTCAGGAATTTCTCCTGATCACGCCGCAGACGCAGCCTTGTATCCGGGAAATCCATCTGTGGCGCTCCCTCAATGGCCACAGCCAGAGGGCGCAGCATTCTCTGGATGTCCTGGTGGAGTTCCGCATGGTGGTGCTGCCGCCGTTTTTGCATGATGCCATCAATGGTGCGCCGTTCGCGCTGCAGCTGCTGGATCAGGCGGGTCTGTTCGCGCTCCTCGTTGATGGTGAGCACAAGAGCCCGGTTCTGCAGCTCCTCGGCAATCTCCACATTGGTCGTGGTGATGAGGATCATGACCGGCCCTTCCACCACAAATTCCTTTGTGTCCGGCATTCCCGTTTCCGGATCTTTGATGGTGGTGGCGATGCTCACCTTGTGTTCGCTCTGGAGGATCTTGATGGCATACTTTGCCTTCTCGACTCCTTCTTCTTCTGAGATGGCAAGGATGCGGTGCTTGAGACTCTGCGATTGCATGTAGAAGAGGCTCTGGCCGGTCATGAAGGAATACTTCACCCGGTCTTCCTCCGGTACCATCGCAAGAATCGCTTCCATGAGTGTGGATTTGCCCGCTGAGGAAGAGGACTGGATGATGATGGCCAGCGGCGCATCCGTCTTGCGCGAGAGGCTGCCCAGATATCCAATCAGAGAATTGATCCTTTCCCCCACAAGGCCCATCTTCTCAAAATCGAGAACAATGTGCTCTATGAGATCCGGCGACTGCAGATACTCCATGGCCGCAAGGCGCCTCTCTTCCGGAATCTCGGGAACAGAACTTTCCGGCTTCTTCTCCTTTTGCTTTGCGGCCAGCAGCTCCTCCAGACGATCGAGAATCCGCCCGGTATCGAACTTGATGAGGTCCGCATCCACCGCCAGTTCCAGTGCTGCCTGCTCAATGAAGTGCGTGCGGGCCTTCGCCTGCAAGAGATCAAACGTGTCCAGATGGTAGCGCTCCCCGAGAGATACCCGCAGATTGATTTTTAGCAAATGGTCCGTTGTGTTCTTGAAAAGACCGCGCACCCGGTATTTTCGCTGGCTGAACCGGAAGCGCACTTCTTCGCCATCGAGCTCGAAATCCGGACCGTCCGGTGCAGGGTGAGCAGCCGGGATCTCCGCTGCACCGACCGGACTTTCTTCAGCCACAAGAGGGGTAGCCTGAAAGAGCAGTTCACGCAGGCTCTCGGAGGCCGGGCGCACCTTCTGCGCAAAGTCATTGGCATCCATGCCCATCGGAAACCGTACCCGCACACATTCGATGCCGTGCCCGGATAGTTTCTGTGCCAGAGACGTGGCCGCCCGGTTGCCCGCCATGTCGCCATCATAGGCAATGTATACTTTCCTCACCGGTCCACCGCAAAGAGCCGCAAGCATCTGGGCCGTGAAGCCCTCCGTTCCGTATGCACAGGAAACATTGCGTATGCCATTGGCATAGAAGGTGAAGGCATCGATGATCGATTCGCACAAAATGAGCTCGGTTCCCTGCAGAGCCTCCGGGTTCCAGATGCCCCGGTGTGGTCCCGGCAAATACAGATGCCGGGAACGATGATGTCCCCGCGTGATGCGCCGTCCGTACAGACCCGAAAGCACTCCGTTCTCAAACACAGGGAAGATGATGCAGGATTCAAAAGGCTCCGACGCGCGATTCGGTTTGAAAATCCCGAATGAGCGCAGGAACTCCCGCATGCGCATGCCTTCCGCTTTCTGTCCGGAAGGCAGAATGGAACCGAGGCTCCCGTCACAGTATCCGATCCGGAATTTCACAAAGCCTTCTTCACTCACAAGGCCACG
>JABTUL010000002.1 GCA_015075425.1 Spirochaetales bacterium | reverse complement strand
GAGCTTGAGTTCATCCAGCCGCACCGATTCCACGATGGCAGACGGCAGGGTCCGGGAAAAGAAGGCTGCGGCAAGGTCGGGTCTGCCCAGTATCTGCTTGATGAAACGATCATGGCTGGAGGGATGCTCGGGCACAAAAAGAGCGGAAAGGCAGACAGCAATCCGGTCAAGCGGGAAGTCGTGGACTGGCGGTCCTTCTCTACCAGGGTTTCCAGTGGCCGATCAAGACCACGAAAGCCCAGACGGCGAGAAAGCCAAACAGAGCAATGATAGAAATTCCGTAGTTTCCTTGCTTGAACTGATAGAGATTGTCCACACAGATATTGCCGCCGATCACAACCAGACCGCTGGCCAGAATGAGGCCCAGATAGCTAAACGTTTGCAATGCCAGGCCTCGAATCAAGATGGAGTCGATCACTTTTAGCATCAGGATCGTACAGCCCACGCCCAGCAGCTCCATACCCAGAACGATGCCCAGCGAGTAAAAGAAACCTTTGCTGTCCGGCGAGCCGCCTCCCATCAAACCAACAAAAAGGTTGATCGGGGTGGCCAGCACGAAGAGAAAGAAAAGCCCCCTGACCAGAATCCAGTGGTCACGTTGCAACACGAGTTCAGAGAACACATGCCGGAGCTACTGCCTGCCCCATAGCCGGCAATCCATTTTCCCGGTTTGCGCAAAATCCTCAAGACCACCCCGCGCGCCTTGCTCTTGCGACCGTCAAATCCTCAATTCTGCAATCGCCTCATCCAGATTCGCAATGACACGAAAGTACTGCATGTACCCCAACATTCTCAAATAGTCCTGAATTTTTCGCGACACCTGACTCAATACAAGTACGTATCCCCTTTCCCTGAAACGCTTCTCTGTATCAATTAGAAAATTCAGTCCCACATTATTTATGTAATCAGAATATTTCAGAGAAACTATTATTTTTCTCATTAAAGCATTTTCTTGCATTAGCGCACCCAGTGATCCCTCCAGGCGTCCGCGTGATCGTTCATCCAGTCCACAGCGAATCTCAAGCAAAGAAATAGTCTTTTCCAGCCCAACAAGAGAGTGGCTCATGGGCCCGTGCAGACTGGCAACAGGTGCAAGCATGCCTGGATCTTCCCGCCGCAATGCAGCCTTTAATACGGATAGCAGTTCCTTCGAATCAATCGGCTTCCTCAAAAAATCAAAGGCATCTTCCTTGAGGATAGTAGTGGCGGTGCGCATATCAGCATGCGCACTCATCAGGACGACGGGTATGTCTTTACGAATATTCTTCAGCTCCCGCAATAGCTCCAATCCATCTATCTCCGGCATCAAGTAATCGGTTAGAACAATGTCTGGTGGATTATTGCGAAAAGAACGAATAGCTTCCAGGGCATCTGCCGCAGTTTTCACTTTGAAATTTTTACGTTCAAGAAAAACCTGGAATTCTTTGCGCACAGGCTCTTCATCGTCAACTAATAGTAGCCTATTCATCGGGCCCTCCTCCTGAGGATGATATTTTGGCAAAGGAAACTGATTCAGATGGCTTTTGCGCTGCGACGGGCAACCGAACTACGAAAGATGTACGCTCTTCACTGCTTGTTACAGAAAGGCTCCCTCCGTGTGCCTGGACAATGCCCAGTCCCACACTCAGGCCCAGTCCGGTACCCTGTCCCTCAGGTTTAGTTGTATAAAATGGTTGGAAGATACTGTTCAAAGTTTTATCAGAGATTGGAGGGCCGTTATTTTCTATTCTGACTTCTATCTGGTCTATGAATAATTTACAGGAAATGAAAATTTCCCTGTTGCCCTTTTTTTCGGCCAGGGCATCCAGTGCATTCACCAGAATATTAATGAATACCTGTTCCAGCTGATTGGCGGAACCGTGGATCCTTGGTTCTTTTTCAGGCTTGTCTACACTCAAATAAACTCCAGCCAGGCGGATTTTGTCTTTGAGTAAAACCATTGCATTCTGCAACACTGTAGAAATATACAATGGACCTACGTGCGGGTCAGCTCCGCGGGCAAAAAGTAATAGCTGCGCGATCGTTGTACGCGCACGTGCAGTCATATCCAGAATACTTGAGATACGCTCCGTCAAAAACCTCCGGTTGATAGTTGAATCCTGACTGCATTCGAACAGCATCTCACCGGCCATTTGAATCACTGTCAGGGGCTGGCTGATCTGATGCACAACTCCACTGGCCATTTCACCGAGCATTGCCAGTTTCGCCGTCTGGTTCAGCGTCTGACGGGTCAAGCGTGGCAGGGTCACGTCTTCGAGAACCAGAACAACATTGCAACCTTCCTCAGTTGATAACGCAGTCATAGAACACCGTAGATACTGTGTCAGAGGGTGGCCCTTACGACGCTCAATTTCGAACACAACGGCGCTCTTCTCTTTTTTCTGAATGACCTTGAACTGACGCAAGAAGGGGATGGTGACCGTGTCCAGGCATTGCCAGAATTTGCGGCCGGTCAGGCTCGTGGTTGAGTCCAGAATGGTTGCCGCCTGCTCATTGTGGAACTGCACAATGCAACGTTCATCCAGAACGAGAATGCCGGCTGAAATGCTGCTCAGGATTCCGGCCAAAAAAACATTGGATTTTTGCAGAGCCGTTTCATTCCGTAGAAGTGCCTGACGCTGAGTCTCCAGGGCAGAGAGTCCACGTTGCAGGGCCAGATTCCTCTGGCAGAGCTCATCGGAGGTTAGCTCTAAAGAGCGCTCGAGCAATTGCCGATCGTTATCGCCACTTTTGAAAAAGTGATCCGTCCATGCGAGCCACGGTCCATGATTGCTTACGAGGTCATCTATGGCAGCGTATCTCTGTAGCTGTCTGCGCAGAACTGGGTGAAAATCAGCTATTTGTCCAGTCTCCACCTATCCTATTCCTGAAATGCAGTAATTGTCATTGTCTGATTATGCAATTCACAATGGACACTGTGGTTCAAAGGTGAAAGCTCTCCGTAAGAGTAGAAACCGCACAGGATTGTCTTCTCACCGAGAGCTTCCCGTGCAGCGTCCAGCTCATCTTCGGCTCTTTCCTTAAGCACCATTCTGCGGCCAACACAGCTGATGAGGAGGGCAAACCCCGGATGGGAGTTATTTAGAGGCTGAACAGCATTGGAAGCGGCCACGGATGCCCCATCCACCAAACGGTCCAGGTTGGCTTTCATCAAAGTGGCATAACACCCCTCCGGCGTATCCCCGGCAAAAATCAGGCTCTGTTCTTCTTCATTGACTCCCAGCAGGGTACGAACAACACGCTGACCGGATTGGGGGTACTCCAACTGCATGGGAAAACGCAGTCCAGAAGCGGGTAAGCCGGTGGCATAGGGGCCCAGATACTTTTTGTACAGGGCCAGGGCATTTTCGCCATCCAATTCATAGAGGATATTCCCATTTGAACGGGTAATCAGACGGTCAGGCCCGAATGGGTCCCAACCCCCTAACGATCCATAGCCAATTTTCAGTGAATCGCCGTAAAATCCGAGCAGAACGACATGCCCGTTTGATGTTTCATTATCCATTACAATGGTCTGCTCAAAAGCTTCTCCATCAGCGGCTAGCCCTCCTGTGACTGGAACATTCCCGGGCAGGCTATCGCGTAAACCCCGGGCCAGGTGCGTTCCATTTACACGCAGTCCCTCGGAGAAGACGACAGCATGCCGTAAATAATCATGCTCGATCCTCTGGCCAAGCCGGCGTCCGACGTCGTAGCAATGACCCGGGTTTACCAGGGGTTGGCTGACACAGCGCAGAGAAGCGTTTGACAACTGGATTGCGGTGATGACCACGGCTTTGTCCACAATTCTAGTACCAAGGATAGCTCCCGCGGCGCTGCAACCTGCGATAATTGCAACAGGGTAACGCCGTCGGATCGCCGGGAGCAGGTTCGTGTCCTCCATAAGGGAGCGCGTTCCGAAAACAAGAACGAGAGTGGCTTCCGTCAGAGTTGAAGCTGCGGGCCAGATGTACTGCTCGGTCTGCACGGATAATCAGACGAAAAAAATAATAGCCCGAACCAGAAAAAAAGCTTAACTCCAAAATTCAGCGATTTTCCACGAAGCAGGAGGAGGGCACCATGCAGGGCCATTATCCATTCATGGCCAATTTACAGGGCTCCCCTTAACGAATACCATCAACGATGGCATTGAGAGTGGGACTGGGCCGCATGGCAGCAGTCACTTTCGCAGAATCGGGATGAAAGTAGCCGCCCAGGTCTACCGGCTTACCTTGAGCGGCGATAAGTTCTGCCGCAATCTTTGCTTCATTTTCACTCATTGCCTGTGCGACCGGGGCAAAGCGATTCTTTAAATCGGCATCGGAAGTTTGTTCCGCCAGGGCCTGGGCCCAGTACAACGCCAGATAAAAATGGCTGCCGCGATTGTCGATCTGGCCCACCTTACGCGCTGGCGATTTGTTATTATCCAGAAACTTCCCGATGGCCGTATCCAGAGTTTCAGCGAGAACCTTTGCGCGCGCATTCTGGAAACTGCTGCTCAGATGTTCAAGAGCAACACCCAGCGCCAAGAATTCACCCAGAGAATCCCAGCGCAGATAGCCCTCCTGCTGGAATTGCTGGACATGCTTGGGCGCTGAGCCACCGGCACCGGTTTCAAAAAGTCCGCCGCCGGCAAGAAGCGGGACAATAGAGAGCATTTTGGAACTTGTGCCCAGTTCAATGATGGGAAAAAGATCGGTCAGGTAATCGCGTAGCACATTGCCGGTAACAGAAATGGTATCCTGACCGGCAATAAATCGCTTCAGAGTAAGGCGAACAGCCTCAACCGGTGGCAGGATTTGAATATCAAGGCCGTTCGTATCCTGATCTTTTAAGTAACGATTTACTTTTTTTATGACTTCTGCATCGTGAGATCGTTTCTCATCCAGCCAGAAAACGGCAGCAGCTCCGCTGGCCCGGGCGCGCTTGACGGCCAGCTTTACCCAGTCCTGGATGGGAATATCTTTCACCTGACAGGCACGCCAGATATCACCTTGCTCCACCTGATGCTCCACAAGCACCGAGCCAGAAGTATCGACAATACGCATGATACCCTTCGCCGGTGCTTTGAAAGTTTTATCATGGGATCCGTACTCTTCTGCCTGCTGGGCCATCAAACCCACATTGGACACATTGCCGATCTTTGCCGGGTCAAAGGCTCCATTCTTTTTGCAGAAATCCAGCACTTCCTGATAGAAGGTTGCGTAGCAGCGGTCCGGAATCATCGCTTTTGTATCATGCAGCTTCCCGTCCGGCCCCCACATCATACCTGAATCCCGCACCACGACGGGCATGGAAGCATCGATAATGATGTCATTGCTGGCATGCAAATTTGTGATGCCACGATCGGAGTCGACCATCGCCAGCGGGGCTCGCTTTTCATAAACTTTTTTAATGTCTTCCTCTATTTCCTGACGTTTGGGCGCCTGCAATTTCTGCAATTTGCTGTACAGATCCCCCAGCCCCAGATCTGCATTCACACCCAGTTCAGCAAAAGTGCCGGAGTGCTTTTCAAAAACGTCTTCAAAATAAACGGAAACAAAATGACCGAACATGATGGGATCTGAAATTTTCATCATGGTGGCCTTGAGGTGCACAGAAACAAGTGTCCCGTTTTGCTTTGCATCGGAAAGTTCACGGGCAATGAAACTACGCAACTCGCGGGCGCTCATAAAAGTCCCGTCGATGATTTCCCCAGGCAAAAGATTGATTTTGTCTTTGAGGATTACAATTCCCTCGGGACCTGCGAATTCAATGCGCACGCTTGTGGGTCCATCCACAGTCACCGATTTTTCATGCGCATAAAAATCTCCCGCCGTCATGTGCGCAACGTGTGAACGGGAATCCGCAGACCAGGCACCCATTTTATGGGGATTCTTCTGAGCGTATTTTTTTACCGACAGAGCCACACGCCGGTCCGAATTGCCCTCACGAATCACCGGGTTCACGGCACTACCGAGCACCCTGGCATAGCGAGCTTTGATCGCTTTTGCTGCAGCATCACCGGGCTCTTCGGGGAAATCCGGTACAGCAAAACCCTGAGACTGCAACTCCGCGATAGCCGCTTTCAGTTGCGGGATGGAAGCGCTTACATTTGGTAACTTTATAATATTCGCCTCCGGTTTAAGGACCAGTTGACCCAGGTAGGCCAGCTCATCAGGCACTCGCTGCTCGGGCTTCAGGGAATCAGCAAAGGTTGCCAGAATGCGACCGGCCAGAGATATGTCGCGCGTTTCAACTTCGACATCAGCGGAGCGAGTAAAAGCATTTACGATGGGCAGGAGAGAATAGGTGGCGAGAGCCGGTGCTTCATCCGTCCGGGTCCAAACGATTTTTACCTGAGGCATACAAACTCCTGATTCTAAGAAAAATTACGAACCGCTTCAATCTGTCTCTTCATTGAGGAGACTCCCCGGTAGAGGATTTCCTGGCCCGCGCAGAGCACGGGCCAGGAATGATTCAATCTACTTTCAGTATAATGTAGACTGCGTGAATGATGCCGGGCACGTAACCAAACAATGTCAGCAGAATATTCAACCAGAAATGCAGACCTATGCCCACCTGGAGAAATACACCCAGTGGGGGCAGAATGATGGCGATGAGAATGCGAACAATATCCATAGTCGGCAGGCGACAGGAAAGCTTTCAAATGTCAAGCGCGACTCATCTCCACCAAATATCCTGAGGAAATGTGATTTTTCAGTGGCCAAGCAAGCAGTCTACGGCCCGATGGGATAACTTCAACGGAGGGTTTCTTATGAATATCAACAAAGCAGTGGACAAGGCATTTGAAAACAAAAGTCTCAAGGAAATCGCTGACGCGCCTATCTCCGCATTACAGGGAATCACAGAAGAAGGAGCGCAAAAAATCGCTGATGCTCTTCATATAAAAAATAGTATTCGGGCTCTGGCAACTTCAAAGTACATCGACTGGGCCCGGGCTATCGTTATGCTTGCCGACACAGAAAATTAGGTCATCAGAAGTGGAAGCTGATCGCTTGGCTGTAGAGGAACATGTCAGTCGCGTTTACGGGAAAGTGGACTATGTGCTTCACGCGCCCGTGTCAGCGGATGATCGCCATATTGACGTGCACATCATACTGCCCCGGCCGGGCGATCCAAATTACACTCTTTTCACGACCGGAATGAGTGACCGGGCCATGGCCGCGCCGGACGGGCAGCCTGCCTTTGCGGAACTCATGATCCGCCTTCCCGCCGATTGGTCCCCGCTACCGATTCAGGAGTTGTCGGCCGACGCGCCAGAATACTGGCCCATCCATGCCCTGAAATTTCTGGCCCGCTTTCCGGAAGAGTACAAAACCTGGATTGGGCACGGGCATACAATTCCCAATGGCGATCCCCCGCAGCCCCTGGTGGATGGTTCTGCGTATACCTGCATGTTCGTCTGTGACCCGCCGGACGCTGATCGGGGGTTTGGTAAGGTTTCCCTTGAAGATGGCCGCTGGATTCAGATCTATGCCGTCCTACCAATCACCACTCCCGAAATGAATCTTTGTATAGACCGCGGAGAAAATGAAATGCTTGCAGCCCTCTCTGACGCCGGAGTGGGTTACATTTTTATTGCCCACAGAAATAGCGTGGTCCCGCTGCCGTAGAATGAAAAGCTTACCATTACACCTCATCGCCTTTGCGCTTATATGGACTCTTGTCGGCCCGGCAGAACCTGGCTCGCCCTGCCTTGAGAGTACAGAACAGCTTGAGCTTAAGGTATCAGGTTGCGAATCGGGTAAAGCAGTGGTCGAGCACCAGAGCCGCTCGGTGTGCACCCTGCACAGCGATGCAGATGCGTTCGCCGCAGATCTCGAGTCCTGCCGCATTCTCCCGGGAGAGTAAGCCGTGGACTACGCGCGACTTCTTTCCATCGCCATTGAAGAAGCAAAGCTGGGCCTGGCGGAAGGTGGAGTCCCGGTTGGAGCCGCCCTCTTTGACTCAAACGGAATTTTGCTGGGCCGGGGACACAACCAGCGCGTCCAGCAGGGGGATCCCTCTATCCACGGTGAAACCGATGCCTTTCGCAAGGCCGGGCGGCATAAATCGTACCGGGATAAAATAATGGTCACAACCCTTGCTCCCTGCTGGTATTGCAGCGGTCTGGTTCGTCAATTCGGTATAGGCACGCTGATTGTGGGAGAGTCGGTCAATTTTTCCGGTGGCCTGGAGTGGCTCAGGCAATGCGGCCACACTGTAATCGATGTGGCATCTGCAGAGTGTATAGCCATGATGCGGGATTTCATTAAGGATCATCCGGATCTCTGGAATGAAGACATTGGCGCCGATTAAACGGTCCCTCAGAATTCTGATCCCTGGACTCCTTATTGCACTGGCCCTGCCCTGTTTTTTTGAGCCGCTGCAATCACAAAAACGCCCGCAAAGAATTCGGCTGCAATTGAAATGGAAGCACCAGTTTCAGTTTGCTGGATACTATGCTGCGTTAAAGAATGGTTACTACAAAGAGGCCGGTCTGGATGTGGAAATTCGGGAAGCCCGCCCAGGCCAGGAACCTATGGACGAAGTGCTAAAGGGTCGAGCTGATTTTGGCATTGGGACCACAGATGTACTCCTGCTGCGCGCCCGTCGCGAACCGGTAGTGGCGCTGGCTGTCATTTTTCAACATTCCCCTCTGGCCCTTCTGGCCCGTGCGGATCGGGGCATTGATTCGCTGCACGACCTGGCGGGAAAACGGATCATGATTGAACCGCACAGCGCGGAAATCTTTGCCTATCTTCAAGAGGAGGGAATATCTTCCCGGCACTTTGAACTGCTTGAACACACTTTCACAATTGATGACCTCTTACAAAAAAAAGCCGATGCGATGTCTGTTTACGTCACGGATGAGCCGTATGCGCTGCGGCAGGCAGGCCTCCCGTATCGCATATTCACTCCCCGCTCTGCGGGGATTGACTTTTACGGCGATAACCTGTTCACAACAGAAGAACAAATCGCTCGTTACCCGGGGCGGGTGCGAGACTTTCTCAAGGCCAGCCTTAAAGGCTGGGAATACGCCAGAAAGAACCCGGAAGAAATTGTACAGTTGATCTACAATGAATATTCCCAGAGGCACAGCCTGGAGCATTTACGGTTTGAGGCGCGACAGACTCTGTCCCTGATGCCGGAGCTGGTAGAAATCGGCCATATGAATCCCGGACGCTGGCAGAGGATTGTAGAAGTTTATACGCAGCAGAACATGCTCCCTGCGGATTTTGACCTGAATGGATTTCTTTACCGGACCGATCAAGCCCCCGATCTCACCTGGCTTTTCATTCTTTTTGCAGCTGTGTCTGCGCTGGCCCTGATCGCGGCCGGAGTGGCCACGCATGTCATCCGACTCAATCGCGCTCTAATTTTGAGCCACCAAAAACTGGAGCACATGGCCCACCATGACGCTCTGACCGGCTTACCCAATCGTGTTCTCTTTTTCTCCCGCCTGAACAAAGCTATAGCGGAGCCGGAGACGGAGCAACTGGTATTACTCGATCTGGATCTGGATGAGTTCAAACCGGTAAACGACACCTTCGGTCACCTTGTGGGTGACAGAGCCCTGCAAGCAGTTGCCCATCGTTTCCGGGCGAGCCTCCAGTCCCGCTGGCCGGATGCCCTCCTCGCACGAACGGGCGGCGACGAATTTTCCCTTGTGGCCCGGGTGCAGGACCCCGTGGAGGCGGCGCAAATGGCGCAGTCGCTTCTTGATGCCGTGAGCACGCCCATCTCCATTCGAGAACACTCCTGCCAGCTCGGTGCGAGCATTGGTATAGCTCTGCATCGGGCCGGAGAAACTCTGGAAGACTTTTTGCGCCGCGCTGATAGTGCGATGTACCGCAGCAAAGCAAGGGGGAAAAGCTGCTATAGCTTTGCCGACTGAAGCCTTGAGATAAAAATGTACTGGAGCCCGTACTCGCCCCGGCCCTTTTGTGCTATGGCACAAATCGCAGCAAATACTCACAAGACCCTGGTTCTGACCTCCCTTTCCGGCGCTCTGGCCGTGGCTCTGGGCGCTTTTGGCGCTCATGCTCTGGGCAAATCGCTGGACGCCGATGCCCTTAAAATCTACCACACTGCCAATCAGTACCATTTCTGGCATACGCTGGCTTTGCTTTTCTGCTCCCTGAGCGCCGCCGGGCGGCCCGGCTACAAGCGGGTAGCAATGATTGCCTTCACACTCGGGCTCCTCCTCTTTTGCGGCCCGCTCTATCTATATGCCGTCAGTACCCAGCGATTTCTGGCCCTGGTTACACCCCTGGGTGGTGTGGCCTTTCTGGTTGGCTGGGTTTGCCTGGCTATTTCCTTTACCCGGAGAAAAGATACCGCTGGCTGAAGAGGTCGATTTTTTTTGAACATGTTCATTTTTTTGCTTGCCGGCAAGCTTGTCTCCACTTATTTGAACATGTTCAAATTTGAACAAGGAGACCCATTATGAAAAGCCTTTCGCTTTTGATCTGCCTGGCCGTGCTTGCACCGCTGGGTGCTCAAACCATCCATGATTTTGCCCTGAGCGGCGATCTGACGCAGCTTAAGACTCTGGCAACACCGGAACGAATCAACGCTCGCGACCCCCAGGGACGCACCCCGCTTTTGCGAGCCCTGGAAGGCAGATCCCTGCCAGCAGCCGAGTTCCTCCTGGCCCGCGGCGCGGATCCTGACCTGACCGACAATCTGGGCAACCACGGATTGCATTACGCCGTGCGTTCCGCCGAGCAAGATCTGGTCAGACTTCTCCTGAGCCGTAGCAACCAGATCGCCACGCCAAACAACGCAGGACTACTGCCTATTGATCTCGCGATGCTCGGCAGACAGGAAGCCCTGGTCGATTTGCTTCGCGCACAGGGCAGTCCGGCACCGGGCATCTGGAACCATCATACACTCTGGCTGTACATAACCTATCTGGTCATCAGCCTGGCGCTGACCGTATGGGTTGCAACAACGCTTTTCCGGAACGGCCGGATCTTTCTGGTGCATGCCTTCCGTGGAAATGAAGAACTGGCCGATTCTATCAATCGGCTGCTGGTAGTTGGATTTTATCTGATCAATGTGGGCTATGTTACCCTTGCCCTGAAAACGTCAGAGAAACCCTGGAGCCTGGAAGAAGTCATTGAATCGCTGAGCGTGAAAATTGGACTGGTTCTGCTCATCCTGGGAGGCATGCACTTCTTCAATTTGTTTATGTTTGGACGATTGCGAAAAAAACAGAGTCAGAACGCACCGGCATGACCGGATCCAGAAAAATCCAGGGCCGTTCGCAGGAAACAAGAGAGCGCCTCTTCGCTACGGCCCTGGAACTCTTTTCTCGCAAAGGTTTTGAAAAAACTACCATGCGCGAGATCGCTCAGGAGGCCGGTCTGGCTCTGGGCGCCAGCTACTACCATTTCAAAAGTAAAGAGGAAATCGTTCTCGAGTTGTATCGCCGTACCCAGTCCGATGATTCCAAAATCCTTATTTTTTTTCAACAAGAGAAAAAACTGAGCGAACGGCTGCAATTTCTGATTCGCTACCGAATGGATCAGTTCCGGCCCTATCGAAAATCGCTCTGGGTACTGGCCTCAGCCGCGGTAAGTCCAGGCAACCCGCTTTCTCCTTTCAGTCAGGATTCCCGGGAAATTCGAGAACTTGCACTGGAAGCGTTTCGAGCACTGATAAAAGACGCTGACCCGGCGGCCGGACCTCTGGCAGAAGAGCTGCACTATTTACTCTGGCTTTACCAGCTGGGCATACTCCTTTTCTGGGTCCTGGTTGAAGACGAAAAGAAAACACAGCTCCTGCTCTCCCAGACAAGCAGTATGATTGCTCTTCTGATCAAGGCTCTGAAGCTGCCGCCGCTCCGCCCTCTGGCAAGAAGAATCGTTACTCTGGTTCAGACTCTGCGCGACTGAAAAAAATTAAATGATTCCAAGCATCAGCTGCGCTTCTTCTGAAGCCATGTCCCGCGGATTCCACGGTGGTGAAAATACGACTTCAATTTCCGCATCCGTAATCCCCGCCGCTTTGCGGACAGCGCCTTCAGCCATGGCAACCAGTTGTGGTCCCACCGGACAGGCCATGGAAGTGAATGTCATTTTCACGAAAGCCTTTGCCTCTTCAATGCGCAGCTCATAGACCAGCCCCAGTTCCGTGATACTGATGCCCAGCTCCGGATCTTCGATTTCCGCCAGATTCTTCCAGGCTTCCTGCCATTGTTCGTTTTCTTCCACCGGAACAATAACTGCACTGTACGAAATCCGGCCAGCATTTTTGCGGGAACTGCAGACACACGGGGCGCATACTCAAGGGCCCGGCGCCGGTGCCGGCGCTGCCTTCTTCAGAGGAACGGCCTTGCCGGCGGGATTTCCGCTGAAAATATGCAAAAGATCTGTTCCGGCCAGGGCATGCACCAGGTATTCCAGACAACGCAACTCACTGTCGGACCAGAAAAATCGCTCCGGCTTGTCTTTGCATTCGATCAGGACCTGACCGGAGGCAGCGAGTACCCGCAGCTCGCAGGGCCGCTCCAGGCCCATGAGTCGTTCCACCATACGCAGCGGAGTCTCACCGTGCTGTGGAGGCAATGGGCGACAGCTCTTCAACTCCTGGTCAAAGAGCCACCAGGTCTGGGCCATCGCCGGGGAAGAAAGGAGAAAAAAGACAAACAAGAGTCGCATCGGTCATTGATTTGACAGCGCTTGTGACGGGAAAAGCATAATTGCATGGACCCTTTGCTTCTGGGTATTTCAGGAAGTCTTCTGGCCGGTCTGGCCACGGGAATCGGCGCTGCCGGAGTCTTTCTGATCCGCCGACTTTCTCTCCACCTGGAAACGATTCTTCTATCCGGAGCCGCCGGGATCATGCTGGCAGCGACGTTCTTCTCCCTGATTGATCCAGCGCTTGAGTTATCGGCAGCAAGGATGCCCGGTGTTGCCGGAGTGCTGATCGTCACCGGCGGCATTGGCCTCGGAGCATTTTTCCTGGCCGGAGCGCATGCCCTGCTGCCCCATGAACATTTCATCTCCGGCACCGAAGGGCCGCCTGCGCGGGTGGCCCGCATCTGGCTGTTCATTGTGGCTATCGCTCTGCACAACTTTCCAGAGGGAATGGCCGTTGGCGCGGGCTTTGGGGCCGGGGGGCTTTCCGGCGGCCTGTCGCTGGCCACAGGCATTGGCCTGCAGAATATGCCGGAAGGGCTGGCTGTGGCCGCCGGACTTCTGGCCCTCCAGTATTCACGCTGGCAGGCGTTCAGCATCGCCTTTCTCACCGGCCTCATTGAGCCCTTTGGCGGACTGATCGGCAGCCTGGCACTCTGGCTCGCTGAACCTCTGGTTCCAGGGATGCTTGGTTTTGCTGCCGGTGCCATGCTCTATGTTATCAGTAATGAAATCATCCCTGAAACACACGGCGGAAATTATAAATCAAGTGCTACATTTTCTTTTCTATCAGGCTTTGTTCTCATGATCCTTCTGGATCACAGCTTTGCTTGACAAGCGATTCCGGAAGGCGGCGGGACGGAACAACGCAGCAATTTGGACTTGTCTTCTCCTGCACTTCGGGAATTAAGGATCCATGCGGGACCGCGCTTTCATTCCCATCACCCGGACCGTCTTTTTTTTACTGATTCTCTTCAGCCTGGCATTTATCATTTCTTCCATCGCCATGCTGTTCAACCGACCACCTGCCGGAGATCTACGCCTGCACTTCAGCACTGACTTCGCCTGGTATCAGCCCTTTACGCATCTTTTTGTTACCGATCGTCAATGGCTCAGCGCACTGATTCAACTCGGTTTTATGTTGCTGATGCTCTGGAGCTTTGGATCGGAACTGGAGACCAACTGGGGATCATTAAACTTTATAAAATTTGTGTTCTATGCAATTCTGGGCAGCGCGGCCCTGCCTCTACTGGCCAGCCCTGTCCTCCCCGGCCTCTCCATCGGCGGTATTGCCGGAATTCTGGGGGCAGTGCTGGTAGCCTATGCCATCATCTGGCCCGATCGTGAAGCCTATTTCTTTTTTGTCCTCAAGCTCAAGATGAAATGGATCATCTTGATCCTGTTCCTTTTGACTTCTCTCTACGGGTTTCCTGAAAGTCTGTTGCAACAAAGCGGCGGGGCCCTGGCGGCCACATTCTTCCTGTACTACCATGCCCGCCGGCGCGGTAGCCCGAGCAGCGGTGAGTCACGCATTAAGGAATACTTTCGCCGCCGCCGACTCAAGCGCAAACAACGTGAAATTGATTCTCGCATTCAGATGAAAGCGGAAGTTGACCGCCTCCTTGATAAAATCAGCAGAGAAGGAATGAACAGCCTGTCACGCAAGGAAAAGACTTTCCTGGACCGGGCATCTCGCGAATTCTAATCCACGCGCGGCAGGAAAAAACCAATCTTTGTGGATTCGGGATAGAAGACCAGCTTCAGCGGCTGGGGGTCTGTTGTGAGACCGGCAAGCACTCGCCTTACCAGCTTGATCCCCATTCCGCCACCTTCTTTCAGGGGATCTTCTTCATCGACCAGAGTCACATCTTCCGCGAGCTTGTAGTCGAGCATTTTCATCAACTGCTTCTTTTCCGGAGGTGCGATTTTCGCGTAATTCTGGGTCCAGAAAGAAACGCTGAAGCGACTGTTCTTGAATATGATATCAAAAAAGCGATCTTCACCTTCTGCCAGGCGGGCCAGATTTTCCTGACCGTTATCTTCGATTTCCTTGCGGAACATTTCCAGAAAGGCTGGATAGTTATTGCGTGCCGTAATTCCATAGGCCGATTCCGTTTGCCGTTCAAAGACCTGCTTGTAGTTGGCCTTGGAAGCATTGATCACCAGCTCCTTCACCGCAACAAAAACGTCGCTCAGTTGCGCCTGCCTTTGCACACAGCGGAGTAGCATGTCCACCACTTCGTGAATCAAACTCCCTGAATCCTGGTTCATGCTGTAGAGCCGCATGGTGACGCTCCACTCGACATCACGGGTAACAGCTTCTTCTTTGCGTTCCTTCAGGAGAGCCAGATACTCACGGGCACGGGCAGAATCGCGGATATCCATGGCTTGAATCGCGTCCAGAAAATTGAGCTTCTCCAGGTGAAAGGAATCGCGAAAAAAATGCCGTGTGTCTGCATCATAGATCCATTTATGCAGGGCCAGCTGGTGAATGGTGTCCTTAATATTATGAAAATGAAATGAGCGGTCATACAAAAACTTCCCGTCGTAATGAATCATCCATTGTAAAAATTCTATCTGCTCTTCCTCCGTGGGAAAGTATTTCATGATGGCTTCAGCGGCAGCATGGTTGGGAATAGCAATGCGCTCTCCAAAGCCCGTCAGACGGGAAAGGCTGAATTTCCCATCCATCTCCCGGGCCAGCTGGTTGGCTTGATCGGAATTGAGGGAAAGAGTAAGGGCATCTTTGATGATATGACTAAATTTTTTCATTCGATTTAACTATAGTATCGGTCTGTGGGGACAGAGTCCCTTCCTGCGCAACTGATTTTTTCTTCCTCCGGAAAGAGCGGTAAAGAATAGCAAATAGCACCAGGGCAAGAAAGGCCAGCAATGCCAGGGCTATGCGCAATCTCTTCTCAAAGGCCGCTTCACTGATAGGACGAAACACGGGCCCGGAAAACTTTAAAGAAAGCGCCAGTTCTTTTAGATAGGATCCGGCCGGGTCCGTCCAGGGAAGGTCGCTTTCAGCTTCAGGCAACAGGGAAAATCGATAAACAAAGTCACGAGTGGCAAAGTAAAGTTCCATGCGTTCCACCTTACGGCCGGAGCTAAATCCGGTACGCCGAAAGATGGCGGCCGGCATTCCCTGAACTTCCAGGTATTCAACCCGACTGATCCGCTCCCCGGGTGCAATAAGGTAGCGGCGCAGATCGGGCAGAGCCGTAGTAAAACGGGCGTTGGGGCGACAGATGGCCAGCAGGATAAAGGGGTGCCGGCCGAGCTGCAGCCGACCACTCAGTGCGCTTCCGGTGGAATGCATTGCCTGCGTTTTTTCCGGACCATTGGCAAGTTCACACAGTGGCGTGGCCTGTAACGAAAACGCGGAGACTGCGAAGACAGAGAGCAGCCATTTTTTTATGCAACAAATCCCCACAGGCAGACCCGGAACTCTCTAAAGGGGGAGCTTCGTGGTGCAAATCGTTCTTCAAGGTATACTCAAGAAAAATTCCAGAGGCACGGCCTACCTCGTTTACTTCAATCCGGCGCGGCAAAGACAGATCGTCCGCCTTCAGGCCGATCCAGAAAACATCCACCAGCCGCATAGCGGACAAACTGTATCCGTAGTCGGGCAGCTCCAGGGTAAGTATCTCAAAGCCAGCAAAATTGTTCCTTGCTTTTTCCCGGTTTATCGCAAATGATTGCCCGTGTACCCGGAAATTGCCTTACTCAATTACCAGCGCAGCGCTCTGCGCTGGGACGCCTGGGGAACGCAGGGTACGGATTTTGCCTATCCCGAGCTTCTGCCAGCCATTGTAAAAATGGTGCAACGGGAAATCGGTGCCGGTCATTTGCTATCACTGCGCGAACTGGATCTGGACGAAATCAAGTTACCGGCCAGTCGTTTGCCTTCTTCAGATCTGCAATTGCTCCTGCGTATCACCGGAAAGGAAGGAATCCGGACCGACAGGCAGGAACGTGTGCTTCATTCCTGCGGTCAGAGCTACTATGATGTCATTCGTCTAAAAACAAATTCTCTGCGAGAATTTGTTGATGCTGTTGTGTACCCGGAAAACGAATCACAGATCGTTAAAATAATACAACTGGCGGCGCAAAAAAACTGGGCGGTGATTCCTTTCGGAGGTGGCACGTCCGTTGTTGGTGGAGTCGAAGCTCTGCGAAAAAAACAGAAAGCGATCCTTTCCTTAGACCTGATGCGGTTGAATCAGATTATTGACATTTCTACAGAAGATCACCTGGTCCGCGCCCAGGCCGGAATATACGGGCCGGAGCTGGAAAAAGTCCTTCAGGAAAAAGGGTTTACCGTTTCTCACTTCCCCCAAAGTTTTGAGTATTCTACCTTGGGCGGCTGGATAGCCGCACGTGGCTCGGGCCAGCAAAGCGGAAAATATGGAAAAATAGAAGATATGGTTTACAGTGCCCGGATCGTGACTCCGGCCGGAATCTTTGAAAGCGATGCCGTTCCCGCTGCCAGCACCGGTCCCGATTTGCGTTCCCTGCTCATTGGCAGTGAGGGAGCGCTTGGTGTGATCACAGAGGCTACTCTACGCATTCACCCGTTACCGCAGACACGTAGCTACAGAGCTTTCCTTTTCCCGCGATTTGAGGATGGCGTGGCTGCACTGCAGGCCGCTACACGCGCTGGCTGGCCGCAGACAGCCATGCTACGCCTCTCTGACCCTGAGGAATCTCGAATGCTGGGACTCCTGAGCCGACTCCGGCACAGCCAGACTGCAACCGGAAGGATCAAACAGAAAGTTCAGGACATCCTGCTGGCGATGAAAAGCCTGAGTGAGCATGTCATCCTCATCGTCGGTCTCGAGGGTGCAGAAAGGGATGTTGCCTTTACCGCGCGCAAAATGAAACATCTGGCCCGCGCCCACGGAGGTATGGACGCCGGCACGTCTGCCGGCAACAGCTGGCTGCGGGGACGCTTCAATCTTCCCTACTTGCGCAACCACCTGATTCCAGCGGGGATTGGTGTAGATACCTTTGAAACAGCCGTTGCGTACAGCCGACTCCGTGAATTACGTGAAAATGTTTATCAAACCTTTCCATCGGTTTGCAAGCACGGTCGGATCATGTCCCATTTAAGCCATACATATCCGGATGGGGTCTGTATCTATTTTACCATATTCTTTGCTCTGGAAAACGATACTCTGAAGCAATGGCACCGCATCAAGGACGCCGTATCTGCAGCTGTGATTCGCAGTGGTGGCAATATCAGCCATCACCATGGAATCGGGGTAGACCATAAAAGTTTTTTTAAGAAATCCAATCCGACAGCTTACAAATGGATCACGGATTTCAAAGCTGCCCTGGACCCTGCCGGCATCATGAATCCGGGCAAACTTGTGGATTAAAACTGAATGCGGAATGCTGCCAGGTAGCTCTGGCCTGGATGGGTTACCGGAGTTCTCTCCAGGCACAGCGCGTTGGCCGGCGCCACCATGGGTTCCAGGCATACAAAGTCGCAGTGCGGCCCGGCCGGCGAATACAACCAGAAAGTGGAAAAGCCCTCCCCCAACTCCAGCCGGAGTTCCCGCTCAGCCGCTCGGAGTACAAAAACTGCATCAGGAGACATTTGCGTCAATCCGGTGTCCAGCAGTTCTGGAAGCGCGAGCCACGGCTCAAGAACGGGTGTCGTGGCATCAAGGGGTAGCAGCCGCTCATCAAGCTTTAGATAGCGGGCATCCGGGAGCCCGATGCGCACCGCTTCACGCTCCACATCGCACAAAAAATAGGGATGAAATCCAAAGCTAACGGGCAGCGGCACATTTCCTGTGTTCTTTATAACAGTTCGTATTTGTAAACAACCGGGAGTAAGAATGTGGCTGATGCTGATCTCCTGTTCAAAAGGAAAAGAGGCAAAACCCGGATGACTCTCATTCCAGATAACGCGGCTGTCCAGACGGGCATAATCCGGAGTCTGATCGGAAAATTGCGTCCAGACCTGATCGAGAACCAGCCCGTGCAGCGGCAGTCCCCGGCCATCACGCAGTAGCGGTTGCACGGGATAGAATCGTCCCTGGAAAGAAAATCCATCGCTCTGCAGCCGATTGGCCCAGGGAAAAAGGAAGGGATTCCCGGCAAGAAGCGGACTTTCCGGGCGCTCCGGGACAAAGGGGAAATACATCCAGTTCGGCTCCCCATCATTTTTCAGAGAAAATAAATTATTTCCTTTTTTTAATATACGAGCCCGGCTCTGACCGGACCTGAGTTCAAAGTAGTGGCCCAGGTCCAGGACCTGATTCAACGGCCGCTCCATAAGCGTGAACGGACGGTAAGCACTTCTTCCTTCCGCCGAATGGTAAATTCATACTCCTTTTCCGCGCTGGCCTGATCCAGAAAACGCATAAGGTCGCGCATGGTCAGTATGGACTCGGATCCAATTTTTTGAATGACATCGCCTTCTTTCAGCCCACTGTTTGCGATGGGGGCTTCTTTGCGAATCGCTCCCACCAGAATTCCGTCATTGCCGGTGTAGTTGCCAGGCATGATCCCCAGGCGAAGTTTCCAGGAAAAAGCAGCGCGCAATGGTTCTTCGGGGGCCCGACGAAAGTTTACCGGTGGACTCAGGCTGGCAATCCCGTGCAAAATTTCCAGAGTGAATTCCGTTACGCCCAGCAACCCTTCCAGGTTAAGAGTATCAAAAGTATCACGCTCTGTGTGGTATTCGCTATGTTCGCCGGTGAACAAAAAGGCCACCGGTACGTTGCGCATGTAAAACACGCTGTGATCGGAAGGCCCGCGACCGCCCGGCATGAAATCCAGTTTCAACTGACCCAGGCTGGAACGACTGTGTGCTTCCAGCAGAAGATCACGCCAGCGCTCATCGCCGCTATCGGCTCCCTGCAAATGCAGTCCCCTTTCCTTGCGCAACCGTCCTACCATATCCAGATTGATCATATAATCCGGGAGATTTTTTTCATTGCGCGTCGCGTGAATCTCCGCTCCCAGCAAGCCACGTTCTTCGCCATCGAAGTGGACAATTTCTACATTGAGCCCGGCAACGGGATTTTTTTGTAGATAGGCACCCAGTTCCAGAAGTACTGCCGTCCCCGAAGCATTGTCATCAGCTCCCGGGTGGATGCGACCGCGCTTACCCATGCTTGAAAAGTCTCCCCGGCCTATATGATCCAGATGGGCACCCACCAGTACGCGGGGACGACCGTGCTCATGGGGATAGGGTACGGCCCCTACGTTGAAACCGGGGCGTTTCTTTTCTTTAACAGCTGTTTTAAGCGTTGCACTCCCGACAATACGCCCGTGTTCTTTCACCGGCTTACCGGCCAGCAAATCCTGTTCTGCAGTTCGAAGCCAGGGCAGGAGATCATACAGCTCAGAACCATTCACAAAAGCCGCCGGAAAATTTCCCCGTAAATCTGCTTCAAAGTCCTCCGTTTTCATGACCGGTCCATCTGCCCCGCGCAAAAAAATGAGTCCTGTAGCGCCCGCTTCCCGGGCCGCCTGAAGTTTGGCCTGAAAGCTCATCTCCCGCTGAAACTTCTGATTTTCCTTTCCACCGGGTGCGTAACGACTGCACAGGAGCACTCGCCCACGAACCGGCAAACCATGCAGTTCGCTTCCCGTAGCCGAGCGCAAACAAAAAGAGGCGTAAAGAAGTTCGCCAGTTAGTTCCGAGCGGACCGCTGAAGGCACCGGAGTGATTGGAAAAGTTTTTTGTTCGCTGTCCAGTGTAACAGTGAGCAAATTCTCGCCGTCAGCCTCTGAACCCAATTCAATGGAAAATCGGTCCATGAAAGATCCACTGTACAGCGGTTGCAGTTGATTTCTCTTGTGTTCACGAGCAATGGTTCGCGCTGCCCGGTAGGCATCAAGAGTCCCCGACTCACGCCCGTTGAAAGCAGGTGAACTCAGCATGCGCGTGTAATAGGCCAGATCATCCTCGCGAAGCTCCGGCTGTGGACGGGCGCAGGTGAAAACGAAAACGCCAACCGTTAGCAGTTGTACTGCCCGGCCAAATGTCATCAGGGGGCTCCAGGAAGAACGCGATAAATTCGAATGGCAGCATCGAGAAAATCAGAGGAAGCAAGGTATAGCCCGTCCGGAGAAACGTCCAGTCCGGTAGGCTGATTGCCTCCCTCGCGATACTCCGTCACAGCCTGGCTCACTGTATCAATGAGATAGACCCGGCCCATCTGATGGCCCTTGATGAGATAGCTCTGCGGATTGTTGGGTCCACGGCAGGATACAAAAAGCGTCTTCTGGTCCGGACTCAGAACGATCGTATTGGGTTTGGAGTAAACAGCAATCCGATTCACGATGGAATTCTCCGCCCGCGAAAACACATCGACGCTGGCATCGCTCATATCAGATACGTAAACAAATTCTTTTCCCCTGGCTATATGTCTTTTGCTACCCGGGCGGCCGTAACGATTCAAGATCCGGCCAGATTCCACATCGATCTGTAATAGTAACCCTCTGCCATCTGTATCATTTTCTCCACCAAATTGAGCGGCAAACAGCGTTCCGTCTTCCATGACCAGCATGCCCCGCGGCACTCCGCCCGTTTTGATTCTTCTGAGTTCCTTGTGACTGGCTGGATCAATTACAGAAATGTCATGCGAACCCCAGTTGCTGGCATAGACCAGATTGCGACCGGCATCGTAGGTCAGAACTTTAGGCCAGCGCGCTGAAAGGGAAATCGTTGTTTTGTAAGCCAGCGAGCGCCGATCAAACACATGGATCTTACTTATGTACATCTGAGAAATCCAGATTTCTCCGGGCAGGACAAGCGATTCTACGAAACCTGTATGCCGGGCCCATTCTTCTGGAGGGCGCAGCCAGGTCCGCTCTCCACTCAGAATATGGATCACCTCTGCCCCTTTTTCCAGCATGTAGGGGATAACGATCCGGCGATCATCAATGAAGGTAACACTCTTGGGCTGTTTACCCGATGATAAATAATTCTCAAATACAAGTCGGGATGCGGGTGTGTTCAGAAACATCGCCACACCGGCCGGGCATTCATTGTAAATTTTACGCCGGGGAGCAAAATCCGCGTGTTCAATCAAAAGCTCGCTACCTTTTCCGTCCTTGTAGCGCGGCCAGGAGATTTCAATGGTCGCCATTGTTTTATCCCGCGACAGGATTCGTGGGGTCTGAAGCTCGTTATCCACAGTGATGGTTGTTTTCTGGTAAGGTTGCAGGAGAAACTGACAGCTTTCACTGCCGATTTTCTGACGTGTCTCTGGCGCAGGCAGGCGAACCGGCGAACCGCTCCGGCAATACATACCGAGCACGCCCAGCAAAAAAATAGTAAGAAAAGATCCGCGTTTCATAAACGAACACGATTCTCCAGTCAGAAGCATTTCCAGGCAAGTTATTTCTTGCACGGCTCACGCCTTTCAGGCAGGCTGGTTTTTCCATGGCAGGCAGAAGGGGTAAAGCATCGCGGGAAATTGCGGTCCTTCTGCCCTGCTACAATGAAGCCGTCACCATCGCGGGCGTGGTTGCTGATTTTCGCAAAGCTCTGCCCGGAGCTCGCATTTACGTATTCGATAACAATTCCAGCGATGACACAGCCGAGCGGGCTCTGAAGGCGGGAGCGCGCGTTGTCCCTTCCCGCAAGCAAGGCAAGGGTCATGTAGTCCAGCATATGTTTGAGAGCGTGGAAGCGGATATCTACCTCATGGCTGATGGCGATGCAACCTACCCGGCGGCATCAGCCATGTCTCTGATTGAACTTGTCGAGTCAGGCGCTGATATGGCTGTGGGCACGCGGATGTCCCGGTTTCAATCGGACTCCTTTCGCCGCTTTCATGTCTTTGGAAATCATCTTGTATCCGGACTCATATCCTTTATGTTTGGATCACCCATCAAGGATGTCCTTTCCGGGTATCGGGCTTTTTCCAGGGACTTTGTCAAATCGATTCCTTTGCTGTCCGCCGGTTTTGAGATTGAAACCGAGCTCACGCTACAGGCGCTCACCAAAGGATTTGTGGTCCGTGAAATACCGATTGAATACGGTGAACGGCCGGCGGGCAGCTTTTCCAAACTGAGTACTTTTTCTGATGGATTTCTGGTTCTTAAGTCGATCTTCATGATATTTAAGGATTATAAACCACTTGTTTTTTTTGGTCTGGCCGGTGCCCTGCTGGCGCTGGCCAGCCTGGGTGCGGGATTCTGGCCCATTATGGATTACATTCAGGAGAAATACGTCTATCACGTCCCGCTGGCGATTCTTGCCGCTGGCCTGGCAATACTTTCTGTTTTGTGCTTTGCCGTGGGACTTATCCTGGATACCATCAACAAGTACCATAATGAAACGTTCAGTCTGTTGCGCAAATTAAGCCGCCGTTCCTCTCAGGAAAAATTGAGTCCGTAGCTTTGATAAATTTCATCCAATTTAGCTACATGACTTTCCCAGCTGAAGCGTGACGCCTGTTTTCTCGCGCGGCCACGCAGGCGCCGGCGCAAGTCGGAAGAAGTCAGGGCCTGAACAATGGCGGCCTGGATTTCTTCAATACTGAACGGATTAAAGTAATGAACGGCATCTCCCCCCACTTCCGGCAGACTTGTGCGATTTCCGGCCACACAAACAGCTCCACAAGCCAGCGCTTCCGCCAGGGGAAAACCAAAGCCTTCCAGAAAAGAGGGCTGAATGAAAAGCTGGCAACCACTATAGAGGAGCGGCAGTTCTTTTTCCGGCAGAAATCCCAGCTGGATCACGTTCTCCGCTTCCTCTACCGGCGAAAGAATTCCCGAGGCGTATTCTGGCAGTCTCACACCGGCACCGGCAACAACCAGAGGAGGGGCGCACTTCTGCTTCCAGAGGGGTTGCAGAGCACGGAGCAGTCGATCGAGATTTTTATGTGCTTTGCCAATGCCCGTTACCAGCAGGTACTCCAGGGGCAGCTGATTTTTTTTCTGGAACCGGACAATCGATTTTTTCTCAGCGGGCTTGAACAAAGAATGGTTGATTCCGTTATAGATTGTCGTTGTTTTAGGTTCTGCTGCCGGGAAGTATTCAATCAAGGTCTTGCGCGTGGCTTCACTGACCGTAATGATATGCAATGCTCGCCGGCTGATTTGATCCAGTAAAAAGCGGGCGTAAATACGGTAAAGCGGGGAACGAAACTCCGGTGACTGTAAATGTATCAAATCATGAACGACTACAAAAGCACGGCGCAGCTCTTTGACCGCAGCATTGTAATGAGGAAAATGGATGAAATCAGGCGAAGCGATAGCCGGACAGCTCCATTGCTCGCCGGGGCTGTAAATGCGAGAGCGCCATTCCCTGATTTCCCCCGGATAATCGGGAAGGAGTCGTTCTATCAAAAAGGGGTCGCCAAGGAGTACCGGGGCCCTTCCCTGGACCAGGAAAGAACGCAGGACATTCTGGACCTGAGTTCCAATACCGGAACTGGCTATCATGCGCGCATCAAAAAAGAGTCTGCTCAAAACGATGGCCTTTCTCTTACCAGTTGCCAGCCTCCTTGTCTGCGTAAACAAAGAATCGGACTACCTGGAAGCCAGCGAAGCCAATTTGCGGGTGATACTTGCCTTTCAAATCAAAGATGAAATGTGTCAGGAAACGCGCCATCAGGTGAAGCAGTTCGTTTTTGCTCCCACAAGGGAAAAGAATGTAAATGCTTGCGTCCTGGCCGTACTGGACACGGCCTGCTCCGCGTGGATCAAAGAAGATCCCACTCCGCTTGCCTGCCAGGGACTGGTTTTTGACACTACCATTTAGCCGTAGACCTGATCGACCATGGCCAGAGACTCCAGAGAACTTTCAAGGCTGCTGGTCAGAGCCGCAGGTTTTCCCCGACAGGCAAGCTCAAGCTCGCGATAGAGCTCCAGCCAGGGATTGTTGAGTCGGAAGGGCAGCGGTATGCGTTGCAGTTCAAAAAATTTCGCATAACGGCGTGAGGATCGACTGACATACATTTCAAATCCTGTATTGCCTGCCCGGAGGCGACCCCTTTCAAAATCAAGCTCCATTTCAAAGGTAAAGTAGCGCCTTCGTCCGCCCGACTCCAGGGTTGCCGTAAATTCCGCGTAGTCCAGCCGTAAGAACACGGTATGCTCGAGGGGCGGGCGGGCTCCGGGCAAATCCAATCGCCGGAAGGATAGATTCCGTGGTGTCCCAACGTAATTGACGAGCAGATCCAGCCAGTGAATCGCATCATGGAGCAGGGGCCCCTCCCTGTCAGGACCTTCCCCCTGCCTTATGGGCCCCCGCAAAACTTTACCCTGTATGGAGCGTAGCGCTCCAAGTTTTTCCGTTGCGAGAAGCGACTTGATTTTCCTGTAGCCGTTGTGGTAACGTCGCTCGAAATTCACCCGGATCTGGGCCTTCTTTTTCCGGGCAATTGTTAATAATTGTTGGGCATCTTTTAGATTTGTGCTCACGGGCTTTTCCAGAATGATCTGTTTGACTCCCAGATCGAGGACAGCCATGGCAAGCTCTACATGCGATGCCGGCGGGGTGGCAATGATACAGGCCTGCGGCGGATCCTTTCGCATGCTTTCCAGGAAAGCAGTGCCCCGATCAAAAATTACCGGGGCGTTTTGACGGACTTTCTTTTGCCACCATCGCGCGAACTTGCTGCACTGACCCTGATCGTAATCATAGGCCCGGGTAAGCAAAAAGGAACGGCGCGCGAGGATGCTCCCCAGGTGTGTACAGGGATGGTACCGGTAAGGATCCGCTTCCAGCCCGTAAGCAATTCTACCGAGGCCAATACAGGCAACGGGTATCCTCAAGAAAATTTACGGGTCAGGACACGCACAAGTTTGAGCAGACCAAACCCCCAGAATCCCCACAATGCCGATCCCAACAGCAGGGAAAAGAAGATGATGGGAAAATCGCTGTCAAAAGCGTAATAGACAACGGAAACGGGAAAATCCCAGATCACAATTTCCGAACAGCCCGGGGTGTAGCATTCAAATAAAAGCAGGCTGATGCGGGTGAAGACCAGCACCACATGCAGAATCGCTCCTGTAATAAATCCGGTGCGAAAATCTGGATCGACAAGAAAATTCAACTGGTTAACTCCGTCAGAGTAGAGCATTATTTCTGCCATGAACATAACGGCAACTCATTTTTCACACATTGCTCCCCTGCCTGACCTCCTGGTGGATAAGATAGCGGCAGGCGAAGTCATTGAAGGACCGGCATCCATCGTTAAAGAATGCCTGGAAAATTCTGTGGATGCCGGTGCCACCTCCATCGTCATTCGAACCAGTGCTGCGGGTATGGACAGTCTGGAAATTACCGATAACGGCAGTGGAATATTCTTTGCAGATCTGCCACTGAGCGTCCAGCGTCACGCAACATCCAAGATTCGCAACCTGAGTGATCTTGAGGAGATTCGTTCCATGGGATTTCGGGGGGAAGCACTGGCTGCTATCGCTGCTGTCTCTGAACTGACGATTCGCAGCCGGCAGGCACTGGAAAATCAGGGGGGACTGCTGCTTGTACGCGGCGGCGAGTTACTCCAGCATGAAGCCGTCGCCTATCCGGAAGGCACGCAGATCATCATTAAAGATCTTTTTTACTCCGTACCTGCGCGGCGTAAATTTCAAAAATCGGAAAAATCCATACATCTGCAAATCTATCAGGAAATCATAAAAATCGCCATAGCGCATCCGGAACTTCGGCTGGAATACATACGCGATGGGCGTGAATATCTGTTTTTAGCGGAACACAAAAGCCAGGAAGAGCGGCTCGCGGCAATCTTTGGCAGCACTGTCAAGGATCATCTCCTTTCTGTCGAAGCCATCCGCAGTGAGTTTATCATCCACGGCTTTCTGTGCAGTGGAGATTACTTCCGCCCGCGCTCTGACCGTCAGTATATTTTCATCAATAATCGGGCAGTGGATCTGAAGAATGCCGGCTTTCTAATCAAGAAGGCTTACGGCGAATTGTTGCCTCCAGGCGCTTATCCCTGCTTTTTTCTGTTTCTGGAACTCGATCCCGCCACTGTTGACGTGAACGTCCATCCGGCAAAGAAGGAAGTGCGCCTCAAGGATCAAAGTCAGCTTATGGGAACGCTGATCAACATGACCTACGGTGCCCTGCATAAAGAGTCACCGGTCCGGCTCGAACACAAAGCCCACCATATTAAACCGCTGTCACCCTACTCCCTGCCGCTGCAAACGGAGCTCGTTGCCAGTGAGGTTTTCGCTGTATCCGCTAACAAAAAGTCCGGATCAGGTTCCATCGTTACCGCAACTGAGGAAAAGGCAGCGTATCCGGAAGGAGTTCATCGTGTTCAGTTCATTAAACATTCAGGCCGAATTTTTGGCACCTACATATTGGCTGAAGCAGAGGATGGCTTCTATATTGTGGATCAGCATACGGCTCACGAACGCATTAATTACGAAAAAATGCGCCGTCGCTTTGCCGAGCAAAGAAAAGAAAAACAGATATTACTCGAACCGGTAGTGATCGAATGCACGGCCGCGGATCTGGAACAGATCGAGCATGAAAGGGAAAGATTAGCAGAGAACGGCTTTACTGTCGAAGTCTTTGGTCGGGATAAAGTTATTGTTCGCGAAGTGCCCGTTTACCTGGAAGTCGGGACAGAGGAAGATACCCTCTGGCATTTGATTGGACGCATCCTCCAGGGAGAGACAGGCTTTGCTCTCTATGATGAACTGGCCGCCATGAAAGCCTGCAAAGCATCGATCAAGAAAAATGATAGTATCTCCGGTCCCGTGATTTCCGGGATTCTGGAAGAACTTTCAGAATGTGCAGAACCTCTGCGCTGTCCACACGGCCGTCCCACCATGATTCGAATCACGCAAGAGGAACTGGATCGCATGTTCATGCGGAGTTAGCCATGCAAGAAAAATCGATTTTGATTGCCGTTACCGGAAGCATTGCCGCCTACAAGAGCTGTGAACTTGTGCGCAGCCTGGTGAAAAGAGACCTTCCGGTCAGTGTTCTCATGACGGCCAATGCCACCCGTTTTGTAGGTCCATTGACTTTTGAAATATTGAGCGGACAGAAAGTTTACACAACGGACTGGGATGAAGGGATGCTGCACATAGAGGTTAAAAATCGCGCCCGCCTGCTGGTTGTGGCGCCGGCCACGGCCAACATTCTGGCAAAAATGGCTCAGGGAATCGCCGATGATCTGGTCAGTACGACTGCGCTGGCACTGAATTGTCCCATCCTTGTTGCGCCTGCGATGAATCCCAACATGTACCGGCATCCGGCAACCCGTGCCAATCTGGAACTGTTACGTTCCCGGGGCGTGCATACAGTCGGCCCGGACGGAGGAGAAGTGATCTGCAAGGATGCGGGCCAGGGAAAGATGTCCTCCGTAGCAGAAATTGAAGAAACAATTTTGAGACTTTTATGAACTGGAGCCCTGTTGCCCGGTCGCTTGCTTCACAGCTGCGTCTCATTGTAACGGCCGGACCAACCCGCGAATGGCTCGATCCGGTACGCTTCATCAGCAACCCCAGCAGCGGTCAGATGGGCTGGCAAATGGCCCGGGCCGGACAGGCAATCTTTGGAGAGGTTGTTTACATTGCCGGCGCCACCGATGCGCGCTACAATCAGCTGGAAGGATCGCTCTCCCTGTCTGTCGAAAGCACGCTGGATATGCAGGAAGCAGTTCTGGGTCAACTGCGCAATCATTGTCTGCTCATCATGGCTGCCGCGCCAGCAGACTACAGACCGGCACAATCACAGCCTCAGAAGATCAAGAAGGAAGCACAGGAAGACCTCACCATCCAGCTGGTGCGCAATCCGGATATTCTGCTTTCCGTGGCAGAAAGAAAAGCAAACTTTCACCAATTGGTTGTTGTCGGCTTTGCCGCAGAAACAGACCACCTGGAAGAGCATGCGCTCGGCAAGATGAAGCGCAAGCAACTGGATTTCATTTGCGCCAATCAAGTGTTCAAAACCACACAGGGCTTTGCATCGGCGGAAAATTCTGTGCTGCTCCTGAGCGCCTCAGGTTCGGAACGTTTGACCCTGGGACCGGCACCCAAAGCTCTTCTGGCCGGTGAGATTCTGGCGGCCATTCTGGAAAAAATGATCCGTGCTGCATGAAAATCTTGATTCTGACCGGCATCGCTCAGGAATTGCGCGCCATTCTTCAGTACTGGGAAGACAGGCATCAAGAACCCTTCACTTACGATAAACAGGGCCGCTTCTTTATTTTGCCATACGCCGGACATGTGTTCTACGCTGGCAGTGCCGGACCAGGACTACCCCGGCCAGCACATTTGCTGCGCCGACTCGAATGGGCTGCGCCGGATGTAATTGTCTCTGCCGGTCTTGTCGGCGTACTGCGCCCCCACTCAGCCATCCCGGTAGGACAGGAGCTGACCATCCGGGCGGTTCAGTCACACAATGAACCCACCGTGTATCCGGGGGGACCGGGCCGATTTGTGCTGCTCAGTGTTGATCGGCCTATCTTTGACCCAGGACAAAAACACGACCTGGCCCGGGCAAGCGGAGCCGATCTTTGTGATATGGAAGCCTACCGCTTGCTCAAACTGTGTGGCCGCAGTCCGCTGGCTCTCCAGTGGCGGATCGTGCTTCTCAAAATTGCAGGAGATCTACCGGAACAGGCCGATTTATTCCGGTATGAGGACCGTTTACGCACCCGGCCAGGATCGGGGATCCGTGACAGGCTGGGTAGCTGGCTTGTGAGCGTGCGTCACTATCGGTTGTTAAGAATTAAGAAAAAAGGTCTGCTGGGCCTTGGCCGGGCCACGGAACAATTCATCCTCAGCTTAAAGGACATGAGCGATTTGCCGCCTGCCCGCCGCAGCGTATTCTTGCCGCACATCCGCTGAAATCCCGAACCATGATTGCCTACATCATCGCCCTGGTCGTGACTCTTGCTTTTTTTGGAATCATTTACTATTTCTTCATACGGGACACTGGATCGGTCTATGAGAAGGCACTTGCCCTGGCAGAGCGTGGCGAATTCACTGATGCGCGTGGATTTGTCCGCTCACGCATCGACAGTGATCCGGACAATGTTCGGGCACACTATGTCATGTCCCGGATTTACAACATGGAAGGGAACGAAGACAGTGAACTGGTGCACCTGCTGGAGCTCAAACGTATCAATCGCTGGACACCGGATATTCAGCCGGGGAAAATACTGGGTCGCATTGCAGAGATCTACTACATCTGGGGGGCCTATCGCGATAGCTACGAGAATTATCTGGAAGTCATCGCCCATCAGCCGGCTCACGATACGGCTCTGGCATTTCTCGCCTTTATGGCACTGGGCCAGCAGCAATTTGATATTGCAGAAGGTCATCTGCGAAGGCTTGTAAAAGTGGCTCCCAACGTCCCCGATTACCGGCTGGCCCGGGGTATTGGACTGGCCATGCAAAAAAGTACAGATGCCCTGGCAGAGCTTGAGCTGGCTTTAGCCATGAATCCCCATGATGAAAGCACGCAATTTATGGTGGCCCTGCAATCCTATCGGCAAAACGAACCGGAAAAAGCACGAACGGTCCTCAACGATTTAATCCCGCGTCTCATGGACCCGGCCATCAGTTACATTGCCAGCAAACTGGCCACGGTCGTCTGCTACATGCTCAAAGATTATCCAGCGGCTCTTTCGCACGCAGAACGCTGTCTGCATGGTGCCATTCAGGAAGGCTGGAATCAGGAGGAGTATGATAGCCGGCTTTCCGTCGCTTATATGGCATTGCTCACAAACAACATGGAAAAGGCCAATGAACATCTGCTGGAACTGGAAATTCGTAACCCCGCTGATCAGACAGTAATGAAAGTATCTGATTTTCGCATGGATATAGAAGAAGGGATTGCGACAGTGGATGTGGTCAGCCCCCGTGGCTTCGATTTCCTCTCCCATTTACAGGATTGGGCCCGACGTCGTTTCCCGCCCAATGCCATCTACGATCTTTCCGGACTAAAAATGGAAGCGGAATTCGACCTTCTGGCCTTCCACACAAGCGATGGCAGCAAGCCGCGAAAATCCAGCCAGGAAAGTATCGATCCGGCTGAGTACATTGCCCGCTTCAATGCTCTCAAGGGGACCGCTTTTCAGGAAGCCTGTGAGCGATTGATCACCATTCTGGGCCACAAAGTCAATAAAGCCCTGCCCTACCGGGATAAAGACGGCGCCGATTATCTGACCGTCAGCCAGGCAGATAAGAAAGTACGGGCGCTCTTTAAAATCAGGCAGTGGAAAAATCAGCCGATTTCTGATATTTTCTTGCGGGACTTACAGAACAATATGAATGAGCTGAAGGTGCAGGAAGGCTACGTGGTGGCTGGAGCGCGTTTAACTCCCGGCGCGGAAAATGCCCTGCAGAATCTCAAGAAAATTAATGTTGTAAACGATCTGGAGTTTGCAGAGTTGCTTCTCAAAGTCCTGCGAAAATGAAAAATCTCAAATCCCTTCCTCTCCTGATACTTCTTTGCTTGCTGGCCACCTGTAACCGTAAACTGGAGATCGCCTCCATTTCCGGAGACTATAAGGCGGATTTCAGCTCTAAAGAGGAGGACCGGCAACTTGTTCAACTGCTGGTAAATGCTTTTGCCGCCGTGGATGAAAAAAAAATGTCGCATCTAATCAGCTTTGTCCATCCCGATATGGGACTGTATGTGGATCTCAAATCGCACCGCAGCCTGAAAGACCTGGAAGCGGATATTCAGAATCCAGATAGTTTTATAAATATTTATTTTACCAGTACGGAGAAATTGCGCAAACAAACAGGGGATCCGGGGCAAAAATCCGTCCATGATGTTCTCAAAAATAGTCGGCATGTGAAAATCCATTTTCTTGTGGATCAACCGGACATGGTGGAAGCAGATCTGGATCTGGTCGATAATCCCGAAGACAACTTCCGGTTGAACAACCCGGCTTTCACCAGACAGAATGGCGAATGGTATCTTTACCGCCTGTTTTAAAACGCTTCCTCGCTTTTAGCGTCCTTTTACCGGGACTTCTGCTCTCTCTTTATGGCCTGCATGTCCTCCATGATGCGTATACCCGCAATTGTCCGGAAAAGGATGTTCTGTCCTGGGATGCCAACCTGCGAACCGTCATCGTCTTTGATCAGATTCGTGATTGGCAGCGCGGAGAGATCGTCTCCTTTCTGCAACCCTACTTCCATGCTCCCACGTGGCCCATGCTGCGCTCAACAGCCAGTCTTCTTTTATTTCTTTCGGCAAAGCGGCCCAGCGAGCATGATATTTACATAACCGTATTTACTTTTGCGTTACTCATTCTGGCTTTAGCTGCCACTCTCCTGTACAGGTTGCGTCCGCTACAGGCTGGACTGGCTTTTTTTTGTCTGGTCAGCCTGCTACTGCATTCGCGTGAAATCCCGGCTTACATTTTCTCAAGCATGCTGGAAGTGCAGGGAATGTTTTTCACACTTGCTTCTGTCATCATCACACTTCGCCTGGTTTCAGGGCAGGCCAGGCCCTTTTCCTTACCCTTTTTTATCATCTGTCTGATTGCCTTCCAGGGTCTGGTGCACACCAAGTATCCTTACGGTCTTCTTTTTTTCCCCGCTCTGCTTCTCTCCTGCATTCATAGCGACAGGCATTCTTATGTATCTTTTGCCCGCTTTCTGTTTGGGGAGGCTGGCCGTTCCGGTTACTTTTTTCTGGTTTTTGTGGGTGGGATGGCTGTTGCCTTCCTGATGCTACCGGGACTGAAAATTCGCGCCAATCTGGCAGCTCTGGGAAGCATTCTGACCCTTATCTATTTTCAATTTTTATATAGAAAGGCTACGGTAAAGAGATCCGTTCCCGCCTCTTTTCCCTACGCGTACCATGCCGGAATCCTTCCCTTCGTAATCTGGATGGCCATCCATCCCGACCGCATTACCGGTTTGATTGACTCCCGCGAGCATACACAGTCAGAGCATGAGTTTTTCAGTGTACGTCTATTCAGCGAGATCTTTGACCATCCGGTCCTCTGGATCGCCATTCTTCTTGCTGGCATGGCTGGCCTGATTTTCAGGCATCCTGATCGAAAGCTTCTGGTCAGCGCTGCGATCACCTGCATTGTTCCGTTTCTTATTTTAGAGATTGCCACAAGCAATAAACAGTTAAGACATATTTATCACCTGATCCCGGCCGTGGCATATCTCTGTATGCTTTTTCTGTACGGCCATCCCGCCTGGCCAATGCGTGTTTTAGGGGCCGGTCTGCCACTGCTTTCTCTGGGAATTTTATTTGTGCCGGGTGGACTGTTTTCCGGTAGCTATATTGAAAAACGAATATACTGTTTTACCGGTATCGAACGCGGCCTGTACGATCCGGTCCGCGAAGTAGTTGACCATTTGCCCGGCGCCGACACGACCCTTTTGAATGCCTTTGCCCATCCGGCTGCACCGCTACCTGGACGGGCCATGACCACAGAATTGGAGCTTTTGAGCCGCCAACGGGCCCGCAGGAATGGCGTGCGCCTCTACTCCGCCACGGAAAACCGCTCCTGCGAAAACGCAGAAATCCCCACTGTCGCCTACGTGAGCGATCAATGTAAGGGCTCGGCTTATGATCCTCTGGCCAGCGCCTGGATGGAAACATTCTGTCCCGGTATGCGGGTCGCCACAAAAACTCAACTCAACGAACATTTCTGCCTTACTCTATTTAGCTCGAAATGACGGCGCTCCCCAAACAAATATCTTCATGGTAGAACACGGCAAACTGACCGGGAGCAATTCCCTGGTCATGGCCTTCTATTTGCACCACCACTCTATCTGTGCTCTCCTCTAAAAAATGGCAGGAATATTCCTGTTCGCCATGGCGCAATTTCACTCGCATGCTACCCGATGTACGAATCTGACTTTCCGGTTCATCAAGATTCCAGTGAAGCCCGGTAGCCACGAACCGATTTCGCGGTTTATCCGCGGAAAAATAGTCCCGGCTGATAAAAACCTGGTTGGTCAAAATATCGCGGCGCGTCACATACCAGGGACCACCGCTTAAAGATAGACCGCGCCGCTGCCCGATCGTATAAAACCAGTAACCCTGGTGCTCTCCTACAATTTGACCGCTCTCTTCTTCGACAAATGGACCGGGCCGTCTGCCCAGGCGGGCAGCCAGAAAATCGGAAAAACTAATTTTCCCGAGAAAGCACAGACCCTGACTGTCCCGGCGACCGGCTGTCGGTAGAGAAGCACGAGCAGCCTGTTCCCGCACTTCCCTCTTCTGCATTCCGGATAGGGGAAAGAGTGCTCGCCGGAGCTGCTTTTGACCCAATCGTGCCAAAAAATAGGTCTGATCTTTGAAGCGATCACGGGCACGCACAAGGGCTACACCATGATCCAGCGTTTGCGTTCCCGCATAGTGCCCGGTAGCAATGCGATCAAAATGTTCTCCCGCAGCCTCAACAAACGCACCGAATTTTATATGATTGTTACAGAGCATATCTGGATTGGGAGTAAAGCCTGCCTTGATTTGTTCCAGCGTATAACTCAGAATGGTGTCGCGGTAGGCATGCTGCAAAGCGATGATTTCCAGCGGCACCTGCAAATTTTCGGCGACGGCACGGGCATACTCCAGGTCTTCTTCCCAGGGGCAATGGGCGGCAAGCGCATCGTCCTCAAGCCATACTTTGAGATAAAATGCCTGCACGTCATGGCCGGCCTCACACAATTTGAGCAGGGCGACAGAGCTATCAACACCACCGGATAGAAGAGCTGCTACTTTCATTGCCTTTCTGAGTACACAGCGAAATATGGACGCGTGGAGATGGATGGCAAAAGCCTGCTGCGTCACTTTTTCCTGTTTCTGTTACTGCTTTTTGTACTGGGCTTTCTGAACAAAGAAAGTTTTGTCTGGTGGGTACGGTCCCGGATGCTGTTTCTTTTGCCCTGGCTGGGCATTGTAGCCGCTGGCGGCTTCCTGGGCGACTTTCTGGCCCGACGGCATCAGAGGATTCCTGCGCCTGAAAATGAGGGCTTCCTGCACCGGTTGTACCGACAGTGGATTAGCTGTTCTCGCTGTGCTGGATTCTGGATCAGCGGTGTACTTTCCAGCGGCCTGGCCATTTTTACCTTTCCGGCTCCACAACCGCTCATCACCTTCCTGATTGCTCTGTATTTCTTTTTGCTGGGCGCGTCTCTGGGCGCGGCCATAGCGATTGGCCTGTATCTCTATCGCCGCTAATTTATTTCCAAAACAACCAGAGCAACATCATCCTGGCAGTATTCGGGGCCACCTGTCCATTCATTCAGATCCGTCAGTATCGCATCTTTTAACGCGGAGGCAACGGCCGTGGCATTCGCTGCAATCAAATTCCGGAGCCTCTCCTCGCCAAAAAAATCTGTATCCCTATCGCGCGGATGCGCTTCCACAACTCCATCGGTATAAAGAACGACGCGGTCTCCGCTTTCCAGAAAGATTTCCTCGAACTGAAACTGCGGATCCGGAAAGATTCCCAGCAAACGACCGGAAGGTCTTATGCTTAACATAGTTTTACTGCTTGCTTTCCAGACCAGGGCAGGTGGATGCCCCGCGCTGCCAATACGCAGGCAGAGCGATTCTGTATCAATATAAGCATAGCAGGCTGTCGCAAATTCATGTCCCGTGTTACCATAAAGAACATCGTTCATTCCAGAAAGGACGGCAGGGGGTCGCTTAAAACTCCCTTCTGGTAGGCAAAGGCCAGTTTCAACATGGAAACGATCAAAGCCGCCGGTACTCCATGTCCAGAAACATCGGCTATGATAACGGCAAGCCCGTCGGGAATCACCTGAAAATCGTAAAAATCACCGCCTACCTGCTCCATAGATCTGTAGCTGGCAGCAATGTGCAATCCCGGGACCACCGGAATGGAATGAGGCAAAAGACTTTGCTGAATGGACCTTGCCAGTTCGAGTCCCATTTGCATGCCACTGAGTTCAGCCTGCGCACGGGCAGAGGATTTCAGATTCAGCTGTGTGTCTACTCGAGCGAGCAATTCTCTGGCGTCGAAAGGTTTCACCAGAAAATCATTGGCCCCGCTTTCGAGGCCGGCCAGCATATCTTCAATCCTGTTGCGGGCCGTGAGCAGGATCACCGGCAATTCGGATGGCGAGCTGCTTTCGCGGAGCAATCGGCACACTTCATAGCCGGAAAGCCCTGGCATCATAACGTCCATAAGCAGGAGATCATAACTTACTTTTTCCATCAGCTCCAGGGCTGCGCGACCGGAGAGAGCAGCATCAACAATATAGTTTCTTAAAGATAAGTGATTCTGTAAAACGCGCAAATTGACCGGATCATCGTCCACAATAAGGATTCGCTCTCCGCGGCCACCAGGATCTGCAATGCTATCCTTTTCCTTTTCCGATTGCTGGAGCAGACCGATTTCTTCTGCGCCTGGCAAAGGGTGAGCGGACAACACGGCAGGTAAAACAGTAGCACCCGGAGCAGATACTTTCGGCTCCTCCCCGGCCTTTTCCGGGGCAAGAGGAAGGGTGAAGAAAAAACAGGATCCTTTACCTGGCTCTGAATCCACCTCCAGCGTCCCGCCATGCAATTCAACCAGAGTCCGGCTGATGGATAGTCCAAGGCCCGTTCCCCCGTACTCCCTGGATATGGAGCCATCCGCCTGAGTGAAGGATTGAAAAATCAGCTCCTGCTTCTCCCGGGGAATGCCAATGCCCGTATCGCGAATGGAAATTTGCACCCGGCCAGGACTTTTTTCTTCTGCGCTGACCGTCACCTGACCCTGACGCGTAAACTTGAGAGCATTGCCAATCAGATTGTGTAAAATCTGTTGCAAACGACTTTCATCGGCCAGCACCGGAGGCACGTCCAGCGGTCCTGCCGTGAGTTTGACTTTTCCATCCTGAGAAATATGTTTACACACGGTTATCACTGCATGAACAACAGAGGACAGGGCGACCGGACGTAACTGAAGGGTCAGGTCCGCATTCCGCAAACGTGAAAAATCCAGGATATCGCCAACCAGGCTTGCCAGCCGGCGACCGCTGGCAGCGACCAGCTCCAGGTCCAACCGGGCCTTTTCCGGAAGCTGCCCGCGGGCCAGCAATGATTCCGTTATACCGATGATTCCGTGCAGCGGCGTGCGCAATTCATGCGAAGTATTGGCCAGGAACTCATCTTTGATTGTATCAATACGCTTCAGATCTGCAACAGCTTGATTTTGAGCGGCGATAACCCGGGCCTGAGTGGTATTGATCCGGTCCCCCAGCCCGAGAGACAAAAGCACCACTTCTACAGCTGAGCCGATCCGCATTGACGATTCTGTCCAGGGGTTCGCCGGCAAAAGGCCGATAGCCGTTAGATTAAAGAGCACAACACCGATGAAAAAAACAAAAAAAGCCAGGTAGAAAAATCGGGCCGGCCGATTGCCACGCCGCAGGAGAAAAACGCCCATCAGGAGACTCAAGACAACAGCAAAAAGACCAACGCTGATGACAAGTCGCGCGGAATCAACGACTGATAAAAAAAGGCTGGCCGGCACTATAACAGCAAATATGGCGATAATGATTCGCAGTACTTTGTCAAAGCGTGGTAGCTGACCGGGAACATCCAGAAAACCGCGCATGAATAGCCCTAAAAGAAAGGCTGCGCTGGCGGTAAAAACAGGAATGCTCTTCTGTTGCCACCAGGGATAATCCGGCCAGAGAAACTGGTAGCCAAACCCCTGGTGGCAGAGCATCAAAATAGAGAAACATATAATATATAAAACATAGTAAAGATAAGTTCGCTCATGAAGGGAAAGGAAAAGAAAGCCATTGTACAGAATCATGGCCAGCATAATCCCATAGTAAAGACCGGAGCTTGCCTGTTCTGCGGTGGATTGTTCCAGAAGTGCGTCCGCCTTCCAGATTTTAAATTTCAAAACCAGAGCATCCTGCGTTTGAATTCTTAAATAAAGTGGCGTAATCGCTTCAGCAGGCAGGCGCATACGAAAGAAAAAATTACGATGAGCTAATTCCCGCTCAGCGAACTTCAGTGTGTCACCGGCAGTTCGTAGCTCTACTTTGCCATCGAGAGCAGGCAGATAGGCTTGAATGGAATCGGTGATGGGGTGGGCAAGTTCAAGCAACCATTCACCGGCCTGACTGCGATTGCCGGCTTGAATGCGAACCCAGACGGTGGTCGCTCGAAATCCGCGATTGAGATGGCGGCCTGACGTCCGGACAAAGGGCATGGTCTGCACCTGTTCATAGGACAGGCTCCCCTCCGGATCTTCGAGGATCTCGAGAGCGTGAACCTCTGCCCGGCTGCTATCAAGCCAGACGACTTCGGCGGACAGGCCGGATAGGCCGGATAGGAAAAGAAGGCCGGCAAGGCAGGAGCATCCCGGTATCCGGACCATGAACTCACTGAAGGTCCTGGGATGCGGGATGTCAAAAGAAAATCGTTTTACGGTTGTCTACACATACCCGAACAAAAAATCCGCTTCATGCGAATCAAGGTAACGGAGAACGGTTCGGCTGTTGTCCTGCGACTGTCCGGTCGGCTTACCCTGGAAGAGATCCCCTGGCTTGGTAAAAGCATTGAAGAACAGAGCCGGCCGGCGGTCAGAACCTTCATCTTACAAATGGCAGACGTAACGGATATAAGCTCCAGCGGCATTGGCAAACTGCTGCAAATCAAAAGGGATTGCGAAATTAAGGGCCGGCAATTGTTGCTGGCGGATATCTCACCGGTTACGGAATACGTCCTCGACTTGGCCCGTCTGACGGATATGTTTGACATCTGCAAAACAGAGGCAGAGGCCCTGCTTCGCGCCGGAATCAAAACCCCCTGAGGGAAAAAATCTCCCGCAATTTTCTTTACAAAATCGAGGGGCCCGGGCACAGGGGGCCATGTCTGTCGCTGTCACCAATGGCCTGCGTGTGGAAGTCGTGTCTCAATTTATACCGGAAAGGTCGCGGCCGGCAGAATCGGTCTATTTCTATGCCTATGCGGTTACCATCACCAATGATGGCTCAGAACCGGTGCAGCTCCTGGATCGCCACTGGATCATCCGCGATGCCTTCAACCATGTAGAGGAAGTACAGGGTCCGGGTGTCGTAGGACACCAACCGCGACTGATGCCCGGTCAGTCTTTCCAGTATACGAGCTTCTGTCCGCTGAGTACCGCTCTCGGATTTATGGAGGGCAGTTATACAATGCTACGCGAAGACGGTTCACGCTTCAAGGCTCGCATCGCCCGCTTTCAACTGGTGGCGCCTCAGTCCTTGAACTGAGAACCGAGCGATGAAAAAGCACAACAAACTACCATCGCCCTGACCTGTTGCCTAAGAACTGGGGCAGCCGGGTGCCGGAAATCAAGCCAAGGTCCTTGGCAGCTGAGAATTTTGGCCTTGACTCTGCGCGCGGAATGTGTCTCAGTGTGATACATGAAAAGCATAACGATCAGGGAGTTGCACGCCCGGACGGGCGCGCTGGTCCGGAGCGCAGGTGCTGAAGGGCTCCTGATCCTGGACCGTGGCCGCCCGGTTGCCGTTTTACGGCATTACGTACCCCCTTCCGGGGCAGGACTGCCGGACCGGGAGCTTGAAATTCTGGGCTTGCCTCCGATTCCAATGGATTCAGTTGATCTCGTCAGGAAAGACCGAGATGGTCTATTTTGACACGGCGTACATGCTCAAATGCTATCTGAACGAGCCGGGGGCCGCCGCCGTTCGCAACCTGGCCCGGGCAGCTCCAGGGCTTGCGTCATCCGAATGGGCATGTGCGGAGTTCTTCTCCGGCCTGCATCGCCATCGCCAGGAAAATCGCCTTTCCGATCTCGCGATTGGGCAGGTCATCGAATGGTTTGATTCCGATCGGGCTTCGGGGGTCTGGAATTTCTTTCCCGTAAGCCCGGAAATCATTCTGGATGTGCGGCACGCCTTCCAGACTGTGCCTCTAACCTTACGACTACGAGCCGGGGATGCCGTCCATCTGGCAACTGCGCGCAAGAATGGCTTGAAAACTATTTACACCAATGATCGAAATATGCTGATGGCAGCGGAGAATTTTGGCCTTGAAGCCCGCAACGTAATCGAATAGATTTGAGGAGGCCGACATACCGACGGGAAGAAACTGAATGATGTTAGTGCAAATTATTCAGTTGCTGCTTGAGACGCTTGAAATCGGCGATTAAATCAAAGGGAGCCGGCTTCATGCTTTCCGCCAGAGCCAGGGCCTCATCAATGAGGTCCACGATTAGCTTTTTTTCATTCACCGCCCTCACCCGGGGCATATCAGCCAGCTCATCCTTGTATTTGGCCGCTTTTTCATCTATGATGGCTGTAATTTTATTCAGCAATACGATTTGTTCATCTGCCATATTCACAAGCATGTCCACGCCTGCCGGCAAAACTGGCCAGAATAAATAAATACTCAAGTGTTGAATTCAAAAAAAATTTAAGGGCGACTTCACCGGTTTTCGTAGCTCGCGCAAAAGATGGCAGCCCATGCTTTTCAGGCCTTCTGCAAAACGTCCTGCAAGATGGCCGCGTTTTTATTTTCCGGATCCAGCTCCAGAGCCAGGCCCAGCAACATCTCCGAGCGGGCATGATTGCCCAGCAAACGATAGACATCCGCCAGGTTGATCAAATTCTTAACATGCTTTGGCTGACGCAAACGCAAGCGCTCGCCAAAGTCGGCGGCTTTCATATATTGACGGGCCTGCTTCGCTGAAATGGAGATCAGATATAGAACATCCGAATCACCAGGGCTCAGGTCCGAATATTGACCTGAGAAAGAGACGGCTTCCGCGTATTTTTTCAAACGATAGCTGATCTGACCTACGTCGCGCAACGCTTCCTGATCGTCCGGGCGGTAGCCCAGCGCGGCCAGCAAATGCTTCTCCGCTTCTTCCAGAGCGCCTTCGCGGAAAGCTTTACGCCCCGCTTGCAGTGCCATGCGATATTCCTCCGGATAATCTGTTTCTTGCGCAAGCGGCGCGTCTTCTTTGTAGCCAATGCGAATCATGCTAAAATCATCAGTCAGGGTTCCCTGGGCCAGAATCGACTCTTCAATATCGATAAGATTGCCATGGCCGTCTTCGACACGCCGCAGAAACTCCTGTTCGCTCTCGTTGATGATGCGCAGGCCCCGTTCGTCCACTCCGGTCTGGATATCGTCCCGTCCGTCCGACCCCAGAATCAGCGCGTCATCCGGGCGCATTTGAAAAAGCTTCACTTCGAGACTGCCCTCCATTCCCGTAGTGCCGAACTTGCGAAAATGCAGCCGATCTTCGATGAATTCCGCCTTCCCGTCGCGCCAGAGCACAGCCCAAGGATGTTCGGCGTTGATGAAATACACCAGACCGCTCCGGTCGTCTACCAGTGCGATGATCGCCGACATCAACATGGTGCCGTCAAAAGAGGTAAATACGTTCTGGAACTCGATAAAACACTCCTTGAGCCATTGTTCCGGATACTTGTTGGCCGCATGACTGGACATTTCTGTGCGCGCGATCACGGACTTAAAAACCGTACCCAGCACCAGGGCGCCACCCGCTCCCTGAATCGACTTACCCATGGCATCGCCGTTGATGACAACGGTGTACTCGCGTCCGCGTAGCGTGATTTTGTGCACAGCGTTGATGTCCCCTCCGATTTCCGAGGACCACTTTCGAAACTTAAATTTTTTCTTCTGCCGCTCAAGGAGCTCAATGCTCACATTTGGCGAGCGCCCAAACAAACCCTTGAGCGGCTTGATTAAAAGCGAGGTCAGCCAGTAGTCGCCATCCTGCTGTTCTTTCAGCCCGCGAATTTCATTTAGGCTGTCGGCAAGCTGCTGCGTGCGATCCTGAACCTTTTTTTCCAGATTCTTGTTCAGATCTTCCACTTCATTGTGCAGCCGCACAAATCGATTGGCCAGAATTACCGCCAGGAACATCACAAAAAAGGCGAAGGCGTAGCCCATCACGCGCATGAAATTCAGAATACCGTGGTGCGTGAGCTGATCGATCACAAAGGCCGCGATGATAAACAACATGCCTGCAAATATGAAAAATCCGTCCCGATTTTTTTTGAACATGGAATAGATCACAATGCCCAGCATTACCGGAATAAACACAAAGCTCTGGGTTTTCAGCGCATAACCATTGTTGTATGCGCTCCAGACCGCAGTATCTGGATTGAGCGCCACAATAAAAATGCCCGTTCCAAAAACCAGGGCACCCAGTCCGTACAAAACGCGATCAAACCAGCGCATAAAGAGATTGCGCGGCAATTCAAAATAATTGCGGATAAATAGATTGATCATGATAAACATCATGAATAGCGAAATGTATTCCATGCGCTTCAAGAGATGAAAATCCATGCCCAGCTCGTATTTGATCTGCGTGCGCAAGAATTGATACAGCACTAAAAAGATACAGAAAAGTCCAAAGAAAAGATTCTCCCGCTGGGAACGTCGTCGCACAAATAAAAATAAGAAATACATGCCCACCGTGAGATAGGCGATGAGAAACAGAACATCGAACCAGTTTTTATTGTAGTGGGTTTGCCACATTACGGCGGCGGGGCCGATCTCAGTGTAGTTTTTGCAAATTCCAAGCTCATAGTCAAAATAGGGCTGCAATTCCACCAGCAGCACATTCAACCCATCCCGGCGCAACAGCCCTTCCGGAATGTTATAGATGCGATGTTTGTCGTAGGCCTGGGGCAACTCCGCGCCCCAGACTCCTGTTTCGCCAATGCGCACTCCGTTTAAATACGCGCGGTCGCGGTCGCTGATCTCGCCCAGGCGAATGGCCATGGCGTCCCGAGAATGCCCCGTAGCGCGAAACACAAGGCGCAGCCAGTAGGAACTGCTTTTAACATCGCCGGACTCCGGAAGCGGCAATGCTTTGCTTTCGAATAGATTGGAGGGCGTGGGCACAGGCGCCCAGTCGGGACCGGCCTCGTCGCGCAGGGGATTTTGCGCCAGCACCACGGTGGAATAGGCCGCGGGATCGATCTTGCTGGCGCTGGCCCACCAGACCGGGGCGTCCGCTCCTTTCTCTGCCGCGCTGTCCAGCGATACGGGCGAATCCAGGTCAACCATCCGAACAGGATACGATCGGGCGAAAAGCCCGGAGGAAAGCTGAATAGAAAAAAGAGCTGAAACAAAAGTAAGAAAGCGCAAGCGGCCGGGAATTCGCATAATTTAAATCCTCTGGTATGCGCTTTTTCATTCAAACGCTACCCTTCCAAGAAGAAAAGCTGCCTGTTGTTTCACTTTGGTTTCAAATTTCTTTCAATATGACTTTTTTGGCTATAAGTTCGAACCACCTTGCGACGAATCTTGTACAGGTTCAAAGAAAAACCGCCCCGCACTGGGCGGTTTTTCATCATTTCCACTAAAACCCGGAGCTTGTTTGTAAAAACAGTGTGTCGCGTGCGGCGACTCGCTGTTTTCACGAATAATCCGGGCTAAAGCTTTTCCATATTCCGCTGGATCATGGCCTTGAATTGGGCCTGGTTTTTCAGGACTTCTGAGGCCGGAGCTCTTTGCTGTTTATCTTCTGGAATCGCATCGATGATCTTCCAGGAAGCAAGCTGATAATTCCCGACGACTGCACCGCGCTTGACGAATTCAATGAGTAGAGCGGGGCGTTCACCGGCTTTGCGCGGCGTCAAGCGCTTGAACCAGTCCAGATACTCTTCTGTAGCCAGTTTGGGCATATCAGACTCGCCTCTGAGCAGGCCCAGTTCATACTTACATTTATAAAGCACCATCATGTTTTCCCAGCGGCACCGGGCAGCTTCCAGCCCGGAAAAAGATAAAGTGAACATGATAACCCCAATGGATCCGTACATCAATCGTAGCATAATTTCTCCCCGAGCAGGTTGGCCCTGAGAATTTAGACGTCAAGTAAAGAAAATGTGTTCAGCGGCTCAGTCGAAAAATCTAAGACCAGAGTGTGGCGAGAACATGTCCAGCTGGCCTTAACAGCTGTCTTCTGGGGTGGTGCCTTTCATGCGGCGCAGCTTTCTCTGGCCATTGGTCCGCCCGTTGGAGTCGCCGTCCTGCGTTTTTCTCTGGCCAGCGGCCTCATGCTACTTCTTCTATCATCCCTACGCGTGTCCTTGCCCCGGGATGCGGGTAGTCTGGTTCGCACGGCCAGGGGCGGGCTCTTCGGAATTTTTATTTATAATTTACTTTTTTTTGAGGGCTTGCGCCAGACATCGGCAATCAATGGTTCTTTGATTGTTGCTTCTAATCCGGTGATAACAGCAATTCTGCTTTTTTTCTGGAAAGGCGAACGGTTGCGAAGGCTTCAGCTGGCCGGCGCACTTCTAACTTTTGTCGGCGTTGCTCTGGTAATCCTGCCGGCGGAAGGATCTGCCATACAGGCCAATGCCGGCGATCTCATGATTCTGGGATCAACGACCTGCTGGGCCATTTACACCATCCTCGGACAGAAACTGGTCGTAAATCCCGGCCCACTGGTCTCCACCACACTTTCCATGGTAACCGGGACAGTCATGCTTGTACCTTTCGCTCTGCTGGAAGTGAACTATGCCCGCCCGCTGGACGCACAGCTCTTGTGGCTCATGAACCTGGAACTGTGGCTTGCGGTCGTGTACATGTCTGTTTTTGCGACGATCATTGGCTACTTATGGTGGTATCGGGGTGTGCGCGCGCTGGGTCCCACAGCCACGGCCATTTACATCAATCTTGTACCGGTTACCACCATGGCCATCGCCTCGCTACGCGGAGAAAGCCTGGGGTTGCGCCAGCTACTGGGATCTTTACTGGTGATTTGTGGTGTTTATCTGACCGGGAAAAAGAAGTCAACCCTTCCGGCGTGAGGCAACCATGCGCGAAAAATCATTGATGTTGCTGACCACAATCCGATCCGCAAAAAGTTCCAGCTTACCCTGTTTTACGTAGTTTGAAATAATTTTCTGAACTTCACCGACCGGCTGGCCGCACCAGTTGGCCACATCATCGACGGTAACATTGAAAATCACTTTGTGCGGCCCCTGGGCCTGCATTTTTTCATAAAGCATTAAAAATACATCGGCTATCTTGGTGGGGGCATCGGGTAGCAGTAGAACCTGCAACCGTCGCCGGGCATCATAGATACGGGTGGTGAAAATCACGAGTAACCGGTAAGCCAGTTGCGGGTTGCCCATCATCAGAGTGTCAAAGTTCTCACGATTGAAATGCAAAGCACGCACCTGATCAATGGCCATGGCCGATGCGCTGCGAGGTTCCTCCTCCAGGATGGCCATCTCCCCGAAAATATCTCCGGTGGTCAGAATATCGAGGGTCTTTTGCATATTGGCAACGGTCTTGGTGATCTTTACTTTACCTTCCTGAATAAAGTAAAAGTCGTTCCCCGGTTCATATTCACAGAAAACGATCTGACCCGGTTCAAACGTTTTTCCAAATTTATCAAAAAGCGATTCAGGTAAAAGCATCTATAACTCCTGAACCTTCTTGCGAGCCTGAGTGGAAAGCTCATCGGGTGGAAGCATGCTGACCACTTTGGAATAGAGCGTCTTTGCGCGTTCGCGGTTTCCGGTTTTTTCCGCAACAAGGCCCATGTGGAAAAGGGAACTTTTTACATGACCTCCCGTGGGATGCATTTTGATATATTCGGAAAAAGCCAGATTGGCTTCGTCAAACTTCGAGAGTTCCAGAAGTGTCCGGCCGCGTTCAAAACGAGCTTCGGCAACAATCTTTTCATCGCGGGGAGAAAGAACTTCCGGAAAATGCACGCAGTCCGTGTAAAAACGCAGGGCTCCGGCAAAATCTTTGCGCGAAAAGGCCTCGGCGGCTTTTTTAGACATCGTTTCCAGCTCGCCGCCGGCACCGGATTGTCTGGCTGGTGCGGCCGGCATGTCCAGGGCAAACGGATCATAGTCATTACTTACCGTCTGCATACTGGTTTCCAGAAAATTAGCCGGTGCCCGCGGGTGATCGGTGATGTCTTCTTCCAGCGGCGGATAGCTGGGCGGGTACATCTGGCCCTTGCGTGCTTTAGACAAAAGGTCATGAGCACGATCCGTATAGCGACCACCCGGGTAGTAATGCAAATAACGCTCCAGGGCATAAACAGCATGATCGAAATTACCCGTCCGGTAAAACGACTCGGCCACATTCATGAGTTCATAGGCCGGGCTGCGCTGGGCTCCCGCCTTGAGGATATCGCGTACCTGGCGGTGGATATTACGGAGATTGCGGGAAAAGACTTTGAGCATTTTCATGACGATGCGGGTGTTGCGCATCACCATCGCCTCAAATTCATTGACCTTAAAAACAAGCACCGTGGATTTACCCAGGATCTGAGCTGTTTCTTCCCGGGGGTATTTGCCCAGCGTGGACTTTACCCCAAAAAATTCACCGATTTGTACCTCTTCTTTAATTTCATCGCCCGTATCAAGAGCGGTGCTGATCAAAATCACCCGGCCTTGCTGCAGGACATAGATCTCATCGGTAGGTTTGTCCTCCGCAAAATAAACGATGGAACCACCGGTATAATTTCGCGAGACAGGCATTAGCTGATTTTCTCCAGAGTTCGCAAATTCAGAAAAGGCAGGTCCGGCCGCTTGCCGGTGGCCATCTCAATTCGAGAAAGCAATTCCTGCGGACTGCCTGTGATCCATTTTTCCCGTCCGTTGATCTCGATTTTCTCCACACCTGCAGAATCGGCCAGAGAAGCCGTATTCTTATCTCCAAAGACAGGACGACCGTCGGCTACAACCAGAAAAATGTCCGCACTCTTTGCTTCACAGAGGCTCTCGTAAGGATCACCGCTGCCTTGCAGAACCAGAAAATCGGCCCGGTTACCTGTTTTCAACTCACCGCAGGGCAGCCGCAAAGCCCGGGCCGGACTCTTTGTGACCATTGCATACAATTCTTTAGCGCTCAATGCTGGCAGAGCCTTGCGAGCTGCCCGCAATTCATCCAGAAGGTGCAGGGATCCTGTCATGGCAGCATCGGTCCCGAGACTCAAAGAGACTCCCAGCTGCGTGGCCCGGACCACATCGGGTAATTGACCAAACAATCGTTCTGAGGCTACCGGGCAGAAGACCAGGTGCGCGCCCGCTCCGGCGATTCGTTCCAGGTCCTGAGCACTTAAACCAACGCCGCTCAAAAGCACTGTATGCTCCGACAGGGCACCCAGCGCCTGGAGCGTTGCCAGAGATTCCTGTGCTTCCCGGTCGGTGCCTTCTGCAATGTGCAAAAGAAAAGGCCGATTTTCCCGAACGGCTTTTTCATGCTCAATCTGCACGCCCTGCCCCCAGCCGAGGGCACTGTGATCCACGGCATGGGCAATGCCAAAGTCCTCAAGGAGGTGGATGGGTAATTTGCCCTGAAAGGGCCGGCGCACAAACTCGGGTATATGGTCAACCACCGTGGTAGTACCGGCCAGAAGGTTCCGGTAAGCACCCAGCAGGTACAGATCGGCCGTATCAATGAGCATACGCTCGCGAAAAAGTACGGAAGATTTCAGGGCATTGTCATAGGCCAGCCAGCTGGAATAGGGACGCGCCGGTGCCGGCAGAGGGAGGTAACTGGCAAGGAGCGTATCATGACTGTTGATCAGTCCGGCGTATAGAAAATGCCCGTGCAGATCCACTTCCAGAACATCTGCATCCTGTTCGCCCGTGCTCAGAATTTTCTGAATGCGCGCACCATCAATGAGCAGTCCGCCGTTCTCCGCGCGATCTGGAAAAACCAGCGTTGCATTGGTGATTTGCCAGCGATCCATAAAGACAGGGGTGCCCGGTACTTTTTCGGCAAAGAATGGGCCCCAGGCGACATAATCCGGAGCGGGTAGCGGGGCGCACCCGCCAATCGTAGGAAAAAGTGCTGGTACCGGCGGCCGTCTGGCCCAAGCTTCCCTGTAATTGCAGGGGGTGCTGATGTTTTTCACAGATGCGGAAATCGAGGAGTTGGGAGAGCGTTTCAAGGAAAGTCTCCGGAAGGGGGAGGAACACCCGGACCGGACGGCTCCAAACCTGGCGGAAATTCAGGATTGGATGATCCGTCACCATGTAGACCACCCTGAAGTTCTGCTGAAGATTCTGGGAAAAATAGGACCGGGCCTGAAGGCCGGCGAAAAAAAAATGTCCTGAATGCGGAAGCCCGCAGAAATTCCAGGGAACTCGAGAGCGCAAACTAAATCTGGGCCGAACTGGTGTTATTGGAATTCATCGTGCATATTATACGTGCACTAACAAATCCTGCCGCTGCACAGAATTCCCACTGGAGAAAATCCTCGGACTGACACCTCATTCGGCGTCAGGAAAATTTGCTGAGCTATTGTGCTGGTTGGGCGCAGCCGTCCCCTTTGATCAGGCGCGTCATTATCTCGGACGCTTTGAAAAAGTCGATATCACAGAGACTATGCTGCGCGAAACGGCCGAGGCGTATGGAGCATCATTCTGTGCTGCAGATGAATACAGAAGCAAAGAGTTCGGTACGGTGTCTGCTGAGAAGACAGAAATTCTCTATGTTCAGGCAGACGGTGGCATGGTGCCGATTCGGGGAAAAACCCCTGAAAATCGGCTCAAAACCGAGTACAAGGAGGTAAAAGTTGGAGTTGTTTTTCGTACAGAGGATATCATCAGGAGAAAGTCTGCAAAAGGAAAAGAAATATGCCGTATTACAAAAAAACGCTTCGCAACATCAATCGGTAAGGGCGTAGAGCACTTCGCACAACTCCTGAAGCGAGTGGCTGCGGAAGCCGGCAGCATGCGCGCGCAAACGATCGTCTTCATAAGCGATGGCGCGGACTGGCTGGACCATATGCGCGAAAGACTTTTTCCCCGGTCAGTGCACATTCTGGATTGGTACCACGCAAGTGAACACCTCTGGAATTGCGGGAAAGCCATCTTCGGGGAGAATGAAACCGCAAGCGTCAGGGAATGGGTGGAGCCACTTCGAGAAATGTTATGGAACGGAATGGCCGAAGCGGTCTGCGAACGTCTACTCTTCGAAGCCAAGCGCCGGCCCCGAGTCCAGACCCCAATCATTGAATTACACAACTATTACAAAAGTCGCCTGGATAAGATGCGCTATCCGCATTTCCGCCGCATGGGATTCTTCATTGGGAGCGGTGCGGTCGAGAGCGCTCATAAGTACCTCGTCCAATCCCGGCTCAAGCAGGCCGGAATGAAATGGACCATCGACGGCGCATCCGCTATTATCCGGCTCCGCCAGATGCTCTACGACGGATCTTGGGACCTGCAATGGGGCCGGTCGGCCGCCTGAACCCCGGCGCTACGATTGGCGGGTACGCCCCGGGTAGCGGCCAAATCCTCCGGGAAATTCAGGAAAGTTCAGTTGGAGCGATCCAGAGCTCGATTGGCCAGAGCATCAGCCCGGGCATTCTCCTCCCGGCGAACATGGCCAATTGTCCAGACCAGTCCTTCAAGCAGAACCTTGACCTGCGCATGGTAGGCTTTCAAATGTTCTTTTTTTACTTTATACTCCCCCCTGACCTGCTTCACCACAAGTTCTGAATCCATAAAAATATTCATCTTCTTGCGTTTGAGTTCCACCGCTTTTTCAAGACAGGCTATCAGAGAGCGGTATTCAGCAACATTGTTGGTGGTGCTGCCAATTCTTTCTGAAATCTCTGCCAGAATCTCTTCTCCTTCCAGGAGAATGCCACCTATGGCAGCGGGGCCCGGATTGCCCCGCGAGGCCCCATCGCAATAGATCTGAATCACCGGAGGGCTGGAAAAATGGCTGGGCGAACTGTCTGTTCTGGACGATTCTACAGGCAGGTTCATGCTACGCTTGCTCTTTGCAATTCTCTTGCTGCCAACTGCGTTTCAGGCCTCAGAATGCGTGAAAGTGTACCGTGATGTGGTGGAAGGACAAACCATTCATATCTACGCGGACAGTCAGGCTCTCTATCCCTGCCAGGTAGAGCTGGCTCTCAAGGCTGTCCAGAATTTAAAAAGCGACCGCCCCCTGCCCCTGCATGCGGTGATTCCTGCCGGGAGCCGTAAGGTCCTGTTACTGACCCTGCGCCATTCGGGAAGCGGACAAAACATGAGCTACAATTTGATGACGCGGCAGTCAAGAGGAGATCCAGCCGCCGAACCTGATCGGGATGCTCTTTACGTCCTTCCCTTTGCGCACGGAACTAAAGCTAAGCTCATTCAGGGCTACGGTGGTAGTTTTTCTCACAAGGGAACATCGGAGTTCAGTCTTGATTTTGCTCTGGAAATCGGTACGGCCATTCATGCAGCGCGAGCAGGTCTGGTTGTAGAAACAAAAAGCGATTCCAACACAGGCGGGCCGTCCCCCAACTACAATGATTATGCTAACTATATCATCATCGCCCATGACGACGGCACGTACGCCACTTACGCTCATTTGAAGCAGGGAGGCGTAATGGTTCGTTCCGGACAAAAGGTCAACCAGGGAGATCCCATAGGCTACAGCGGAAACACCGGTTTCAGCCGTGGCCCTCATTTGCACTTTGAAGTGAGTCGCCCCGGTATCATGGAAGCGCAGAGCATACCCGTACGTTTCAGCACTCTGCAGGGCAAGGTGGAGCGTTTGCGCGAGGGCGATTACCATTATGCAGTGCATGCTGGCGGCCCATCCTTTAAAGCGATTTTTGGCAAGGATCTGAAAGCAGAAGATTTTGCCGGCCACCGCCGGACGATTGCCCGTAAAGATCAGGTCACTTTGCGACCCCAAAAGGATGATGATACGATTATTATGTACGTACAAAATGGTTACTCTGCGGATAAAACAGTGGAAATCGAATTTGAACTGCACAATCTCTCCGCCAGTACGCCCATGCCCATTCGGTCCCGGTTGCCGGCACTCAGTGAAACCTTTTTGTTGCTGCTCAAACCCATCGACCCGACCGGAGCTGAGACCCGCTTCAGTGCCCGCTATTCCGTGAGCGAGTAAAACTCTTTACGACAAATCAAAGACCAATTCTCTTACCGCAATGCAGGCATACCGGTTCGATCAATTCGGCCTTGAGCACTTAAAGCCCGTAGAAATCGAGAGGCCCCAACCTGGCCCGGGTGAGCTTCTGCTGGAAATGCGCGCCGTTTCTCTCAATTACCGTGATCTCTTAATGGTGACCGGGCGCTACAACCCACGGCTCAAGCTGCCGCTCATTCCCTGTTCCGATGGAGTGGGTGTTGTCGTGGAAACCGGGCCGGCCTGCACGATGGCGACAGGCGAGGAAGTCATCCCCCTTTTTTCCCAGGACTGGCTCTACGGCCTGCCACGGCGCACGATGCTGAAGTCAAGCCTGGGTGGACCGCTAAACGGCACGCTCTGCGAATACATGGTGGTTGCGGAATCGGCCTGCGTTCGCAAACCGTCGCATTTGAGTTATGTGGAAGCCAGTACGCTGGCCTGTGCCGCGCTCACTGCCTGGAGCGCTCTGGTCAAAGAAGCACGCATTGGCCCGGCCTCCACTGTTTTGATCTTAGGAACTGGCGGAGTTTCTATCTTTGCCCTGCAATTCGCCCGGCTGCTGGGAGCGCGTACCATTATCACTTCAAGTTCTGCAGAAAAACTCGAGCGCGCCCGCAGTCTGGGGGCAGATCTGACCATCAATTACTCCGAGCGCCCGTCCTGGGAAAAGGAAGTGTATCGGATGACCGGCGGGGAAGGAGTGGACCTGGTCATAGAAGTAGGTGGATCGGGAACCCTGGAAAAATCGATTCGCTCCGTGCGACCGGGCGGGACCATCAGCCTCATTGGCGTTCTGGCCGGCGGGTCCGGTGAATTGAATCTCTATCCTGTACTTATGCAAAACATACGAATCCAGGGGATCGTCGTGGGTCATCGGGAAAGCTTCGAGGAAATGAATCGGGCCATCGAATTGCACGGCCTCCACCCGGTCGTGGATCAAGTTTTTCCTTTTGCGGCTTCCGTGGCGGCATTTGAGCACCTAAAGAGCATGGCCCATTTTGGCAAAGTCTGTATTGAGGTAAAACATGAATCCAGCGCCCGCTGATCAGCCACGCGTCCAGTTTCTGGTTCTTGCCCTGCTGGCTCTATTCTTATTTTCCGGCCTAACATCCGCACCGCTCATTGACTGGGATGAAAACATCTATGCAGAGGCAGCACGGCAGATGCTGGTGCGCTCGGATTTTTTAAATCCTTATATCAATGATCAACCCTTTGCGGAGAAGCCTCCGTTCTATTTCTGGGTCATGGCAACCCTGTTCAAAATCTTTGGCGTGGGTGAATTTGCAGCCCGATCCACTTCAGCTCTGTCTCACTTTCTCTTTGCCCTTTATCTGGCTTACCGTCTACGATCGATCCTCGGGCCGCTTTCCTTTTTCTACGCGATTCTTTATGCCGGCGCTTTTGGTCCGCTGCTCTCTGCACGCTTCGCGGTCATCGATAATATGTTCAACGCACTGATCGGAGTGGCAGCATTTGAACTGCTTTTCCTCATGCGGGCAAATCAATCCTCCACCCGATACAAGCATGCAATGCTTGCAGCTCTGGCCATGGGAACGGCTGTGCTTACCAAGGGCCCTCTGGGCGGTGTGATTCCGCTGATTGCCTGCTCTGGCCTGATTCTGGGCCGGGCGCTTCAGGACTCTGGAGCGGCCAGCTCTGTGTTTTCCAGTGTAACCGGTCTCCTCGCTTCTTCCTGGTCCCACTTCCGCAAAGCACTGCCTTTGGGACCGCTTTTGCTCACGGGCAGCCTTTCTCTGGCCATTGCCCTGTCCTGGTTCGTCATCAACTATCTGATTTCCGGACCGCAGTTCCTTGAGGGATTTGCTGCCTTTCAGGGAATGCTCTTTTCGCAACCACTGGATTCTCACGAAGGTCCGTTTTTCTATCATTTCATAGTTGCCCTTGTAGGTCTTTTTCCCTGGACACCGTTACTGTTGCTCTACACCCATCAAGATATTCGTACCGCCGTCATGCAGAAGGAGCGGGACCTGGTGTATTTTTGTCTGGGCTGGATTCTTTTTGTCCTGATTCTCTTTTCTTTTGTAACGACAAAGTTGCCGCATTATTCTGCTTCCATGTATATTCCACAAACTCTATTAATTCTTCTGGCACTCAGGGAATCGATCCACTCCAGCCCGCGCTGGAAATGGGTCCAGTTCTTAACGCTCGGGTACATGATGCTGATGGGAATCGCTTTTGCCATCCTGCCCTATACATTTGCGGATTTTCGTGAAAAAATGGGCTTTGTGATGGAAAACCCGCCGGAGCCTCACGGTCTGGCTTTTTTGCCGGGAATTTTGCTGAGCGTGCTGGCTTTGCTCACTTTTTTCTTTCTAAAAAAGCGACAGTGGTTCGCCTATCTTTGCTCCGGAATGTTCAGTACTGCTTTATTTTTATCCAGCCTCTGGATCCTGGTGCTTCCGCTTTATACAAGCCACAATCAGGGTCCACTGCGCACTTTGATGCAGGAGGCTTACAGTAAAAATGGCGACCTGGCCATGTATCGCTTTTTATCCTTTGATCTTTTCTTTTACGGAAAGCGAACCATTGAAGTCCTTCATTCCTATAAATTCAAAGGCAATGCTGAACGCTTGAATCAGCACGGAGAAAAGGATCTTTATGTTCTCTGCCGCAAAGATCATAAATTACAACTAACTTTAGAGCACCCGGCTCTTGAACATGTGCGGGACCTGGGCCTGCACTCCATGTATGTGCTCCGGGGACGACAGTGAACGATTGCTATCTGGAATTGCTCGAAGCACGTTCCCGACTCTGGGGCCTTTATCGTTCATGGTACGTTCCGGCGAACACACGCCGTCGTATTGTCCGCGATGTTTCTGACATCCAGCAAAGAAGCGGACTTTCTCTGGAACAAATCTGCGAATACACCGGACTGGATTACGCCCGCTGCCTGCGCTGGTCCGCAGATGCGGCCCGCGCCGATGCCCGTCATGCCCAATTGCTGGGGTATGCCGCTCGCTGGCGGGAATTTCTGGGGTCTACCTGGTTTTCCATTGTGGCTCCGCTTTTGACTGTGGTCGGGGCTTACCTGTGCATTCGCTACATTGATATTCCGGTAGCTACTTACTTTTACGGACTGCGGGAAACCTCGCTGTATGAAACCTTTGTCAACATCAGCTACCTGGGCGAATCATCATTTTACTTACTTTTTTTTGCTCTCTTCTGGTGGGTCACCCGGAGGCGTGATGGGCGGACGGCCAGTATATCGCTTTATGTTTTTCTGTCCATCCTCTACTCAGGAATTATTGTTAATTTTTTTAAGCTACTTTTTGGCCGGGCACGCCCGGAACTTTTATTCTCCGCAGAGAAAATCCACGGCTTTACTCTATTCAACTTTAAGTTCAGTGAATTCATGCATCAGAGCATGTCTTTCCCTTCCGGCCACTCCGCCACGGCTTTCTCTCTGGGGCTCTCGCTCAGTCTGCTCTTTCCCCGGTATCGTTTGCTGTTCATGAGCTCGGCCCTTTTGATTGCTCTGAGCCGCGTTGTGGTCTTTATGCATTTTCCGGCTGACGTGCTGACGGGTGCTCTGATAGGCATCATGATTCCGGTATGGCTCTATAGCCGGATGTATGGCGAACGCCGGGCCGGGCAACTGCTGGAATCTTGATATGGGCCTTTTGAATGACTGGCTCTCTGATGCGGGCGTGGGCCTCATTGAGTTCGATAGCGCCAGTCGTTGCCGCAGCATAACTCCCGGCCTTGTGCAAATTCTGGGACTTGCTCCGGAAGAGATCCGATCACTGCGTCCGGATGACCTTTTTGAGGGAACGGCGCTGCAGGATCTTTTTGGCCCGGATGCACCGGAAACCTTTCAAAGCTATCGGGCGTATCTCAGAACCTCCGGCGGCAAGCTACACTTCTGCAATGTTTCTGGAAAGCGAACGCCGCAAACGGTCCGTCTGGTTGTGCAGATCATTGAATTGCCGGACGATCTGATCATCGATAGCGGTCCATTTATCCCTAATGTCCGCGCCTTCCAACTGGTTCGCAGATATGTCTCGCCGCAAATCATGGGTGGGATTCAGGAAGCGGTCCGTCAGGGACGCGAAACGATTGCCAGTGAAAACCGGGTCCTCACCTATTTGTTTGCCGATCTGGTCTCTTTTACTTCGCTTGCGGAAAATTCAGATCCTGATGAAATTGTAAATTTGCTGAATTTAAGTATAGGTTCCAATTCTTCTACCATTTTGCACTGGGGTGGTTTTATTGATAAAATCATGGGCGACTCTATCTTCGCCGTTTTTGAGGAGCCACTCAATGCCGTCATAGCAGCGGTCGAGATTCAGAAGCAATTCAACATCCTCAATTTTTTCCGATTAAAAGATGGAGAAAATGCAATTGAACTGAGGATTGGCATCCACACCGGACCCAGTACCATTGCCAGCATCGGGACCCTGGAATTCATGGAATTGACTTACATTGGGGATGCTGTAAATACAGCCAGCCGCCTGGAAAAAGCGGCCGAGCCGGGCATGATTTTGATTTCACAGTCCACAGCGGATCTGGTTCAAGGACAGCTGGAGCTGGGAAAAGGCGTGGAACTCCGTGTAAAAGGCAAAAAGGAACCGCTGGCCGCACACTATGTGGTTCGGGTTCGGTTCCAGCGCAAGGACGGCAAGGAAATCAGCATCGGTCTGGATGACGATGTTTTCTAATTCCCGATAAAAAGAGAACAGGAAATGCAGGAATCAAGCGTCCAATAGGCTATGGATCTTAGCAGGGAAAAAGTAAGACCGGGCGTCCAACTCATTCATGTGAGTGGCAGTATGGATCTGTACTCCGTCCCGGAGCTTAAAGAATTTATCAGCGAAGATCCGCCGGCTCACCTGGTTCTTGATCTGGCCCGCTGTGATTTTATCGATTCTTCGGGGTTGGGTACTCTGATCTATCTTAAAACTCATGCGCGCCCGCCCTGTGAGTCCATCGCTTTGATCCATGTCAGCGATCGCATCAAACATTTGCTGGAGCTGACCAACACCATCATCCAGTTCCCTGTTTTTGCCAACCTGGAAGCCGCTACGGCTGAACTGCCTGCTTGACTTCTTCCTTTCTGCGGCGCCAGAAATAGTAAAGAAGTCCGGTCAGAGTGAGAGCTACCCCCAAGAGAGATGGCCAGAAGGCCGTCCAGAGTGTGAAGAATAGAAAAGCGCCCTGAATCAAAAGAACAATCCAGAGAGTAAAAGGGTATCCCCAGGCGCGGTAAGGACGCAGGGCATCCGGATATTTGCGCCGCAGAATCCAGACCGCGGCAAAAGTGGATATATTGAAAATTGTCGATGTAAAACTAAAAAAATCAATAATCTGATTGTATATATTTTCAGCAAAGCCGGCGGCCAGCAGTAAAATGCTGGCCCAGACACCCTGAACAAGCAGCGAACGGGCGGGAACCCCATGTTCATTGACCTGACCCAGCCATCGCGGAAAAAGGCCATCCCTGCCCATTGCGTACCATGTCCGACTCTTAACCATAATCTGTGCGCTCACATTGCCCGATGTGTTAAACATAATGGCTGCAGAAATCAGGATGCCACCCATCGAACCCAGTGCCAGTTGTAAGGCATCAACAGCCACCTGACGCGAGGCCGCCAGTTGTTCCACTCCCAGCTGATAGAGATAAGCGGTGTTGGCGGCAAGATATAGAACAAGAATGCCGCTGATGCCCGCAAATAGCGCCAGTGGTAGATTGCGACGGGGGTTTCGCACCTCCTCGGCGACGTAAGTGGAGCCTTCCCAACCCGAGTAGGCAAAGAAACTGTAGCGCAAGGCAGCAAAGGTGGCCGTAAGGCTGGCCCAGAAACCTTGATCCGGCCAGAAATCTCCGGTCAAGTTTTCCACCCGGCCGCTGCGGGAAAAACCCGTAACGATCACAAGGCCCAGAGCCAGAATCTTAAGTAAACTCAAGTAATCTTGCATTTTGCCGGCCAGGCGCACCCCATAGAGATTGAGCCAGGTAAGCAGCCAGATCAGGGCCAGCGCCAGAGCCAGTTCCCCCGGCCGGCCGGCCTTGAAGCCCAGGGTCAATTCCAGCAGAGCCAGACTGTACTCGGAAAAAACGATGGCCACGGCCGCGATCGCTCCGGTCTCTGAAACAAAGAACATGGCCCAACCGCGCAGAAAGGACCAGATGGGCGGATAAGCGACTTTCAAGTAGGCGTAGGGACCGCCGGAGCGCGGCAGCATGGCCACCAGTTCAGCATAAAGAATCGCGCCCAGAATGGTGGCAATTCCGCCAAGAATCCAGACTCCGTAAAACAAAGAAACGCAGCCCACCAGGGCCATGATGGGGGCCGGAGTGCGGAAGATCCCTGAACCAATAATGCGACCAACAATGATGGAAAGCGCCTCTTTCAGGCCCAGTTCACGGCGCAGTTCGGTATCGGTGGAGAAATCCTGTTCGAACGGATGCCTGGAATGCATCCGCCTATACCGGAGTCACCCACTGCCGAAAGTCGGCATGGCGACCGGTAACACCAAGTAAGAATGCCTGGCGGATCCGCTCTGTCCAGTCACCGATTTGCCCGCTGCCTACGCGACGCCGGTCCACCTCCGTGATCCAGGCAATCTGCGCGCCGGTACCGCTAAAGAAAAGTTCATCGGCTATATAAAGTTCAGAACGAGCGACATCGCGTTCGAGCACAGGAAGCCCCAGGTGGCGCGCAATATCAATTACACTGCGACGAGTGATACCTTCCAGGACAGAGGAAGCCAGATGCGGCGTGATCAATTGTCCATCACGGACCAGGAAAAGATTTTCCGCACTGCCTTCACTGACCATCCCGCGACTGTCCAGAAAAATCGCTTCGTCAAAACCATTCTGAACCGCTTCCGACTTGGCGAGCGCGGAATTTGCATAGCCCCCGGCAACTTTGGCTCTTGTGGGAATGATATTTTCATCAATGCGACGCCAGCTGGAAACCATGACCCGCAGTCCGCGATTCATATCCAGATAGTCGTCCAGACGAATCACATAACAGGAAAAATCGTCCTTCACGTCATGAAGACGGGGAGAAAGCTGTAGAGCAGATTTATAAATAAATGGTCTGAAATAAAGATTGCAGCCGGCATTGTTGCGCCGGGCCAGCTCAAGAAGCACTTCAGCCATTTCGTCTTTACCCAGGGGAGACTGCATCTGCATGATGTGCGCGCTGCGCAGCAGTCGCTCTACGTGATCTTTGAGGCGGAAGACGTACAATTGCTGGCTATCGGCATTCCAGTAGGCCCGCATGCCGCCAAATACCATGGTTCCATACTGTAAAGCGTGGGTCATGATATTGATATGGCACTGCTCAAGGGGGCGGTACTCCCCCTGATGGTAGGCAACGGAATCGGGCCGGTACTGTTCCAGAGAATGAACCCCCACAGGTACGGGCGGCCGGAGCCGCCCCCTATCAATCTTCTACAGATGGTCGCAGAATGGTTTCTGGTGGATCTGTATCCACAACAATACGATACGTTTTTTCCACAACGCGACCCAGGTCATCCGTATAGCGCCAGGTAATGGTGTGCTCACCCGGAGGCAGATTCTGGATACGTTCCCCTGATTTAACGGGGATGAATTCCCCGTTGTCGATCTTGTATTCTACCTGGGAGTCCGGCGGGATTTCACCTACCTCATACCCTTCTGCGGGTATATGGATGGGTTGCGCATCTTCCGGAAAATCATCCAGGAGGGCCGATGGCAGGACAGCCGGACCGCTACTGATTTTGAATTGAAAGGCCTGCAGGGCCGTGGCATTGCCCAGTTTATCCGTGGCCCTGATATGAATGGTCCCCGTGCCATGCTCACCGGCCTGATCGCGCAACGCAATCGGCGCGCTGTAGGATTCCCAGGTTCCCTTTTCTGCATTCTGCCATTCGATTTTTTCCAGGCCGATCCCCGCATCGGTGGCGGCAAGACTGAGTCTTGCTGTTTCCAGCACTTCATTGCGCTTGTTCACCCGTGAATCGAGTACATTTTGTTCAATAACCGGAGCTGTGCTGTCCAGATAGATGTTGCGGATGCCATGCCCGGAACGATTAAGAACCTGGTCTTCACTGTACCACTCTACACGGTAAAAGCCGTCGCGTTTGAGATAAAAAGGCTTATCGTTATCCGGAAGAAAGGAACCATCATTGATTTTTACATAGGTGCTGCGAACACCGGAGATCTGATCCCCGCTTTCCACTTTGAGTCGCAAACGCTTGTTGCCGGGAAGGGCATAGTATTCGATCTTATTTTTCTCAATCATCCCCGGGATTTCAGCTTTAGGTTCGGCTGTCTCTACTTTGGTTTCAACGGCTCCCTCTTCTTCAATGATGTCCGCCTGGGCCAGAAGGGCTACGGGCAACAGCAGGCTCAAAATGATGTAAAAGCGATTCATATTCTATCCTCACCAATTAAAAAGGGCACGTTTTTCTATTGTAAAGTGCATGCCGCGGAATGACGATTCCGGTCAATACTTTTCCCTGTTCCTTGCCGGAGGCATAGGTGGCAGGGCGGTATGGCGGCTACGCAAATCAGCGGGTGCGTCCACCAAAGCCTGGCACATACCGATCCAGAAAATCGTCCATGTGCTTCTGATACCAGGAAAAATCTGTGTCAATGGATTTGCCGTGCCGGGCCCCGAAATCACTGAAATGCAGCACCTTTTTTACAGAGGGCGAAGCATCGAAGATGCGCTGCGAGTGCTCGGGAAGGGTTTCAATATCTTGCAGGGAATGGGATACAAAAAGCGGCATCCCGATCTGCCTGGCAGCGTCCTCAATCGAAAGTTCGCCAAGGGGTAGTCCGGAACGCCACTCGGCCAGTTGGAGCGCCGGATAAAAGAGGACCAGGATGGGTTTCGCATAAAGACGAATCGCTCCTTCCCTGAGAATCGTGGGAAGGTCGCTATAGGCCGAGTCCGCCGCGACAAAGGCCAGCTCGGGTTCCCTGGCTGCTGTCAGCAGCACTATGGCCCCGCCCATGGACTCACCCATCAGACCGATTTTGCTGCGGGGCAAACCGGTACGTTGCACAAAATAATCCAGCAGGGCCTGCATGTCCCCTTGCTCCAGATAGCCATAGGAACCAAAGCTCCCGCTGCTTTCCCCGTGGTAGCGGGCATCGGGAAGCAGGAAATGGCACCCTCTTTTTAGAAAAAGCGGAGCGTATTTCAGGCCTCCAATCCTTGTCCCTTTGTGCCCATGATGCAAAATCACCCCGCATCGGCCCGGCTTTCCCGGGAAGAACCAGCCTCGTAAAGTCAAATCCCCCCTGCGAACCTCGTAGTCCTCTGGCGCGGGCAACCCGAACTGGGCCGGACTCCAGACCAGACGATGAACCTGATCCTCAATTATGGTACGCGTTTTGAACCGGATGATGACACTGGAAAAATACCAGGAGGCACCCCCGCCCACAAAGAGAAGCAAAAGACCGATGGTGAGCGGCCAGCGTACGGATCGTTTCATGACGGAAAGGCGCAGCAGCAGTGGCCGATGTCTACCAGAAAATCCCCGGAAATTTTCCAGGGTCGCTCTGAAAAGACTTGACCCCGCCCGGGAGGGGGTACCGAATCTGCCGCACAGGGCAGGTTCATGCGACTTAGACCGGCACTGAATACAAAAAGGGGAAAACTATGCTAAAACTTAAAGCATCAAGTTTCTTGCTGGCAACCATGCTGGTTGCTGGCGCGATTTCGGCACAAGAATCAGTGATTTTTGTGCATGGCCGTTCTGGCACCCACTGTGATACCAGTGGCGGCTACACAACGGATATCAACAACTACTGGGGAAGTGCCAAGAGCATTACCACCTCCGCTTCGCGTTACTATGTGGGCTATGACGGAGCCAGCGATCCGCGCACATGGGGCACCTGCCGCGCTCAGAGCAAACTCTATCAGGTGCTGGAAGCTCGCTGCAAAGGCAGCATGCAGTGCACTATCATCTGCCACAGTGCTGGTTGCTACGCTTCGCAGTATTTCATTAACAAAAGCTCCACCACATATAACATTCGCCGCATCTGGGCCTCTTCCAGTGCAGCCGGCGGATCAGAACTGGCCAATGCCGCTTTCTGGGAATCCAACAGCATGGTTGACGCACTGAAAACAGGCAACGCTCGTGGCTCATTCAACCACAATGACACTCGCGGCAAATGGATCTACGCCATTGCCGGTTATGAAGCTACCTGGACCGGAGCGTCTGTGATTCTGCCGGGCGAAGATGACGGTGCCGTTGCCTACCACTCTACTTGCGGTATCAACACTACGGGCAGCTATTCTTCCTGCCTGTCCGGAACCCGCTACTCTTACCACACCCGTTGGGCTGGTGGAGCATCCGGCGCTGAATACAGCAGCAGCAAAAATGGTTACCATAAAGTGCACACAGGAGATGGAAGCAATTCTATCAATACTGCTGCAAAATCAGAATGGAATCGTTGTAAGTCTCTGGGATCTGGCTGCCTGTAAAAAAGCAAGACCACTTTCCAAACTTAGGGCAAGCCCCCGTGCAAACGGGGGCTTGTTTGTTTTAACACCTCAAAAACCTATGACCTGCATTCCACCCGATGAAGGAGTAATATGAATCAGAAAAAAATCATTATTATTGGAGCCGTTGCCGCCATCCTGATTGTTGCTATTTTTTACGTTCTCAGTGACCGCGGCGATGGCCCGGACAGCCTGTTTCCGGATCTGAGCAGTCCCTTTGATGGCCCATCGCGCAGCGGAGAGGGTGGCTTTCTCTCAGAAAGCGAAATTCAGAAGCTGGTTATTGCCGGCAACCCGGCCGGAGAGTATGAAGCCTACCGTGCCTATGCCCGCTATCCCCATGAATCACGGCCATTAACCACCAAAATGAAAGACCTGATCGAACCCTGGAAAGTGGGCCCGGTGCGCCTGCCCATTATCACCAATCCCGATCTGGCCACAGAGAACTCTTTTAAGGCCATGATGGAACGGATGGAAAAGGAAGGAAAAAAGCCGGAAGAGATCGAAGCCTCCCTGAAGGATCAGCTGCGTCGCATGCCGGGTTATCTCTTTGACGCCAATCGGCATACCCTGACCTACGGAGATGAGCTGGTGGTGAAGCTGACCGTTACAGACCCTTCTGAGAACAAAGTTGCCGTGGAAATCCTGGAGGCCACCATTCAGGGCGATCGTAACTTCAACCCTGCTTCCCTGGGCAGTATCGATTTCAATGACCGTGGAGTGGGAGCGGACCAGACCGCCGATGACCAGACCTATACAGCAAGCTGGAAGTTACCTTCCATGGATAAGAAATACTGGGGCAACCTGGATATTGTCCTCAAAGCAAAAGTTCCCGGTGTGAATGACCCGGTTACACTGCACCATCATTTCTATTCCAGTCCCGTCTCACCGGCCACATTCAGCGATCAATTCAGCGAGCGTCTGGAAAATGGCAGCCTTGTGATTGATCAGATCATCGATGTGAAAATGGAGTGCCGCTTTCAAATCCAGGCAAATCTTTACAATGTGGAACTGAATGAGCCCACCCACTGGGTCACCGTAAATAAGATTCTTCCCCCCGGCCGACAGACCATAAGTTATCTGTTCTTTGGAAAAATTTTCCGTGACGGTGGCTATGAGGGAAAGTTCCGTTTACAAGATATAAGGGGAACCTGTGAAAATCTACCCTTCCCGGCCCGCTGGTTGGGAGATCCATCTAAAATGGATCAAATCGTGAATGCTGAACCATCGAAAGAGCCCTTGATCTATTACATGCCCTACACATCCGCAAGCTTCGTGACCCGGAGCTATCCTCTGGCAAGTTTTTCAGACAAGGAATGGGAGTCTGAAGAGAAAGCGCGAACTCTGGAAGACCTCAAAAAGCAGGCGGAAATGTAGTCATCCTGTCGCCGCGCCTGCGGGCGCGGTTGGCTTTTCAAAGTGACAAAGAGTTTCGCCAAAGGACATCCAGACCTGACTACCCCATCGGGTAGAGTATCTCTTTAGCAATTTCATCAAGCCTCTTCAAGCATTCTGCTGACAGTTCTACATCCGCGGCCTGCAAGCTTTCTTTGAGTTGCTCCCTGGTGTTGGCACCAATGATCGTGGAAGCCACAAAATCCTGCTGTTTACTCCAGGCAATCGCCAGGGTCACCGGACTGAGCCCCTGATCGCGCGCCACCACTGCAATCCGTTCTGTGGCCGCCAGGGTCTTTTCGTTAAGGAAGCGATGGGTCATCCGTTTCTGGCGATCCCCGAGTTTTGCATAGCGGGAGAAACGGGCATTCTCAGGAATAGAGTCGCCATTGTATTTGCCACTCAAGACCCCACCGGCGAGCGGCGAATAAGGTAAAAGGCTCACCCCTTCCTTGCGGCAGATAAGGGCCAGCTCATCTTCAAAACGACGATTGAGTAAACTATAATTATTCTGAATCGTTTCATAGCGCAGCAGATCCTCCCGCTCAGCTGCACGCAGTGCATTCATCAGACCCCAGCTATTTTCGTTGCTGCAACCCGCTACCCGAATCTTGCCTTATTCCTTCAAGCGGTCCAGGGCCATCAAAATATCAGTATAGTTTGCATCATGATCGGGCCAGTGAGTCTGGTACAGATCGACGTAATCTGTCTGCAGTCTCTCAAGACTGCCCTCGATAGCGATGCGTATGTGCCGGGCGTCCAGGGCCGTCTTTCCCGAACGCACCGGAGGAACGAACCACCCGTGACCGGGGCCGCAAACTTTCGTGGCCACAATTACTGAATCTCTGGGCCGATTCTTCAACCACCGACCCACGATTTCCTCTGTCCGGTGCACATACCTGGCATCCGGCGGTACAGGGTAGATTTCTGCCGTGTCCAGAAAATCCACTCCCCGATCAAAGCACTCGTCTAAAATACGGTGAGACTCCGCCTCTTCACATGTGGATCCAAAAGTCATGGTGCCCAGACAGATTTCACTCACCACCAGATTGCTTCGTCCCAGCCTGCGTTTCTTCACGGGCTGCTCCTCTGACGATTATCCAGCTCGCTGCGAAAGGCAAGCCTGGCGCCTGATTTTAATTCTTGATACAATTTATGAAAATTCGCGTCAGGCAGTCGCCCGACTTGCGCCGATGACAGGCGATGGCGGATTCCGGTCAGAAAAAACATCTCCTTGCTGCCATGATTCTTGATGGGAATGCTTCCCCTGGACTCGCAATCAAAAAAATATTTGATCAGATCATACGTATCCCGCGATAGATTGATGCGACCGGGTTCTCCGGAGGACTCCATTCGCGAGGCAACGTTCACAGCATCGCCCCAGATATCATAGGCAAATCGAGTCTGACCAATGACTCCGCTTACTACCGGGCCGGTATGAATACCGATGCGCATGCGCCAGAAGGTGCTTCCGGCAATAGCCTGACGGATTTCATGCACCTGTTCGGCAAAGTCCATGATCTCCATCGCGGCCAGAACCGTATCCACAGGATGCGTATGGTTGCTCACGGTCAAACCACCGGCAGCCATGTAGGAGTCGCCGATCGTTTTCAATTTTTCAATTCCGTAGCGCGCACAGATACGGTCAAACTGCTCGAAAACAGCGTCCAGGTCTTCCACCAGCTCTTCAATCGGCATATTTTCCGTTTCAGAAGTGAACGATTTAAAATCGGTAAAAAGCACTGTAACACTTTCATGGCGCCGCGGACGGACACGGCCGGCCGTACGAAGTTCTTCTGCAATGGCAGCGGGAAAAATGTTACGCAACAGAGCGTCAGATTTGCTGCGTTCTTCTTTCACCTGGGCAAAGAGACTGGCAGTACTGAGCACTCCTGCCACCTGGTCACAGAATCGCATAATGGAGCGAATCTCTTCCTTTCCCAGACGCAACCTTTCTTTGTAGCGGGTCAGAAGCAGGACAGCAATCACGGATCCTCCGGTAAGAAGTGGTAGAACCAGAACCGATTCGATCTTGAGTTTTTCCACAACGGCCCGATCAAAAACACTCGTTGCCCGCTCCGGGTCGATTCGTCGCATATACTGGGGACGTTTTCTGCTGATTGACTCACCGATAACGCTGCCCGCTTCGGCAGAAAAGGAATTCTCTGTAAAAAAAAGTATCGTTTCGTCGCTGTAGCGATTCAGACTTTCGCTGGAGAGCTGGGCCAGAGAAAAACAGCCACCACGAACATGGAAGAGCCAGGCCCCCTCAATGCGAAAGACTCGCTCGATAAAAGCAAAAATATGCACGAGGACTTCATCGTAATCCGCAGTATTATTGAGCACACGATTGAGATCATTTAATTTTTCGATCTCATTGTGAGATCGCTCTGCAGTCCGGTAAGCACGCTCGAGTTGACCCCAGGCCCTGTGCAATTCCAGCGTCCGCTCCTGCACTCGCTTTTCCATATCCAGCGCTGAATCTTCAGCGTGTCGGCTCATCCGGCTATGCCGGCGGGCCAGAGTGCCGGTCAGCACCAGAACGATTGCCAGATGACCGTAAGTCATCAGGCGGACCCCGGTAAAGAAAAGCAGCGTATCAAGAATATCCCAGACCATGAAAGTCACAGCGAAGAGAAGGCCGCCCGCGATGGCCAGGGCATCCTCCCTTTTACGCCATACACTCTGAACCATGAACCAGATGAGGAAAAGGAGCTGAGGAATAACAAAAAGATACCAGAGCTGTAGAATGGTCTGGTAGAGGCGGTAAGGAAAAATCAAAAGGGCAAGCACAATGAGTCCGTTTAACACCAGGCTCACCCTGAGCAGCGACAACACCTTTTGCGGCACGAAAAAAGCGTTCAGGAACAAAAGAAAAAAAGAAAGCGCAAACGGCTGCAAGATATAAGTCCACTGCAGAATTTTTCCGCCGTCATTGAATAATTCATAAGAATGATAAGAGAAAAAAAACAAAAAAGCGGCCAGAGACAGGGAGAACAGGCCAAAGTACAGATTGTACCGTTGCCGTCTCTGTAGCAAGAAAAGCAGCATGTGATACAAACCAAAAAGAACATAAGAACCGTAAAGAGCCAGACCAATCAGATCAGAACGTTTTTGCAACACCCGGGAGAGGGGGCCCAGAACATAACCGGCAGAAACGCCCAGCCCCAGAAAGCGGTTCGCGGTCCAGCGGCTGCCCGGGCCATAACCGGCCACATGAATCAGTAATTGATTCTCTTCTTTCAGTTCCGCAACAGAAAATGGCAGCACATGGCCACGCACAAAGCGGGGAGGAGGCAAAAGTCCTTCGGCAAAAAGGATGGAGAGATTGTGACTGCGATCGATTAACCGACCATTCAAATAAATCTCCCAGTATTCTCCCAGAGCGGGAAAATAAAAGGCAGGAATGTGAAGCTTCTCCATCTGCGCGGCATCCAGAGAAAACCGTGCGCGCAGAGCAAAGGCATGGAGGTCTTCTCCTCCACTCAGGTGAAACAGGCCAGCCGGATGCACGGGAAACTCAAGGACGGACTGACAATTCTTTTGATCTTCCCGGACGGGGGGAAATTGCCGGTCTTCATTATAGCATGCAATCCATGTCTCTTTTGTAAGATCAAGAAAATCTTCCCGGTAATTCTCACGACAGGAAAAGATAACCAGACTGACGATAAGTATAATTTTATACAACAAAATTTACCAGTCGTCCGGGTACGACGATAATCTTACGGGGCTTTTTTCCTTCCAGATACCGTTCCATTGCGGGTGCGGCCAGAGCCACCGCTTCCAGTTCTTCAGGCGTGATGTTTGCAGGAACCGCTTTTCGATCGCGAACCTTTCCGTTGATTTGAAAAACCACCTCCACAAGCTCCTCCTGAAGCTTGTTTTCATCGGCAGTGGGCCAGGATGCCTGCGACAGATTCTTTTTACCCAACCGTTGCCACAATTCCTCTGCCATGTGCGGAGCAAAGGGGTGCAAAAGCAGCACAAAAGATTCGGCGGCACTCCGGCCAATGGTTCTTGAACTAAAAATATGATTCACAAAAATCATGAGCTGGGAAATAGCCGTATTAAAAGCCATTTTTTCTATGTCATCTGTTACTTTCTTTATTGTTTTATGGAGCAACAGCTCTGTCTCGCGATCCATAGCTTCGACAAGAAGTTCAGGAACGATTCCCCCCTGCCCGTCAGTGAACAAGCGCCAGGTGCGGTCCAGAAACCGAAAGACGCCCTCAATACCGCGAGAAGACCAGGGTTTCATCTGTTCCAGCGGACCCAGAAACATTTCAAAGAGCCGGAACGCGTCCGCTCCATATTCATCGACAACATCATCGGGATTCACTACATTCCCCAGAGACTTGGACATCTTCTGTCCATTTTCACCAAGGATCAGTCCCTGATGCACAAGCTTTTTGAAGGGTTCCGGGCCGGAAACATACCCCAGATCAAAAAGAACCTTATGCCAGAAGCGCGCATACAGTAGATGCAAGACGGCATGCTCGGCACCGCCCACATACAGATCCACGCCCCCCGGGGACATCCAGTAGCGTTCTTCTTTTTCATCGACAAATCGGTCCGACTGCGGGGAAATGAAACGTAAGTAGTACCAGGAACTCCCCGCCCATTGCGGCATCGTGTTGGTTTCCCTGCGATAGCGAATTCCGTTTCGTTCAAAAAAAACCCAATCTTTCAGATTCGCCAGGGGAGATTCGCCGCTCGCGGCAGGCTGGAAGTTTTCGCAGGGAGGCAGTGGCAGAGGTAGCCTGGACTCATCCTCTGCATGCAGGAAACCCGCATCATCGAAAGAAACAGGGACAGGCTCACCCCAGTAGCGCTGGCGGGAAAAAAGCCAGTCGCGCAATTTGTAATTCACCTGTCGTTTGCCCAGTTTCCTTTCCTGGAGAATTTCTATGATTTTTTCAATCGCCTCTGAGGTAGCCATACCGTCGATGAGATCAGAATCAAAATTGATTCCGGGAGCGGTGAAGGCTTCCGTTAACTTTTGCGCACGAGCCTGATCTGTGGTTAGATCCGTTGGCCGGATCACGGGTTTGATGGCCAGAGAATGCTCTCGAGCAAAAGCAAAATCCCGTTCATCGTGGGCCGGCACAGCCATTACCGCTCCGCTGCCATAACCCATCAGCACATAGTCGGCTATCCAGATCGGTACGGATTCCTCCGTCAGGGGATGAATGGCATAAGCGCCGGTAAAAACACCGGTTTTTTTTGCCTCCTGGCCGGGGAGCTGCCGTTCCAGATCGCTTTTGCGACTGGTCTCTTCAATGTATGCCTGCACGGCTTTTTTTTGGGCCGCAGTCGTTACCGTGGCAATCAACGGATGCTCCGGTGCCAGCACCATATAGGTCACACCGTAAATCGTGTCCGGACGCGTGGTAAATATGGGAATCGATTGTTTTTTCTTACCTTTGCTCTGGATGACAAAATCGATGAGTGCACCTTCAGACCGGCCAATCCAGTTCTTTTGCAGCTCAAGTGTTCCGCGCGGCCAGTCCACATGCTGAAGATCTTCCAGCAATCGTTCGGCATAAGCTGTAATACGTAGCATCCATTGACGCATGGGCCGCCGTTCAACTGTGTAGCCTTTCTGGGTCCATTCATCCACTTCTTCATTGGCCAGAACCGTTCCCAGCTCTGCGCAGTAGTTTACGGGCATTTCCGCGATGTAAGCCAATCGTTTAGAATCCAAAAATCTGGCCCGGTCTGCTTCCTTGCCCGGCTTACTCAGTGAGGCTGGAATCTTGAGTTCTGTGATCGGGCGTGCTTTCTTTTTGCGCTCATCATAGTAAGAATTCAGTAATTGCAGGAAAATCCACTGGGTGAATCGATAGTAAGAAGGATCGGTGGTGTTGATTTCGCGCGTCCAGTCGTAAGAAAAACCCAGTCGTTTCAATTGCCGCCGAAAGTTATTTATGTTCTGCCCGGTGGTAATTGACGGGTGGATACCCGTTTGCATGGCGTATCTTTCTGCGGGCAGGCCAAAAGCATCCCAACCCATAGGATGCAAAACGTTAAATCCGCACATCCGCTTGTAACGAGCAATGATATCTGTGGCCGTATAACCTTCAGGGTGACCCACATGCAGCCCGGCTCCCGATGGGTAGGGAAACATATCCAGAACATAGTATTTGGGACGTGAATGGTCTGTACCCGTTTTGAAGGGCTCTTCTTTTTCCCAGCGTGCCTGCCAGCGAGCCTCAATTTCCTTAAAAGGATATGCCATGCATTCCAGAGGTTGGATCGGGCATGTCGGGCAAAGTGTTTTTCAAAGGCGCAGATAGATCTTCCGGAGGTCCAGAAAGACAAGAATGCTGAGCCAGGCGGCTGTCCAGACAGTAGCGTAGAAAAGCGATGCCGCTACCGGCTCAAAAAAAAGACAGAGCCAGCTAAATATCTGCGTGCGCAGTCCCACGAGCTCGAATGAGCGGGCCAGAATGGCACTTCCGACAAATACCAGCAGCGCGTTGCGGCCGGCGGCAATGACCGGGTCTGCGAGGCGAGCCCCTGGAATGCCCTCTTGACCACGATCCAGGCGGGCAAAAAGTAACAGGAGCATAATACTCAGGGCTGCTGACAAAAGAACATACGATGGGGTCCAGAGGATCTTGTTCAGTGGAATGGGCCAGGCGATCGCTCCGAGGAGCAGAAGAAGGAAAGACCACCATGGCAGACTGTTCTCACGGTAAAGCCCGGCCGCCAGATAGCCGATCCATCCCGTGGCAACAGCTGGCCAGGTAGAAAGAAGGCCCTCGGGGTCGTACCGTCCGGGAAGGTACATGTGCCGGCCAAAGAGCCAGCGATCCAGGCAGGCAGCCAGGTTCTGTTCCGGTGCAGCCCAGCCCGAACAACCATTGATCGGCAGGCCAGCCACAGATAGTGCCACAGCCCCGAAGCGCAAAATCAAATCATAAGTGAGAAGATTGATAAAAACAAGGCAACCGATCCAGGAGAAATTCAGATAACGCCCGGAAAAAGCCACAAAAAAGTATACGATTGCCAGACGTTGCAGCACGCCCGGCAATCGCAGTTCCACAAGCTTGCCATGCAGACTGCCGTCCAGATGCAGGAAAGGAAACGCTTGTATGAAAAGGCCTGCCAAAAGGAGCAGGACAGACCTCTGCAAAATTCTGCCAGCCGTAGGTGCGCTCAGAGCGGCAGATGCACCCAGGACAAAGACAAAAGAGGGAAAAATAAAATCGGCAAAAGTATAACCGTGCCAGGCAGCGTGGCGCAGCGGCGCGTAGAGATGATTCCAGGAACCCGGGTGATTGACCAGGATCATGGAGAGGATGGTAAGCCCCCTTAAAAAATCCAGTGAACGAACTCTGGTCGGGAAAACACTTGCCAATTGCGTCCGCTCCATTTCCTTCAAACATGTGGTCCCTGCAGATCTGCAAGAACTAAAGCAAGCCCTGAGTGGTCTTTCCGCAGAAGAGATACTGATCGCCATCGCAAAGCGGTTTGGTGCGGGCGCGGTTTTTTCCACAAGCTTTGGCGCAGAAGATCAGGTCCTGACGCAGATGATTCGCTCGCTAACACCAACTACGGGAATTTTTGCTCTGGATACCGGTCGCCACTTTGAAGAGACGTATTACACCATGGCCATGACGGTGAGTCGCTACGGCCCCATTGATACCTTTTCTCCGGAAGCCGCTGACATCGAGAACCTTCTGAAGAAGAAAGGGCCTTTAAGTTTTTACGAATCCGTAGAAAATCGCAAAGAATGCTGTTTTTTACGCAAAGTTAAACCCTTACAGCGGGCACTGATCGGAAAATCCTGCTGGATATCCGGAATTCGTAGAGAACAATCCCCGTCGCGCAATTCTTTTGACATTGCCGAATGGGATGAAGATCATCAATTGATCAAAGTCTATCCGCTGCTGGAATGGACTACAGAAGAAATCTGGAATTATATTAAAGAAAAAGAAATTCCCTACAATGAACTTCATGACCGCAATTTTCCAAGTATAGGTTGCGCGCCCTGTACGCGGGCGATAAAGCCTGGGGAGGCCCTGCGCGCCGGTCGCTGGTGGTGGGAACAGAGCGATCAGGAATGTGGGCTGCATGTCACGACAATTCGTTCGCTGGAAAAGCCCGCCAATCCTTCTTGAAAGATCGTCCATGCTGGAGAAGCTGCCGCAATGCCCAGGCGCAGCAGCAAAATCATGGTTCGATCCTGGCAGGAAGCCGATCTCCCGGCTTTAGTTGAGTGCCATGCCGCCGTGTATTCTGATTATCGTTCAGAAGCTATGTATGACGAAAGAATTTTCCGAATGCAGTACAGCGCTTTTCCGGAAGGACAGGCTCTGGCTGAGCTGGATGGCCGCATTGTCGGTTATGCCACCTCGCTGATCGTACAGCTGGAAGAAGATAACAGACTTTATACATATGACGAATTAACAGGTTCGGGAACATTCAGCACCCACAATCCGGGCGGTGATACCCTCTACGGGGCCGATATTGGAGTTTTGCCGGAGTTCCGCGGCCAGCGCATTGCTGAGCTTCTCTACCGTTTCCGGCGCAGACTGCTGAATCGTTACAATCTACGCCGCCTGGTAGCTTACGGTCGAATCCCTGGCTACCGCGAGCACGTGGGTCGTATGACAGCCGATGAGTATGTGGAACGGGTGGTTGCCGGCGAGTTGAAGGATCCGGCATTGAATGCCCATTTGCGGGCGGGATATAAGGTCAAGCGCACCATGCTCAATCTTTCTCCAGACGCTCCCAGTGCAGACTTCAGCACATGGATAGAAATGACCAATCCCCGCTACAATGCGGCGCGACGGAAAATTGCTGCCGCCCCACTCCGCCGGCCCGTCCGTACCATTCGGGTGTGCGCTGCCCAGTATATGATGAGGCCGCTCTCTTCCTGGGACGACTTTGAACGCTGCGTGGATTTCTTTGTTGATGTAGCCGACAGCTACCACTGTCATTACTTGATTTTTCCTGAGCTTTTTACAGTAAATCTATTTTCTTTATTTTCACCGGATATGGATGCTATGACGGCAGTCCACAAACTGGCGGCCATGGAGAGCCGCTACCTGGACATGATGCGCCAGAAAGCCCAGAAATTCGGCATGTATATCATTGGTGGAAGCCACCCGCGCACAGTCGGTTCCGATCTGCGCAACACCGCTCATCTTTTCACGCCTTCCGGGAATACCTATTACCAGGACAAGCTACACATTACTCCGGCCGAACGCACATGGTGGGATATGCAGCCCGGGGACCAGATCAATATTTTTGAAACACCGCACTGCCGCATGGCCATCCAGATCTGCTATGATATTGAATTTCCGGAAGTTTCCCGACTGCTGGCGCTCTCTGGAGTGGACGTTATCTTTGTCCCCTACAGCACGGATGATCGCAAGGCATACCATCGAGTTCGCTACAGCAGTCAGGCCCGGGCAGTGGAAAATTATATCTACGTTGTAATGGCCGGCAACGTCGGTAACCTGCCGCAGGTGCGTTCCTACTTAATCAATCACGGGCAGGCTGCCGTGCTCACACCCAGCGATATTGGTTTTCCTATGAATGCCGTGCTCGCAGAGATTGAACCCAATCAAGAAGCCGCCCTTTTTGCAGATCTGGACCTGGCAGCTTTACAGTCCAATCGGGAACTGGCGAGTGTCCGCCCCCTGTACGATCGCAGAATGGATCTTTACAATCTGGAGCTGCGCCGTCCCATCCGGCTTATTCGAGTGGAATAACGGGCAACCAGAAGTTGCCCTGCAGAGAAATCAGGGGGCAAAATCAAAACGAATTCGATGTTCCCTGCCGTCTTTTTCACGCATGTACACCTCGATTCCCGGTCCGCTGCACCCGAGGGCGGAGCACTTGCGCTCATAGCGCGACTGCTTGACCAGCGCCTCTTCGTGAGTTACAGTGAGAAGGCCAGGCTCTTTCTGGTAACCGGCTTCCAGATCCCAATCATTTTTTACAGCGCCCTCTGACTGAAAAACTACATGAGCCATGTTGTTACCGCGATCTTCAACCAGCAAGTACACGCTGGCGCTCTGCCCGCCAAAGCTACCGCTACCTTTGATTTCCTGCGTTGTAGCATCGATCTTTTCCAGTCGGCCCTCGCCGATGGGCAACCAGAGACCCTTGAAATACTTGATCCGCAAAGCCTGACCGGTTGACGCATTTTCCGGCGTGATATCCGTGAAAAGCCCTTCTGAGGGTGGAATGACGACAGTCGTTTTCTTCTGGCTGCCGGAACAGGCAAACAGCACGGCGACTGCGATGATGATCGAATAAACGGGTCGTTTCATAGAAACCTCTTTTGCAACTTTCAGGGAAGGGCAGCTTCCGTCGAGCACTATTCAGAGCCGGGCTTCTTCACGCAGCTTCGCAATGTCACTTTCAAAACTGCGCCACAGTTTACCGGGATCAGGATGGAAGCTGCCATACACACCCTGGCGGACCAGGTCTACCAGTTCGGTAATTGTAAAATTTAGATATTTATAAAACTTAAAATATTCCTGAGTCAGAGTCACATTGAAAATCTCTGGATCATCCGTGTTGATTGTGCAGATGATCCCTTCATCATAGTAGCGGCGCACGGGGTGATCCTCTTCCCTTTTGACATACTTACCGGTAAAAATGTTCGAAGTCAGGCAGATTTCTACGGGTATTTCCAGGCGCTTAACTTTTTCCATCAGGTCGGGGTCCTGCACCATGGAAATGCCATGGCCGATTCTTTCCGCTTTGAGAATTTCCACAGTATCACGAACCGACCAGGGACCGTCGTCTTCCCCTGCATGGGCCACTGTATGCAGGCCGGCCGCACGAGCCTGGGCAAAAACCGAGGCAAAGTCACGGGCCGGCCCCTTGAGTTCATTCCCCCCGAGACCAATGCCAATGATGCTGCTCACTTTAGCAGCCATCACCCGCTGCAAATTCTTACTGGCATTATCCGGACCAAAGGTGCGGGAGACATCAATCAGGTAAGAAACTTCCGGTCCGCCAGATAGCCGACATTCCCGCGCTTCCCGGTCCAGGACCTGCATGATTTCATTGAAATCCAGACCGTTCTGAATCATTTTGGAGGGAGCAAGGAATACTTCCGCATAGCGTACATTATTCTCTTCCAGGTATTCCCGCAGATTCTGGAAGATCAGCTTAAAATCATCCGGCTGCTTGATAGCATCCAGAATGAAAAAAAATAGCTCGATAAAACCGCCCAGATCTGTAAACTGATACAGTTTTTTTAACTTTTCCTGTGTATAGGTGACTTTATTCTTCTCCAGAAGCCGGGCCAGGGTTGCCGCGGAAATACAGGCCTCAATGTGTAGATGGATCTCCGTTTTAGGAATGGTTTTCAAAAAAGCCACCACTGCTTCTTCTTTGCGCGTCGGCTCAAAGACGCGGGCCCGGCCGTGGATGGTGCTGGCTGTGGCCAGGTCAAAACTAAAGATCTCTTTCATGAGTTCGGGAGGAGGTTCCTCCATCTCCAGATCGTGCAAAGCAGTTTTTCGATTCAGCAGCTCATTGATTTGCCGGTCAAAAGTTGATTCCAGCTTGCGGGTATAGGGACGATTGCCAGGGATTCGGTTCTTCAGGCGCTCCAGCTCAGAAATATCAGCATCAATTTCTTGTAATTCTTTTACAATGTCTTCGAGACGGGTAATCATGTCTTAAAGGTTTCCAGTGCCTCGTCCACGGATTTTACCAGATCTGCGATCCGCTCCAGCGAAGGATCTGGTTTTTCCTGCTTCATGCGCTCCATTTCTCCTGACGTATACTGGCAAAACGAGCGGGCTCGTTTGATTCTTGCCTGAATCTCCGTCAATGTCCGATTCAGCTTTTCAGCATGCTCCTTAAGTTCATCGCCTTTGCGAACATGAGCTCGCCGGGTGAGATCTCCCCCGGCAACTCCTTCGAGTACATGGCTGATATTGACCAGCGGGCCCGTGATTTTGCTACTGACACGTCGCAGGGAAAAGTAGAGCAGCAAAGAGCAGCCCGCAAACAGTCCGCTCAAAACAAGAAGAGGAACATAGCCCGCGCTGAGGTAGGCCGCGTACACGGCACAGGCAACAAACAGCAGCAAAAAAGGAGCAAGGGCCCCCAGGAATAGTTTTCTTTGTAAACGCGGATCAACCGGAAGCTTCTGGCGCTGGTGAGATTTCATCAGCCTGCCATACTGGCTTGCAGCGATTGCGCCTGTTCATTGGTGGGATCAAGTTCCAGGGCCTTTTCCAGAAAAATTCGCGCCCGGCCCATATGACCGAGCTTCTGATACAGATCAGCCAGCTGCACAAGATTGGGAACCCGATCCGGATTCATTTCAAAAACTCTCTGGGCTGCCTCCAGCGCTTTGTTGTAATTTCCATTGCGCTTGTGAGCAATGGAAAGGTACAGCCAGAAGTCGACAATACCCGGATCGTGCTGTAAATACTTATCCAGAATCTCTACAGCCTGACGATAGTCCTTTTCTTTGAAAGTAAGCACGGCCATGGTTTTATTCAAAGCTGGAACATCGCGACGGAGATTGTAAGCTTCTTTTAAGTATTCCAGGGCTTCGCCGGATTTTCCCTCCCGGACCAGCTGACGACCGCGCTGAAACAATCGTTCAAAAGTTTGCTCCGCGTCCTGATCGATCAATTCGGGTTGTAAATCGATATCAATAATTGTCTTTTGCGGTTCAAGCAAACTTTCTCGACGCAGCGCCGGATCTTCCTGAAAGCCTATCCGCAGCAGGGAAAGGTCGTCCGTGAGCGTCCCGAAAGCTTTCAAGCGTTCAACGATTCCATTCAGATCGCCGCGCGATTCTTCCACCCGACGCAGGAACAAAGTTTCATCTTCGTTGATTGTACGGACTTCTGCGCCGGGAGTGATGTCTATATCATCGCGGCCGTCTGAACCCATAATCAAAAGGTCTCCCGGCTCCAGTTGAAATTTCCGGACGGAAAAGGGAATCTCCGATTCCAGGCCGATTTTACGCAGCATCATCTCTTCCTCTACAAAAGTTGCCCGGCCGTTACGGTACAGTACCGTGTAGGGATGTTCGGCGTTGATGTACCACATTTCTCCCGTCTCTTCATCAATTACGCTGATCACAGCAGAAATCACCATAGAACCATTGAAGGCCAGAAAAACACCGTGAAGCTCTTCATAGACTTCCGCCAGCCATGCTTCAGGCGTTGTGTCCAAGATTCGATTGTTTTTGGCCGAACGCGCCATGATAGAATTCATGACAACGCCCATAACCAGCGCTCCGCCAGCTCCCTGCATGGACTTTCCCATGGCATCGCCGTTCACAGCAACGATGTAACGCCGGAAATTGTCCGGCTGGCCCAACCGTAACATCCCGGTAACGCAGATGTCCCCACCCAGATCCGATTTTTTGTTCCGGAATTCAAAGTTTTTCTTCTGCATCAGAATAAATTCTGTAGTTACAGTGCGAGATTTATTTGCATTGTAGAAAAGGGGTCGGGCCAGAAGCGAGGTCAGGAAATAGTCTCCGTCCTGCTGGACTTTCAAAGCCTGGACCTGCTCCAGGGTTTTATTCAGCTCAGCGGTACGATCCTTCACCTTCTCTTCCAAGTTATGCGCGTAGTCCTCAAGCTGGGCACGGGCATCGCGGATAGAGGTCACCATGTTATTGAAAGAATCCGTAATGAAGCCGATTTCATCCTCCACCTTGACCGGTACTTTCACGCTCAAATCACCATCGTTTACTTTGCGAACGCCATCGAGCAGGGAACGCAGCGGGAGCAACAGGCTTCCCCTGAAGAAAAGCGGAAAGAGTCCGAGGACCACAAAGAGAACTGCACAGAGAATCAAAGTCTGAATGAGTGCTGCGGGATGCATGAAGGCCCTGTAGGCCGTGTAGGCAAAGCCCACCTCATACATGGCGGTGCGGGTTCGATCCTGATACACGTAAGCGATGAAATGTCTGTAGTTATCGCGAGTTTCATCCATGTTTTTCCGATAGGTGCGGACCATCGGCGCCCGGAAGGGACTTAAATATTTCAGAACTTCCTCTTTTAGTTCGGCTCCCTGGAGAGGCGATTGTTCAATAGACTTCTGTAAGGCAGAGGCAAAGTGCACAAATCGCTCTCCCGGTTTCTGCAAATGCTTGAGAGCCGCGCCGCGAAAATCGTCATTGGAAAGAACGTTGAGCTTGTTGAAATTTACCAGGGCGTCTGTGTTCAATGCTTCTATGTACTCAAACGTTGCAGCTTTCAGCTCATCATCAGCGGGATAGTCGTCCACAAAAGCAACAACAGACTCCCGATAGCCACGAAAGTATTCCGAATTCCCGAAAAGCCCGGCATAACGATCACGGAAAGATTCCGGCGGTAAAGCAGCAAGAGCGGCATAAACGGCGGAATTTTTGAGTTCTTCAGTATGATCGTCAAAATCAATGTTTACGCCGTCCACCATGAAAACGCGGTCCATTCGACCCGCTGCCAGATCATAACGTAAAATGTATTCAATGTCGCGGTCGCGATCTCCACCTTCCAGCGCGCGATACACGTGTTCACGGCGCAGAGCATCATACTGCTCTTCTCCGGCGCGCGTCTGGAAGAATCCCAGAAATTGCAGAGTAATCAAGAAGGTAACCAGAGAAATACCGACAATTTTGGCCATGAAGGACGTACGATCTTTGGTACTGTTCAAATAAATGATGAACATGACAAAAAAGGCTAACAGTAACAGTAAGACCATCAAAGTCTGGTGCGTACCCCGATCAAGAGCGCCATCGCGGCTCAACACATTGGTTCGCGATGGGACGATTGTAGAAATCAATAACGCAATCACAATCTGAATAATAGCCCATCGTTCTCCAGATTTAGTGACTACGGCCTTCCAGATGCCGGTCACCAGAATTACAGCAAGGTAGGCCTGAATCAAATAAGCAACCGTGCGCGAAATGTCTTCAGCGTCAAAGTCCCAATAGTGAGCCGAAAAAAGGAACACCCGGTTCGCATCCCACGTTACGTTGATAAAGATGCCAGTGACTGTAAGAGCCAGAGCGTACTGAATGACCATGATCAGACGCGAAAGGCGCGGGTGAGAATTTGTAGGAAATTTAAAAAGCCACTGTGTCATGTGGATTTCGAGCGGGAAGATTAGACCGACGGTGAGCCAGCGATGTAAGGCACCGTCTGGATGGTAATAAAAAGCTGTAAGGGCATAGGCCAGGTAGAATGGAGCCGCCGTCAAAAACATGATCCCGAAGTGGGTCGTACTCTTTGATTTATTCTTCAAACTCAGCAGAAAAACAGCGAGGAACAAACACAGAACGACCGCAAGGATCGAAGCAAAGGAGTAGAAGTTAAAGTAGGTTCGACTTCCTATTTCAGCAAGAAATTCCACGTTCGGCCCCTTCATGCCCGCGGGCATACTTATAAGATCGGCTTAAGGGGAAATCTCTATTAAAGACAATTCAGAGGAAAAGCATTTCTTGAAAGTTCAGGCCGAATGCCGCAGACTTTCCTGCTCTTTACGCTGGGCCAGCTCATCCATGGCCGCGCCGGTCAGGATCTTCTTGGCCAGACTGACATCCAGAGCGTGCCCTGCCTTATGGGCAATGACATGAGCAACCAGAGGTCGATTCATGAGGTACAGATCCCCGACGAGATCCAGAACCTTGTGGCGGACACATTCATTGGCATAACGTAGCTCATTTTCATAGCCCGAGTCATCCAGAACAACAGCATTTTCCAGGGAGGCGCCGCGCGCCAAGCCCTGACCCCGTAATGCCTCCACGTCCTTCCGGAAGCCAAAAGTCCGGGCCCGAACGATTTCCTCTGTAAAAGCTGTGTTATTTAGCTCCATGTGCACGGATTGCCCGGAAAGCAAAGGATGTTCGTAATGGATGGAGTAAGTGGTCTGGAAGACGGGGGATGGCAGGGCTACAACGTATCGATCCCGATCCACCACCCAGACCGGGGAGCGCAAAACTAAGGGGGCCACAGGGGTGCTGGATAGCTCTATCCCGGCCGACTGGATGGCCTCATAAAAGGGGGCTGCAGAGCCGTCCATGATGGGGATTTCCGCCGCAGAAATGCCAAAATAGGCATCCGTGAGTCCCAACACTGCGCAAGCGGCCAGCAAATGTTCAACCGTCTGAACTTCCCAGTGCTCATTGGCCAGAGTGACGGCATTAGCTGTGCCCGTGACGTAGAACGGACTGACGGGAATGCTGCCTTTATCCGCGCGGGTGGGCCGGAACACCAGTCCAGTACCGATGGGTGCGGGCTCGATGGTCAGGGTTGACGTATCACCGGAATGAACGCCTTTACCGCGGATGATGGTCTTTTGACGAATCGTGCCCCGGTAAGGGTTTCCAAGATAAGGCAGCACAGTCTCCATTCTGACCTGAACCATTGCAAGATGCGTACCAGGGCATTTTGACCTCAACCTCCCGGTAAAAGCATCCGGAAATGGGTTCATGGACCCCAAAAGTGTGTCAAAAATGCAACACTGTGGTACAGGAAGCACAGCATTTACAGGTAACGGGCCAGAATCCGCCGCACCGTGTTGATGGGGATAGCAAAACCGATCCCGGCACTGGCCCCCGTGGAAGAATAGATCATTCGGTTCACACCGATGACCTCGCCATTCACATTGATCAGCGGCCCTCCAGAGTTACCAGGGTTGATGGAAGCATCGGTCTGGATATAGGACTGGCGGTCACCAACGCTACGGGCAATGGCGCTCACCACACCCACAGTAAAGGTCCGCTCAAGCCCAAAAGGATTGCCAATGGCTATGGCCCAGTCCCCTACCTGGGTTTGATCGGAATCACCAAAGTGCACCGGCTTGAAACCCGTTCCCTCTATTTTCAGCAAGGCTATGTCGATTTCTGGATCCGCTCCGATAATCCGGGCCGGATACACCTGGCCAGCCACTTTGACTACTATCCTTGTTTTTCCGGCAATGACGTGATGGTTGGTGCAAATAAAGCCATCGGTCGTGAGCACAAAACCCGTGCCCATCTGAACCTGACGTTGCACGCGGGAACCTCCAAAAAGAAAGGCAAAGATGGAATCGTCACCGAAGGGAGAAACGCGCACGTACTGTTCTGTCGTAATGAACACAACAGAATCGCGGTACAGATCGTAAACACTGCGGAAAGCTTCCTGCAACTCAAGGGCACTCTTGTGCCGGTTCCGCAATGGGGAAGGCCGATCAAAGCCCTTGCGACAATCGATCAGCAAGACTGCCAGAATCAAAAAAGCGAGAATCTTTTTCTGCACTGACCTGTGCCGGCAGGGCTGAATCCGGAGGGGGTTCATAGTTCGGAACATTCCAGAGCAAACCTCTGGAATCGCTCGGGAAAATCAATGCTAAAGCTGAGTCGCTCCTGGCTCCGGGGATGATCAAAAGAAAGCCGTCTGGCCAGAAGCATCATGCCGTATTTTTCAAACCGACGATAGGTGCGGCTGTACAGAGGATCGCCCACCACCGGACAACCCAGATGGGCAAGATGCACGCGAATCTGATGCGTTCTACCGGTCTCGATGGTCAGTTTCAGAGCGCTGAATTTGCGGCCCGTCCTGCTGTTCACAGCCCGGGTCACAGCATAATGGGTTATGGCCTGGCGACCGTCGCCGCGGATGCTCATTCGTAAATCATCGCCGCGTCTCCTGCCTATGGGAGCTGCAATGGTTCCGGAAGCTGACGGTGCTCCCATGACCCAGGCAAAGTATTCTTTCTCGACGGTGCGATCGTGGAACTGCCGCGATAGATGGGACAGGGCAAACTCGGTGCGGGCCACAAGGAGAACCCCCTCCGTGGCCTTGTCCAGCCGATGCACGATCCCCGGCCGTACGCGATGCCCCGGTAAATCACGCCAGCGATGCAACAGTCCGGAAGCTATGGTCACGGACGCATCTTCCGGACCGGGGTGAACGGCGTAGCCTGCTGGCTTGTGAATCACAATGAGTTCTGCGTCTTCATAGAGCACGCTGAAAGGAACTTCCTGCGGCTCGATCAAGGTCGCTCGCGGGGCCGGTGGCACGACCGTGATTTGCTGACCCGCTTTGACAACAAAAGAAGGCTTGAGCGGTGGCTGTTGGCCGGTTATGCTCACGCAACCGGCCTCTATCCAGTGCTGGAAGCGACTGCGCGTCACATCCGGAAAAATTTCATGCAGGTAGCGGTCCAGACGCATGCCCGATTCATGAACTTCTGCGTGCAGGGACTTCTCAGCTTCCACAGATTTTCATCCGGGTGCTTCTCCTCACGGGGCGATCCAATGCGACATAATTCGGAATTCTCCGGCGAGCGATGGAACTGCCTGAAGCGAGAAAAAAATGGTTTTCATCCAGCTCTTTCCTGAATTCTATGCCCCGTATATCAACGGGAGTGTATTGATCCATGAAATCAACTATCCAAATGCAAAGCATCGTTCTGATCGCTATGGCAGCGCTTTCGCTCAGTTTCTGCAAATCCAAGCAGACCGCAGAGCGTGGCGGCCCAAGCGTTCCATCAGTAGATACCACAGCCATCATCCGCGGCATTAACCAGGCCCTGGACGGCATGGGATCTTATTCACCGGAAGACAAAGGCTATGCTTACAAGCAAACAGCTGCCGGCAATTTTGCCAGCTGGGCAGATAAGAACAAGGAAAATATTGAGAAGGCCTTAAATCAGGTTCCGGCCGGCTTCGTTCTGCAAGTTACCGGGCACACCTGTAGCATCGGTCCTCGCGATGCCATGGACGGCAAGCGCGGTAACATCTGGTATGCAACAGAGCGGGCTCGCAACATCTATGAAGAACTGAAAGCCAAAGGCGTGCCATCTGACAAGATGGTCTACAAAGGCATAGCCGATGATGAACCTCTGCCAGATCTGGACACTACGGATCAGCGCAATCGGCGGGTGAGTTTCAAAATCGTTCCGGCAGCCGGAATGTAATCGGAAATCCCACAGGGTCTGGAAAGAAGCCAGCGTAAGCTGGCTTTTTTTTGCCTGACTACCAGAGAACGTAGGCTTTGCCGGTCGTACGCATGAGCCAGGGATAGGGAATTTCCGCGAGCCCACCCCGCCCCCAGGAACGGCCCACCGAGTTCTGAATCAGAAAAACTTGGTTCTCGTCGTCATAGCCAACTATGCCCACCGTGTGTCGGCCGGCTGCAAAGCCCTCGGGCTGTTTCCAGGTGCGACTGGAAAGCTTCACAAAATTGGTTGTAATTCTAAAGGTGGCAATGATCACTTTGCGCTGTAACAAATGGGCTTTGAGCTGATTGATATCGGCAAAATCCACCCGGCCAAATCCACTGATTAAAAAGCGGGGAGCATCCAGCAGAGCGCGGGCCTCGGGCTGACGCAGATAGTCGGAATCTATGTAAGGCATGTGATCTACATGCGGGCAGCCGCTGTACTTGAGGAGCTTCAGCGCATCCAGAATCTCAATGCCCTCATTGCGCCCACCATTGAGCTTGTTGTAGATGAAAGCGGGTGAGCACAGGTATTGGGATTCCCGCCGGTGTACGCGGAAGTGGAAGCTTGCGGCAAGGTACCCGGCCGCCCACGCCGTTCCGCTGGCCTGAGGCCCCTGGTTGCCCACCGGAGGTAGATCTTCCAGCTGGAAGGTCCGCGGCGTCTCATCGGGGAGGGCAGCGAGCATCACCGGTACCGTTTTATCCTCTTCTGACCACTCCAGGAGGATCGGTGTATTCTCCAGGGTGTAAACCGGTGGTTTGGCGCTTTCTTTGCTGATGATATTGCCCTGCGGATCCACCGTAACACAATTCGCAAACCAGAAAAGGAGGCCCATGGCCGTCAGACGCAGCTGCATAGTTAACCTTCGGCAAATAGCTGGCAGGCAAGGGCAATAAATCTGTTTACAACAACCCGTTCCTGTTCCCGAATAGAGCGTGTGCGACACAAGTGCAACCCTGCACCAGAGCCAGGAAGGGAAGAGCCTGAAAATCAGCTCGGCCATTGCTCTTTTTGGCCTGGGTGCATCATTGCTGTCCGTGATTGCGTCCCTTCTGGCCAGAAGTGAATTGTCCGATGCCGGCGCCCTCTTCTATCCGCTGGTCAACGCTACAGGTGTGCTGACTTATCTTGCGGGCTGGTTTCTTTTGCGCCAGGGATTTTCACTTCTCCCGCGCCTGCTCATTCTCACCGAGGCTCAGATCCAGATTACCGCTGTGGTCTTCGCTGGCGGGATTATGAATGCCACTGCCCTCTATTATTTTGCGGGAGTCGCGATCCCTTTTCTCGTGTTTACGGCGAGAGAGTATCTCTATCGTATCCCATTCATCCTTTCCAGTGTGCTCCTCTTTCTACTTGCTGGCTATATCTTCATCGTTCGCGGAGATCCCCCCTTTCTGCCGGGAATTCGCGGCGACAGTTTCGCCTACTTCCAGCTAATGAATGCAACTTTTGCTTTTACTTTACTGGCCCTGTGCGTTTACCATTTTTACCGGCAGAGTTATCTGGCGGAAGCAGGACTTGCTTTAGAACGCACGCGCTCGGAAAGATTGCTGCTCAACATTCTGCCCGCATCCATTGCGGACCGTCTCAAGTCCGAAGACAAACCCATAGCCGATCGCTTTGATGAAGTAACCGTTCTCTTTGCCGATCTCGTGGGTTTCACCGCTCTCTCAGAGCGATTCGCGCCAGAAGAAGTGGTAGATATGCTCAATCATCTATTCAGTCATTTTGACACTCTGGCGGACGAGTTGGGGCTGGAGAAAATCAAGACGATAGGAGATGCCTACATGGCCGTGGGCGGGCTACCCCATCCCGTTCCCGATCATGCCCTGCAGGTTGCCCGAATGGGGATCGGAATGCTTGGATTGATCTCCGACTGGAATCAAAGAAGGGGACACGCGCTGCAATTGCGCATCGGAATCCATTCCGGGCCTGTTGTCGCCGGTGTTATTGGCCTACGCAAATTCAGTTACGACCTGTGGGGAGATACGGTTAACCTGGCCAGCAGGCTGGAATCTCATGGCGTTCCAGGGCGCATACACCTGAGCCCGGCCACGGCAAAAAAAATCAGTTCCCTCTACCGGCTGGAAAGCCGGGGCACGGTAAGCATCAAGGGCAAAGGAGATCTGGAAACCTTCCTCCTGGCAAATGAGCAGGTCAATTAAAGACTCTATTGTCTTAATTTTTTCTTGCCAGATTCATACCCACCGGCAAGCGGTATCTGGAGGAAAAATATGCCACTTATCGCCGAACTCAAAGAAGACCATCGAAAGATAAAGGCTCTCATTGAAGAGATCAAAGCAAAAAGCCTTGTGACAGAAGAAGGGCGCAATCTCTTACTGCAGCTCAAAGGATCTGCTTGTGGCTCACCTGGACCGGGAAGACAGGGAACTCTACCCTGCTCTCAAGGCCCTTGAGCAGAGCAATGCCATCGCCAATGCTTTCCAGACTGAGATGGCCGGCATTACCGTGCAGGCACTGGAAATCTTCCAGCGCTATGAAAAGGGAGTGGATGACAAAACCCGTTTCGCCCGTGACACCGGACAACTCTTTGCTCTGGTTTCTGGTCGCATTATTAAAGAAGAAATGCGACTCTATCCGGCGTATGAAGAGAATGCAGGCAAAAATTCAAGATAACAGACTCTTGAATCAATTTTACGGTGGCCGAATTTGCTGCGCGTGTTTTACTGGTCTTACGTCCATTAAGGGGGAAAAAATGCAGAAAACAATTGGTGAACTCGTAGCAGAAAAGCCTGGCAGGTCACGTGTCTTTGAAGAGCACCGGATCGACTACTGCTGCGGTGGTCACCTCACCATTGATCAGGCCTGTCAGAAAAAGAACCTCGACCCCGCAAAGATAGAGGCACAACTGCTGGCTTATGATCAGGTCAAGGACAACGCAGAGAAGGATTGGTCCAGTGAAACCGAACTTTCGCCCATCATCGATCACATTCTAAAAATCTACCATGAACCGATGGCCGAAGATTTTGAACGGCTATCTTTTTTAACCCAGAAAGTAGCCCGAGTGCACGGAGACGTTCATCCGGAGCTGCACGAGGTAGAGGAAGTCTGGACCCTGTTGCGTGCCGAACTGGAGCCTCACCTGATGAAAGAGGAACGGGTGCTATTTCCTATGATGCGTCAGCTTGATGAAGCAAAGTCCCGGGGAGATGTTCCCCAATTCCATTGCGGCACAGTACAAAATCCCATGAGGCAGATGGAACAAGAACATGAAGAGGCCGGCGCGATGCTTGCCAGATTACGGGAACTCACGGCTGACTACAAGGCGCCGGCGTCTGCCTGCAACAGCTATCGTGCTCTGTTCGATGGCCTTGAGAACTTTGAAGCCGAACTGCACAAGCATATTCATCTGGAAAATTATGTGTTACATCCGCTGGCCCGCAAAATCGAAGCGTCCCTCTCAGCCAGCCCTGTTTAGCTGAAAGGCTCCGGTCATACGCCATGACCGGAGCAATTTTTTCTCAAACATTTTCTCCTTTTCCCTGTACAGGCCTGATATACTCTCAGGTCCATGGGCGTCACTCGAACGGATTTTGAATCCACCTTCCACTATGAAATTCTCAAAAGCGAACAAAGACGCGTTCTTCTGATCATCACGGTGGTCAGCGCCATTGTGGGCTCGCTGGTCGTAAACTGGATCATGGGGACTGCACCGGAGCTAATGGGAGCCGGTCGCCACCTTCACCTTGTGATTCTCCTGCTTTCTCTGCTTGTCGCTTACGAAATCCTGGCCTACCTTGCTTTTGGCTGGTTTCTGAAGCGCAGAAAAGAGCCCCCGGTATTTGGACGCATGGCCAATGCTTTCATAGAGACCGGCGTTCCCTTCCTGGCCATGTTTATCTTTGGCCTTGATTTCTCTCCCGCAGAGGCTCTGGTATCACCTCCCGCTTTTGTTTACTTTTTCTTCATTCTTCTTTCTATTTTACGATTGAATTTCTGGTTGTGCCTCTGGACCGGATTCATTGCTGCCTCCGGGTACACCCTGTACCTCTTTTTATATCTGGATGTGATTCTGAGTTCCTCTGTTCCGCTTTTTCAAATTTTTCCCATCCATCTGACCCGTATCTTTACCTACCTGGGTGCCGGCGTGCTTGCCGGATTTATTGCCAACGAAGTGAAGAATCGATTCCTCACCTCCCTGCGCACGATTGAAGAGCGCAATGAAATTATCAATATCTTTGGTAAGCATGTTTCTCCTGAAGTGGTGAACAAACTCCTGTCACAGGATCATGAAATGCAATCGGAATTGCGGCATGTTTGCGTTCTCTTTCTGGATATTCGCAATTTTACCGCATTCTCAGAGAAGCGCACCCCCGCCGAAGTAGTTCAATTTTTGAATAATACATTTGAGTTTATGATTGAAATCATTAACCGCAACAATGGTATCATTAACAAATTTCTGGGAGATGGGTTCATGGCAGTATTCGGGGCTCCGGTATCAGAGGGCAGGGATTGCGATAACGCAGTCAATGCAGCCGGCGAGATCATTACAGAGCTCAGAAGAAGGATAGACCGGGGGGAGCTTCCGCAAGTACGCATCGGCATAGGCATTCATGCGGGAGAAACAATAACAGGGAACGTGGGTTCGAGTCGGAGGAGGGAGTATACCATCATTGGCGATACGGTAAACGTGGCCTCGCGAATTGAAGCATTAAACAAAGAGGTGGGCAGCGAACTCTTGATTTCTGGAGCGGTACGGGAAGCACTTACTCTGGCTGACGACTGGTTTGCGGTAGACTCTGTCACTCTTCGCGGACGCCAGGGTACACTTTCCGTGTTTCGCCCTGGTTCGGATCGACTGGCGTCATGAATAAAAAACTACTGTAAAATCTATACTTTCCTGGCAATGCCTTCCATTGTATCACCATAGGTGAGTCGCCGGGCCAGAAGACGGTACAGGCCGGGATGAACTCCACTCAGGATTTGCCAGAAGCCACAACTGCGCTCCGGATGATAGCTGGCTGGCTGTGTCTCCAGTAGTTTTAGACCATAGGCTGGCAAAATCTGGCGCAAGGAAGCAGGCGAGTAATCGGCAAAATGATCCAGGGGATGACTCTCTACCCACCCCTTCTGGTTGCAGGTAAAAAGTGGACCGTGTGTTGAGGGAAGGGCGAATAAAAAAAGACCACCCGGCTTGATCAATCGGCTAATTTGCTCAAATGCGGCCCGCTGATCCGAAAAATGCTCGAGGACGTAAAATGCGGCAACCACATCAAAGACAGTGGTCTCCGTAAAATCGAGAAAAGATCCGGCAGTGACCGGCAAATCCCGGGAGCGCGCCTCCCTGGCGGCAAAATCGGATACTTCCAGCCCCCGGACGGAAAATCCAGCGGATTGCGCTTCTTTCAGAAAAAAGCCGGTAGCGCAGCCAATTTCCAGAAGTTCGCCCTGTTTCCGCCGGGGCAAAAGCAGTTGTTCGATACGTCGCCTTGCCAATCGGCGTAAATTCTGTTCATCCTGTGTGTAGGTGCGTCCATACTGGAGACGGTATTCTTCCAGGAAATAGTCATCATCGTACTGGAGCGATCGGGCTCCGGCAAAGTAGATGGCACCTGATGGTGAGCGATAGTAGTCCTGTGCTCCGGAAAGACGTTCACAGGGCAATTGTAGATGCGGACAGAGCACGGGGCAGAAAAGTAGATTCTGGTAAACGGAAAAGCAGATTTGTGAGAGTTCTCAATGGGGCCATGGCCGCTGTCTTTGCTTTGAGCGCACTGGTGCAGTTCAATGATCCAGACCCTGTCGGCTGGATTCTTCTCTATGGAGCTGCATTTGCCATCGCCCTGTGTGCAACCGTAATCAGCATTCACCCGGCCGCGCCGCTGATTCTTTTAGCCGTCTCTCTATGCTGGGCGACTTTCCTCCTTCCTCCTGTTTGGCAATCCTCAGAACCGCTGAGTCTCTCAGCAGTATTTGGCAGCGTGTCCATGAAAAACGAGCGGGTGGAGCTGGTCCGGGAAATCGGTGGACTCTTGATCGTTAGCGCTTACCTGGCGCTACTCTCCCTGCGCCGGAAAACTTAAACATTACGTAGCTTCAGATAATAATTTCTGGTAGTAGGGAATGGTACGCTTGAGACCCTCTTCCAGGCTGACTTCCGGTTCATAGCCAATCTTTTGCCGGGCCAGGGTAAGATCCGGGCGGCGGCGTGCTGGATCATCGGCGGGTAGCGGCCGCGATTCAATCCGGGACCTGGATCCTGTAAGCTGAATGATTTTTTCTGCCAGTTCGCGAATGGTAAATTCTCCATCGTTTCCCAGATTCAGAGGTCCGGAAAAATCCGATTTCATAAAAGCCAGAAAACCACGAACCAGATCGCTGACATAACAGAATGACCGGGTCTGATTTCCGTCCCCGTAGATGGTGATGGGATCACCTCGGAGCGCCTGCACAATGAAGTTGGAAATGACCCGCCCGTCGTTCATGGCCATGTGCGGTCCGTAAGTGTTGAAAATGCGAACCACGCGAATTTCTAAACTATGCATTCTTTTATAATCAAAACAAAGGGCTTCTGCGGCACGCTTACCCTCATCATAGCAGGAACGAATTCCGGTCGTGTTTACATTGCCATGATACGATTCTGGCTGCGGATGAATGAGCGGATCTCCATACACTTCCGAAGTACTGGCATGAAACAGGGGAACACGGAGGCGACGGGCAAGACCCAGCATATTAAGAGTGCCCAGGACAGAAATTTTCATCGTTTTTATGGGGTTGTACTGGTAATGTTCCGGGCTGGCCGGACAGGCCAGATTGTAAATGGCGTCCACCTCGATTTTGAGTGGATCGACGATATCATGGCGAATGATTTCAAAATCCGGATGGTCCATAAGTTCCCGGATGTTCGCCCGCCTGCCGGTGAAAAAGTTATCAAGGCAGATGACATAGTTACCGGCGTCCAGCAGAGCCCGGCAAAGATGGGAACCAATGAATCCGGCGCCGCCGGTTACCAGAATCGTCTTTTGCATACTCTACCGAAATCAGGGCAGCTGCAGGCTCAAATACTTTTCAAAAACGCGGATTCTCTGGTGGTAGACAGGTCTCAACCATAACCGGACCGCCTTCCTGTCCGGAAGGCGCTTCGCCGGAGCGCAGTGCCGGCCAGAGAGTGTAGGCCATCACCGCAAGCATAATGGCAACCCAGCTGAAGGATATGGCATAACTCAGGAAATCGGCGTCCACAACCATTCCCTGTTGCACCAGAAATTGTGCCAGAATCCCCGCATCTGTGTGTTCAATCTGTCCGGCAAAATCGAACATATCATAGAGGCAGTACCAGACGATTACCGTGCCGGTGGAGCCCAGCATGATGCGCATAAACCAACCCGGCAGAAAAGAAGCCAGACCAAAAGCCGCAGCCCAGCCCGCTGCTGTGTTGAAAGCAAGGCCCATCGGCTCCATGTAGAGGGCGGCGAAGTAGCCCAGGGAAATTCCCAGCGAAAGTAAAATCATCCGCTCACGCTTGCGTTGCAAACTGCAGGCCAGTAGCACACCACCCACGATCATCGAACCCAGGTAACCGGCAGAAACACTCAGAGTAAAAGGTATGAGGCCGGTGAGGCCGGTCACACTGGTTTCACCGCTGCCGTCCCAACCAATACTGAGCCCATCCACCTGGCCTCCAGTAAGTACGGTAAGAAGAGCGTGCCAGATTTCGTGCACCAGAACCACAAGCAACTTGAAGGGCAAAAGCCAGGGAGCGTCCCAGGAAAGAGTTGCCAGAAGGGCGGTGCCAAGCATGACCCAGAGCGCCGATTGCATGATACTGTATCGACGCGGGCCTGTATGGAAATGGAGCCTGGGTCGGATTTTTCCCTGCCCCGGACAGAAGCAAATTGCCTCCGAAAGGGCAAATGCGCGGCTTTTTCCGGTGGAAAAGGACCGATTTTGAGTCCGGCACACTTCTTGCAGAATAGGGGATAAACAATGAATTCCCTTTTTACCCCGTCTGACCGGGATTCCCGTGTTTATCGAAACCTCTTTGATCATGCCGTAGAAGGCATCTTCATTACGTCTGTTGAGGGCCGCTATCTGCTGGTGAATAACCGCCTGGCGGAAATCTACGGGTTTGAAGATCCTCACGAATTGATGCTACATTTCGAGGACATTGGTACCCAGCTCTACGTCGAGCCGGAACGTCGCACGGAATTTGCCCGGGCCATGGAAAAACACGGGCAGGTCCTGCAATTTGAATCCCAGGTCCGGCGCAAGGACGGAGCGATCATCTGGATTTCCGAGAACGCACGCTTGATGCAGGACGAAACAAGCGGCGCTCCTTACTACGAAGGAACGGTAATCGATATCACAGATCGAAAGCAAATGGAACGCTCTCTGGAACGACAGACGATCCTCTACCATCAGCTCTTTGATGGTGCCCCTGTGGGAATTGTTCTGCTTGATGCAGATCGTCACGTCCGCATGTGCAATCCAGCCTTTGAATCTCTCTTTGGCTGGCGTGCAACCGATATCCTTGGTAGTCATCTACAATCGGCCATAATTCCTCCGGATCGTCTCACTGAAGCAGAGAACTACCGGGCCCTCATTCTTTCAGGTCATTCCGCAACGCTGGAAACGGAGCGGCTGCATCGTGATGGGACGCTTATCCCGGTGAGTGTGCAGGGGTTTCCCGTCGTCATAGATAATGAAATCAATGGAATATATTTTATTTATCAGGACATAAGCGAGCGCAAACAAAATGAAGCAATTATTGTGCATCAGGCCTTTCACGATGCGCTGACCGGTCTGCCCAATCGTAATCTTTTCAATGAGCGACTCAGCCGCGCCCTGGAACGGGCCAAACGCAAACCCTATCCCTTTGCCCTGGTTCTGATAGATCTGGATCGATTCAAGAAAGTCAATGACACTATGGGCCACCTGACCGGGGATAAATTGTTGATAGAAGTGGGAAAAATTCTGACCTCAGCAATACGAGCAACGGACACCGCTGCCCGACTGGGTGGCGACGAGTTTGCCCTCCTTCTCGAGGATTTTCATTCCAGCGATGAAATTACGGGCATCCTGAATCGCATCCAGGACCGGCTTCATCACGGCATTGAAGTAAACGGGCAACGCCTGCAATCAGCGGGCAGCATGGGCATCGTCGTTTATGAAGACACCTACCATGCTGCAGAAGATTTGATGCGCGATGCAGACATTGCCATGTACCGGGCCAAGGAGCAGCAGAAACCATACATATTTTTTAGCGCAGAGATGCAACGTAATATTCTGGAAATGATAGAAATGGAAGCGGCATTGAAGGCCGCCATTGAAAATGATGAACTGGAACTGGTTTACCAGCCCATTGTTGCGCTCAGCTCAAATCGGCTGGAAGGATTTGAAGCTCTCCTCCGCTGGCAACGGCCCGGGCGCGGTTTGATTGCCCCGGACCTGTTTATACCGGTTGCTGAAGATACTGGCATGATTCTCCCCATCGGTGCCTGGGTCCTGAAAAAAGCCTTACAGCAACTGAAGGCCTGGTCGGGGCGCGCTGATCTCATCATGAGTGTCAATGTTTCTATCAGACAGTTCACTCATGGTGATCTGGTAACGCTGGTTCGGGATGCCCTGAACGAGGCGAACATTGAACCACATCGGTTGCGATTGGAAATTACGGAAAGCACCCTCATTTCTGATCTGGGACAGGTTCTGCAGATAGCCCATAACCTCCGTGGCTTGGGCGTTAAACTGGCCATTGATGACTTTGGCACCGGCTATTCCTCGTTGAGCTATCTTAATGAACTGCCCGTGGATTGTCTGAAAATTGATCGCTCTTTTATCCAGGCTGCTGCGCAGGAAAATAAAGACTCCTACCATATCATAAAATCTGTCCTTGGCATGGCGCGTGACCTGGGCGTTACCGTAGTCGCCGAAGGAGTCGAATATGAAAGCCAGCAGGATCTACTGCGCGAACTTGATTGCGACAACGCTCAGGGGTACCTGTACTCAAGGCCTTTGAGCGCCGAGGAAGCCGGGCAATTTTTTATGAGCTGATTTCGAAAACCTCTTTATTCTCATCGATCCATTTAAGGAGTCGAGTAACGCCTTCGCGCGGTTTCACAGCAGGTGAAAATCCAAAGCTCTTGTTTGCGGCGGTAATATCACACACAAAGTAGCGCATATCTCCAGGGCGTTCCGGGTGAAATTCCACGGGCAATTTGCGGCCTAAAATTTCACCCAGAAGGTCAATGCATTCCACGAGGCTGATCCGATGCGCCGGGCCACCGCCGATGTTGTACACGCCCGGCACGGGGTTTTTGAAATAATCCAGATAAGCACGGGCGCCGTCCTCTGCGAATAAAATATCCCGGGCTTGCTTTCCGGTGCCAAAAATGCGCAGCGGCCAGTCCAGTGCGCCGCGGATAGCAAAGTTGGCTACCCAGCCGTGGTCTTCGCCACCAAACTGGCGCGGCCCATAGATTCCCGTGTAGCGGAAGGAAGCAGCCGGAGTCCTCAGCATATCGGTAAACGTGCGCACATAGTGCTCGGCGGACATTTTGGATGCATGGAGTGGACTGATCTCTCCCACCATGACCGGATGATCCTCAGCGATGGCTATCGGATCGCGGTCATAGGAGGTAGCGCTTTCTTTGAGTGTTGCATTGATCGAATTGCCATAAACATGGATAGAAGAAGTGTTCACTACGGGAATGCGATGCACCCGCGCCGCATCCAGGACGTTAAAAGTCCCCAGCACATTCGTGTTAAAATCCAATCGCGGATTCTCCCACGAGATGGTCATGGCCGGTTGCGCCGCAGTATGCACCAGAAAGTCGCAACCAGAAGAATAATCACGGAGAGCCTCATCATCGCAGACATCGGCTTTGACCATGGAACAGCCCATCGCTTTGAGGAAATTCCAGTTGTATTCCCGGGTTTTTTCCGCGCCGTACCCCGTCCGACCCAATTCATACTTGGTCAAATTGTCATAACTGATAACTTCCCAGCCTTCTTTACGAAAAAGTTCACAGACATGTGATCCAAGAAACCCGCAGCCGCCGGTAACCAATACTTTCATCAGGAGAAGAGCTCCTTTTGATCTTTAGGGACGGCAACGGCAAGAACCGACTTTTCCGCAGCAAGGCTTTCCAGGGTATCCTGGGTCAACCGCTGACTGGTTTTGCCCGGACCAAAATCGATAATATGAGTCACTTTACTATCGCGAGCGGCCGGGTCAATCGACTTGTCCCAGTAGAGGGCGTTGATAGCCATGTCTATGTACATGGGAATCGCAAGGTCCGTATCATTTTGCATATTGCGTCCATCCCAGAAAGAATACACAGGAATTTTAAGATCGGAACCCGGATAGCTGAAACCCAGGCGCTTGATATCTGCTTCAAACAGGGGACGAACAGGCTCCATCAAACTGCAGTGGAACGGGCAGGTTGTGCGTAAATATACAAATTTTATTTTTTTCTCATCAATTAGGGGCTTGATGCGCTTGTTGAATGCAATGAGTGAACTGCGAAACGAACTGAGAATCCGATTCACCGGTGAGTTGTAAAGACTGATATAGATCTGCTTGTCGGCCGGCAAAGTAGCGTTCACCTCTTTCACCAGTCCTCCAATGAACTCATGGGTTTCACCAAGAACCGCCACCATGGGTGCGGGATTTTTGCTGTCCAGCGCCAACGAGTCAGCCATTTCCGCTTCTGTGGCAGCAAAGTAAGGGAAGGCCTCCTGGGCCCGGACTCCCAGATACAGAAGGTATTTTACAAACTGCGCCACATGTTCGTAATATTCGGAATCATTATGGGCCATGGACACGAGGGCTGCGGGAATCAGGCCCTGGCTGTGACCGGTAGCGCCTCTGGCCTGACCGATTAGAGTTTTGCGCTCATACCCTGACTTTGAAGTCAAAAATTCAAAGTGCGCCAGCTGGGTGACCTGAATCATCGGAATGGAGACAGCTGCACAACCCAGGTAGTCTTCATCAGGCACGCTTTCCGGTTTCTTAAGCCAGGTTTCAAGGTCGATGCCCTGTGGCAGGCCGACGGTGCCCTCAACACGGCCTCTCTCAGCCTTCAATGCATCGAAAACCACTGAAAAGAATTTCTGGTGATTATCGGCTCCAAAATAGGCGGAAAGCTCTTTCAGCCAGGGCGCCCCCTGTCCTCCAAACTGCAAATAGTAACCTGCTATGCCGGCACGGGCATTCTCGCTCAACTGACTCACCTGGGTCTCCTTGGCTCTTTTGAAGGGCCAGCAGCTCACATTCGAGCGCCTTGGCCACTGTTTTTTGCGGTCCGGGCACTTTCATGAAATTGATACGCAGTCTCAGAAGTGCTTGCCCGGGGGAAGCCAATTAAAACTGAGTCTCAAAATCGAAAAAAGCCTCAGGGCAAAGGGTAATGAGCAATGAACGATAGAAAACAGGAACAGGAGTTCCTCTCCCTGCCCGCCTGGCTTGCGGCCATGGCCTTTGCGGTGATTCTCAGTCTGAGCTCCAATTTACTGGCTCAGGAGAAGGACCCGGTCAAGGTAGAAGCAAAGCCCGGAGCGGATGAACAGGAAGAAGGAATCGAACTCAAAGAGGGGCGGCGCCGTGCTGAGCAGTCCCTTGAAGATCGAATGAAAATCCTCGAGGAAGAAATTGAACGACTCAAACTGGGCAAGGCCACCCGTAAAGAATACAAAAGTAAAGATGGGCTCGGGCCGGCAGCTTCGGAAGTGTACTGGAAAGGCGAAGGCCTGACCTGGGGGGGCTACGGCGAGGCAAAGTTCAAGCACTTCAAGAAAAAACGCAATGAATCCCGGGCAGGTTGTCTGGCATTCCTGGACAACGTAACAGAACGGGAAAGCTGCTTCAATGACTATGCACGAAACCGGGGCAAACCCAATGATGTGACTGATTTGCATCGGTTCATTCTATACGCCGGTTATCGTTTCAATGACTGGATTTTGTTGAATACGGAAATCGAGTACGAGCATGCAGGCTTTGAAGAAGCCACGATCACCGACGGCACCGGCAAAAGCAATGCAACGACGATTCCAGAGGTCTTTGTCGAGTTCATGTATGTGGATTTCAAAATCCGGGAAGAATTTCAGGTAGCTGTAGGTTTGCACTTGATCCCCATGGGAATTACAAACCTTCTACACGAACCAACTACCTTCTACCCGGTAGAAAGACCCCTGACGGAAACTGCCATCATCCCCACTACCTGGCGCGAGATGGGAATGATCGTTCACGGGAACATCGGCGAAAAATTCATTTACCGGGCCGGCGTGGTTAATGGCGGGCGAGCCAATAACAGTTCAGCATCAAGCTGGCTGCGCGAAAATCGCACCAAAGGCAGCAAATCCCGCATGGACGGTCTGGCCGGTGTCGTTTCCGCTGATCTCAAACCCTGGCAGGAATTGACTGTTGGTGCATCTTACTATCAGGGACAGCACGGACAAAACGAAATCCTGGGCGTCAGTCCCGGCGCACGAACAAAACTCATCGATCCCAATGATCCCAATAGTAAAATCAAACTGGTCACGGCCAGCACAACAACGGGAAACTTAAAAGTCGTCCAGGAATATTCCCTGGAAGATTCGCTGCAGGATGAAATTTCGCGTTTCACCCCTGTAACAGTTCACATCGCCGAGGGGCACTTCCTCTTTGAAAAGGGCGCCTTTACGGCCCGGGCACTGGCCGCGCGTGGCTGGATGAATGAAGAGGACACACGTGCTCTGAACAAAAAAACAGGTCAGAATGTCGGCATGGTGGCAGAAGGTGGTTATCTGGAAATCGGCTATGACCTATTCAGCTTAATAGGCATTCCCGACCAGCGACTCGTACTCTTTGTCCGGCCCGAGCGAATCAATACCCAGCGTCAAACAGCACGCTACGGACTCCAGGATCAGATTCTGGACTACATCTGCACGGAAGAGTCATTGAGCCGCTGTCGCACGTTTGACGACCTGTCCGGTGGCCGCAGTGTGGGCATCATCACCAATGATCTGGAAAAAGCTGCCAATGCTGAACTCAAAAAGCAGGGTTACTCCTACCGTATGGGCGGTGGCCCAAACGCGGTAAATGATCGCACGGTCGTAACCGCCGGCCTGGCCTACTATCCACACCCCAACGTGGTTCTGAAACTCGACTATGAAAAACACCAGTCGGCCAGTAATTATCACAAAGACATTGAACAACGCAATTCCAGTAACAATAAAATGGATCGCGTGAACTTTGGCCTGGGCTTCATCTTCTGATTCCTGACCTTTAAGCGACTGCACGGTGTATGCATTGAAGCATTCACCGTGCGTCCGGATTCGGGCCTTTTTTTAGAGCCACCGGACCCGCCGGGAAAACTCTGGATTCTATGTTCACGGCCCGCGAAAAATGGATCCTCTTTATTCTCGCGGCAATGCAGTTCGTGCACATGCTGGACTTTGTCATCATGATGCCGCTGAGCCCGCAATTCATGAGTTACTTTCATATCTCAACGGCCCGCTTTGGACTATTGGTTTCAGCCTACACCTTCGCGGCCGGCCTTTCCAGTTTCTTCGGGGCGTTTTACATTGATCGATACGATCGTAAGCATCTCATACAGTATTTCTTTGCCGGCTTTATTCTGGGCACTTTGCTCTGCGCTCTGAGCCCCAGCTACGAGATCTTTCTACTGGCCAGGGTCCTTTCCGGAGTTTTTGGCGGGCTCATGACCGCGCTGGTCATGTCCATCATTGGCGATGTCTTTCCACCGGAACGTCGCGGCACGGCTACTGGAACCGTGATGATGGCCTTTTCGCTGGTAACTGTCCTCGGTGTTCCGGCGGGACTGTTACTTAAAGACCTGGCAAGCTGGCATCTTCCCTTCTATACCATAGCCCTGGTCGGCGCCCTGCTTTTACCGCTGGTTGATAGGATTCTGCCGCGCCTGCGCGGCCACATGGATGGAAAACCGGCATCGGTAATGGAAACGTTAGGAGCCGTTTTCCGTGAGAGATCACACTGGACCGTCTTTGCCTTTACGGTAACAATGGTGATGGCCTCCTTTCTCATTATTCCTTATCTGGCCCCGGCCTTCATTGGCAATGCCGGTCTTCCCGAACCCTATCTCAAACATCTGTACGGGCTGGGCGGACTGGCGACCTTTTTTAGCGCAAGGATCATTGGCCTGGCTGCAGACCGCTACGGTAAATTACCCGTATTTCTCATTGTTACCGGAATTTCTCTGGTGCCGATTATTGCTCTGACACAGATCGGAAGGACGCCGATAGGAGTTTTGTTGTTTTTTTCAACATTATTTTTTATATTTGTTTCGGGGAGAATGGTTCCTGGTCTGGCCATGATTACCGGAAGTGTTGCGCCGCGATACCGTGGCAGCTTCATGAGTTTGAATTCAGCGCTTCAGCAATTAACTATGGGTGCGGGATCCTTCATTGCCGGACTGATTCTTGTTAAACTACCCGATCAAAGTCTGGGTAACCTGGATCAAGTGGGCTATCTTGCCGCAGGCTCGACTCTACTGTGCATGTTTTTTGCTCGCCGATTGCGTTCAGTTAGTTAAATTACAGGCTATATTCCAGGCATCTGGAATAGAACAATTCATACTGAGGTTAACAATGTTAAGAGGATTTTCTTTTATGGGGCTCGCCCTGCTTTTCACAATCGCGTGTAAAAGCGAGCTGGACAATAAGAATGAGGCAAAGGTCGGTGCCACCACTGAACTCACGCTTGATACTTCCGGAGCAAAGGAAGCTCCGTTTGCGCCCGGTGGTAAACTGGAATGGTACGGTGCCAAAGTAACCGGAGATCATACCGGTGGATTTGAAAAATGGGATGGCAAAGTTTATTTTGATGCTGCTGGAGCTGTTAAGGCTGTGCGCGTGGATGTGGATACGACCACCATTTTTTCCGACTCAGCCAAACTGACCGGCCATTTGAAGTCTCCTGATTTTTTTGATGTGCAGCAATTTCCCAGGGCTACTTTCATCGCGGAGAACATTACGCCAAACGCTGACGGCAAATTCACCCATAAGGCCCGGGGCAAGCTGCAATTGCGCGGAGTCACACGCGAAATCACTTTTCCCATGACGCTCAAGCAGGAAGGCAAGAATTTTAGCGCCCAGAGCGAGTTTACCATCAAACGCTTTGATTTCAATATCAATTACAAAGGTAAAGCGGATGATTTGATCAAGGATGATGTATTGATTCGCTTCAATGTTTCTGCCCAGGCTCCTTAGCCCGGATTATTCATGAAAGTATATGCGTAAAGAAGTTCAGGTTCAAGGAAAAACCGCCCCGCACTGGGCGGTTTTTCATCAATTCCACGAAAACCCGGAGCTTGTTTGTAAAAAAAGTGTGTCGCACGTCGCGCGCGGCCTTGCCCCTGTTGCGGAGCCACGGAGGGCGCAGCGCCCCGCATTCGGGCACGGACGTCCGTATGCGGGGCCAGGGGTAAGGTCGCGTGCGGCGACCCGCTGTTTTCACGAATAATCCGGGTTAGCGATAGTCTTTCCCGGTAAACTCGCGAAGCACTACGGTTGCGTAGCTACCGGGAGGTAGAGAAAAGGAGAATTGAAGCGCGTGTTCTTCCTGACGGATCAAAAGATCCATAAGATGGACGCGCGCTTCCCGGCGGGCACCGTCTGAGCGCCAGCGCGCGTCAACGAGTCCCAGGGATAGCAGGAGTTCCCTTTCCCGAACAAGGGCCTCTTCTGCCGGTTGCTTCATTTTCCGCCCCGGAAGGGGACCGGTGTAACAGATTTCCCGTTGATCAAACCTCGGCTGTTCGAGTAGCAGATCCTGCGCCAGAAAAAGTCCACCCGAGCTCACTTTACGCATGACATCACCCGGAAGCAATTGCAGAAACAACCCGTCCTGGACTCGTCGCGAAAGCCATTGATTGAATACAAAACTTTGCAGGGCACTCTCCAGAAGATCCACCAGATGGCGTTGTGGTCGAATTTCGCCTTTCAAATGCGCGTAACCCCTGGAGGCGTTATCGCCCCGCGAACCGAAGCGCTGTAACCCAAAATAGTTGGCATACCCGCATGTTTTAAGCTCCTCTTGAATGGCCTGCGCCATTACCAGAGCCCGGTCCGCAGGGAAATCCAGATCTAAGAGGCGAATGTTGAAGAAATTGCCGGAGAGATGTCCGCGTCGTAACCGATTGGTATGCCTGCTAATTCTTTTGAGTTCCATACCAGGATTTTCCGGAAGAAACTCAGATAGCCTCCGCTCGACTTCATCGGTCTGCATTCCGGGTAAATATAAAGAAAAATATTGTTCACATACGCTGTGCCGATCTTTGAGGCCAGCATAGCCAACACCATCGCCGCGTAGATCAAAGAACCGCTGCAAGCGGCGAGCCACATCCTGCGTATTTTCTTCCTTATACGAAAGGAGCACGTATACGTGATCACCGCTGCCGCAGGGCTCATAGAGCGGCAATTCTCGCACAACAAAATCCAGAGGAGAACCCTTAATCCGGCCGCCCACACGCGGCAGCGAATGCAGGAAAGGCAGATCCAGCTCTTCGCCAACCAGGAAATCCGTCACTGAAACACTCTCCCGATCGTGTTAAGCTGCCGCAACTGCGCGTTGGCCAGATGCGGAAGACTTCGATGCATCTCAGGCCTCAGGGATCGAAAGCTCGTTTCCAGAATCTGCAAAGCATCACCGTGGGAAACCAGAACGATGAAGCAGTTGCTGTACCTCTTCTCGCATTGCCAGATGAGGCCGACAGTTCTTTGCAGCACAGTAGTCACAGACTCAACACCCATCCATCGGTGAACTGCATTTTTACGATCCCGCTCCCAGACAGAGTAGTAATTATGATCCGCTTGATACTCCAGCTGACCAAAATTCCTTTCCCTGAGAGCTACAGTAATGCCCATTCGCGGCAAACGAATCGCTCCTGAAAGCCTCTGCGCCGTTTGAACGGATCGCAGAAAATCCGAAGAGAGCACCACAACACTCTGTCCGCCAAGAGTCGATCTCCATGACTCTGCCATGCGATCACATTGCATCAAGCCTTGATGGGACAGGCCAAAGCCGGACCGGCCGTGCCGCGGATGGCTTATGATTCGATGCTGTAGATTGGCCACGCTATGAGCATGGCGGAGGGCAAAATAGGTGTTGCCCAATCCATCAGGAAAGGGGAGCAATGATTTTTCGGTCCTCCATGATCTGGAGAATCATGGATTGCATTTCCGTCTCCGTTATCTTTTCACAATTAAAGGCAATGTCAAAGTGCTCCTGCTCAGGAACTTCTCCGGAAAAGAAGTCACGCAGGTATATACGCTCGCGGTCCACTTCGTTTAAGATTTTTAGCGCCTCTTCCTTTCCTGTGTTATGCATGGCCATCACGCTTGCAGTCCTCCATTGGCGCGGGGCATAAAGTTTTACATGGACAGCATTCTTGATATCTGATGTTATTACAGCACCGCCACGCCCGACTATCACAAACTTCCCAATGTAACCAAGTCCCCGGATTACCCAGCCGATAGCTCTCTTAACCTCAATGTCCGATGGCTGGTAATGCGGCTGAAAGGAATTTACCAGAGAAGCAAGCCAGCCAGGAGCGTCGGCGGTCGCCATCTTTTCCACCATTTCCGGAGGGAGATTGACAATCCGGGCTGCTTGTTGAATGATCTCGCGATCGAGACACTCCCAGGATCCACTCCCGCGAATCAAAGTCACCCTTTTTTGCAAAGAGGCGGAAAGGCTGCGACCGAGCTTCAGTCCCGGACAACCGTATTCGCGTGAGATGGTGACCACCGGGCCCGGTGTTTTTTGGGCGATTTTATCTTCCAGAGCTTCGTTCAGGAGTTTTTCGATTTGTTGCGAGAGCATTGCCTGCAAGCTCCAGTAGAGCCGGCCTGTTCACAAGAAAAAAAACAACCGATCCGATCGCTTCCACTGGCAGTCGCCAAAGGATACTTTACAGAATGCGTCACTTGCATGTACGTGGTCGGGTGCTCGGGAGTCTTTGCCGCGGAATCATTCTATTCACTGGAACGCTGATCGCTGCCAGTTCCGTGACCGCTCAGACGGCCCGCACGGCTTTTGCCCTCTACGGTGGGACGGAAGAGCTATCACTTGCCAGAGCCAGGCTTCTCACCTATTCCTATGAGACGCCCCGCATTGTGACTCCGCATGTGCAGACGGTTCTGGTTCGTGTCCCTGTCATCAATCAGCCCTACCTGGTTATTGACAGCCCCTGGGTCCTGTCCATTCATCATCTGCGCGAGGACGGACGTTCCCCGGCACAAAATCATGGTGGTGTTCATGTCCTGGACATGTCGAAACACGGAGCAGGCCAGAATGAAATTTATCTGGAGATGCATGGCATATTCTTTCTCAATCCACTCTACATAGAAGCACTCACCTGGAAAGAGACGCAGCAGCGCTTTACCCGACGATTCGCTTTTTTTGGTTTCTTTTTCGCTGTACTTCTTTTTGTAGTATTTAATACAGTAACACTTTACATCGCTCTGCGCGACAACATCAACCTTTACTTTGCGGCCTACGTGGTCCCGGCAGCCATCTATTTCTTTTTTCGCAACGGCCTCTGGAATCAGGGTTTTTTTCAGCAGGGTATCAGCCCGGAAGATTTGCTACGGGCCGTGTTTCTGGTAGCCAATGTTGCGGTCATGGGCATTTATTTATTTTCTGAACGTTTCCTTCATTTTAAGCATTTCCTGGTTCCGCGCATTCTGGGCTGGATCTTTTTTGTAGGTACACTGATCTACCCGATAATCTTATTCTCATTCTTTGATCTTTCGCGAATCTGGCTGGTAGCCAACGGACTGGGGTTGATGGCCCTGGTTGTATTCACCGCCGGCGTGCTCGCCTGGAAAAAGCATAAAAATGCCCGAACTTTTTTAGAAGCACTGGTATGGCTTTTTGTCTTGAACGCCGTGCATCAGTTCATGCTTCTTGCCTTCCTGCCCCAAAAGATCTGGATGGATTACTTACCGCAGATTGGTTTTCTGGCAGCTGTTATCCGCATTTCCTACGGGTTGAACCAGCGCATCAAAGATATCAATGAGCAACGGATGCAGGCTGAGGCCATGACCATTGAAACATTGCGCAATCGGCATACAGAGCACCGGTTGCTGCTGGCGACGGCGGAGCAAATTTCAGTGGCCCGACAGGCTGTCGTGGCCGCCCGGGCCGCAGCCCAGAGCATCATTCAGTTCACAGGTAATTCTGCGGCCCGTTTCCATGCTTTTTACGTGCCTATCATGAAACCCTCCCAGGAGGAACCCCATTTTTTTCACTTTTATGACCCGGAACAAAATACTCCGGCTCATGGAAGTATTTCTACTGAGATCCTGACAAACTTGATTGCCAGCAATCCGGAATTCCTGCCGGTCCGGGGCAAGAATCTGGAAGGTGTTCTGCACATTCGTGGACTCCATCTGGAAGATGATCACAAGCATTATATTCAGACCATATTGAAATATCTTTTATTTAAACTTGAAAATCTGCGCCAATCGTCTCAGGAAAAGCTGGCCATTGTAGGCTCTCTGGCCAGCGGCATCGTCCATGATATCCGTAACAATGCCTATGCCATCAAAACTCTGAGCTCCCTTTTGTACCACAGTGATCAAAATCTGGAGCTCCGCAACGCACTCAATGAAACCATTGATCGCATTACTGGCCTTTCAGAGGATATCCTGGATTACGCCCGGGGCAAGATTCGCATTGAGCCACGGGTTATCTGGATGGATACGTATATGGAAAAGGTTCGGGCACTGCTTGAGCCCATTTTGAGCGTCAAGTCCGTACGCCTCCTGATCCGGCTGGACTACAAAGGTCCGGTTGAAATGGACGCCACTCGCTTTCAAAGGGTCATTTACAATCTGGCCACCAACGCCGCCGACGCAATGAGTCAGGGTGGAGTTTTTTCCATCTTTGTCTGGGACGCAGATAGCAGGTTGTTTTTACAATTCATTGATACCGGCCCGGGCATTGAAGAAGACATTCAGCCGATGATCTTTGAACCATTTTTCAGTTCCGGCAAAGTCCGCGGTACCGGCATTGGCCTGGCCGTTGTGCACAGCATCGTCGAAGCACACCACGGAAAAATATTCTTTGAAACGCAAATCGGCAAAGGGACGGTCTTCACGATCAGCCTGCCGCTCACACCAGGTTCTGCTGTATTGCCGTCTTGACCAATTCCATCGTATTGCCGCTCTGAAGCTTGCCTTTGATATTTGCCCGATGAAATTCAACCGTACGAATCGATAATTCGAGTTCGGCGGCGATTTCTTTATTCTTAAAACCCTTCGAGATAAGTCGCAAAATATCTTTCTCTCTATCCGTGAGGAGCTCCGCCAGGTCGGGTCCGGTCACAACGGGCGTCACTGCCCTGGGTTTGCTGCTGGAAAAATACTTTTGCCCGCGCGTCACTGTCTTCACCGCACGGATGATGCTTTCAGAGATTTCCTGTTTAGAAATGAAGCCGTGCGCGCCCACCTTTTTAGCCTTTTCTACCGTCTCCCGGCCACCTGTTGCAGACATAAGTATGACTCTGGTCTGCGGGTATTCGCTGCGCAGTTGCCGGCAGACTTCGAACCCATCCAGGCGAGGCATGGCCAGGTCCACCAGAGCCACATCGATATTTTTGTTCAGGCTCATAGCCCGAATCACCTCCCGCCCATCGCCTGCCTCAGCAACAACCCGCATCCGGCTATCGCGAGTCAGGGCGGCTTTAAGTCCAAAGCGAACTATGGGGTGGTCATCGGCAATGATGAGATTGAACGTGCGGACCTGGGCCATAAAGCATTAGAGCCCTCCTCAACTCCATTCTCTGGAAAAAAAAATTCAGACAGCCGTTTTCAAACGAAAAAGATAGCAGGTAACAGCCAGACCAATGCCGGCCAGGATTACCTGCACCCACAACAAGGGGACCCAGATTAAGGATGAGCCCAGCATAAGCCAGAGTAAAAACACCGCCGTCCAGCGAGCCCGGGCCGGAATGCTGCGGTCTTTCTGGTAATGCAAAATTAAAGGCCCAAAGGTTTGATGGCTAATCAATCGCTGGTGAAACCGTTCCGAGCTGCGGGCAAAGCAGGCTGCAGCCAGTAACAGGAAAGGGGTGGTGGGCAACAAAGGCAAAAAAAGGCCCAGAATGCCCAGTCCTACACAGAGAAACCCCACAGCCGAAAGGGCAACACGCATCGATTGCCGCATGGATGCAACAAGAAAGCTGTACGAGAAAAAGGCAAGCCGGTTTTTTCAGTTATCATCGTAGACCGTTCCGGCATATTCAGAAATGGCCCGACGCCTTTCTTCAGCCATATCCTTGTGGAACCAGAGATTCTGGATCTTGCGCGATTGGCGCATATCCTTATCCTTAATTTCCACCAGACATTCTCGCACGGCAAACTGCATGGCAGCCACCGAACTCTCACCCAGACCTTTATTGCGTTTCTTGCGGATGATTTGCAGGCCTTCCTTTGCAGCCCTTTTCAACAGTTTTTCGTAATCTGCATCATCAATACAGAAGATGATTTCCTTCTTTTTGCCGTTCTGTATCTCCACTTCATACAGGGGTGCTGTTGTAATATTGATCACGCCCATAGTAAAGAGCTCCGGCCAGTACTCATAGAAAAATGACAGAATAAGGCTGCGGATAGCATAACCGTCAAAATCCGCGTCGGTTATGATGGAAACCTTCTGGTATCGTAATTCACTTGCATCCTTAACTTTACCCTGCAGGGGCAAACCCAGAATAGCAACAATGTGCTGAATCTCTTCGTTCTGCATAGCTTTAGCCAGAGACATTCCTTTCACATTGAGCGGTTTTCCGCGCAGGGGAAATAGGCCGTGCAACCTGGGATCACGCGCCGGACGCAAACCCGCAATGGCCGAGTCACCCTCAGCAATGAAAAGCATTCTTTCGCCGGCCTGACCCGTAGCCGGGATCAATTTGGGAATCGTTTCCCGGGAAGCACGGCGCAGTCCCTTCTCTGCATCTTCCAGCGCCTTTAGCTGCGTGCGCCGCTCCATCTGCAGCTTGACTTCACTGATAAGATCGGTTTTTTTCAGCAGCCTGTCCAGGTTCTTATCAACGGCAGCGCGCATTTCTTCATTGAGATCGTTTATCAGGTAGGACTTATCCTGGGATTTGAAACGTGGATTTAATATCCGCAAATCAATATACATGTGAAAGCAATTTCGAACATCATTGCGAGTCGCCTGGGTTTTGAGCTTTTTCTCCAGGGACTGAATGGCCGGTTTTTTACGCACTTCATCGCAGATCCGATTCTCCAGATATTCAATGGGGGAACCACCCAGGGAAGCAAAGTTAGAGTTGACCCAGGTCAGACTGCGGTTCTGACCTATAACAACGTAAGCACTTAAGTCGATTTGCGAAGGAGAAGAGGGTTGAGTATAGGATAGTTTGTAATAAGGACTCTCAGATGACTCAAATATATCCTCCATTCCTTTTTTAAACTTGAAAAGTTCTTTCTTTTTCTTGTATTCCAGGGTTACCTCAAGCCCCGGATTTGTCATGGCCAGATCCTGCACGTACTGGCGGAACAAATCGATCTGGTAGGCTGTACTGAGTTGATTGAAGTAAGCAGAATTGAGCCGGAAGGTAACGCTCACCCCGTGTCTGGCCTGAGCTGCCTTTCTGATCCGCGGCAGCATCATCGTTTTCTCCATGATGCGGCCGAGTTCCTGTTTTTGCTTATCGCTCAGCTCCGGACATTTCTCCACATTGCCATGCTCATCGAAATACAGCACTACAAGAGTCTGCTTCTCCGCGCTCAAAGAATAGCGGGAAAGTTGCTTTTGAAAATCGGGATGCACACTGAAGAGCCGGCTGTATTCCGTTCCCCCGGAAACAGTTGTTACAAAAAAATACTCAGAAACCATCCGCACCAGAGAAATGCCCACGCCATTCTGCCCGGCAACGTGATCGCTCTGGGCCAGATCATCAAAATTCTCGCCATACATGAGGTGCAGGTAAACGCCCTCGGCATTGGCGGCCGGAATCCCCCGGCCGTTGTCTTCAACGGTTACGGTTTTGCCGTCATCGGAAAGAGAGACATGCAATCGATTCATCCGTTCAGAAGGTTTTAGTTTTTTATCATTTCTGTTTTTTCGATATTCGTCAATGGCATTCATGCAGGCTTCATCAAGACACTTCCACACCGCCGGAATTAGATCCAGCTCCCGATGCTCGATTTCGTAACCCGAACGGGTCTTGCGCATGAAATGCTGGGTGATTCGCGCACTGGAATTCTGCCCCAGCCACATTCCCGTGCGCAGGCGCACATGCTCAACGTGAGAAAGCTTGCGAAAGGTTCGCCCTTGCTGGACCGCGGCAGAAGCCGGGCTTTTCTTCTTTACTGCCGCAGGCATAACATCACCTCAATCGTACTTAGCAACCAGCTCTTCCACTTCGGCAATCATGAAATCAGTGAGAGCATCATCTTTAGAAGAAAGGGTCTGGAAACGCTTCAGGGCAGCTTTTGCTTCCACGATCGCTTCCTCGCATTTGCGGACCTCCTCTTGAGTCATGCGGTAAACCGGCAATCCCGAAAGCCATTCCGTGTGCACAAACCGGGCTTTGCCCAGCTGGGACTCCAGTTCCGCTTTAGATTTGATCGAGGTCACTTTTTGATTCCATTTTTCCTGAATAAAACGGATGAGTTCAGAATTACGACTGATCTTTTCCTTTTCCAGTTCCGCCAGTCTCTTGAAGCGCCGGATCAGATGTTTTTTGCGAAACAGGCAAAAGCGCTTGATGATCGACTCGGGGCGATGAAACTCCAGTCTGCCATCAGTCGTTATTACATTATAGACTAAAATTTCATTATTCTGACGGGCAAAAAGACGATGCAATGCTTCATCGCTCGTATCAAAACCACGCTTGAAGATGAGCTCGATGCGGTACTTGCTTGTTGAGTAATCGGCGTAATCCTTGAGCGGCCCATCTTTATCCGCCAGTAAAGTTTCCAGATAATCCATTACTTTGGTGCGGTTCCAGGTTTGCGGCGCATCCGTTAGATATACAGTACCTTTCTCGCGTTCAAAACCAAAGCCGGTAGTTACAACGTCTTCACCATTATCATTTTTCCATACTTTTAAAAGTCCATGGTAATCTTTATACCAGGGAACCAGCTTGCCTGGTTTTCCGGCTTTCAAAAATGCCTTCATGCTGGCACCCACATCGCGCAAACGATGACCGGGCATATTGCAGCGAAATCCGGTCGCAATGCCCATCACGCTGTTGAGCAAAACAACGGGAACCTTCCCGACAAAGAACGTAGGCTCATTCTCCGTCTCATCGTAATTGAGTACATATTCAATATCAGGCAGACTCTCGAAAAAACCGGCATCCTTCACAAAATCGGACAGTCTTACTTCCGTATAACGGGGGGATGCTATGGCAGATGGATCCACGATATCGCCAAAGGTTCCTTCTCCAGCAACGAGCGGGTAATTATTGGCAAAGGGAAATCCCTGAGCCATAGCCGAGAGCGCATCCTGAATGGATTTATCTCCATGGGGGTGGTAGGCCATAGCCAGGCCGGCCATCTTTACCGTTTTTGTGAAATGCGTCCTTCCACTGGAATTCCACATGGCCCAGAGAATGCGTCGTTGCACCGGCTTTAAGCCATCGATTTCATGGGGAATGGCCCGCGAATCACAGACATAGCGCGAGTAGCGTTGCTGGTCCTGGTGGACCTGGTCGGAAAAGGGGACTACAGGAGTGCGGGGCATGGATCGGGATTATGTCACATTAGCTCCTGCCGGCCCCGTCCGCAAGTCCAATTTTTTTGATTCCGACTATCGCCAGCCGCCGCCTGTTAGCAACAAGGGTAAGATTTTCGTCAAACAAATGGACAACCGATTGTTGTCAGGTCAGGTGCCCAACAGGTGACTCCATTACGTAACGCTGCCTTTCTCTTTTTTCTCACGGGCTGTGGTGTGTCCTTTCCGGTGTTCAACCCGGCCGGCCTGCTTTTATTGGTGGATTCAGGCCAGAACGCCTCGTCCGGAACGACACCTCTGCCCCTGCTGATCGAAGAGTCCGGTGGTTCAACTGCGGTCAGTGAAGGCGGGGTATCGGATACATATTCTGTGGTTCTGACTCGCTCTCCCACAGCTTCCGTGACGGTAACGATAACCCCGCCGGCTGGAATCACAGTCAATGGGTCAAGCGTCGCTTTTTTTGTCACCTTTGACGAGGTTTGTCCGGGTGCCAATTGCTGGTCTGTTGCCCGGACGTTCAGCGTGGCGGCCGTGGATGATAGCATTGCCAGTGGCAGCCGAACACTTAGCGTCAGCCACAGCACTACCGCTACAGACCCGGACTTCCATGGCCTTTCCGTCGCAGTATCCGTGGCCGTAACGGACAATGACTCGGCTGCTATCACCGTCGTTGAATCCGCAGGCACTACCGTGGTCAGTGAAGCCGGTGCAACCGACTCGTACTCCGTCGTCTTAACAAGCGAACCCACTGCCGATGTACTTGTATATGCTGTTGGCGATCGTAATATACTGGTCAACGGAACAACTCTGGGAGCTTTAACTTTCACGGCCGCCAACTGGAATACTCCCCAGAATTTTACCATAACGGCGGTCAATGATACCTTTGCGGAAAATTCGCCGCACAATGCACTGGTTTTACACAGCGTTAGCAGTTCGGACTCCACCTATCACAATTATACTCTGGCTAATATAACAGTTTCTGTAACGGACAATGATATCGGCGTGATTCTGACAGAATCTGCCGGCAGCACAATCGTAAACGAGGCGGCACTGACAGACAGCTACACTCTGGTGCTGACCGGTGCTCCGGCCGCCGATGTTGACGTGACCATAACGCCGGACAGTCAGATCCGGGTAAACGGCAGCATTGTGCCCATTGTGTTTACTTTTAATGCCGGAAACTGGAATGTAGCCCAGACTGTCACGGTTTCTGGAATTGGCGATGCGCTGACCGAGGGAATTCACACAGGAATCATCAATCACTCCGTTAGCAGTGCAGACGGAACATTCAATAATGCACCGGTTCCCCGCGTCCATACTCGTATCAATGAGGCACCGCCTTCCTGCCCTGCCTACCACCCGGATTGCGTGAGCAACCTGGCTCTCTGGGTTAAAGCGGATCGAGCCGTCACAAGCGGAACGAAGATCGAGCGTCTGCACGACCTGTCCTTAAAGCTTTTCTTTGGTTTGTTTCAAGCAACCGTGGCCCGGCAACCCGACTACGTGGATGGCGTCCTCAATGGCAAACCTGTCATGCGGTTTAACGGGGCGCAGGCCATTCTGCGCCAGGATAAGGTTCTTTCTCTTGGCTCCTTTACGGCTTGCGCCGTGTACCGGGCCAGCACAACCGGCTTTGTCTATGAACACGGCAATACCAGCGATTCCGCAACCGGAGGCTCTTTTCTGTATCCGGCTGGCAGCGCCCATGTAGGAATACGCCGGGGTGTAGAACTCAGCGCCTACAATCTAACCGGTGGACTGCCGGCAGACAACGTGTGGAAAATCGTATGCCACGGGTATGACGGAACGCATGCCGGTCAATTTGTCACTCTTGAAGGAACGGTGGAGAGCCTGACAGTGGGATCCGCTCCCGGCTCCGGCCCGGGGAGCACCCCGCTTCTGCATTCCATTTCCCTGGGGGCCCGGGGCGATGCTGCCTCGCTGCAAATGACCGGGGACATTGCTGAAGTGTTGCTCTATTCCAGTTACCTGTCCGCTACCGATCGCGAAGCCGTGGAATGCTACCTGGCAAACAAGTATGCCCTCACGCTGTCTCATGGCTGCCCGTGAGAGATTTCCTCTGTGGGAAGTGCGGCCTGCACCGGTTGAGCCAGATGCAGGCAAAGCCGCCAGACGTGGTAGATGACCTGATCGAGCTTGAGCATCCCTTCTATTAGATGCCGTCCCCCTTCGGGGTCGATGGTCCGGTGCGCAATGTCATCCAGAGTCCTTTCGCGCACATTCTTGCGTTTTTCTGCAACCCGTGCAGACAGCGTTTCCAGAAGGGGGACGGAAGGAGTGGTCCGATCGACGGACCAGGTTAAAAAATTTTCCAGAGCCCGAATGCTTTCATCGAGCAAATCAGGAAAATTGCTACGTAAAACTGCACAACTTTCGAGGTCACAGGATACGATGATCGCGGCCAATCGCTCCGCATGGTCGATCGCATGGAGAACAGAGATCTGGCCTGTGCTGGCCTGGGGTCGATCTCCTGTATCGAGGAAGGCAATGAACCGGCGCGCGTCATGCAAAGCCAGAACGCTCTCCTGTAAGCGAGCGTGGAGAGCCTCACTGGTTCGTCCGGAAATCACTTCGCGCGCCGCACCCACTACGGCGGCGGCAATTTCAATGACTGTTCGTCGCGTGGCTTCAATGGCCACTTCTCCCGGAGCCCGTAAAATCGTCGGGTCCAGCCGCCGGGTAAGCCTGCTCTGAGTCTGGGGTATCAGCCTCTCCACAATGTGTACAAGGCGGCCCAGCAGAGGCAGATGGAACAGAACACCGGTAATGGTAAAAAATGTATGGAATAATGCAATCTTGAGTTCCGGCTCTTCGTCTCCAAAAGGCGGAAAACTCAGGATTCGCTGAAAAAGGGGCCAGAGCAGAAAAGCTACAGCAGCAGTGGAAGTATTGAGCAAAACATGCGAAAGGGCGGTTCTCTTGCCCACCACCGTCGCGCCAAGGCCCGCAACGGCCGATGTTACAGTGGTACCAATGCTGTGGCCAATCACCAGATGAGCAGCCTGCACCAGATCCAGCGCTCCTGAATGTAAGGCAGCCAGTGTGGTGGCCACGGCCGCACTCGAAGACTGCATGATCAAAGTCATGAGCGTCCCTGTTACCACCATCAAGGCCAGTCCCTGGACACCATCGCCCGTGTAACGCTGTGGATCCATCTCGCCGCGCAAAGATTTCATTCCGTTCTGTAAATAATCTATACCAATGAAAATCAGTCCAAATCCGGCCAGCACCAGTCCCAGCTGTCGCAGCCGGCCACGGCCCACAATACCGGCTATAGCTCCCACCCCGACCAGCGGCAGAGCAAGGGACAGCAGATCCATTTTGAAGCCCAGAGTCGCCACAATCCAACCGGTACTCGTCGTTCCAATGCTCGCTCCCATAACCAGGCCAACGGCCTGCCGCAATTGCAAGAGGCCCGCGCTCACCAGACCAATGGTCATGAGCGTGGTGGCACTGGAAGACTGGATCAGCGCCGTGGTTGCCGCACCAAACAAGATCGCCTTGACAGGCCCACCGGCAAAGCGTACCAGAAAGTTTCGCAGGGAATCACCGGCCAGGGACTTGAGGCCATCAGTCATCAAATGCAGACCCAGCAAAAAAAGGCCTATCCCGCCCAGAACTTGAGGAAGCATAAGGAGTCAGCCGTGGCGCAGACAGGAACAGGACAACTAAAAAGAGGCCCTCTTCTTCTACTCCCCTTTCTGCTACTCGGTGCCTGCGCCACGCTTCCGGTGCTTCCGGTCCGGCCAGAAATGCCGGAAAGCTACAACCGCAGCGAGTGGAAACACTGGACGGATCGGGATGCCAATTGTCGCAATACCCGCACGGAAATCCTGATCCAGGCCTCCACGCTGCCCGTTCAATTTAAGGATGAACGCAGCTGTCAGGTCGCGGCCGGGAACTGGATCTGCCCTTACAGTAGACGAGTCTTAAACGATGCCCGCCAGGTGGAACTCGATCACGTTGTACCTCTGGCCGAAGCGCATCGCTCTGGCGGCTGGCGCTGGAACTCCTGGCAAAAGGAAGAGTTCGCCAATGATCCCTTAAATTTGCTGCCGGTCTATGGTGCCACCAATCGAGCCAAAAGGGACAGGGATCCAGCGGAGTGGCTGCCGGAGCACAATCGCTGTCCTTATCTACGCCGCTGGGTTGCCATCAAGAAAAAATACCGGCTCCACGCAGATGCAGAGGAAATGGAGGCCATCAAGCGATCCGGCTGCCTGTAAGATTCGCGCTGGCTTCTGGCAGGTCCGCTACAGATCTGCCCTGTGACGGCGGCATTGATGGTCCTTTCTTTTTTTGGATTACTTTTGCTTGGCCTGACCGTTCTGGGCGCCCGGCGAATCCACCGCTTGAATCAGGGCACCTTCTACCGGCGCATTGTAGAAATTGCGGATCTGGAAGGCATCCAGTTTCCGGCACCGGATCTAACCGACTACAAGAAGAAATGGTTTTTTGAATACGGATTCTGTGAGGGACTGGTGGAGAATCGTACTCTTCAAGTTGCCGCTCTTTCTTTGATTGAACAGGAGAGTGTTCTGATCCTGGAACCTGGCACGCTCCACACTCTGGAACCTGATACAGATCATAAGATAAAGCTTGCGCTACACCTGAGCGAAGAGTTGCAAAACCATGGCGCCAGGGAAATCGTTTTGCACGGGGCTACCGGCGAGTATTTACAGGGTCTCACGCAGAGTGCCCGCGTAGAGGCAATTGCAATCGATACCCCTGGAGTTATTTTGTTAATACAAAGAATAAATAAGAAATTTTCCGATTGGCAGCCACTGAGAGAAGGGAAGTTGTTTCGTTATGCCAGACCCTGAAAAAAATGTCGGTATTTTAGGTGCCGGCCCGGTAAGCTTCCTTTTTTCAGACATCATCGCACAAAACGTGGATCGCCTGCTCCTCTGGGTTCCGGAGAGGTCTCTTCTGGAAGCACTGGCCCGGGATCGGAAGTATGAAATTTTTGACACCATCCACAGTTTTCGACCGGAAGTAGAATTTACCGATCAATATGCAGACCTGCATGATCTGACTACTTTCATTGTTGCTGTGCCCTCGCGTCAGCTCGAAGATATTATCGAACATCTGCTCTTTGCTCTACCGCCCGACCGGCCGCGAACCATTGTGGTTCTCACCCACGGACTTTGTTCTTCTCGTTCTCGAAAAAAATACAATGTCACAACATTCAGTCAGTTCATAGCAGCCGTGGGTCTACAGTCAGGTCATTCCCTGCAGGTTGCTGTCGCATCCGGACCCAGCATTCTTTCCGAACTTGCGGAAAGAATGTACGCTTTTCTTGATCTGGCCGGAGAAACACAGGTCCTCAGAGAGATTACTCCACTCTTTCAAGCAGCCAACATCCATTGCAACCATATCTCTGATCCACTGGCCGCAGAACTCGGTGGCGTTCTGAAAAATCCGATCGCTATTGCCTCCGGGCTCGCAGAAGGCCTGCCAGGTTGCGGCGCCAGCTTCCAGGGCGAACTCATCAAACAGGGATTTGCGGAAATGGTCTGCTTTTGCCAGGCCCACGATGTTTCCCTGGAGAAAATGCTGGGCCGATCCACCCTGGCCGATCTCATAACCACCTCTCTGAGTCCGGGAAGTCGTAACCGGGCATTCGGGCGGCAATTCATGCGCCAGCTGGAAAGCGGAAACCTTTTTGAGCAACTCGAAGCCCTTCTCTTCCCTCGCCAATACATAGAAAAGCAGGCTACATCAAGCAACACAACGGTGGAAGGTGCTTTTGCCCTTTCTTTGATTCTGGAGATCGCTGCGGAAAAAAAACTGGAGCTACCCCTTTTCCAGACTCTATTCGACATTCTTTCCCGAAAAAAATCTCCACTGGAGCTGCTCGAGCAGGTTACCGGCAGGAGAGTCGATAAAACAAGTCCCAAACGCAGCAGACAACCGGGACTATCGCTCTTTTCGGGTTCGCGATTCCAGTCAGCTTTACAAAAAAGGATCTACCGTAACATCATCAACACGGCCGGACTTACAGCGCGGATTCGCAAGCAGGCAACAGCAATCATTCCCGTGCTGGAAAGAAGACTCAAGAAAGCGCGCCATAAGAAACAGGATAGAGAAATCGCTTATTTACCACAGGAGATCCGTCTGTGGCAGGAGCTCGAACGTTCGGATCCGGGACAGGAAAGATCCATACTGGAACAGTTAATCGATTTTTACATTCATGAAATCAGTGATCACTACTCACCGGCTATCCGCGCCGGACTCGTGCGCTTGCTGGGTCCGTTGCGATTCCTGCTGGGTGGGTTGAAACCCGGTGCGGGCATGCCTTTTGTTCGCGGCGCCATCAAAGAACTCAAGGAAGCGGCCCGCCATTCGACCATTTTCTACGTGCCCACGCATAAGTCCCACCTGGATTCGGTAGAGATCGCCTTCGGACTCACCTGGGCCGGACTGCCCGTTCCGCGATACGCAGCCGGAATCAACTTGATGACAGGAAAATTTCTGGCCGGAATACTGAAAGCGCTCGGTGCCTATGCTGTGGACCGGGAGAAAACGCGTAACTTTCTGTATCTGGAGTGTTTAAACGCCTACGCCACAGTTATGCTGGAAGCCGGAATCCCCTCTCTGGTTTATGCAGAAGGTACTCGTAGCCGCAGCGGGGACTTCGGGACACTCAAAACCGGCCTCTTGAGCACAGCCCTGGAAGCCTATCAAAACAGTGGCACAGAAGTATGTATTGTCCCGCTGGCTGTGTCTTACGAAAACGTGCCTGAAGATCTCGAGTTCACCGGTAGCAAAAAGAAACCGGGATGGTTTGACTTTATTCGCGTACGATCACGCGTATATATAGACATTGGTCGGCCCATTCCAGTATCTTTTTATCTCACTCATCGCGATCCCACCCAGGAGATGGCCAGCGCTATACTCAAATCCTGGCAGGAAACGGCAGCCATTTTACCCAACCATATCGTCGCCGCCCTGGTGGAAGAGGGAGACTCCCTGATTACTCTGGAAAAAAAAATAGAGGCATTTCTTTCTTCTGAAAATGGAAACTTGCTGATTGCATCACCGCAGCGCATCTTGAGAAAGGGATTGCGAGTGTTGCGCTCGCGAAAGATCATAGCCGTGCGTAGAAAAAGGATTCAGATTCTTGAGCCGGCTCTGCTAAATTACTACGGAGCGATGATACCTGATCGACGCTCCAAGATTTTTGGCTTGCTGAGGGACTCCGGTATGGATTCCTGAATTCTCTGGAGGAGAAACTATTATGATTAAAATCGGAATCAATGGATTTGGTCGCATTGGACGACTGGTGTTGCGTGCAGCACAGGAACGTACGGACATCGAAGTTGTTGCCGTAAACGACCTGCTTGATGCCAATTACATGGCCTATATGCTCAAGTATGATTCAACTCATGGTCGCTTTAAGGGCACTGTGGAAGTTGACGGCAATCATCTGATCGTGAATGGAAAAAAGATTCGCGTAACCAGCGAGGCGGATCCCGCGAACCTCAAATGGAATGAAGCTTCCGCTGATTATGTGGTGGAATCAACAGGACTTTTTACGGACAGCGCAAAGGCGGAAGCACACTTGAAAGCCGGTGCCAGGAAAGTGATTATCTCTGCACCCAGCAAAGACGCTCCTATGTTTGTTATGGGTGTTAACCATAAAAGTTATGCATCCAGTATCAACGTCCTTTCCAATGCGAGCTGCACCACGAATTGTCTGGCTCCGCTCGCCAAAGTACTTCATGACAATTGGGGAATCGAAGAGGCCTTGATGACAACGGTCCATGCGGTCACTGCCACACAGAAGACGGTCGATGGTCCTTCCAAAAAGGACTGGAGAGGCGGCCGCGGTGGCTACCAGAATATCATTCCCTCGTCCACCGGAGCTGCTAAAGCCGTGGGCAAAGTTATACCGGACCTGAATGGTAAACTGACCGGCATGTCGTTTCGTGTGCCCACGGCCAACGTTTCCGTGGTAGACCTGACGGCGCGTTTGAAAAAAGCCACCACCTATGAAGAAATCAATGCCACAATGAAAAAGGCGTCAGAGGGTGAATTGAAGGGAATCCTGGGCTACACGGAAGATGATGTGGTTTCATCCGATTTTATCGGTGATAGCCGCACTTCCATCTACGATGCGGGTGCCGGTATCATGCTCAACCCCACTTTTGTCAAAGTGGTTTCCTGGTATGATAACGAATGGGGCTACTCCTCCAAAGTTCTGGATCTGATTGCCCATGTTGCCAGTGTATGAAAAAACTTACCATTGATGACATTGACCTGAAAGGCAAGCGCGCCCTTGTGCGCGTGGATTTCAATGTCCCCATAAAGGATGGGCGCGTAACCAATGACAACCGGTTGCGCGCCGCCTTACCCACGATTCAGAAGCTTCGGGACAATGGGGCGCGCATCGTGCTCATGAGTCATCTGGGTCGCCCCAAAGGAGAAGTCCTTGAAGAAGCCCGTCTGGGGCCCGTGGCAGAAGCTCTGGGGTCACTGCTCAGGACCACAGTCCAGTACATCCCTGAAACGATTGGACCGGCAGTGGAAGAAAAGGCTGCGGCCCTCAAGCCAGGAGAAATCTTGCTCATAGAGAATTTACGCTTCAATAAGGGAGAAACCAAAAACGATGCCGATTTTGCCCGCTCTCTGTCCAGGCTCGGTGAAATTTATGTGAATGATGCCTTTGGTGTGGTCCATCGAGCTCATGCTTCAGTGGCACGCGTAACAGAATTCCTCCAGCCGGCTGTAGCCGGATATTTGCTCGGTCAGGAAATGCAATCCCTGGGTCGTGTTCTGGAAAATCCAGAGCGGCCGCTTATGGCGGTTATTGGCGGGGCCAAAGTTTCTACAAAGATCACCGTCATTGAATCCCTGCTGGATCGGGTCGATCGTTTGCTTCTTGGTGGTGGTATGATTTTCACCTTTTACAAATCGCTGGGACTGGAGACGGGAAAGTCCCTGGTGGAAACAGAATTTATCGATCTGGCAGCAAGGCTTGTCCAGAAGGGAGGCGAAAAACTCATCCTGCCAACTGATGTTCTGGTCTCCACAGAATTCGATTTCAAAGCCCGCAAGGTGGGCAACCTCTCCGCTGTTGGCTTCAGGGACATCCCGGCCGACTGTTTTGGCCTGGACATAGGTCCACAGACGGCAGCGGCCTATGCCAGAGTGCTCGAGGATGCCCGCAGCATTGTCTGGAATGGCCCTATGGGTGTTTTTGAAATTACGGAAACAGCACGCGGTACCACCCGCATAGCGGAAGCTCTGGCCTTCGCCAGTACCAATGGCGCACTTACCATTGTTGGTGGCGGTGAATCCGTTACCGCGCTCGAAGCATCCGGTCTGGCGGATAAAATCACCCATGTTTCTACCGGCGGCGGTGCCACCCTGGAATTTCTGGAGGGAAAGGAAATGCCGGGAATCGCAGCGCTCACCGGTCGATAGTGTCCGGCTGGCCCGATTTTCGGGCCAGCTAAAATCTGTGGACTTTTTTTAATGTCTATATTATGTGGACACTATGCCTTGCCCCGGATGGAATGGTGGCGACGAGCGGTTCGCAATTTCTCCCTGCAGGTCATGGATCTAACTCCAGAAATTTCCCACTCCGCTGTCGCCCTTGCCTGGTCACACCGGGATCCGGCTGATCGCTGGATCGTCAGCACGGCTCTTTTTCTGGGAGCAGTGCTTTGCACAAAGGATAAAAAAATGGCTCGGTCCGGGCTTGTGGCCATTTGTTAGGGCTCTATCCTGTCCGCGATTTATTCGCGCAAGTGCTACAAAAATCGCTGACCAGTCAGGCGGAGCATTAAGGGATGTTTGGAATCCGCCGATACAGCAAGCACGGGAGCCAAGAATGCCAGTCGCTAAAGCCAGGAATTTTGACGCTTACAAGGATACTGAGATCGGTACTGCCAGTCAGGCCAAATTGATCGTCATGTTGTATGAAGGCGCAATCCGGTTTTTGGGAATCGCTCTGGAGAATTTGACTCCCCCGCGCTACGACGTGGCCAACACGAATATCATCAAAGCTCAGGACATTGTCACAGAACTCATGCTCAGCCTGAACATGGACGAAGGCGGCGAAATTTCCGGCAACCTGTTCAACATCTATGTATACCTGAAAAAGCGGCTGCTGGAAGGCAACATTGCTAAAGATGCCGCCATTCTCAAGGAGTGTGTGACTCTGCTCGAGGAGTTGCGCGATGCCTGGGAGCAGGTTCAGCAGAAAGAAAGCCGCAAACCCACCATGGCCAACCGCGAAGCAGCGAGCGGCTCCTTCAGTATCGAGGGATAGTGGCAAAAGAGCGGGCAGCGGCTCTATTACGGCTGCTCAGCTGGCAACTACGCCGCCAACTGAGTCTCTTTCATCGCGGGCTGCTGGATGAGGCCGTCGACTACACAGAACAAGTTGAGAAAACACGCAGGGCCCTCGAGGAGATCCAGACACCTCTGGATCAGGAGCTTCTCAGCCGTGCCCTTGCCCTTCAGGAAGAGATCCTGGTGATCCTGACAGAGGAAAGCTCGCTTCTGGAAAAAGAGCACATCCGGCTGCAGCTGGATCGGCAAATGCGTGCTTTTCTTGCTGGACAGAAAATTTCCGCTGAACAAGCATAAACCCGTGCGCGTCTATTTCTATGACCAAAACAGGAGTTCATCATGCGCCTAAAAATGCTTGTCCTTTTATTCGGCGTCACCGCCGCCCTGCCCCTGCAGGCAGCCCGCTATGCGATCATCTTCGGGACCAACTACACCGGAAATACGGCCGACATCCCTCCGCTGCAACTCTGTGAAGCCGATGCCCGGCTCATGGAGCGAACTCTGCGCGATCAGGGACAGTTTACGGATGCCCGTGTCCTGCTGGGCACGCAAGTCACGGCCAGCGCCATCCAGAGTACACTTGCCGAATTCGGACGTAAAGTCGGTGGTAATGATACCGTCGTAATCTATTTTTCCGGCCATGGCACAACACAGTACAATGCCTCAACTAAGAATAAAACAGAGAACACGCTGATCATGTTCAACCGGCCCCATGTTACCGACGATACGTTGAATGGGTGGGTGAAGCAAATTCGCTCCAAAAAAACCGTATTGATTTTTGATGCCTGCTACAGCGGCGGCATTGCCGGGAAGGGAAATCAAGTCCGCGGCGCGGGAGACATTCCCGTGCCTCCTGGAGAATCAGGAACAATCATTCAAGATGGCGATGAAAACGCATTCTTCCAGGGCAAAGCCATCATTGGCAGTTCCGGTCACAATGAAACTTCCATCGAAATCGGCGGTATGATCAATCATGGTATTTTCACCTACTACTTCTCCCAGGGATTAACTCCACGCAATGGCGATCTAAATGGCGATGGTACGGTCACCGTTCTCGAAGCCTTCGAGTGGTCACGCAAGCGTGTCAGTGACCACGCTCGTCGGGTAAATCATGTGCAAAATCCGCAAATCAGCGGCAACGCTTCCGGCATCTTCATCTCTGGAAATATTACGCCGGCACCCATCGCTCCTCCGCAGCCCCCGGTTATCGAGGCGCCTCTTCCGCCACCATCTCCGCAGGGTGGTACCGTGGTGATTGAAACAGTAGATACCTCGGAGCCGCAGCCCACGGGTGAGGGTCCACAGGGAAATGTGGAAATCATCACCACCGTTCTGGAAAGTACTGTCGCCGGGCCCACGACTCTTGATCCAAAAGAGGCGCTGGCACGCAATAAGTTGCCCAATGAGACGCGCAAAGTCAAAGTTCTTCTCTCCGAGCAGGAGTATCCAACCACAGTTCGCTGGCTGAGTCAGACAGAACTTAAAGCCATCACCGGAGAGACGATCCCCCTGGGGAGCTACACCTGGCGGGCCAACTCCCGGGCCAACAAAGTCGCCATGCTGCAGCTCAGCGGAGTTCCGGCCGGCATTCATGAAGTGGAGCTGCTTGCGGACGGCTATCCACGGGTAAAAAGCCAGCTGGGCGTTGAGGCCGGTGGGAAGAACCAGCTTTTGATTGTGACTTCCATGGCTAAGTACGGAACGATTCGCGGAAAAGTATTCTTCCGCAATTTTGGCACTCCCATGCGCAATCACCCGGTGTGGATGCCTCAGGTTCGCTCCCCCAATCAGATCTTCAAAATGAACACTACAGCGGACGGTAGTTTCTGGTTCCTGAACCTGCCCCCGGCCAGCGACTACTACATCAAACCGTCGATCCTGGAGGACACACCGCTGGGTAAAAAGAAGATCGTGGTAAAAGCCGGTCAGGTGACAGACGTGGATGTTATCTTAACCCGGGCGGTGGGCCGCTGATCAAAGTTATCCTGGTCCTGGCAGTGGCCGGGATTCTATTCTACAAACTGGGTCGGGCCGCCAGATGGTGGCCCGACCGGGTATCTCTCCCGGAACGGGATGTCACCGGGCGCGTTAAGGTAGTCAAGGAAAGCAAATCGACCGATAATTGAACCAGCTCTATGAACTGGAAAAATCACCTCTCCTGTATCCTCCTCATTCTAACCGGCACTGCCTGTGCCACCTTCAGCTCCGGCGATGCTTTTCAGGAAGCTCGAAGAGAAGCGGCGGAAAGCGACCAGAAGGCAGAGCAGGTGGTCCAGCGGATTGCTGCAGAAATGGATAGCATTCCACCCGCGCACCGCATAACAGCAATTGAAACATTGGGATCCATCCGCAGTCCCGCAGCAGAGGAGGCCCTTTTCCGTATGCTGGAACATCCGGGCTACCAGAACCAGATGGAACGGGAGCGCATCATTCAAACGATTGCAGAAAAGGGCGGACAGCAGAATGCGGAACGCCTGTATGAAAGGTTTCGCGCCAGGCCAGAGCTGATGAACGATGATCTCATGCTATTTCTGGGCAGGGAACAAATCGCCAGTGCCATTCCGGATATCAAAAACTACATCGAACAGAATCGTTTCATTTTCACCGGTCTTAAAAGTCTGGGTCTCATGAATCATGAGTCTGCGGAAGAATACTTACTGCTCGTGGCCCGCAACCCCGCTCACCCGGGCCGCGCCGTGGCTGTTGAAAATCTGGGCCGTTTCCGCACACAGCAATTCAGCCGGCCGGCTGAGAAATACGTCCATCAACTCCTGGCCAGTCAGGATCTCAATTCACAGAACGTATTCGTTGCTGCGATCATGGCGCTGGGACACATGGGCTATCGGAAAGACAACTACGCAGTACTGAAAAATATCTATGAAACCACACCCGATGAAAAGATCCGCAACCAGTCCCTGGAAGCTCTGGCAAAGATGCGCGGTATGGATTCGCATCTCATGGCCCGCGACCTGAGCATGCCTCTGGCAGAGAGCACTCTGGCGTTGCGTCAACAAAACTATGATCCACCGGCACCCCGGAGCAGCAGCAAAAAGAGTCGCCGTCAGAGCACCAAAAAAGCGGCGACTGCAAAAAAAGAGATAGAGAAGAAAAACGAAAAGCCAGCTGCCAGCAGAAGTTCTGAGTACCGGCTTCGCTTGATCGCCAACCTTTCGCGCAGCATGCCAGAAAAAACTGTCGCCAGCCTGCTCAAACAAATCAATAATGCTTTTCTGGCATACTCCAACTATGATGACAGCGCCAGTCAGTTTGTGCGCCGCAGTTTTGCCAAATTCTATTCTATAAGTGAAGATGAGGCTCGCAATTATCTGAGCCGCGGACTCACGCAGGATCGCTCCCTTCATGCCGTTCTGAAAAATGTGATTGAGGAATACAAGACAACGGACATGCGCTCTTACGCAGTTTCTCAGCTCTTCAGCATTCCGCGCTGGCAGGCTTCCGTCCTTGTAGAATATGCAGAAAAAGGCCAGCTGTGATCCGGCAAAAGGCGTGGCTGGTTTGTTTTCTGTTTGGGCTACTCTCCTGTAGCACAGAATGGAAGGGCGAGTTTGGCTGGTCTGCCGTAGACAATGCTGGCATCATAGATCCAGAACTTTCGCTCTTACAGGAAGACACGTTTCGTTTGCGGCGGGAGGGATTGTATTTTTTTGACTACCAGACCATCTGGTGGATTTACCGTATTACCCGGGGCTCGTTTGAAAAAGAGGAACTTCTGGCCGCTTTGTACTCGCTCTCCGGTTCCCCGGAACCCGTCCTCATTGATCTGCGTCGGGCTGACGTGGAAGGCCGGGTCATCCGCCAATTCTACGATCCCCTACCCGTGGGTGAATACAGTCTCAAGATTGCCCATAAATCCACCGTTGTCGATGAAGTGGGATTTACCGTAGTGCTGCCGGAAGGTCCGGGCGCTTATCCGGAATATGATGACCTGGATGAAGAAGAGCAACCGGAGGACGATCTTTTGCGCTATTCAGCTTACAAGCCCGCCCAGTAATTCAAGGCCCCTCTTGGTGGCAAAGCCCCCGATATAGGCAAGAACAGTCATATAGGTAAATAAAAACAATGACCAGCGCCAGCTGCGCAGTTCTTTTCCGACAGTAACCAGGGTGCTCATGCATTGCGAGCACAGCGCAAAGAAAACCAGTAGCCCGGCCACTACGGGAATCGTGAACACAGGCGTGCCATCGGCATGCCTGGATGAAGCCAGGCGACTCCGCAAACTACTTGCTTCCTCATCTTCCACATCGGCAGCGTAAAGTATTCCCAGAGTGGCAATGATCACTTCTCGTGCGGGAAAGGCACCCAGCACCCCTACAGTCAGTTTCCAGTCGTAACCAAGCGGCGCAAAGAAAGGCTGAATGGCCTTTCCGGCCCGGCCAAGATAGCTTTCCTCCATGTATCGGGCCTCCAGGGCCAGTTCAAAGCTGGAAGCGTCAAGAGCTGATGCTTTTAGCTCCTCGGCAACAGCCGCATCACGTGGGAAGTAGGCAAGCGCCCAGATGACAATCGACAGAGCAAAGATGACGCTTCCGGCCCGAACGACAAACTTCTTTGTCGCCTCGTAAACCCGGAAGAAGACATTGCGCCATGCAGGCAGGCGATAGGGTGGCAGCTCCAGAATAAAAGGCACGACCGGGGATTTAAGGATCTTCCGATTCAGGATGTAGGCCACAGGAAGGCCGACGATGAGCCCCACAGTATGCATGAAAAAGAGTGCCAGGCCGGCCAGCAGAGGTCCGTAGAGCGGTTCAATAAAAGTACCGATGAAAAGAAGATACACGGGCAGACGGGCTGAACAACTCATCAAAGGTGCTATCAAAATCGTCGCCATGCGTACTCTGGGCTCCGGCAAAACCCGCGCCGCCATAACTCCCGGTACGGCACAGGCAAAGCTGGAAAGCATGGGTATGAAAGCACGACCGTTCAGCCCGGTCCACGAAAGCAGGCGATCCATGAGAAAGGCTGCGCGGGCCAGATAGCCGGAATCCTCAAGAATAGCGATAAACAAAAACAGCAGTGCAATCTGGGGGACAAAAACCAGCACGGAACCAACGCCACCAACAATGCCATCATTGACCAGGGAAGCAAACATCGGTGTGGATTGCAGCGCACTCTGGCAGAACTCGCCAACCATTCCGAGCAAGAGTTCTATGGCATCCATCAGAGGTAGTGCCCAGCTGTAGATCGATTGAAAGACCAGGGTCATGACACCTACAAAAAAGGCAGGGCCCATCCAGCGATGGGTAAAAAGGCGATCCAGCCGGTAGGAAGGCGAAGGACTACCCCTTTTCTCCACCGAGCGTGCAATACGGTCACTCCAATTGTAGCGTGCCGAGAGCATCAAAGAGGGAGCCGTGAGTTTTTTCTCCCGAAGATCGGCTATAATGGAGTCGTCACGAACAGAGGATCCTTTGACCGCGGCCAGAGCAAGTTCCGGATAGTAAATACGACTTACGGCTTCAAATCGAGTCCTGTGCAATGGATGATCGGTAAATTCCTGAATAGCTTTCTCCACGCTTGAGGGATACTCTGGCAGACTGCGCATGCGCGCTTTATTCTTTAGCGCAGAGGCAATGGCCTCCTGCAAATCGGCTGCAGAGGAATGCTCTTTATCCAGACGCACCACCGGCACACCCAGGAGATTTTCCAATCGAGTGCTATCAAATTCAATCGAGGATTTTTTGAGCATATCGCTCATGGTCAGGCAGATCACAAGGGGAAGGCCCAGTTCTCCTACCTGGCTGAGCAAAAAGAGATTTCGTCGGAGGTTGGTTGTATCCAGAATGTAAACAAGCAGATCGGGACGTTCTCCCCCGTCGCCCAGGAGTACACGGCACACGACTTCTTCATCCGGCGAATTGGGGCGCAGAGAATAGGTGCCAGGCAAATCGAGGACCCGACACGGCCCGCTTGAAAGCGAAAGACTTCCCTCCTTCCTATCAATGGTTACGCCTGGATAGTTTCCTATCTTTTGACGCATTCCACAGAGGGTATTGAAAACGGATGATTTCCCCGTATTGGGGTTGCCGACCAGGGCAACAAGGGCCTCCTTCATTCGAGCGGCTCGACAAAAACCAGACAGGCTTCAGCACGTCGCAGGCAGAGCTCATAATCCAGGATTCGGAATGCCAGGGGATCTCCAAAGGGAGCTACATGCACCAGTTCGACATCCTGTCCGGCAAGGATCCCCATTTCCCCGAGCTGTGTGGACAGGGCATTTTCTGCAACAGCGGTAATCCGCGCCCGCTGCCCGGGCCTCAGAGAGCCCAGAGTCACGATTTACTGCCACAATGGTCGCAACCGTGAGTTTCTTCTACGCTTGCTGATCGGCGAAGCATGCGGCGTAAAAGGTACAAACCGGACAGCGTAATCAACAGGCCCACAAGCAGAGCATCAAACATCCAGACCAGGAAAACAAAAATGCCAGCGACGGCAAGCGATTCTGAGACTTAATATCAAAATTAGTCTTTCAACGGAGTCCATGCCTTTCCAAAGAGCCGACGCTGAACTTCCTGATTTTCAAAGATTTCATGGTCCAGCTTACCGATTTTGCGGAAGAACATGGTGGTAAAGGACGAGGAAATCACGATGAAAAAGGAGTAGAGAATCGGTAACCAGAGCATGCTGCCCTCAATTTCCGGTGTCCGGGCAAAGCTGAGCAGGACAATGGCAAAAGCCAGGGGCCCGTTCTGAATCCCCGTCTCCAGAGATACCGTGCGCCTTTCCCTGGGCTTGAGTCGCACAATGGTAGAGGCCAGATAGCCCAGGGCAAAACCGGCAACGCCAATACCCACAGCTCCCAGATAAACATTGCCGGGAGTGGCGGCCATCATGCAGCGTTTCACGGGATCAATCAGGAACATTCCAATTAAAAACAATATTACAATGATTCCCATAAATCCGGCTGTATCTTCCGCCGCCTTGGCCCAGCCCGGAGAAAAACGGCGCAAGAGCATTCCGGCGGCCACCGGAACCAGAACAAGAACCAGCGATTGGATAATACTGGCATAAGGAATTTTGAACTCCCCGCCACCGGCAAGAGTTACCTGGGCCGCAAAACCACTGGCGTATATCTTCATCATCAGCGGAGTCATCACCACAGCAGCAATGGTAGAGCAGACTGTCATGGTGATGGAAAGCGCTACATCTCCCCGGGAGAAGTAGGCAAACATGTTGGACGTTGTTCCAGCCGGGATGGCTCCCACAAGGATCAAGGCAATGGCAAAAAGCGGTTCCAGTTGCAGCAGAGTAGCCAGCACGTAGGCGAGAAGCGGCATCCAGCCAAATTGCGACAGGAATCCGATCACCACACCCTTGGGCTTTTTCAGTACGTAAGTAAAATTGGACAGAGTCAATCCTGACCCCATACCAAACATAATAACCAGAATCATGAGTCCCAGAAGAGACTGTTCGACAGGGTTGATCAGCGCGTAATTTTCAGGAATGCATGTATTCATTTATGTGCCTCTTACTCAGTTGCGTCCGTAAATTTCGTCGATCAATTTTTTATATTTTTCAGTGATCACATGGCGCTTCAGTTTGAAGAGATTGGTCAATTCATCACCAACCTCAAACGGTTTGGGAACCAGTCGGAAATCCGGCACGCGTTCAAACCCTTTGAAACCATTCTCCGCAGAAATTTCCGACTTGATCAACCGGCCAATCTCCTGCTGTACTTCCGGCTTACCGGACAATTCAGAGACAGAGGCCGCAGAAATTCCCATAGCCTTGAAGCCTTCCACGGAAGGCACGACCAGCGCAGCCAGGTATTTTTCATCCTGGCCCACGATCATTAGATTGTCCACAAGCGGAGATTCCATCAAACGATTTTCAATCGGTACGGGCTCAATGTTTTCTCCGCTGGCCAGAACAACTGTATCCTTTGAGCGACCCAGGATTTTCAGGCAATCATTGAACGTAATCATGCCAATATCGCCAGTATTCATCCAGCCATCGTTCATGGCCTTGTTTGTTGCCTCATCATTTTTATAATAGCCCTTCATTACCTGGCGACCGCGCACGTGGATCTCGCCTTTCAGCCCGCGGCCATTGTAGGGCTTATCTGCATTGGGGTAGAGAACGCCATGGTTGTGGACCAGATCCATAATACGGACCTCAATACCGTTCACGGGGGGGCCAACCGTTCCCAGAACAAGGGTATCTATCGTCCGCACGGAAATCACGGCCGCCGTTTCCGTCATCCCGTAACCTTCTAACACCGGGATGCCAATGTAGTTAAAGAACTGATCCACATGCGGCGGAAGGGCTCCACCCCCGGAAACAGAGGCCTTGAGACTGCCGCCGGCAGCCAGGCGCAATCGCTCAAGCACCGATACGTTGAAGAAACCGTAAAGCGGAGTAATCAACAGCCAGCGAATCAAATGATAGAGCCAGCCCAGAGCAAAAAGGACAGGGTTGGGGCTGGTCTCCTGCAGTTTGCGATTTTTCAGATAAAAAAGGGAATTCTTGTAAATCTCCGCCAGTCCGTAGCCTGTATGAAACAGGAATCGACGCATGGGATGGGCTTTCTGAACGCCATCCAGAATCTTGGCATAGATGTTTTCCCAGAGTCGCGGCGCGGAAGCCATAAAAGTGGGCTGAACATTTTTCAAGTCATCACCCAGGCTGCGAACATTTGTATAGAAGGTGGATGCACCGCGGTAGATGGAAAACATCTCCAGGGCCCGTTCAAATATGTGCCAGACAGGAAGGATGGAAAGCAGGCGGTCATGCGTTCCCAGGTCCACCGGAATTCGATCCAGCATAAAAACAAGATTCTGATGCATGAGCATGACGCCTTTGGGCGCGCCGGTTGTTCCGGATGTGTAAATGATGGTACACAGATCCTCGGGCCGGGTGGCCGCTATCCGACCCTGAAATTCCTTTTTCCCGCCGGCCCTGAGCTTCCGGCCCTTTTCCTGCAAATCCTTCATGTGGAGCATGCCTGCAGGGGCTTCCTGCTCGGGATGCATAAGTATATACGTTTTGGTGCCTTTCAATTTGGACTGGACTTTCTGGATTTTTTCCCACAGGTCCAGGTGTTCAACAAAGCAGACGGCCACATCGGCGTGCGGCAGTATGTACTGTATTTCCGCTTCCGTAACGTCTGTGCCGCGGGGAACATCCGCCGCGCCACACATTTGAATGGCGCAGTCAGCGATGATCCATTCCAGCCTGTTATCGGCAAGAAGGCCGACATGTTCGCGATGACTTACTCCCAGGTCAATGAGTCCGGTGGCCAGGTCAGCGCCGGCTTCGTAGAGCTCTTTATAGGTCGTGGGCTTCCAGAGTTTGGATTTCAAACGGGTGGCAAAGGCAACTCGCTCACCATGAACTTCAGCAGCATACTCAAATAGCTGGCCGAGCGTTTCAATTACCTTCAGTGCGGGCATTTCCGTCTCCCTGTTTGAAGTCACACAAGGGTGGCCTTCAGAATGGCGGAGATAAAGCAACCCCCTGCCTGCATGGCAAACCTTTTTTCCGATTCTATGAAAGAAATCTTATCGTTTGGAGAACTGAGTTCCGCGGCGAGCTTTGCGGCGGCCGTATTTCTTGCGTTCCACCATCCGGGCGTCCCGACGGAGCAGTCCCACACGTTTGAGCGGAGTTCGCAGGTTGGAGTCCGCGCCCTGCAGAGCGCGGGCAATTCCCAGACTGATAGCGCCCGCCTGGCCGGTAATCCCGCCACCGGAAACATTGATCTTCAGATCAAGGGTTTTATCGCTACCGGTCAGGGAAAGAGGACTGAAGGCCATACGATAGTGGCGCGGGATGGTAAAATACTTGTCCGCCTCGCGACCATTAACCGTAATAATACCGCTTCCCTTGCGAGAATAAATGCGAGCAACAGAAGTTTTACGCCGCCCGATCGCACTGTTGCCTTTTACTGCCATGACTGCCATGATATTATACCTCTGCCGCTACCGGCTTTTGTGATTGGTGCGGATGTGAACTGCCACCGTATATATGGAGATTGCGGTACAATTGCCGCCCCAGACGCCCCCGAGGGAGCATGCGTTTAACTGCCATCTCCAGCGGATACGCTGGCCTGGAAGCAAGCCGATCTTTCAATAGAATCGATTTCATGCCACCGGTGAATCCACTGTGTGTATGGTAGATCTTTTTTTCGCCCTTACCACCGGTAACTTTGACCTTCCCGGCGTTCACCACTACGACGTAATCCCCGCATTCCTGATGGGGACTGTAATCCGGACGATGCTTGCCCCGAAGGTGATGGACAATGCGACCGGCCAGCCGACCCAGCACCTGCCCTTCTGCGTCAAAAACGACCCAGCGGCGCACGATACCTTTTTCCGGCGTTAGTTTGGTCTTCTGTGCAGGCAATAAGTTCATCAGGGCTGCCATTGTTTCTGAAATTGTACGCCTGTCAATCACTCATCTTTTTTGAGGGAGGCCAGGAGCTGCTTTCCAAAAGAGGAAATCTTTTCCGATTCCGGAGACCGATTTTCTGCCATGTAGGCTTCGTACTCTTTTCTTGTGTCAAAGTCCTGGACCCGCCGGATGGACAGACCGATTTTTTCCTTCTCCCGATGGATATCCATAACCATAACCCGGACCACAGCATTCTTCTGGAATTCCTTTTCCAGCACCGCGCCGCGAGGTAAACCGGACTCAGAAGCCGGGACCAGACCCGTAAAATTACCCGGCAACTTAATGAAAACACCAAAGGGCTTGATGCGATCCACCTTTCCTTCTAATATATCTCCCTGGGAGAACGGCAATTGCCCCTGCCAGGGATTATCCAGCAAAGATCGAATCGAGAGGGACAATTTGTATTCCTTCCAGTCCACAGAAAGGACACGAGCACGCACTTCATGGCCCGGACGATATTCCCGCGGATTGGCTTCCAGGTAGGAGATTTCTGAACGGGGCACCAGTCCTTCAAAGCCACCCAGATCTACAAAGAGCCCAAAGCTCTGAATCGAAGCGACTTTTCCGGTAACGATATCCCCTGGCCTGAGCGTTCCCGCCAGCTCCAGTTTGCGCTTCTCTCGCAAATCATCAAGAAAAGCTCGCTCTGAAACGATAACCTTGCGATCGTTCACTTCCGTGACCAGTACATTTGCAAAAGCACCCACAGCGGCATTTTCCTTTTGCATCTGTGATCCTGGACAAAAAGCGATAACCTCTCCGACTTCCACTTCATAGCCGCCGCGAGGCTGGCTGATGATTTTACCGTAAAGGGGCATGCGACTTTGCATCGCTGCTTCAAGCATGGCCCGCTTGTTGCGACCGGCCGGCAACAGGGTAAAATGGTGTTCTCCACCACTCTGCGATTGATAAAATGCTTTCAGTTTTTCCCCGGAGCTGTAGCGCACGCGACCCTGGGTATCCAGTAATTCGCTACGGTCGATCACGCCCATGCCACCATCAAACTCTACCGGGACAAAATCTCTGGCAGCAATGTTCTTGATGCTTACCAGAACCACCTTGCCAGGCTCAATGGCCTGGGTTTTTTCCAGACTGGCATCCAACAATCGGGAAAACTCGCTGTCCTCACTCTGACGTTTCTGCCCGATCTGTCTGCTTTTCATATTGATTCCCTGAATGAATTAGTAGAGTCCGCGTTTCCGCTGCTGTCTTTTGTCGCGCAAATCTGTAATGGTTGGATCCGTCTCCCGACGAAAGCGTATCTTCCCGTGCTGGGGCAAACCAAGCTCATCCCGTGAAATGGCAAATTCCTTCATCAGCAGTTCGCGCTGGTCCCAGATGCGGTATTTTTCGGTCGCTCCGCACACACCTTCATCCGGCGGCTCAACCAGCTGCCCGTTGATGGTTGTAGCCTTGAGGGCAAAGCCTTCACAGCCGGCTTCTACTATGTCATCAGGCTCTTCATTTTTACCGGGAAGGTCTTCAAAGCTGGGCAGTCGTTTTCCCTGGTAAAAGCGACGAAACACATGACCCATCACCGGAGTGGCCAGCGTACCTCCAGCCTGACCCGGACCGAGCGTGGTGCGCGCCTGGTCGAAACCGAACCAAACCGCTGTTGCATACTCGGGATTGAATCCCGTCACCCAGGCATCCGACCAGTTCGTCGTTGTCCCGGTCTTGGCACCAAATTCCCCGGTGTAACCGCCCTTGTAGCGCAGGCCTGCCGTGGCTGTGCCCTCATCCGCTACCTTGCGCATCATGTGCCGCAAAATATAGGCGAGGCCCTTTTCGATCACCTGTAGTTTTCCCTGCGCGGCTTTGGTAGCCAGAATTTTCCGGATCTGTTCTTCTTGATTGTAAATAACGCTGCCACTCTGGTCCGTCGCATAGCGGACGGCAAATGGTATAACATCTTTACCTTCATTGTTGATGATCGCAACAGCCGTAGCCAGTTCCATGGGCGTAACTTCAGAAGCTCCCAGAGCCAGCGCCGGATCGGGACTGAAACGATTGCGATCCTTTATCTTCATCAATCGTGAGGCAAGATCGATAATCGGCTCCGAGCCAACAATGTAGTAGGTCTGGACGGCACAGGTATTGATACTGGCTGCAAAAGCTGTTTCCGCAGAAACGACACCAACAAATCCTTCTTCATAATTGACCGGAGACCAGGCACGGCCATCCGGTGAAAGCGAGAGCAGGGGTGCATCATTCAAGGATGTACTGGAATTGATCATCCGCTGCTCAAGAGCCGCGCCATAGACAAAAATCTTGAAAGCAGAGCCGGGCTGCCGGCGGGCCATGAGCGCGCGATTGAACTGGTTGCGCGGCGAAAATTCTGACCCACCAATGATCGATGTAATGAAGCCAGTCCGCGGTTCAAGCATCACCATCGCACCCTGAACATCAATATTGCTTTTGTAGTTGATGCTCTGCTTGCGAAACTCTGTGAATGCTGCGTCTTCATTGTATGTGGGCACGAATAGACCCAGAAGCTCAAGCCCATCCAGGAGTTCAAATTCAGCTGTCTTGCGGAAGACCTGGCGCTCGTTGCGTCCTTGAATCTTGATCGCTCCAATGGGCAAAATGGTACTCAGGGTGTCATAGACTTCAAAAAGATCGGGCGATATGCCACCGGACACAGCCATCTGGGAAAAATTGCGTGCACTGCCAATGCGGGCAAAAGTGCGATCAAGCGAAGCGCGGGCCCAGCGCTCACCTTCGGCATTGGCGTTACGCAAAGAGCGGCCCATTTCCTCGTTCATGATTTCTTGCTGTTCCAGATCCAGGGTGGTGTAAACCTGCAAGCCGCCGGTGTAGAGCAAATCGGGCCCCACCGATTCTTCCGTTTCCAGCACTTGCCGGACCATATCCGTGAAGTAGGGCGCCAGATCCAGGCGGGCCGACCAGATATTCTGTGTGGGAGAATGAACAATGACTCGCGGCCAGTAGTCTTTCCAGAATTCGTAATGAACGCTTTCAACATCCTTCTCTTCCAGGATGCCCTTGGAAGCCAGGAGCCGCAGCACGCCTTTGTGTGCTTCCAGGGAACGGCGAGGATTACGGAAAGGAGAAAAATTGACCGGGGCTTTGGGCAACCGTGCCAGAAGCGATGCTTCCGCAAGAGTCAGATCCTCGACGGCTTTATTGAAATACAGCCGCGATGCGCAAACCAGTCCCTGGCAGCCATGACCCAGATAGATGACGTTGAAGAAAACTTCCAGAATCTCATCTTTGGAAAGTTCCTCTTCAATTTGCAGGGCCAGCAGCGATTCCTTGATTTTCTGGTCAAAGGTGCGCCCGCGAGAACCTTCATGGTGGAGGTAAAGTTGTTTGGCCAGCTGCTGGGTCAGAGTGGACCCACCCTGGACTATGCGGCCGGCCAGCAGGTTCTTGATGGCTGCGCGAAAAATACCGGGGATATCGATGCCAAAATGGCCATAGAAATTGTCATCCTCCACGGCCAGGAAGATCTTAACGACATGCGGCGGTATCGAATTGTAGGGAATCAGGTCCTGTTTGTGACGATACAGCTCCGCAAAGACTTTACCATTGCGATCATAGAGGCGGGTAGGCGTTGAGGGCCGATAGGCAGACAAAAGCTGTAATTCCTGGCCACGGACCGTATCTGCTACAACCCAGCCAAACATAAGTCCGCCCAGAAGGCCACCCAGGAGCATGGCGTAGAGAACCCATTTTTCCAGGGTCAAAATGGAAATGAAAAACCGGGCCAGCATGGGATGAAAGCTACGAAAATCGACCCTGGCGCGCTCTCAATAACTATTTTGGCGGGCGAGCGGCTGCTGAGCCTCTGTGCTCCGCTTCAGCCCACCACCGCCAGTTTAATGACAAGTGGCTTGACGCCAAAAAAAAAGCCGATTTTCCCTGTCTGACCTTGCCCTTACCCACGTTACAAGAGCTTGAGGAGCTAAGCGGCAGCTATCGCTTTATTCTGGAATTGCAGCGGATCAGTTCCCTGGCACAGGAGGGCCATGAAGCTGCCAGCCAGCTCCTGATCACCATGCTTCGAGGCAAACACAGCTGGAAAAACGACAGCCGCTGGATGGCAGCGACCCTCAATGCCCTGGCCAGATCGGGCACCCCCGCCGCATTAAAAGAAGTGCTGGAACAGTGCCGGCAGGTGCCCGCTGATTCGCCCTATGGCCGGGTCGAGCTCTTTTCCAGCCTGCTCCTTTTCTTCGCCGATAGCTGTCGTCAGGCTGCCCTTGATGGATTGTATCATTTACTTAAGGAAAAAAATTCCGCCGCCCGGGCCATCGGTTTTCAGGCGCTTTGCAATTTCCTCCTGGAAGGTTACGTGAACACGGACGAAAAGCCCCCCCTCAAGGAAACGCTCCTGAAATTCGACGGCGACCGTTTTTTTACACGCAACGTCGTGGATCTGGCCCTGGAGGAACTGTCGCGCGGCACGGGGGTGCCCGGTGACGATGCGCTCCTCTACGATGGGATTATTGTAGATTCTTAATTTTTTGGCTGCCTGAAACTCGACCCGTAAAAAGCTGCACGCCAATGATCGAACTGCAAAGAATCGGCAAGACATTCCAGACCGGAGATACAACCCTCACTGTCCTGCATGAAATTGACTTACAGGTGGGCGCACAGGAGTTCATTGCCATCACCGGTCCTTCGGGAAGTGGTAAATCAACTCTTCTGGGCATCATGGCAGGACTCGACCGCCCCTCCCGGGGGCGGGTGATTCTGGATCATGTGGACATCACGGATCTTTCAGAAAGCGAACTGGCTCTGTTTCGCGGGCGGCGGTTGGGTTTTGTTTTTCAGAGTTTTCAGCTGATTCCCACATTAACCGCGCTGGAAAATGTCCGCGTCCCCGCAGAACTCTGCCGGCTGCCGGAAAAACTAAAAAATGCAGAGAACTTACTGGAACGTGTGGGACTCAAAGACCGTGCTCACCACTATCCAACCCAGCTTTCTGGCGGGGAGATGCAGCGTGTAGCCATCGCCCGCGCCCTCATAACGGAACCGGCGATCATTTTTGCTGATGAACCAACAGGAAATCTGGATTCAAGCAATGGTCAAAAAATCGTAGAACTGCTGCTGGAAACGACGCGTAGCAGTGCTCTCGTGCTTGTAACTCACAACCCGGCTCTTGCGGGTCTTGCGGATCGGGAAATCCGATTGCGCGACGGTCACATTGTTGAAACCATTGTGAAAAAGAAGTCCAGAACGGGTTCCTCCGGCCCTTCAAAGCCGGGGAGAAAGAAAGCCGGTAAAACCGCCATAAAAGGCAAAAAAGGCAAACGATAATGGAAAATCTCAAACAGATTTTCTCAATGGCCCTGAAGGAAACCCGAACGGCTCGCAGCAAACTTATTTTTTGCGTGGCTTCTATTGCTCTGGGTACCATGGCCCTTACCTCCATCAAGACAACCATCCGCAGCCTGGACACCGCCCTGGCACAGCAGACGCGCAGTCTCATGGGCGCAGACCTTACCGTTCGGTCCACACAACCCCTGACTTCGGCAAAAGCCCTCGCTTTGCGAGCCGATCTCGAGCAATCGGGCGCTCATCGGGCAGAGCTTTTTGAGTTCAATACTATGCTGCGCACAAACACCGGACGCTCCCAGCTGGTCTGGGCCCGGGCCTTTCAGGGTGCCTTTCCCTTTTACGGCAGGATCCAGACCGATCCTCCGGAAGGTCTCCCTCAAGTCCAGAGTGGACAGGATGTAATCGTCATCGATCCGGTGCTACGGGAAAAATTGCAGCTACTGCCGGGCAGCCTCGTACGCATTGGCGAAAAGGCGTTTCGGGTCGCGGGTTTTTATGTTAAGGAACCGGGAGGGCCGGCCAGCGCATCGGCTGGATTTTCGCCGGTGGTGTATTTTTCCTCCAGCTGGCTGCCACAAACGGGGCTTCTGAGCTTTGGCAGTCGCGTACGCTACAGCTGGCTTTTCAAACTCCCGGAAGGCATGGATGCCGGGGCATGGAAGGAAGCTAACTTTCAAGAGGCTTTAGAAGATTCGATCGAGATCCAGACCTATCGCGAAGCAGTGAGTCAACTGCAGCGTTTTTTTGTGCGGCTGTCCTATTTCATCAGCCTGATGGGCCTCATTACTCTGTTGCTGGCCGGCGTGGGTACAGGATCGGCAATGGCTTTTTTTATCCGATCGCGCATCCAGCATATTGCTGTGTATCGTAGCCTGGGAGCCAGCCCTGCTCAGATTTTTCAGATCTACAGCGCAGTCGCTTTGCTGCTCGGGCTGGCCGGCGCCATTCCCGGTGTTCTTCTGGGCGGGCTTCTGCCAGGCGTGCTGGAAACTTTTTTGAAACCATTGATCGCGGACAAACTACCCATCGGCCTCGAAATGAATTTCTCCTGGCTTAGCTGCCTGGAAGGGCTTCTGGCCGGCCTTTTATCCGTCTTTGTTTTTACTTTGATCCCCGTCGTTCGTACCCGGCTGATTGCTCCCATACGCATACTACGGCAAAATGACAATTCCGATACTTTATCAACATCCAAAAAAGATTATCTTCTCTACGGAGCCGGCCTGATTTTGATAACGATTTTCATTTTGCTCTTAACGGTCAGCCAGATCGATTCCGTTCGCATCAGCCTTATGTTTGCCGGATCTTTGCTGGGGGCGCTGGCCATCCTGACCCTGGCCAGCCTTCTCATCATGTTTTTGCTGCGCCGATTTCAGCCAGCGCATTATCATTTACGCCAGGGACTATCGAATCTGTTCCGCCCGGGCAATCAAACTCTGAGCAGCATTCTGGCAACGGGGGCAGGTGTGTTTCTGCTTTCCAGTATTTTCATCACGCAGCGCTCTTTAGAACAGGAGATCGCCTGGGAGGAAAATGCCAGCCAGCCCAATGTCTTTGTGATCGATATCCAGCCGGAGCAAAAAGAGGCGGTGGAAGGAATCCTTGCAGAGACAGAGCAGCTGAGCTTTGCACCCATGGTTACAGCACGCCTGGTTGCTTTGAATGACACAAAAATCAATACAGAAAATGTTTCACGAGACGCTTCCCGCAGGGAATGGGACGATCAACTGCGCGTGCGCGAGTACTTTATCTCTTACCGCAGCCATTTGCTGGACAGTGAAGAAATTGTTGCTGGCCAATTCTGGGAGGGAAGGCCAAAAGAACTGCAGGTCAGCGTCTCCGACGATTGGGCTGATCGCATGGACGTTGGGGTGGGAGACACCCTCAGTCTGAATGTGCAGGGCAGAGTGCTCAGAGCAGAAATTACCAGCCTTCGCCGCATCCGCTGGCAATCCATGCGACCCAACGCCATGATCCTTCTTTCTCCGGGGATCATCGAAAGGGTCCCGCCTCTGTATGTGGCCAGCTTCCGCTCCCCGGCACCAGAAGCGATTTCCCGGATTCAGGATCGGCTTGTGGACCGCTTCAGCAACCTGAGCGTAATTGACATTACGGAAGTTATGGGTAGCGCGCGCCATATCATCACCAATGTGGGACTGGTCATCAATTTTCTTGCGGCTCTGGCTATTCTCAATGGTGTTTTGATTCTCCTGGGCACGATCACCGCCGGGCGTTTTGCGCGGCTGCGCGAATCCATGCTGCTCAAAGTCCTCGGTGCCCGACGCGGCGACTTAAACCGGATCCTGACCACAGAATTCGCAGCTCTCTCCTTAACAGGTATTCTCCTTGGTGCCCTGCTGGCCGAGCTTCTGGCCCAGCCCGTGCTTACCGTTTTCTTCCAGAGCCGCTGGGCTGCTCCTTCATTCTGGCTTCTCCTGATTCTGTTCCTGCTGGCTCTGGGTAATACTCTGACCGGCCTCTGGCTGAGCCGGGATATCATGCGTACACAACCGCTGACCGTATTGCGTGAAGAATGATGATTCACTCTGACGTTCAGCGATCCGGATAAAAATACTGCTTTAATCCGTTCGACCAGAATACTGTCGTTCTTCCGGCATCTGACCGGACATTTTTGATCGCGCCTGATGGCTGAACCTTGCCCGACCCGGCGTAACGAGCCCGGTAAGCGCGCCTCAGTCCGGGGCGGAAGATCAGGATTGCTTCGGGAGTAGAAAAAAACCAATCGCAAGTGCCGTTCAGACAGCTCAGTCGGGCTTCCGTATTGGAATCATTTGCTTGAGTCAGGCGAACCGGTTTTTGATTTTCTTCCGGCCGTTCCAGAAAACCAGATACGTCTGTCACCGGAGTTCGGACTGTATCCATCCGCAAAAGCATGCGTTCTCCGCTCCTACCGATCAAAGTATAAACTGCTTCGGGGCCCCAGAACAAACCGGGATGGACGGGCGGTGTTTCTTTCTCTGGCCTGCGCCATCGGATGGTTTCACTTGTAAAGACCCATTCCGCGTAGGGAGCGTCATCCGCTGCGAGTAGCCAGCCAAAGACACCCTGGTCCCGTTTAAATACAACAAGGTGCGGACCAGAGTGACCGGCAGAAAAAACCATGGGAGACAATTCGCTTTCAGGCATCGCATGATAAGACAATTGTAAAAAATCAAACCTTTTGAACGGCAAAGAACGCCGCGCAACGAGGATCAGCAGCCGCGGATTTTTCAAAACAAGTTCCGCCCTGATCGGTCCAATCGCCTTTCCATTCAAACGGTTGAGCAGCACGTTCCACCGGTCCCTGGCTCTCTCAAGCTTTCCGCGGTATTCTGCTGGAGCGACAAGGGGTTGGGCCGTGAACAGACCATTACAGGAGCTGGAACAAACGACATGGACGGCTGGCCCTGATTCTTCTGGAGAAATGGACAGGAGAAATTCAGCGCCAGCCTCAGATTGAAAACGATAGATGCCGACCGGAAAGGGGACTGGCAGCAAAGGCTGGGGTGATAGCGGCCCAATCACCGGAAATAAGAGCCCGGCAGAAAAAAGAATCCTGAACTTACACATTGCGCCGCAGATATGCACTCAATTTCTTCTGCACAGCGGGCGGAATTGCATGACCGCCCGCAAAAGCGAGAAATTCCCCGATCAACCCTCCGCTGCGGAGCAGCTCTTCGAGCCGACGCGCATTGCTGTACGGCAGAATAGGATCTTCTGTTCCATGTGCTTGAAAAAATTCCAGCCCGGACAATGCCGGCACAAGAGGCCGCCATTCGTGTTCACAGATCAGTGTGCCGGACAGGATGATAAGTCCGGCGGGCTTCTGGCCACAGCGCAATGTAAAATCCGTTGTCAGCATCGAACCCTGACTGAAACCTCCCAGGGTAAGCTTGTGCAGAGGAATATTCGTGGCTGTAACCAGAGAGGAAAGTTTTTCTCGTGCTTCTGCCAGCCCGTCAGGAACTACTTCAGAATATGTAATGTTTTCACCGGCGGCCAGCAAGCGCTCCAGCATCCGGGCCACCAGCGGAAACCAGGCGCGACCTTCCATTTGCGGCCCGAGGGAAAACGTAAGCGGGGCCTGAGGAAAAAACCAATGGGTGCCGGGCTCAGCTTTGATCTGCTCTGCCAGAGGCAGGAGGTCAAAGGCATTCGCTCCGTAGCCATGGCACAGAATAATTCCGGGCCCACCGGGCTGACCGGGCACTACCAGGCTTTCCAGCTCACCCAACTTTTCTGTCCGGAAATTCATTTCTCACTGTATAAAACGGAACACGTTGCCCGCTCGGTAGGTAAAATTGTCAATCGGGAAGCAAAAAGCGCCGAATCGGCTCTTTTCAGCCAGCCTATCATTAGATATCTTTATGGGATAAAAACCGCTCCAGATCCTCTTCACTGATAAAGAGCTGGTTTTCCAGATCAAGCGGCGCTTCAAGAAAAGCTGCATAATTCCGACCGGCAATCAGCACCGGCCGATTGCCGGAGCTGTTGTGTAAAATACTATGAACGATTGTCACCTGGTCTGGATTGAGCACGGGCTGCCAGCGCAAATCAAAAGCGAATACCTCGGTGCGAATCTGGCGCTCAAGTCCCCGCTCCAGGATACCAAAAAAGCTTTGCTCCGTGGCCTGATTGATCAACCCGCTGAAGACAAAAAGAGTATATCCTTTGCGACGTTCCACCACCACCTTGCCGGCGTCGCGAGTCAGAGTTTTGCTTAACTCCAGTTCCTGGACCTGAAAGGCACGTCTGATCTTGAGCTCCAGCACCTGACGATCGAGTGGTTTCACCAGGTAGTCTATGGCTCCGCTGTAGATCGCAGTGGTTACTGTTTTGCGACGCGCATCTGCGGTAATCATGATTACTGGAAGACTTTCAAATTTTTCCTGTGTTTTCATCTTTTTGAGAATGGAAATTCCGTCCTTACCCGGTAAACCGATATCCAGCAGGATGAGATCCGGCAGGTGGCTGCGCATCATGCTCAGACCATCCTCCCCCGTCCTGGCGCGCAAAACGCGGTAGCCTGCCTTACTCAACAGAACATCAAGAAGGGCCGCTATGGAATCGTCATCGTCTATAACCAGAATGCTTTTCATGGATCCGCGTGGCCGGTCAGAAAGTACGTTCTCATTACACCTTTGCCCTTGATGTCAATCAAACCCCGCTCCTGGAATAGAAAAAGGTCGGTGAGCTGATTTTTGACCGTCTCCGTTACCTGAACATGGCCTGGCAGGCCGTGAGACTCCATTCTGCTGGCTATATTCACCGTATCGCCCCAAAGGTCGTAGCTAAATTTTCTGGTACCCAGGACTCCGGCGATAACCGGGCCGCAATGAATTCCCACACGGATGTTCAGATCAGACGATTCGTTTTTACGGTATTCATTAATAAAATTAACCATTTCCAGGGCAAAGCTGCAAATCTTTCTCAAATGAGTTTCATCAGCAAGCGGGACACCTCCGGCCACAAAGTAGGCATCGCCAATCGTTTTTATCTTTTCAAGATGGTATTTTTCCGCGAGCGCATCGAATCCAGAAAATAGAGTATTGAGGAGTTGAATCAGGGCCTCCGGCGCTATGTCTCCGGCAAGCCGACTGAAGCCAACAATATCAGCAAAAAGAATCGATACATTTTCGAAATGATCAGCAATGACCTGCCGACCCTGCTTGAGAGTCTCTGCCACGGATTCCGGCAGGATGTTGAGGAGCAGTTTGTTGGATTGTTGTTCTGCTTCCTCAAGTTCCCGGGTCATGGTCTGGATCATGGTGTAGATCCCGAGCAAGGCGTCCGCTGTGCGCTGATTCTCCTGGTCGGCGGCAAAGGAAAGCTGTCCTGGCTCTTTCCTCTCCGATTCCGAAAGCCCCAGAAGGGTCATGGTCTTGCCAAGAGTATGGTTTCTACCATTGAAGTGGTAGAATTCCGTAAAAGTAAAGAACCCGGCTGACGGTGCGATGGATTTGAAGGCGTTCAGTTCATTCTGGGTGACATGGCTCAGCTGCCGAATTCGTGTGGCGCAACTGTAAATGAAAAGTCCTTCTGGATCAGCTTCCGCTATTCTCCGGGCACTGTGAGCAGATTCTTCCAGCACGATGGCCGGGTCACCAAAACCAAAGCGAATCGTTTCCCCTTCGGCCATGGCCGTCGAATACAGAATAGACCCATCAGGATATACCGTGCCAGGAATGACGTCGAGCTCAAGACCCCCGCGCTCCAGCACAAAAGAAAATTCGACGGCGGAACCGGGCAGGCCGTCCGCAAAGCGGTCGCCAAAATACTTGCGGTAGAGATCCAGAGGCGGAATGCCATCAATGGAATAAACCCGACAAAAAGTTCCCTGCATTTCTGCTCGAGTTACGGTCATCTTCTTGCCAATGGTCTTCCAGCCAAGGTTGCGATCCACTGTAATCGTCAATCCTTCGCCGCTAATCGCAGCGGCAACTACGGTGTTCTGAGAAAATTTCGTACCGCCAAGGACAAAGGTACTGCCTGTTTGCAGCTGAAAGGCAACCGTTCCGTCCTGAAGCGTTTCCCAGTATTTGCCGGCAGCCCCGCCAGCGATGATCAGATCCGGTCGGCCTTCCGAAATCACCTGTAAGAGAGTAGCCGGATCGTAATTGTCCGTGTAAGTCCCGTGCGAAAAGACGATCAAAAGCCGCGTGTCAGCCTCCACCAGTTCATTTCGTATTTTGCGGCCAGCCTGCCTCATATCGCCGTATCCTTCCGGGACCAGGAGGGAGCGCACACGCACTTTCTGAAAGCAGGCAAAGGATACAACGATGGAGTCGGTCCTGTAATCGCATTCCAGCAGCTCCCCTGATGTCGAGGCACCTATTACAGCGGCCTGGGGCAATTCCCGGGCCAGGAGGGAAAGAAGATTTCGAAGCTTTTGTCGATCGGTACTGCCGGAAAAGATCTGAACCAGAAGATTCGCTTCCCTGGCCAGATCCGATGCAGTGATGAATGCCTGCAGGTCAGTGTCGGTCTCATAGACACAATTCAAGAGTTTCATTGTCTTATCCTCCAGAATCCCGTCCGGTCCGATCTTGATAAGCATTTTCCAGGTCCGCTGCAGACCACGAGAGATTTAGGCGGCTTTTTTGGATTGCTCCTGGTCCAGACCCGGCCAATTCTGGGAGTATGGAACGATTTCATGTAGCGGTCATCGGGGCAGGTCCCGGAGGATATGTGGCAGCCATCCGCGCGGCTCAACTGGGACTCAGAACAGCGGTCATCGAACGCGAAAAACCAGGCGGAATCTGCCTCAACTGGGGCTGCATCCCCACCAAGGCATTGCTCTCTTCTGCACATCTTTATGCAAAGATCAAAGCTGCCGGCGAATTTGGTATTAAAAATGCCAGCGCTGAAGTGGATTTCCCCGCGATCATCACTCGCAGTCGCAAAGTGGCTGAAGGCATGGCCGGCGGCGTCGATTATCTAATAAAAAAGAATAAAATCGTATATATTTCCGGAGATGCTACTCTACAGAACAGACATGTCATCAGCATCCAGTCCGGTGAAGGATCTCAGGATATCCATGCGGACCGCATCATCGTGGCCACGGGTGCCCGGGCCCGCCCATTTCCTGGTGTTGACTTCAATGGCACGACAATCATCGACTACAGAAAGGCCATGTCCCTGGAAACAATGCCGGAGCGGCTGGGGATCATCGGTGCCGGTGCGATCGGCGTGGAGTTCGCCGATTTTTACGCGGCTCTGGGTTCTAAAGTTACATTGCTGGAAGCCCTGCCCCAGATTTTGCCCAACGAAGATCCGGAGGTTTCACGACTTTTGCAGCGTAATTTTGAAAAGCGAGGGCTGACCGTCGCTGTAGCAGTAAAAGTGACATCCATTACGGATCGCGGGCAAAAGGTGATGGTGCAGCTGGAGAGCCAGGCCGACGCGCTGGAGTTCGACTGCTTACTCATCGCAACAGGCATTGCGGCGAATACAGAAGGCATCGGTCTGAAGGAGGCCGGTGTCAAGCTGGTCCGGGATCGCATCGAGGTAAACGATCACTACCAGACTTCTGTTTCCAGCATCTATGCCATTGGCGATTGCATCCCCGGGCCGGCCCTTGCCCATGTGGCCAGTCATGAGGGAATTCTGGCAGCCGAGGCAATCAAGAACAGCCTGGGAGGCAAACTCGATTACACACCTCTTGATTACAGCAAAATCCCCGCCTGCACCTACTGCCATCCGGAAGTGGCTTCCATTGGCTATACAGAGGAAAAAGCACGTGCGGAAGGTATGACCGTGAAAGTGGGCCGTTTTCCTTTTTCCGCCAGCGGGCGCGCGCGGGCCCAGGGAGAATCGGAAGGTTTTATCAAGCTGGTTGCGACGGAACCTTACGGACAAATCGTCGGGGCGCATATCATCGGTCCTTCTGCCACGGAACTTATTAATGAAATCAGTCTGGGCATGCATTGGGAGCTGCTGGCAGAAAATTTAGGCCGCACCATCCACGCCCACCCGACTCTGGCAGAAGGAATTATGGAGGCAGCAGCGGCGCTGGGTGGGGAGGCGATCAATATATAGTGGGAGGGCCATCCATATTGGGAAAATGGGCCGCGCGTGCTTGACCGGGTCTGTCCCCGGTTTCGAAGGGGATATGCGGGCTTTCTATTGCTTATTGTCGGTCGCCTTTGTCTTGAACGGGTGCGCACGCTCCGATCCTTTGCTTTTGGCCACCCGCTCGGTTCCTGTTGAAATTCAGGGTGCCCGGTTACTCGACTGGATTACGCCCCGCGAAATGCTGATAACGTCGCCTGCCGGCTTTGCCTTGATCGATCCAGAAACGCAAACGGTTGCACAAAGTATCGCCCTTCCAGAGCAACGCATCGAAGCTCTTCAGGCTCAAAGAATGGTCCATCAGCCGGGAACAGGGACACCGCCTGGGCTCAAGTTACCAGGCACGCCACCAGGCCGGCACTCAATGGGCCTGCGCGTCACTCGCGACCGGGGACTCAATCGAACTTTTTGGTATTCCATAAGTCATTTTGACGCGAACCCGGATGAGTGGAAGCTACGACTCTGGACCCTGAACGATGACCAGAAAATCGAAGCAGAACGTGATCTCCCCGCCGGACCCTGGGTTTACAAACATGGGCTGCGAAAGGTATTTAAATGCTTTTCGTGCGGTTGTTCCTGTTACGAAAAAGCGGAGCTCAAGGTCAGCCAAGGTCAGATTTTTCTGGCCGTCTGGGATTCGGCAGTCGAGGAGGAGCATGCGGGCATTTACACCTACCTCGAAGCCCCCGGGCAGGAGGTGCGCTGGATTCGGGTTCAGGCAGGACAGATCGATTCTTTTGCAGTCGCACCGGGCGGCCGTGCTGTGGCCCACATTGCCGGCGGACAATTGTATGTTACAAGCTTGACCCGCCAGCCAGCGACAAATCACTGAATGTTCAGGGCCTTTCGCGCCCGGAGGTTTACAATGACTCAGAAAATCGGTATACTCGGATCCGGTGGCGTCGCCCAGACTCTCGCCGCCGGTTTCCTCAAGCACGGCTACGGGGTACAGCTCGGCACGCGCAGCCCGGAAAAGCTTAAAGAATTTCAAATGAATCATCCACAGAGCAGTATTGGCAGCTTTGCCGACGTCGCTGCCTGGGCTGACCTGGTGGTCCTTGCTGTGAAAGGCAGCGCAGCACTTGCGGCGCTCGACCTGGCGGGGAAACAAAATCTATCCGGCAAGATTGTCATAGATCCCACCAATCCCATCGCCGATTCCGCTCCGGAAAACGGAGTTCTAAAATTCTTCTCAACAATCAATCGCTCTTTGATGGAAGACCTGCAAGCCGCCTGTCCAGAAGCTAAGTTTGTGAAGGCCTGGAGCATGATCGGCGGTCCGCACATGGTGAACCCGGATTTTCCTTCGCAGCCTACCATGTTCCTCTGTGGAAATGACGCTGAGGCCCGGAAGACCGTGAGTTCGATTCTGGAAAAATTTGGTTTTGATCCTGAAGATATGGGCATGGCTGAAGCGGCTCGCGCGATTGAACCTCTTTGCATGCTCTGGTGCATTCCAGGTTTGACCGGCAATTCCTGGAATCACGCCATCAAATTGATTCGTAAGTGACCGATGCTGATCTGAGGCGAGCCATTGCCCAGGAACTGGCTCGCTTTTTCTATCACCATCTACTGGCTGAGGAGGCCAAGCCGGAAGAGGTTAGAGCCAGGACCAGTTTCGATGGCAAAATGGCAGCACAGGTAAACAATGCAATTCTTAGCCGACTCTTACAAGAATTTCCCGATCTTCCGGCAACCCCCCCACCCCCCTTCAACCTGATCGCTGAGTGGGCTCGTCGGAATCGCTTCGCGTTCGATTACAATGAATACCACTTTGAACGATACAACCGACTGTTCATGGAACGGCTGCTGGCCCTGCGGGACAATAGCCCCGAGAGCGCGGATCGCTTCCGTAAAATTACTCTCGAGAACTTTGGCGAGTTTGATTATACGCAAACAGGCTTCAGCATTTCCTTCCTGCTCCGTGTGGAAAACAACATGAGGGAACTGATTCGGGAAATCATGGCCGACCTGCCGGTGGATCCATCGCGCGCCTGGCACATAGTCTTCGAGCAAAGTAAAGAATACCAGGAAACGGTCAACGAAGTATTCGAGAAACGTTTGCAACAGGCTCGCGATGAATCGGACCGATTGCTGCACAACATCCTTCCGGCAACCATTGCCCTCGAACTTAAAAGGAAATCACGGGTCGAACCGGTTCACCTGGAGCAGGTAACAGTACTCTTCACAGATTTTAAGGGTTTTACGCTTATCGCTGAACAGATGGCACCCGCAGAACTTGTGGCCACCCTCGATGAATGTTTCTCTATTTTTGATGCGATTGCCGGCGAACACCACCTGGAAAAAATCAAAACCATTGGAGATAGTTATATGTGCGCCGGTGGGCTGCCGGAAGTTCGCGCCACCCATGCTATCGATGTGGCTCTGGCCGCTCTCAAAATGCGTGATGCGATGGCCAGACTGGGCAAGGAGCGTGCCGCCAGAGGCCAGCCCGTTTTTGAATTGCGTATGGGCCTGCATTCCGGTCCGGTTGTTGCCGGTGTCATCGGTCAGCAAAAATTTAGCTACGATATCTGGGGTGATACGGTGAATACAGCCAGTCGCATGGAATCTTCGGGTGCTCCCGGGCGCATCAATGTGTCGGAGTCGTCCCGGAAACTGCTTTCGCCTTTTTTTTCACTGGAGGCGCGCGGTCTGATAGAGGCCCGCAATAAAGGAAAGGTTCCTATGTATTTTTTAAACGGTCTGCTACCCGAGTGGGGACACCACCAGGCCCCGAATGCAGCGTTCTGGTCCGCCTACCAGGCTCGGAGCCAGGGTTGACATGGAGTCCCTTCTCCTCACCGGTCGGGCGGGCGATATTGGCCACTTTCAAGTGCAGCGAATTTTGCCTTCGCGCAAAAAGCGCATGGTCGGACCCTTTATTTTTCTCGATCAAATGGGGCCCACGGAACTGAATGCTGGCCAGGGACTGGACGTACTGCCGCATCCGCACATCGGATTATCTACTCTTACTTACCTTTTTGAAGGAAGCATACTCCACCGCGATTCTCTGGGCAATGAACAGCAAATCGAACCTGGCGCGGTGAACTGGATGACGGCCGGCCGTGGCATAGTGCACTCCGAGCGCTCATCGCAGGAATCGCGCTCAGCCATGCGTACGCTGCACGGGCTGCAAATATGGGTGGCCCTGCCCGTTGAGCAGGAAGAGACAGAACCGTCCTTTGACCACTATCCCGCCGCTTCTATTCCAGAGATCAATCTGCCCTCCGGTCGGCTCCGACTGGTGGCCGGAAAGTATGCCGATCATGTATCCCCCGTCCGGGTATCCTCAAAGCTGGTCATGCTGGATTTCCAGCTGAAAGCGGATGCGACAATTTCTTTATCCTACCCTGGTTTTGAGCTCGGGCTCTATGCCGTCAGTGGCCGCTTTGAAAGCGAACAAACAATAGAGAGCGGGCAGATGCTCATAACAGAAACAGATGCCCGGATAAAAGCCCTGAACCCCGGACGTCTGATTGTGCTTGGCGGTGTGCCCCTGCCTGAGGTGCGTCACATCGACTGGAATTTTGTTTCCTCAAGAAAAGAAAGAATCGCAGAAGCCATTGATCTGTGGCAGAAGCAACAGTTTCCGCGAGTTCGCGGGGAAACGGAATTTGTTCCGTATCCGTAGCACAGAGTTTTATTTGGAACTGGAGCGGGTTGGTGTTTGTTCCCAAAAATGCAGCAGGGCCCGAGCCAATTCTTCCGGCTGCTCTTCCTGGGGGAAATGTCCCGATTTTTGCAACTCCACAACAGCTGCCTCCGGCAGACCCTCCTTCCAGATGGGGAGCAGTTCTTTAGCCGGCAGAAACGGATCGGCCATTCCCCAGATGATCTGGAGCGGCCAGCGTTTCAAAGTGCTCCGTTCCTCCCAGATGGCCTGAGAAAAACTATCCGACAGAGTCATCGCCTTCGCCAGAGCATACAGAATCATCCGTTTTTCAGGCGTATCGTGAACTTGCAGATACGTTTGATAGACATCTTCAGGAAGATTGGCCTTAGAATAAAAACTATTCTTTAAAAAGAAGCGTACACTGAAATGATAGTATCTGTAGAGCCAGCGGCCCAGGAAACTATTCATGACCGCAGCGCCCCGTCGCACATCCGGTAGAACACGCAGAGGAAAGCCCCAGGTATTGATGAGACAGATGGAACGAATGTGTTCCGGAAGTTGCAAGGCCATACCCAGGCCGATGGGCCCACCGTAGTCATGCAGGACCAGATGTACATCGCGCAGATTCTGTTCTTTCACAAAGCGTATCAGGCGCGCCGCGTGCGCCTCGGGCGAGTAGTCTGCATTCAGGGGTTGCGGAGATTTCCCAAAACCCAGATGATCGGGAAGTGTCACTCTATAGCCGCTCAGATGAGGGATTACCTTACGCCACTCAAAACCGGAGCTGGGCGTGCCATGGATCAATAGTACATCCGCGTCCTTCCCCGTCTGCGCAAAATGGAGAGGTGGATCGTTCCGTACGTCAGGTAGTAAATCTTTCATCGTTTTTAACTCCTTTTTGTTTTGTAAAAACACCGGTGCAGGCCCGTGCTCCCGAGCGCAGGGGAAATGTATCATCCAGAAGGTACTGAGCGGTAAGACCATCGATGGCTGCAAAAAGCAGTACGGCCTGGCCGGCAGCTGTCGCTTCCGGAACTCCCGCTTCATGGAGCAAGCCCTGCAAAACTTTCAAAGTTCGCTCCTGAAAATGTCTGATGTCTTCCAGCGGAAATAGATGGCGCTGCATACGCAGCAAATGTACAACCCGCCAGAGCATTCGATTGCCCTCAAGGACCTCTACTACGGCATCCAGATACGCTGCCAGCAGTGCTCCGGCAGAACCGGGACCAGCCAGCAGAGCCAGTGTTGCGGCCACCTGTGCTTGTGCTTCGAACAGAATCGCCTGCAATAGCTCGGCCTTGGAAGGGTAGTAATTGTAGATCAGCGAAACGCTACAGTCCGCCTGCCTCGCTATATCCCGCATGGACACCCCATCGAAGCCCCTTAGACTGAACAGTTCGAGCGCTGCGAGGAACACAGCCTGCTGTTGATTGGCCTCTTTCACCAATTTAAGGCACCTCCCGGAAGTTTGGCCTTCTCCTCAAAGAACGGAACGAACGTTCGTTCACAATAGCAGACATACCCGTAAAACCGTCCAGCATTTTTCCTTTACCAGGCAGATCAGGAGCAGAAAAACGTCCCATGCAACGATTGCCTTTCAGGGAGCACCCATGCAATTTCTGAAATCATCACTGGGCCGGAAGTATCTCATGGCCCTGACCGGGCTGGGCCTGGTTCTTTTTCTGATCTCTCACCTGGCCGCCAACCTCCTTGTGTTTGCCGGGCCGGATGCCTTCAATGCCTACGGTCACGGTTTGCGGCAGTATCCCGCTTTCCTGCTCATTGCGCGAATCGGTCTGGGTATTACGTTTCTTGTTCACGTGATTACAGGGATCAGCCTCAGACTGGAAAATAGCAAAGCCCGGCCGGTTGCCTACGCAGCCAATGCCACCGTGGCGGCCAGTCTTGCCTCAAGAACGATGATCCAGACCGGAATTCTGGTGTTCGTGTTCCTCGTTTTTCATCTGGCTCACTACACGCTTTTCCTGGTTGATGCCGGTTACGCCGACCTGCGCGACAGCATGGGTCGCCATGACACTTACACAATGGTCACGACCGCTTTTGCCCAACCGCTTGTGGCCGGGTCCTATATCCTGGCGATGCTTGTTCTGGGCTTTCACCTCACTCATGGGGTGCCTTCACTGTTTCAATCGCTGGGACTTTCCACATCAACAGTCTGGCCAACCATTGAAAAAATCGGCCGGCTTCTGGCTATATTGCTGGTGCTGGCCTTCTTGTCCATTCCGGCCGCTATCTGGCTGCAACTCATTCCAGGCCGGGGAGGCTATTGATATGACTCTACAATCCAATGTTCCATCCGGTCCCATTGAAAAACGTTGGGAAAAACATAAATTTGACTTAAAACTGGTCAACCCGGCCAACAAACGCAAATACAACGTGCTTGTTGTGGGCTCCGGTCTGGCAGGCGCTTCAGCGGCTGCCAGCCTTGCGGAACTGGGTTACAATGTTAAATGTTTCTGCTTTCAGGATTCTCCGCGACGCGCCCACAGTATTGCGGCCCAGGGTGGTATCAATGCCGCCAAGAACTACCAGAACGATGGCGATAGCGTTCAGCGGTTGTTCTATGATACGGTGAAAGGAGGCGATTTCCGCGCTCGTGAATCCAATGTACATCGGCTTGCCGAACTCTCTGTGAATATCATTGACCAGTGTGTGGCTCAGGGCGTCCCTTTTGCCCGCGAATACGGCGGACTTCTGGCGAATCGATCTTTTGGTGGTGCGCAGGTGTCGCGCACCTTTTACGCCAAAGGCCAGACCGGTCAGCAGCTCTTGCTGGGTGCTTACCAGGCTCTGTCGCGACAGATCGGTCTGGGCCGCGTCAAGATGTACAACCGCACAGAAATGCTGGATCTGGTCGTGGAAGATGGCCGGGCCCGCGGGATCATTGTGCGAGATCTGATTACAGGTAAAGTCAGTGCCCATTCCGGCCATGCCGTTGTTCTGGCCACCGGTGGCTATGGTAATGTTTTTTATCTATCTACCAATGCGATGGGTTCTAATGTGACCGCTGCCTGGCGTGCCCATAAGAAAGGCGCTTTTTTTGCCAATCCCTGTTATACGCAGATCCATCCCACCTGCATTCCGGTGAGCGGAGATTACCAGTCCAAGCTGACCTTGATGAGTGAATCGCTACGCAACGATGGCCGGGTATGGGTTCCCAAAAAGAAAGGGGACGCGCGCAACCCGGCTGATATCCCGGAAGCTGAGCGCGATTACTACCTGGAAAGAAAGTATCCAAGCTTTGGAAACCTGGTTCCCCGTGATATTGCTTCGCGTGCCGCGAAAATGGTCTGTGATGAAGGCCTGGGCGTTGGTCCGGGAGGACTCGGCGTTTATCTGGATTTCAAGGATGCGATTCATCGGCTGAGTGAAGCGGGCGTCCGCGATCGTTATGGAAACCTGTTTCACATGTATGAAAAAATCACCGGGGACAATCCTTACAAAACACCCATGCGAATCTATCCGGCCGTTCACTACACAATGGGCGGCCTCTGGGTGGACTACAATTTGATGAGCAATTTGCCCGGCCTTTTTGTTCTGGGAGAGGCCAACTTCTCCGATCACGGGGCCAACCGCCTGGGTGCCAGTGCGCTCATGCAGGGGCTGGCTGATGGCTATTTTGTCATTCCTTACACGATCGGTCAGTATCTGGCCCAAACGGGGCATGATCCGGTTTCCGCGGAGTCACCCGAATTCGTGAAAGCGGAAAAGGAGCAGGCCGAAAAGATCAATCAATTCCTCTCCATAGACGGTAAACGGAGCGTGGATTCCTTCCACAAAGAGCTGGGCCAGCTCTGCTGGGAGTACTGTGGTATGGCCCGCAGCGACGGCGGACTCAAGAAAGCCATCAAACGCGTCGGTGAATTGCGGGATGAATTCTGGAAGAACGTGCGGGTAACCGGACAGAACGGGGAATTCAATCAAGAACTGGAGAAGGCCGGTCGGGTGGCGGATTTTCTGGAGTTTGGCGAGCTCATGATGCGCGATGCTCTGCATCGCGAAGAATCCTGTGGCGGACATTTTCGCGAGGAACACCAGACTCCAGAGGGAGAAGCCCTCCGCCATGACGATAAATTTTCTTATGTAGCTGCCTGGGAATTCAAAGGTGTGGATAAAGAGCACACCCTGCACAAAGAAAAACTGGAATTTGAGTTTGTCCATCTGGCGCAAAGGAGCTACAAATGAAAATCAAACTAAAAATCTGGCGGCAAAAGAATCATACAGAAGCGGGACGGATGGTGGACTACCAGCTCGACGATGTCAGCGAGCACATGTCCTTCCTGGAAATGTTAGATGTTCTCAATGAAAAACTGATCCTCGAAAAGCAGGATCCGGTTTCTTTTGACCATGATTGCCGTGAAGGTATCTGCGGGATGTGTTCTCTGGTGATCAATGGCACACCGCACGGACCCGATCGCGGCACAACAGCATGCCAGTTGCACATGCGAAAATTCAAAGACGGTGATACGATTTTTGTCGAACCGTGGCGGGCCCGAGCCTTTCCGGTCATTAAAGACCTGGCCGTGGATCGCAGCGCATTTGATCGCATCATCCAGGCCGGGGGCTTTGTTTCTGTAAACACCGGTGGTGCGCCGGACGGCAATGCTCTCCCCATCCCTAAAAAAATAGCCGATGTAGCCATGGATGCTGCCCAGTGCATTGGCTGCGGCGCCTGTGTCGCCGCCTGCAAAAATGCTTCAGCCATGCTCTTTGTGGCGGCGAAAGTCTCGCACCTGGGACTGCTTCCTCAGGGAGTAGTAGAGAAGAAGGAGCGGGTCCACCAGATGGTTACGCAAATGGATCAGGAAGGCTTTGGTAATTGCACCAATCAGTTTGAATGCGAAGCGGTCTGCCCCAAAGAGATCAGTGTACAGTTCATAGCTCGCATGAACCGGGAGTATCTGTCCGCGAGTCTTACACCAGTTCTGGGTCAGGCCCAAGGAGCGGGCGGCAGCGGATAAGAACTGAAAACATGGCCTACGATGAAACACTGGCCGAGCGCGTGCGCAAAGCACTGAAGGGCCGCAAGAACATAACGGAAAAGAAGATGTTTGGCGGGTTATGTTTGCTCAGCTCAGATAAAATGTTCTGTGGTGTGATGCAGAATGATTTGATGCTCCGTGTGGGTCCAGAGCACGCTGAGCTTCTCCTCAAAGAGAAAGGCATTCGCCCCATGGATTTCACCGGAAAGCCCATGGTGGGTTTTCTTTATGCTTCCATGGACAAAGTCAAAGAGGATGCGGAACTGAAAAGGCTGACCGGGTTGGCTCTGGACTTTGTGGCCACGGTGGAAAAAAAGCCAGCCAGGAAAAAAACGACCGGTAAGAAGAAAACAACTACGAAGAAGAAATCGACCGGGAAGATTGCTGCGAAGTCCAGGTAGCATCTGACAGCCCGCACTGTACCAGAAAAGTCCGAAGCTGCGCCCAGCGTTCCGTCAATTCTTCCAGAGTTTCCCGGTCCAGCTCCCGGCGCTGGCAGGGAACCAGAATTTGCATTTTTTCAACAAGTGGCATCAAAGAATCCGGCTGATCCACAGTCAGACCGATCAAACCAACCGGCATCCTCTTCGCCAGCCGGGCAAAGCCTGCTACGGCCTCAGTATCCGGATCGGGGGCCACAACATAACGATCATTAGCCCAGATTGAATTCGCCAGACATTCAAAGAAAGCCAGGCGATACTCGCTGCGGCTCAGCCGGAGTTTCACCTCATAGCCTGTGATCAGGCCGCTTTCATTCACACTGACCAGATCAGGATGGGTCCAGGTGCCATCGGTTTTTGCCGCACCGGCCAGAGTGTGGTCCAGGGCGATGGCCCTTTGTCCTTGCTTCTCCAGGTAGCGCTGGAAAGGTATGTATAGTTTACGTTCTCCGTCCAGCAGGGGATCGGACGCCAGACTGACAGATGAAATGGTAAAGCCCAGAAAATCACCATGGGCAACATAGACCAACCGACTCTGCGGGGACAGAGCGGCCTGCTTGAGCAATTCAGTCAGCTTCTCTTCGGAAACAGAGCGCAATTCTGCGTCCAGATGCCGCAGCCGGGCCACCGTCAGGGGCCCGCGGTGTTCAGCCAGCAGCGCTTCGCAGCGCAGGAGCAGTGCTCCGGCGTCCATAACTATTTCAGATGCAGGCCACGCCACCATTCCAACTGGTTTTTGCGGGCGGCCGTGAGTTTTAAGAGCTGTCCCTTACTTCCGGTTACACTGGCAAGCAGGCTGAAGTGCAGACGCTCCTCGGCTCCCAGAGCACCCAGAAAAGCCAGCGCTGCAGTTTCATCCATGGACCGCAGTTTTTGCAAACGGGGCCGAATTTCGCGCGACAGTTCCCGACTGCGCGCAGCAGCCATTTCATAATGCCGCAGAGTCTTTTTGCCCTTTGACAGACTTTTGAGAATCGCAGCAAACAGTGGCCGATCCTCAAGCGGCACCGCTGCTTCCATACGTTGCAATGCTGCCCTGTCACTGATGGTAATAATTTTTTGCTGCAATCGGGATAGAGTTTTTGCGAGGCTCTCCAGTGATTTGCGATCAAGCAACTCCAATGGCTGCGCGGCCAGGTCTTTTAACGCAGCTTTAACTTCCGTTGCGGTATTCGCTGTATTCATAGCGCACTCCTTTGGCTCAATCTTTCCATTTCATTATGCGAGTCACCAGGTTCTCCAGCTGGATGCGCGCAGCCTCAGATCCATCCAGATCTGTCAGGGGGCGCCTTTGCTGGACCTGCTTCTGAACAACCTTCAATCGCTGCAGGCCATCAACCACTTCGCAGGCTTTCAGCATTTCTGAGATCATCGCGCCGTCCTTGCAGAGCTCCGGTACAATTTCCCTTTTGAGTTTATCCACATACTGGGCATGCACCGTGTCCCGGGCATCGGCCCAGAGCATTACAGGTATCAGGCGAATCCGTCGGGTCCGGCCCGAAGCCTTTGCTGCATGATCTTCCGCCAATAAATGGATAAGTTCGCGCAATCCGTCAATGGATAGAAAGTCGGCAATGACCGGCACAATAAAATCATCAGAGGCAAAAATGGCCGATGCTGTCAGCCAGTGAAAATTGGGCGCACAATCAAAGATAATAAAATCATAGTTATGCCAGACCTTCCCCAGAAGATAGCTGAAGAGCTTGTAAGATCGCGGTGGCCCCGAAGGCCATTCTTTCCTGGCCAGCTTCTGTTCTATCTCCAGTTCCAGGGAGCGCAATTCATGATGGCTGGCCAGCAAATGCAGCGCCGGGAAATGACCGGAAAATACCGGACTGGGCGCAGTGTAGCCAATCAGGTCGGTTGAAGCAATGAACTCCTGCTTTCCCTGCCGATGACGCTCAATGATACCCACCAGGGACTGCGAGACCGGTGCTGGTTCGCCCAGCGTGTACAGCGTGGCATGGGCCTGCGGATCCACATCGACCAGGAGCACTCGATTTTTTCCGGGCCGACCATCCCTGGCCGACAGAGCCGCCGCGAGGTTCACAGACAGAGTCGTTTTGCCAACACCGCCTTTGAAATTCATGACGGCAATGGAGCGCGGTCGCATACTTGAAATTTTAATCAATCTGCTGGACTGTCAAGTCTTCCCCGATTTCCCATTGACCGGCAAGCGGCCCCCCAAATTGCTCCGTTGTGCCATATACAAGGGATCCGGCAGCCTCGCCGGGCATGCATGCCTCACCCCTTTTTGTCCTGGGTGGATTCTGCCTGGCAGGCGTGGCCGGCTATGTCAACGCAGCGGCACTGACCTTCTTTCACGTGCCAATCAGTCACATGTCGGGCGCTTTTACCCATCTTGGCACGGAATTGTTTCACAATGAAATCCCGCGCACCCTTTTTCTCTTATCCTTGATTGGCGCTTTTCTGTTGGGGGCAGCTGCCAGCGGGCTTATCATCGGGGCAACGCAACTGAGGCCCGCACGACGGTACGGCGTGGCCCTATCCCTGGAAGGACTTACTCTGGGACTCGTGGGACTTCTGATCGGTTCAGGCAGCAGTGCCGGGATCCCTGTGGCCGCCTTCGCCTGCGGGCTGCAGAATGGCATGGCCAGCAGCTACTATGGACTGATTGTGCGTACCACCCATGTCACCGGGATCTTGACCGACCTGGGTGTGCTGCTGGGGCAATTTCTGCGCTACCGCCAGGTTGAACGCTGGAAATTTGTTGTCCTCTGCGGGATCCTGATCGGTTTTCTGGGGGGCAGTGTGCTGGGCTCTTTCGCGGCAGAATTTTTTTCCCACCGGTCCTTCTATCTACCAGGACTCGGCTGCCTGAGCGCCGGTAGTATCTATTTCTGGATCATCTGGTCCCGGGCAGCTGACCGGCCTTCACAACCGGTTTGACCCGCTTAATAGACCGGCATGTCAGGATCAATCCTGTCGGCCCACTCATTGATGCCACCAAGCAAATTGCGTACATCCTTAAAACCCCGGGCTTTCAGGTATTCCACGACCTGTGCGGACCGGATCCCCACCTTACAGTAGACTATCGTCGTGCGTTCCGGATCCAGTTCGCCCAACCGGGTTGTGAATTCACTGATCGGGATGAGTAGCGAGCCTTCAATCCGCGAGATTTCTGTCTCCTGGCGCTCGCGAACATCGAGCAGAAGAAATGAATCCGCTGCCGCTTCGCGCAGGGCCTTGAGCTCGTGGACAGTTATACGGTCCGGCACCAGGGCATTATCTCCAGAGGCGTCCGGCCGACCACTCCTTTGTCCGGGATGTGCTTGATTTTCACCGGACTGACCGCAAACAGAACAGCGGGGATTTCTTTCGATTTGCATCGGCTTCATGGTATAAGTACGAAGGTCGATCAGCACGAACCGAGGACCAGGCACAGCGAGCAAATGCGAAAGGATCAACTGCGCCTGCAGTGTCCCCAGCGCTCCGGGTACCGGTCCGAGTACTCCAGCCTCCGCGCACGCTATCGGCTGCCAGTGTGTCTCGGGAAAGAGGCAGGCAAAGCAAGCGCCACATGGATCATGAACAAAGAGCGTGCCTTCAAACCCTTCCACCGCTGCAAAAACTGCCTTCTTTTTTTCCTGGACGCAAACCCGATTGATGTTGTGCCGCGCTCTCAGGCGGTCGGTACCGTCCGCGATCCACTGGTAGGGTGCAACAAGGGCTGAGCCATTCTCTGTCTCGAAAAAAGTCTGGTGGACCTCGATTTGCAGATGGGGATTCAATCGCTGCAGTCTGGCAGCCGCCGCCTGAACCTTGGGCTTGCCTGCATCTTCTGTGGAGTATAGAATCTGCCGGTGGAGGTTGCTCACTTCCACCTGATCGCCGTCCACAAGCCCGAGCTTTCCGATTCCGGCAGCCGCCAGATACAGAGCCAGTGGTGAACCCAGGCCACCCAGTCCCACGATTAAGACGGACGCTTCTTTTAGTTTTTGCTGGCCCCGTTCTCCCATACCCGGTAGAACGATCTGGCGCTGGTAGCGGGCCAGTTCCGCAGCATCCATGTTACAGGGATTTGATTTCCGAAATCAATTTGCTGATCGCCTCTTTGGCATCGCCCAGATACATTAGAGTGTTGTCAAAACCGTAGAGCTCATTATCAATACCAGCATAGCCCGGCCGCAGGCTGCGCTTGACCACCACTACCGTGCGCGCTTTATCGCAATTGAGTATAGGCATGCCGTAGATCGGGCTCGATTGATCGTGCCTGGCGGCCGGATTGGTTACGTCATTGGCGCCGATGATCAAAGCAACGTCCGTGCTGGCAAATTCATCGTTGATATCATCCATCTCAAAGAGTTGTTCGTAAGGAACGGACGCATCTGCCAGCAGGACATTCATGTGACCGGGCATACGGCCGGCTACCGGATGAATGGCAAACTTCACAGTCGCACCACGCTTGCTCAAAAGATCTGTCAGCTCCTTAACCACATGCTGCGCCTGAGCAACAGCCATTCCATATCCCGGCACAATGATTACGGAAGTAGCCGCATCAAAAACCATGGCCGCTTCTTCCACACCAACTTCTTTCACTACAATCGATTTTCCGGAGGCCGTCGTTTTGGCCGGAGATGCGCCGGAAGTAGAACCAAATCCACCAAGGAGAACATTCATGAGCGAGCGATTCATACTTTTGCACATGATCTGTGTCAAAATGATCCCGGAGGCACCCACCAGAGATCCTGTGATAATGAGAACATTATTTTTTAATATAAATCCCGTCGTGGCCGCCGCAATTCCCGAATAAGAATTGAGCAATGAAATAACAACGGGCATGTCTGCTCCACCAATGGGAATCACAAGCAGGATGCCCAGAAGTAAAGATAGACCCACAATAATGAGCATTATTAGCTCCCGATCCAGTGCGCCTGAAGCCGGACGAAGCCCCGCCCAGGCTTCCGGACTGAGGAGAGCCAGAACGCTGAGAAGCAGAGCACATAAAATAAGTAGAGCGTTGATGGGATGCTGGAGCGGAAAAACCACTGCCTTTTCTGTAACCAGTCCCTGAAGTTTACCAAATGCTACCAGAGACCCGGTGAGAGTCACGCCCCCAATCAGAATACTCAAGAAGATACTGGCTCCTGTATTCACGGGCAAATCCAGCAAGCCTTCAAATTCGGCAACAGCTACAAGCAGGGAAGCTCCGCCGCCAAGTCCGTTGAGCAAAGCAACCATCTGAGGCATACCGGTCATGGCGATGCGCAGGGCCAGAACAGCGCCAATCAGGGCACCCAGACCCATGCCTAAGAAAATCAACTCATAGCGCAGAATCTTCTGATCAAAAAGCGTAATACCAATCGCAAATAGCATACCCAGCGCGGCCAGGAAATTGCCCTGACGCGCCGTTTTGACACTGGCCAGCCGCTTGATCCCTACGATAAAGAGAACAGATGAAATTAAATAGATAAGAATCGCAAAAGCTTTTTCTGTCATGGGGTTACTTCTTCCTGAACATCCGGTGCATTCGATCGGTGACCAGAAAACCTCCCACAACGTTGATCGTCGCAAAAATCACACCAATAAAACCAAGCAGCGTACTCAGACTGAAGGGAATCCCGGCCAGCTGAAAAAGTTCTGTACCGGAAGTTCCGGCGCTGAGCATGGCACCCACAATGGTTATCCCGGAAATGGCATTGGAACCGGACATGAGTGGCGTGTGCAGAGTGGGCGGAACTTTGGAAATCAATTCGAAGCCCAGGAATATGGCCAGAACAAAGATCGTTGTATCCCACAGTAATTCGATGAGTTCTGTTTCTGCCATTTTTTTACTCCAGACCTGCTGCTTTGCGGGTAGCTGCGTGCACAATGCTTCCTTTATGAACAATGAGAGCACCCTGCATGATTTCGTCGTCTTGATTGATAATAAATTGTTTTTCTTTGGTGAATTCTTTGATTAAGGCCAGCTGGTTGCGGGCATACAGCTCACTGGCATTGTATGCCAGAAGAGAAGGTAAGTTCGTTTCTCCGATGATCGTAACGCCATTTTTCTGAATGGTCTGGCCGGCCTGGGTCAACTCACAGTTGCCACCAAATCCGGCAGCGATATCTACCACCACGCTACCCGGTCGCATAGCAGAAACCATTTCCTTAGAAAGGAGAACAGGAGCTTTTTTGCCAGGAACCAGAGCCGTGGTTATAACTGCATCAGCTTCTGCAATATACTTCATCAAAGTTTCTTTTTGTTTTTTCAAAAAATCAGCCGAGGCTTCCTTTGCGTAACCGCCTTCACCGGCCAGATTTTCCTGGACGGGCAGTTCAATGAAGCGCGCCCCCAGGCTTTCCACTTCTTCTTTTACGGCGGGGCGAACGTCAGAGACGTCAACTACCGCTCCCAGACGCCGGGCGGTCGCAATGGCCTGCAGCCCGGCGACTCCAGCACCCATGACGACAACGCGAGCGGGGGCAATGGTACCGGCGGCCGTCATAAGCAAGGGCATGAGGCGCGGGATGGCGTTGGCCGCCAGGAGCACGGCTTTGTAACCGGCAAGATTGGACTGAGACGACAGAGCATCCATGCGCTGGGCGCGTGTAATCCGGGGAATCGCGTCCATGGAGATGATCTCAATGCCTTTCTCTGCTGCCTTGCGGGCCAGTTCCCAGTTGTAGAGCGAATAAAAGAAGGAAATAACTACGGCACCGGAAGGCAAAAGGTCGAACTCATGTTTGGAAGTGCGCTTACCCGGAGGATTGATTTTCAGCAGAACATCGGCTGTGGCGTAAAGATCCTGGGTGGACAGGAGCCGGGCACCTTCTGACTTGTAGGCTTCATCGACAAAGCCTGCTTTACTACCCGCTCCACTTTCCACATGAATCTGAAAGCCAAGTTTGGAAAGCTTACCAACCGTCTCCGGGACGATGGCAACACGATTTTCGCCGGGTTCAACTTCAGCGGGAACTGCAATAATCAATGAGGGCCTCTCACGCGAAAATTCCAGGCTGCGGGCATTTTGTAAAGAACTAAACCGGACCACAAAAGGTTTGCCTTGATAAGAGCGATGCAGGAAAAAGAAGGGGGATGCCTCATAGAGCCCGTTCAGCTCCCGTACGCAGTGGCAGAAAATGGAGATTGCGCTATTTTCTGCTGGGCTTTCTTTTTTTACTGCTGGGCTACTACAGCATCGATTACTACTGGCGCGAAAAACGATGGCGCTGGATTATTGTGCACCATACAGCAGGCGATCGTGGGAATATGGAGTACTACCGTGAGTTGCACCAGAAGGAACGGGGCTGGCCGGACATCGCCTATCATTTTCTGATCAATAATGGCAGCTACAACACGATGCCCGGCCAGATAGAAGTCAGCGACACCTGGCAGAATCGGTCCCATCACTATTCCACCAAAAAAACTTCCCTGAACTATTTTGGCATCGCCGTTGCGCTGGTGGGAAATTTCTCCCGCTATCCGATTCCTGGACTGCAGAAGGAAGCACTCGTGGAGCTGTTGGCCCGGCTGGCCCTGGATCACGGTGTGGCTGTTGAAAATATTATCGGTCATCGAGAGGTATGGACAACGGAATGTCCGGGGAGTCGCGTGGATATGCAGGAAATTCGCAATCTGGTCCGCGAAAGGCTTGGTCAGGATCGATCGCTGTGACCCAGGCTTTTTTTCGGTGCAATCCTGTCCCGGATCAACTGCTTTAACTCTTTTACTTCCGGAAACCTGCCTTCACTGGCCCGGTCAAAAATTCGGTGGCCATCCAGTTTAATCTGAAACACCCCGCCCTGTCCCGGGCACAAAGCCACTTCCGTCAGCTCGTCTTGAAAGGTGGTTAAAAACTCCTGGGCCATCCACGCTGCACGCATGAGCCAGCGACACTGTGTGCAGTAGTGTATTTCCAGACGGTGCTTCATGGCCAGAGATGGTCCTCCTTCCACTCTTTCAATACGAGGACCCGGAACCACCGCCACCGGAACTGCCGCCGCCAAAGGAGCCGGAAGAAGATGAGGACGATGATGAGGAAGACGAATACGAAGAACCGCTACTACCCGAAGAAGAGGATTCACTGATCTGGGGCAAAGTAACCTCAACCGTCCTGGCGTGTGAACAATGGATGCATTTATAGTGATCTTTCCGCAAACCGGAATTACTTGTCGTAGCGGCCCGCACGGTCTGTGAATTTACCAGCTGATAGGTCTGATAGCTACATTTTTCACATTTGCTGCCAGCACCGGAAAGGGCTCCAGCGTATCCGTCTACTCGAACTTCAGCGCAGGAAGGGCAGACCCAGACATCGTAGTCCCGGGTCTTGATTCGTTCTTCAGCAATCTGTCCGGGCTCGAGGTGCTGGTCTTCGCGGGATTCCGGCAGCCAGCCCATTTCCGTCCCGCAACTCTTGCACTGGCGCGCCTGGCGACGCAATTTTTGGAGCCATTTTTTGCGCTGTAAGGCAAGGAGCACCGCATAGGGAATGTAGGCAAGCAGGCCGGACCAGAATGCCACGGCACCATCCCAAACGTAGGTAAACAGGCCAAGGAACCAGGGAATTCCGGTCAGGAGCACAAAGCCGCCCACGTAGAGTGGCCAGCTCCCCATATATTCTTTGTTATGGCGTACGTACGGATCGCGGCGCAGATTTATCAGAAAACGAATCAACCAGTAGCCCATGAAAAGAAAACCAACAGCAGGAACCAGAAGGAGCCACTTGCCGTAAGACTGCGTTGTTTCCGCCATTGTAGGCCGGAAATCGGTATGGATGAATTTACTCTCATCGATCTCATCAACATAGGTCCCTGGAGCAATCTGCTGCAGTGTCAGCAGTGAGTCGCGCGGCGTCTCTGGATTGCGGAGCAAATGATCCACGACCCGCACGCTTTCCAGATGTCCGTCGCTCAGGCTGCCGGCCTTGAAATGCGGCACCGTGATTTCCATCTGGATGAATTTGCTGGTAGCATCAGGAATGATACCTTCCAGTCCGTAACCCGTTTCCCACTCAATGCGACGGGCATCAAGGATGTGCAGAATCAAAAGCCCGTTGTCCTTTCCCTTTTTACCGATTCCCCAGTGGTTGAAAAGGGCTGTGGCGAACTCTTTGGGCACGATACCATCAATGGTGGGCAGGACAACTACTGCCACCTCAGCTGTGGTATCACGCTCCAGAGCGGAGAGAATGTCATTGATCTGCTCTTTGTGTCGGTCCAGAAGGCCGCTCTGGTCCAGAACCCAGCTGCCGTTTGCCTGGCGGGGATTCGGCAATTTCTTAACAGCATCCTCGGCGGGTGGCGCCGCGACAAGCCCCGCCATCCCCAATATCCATAAACAGAACCAAAAACGCATGAGTCCGCCTAAAATCTCCATAAATACAGGCAAGCGCAAAATGTCTTAACACTTGCCATTCTATGGACCGATGGTAGGTCCAGCCATGAAAAGATCCGGCTGGCCGTTCGGCTTCCCCCGCTCGCTGAATTTGCAGGCCAGGACTTTTCTGCGGCTCGTTCTCCTCTTTGTCCTGCCTCTGGCGGGCATTGCCGTCTTTCTACTCATGCGCCAGTTTCAGGGACTTCGGGATCGCATCCTGGAAGAGCAATTGTTGCTGGGTCGTTTGCTGGCCCGGGAGCTGGAGAACCAGATCAAAGATCAGGCGGCCCTTGACCGGAATAATCCCCTGCTGCGCCAGCAGGGCTTCACCTACCACCCGGCCCGGCTTCCCTTGAAGCGCAAAATTCAGCCTGCCGAAAACAGCCCGGAATGGTTGCTTTTTTCGCAAACGGGACTGCTCGAGGAAAGTCATGGCCCGGAGCTACTCTATATACTAAAAAAAACAGAAAATAACTATGCTTTCTGGCTTTTTGACGGCACCTTTCTCAGTGATTTTTTACTCAAAAATGCTATGATACCACCGGACCAGATCGTCTTTTTGTTCAATTCCGATGATAGCGCCGCCGGTTCCAACATGGTCCAGCTCGACCAGACGGTACCGGTTGAATGGCAGCAGGCTTACCTTGAAGTGGGGTCCAGGGATGGATTTTTACAATACATTCACGATCTTAAAGTAAATGATACTCATTATCTGGCTCTGCAATTGACTCTGCCCGGCCTTCCCTTTCGTGCCCTTTTTGCCCGGCCACGCAGCGTTGTCCTGGGCCCGCTACAGACCGATATCTTCTGGCAGAGCGCTTTTTTGCTGGGTATTATCCTGCTGGCCCTGCTGTATTCATACTACACCGCTCGCGAACAGATCGAGCCACTCATTACCATCAGGGGATTTTTGCAGGCCATTGCGGAAAACAATTACAGCGTTGTTCCCCGCATCCGGGCCCTTGACGAAAGACGCCTGATATTCAAAGGACTGAATGCTCTGCGCTTGCGGTTGCGCCGCTACCATCAATTAAATATTGAAGAAATTGTAGAACAGGAACATCTGCTCAATGCCGTTGTGCGCAGCCTGGGAGATCCGGTGCTCCTGATCGACCCCGAAGGTACCGTGCAACTGCGCAACCAGGCTTTTGGGCAAACCTTTGAAACCGGAGAGGGAGAATTCACCGCTGCTCGCCCTGGCCTTTTGCTCAAAAAACTGGCCGGCATTTTTCTTTCCGAATCTTCCCGAACCAGCATTCCGCTGAGTCTGCGGGTCGCCAGCGGAGAAGAGCGAGCCTTTGAAATTGCCATCATGCCCTGGCACAACCAGGGCCTGGTGGCCGGGTGGATTTTATACTTCCACGACCTGACGGATGAATTGCGCACGATTCAGAACCTCTACTCCCAGAGAGAAGAGGCCCTGCGCATGGCGGAGTTTCGCGCAGCCTTCTTAGCCACAATGAGTCATGAAATCCGCACCCCGCTCAATGCCGTTCTGGCCACAGCCGACCTTCTGGCAGAGACCCGCCTGGACCAGAAACAACAGCAAATGCTGGACATCTTTCACAATGCAGGCAGGAGCCTCCTTTCCATTATCAATCAGATCCTTGACCTTTCGCGTATGGAGGCCGGAAAGTTTTCCCTTTCCCGCCGGCCGTTCCAGCCGGCACAACTGGCACGGGATGTAACGGCTCTTCTGAGCAATCTGGCCGCTCCCGGGGTGGGTTTGCGGCACTCCCTGCGCAGACTCCCCGAATGGTTGAATGGCGATGAGGATAAGATACGTCAGATTTGCGTCAATCTCACCGGCAATGCCCTGAAGTTCACAACCCAGGGAATTGTAGAATTACGCCTGTCCGCTCTGCAATCCAGGGATGGGCTTCGCCTCTTTGTGGCCGTCCGCGACAGCGGACCTGGAATTCCGCGCAGCCGGGCCGCAGAAATTTTCCAGCCCTTCGAGCAGGGAAATCGACCAGGACACGGTGGGACGGGGCTTGGCCTGGCCATCACTCGCAAACTTGTAGGGCTGATGGGTGGGCGTATTCGTGTATTCAGTGCGGAGGGCTGTGGCTCCATCTTTGGGGCGACTCTGAAACTGGAAGTGGCCCGGGCCATTGACACGACAGAGGTGCGACAAACAACAGAAACGATCGAGTCCGTCCGACCTCTGACTGCGCTGCGGATTCTTCTGGTAGATGACAACCCGAGCAACCGGATTCTCTTCCAGGCTCTCTTACAGAGCGAACCGGGTGTTAAAATTACTGAGGCAAAGGACGGACGGGAGGCTCTGGAGCTGTACCGGCCAGGATCCTTTGACCTGGTGTTTATGGATATCCAGATGCCAGAACTCGACGGCATGGCTGCTACCCGTCTCCTGCGTGAAAAAGAGCAATCGGCTGTCACGGATCCGGTGCAGATCGTGGCCCTCACAGCCTACAGCAGTGCGGAGCAGATTCAGGAATGTTTGAACGCCGGTTGCAATGCTTACCTGGCCAAACCATTCAAAAAGAAAGACCTGATCAGCGTTTTACGGCAATGTGAAGCTACTGTTCGTCTCCGTGAATGACACGAATTTCTGTCTGGGGTGGCTCGCGATCGGAAAAGACTTCAATTTCCTGCTCCGTTTCCCGACCCAGGCTATCTGTAAATTTTATCTTTAATTTCTGCTTACCACCAGGAACCATCAACCGGTCACCATTGGCCAGGGGAACTTTTTTACCATCCGGCATCTCGACAAGCAGGGCCTCTCCGGGTTTCAAGCCATCGATGGCAATGCCTTCGCGCGGGACCTTCTCCTGCTTGCCTTTGCCAAAGCGGGCCAGAGCGGCCGGCAATTCAGGCTCTGCTCCCGTCGCGATCCGAAAAGCAAAAGTAACCATGGGTGCCTCATTGCCCAGCTCATCGAAAGCACGCACAAAGATGGCTCCGTTAGTGCCCAGAACATGCTCTTTTAAGGGGATGGGCTCGGTATAGTCGGACCAGCTGGAACTGATCGCGCTGCGCCAGAGCAGTTTGCCCATGCCCACGCCTTCATCGCTTGCCGTTATGACAAGCTGTGCTTGCTCTGTTACTTCACCATCGCTCGATTGCAGGGATCCGAGTACACGGCAGGAAACAAGGGGCGGGGAACTGTCCACCATCAAGTGACGGGATTGTATTTTCGTTTTCAAACCAACTCGATCTTTTGCATACCAGTAGATGTCGTGCGGCCCGTCTGTGGTGATGGTGACAACCGGATCGGGTTTACGCTCAAAGGGCCCATCGTTAAGGCGAATGAACACATCTTCCACGCCAGAACCCGAATCCGTGGAGTGGACCCGCAGATGCAGGGCCCCCGCCGTGCGAAGTGACAGATACTCTACCCGCCCGCGGATGAGGCTTCCGGAGAAAGAAGGCACTGCCGAGCCCGCAGCGACGCTCACCGGCTGCACTGCTGACCACTGACCTTTTACCTCTCCGCGAACACTGCGAACCCGAAAAAAACGATAATCACGGCTCTCCGCTCTGGGCTCACTTACCATTTCGACGGGACCGTCTGCAAATTCGTCGCTGGCCGGTTTCTCATGAAACCATTGAATTTCATAACCATCTACATCGGCTACCGGTTCAAACTCAATCGGCCCGGCCAGGAGCTGTCCGGTAAGAACAACGGCTACGGGCAAAAGAAGTTTCATTGGATCTTTCGTGCGGGTGGTGGCGGTAATTTTTGCGGGGCGGCCGGTGGTTTTCCCGGTTCCACATTCAAAGTATGACCGGCCGGCAAATTCACCGTTCTCCCCTGGGCGGTAACGTCCACGCTGCCGGCAAAGCAGGAAACCGTGGTGGAACCTGATTTCGATACCTCGGTCTCAAAATCCGTACCACGAACAGAAGCGATCGCGGCGGGAGTGGTAACGCTGAAAGCAGCCTTCTCCTTGAGGACGGAGCGTATGCGACCTTCCTTCAGGAAAAGGCCATCCGAACCTTCGATATTCAGGATGAGTTCTGTGCCCGGCCGGACCGTGACCTGGGCCTGGTTGCGAAACGCAAGCTGAAGGGCTCCCTGCGTATCGGTCTTCACCCGGTCCTGCGCATACAGCATGAGGCCCGTTACCGCAGAGAGCCAGTCCTCAGAATGGGAGCGTGAATACTCGGCTCGCCTTTGCATATTCACCACCATAGCATCCCCGCGCCGCAGAACATCCCGGGGGATCTCAATACGCACTCCTGGTTTAAAATCCTTCTCCGTCAGCTTATTGGCGCGTAAAACGTCGCGCCATTTCCGGGGGTCACTCAGATACTTACGGGAAAATGTATCGATCGTCTCTCCTTTCTGAATGACAATGGGATTGGCCGGGGATACGGTCAAAGCGATCAGAAAGAAAAGAAAAACGGCCCGGTTGCGCATAAACCTGCTTGCCAGAGCAATTACAGACGTCAACGTTCTATTTTTGATTGCCAGCCGGAGCCCGGGATACACTTTCCGCTGCCATGATTGTTACTATTGATGCTGACCTGCAACCCATCGTTCCTGGTTATTTGAGTCGGGTGGAGGAAGAGGTGGGCCAGATGCGGGCAGCACTGGAAAACGGTGACTTCCTGACGGTCAGCCGAATTGCTCACAACTGGAAGGGTTCTGGAGGAGGATATGGACTGAATCGGATTTCTGAAGTGGGGGCAGCCCTGGAAGAGGCCGCCCAGCGCAAGGATGTGGAGGCCATGTCCGGATCCCTGCAATCCATTCAATCTTTTTTAGCATCGGTGGATATCCGTTACGCTATTCTTCCTTGACTGCCAGAAGCAAAAAGCAAGCGTAGCTCATGGCTATATCCAAAGATCTGGCGGGAAAAAAGCTGCCTTCCTACAGCTATACAGTCGAGCGCGGTAAAGTGCGGGAATTTTGCCTGGCAATCGGTGAACAAAATCCCATCTATACGGATCCGGTTGCGGCCCGGGCTGCCGGTTTTGAAGACACTCCAGTTCCGCCCACATTCCAGACCACCTTTGTTTTCTGGGGCTGGGGCTTTGAAAATTTCTGGAAGGATCTTTCCGGCCTGGGCATTGATACCAGCCGCCTTCTGCACATGAAAGAAGAATATACTTATCTCAGACCGATCTATCCGGGCACCGTAATCAAGGCAGAAGGCGAGATATCGGATGTGAAAACCGGAAAGATGGACATGGTCACATTCAAAACAGTTTACTCTGATGACAGAGGGCCTTGCATAGAAGCGGAAATGGCCATCGTCATGCGACCGGAGGGCAAATAGTATGGAGCGCATCAAGTTTGACGCCTACAATGAAGGTCAGGAGATTCCTGAGCTAAAGTTCGGACCGGTTCAGCAGATGGATCTGGTCCGTTACGCCGGAGCCTCAGGGGACTTCAATCCCATACACACAGATCCTGAGTTTGCCAGATCCGTGGGACTGCCCTCGACTATTGCCCACGGGATGTATGCCATGGCCCAGCTCGGTCGCATGGCCAGCAACTGGGCCCACCCGGCGCAGATTGAAAACCTGAGTGTGAAATTCAAAGGAATGGTGCTGCCCGGGGACACAATCGTGTGCAAGGGTGTGGTGAAAAAGAAAAAGGAAGAGGATGGCAAAAAGCGCCTCTATGTAAGTCTGGAAGCGCTGGGCCCGGATCAGAAGGCCAGAGTTTCCGGTGATCTCATCGTCAACTGCGATTGAAAGCAAAACCCTACTACTATAAGATTACTTTCTTATTAATTGTAGCGCTATTTTTTTCTGCCTGCTCGCGGGAGATTACCCGCCGGGAATACAGCTCCGGGCGCTACAACGGCAAAATTGCGTATGCCCTGGCAGCCCTTTCCCATCAGGCCTACAGACTCGATTACAATCGCGCGTCAGGGGGCAGCGTCCCGCCTGTATTCTTTGAGGAATTGCGGCCGCTGCTGGCCATTGACCGTTCCATCGTTTTCCATGATCCGGTCACAGACACGGCCGGATTTATTGCCGGCAACCGCAGCGTCCTGATCGTCGTTTTTCGCGGCACAGATTCCGTGCAGAATGCGCTTTCTGACCTGCAAGCAACTCAGGACGAGCTTACTTCTTTGCGCGGTCAGGGTATGGGCCGGGTCCATTCGGGATTTCATCAGGCGCTTGATAAAGTGGCGACTCGCCTTTCCAGATCCATAGAACAATTGCGCGATCGCGATCAACCGGTTCTCTTCACCGGCCACAGCCTGGGCGGCGCTCTGGCTACCCTGGCCGTAGCTCGTGCCGTGGCGCCGCCCGATAGTGTTACCGGACTGTATACCTATGGTGCTCCCCGCGTGGGAAACCGCGTATTCAAAGAAAATTTCGACTCCCGTTATGCGGTAATCAGCTATCGAATTCGTAACTATAAGGATCCAGTTCCGGATACTCCACCCGAACTGCTCGATTTCACCCATGTGGGACAGCTTGTTTACTACGATGAATCCTCAAGAGTCCGCGCTGGAAACGGTGAATCGGAACTGCGCTGCTCATTGTTACAAATGCATCGTTGCGTTTCTTTCCATCAGATGAAGCGTTACCAGGAAAATGCACAGAGGAATATCGATAAAAATCCCCTACGCAAAGGGAGTTGTTTGTGGCCTTTTTGAGCTACTCAACGCCCTGAGCCTGAAGTATCACCGACCGCACCCCATCAATTTTGCCGATGGAATCTTCAATCCATTTTTCGCGATCACCGCGGAAGTAGAGCGTAGCCCGGTAGTGAAATTCTCCCAGAACATCTTCCGTGGATTCATTGGTGTAAGTGATTTTTTGCTGTCGAAATAGCTTGCGCACATCTTGAACAATACCTTTCTTTTTCATTACGATTTCCAGACTGCTGTAGCGAAATCGCTCCAGTCGGATCCGGCGAACCACCAGTCGGAAGATTTCCATAATGATCACGATGAATACGGCTAAAAAGATGCCCACTTTTACCAGCCCGGCACCCACAGCCAGACCGATGGCAGCTACAACCCAGACGCTGGCAGCAGATGTAAGACCGGTAATCAGACCGCGGTTGCGCAGGATGGTTCCAGCCCCCAGAAATCCAATGCCGGTCACAACCTGAGCAGCAATCCTTGCCGGATCGGCGGTGGGAAAACCCTGCTTGCGGGATTCTTCGGCTACATACTCGGAGACGATCATGAAGAGACAGGATCCCATAGAAATCAGAATGTTGGTACGGATTCCAGCGGGTTTGCCGCGATAGGAGCGCTCAAGCCCCACGATCATACCGCAGAGCATGGCGATAGAAAGCTTGATTGTTGCGGCAATCGTGAAAGCATCGGGAAGCAGAAGGTCCGCTAACACTTGCATCGCGATCGCCGCAGCAGGCTACTGAATCAGATTGGGTTTAACCTTACTGTATTTGAACAATATATTTACATCGACTTCATCGCTGTAGATCATATTGCGCGCATCAGCAGCATCCTTGCGATACCGCTCCGGAACCCGTAAATCAAAAACAGGGTTCAGATTTTTGGGCAACATATAGGTGTTGTCCGTCCAGACCATCTTTTGTCCGGCAATGCTTGCAACTTCGCCGGGTTTTTCCGGACGATTTTCCGATTTGGCCGTGGGATTGTGTAAAGCATAATTGTCAAAAGGATATTTCAATTGATATAGAAACTCCGCATTCTGCTTGGCCAGTCGCGAAAAATGAACGGAGGCCATGTACATCTCAATGCGGTTCTTACGATGGACAGGTAGAAGCTTCTGTTCCCGGGTCAAATTGCTATCGACCGTTAAGGCCCGGGTGCGGGCTTCGCGAGCGAGACCCAGGTGCTCATACCCTTTCTCCATGTTTTTTTCTATATGATACTTATTTTTTGCGTAACGGAAAGTTCGCGGATCGTAGCGGCGAGCCTCATTGGGCGCGGCCCGATCTTCCTGAAAATCGCGCCTCTTCCGTGAATTGGGGCCGTATTCAATGGAAATATCCACCAGAGCAAGATCATCCGGTGCATTCTCGTCTTTGCGCTCAATGGCATCACGAACCATGGCACTGGTCCGGTCCAGGTAGCTCTGGCTGATTCCTTCCAGCAGGCCTTCCATCCGTTTCTGAGAATCCAGAAAGCGGCTGTAAGCATTTACATAGTTTTTCTCAAAAAAGAAAACAAGTCCTTCCTGGTAGATTCGCTTGATTTCATCGTACAGTTTGATCCGCTCCAGATCCTTCATTTTGGCCGGATCGGCTGCGGCTTCTTCCTGGCAAACCGGAAAAGGTTCGCAGGGAAAGTTAAATACCATTGGTCTGACGTGCCGCAGATAGCGGATCATTTCTTTTCTTTTGTCGCTGGCCAGTTCTGCGTGCGACTGTGCCAGGAGAAAGCCTGGCAGGAGAAAAAGAGTACATAAAGCTGCTTTTTTCATGGGGTGGAAGCCTTCTTGCCTACCGTATCGGATATACCGGGGCTGAACCTGACCGACCGCAAGGCAAAAAATTGGGAGCCGCCAGCCTTTTTTATTCTTGTCAGGAGAGCAAAAGCTACCGGGATCAGACGCTCATGGCCCCTCCCATCAACAAACAGAAGAGCATCAGCTACCGGGCCAAAGAAAACACCGTATGCCCGATTTGCGACTTTGAGTTCCAGCAGGAGCTCCTTCATTCCGGTGGTGGCCGCCTGATTGCCGGCAAATTGACCCAGGAATTGCGCCGCCTTTACGAACCCAACAAGAAGTTCGGCCGAGTATTCCCGCTGGCCTATAGCATGGTTGTCTGCCCGCAGTGTCTGTATGCTGGCTTTTCCAAGGATTACCGGCTCGTCGATCCATCGGAAGTGGAAAATCTTCAGAAACGGACCGTGCAGCGGCGTACCGGCATTGAAAAGATTGTAGGGCCGGTGGACTTCCATGAGGATCGCAATCTGGTCCACGGCGCGGCCTCGTATGTGCTGGCCATTGATTGCTATCAGTTACGCGGCCAGAACGTTGCACCAACCCCCAAAAAAGCCATCTGCTCTATCCGGGCGGCCTGGCTTTTCGGGGATCTGGCGGAGGATTTCCCCACTCTGGGCTTTGATAAGGTGCGGGATTTCATGTATACCAAGGCAGTGGAATACTACGACCCCACGCTGGATATTATGTCCACCGGTCGGGAACCGCATGAGCAATTCACCATGCTGCTTGGACCGGATGTGGACAACAACTGGGGTTTTGACGGTGTCATCTATCTCAACGGGTATTTGACTTTGAAATACTTAAAAATGCTGGCCGACACCAAAGAAGCGCAGCTGGAACTGCTGGAGCGCAACAAGCGGTTTTTAGGAAAACTTTATGGTATGGGCCGCGCCTCCAAAAGTAAGCCCTCGGTGATCATTGATATGTCCAAGGAACTGTACGAATCCATCCAGAAGCTCATGGAAGAAATGACTGGAACCGTCCCCGCCGGCTAACCTGGCCTTTATCTGCGAATACGACGGTAAGACTTTTGCCGGCTTTCAGTGGCAACCGGATCTGCCCACCGTCCAGTCCGAACTGGAAAAAGCGCTGTCCGTCTTTTCCGGGTCAACCATCCGCATCCAGTGCGCCGGCCGCACCGATGCCGGGGTCCATGCCAGAGGCCAGGTTTGCAGTTTCAGCACAGCGAACATCCGTAGCGATCGATTGGAGAGATTGTTAACAGCGGGCGCCTTGCGCAGTCTGAATTCTATCCTGCCGCCACAAATAGCGATGCGCAGTCTCTTTGCCACCCGGGACGATTTTCACCCGCGATTTTCCTGCCTGGCGCGTGAGTACGAATATCTTATCTGGAATTCGGAAGTTCGTAGCGTGCTGTATGCGGATCGCTCTTTGTGGGTACGGCAACCCCTGCCGGTTCCAGAAATCCATCAGGCATTGCAGGCACTATGCGGCGAACATGATTTTGCCAGCTTCACCCGCGCCGAATACCGTGAAGAAAATACCATGCGCTACCTGGACAAAATCGCTCTCGTCCGTGATGATCGTGAAGGGGAGCTCTTGCGTTTCCAGATCCGGGGCAACGCATTTTTGCATAACATGATTCGCATTCTGGTGGGTACGGTAGTTGCTATGGCGCAAAACAAGATCCCGGTGGATATGGAGCGCCTGCTTCAATCAGCAGACCGCAATGTTGCCGGGCCCACTGCCAGACCACACGGGCTCTGTCTCTTGCAAGCCTACTACCCGCCGGCTCTGGCTACGGGAACGCCACTGGCTGCGCTGGAAAATTATCCGGTTTTCAGACGGGGGAGGTGATGCGTGATAAGTGCATCTATTGCTCCACGCAATAGAGGGCCGCCGTCGTACCACAACCGGAAGTAGTGTTGCTCATGCCTGTGCTGTAGCCCGTATTGTCAGAGGTTGCGCTACGGCCACCGGGTCCAAGCGGATCTGTCCAATCAGTACACAGGGAACCAGCTGTGGCCGACCAAGGCGTCGCCATGTCAAAGCCCGTCCAAACAGGTCGGCTCGCAGTGTCGATTGCATTGGTCATCGGGAAAACAAAAAGGGCCAGTTCATTGGTCAGGGTAATGGGAGTCCCATCGATCCGGTTGTACTGCATGTTGCGTTGCAGTACCCAGTCGATGTGCTCCGAACTGCCCCCTGTAACACAGTTTGCTGTAGTGCAGGCCACACGGTTGCCAGAGTCGACAAGTAATGCCTTATAGGTTCCCCCGGCGGGCCGGAGGGTATCGGCATTGCAATGGGAGTCGGCTCCGCTGATTCCACCAAGACCTCCATCATAAGTGGCCTGGGTGGCAAAAACCTTGCACGGGTTGCAGGGCTGATCGCTATCTGCGCGCTTCGCAAATAGAATGGAAACGGCCAGTGGCTGGCAGGCCGCATCATAGGGGAGGCATTCTGCTTCCACCACTTTACAATCGGATAAAAGGGCCAAGGACAGGAATCCTGGCAAGAGAAGGCGAAGGGGGCCGGACTGAATATTGGATGGCTGCATGGCTGTGCCTCTTTCCCCTATAGGACGATAAGCCGTGCAAGGAAAAAAGCAACCGGGATCAAAAATGAGGATAGAGGGAACGATTCACCGCCCGTCCCTTTTATCCGGACGCTTCACGTCCACAATATAGCCGTTGATATTTAGTCTTATTAAATATTTGGACTCATGCAACGCAGCTATCTCCTCCGACAACAATTTCTGAATGTGCAGGGTTTTCTTCCAGGTCAATGTTCCCTTAATCTCTTCAATCTGCACCGGTCCCAGATCCCTGGGCATATTGTGAACCACCACGTGCAGAGATCCGCTGACTTTTTCCGTCGGGATTTTTCCATACTGCCTTTGGATCCAGTTGTCCTGAAATTGAAAAGGCCCGGCGAGGATGATCCTTTCTGGCTCTGCTTCGTCGGGCTTAATTTCTGCGCTCTGTAATCTCTCGATGGATTTGCGTCTTATACATTCCGGAGGAAGAGCTACGGTGTCCGCACACACGATGGGTGTCTTAACGGAGGGCTTCTCCGGCTTTCTCAGATAGCCACTAAAAACCCAGCCCTTGTATTTGTTGTATTCAATCTCTACCCATTTTCCGGCTTTATCGGCAATAACGATCACCTCTCCAATTTCATTGAGCTTTCTGATTTCCGCTTTATCAGGTATGGTGATGATTCTCTGGCTGTTCAGGTCAGGCCGGGACCGCAGTCGCAGGCCGCCCTCCGCTGTAACAAACAGGATCTCAGCTCTTTGCAGCGGCAGCGGAAAACCAGCGTTTTGCTTCTGCCCAAAAGTGGAGCAGCCGGCAAAGAGAACGCAGGAAACGATCATTGCGCTCCTCTGGACAACCTGACGGGAATTTTTATACATTTCTTAGCCTTCTGCTTCGACCTGAACCTTCCGGAGTATGCGCCGGTCAATGAATTTTAGCTATTTTTTGATTGCCCTTTTTTTCGATGGGCGCACATTGATGTTATGGATTGCACTAATGGAACCCTTTTGCGCGCTGCCGTGCTGGCAGTTCTTTCTATAAGCTTATCCTGCCGGGTTGTCCAGGGGGACTTCTGCCACACCGGGGACCCGCAGTGCAGTCCGCTGGCTAATGTGGCTTTCCTGAACGGGACTTTGCTGGGGAGCGGAAGCGGAACTTCTGGCGGAATCACCCGGCCTCAAAATGTATTTGCGGGAACCCAGTCCGGCCTTGCCATTTCTACGGACGGTGGAATCACCTATAACAACCACACGACAGTTCAGGGCCTTGCCGGGAATAATATTCAGGAAATCTTCCGGCTGAATTCCACCGCTTTTGTGACCACAGACCTGGGCGTCTCCATCACAACGGACTTTGCGAGCTACTCAACCCGCAACAATGGCAATGGGATTGCCAGCAATTCAACCTGGGATACCTTTGCGGTGGGAAGCGAAGTCTATGTGGCCAATAATTCGTCGCTGGCCATTTCTACGGACGGGGGAGCAAGCTTCCCCACAAACCGGACGACGGCTCAGGGCCTGGGTAGCAATGTGGTTTACAGCGTTCTGGTCGACGGCGCGAATGTGTATGCTGGTACATCTGCTGGCCACTCGGCCTCCACAGATGGAGGAGTTAGTTTTACAAATGCAACTACGGCGCAGGGCCTTGGTAGCAACACTGTGCGTGGAGGGACAGTAAAAAACGGAACGACGATCTTTGTCGGAACGGATGGCGGACTTTCCATTTCTACGGATAATGGTTTGAATTTTACTAATCGCACTACTGCAAACGGGATGGGTGCCAATATTGTCCGGTCCGTTTATTATTCCAACGGAGTTTTGTATGCAGGAACAAGCGGTGGATTGAGCACATCAACGGACGGCGGAAACACCTTTACCAACAAAACCACCACTGATGGCCTAGGCCACAATCTTGTAAATGATATCCTCGTCGTTGGCCAGTACGTTTTCGCAGGGACGCAGGGCGGGATGTCTATTTCCACGGATGGAGGAAATACTTTCACCAACTATGGCCTTGCTGCCGGACTTAGCAACGTGATCACGCAAGCTACCTATGCGTATTGAACAGAAAACCGCCGATTTTCATTTACAGATGGCGTCCTGAGCAGAATCTGACCGGGCTTCTCTGGAGGATTTATGACTGGGCGCACATTCAGGACCGCAATTTTTTTCATCGTTCTTAGCATCTGGGGTTGTGCTGCACCGGCCGTGGAGAAAAAGCTTTTTTCCGGCGCCAAAATGCGGGGGCTTTATTTGCCCAACCACCTCTCCTTACGAAAAGAACACATAGAAAAACTGATCGGGGAAGGCAAGCCTCTGGGGATCAATGCGCTGGTCCTCGATGCGCAGAAATACAACGGCCGTAAAGCCATCCTGAATCCTGAAGTTGTCCCTTACCTGAAAGCCAACGGCATCTATACTGTTTCGCGGGTGGTCTGTTTTCAAGACGGGCTGAACAAACTGCCTCTGGCCGATTCCCGGCGTGCAGAGCTCATGGCCTTGATTGAAACCGTGGCCCAGGCCGGCTATGACGAGATCCAGCTGGACTACATTCGTTTCGCAGACGGCGGAGTGGGCTATTCTCTACAGAAAAAATACGATTTTATTGAGGGATTGCTCATGGAAGCGCGGGCCATCACGGACCGCTACAAAATTCGGCTTTCTGCCGATATTTTTGGCCGCATTCCCTACAATAAAAATGATGCCATCGGACAGCAACTGGAACTCTTTGCCAGACACACCCATGTCCTCTATCCCATGCTTTATCCCAGCCATTTTACGGGGGACCGCAAACGGATGTCTGATCCGGGAGGCACGCTCACAGAAGGGATCGAAAAATCGGTGACGCGCATCAAAGCAGCGGGGCTTTCCACGGGGGTGGCACCTTTTGTCCAGGCATTTGGTTACAATATTGGCTATGCCCGGGTCTCTTTGCCAGAGTACGTACGCCTGCAGGTAGAAGCGATTGAGAAAAGCGAGGCGATCGGCTGGATGGCCTGGAATGCAAAAGGCGATTACAGCTCTGTTTTCGCCGCGTTGCAAACCATGACCGCACCGGCCGCTCAACCCTGAATTTTAGTTGCCAGTCGTCTGGAAGGCGGGGGAATCTGATGCTGGATGTTCAGAATTTCTTTTGGCGTTAAAATTGGGCTGGCCATCCTTTTTCTTTCTGCCGTAACCACAACTCTCGGGGTTTACTATTTTTATTCACAGAGTCAGGAAATCGTGCTCAGCCAGATGCAGAACCGCATGCGGGATCTGGCCCTCACCGGAACCTTTTTATTTCGCCCGGAAGAGCGCCGCGAGATCAAGACGCTGAGTCGGTCCGTGCGCGCAGCCGCTCTTCCCGCCCATGAGCATATCGAAGATCTTGCGGTGGGCGACTCCTGGGAATCTCTCGACCCGCAGGTCTCCGCAGAGCTGCAGGCAAGTTCCTCTTTCCAGAACATCGTGCAAATTTTGCGGAAAATCAAAGCGGGCAGCATGCCGCAAGCGTATCCCTGGCGGAACTTCGAACAGGTTTCTCTGGAACCAGCGTTACAGAGCCGTATTCGCTTTGCCTATTTGACCGTGCCCTGCCCCGGCTATGACGATTTTTCGCGGATCATCTTTCTGGCCGATTCGGATTATGAGGCTATCGATGAAAATGGCAACGGGCAGATCGATGACGACGAAGAAGCAAATCCCATTGGCAGCGTGTACCATGTTGATGATCGCACCATGATCGCGGCATTCGCCTCACGGTCTATATCGGCCGGTGATTTTTATACGGATCGCTGGGGCACTTGGCTCACCGGGTCGGCCCCGATTCTGGATGAAGACGGCGGAGTGTTAGCCGTGCTGAGCCTGGATCTGGACGTTACCGGTGAGGCCAATCGCTTGCACGAACTGCGGCGGAGTTACCAGGCTATTGTTGTATTCTGTTTAGCACTTTCAATCATCGTTTCTTTTCTGCTGGCCATGCTTTTCAAAAAGCCCATCTCCAGGTTGCATGCCGGAGCAGAGCGATTGCGACAGCGCGATTTCGATGTCTACATCGACGTGAAAAGCAAAGATGAACTGGGGACGCTGGCTGAGACCTTCAACCAGATGGTTGCGGAACTGCGCGACTATGCGGGCAATCTGGAACAAAAGGTGCGCGATCGCACTGCAGAACTGAACGAAACTCTGGAACGGGTGCAGACATTAAAGAACCAACAGGATGGCGATTACTACCTGACCAATCTTCTGGCCGATCCTCTGTTTAAGAACTGGAATAAAAGCCAGACCGTATCCACGGAATTTTTTATCAGACAGAAGAAATCTTTCTCCTTTCGCGACCGGCCTGGAGAACTCGGCGGCGACCTTTGCGTTTCCGGCAATCTCCGCTTCACCGGTGGCCGCCGCCATACTATGTTCCTGAATGCCGATGCCATGGGAAAATCCATGCAGGGCGCGGGCGGCGCGCTGGTTATGGGTACCGTGATCAATAGCCTCATGCGCCGCTCCGCAGCCAACGACAAGGTTCTGGAAATAACGCCGCAGGAATGGCTGCTGGAAACGTTCGAAGAATTGCAGGATGTCTTTTTAACTTTCGACGGTCTCATGGCCATCAGCTGCTTTTTGGGTGTGATCGATGACGAAAGCGGAGTTCTTTACTACTTCAACGCTGAACATCCTCTCCCGGTTCTCTATCGCAACGGGCAGGCTGTATTCTTTCAGGAAGAGATGCACCTGAATAAAATTGGTATGCTGCAACTCAAATCCGACATCGATATCAGGCATTTTCAACTGGAGCCTGCAGACATATTGATCTGCGGTTCGGATGGTCGCGATGATATTCGCCTGAAGAATCCGCACGGCGAACCGGTCATGAATGAAGATGATACTTTGTTTTTGCGGCTGGTAGAGCAATCCCGGGCTGATCTGGGCAAACTGGTGGGCCTCCTTGAGCGTTCGGGAGAACTGACCGATGACCTCTCCCTGATCCGGGTCGATTTTGCCAGCGGGCGGGTCATGCCGGAGCGATCGGAACAGACCTACACCATGAATCAAATCTTCACCCTGATCCGTCATAAAGCTTATCAAGAAGCCATGGCAAAACTGGAAACATCTTCAGCACAGGGCACTTTTTTATATAATTATTATAAAGGACTCTGTCTGGCCCGATTGGGTCGTCACGAGGATGCCATTGACTCTCTGGAGCGGGCCCGGGCCATGCGTACGGATCAGGCCGCAGTTCCCGAGCTACTGGCCTTTGCTTACAGCAAACTCAACCGCAAAGAGGAAGCCCGTCGCTATATGGAAGAGGCTTACCGGCTTGATCCGCACAATTCCAAAGTGCAGAAAGCACTGGCCCGACTGCAGAAGTAGAAAGGGTCACCGGATGCGGAAAGGCTGGAATGCGCAGCTCCATCTTTTTCCGACTTGCCGGCATGCTCCGCTACCGGGGATTTGCTCCATGCGAACACCTCTGTCTGAAATCCGGGCCATCATTCTCAGTACGGCCGTTGCCCTTGTCGCCTGCGGACCCAAATTTGAGCCTTTTGCCAATCCCATGATGGCCGTAGCCTTTGCTCCGGATGCAGAATTTGAAATACTGGCCGATGTGGATGCCAAACCCGAGGTGGTCGGAAAAATGAAAGGCAAGGCAGCCGTCAAAGCGCTGGGGCTGGCACGCAAGAAAATCGATGGCAGGGAGCAATCGTATCTCAAGATCGAATGCCCGGCAGAAATCAAGTGCGAAGACGGTGTTGGCTATTTACCTCCTGAGCGGTTCAGCCAGGCCCCATTACCCGAGGAATTCCCCATAGACATAGGGGAGGGACTCGCCCAAATGATGGTAATTCTTCCTGCCGCCGATGCCGAGGCGGCCCTGAAGGTCCGCGACTGGTTGCTTAAGCCGAGCAACACGCAACCGGCGCTGGAAACCAGATTCGTTGTTGCAACTTATTTGTCGATCAAGGAACAGCCGGCACGTATGGGATTGCTTTATGAAGTGTACCTTTTTTTGAAAGCCTTCGACTCTCCGGATCGGCATGCTTTCAAGGATCCCCGACTCGCACCATTGCTCAAGAAGTATCGCTCCCTTGCGGAATTAAAAAAGATTTTTGTGGATCAGGAAGGCCGCAGCTGGGAAGTATCGCCCCTGTTTCAGTGGAAAGTTCCCACACAGATGCTACCGCCGCTTGAGAAAGCTATGGCCGAATATGAGAAAAATCTTCTGTCCGGCTTTCCTTTGCGCTCCACTTCCTGGAAGGGTCTGGCGCAGGAATTTAATAAAGAAAATACTCCGTATATCCGGGAGAAGATTTTTCAGAAATCTCTGGAGCGGGCAAACTTTGCAGTGGAAGGTAACTGTCCGGGGGATTGCTTGCAATCTCAAAGTTTTCAAATCGCCATGCAACCGCTGTATGGAGTCTCTCTGCAAAAGTCCGGCCAGACGGTCGAAATCCAGTCCATAGCGGCGGAGGCCGGAACAGAGGGCCTGATCTTCAAACTCAAAACAGCAGACGGTGAGATCCGCTTTGAGCCGGTAGAAACGCCCGTGTATCTGTCGATTGGCGGGCCGGGACTGCGCAATCGCGTTGCCCAGATTCCCGGGAAGTGGCAGGATCTACTGGCTCGTTACGAAGGCTTCAAACGGCCCGCGCTGGAATTTGCCATGAAATTTGGCGAGGGCGGCTACGACGCAGAGTCCGGGCTGATGAAGTACACAATACCCAAATCCATGTACTGGCCCTTCTTTGAGCTCTTCCGGAAAAGCCCTCACGTGCAAAAGACCGGTCAGGGCTATACCGGAACGGTTGACGGATTCGACTGCTATGTACCCGGTCGGGATATGCATGACCAGTGCAGTTGGGTCCAACCCAAGGGTTATCTGAATCTCCGTTTCCTGGTATGCTACCACTCAGATCAAGCATCATCCGGAAAGGAATGCGATAAGGACTTCAAAGAAGTCACCTGCGCCTACACAGATTCTGCGATTGCAGAAATCAGCTTTCAACCCGAGCAAATTTTGCACGACCAGCCCGAGCTACAGATCAAGGCGCTCGTCTCAGGTACGGAAGGAGCCGATCCGGAGCTCTGCACCGCTTTCTTTACGGCTGTGGCCAGGTAGAACGACTATTGTAAAAAGCCGGAGAACACGTAACCCACCTGCCGGCAAGGACTTCCGCAACTGCCAGGCCAGATGAAAAGCCATTCACCCGACTGTCCCTGCAGCGTCATGGTTTTCCCGGTGCGCTTGAGAATTCGCACCTCCTGGCCCTGACGCAAGGTTGCAACACCGCGGGCTGTGATCTCCGGGCTTTCGCGGACCGGCAGCAGGCCAACTTTCACAGCACCGGTCGAGAATCGGCCCCGGTACAGCTCGACTTTTCTTCCCTGGCGAAAAAGCTCCGGATCCAATTCCGTTAATTGACTATCCCAAATCTCAACACTTTTTAACGAACTCATCCGCGCCAGAGTTTGGGGCAGACTTTGCAGGGCAGGTGTTCTGACCTCGAGACGCTCGAGCCGCGAAAGCCTCGGGATTCCATCGCCCAGAGAAGTCAGTGTTTTACTGGAAATACTAAGGATTTTCAATGAACGTAAAGAATCGATTTCTGCGGGCATAACGGAAACATCTACACCCATAAGGTACAGCTCTTCAAGGCCGTGCAGGCCCAACACCGGGGTGGGAAATCGGGGCAAATCGCTCTCGTAAAAACCAAGGATACGCAGCGATTGCATGTCCCGCAAAAATTCTGGAGGATTCTCTTTCAGACCTTTAATATTCAGGATGCGCAGCCGGGAATAACCTTTCAGGGCTTCCGGAAAGCTCTGGGCATGGATCGAAAGATGCACGATCTGCTTTTTGCGTCCCGGTTCCAGTGCGGTGGCCTGAGGGGCTTTGCGGTAATCCGTCTCTGGAGCGGAACAACAGAGTCCCGCGCAGACAACAAGCAATGACCATAATGGGCGAAATGATCGGGTCATAACCGTATTAAAATGGCTTGCTATCCTTAATCTTCTAACCTTCAACCGCGAAACGATTGGAGGCGCGCCACGCGCTCTTCAATGGAAGGATGCGTGGCCCACAATGACAGGCGACGCCCTGAGCTGATCTTGGCCACCGCCAGGCTATCTCTGGGCTCAGCGCCGGTCACAAGCTGCCCCAGGCGCGTAAGTGCAGAAGCCATGGATTGGGCTGATGTAAGTTTAGCGGCACCGGCATCAGCTCTGTACTCCCGCTGCCGTGAGAAATAAGCGATGGGAATGTAGGCCAGCATCATAAGGATAGATTCCAGAACCATCACAACGACAATATGGGCGAAGAATCCCAGGCCGCCTTCATCTTCGTCATCGCCGCGCAAAAAAGTATCAATGGCGCCGGCAACAATGCGAGCCAAAAACATGACCAGAGCATTGGCCACACCAGTGAGAAGGGTCATGGTTACCATGTCACCATTAGCGATATGCGAAACTTCATGCGCAGCCACGGCCTCCACCTGGCGTTGATCCATCTGGTTGAGAAGGCCGGAAGAAAAAGCGACCAGAGAGCTGCTTCGCGAGGGGCCTGTCGCGAAAGCGTTCGGTTCTGGCGACTCGTAGATGCCCACCTCGGGAACCGGGATCCTGGCCTGAGTTGCAAGACGCGATACCGTCTGGTAGAGGGACTGCAAGCGTGGGTCCCTTTCCCCCGCTTCAATGAGCTGGATGCCATACAAGCGTTTGGCCATCCAGCGGCTTATAGCCAGAGAAATAAAGGCCCCGCTCATGCCGAAAATGCCACAGAAGATGGCCAGGCTAACCATTCCAGAGCCAAGCTGGATACCAAAAGCCGCCGAAAGGACGGACGTTAGCAGGCTAACTGTCAGCACTACCAGAAAGTTCACGAGAAGAAAGAGAAAAATTCTCTTGATCATGTATTACCTCAGTGTTCCCGGCAGCCCAATTCTTTCCGGCAACCAGTCGGCGGCAAGGAAACCAGGGAATTATCTGGCGGCCAGCAAAAAACCGGCATTGGCAACTCCCAATATTCGGATCTTTTCAGAAAGAAGTTGAAATCTCCAGCCGAATTGCGGTGATACATTAGCAATTTTCGCTAAGGGGCGCCGGGGCCGCTACAAAAATTGGACTGAGGTCGTTCCATGGCTGTTGGCATAATACCCTCCCGCAAATCCTCTGGCTGATCTTCTTAAAATCTTGGGCGCGGCCGGCGCGAAAGTCAAAAATAGTAAGTGCTTTTAAATATCAGTCCCCGGTCATAGCGCCTTTCCCGTGATGTTGTAAGCGGGACAGCAAGACCCATGGACCACTCCGGCAGGACCCTCCAGACAAGCCCCGGCGCTACCAGCGTCGTATGAAAGCGGTCCTTTTTCTGGGCCACCCGGGCCACGCGGGTCAGCTCCAGACTGAAAATCACTCGTTCAAAGTGCAGCTCAAAGCCCAGCTCCCCATACCAGGTGCGCTGGAATTTACGCTTTTTTGTTTCGGCAAATTCCAGATTGGTCTGGCTATTGTAACGGATTCGAGCGCGAAAACGGAAGAGCCCTGCCTGGATGGCAAAACCGGTGCAGGCCTCCACATTTCCCAGAAACTCACTGCCAATACCGCGCGCCTCCCGACCCGTTGTGAAAGCTGCCACCAGGCAATAGTGACCCAGAAATCGGCCCGCCGTGGGAGAGAGAAGAAGACCCAGCCGGACATTGTCAAAATGGATCCGGGGCTGCACCCCGCTTTCGCTGAGTCGTCTGTAGGGAGCACTCATAAACAGGGAAAGCGATTCCCACTGATACTCTCCGTAGATCGTGGCCGCCGATTCTTTGCGCGTGGCTGACTTACGAATATAGTCAAAGTAGGAGAGTTCAACACCGATTCGCCGCGCTGCCTGCATGGGGCTGTGCAGGAGCGGCATGTCGGGGTACGGATAAAAAACCCGCGCTTTGGAATGATCGGCATCCATTTCCATATCCGGTTCCGATTCCGGGTGGCCGGGATCCCCGGCAAACAGCACCACCGGGATGAGCAAACCAAGAAGCCAGCGGCACACAAAGGCAAACGGCCATCATTCCGCACCTTAGCAATTAAAATGCTTGCCGCAAATTGACAGGGCGTCAGTTTTCGAGTATGCGCGTTGACTACATCGCTCTGGCGATCCCGGCTTTCTTCATTCTTATGGGCGTGGAATACCTGATAGCCCGTCTCAAGGGAAAGAATCTCTATCGGCTCAATGATACCATCAGCGATTTAACGGCTGGCATCTACAGTCGGCTCACTCCCCTGATTTACTTTGGACTTTTTGTATTTGTTTACGACTGGATCTACCGCAACTACAGGCTGATGGAGTGGAGCATGGAAAGTGTTCTCGCCTGGATCCTCTGTTTTCTGGGAGTCGATTTTTTCTACTACTGGTTTCACCGCCACACCCATTCCATCAGTTTTCTCTGGGGTTGCCACGAGCCGCATCACAGTTCAGAAGAATACAATTTGAGCGTGGCTTTACGTCAGGGAGCTTTTCAGGGAGTTTTTAGCTGGCCCTACTATTTGCCACTGGCATTGTTCGGTTTTCCCTGGCCTATGATGGCAGCCATGTCGTCTTTTAATACCCTCTACCAGTTCTGGATTCACACACGATTGATCGGACGCATGGGCTGGTTTGAAATTCTTTTCAACACACCTTCGCATCATCGCGTGCATCATGGCATCAATCCAGAGTACATCGATAAGAACCACGGCGGAACATTGATTGTATGGGACAAACTATTCGGATCTTTTCAGAAAGAGGAACAGGAGCCGGTGTATGGAACGGTCAAACCTCTGGCTTCCTGGAATCCATTCTACACGCAGATCCAGTACTGGGCTTACCTCTGGCGGATCTCGCGAGCCACGAAATTCTGGAAAGATAAACTTCTGGTCTGGGTCAAGCCGCCCGGATGGAAGCCGCGTGACCTGCCACAGAGCGGACCCATTCCCCAGGTGGATGCCGCCTCCTATAAAAAATACGATGCTACCCAGCCTGTCAGTCTTCAAATCTACATCGCCATCCAGTTTGTGCTGGCTCTGGCGGCCACCGTGCTGCTCCTCTTCAACGCCAGCATGCCTGCTTCACAAAAGGTTTTGTATGCTACCTTTATTGTCAGTACGCTCTTCTGCACGGGAATTCTTTTTGAGAAGCACAGCTGGGCCGCGCCTCTGGAGTTGCTGCGACTGGCTTTCCAGGCTATATTCTTCTACCTCGCTTTCTACGGAAAACTATCCGCGCCCGCTCTGGCCATCGGTATTGCTATCGGAACGGCCGCTCTGGTTTACTACTTCTGGCGGGAGCAGCAGAACTTAAAACCACAAGTAGCTATCGCATGAGACCCCTACCCTGACCCGCACTTCGATTCGCTACCTCAGTCCTGCGGACAAAGCGGATTTTGTTGCCCTTCGCCTGGAGTCTCTTCAGGCGGATCCGCTGGCCTTTGGCACGGAAGCCGATGAAGAGCCTGCCTACGCCAATCACCGCTTTGATATTCTTATGCGTAACAAGGACGATTTTTGTCTGGGCTTTTTTGCCGAAGGGCAGCTGGCCGGAAAACTTTGCTTTAACCGGGAGCGGCGGCGCCGCACCCGCCACCGGGGAAACATCTGGGGCTTCTACGTTAGCCGGCCATGGCGCGGCGAGGGCATGGGACGCACTCTGCTTGAAACAGCACTGGAAAGAATTGATGGACTGCCAGGGATGGAACAGGTAAAGCTGGTTGTGGTTCAGGGCAATGAAACCGCTTCCACTTTGTATGCACGCTCGGGCTTTGAAAGCGCTTATCGGGAAGAGCGGGCTTACCGCCTTGCCGATGGGTCCTACCTGGACCTCCTGCATATGACGCGATACTGCCGCTCCAGCATTTAGCCGGGGCCAGGACCCCGGCTAAAAGGATCAGACCCGCCCGGCAGGTAATCGTTCACCCAGGACACCTTCCAGCCTGTCGAAGGAACCCGTCCAGCCACCCATCATGCCTGCACGTCCGTCGATAAAGGTCTGGATTTCTTCCCTGGTGGCCTGGCCGTGGATGGACCAATGCAGTGTCACCCGTGTTTCCTCCGGACCCTCTGCGGTAAATACGACTGTTGTTCGCATGAACTCCGGCCAGGTTGGCGCCAGCGGATGACGGGCCGGGCCGCCCTGCTCATCACAGAAGTTCTGCACGTAAACCAGCCGATGCGGTTTTTCCCAGTCCTCGTAGCGCACCTTCCCGTACATGGTCAGATCTCCCATCGTCATGCGGTAGAAAGCGCTCCCACCTGGACGGATATCGGCCTCAATGTATTGCAGGCTGGAACTTGTCGGTCCCGACCATTTGGTGAGGTGCTCCGGTTTGGTCCACATTGCAAACATCGTTTCAATATCTGTTTCAAAGGTACGGTTGATGACGAAGATTTCTTTCTGTTCACGTTCGAAGGCCAGGAACTCAGCAAGACGATCCCAGGTCGAATCCCCGTTTGCTTTCTTGATGAAAGCACGAGCCTCTCTGGCAGCCTCTTCCGTGGGCAGAGTCATGGTCATTTCCATCTGTGTCTGCTCACCCTTGCGCTGAAAATCCACCGTCACCCGAAACAGAGGACCCTGTTCGTCATTGGCTCCATGATCGTACACCAGACGCGCATACTTTTCTACTTCAAAGTAAGTGGTTTTATTGGGATAGTCCGTTCCATCCGGGCCGTGCATGGTATAAACCCAGCTACCTCCGGGACGCAGATCTTTGGAATGGTGAGTCAGGGTGAATCCACGCGGCCCCCACCAGCGGGCGGTTTTTTCCGGATCCGTCCAGGCATCCCAGACAACCTCAACCGGCGCATCAAGAAGCCTTGAAATGCGAATCTCATTGGCGTTATTCTTTGCCATCTATTTTCTCCTTTTTTCTTTCATTTTCTTTTTCGCTTTTTTGCTTATTATTTTCTACTTTCAATTCTTTTAGGTATTCATCCAGCCGATCCAGACTTTCTTCCCAGAACTGCCGGTACTCTTCAATCCAGTCTGCGGCCTGTTTTAAGGCCTGAGGGTTGAGACGGCAACGGCGGCACTGGGCTTCCCGGGTTTTAGTAACAAGGCCGGCCTTTTCGAGGACTTTGAGGTGTTTGGTAACGGCCGGCAGGCTCATTTCGGTTAAAAAAGGCCCGGCAATATCAGAAATGATAGCCTCCCCGGCTGCCAGCCGCTGTAGCATAGCGCGGCGTGTGGGGTCGGCAAGGGCTGCAAAAGTTCGACTGATTTCATCCTGGACCACAATTACACCATTCGGTTAATTAACCGATTAGTTAATCAATAGCGTGAGTCAATCTTTTTTTGCTACGGCAGACAAAAAAGAGCGAGCGCGGGCAGGAACGGGGTTATTGGAATTGACAGTCTGAGGCAATGGGGGAGGTTGCCCCGGAAGTCATGGCAAACATTAAATCGGCAGAAAAAGATATTCGGCGCACGGCCCGGCGCAATGAACGCAATAGCAGCCAGCGTACGCGGCTGCGAACTTTCAATAAGAAAGTGCTGAGCCTTGTGGCAGCCGGGAAACTGGATGAAGCCCGGACCGCTTACCAGACCATGAGTTCCCTCCTGGACCGGGCTGGCAAAACGGGTCTGATCCATCATCGTCAGGCGGATCGGAAAAAGAGCCGACTGGCAAAATTGATACACAAAGCCGGAAACACGAAATCATAAAGGGCGATTAGCTCAGCTGGAAGAGCGCCTGCCTTACAAGCAGGATGTCGGCAGTTCGATCCTGTCATCGCCCATAGCAATCTTCTAAATACATAGTGGTTGAAGCCAAGGGCCCCAGCAAAGTTCCTGCCCTATGCTCCGCATAGCCCACTACGAAGCGCTCAGCCCGGAGGAACGTAAGCAGCTCCTGATACGGACTTCCTCCCAGGACATGCAGGCCACAAAGATCGCTCAGGAAATCATTGATGAAGTTTCCCGGGGCGGAAGCGCTGCCGTCATCGATATTACAGAACGGATCGACAACATCCGAACTGATCTACTGGTGAGTGCTCGGGAATGGGAGCGGCCTTCATCCTTATCAGCTGAAGAAAAAGCCGCCTTTGAACAGGCAAAGGAAAACATAACAAAATTCCATCAATTACAGAAAGATAATCTTCCAGCGGCAGAAACCACCATTGCCGGTACCAAACTTGGCTATCGCTACAGTCCGGTCGAACACGCTGCGCTGTATGTGCCCGGGGGCAAAGCCCGCTACCCATCCACAGTTCTTATGGGACTCATCCCCGCTGCCCTGGCTGGAGTGCCGCAAATGACTATCGTTACTCCGGCCAATCCTCAGGGAAGTGTGGACGATTCCGTGCTTTACTGCGCCCGACTCCTGGGCTGCCGGCAAATAATCAAACATGGCGGGGCCCAGGGATTGGCGGCAGCAGCTCTGGGTCTGGCCTTTCCGTCAGCCAGCCTTATCATTGGACCGGGGAATCGGTATGCAACAGCAGCGAAGCAGATTCTCTCCGCACGCGGCCTGATACGCCAGGACCAACCGGCCGGCCCCAGTGAAGTGGTAGTCCTTGCAGATGACTCCGCTGATCCGGAGTTTGTTGCCGCAGACATGCTTTCTCAGGCTGAGCACGGAAGCGACAGTCCGGCGCTGCTTCTCACAACGAGCGCCAGTCTGGCCCGCAGGACTGCTGAAGCGATTGAGCGCGGCCTGACTCTAAGGCCGGATCGACGCGATCTGAAAGAAACCAGCATCCGCGAACATTCCATCGCTCTGATTTTCCGCTCCATTGAAGAGGCCATTGCATTCAGCAACGAATACGCACCAGAACACCTGGAAATCTGTACCCGCACGCCAGAAGAGCATTTCCAGACGATTACCGCCGCGGGCAGTGTCTTTCTGGGTCACTACGCACCGGTGGCTCTGGGAGATTACTTCAGCGGAACCAATCATATACTGCCCACCGGCGGCGCGGCAAGATCTACTTCTGGCGTGGGCGTGGACACTTTCCTCAAGCGCATCACCTACCAGTATCCAACCGAGCAATCGCTACAAAAAGCTCTTGATCCTATTTTGCTTATGAGTAAACTGGAAGGACTCGAACAGGAGCATGGCAACTCCGTAGCGGTTCGGGTGAGACAGAAATGAAAAGCTTGTGGCCAGCACTGATGGGACTTATGCTCTGCGTGGGCTGCTCTACACCCGTGCTCCGGAAATCGTCGAGTTGCAATCTCTACTGGGCTATGCGCCAGGTTCATGTCTGTCTGGTGGGCATGCCAGAATCCGAGTGCCGGGATCTGTTCTTAAATCCTGGCTTTACTCGGGATCGCAGTTGCGTCTGCGATAATCGGTCTTACAAAAGAGCAGAAGTGGAAATTCCGGGATACAAATACAAGCAGGTGTCCTGCCGCCTTTGAATCATTCCTGATTCTGAGCCCTTTCATCCTCCAGGTCTTTCTGTCTCTGTGCTTGATCCTCCTGGCAGCGGTCATAGACATCGCTGCAACGTGCCTTCATGCCGGAATTATCAGCCTCCGCCTCACATTCCTTAAGGCGTATCAGGCAGATATCTGGCCCGCTTAGATGGTCGTAGGAATCATAGGGCTCTTCCTCATTCGCCCACAGGAGGCCTGAACCAAGGGCCAAAGAAATCAGGAGCAGCAGGGAAAGACCTTTTCTCATGAGGAACGGTACATTGGCACAAACCTTCCGGCAAGCAAAAAATCTCACTTGAGGGGCACTTTCTCCAGCGCATCCAGAACGGCCTGCATGGCAGGATAGAAGCCCGCCGGGGCCTCACGCCGATGAAAATCAGTTCGCATGGCGTCGATCGTCTCCTGCAAAAAGGACAGGACTCCGTAGGCATCTGCCTCACGTTCCAGCATGGAGCGAATGACGTTGAAGTTGCCCTGATAGTCCTGCATGGCGGCAGTAAATTCAGGACAGAAAAAAAGTAAGTCTATTCCGGAAAGAGAACCGTGGCACCCGTCGTCTGCCGATTTTCCAGGCTGCTATGGGCCTGCCCGGCATCTTTCAAACTGAACTTCTGGTGGATCGCTACCTTGAGAATTCCGTGTTCTATCTTTTTCAAAAGAGCGCGCGTGCCTGCGCGTCGCTCCTCCTTTTTTGCATAGTAATCTTTGAAACCGGCCCTTGTGAGATAAAGCGATCCCTTCTGGCTGAGCAGAAGCGGAGCAAAAGGTGGCACCGGACCCGATGCGTTGCCAAAGCTCACCAGCATGCCGCGCGGCCGTAAACAATTCAGAGAGATTTCAAAAGTATCCCGGCCAACAGAATCATAAACGACATCAACGCCCTGGCCTCGGGTGCATTCACGAACCTGCTGGACCACATCTTCCTTTTTGTAGTCGATCACGAAATTGCAGCCGGCTTCGCGTGCCAGGGCCACCTTTTCTGGACTGCCCACCGTTCCGATCAAATTCGCTCCCAGAGACCGGAGCCACTGACAGGCCAGAAGTCCCACGCCACCGGCCGCAGCATGCCACAGTACCCAATCGCCCGACTGAACCGGATAGGTTCTCATGACCAGGTATTCCACCGTGCATCCCTTGAGCATCACTGCGGCCGCAACTTCATCGCTGATGGACTCCGGTAGCCGGGTCAGTAGCTCAGCAGAAATCACCCGGCTGGAGGCATAGGAACCGACCGGGGAAGTGGCCGCATAGGCTACTCGATCTCCGATTTGTAGATCCCTTACGTCACTGCCTGCGGCTTCCACGACTCCCGCCGCTTCCACTCCCGGAGTGAAGGGGAGTGGCATGGGGTAAAGGCCGCTGCGCATATAAACATCAACGAAATTCAGCCCAATCGCGGTTTGTCGGATCAGCACTTCGCCCGGTCCGGGTTCAGGAAGGTCGATCTGCTTATATTCTAAAACCTCCGGACCGCCGACCCTTTCAACTATGATTGCTTTTGCCGATGCCATCCGATGCTCCCCGGCCGGCCTTCAGCGGAAACTAACGTGTATCTCGCCGCGTCGGACCTGATCCACATGGATTTGTTTGCCACTGCGGCCAACAACGACAAACATTCGCGGATCGTTTGCGTAAAAACTGAGTTTATCTGCCAGGGCAAAAGAGCGGCCTGGATAGGTAACTTCCCAACGGGCCCGATTCCCGGAAAATTCAATCTCATCTACTTTGCGCGCAGCTGTTCTCTCCGTTAAATCTTCACGAAAGATGGCCATGTGTCTCTGGTCCAGGCCGCTTACAATCATATAAATCTTATTATTTCTGGACAATTCCGACCACTTTTCGGAAAGCCGGAATTTCAAATCTCTGGCAATGTTGGCAGGGCGTTTGAAAGGATCTCTGTCTGAACCAATGGTAAACCGGCGAATCGCTTCCGAAGCCGCGCCCTGGTCAGTTGTATGTGCGCCGCCTGTGGGCCGGGCAAAAAGCTGACCCATCAGTTCTCCCCGCCCCCAGAGTGCAACAATGGTAAAGTTACCATTCGCCTGGTAGGAATGCAGGCCCACATCAAAGGCATCGCGATCCAGCTTGCGCAAATTCTGTTTGGTGGCCGTCACCTTGCCTATGATCAGCACATCGGCTCCGGAGGCAGCAGCGCGATCCTTGAAATCATTGAAGGCACCGCCAATGGAGTCCGTTTCGCCAAATTTTTGTTCGCTCAGCTGTTCAATCAAGGCACTTTCATTAAGTCCACCCGGATTGGCCCGGGCGGGATCTACTACCGTGTAGCCATTCTGGATCAGGTAGTCCTGTAAAATACCGGCAGAGACACTGTTTCTACTGGCAAAGCCGACCACTTTCTGTGCCCCCGGAATATTGTATTCTTCGCGGGCCAGAATCATGATCCGGGGATTGCCCACAATCTTGAGCATTGTATCAATTTTACTCTGTAAAGAAACTTCAGAAACCCGGAATTTCCAGCGAGTCTTGAGCATCTGAATCGATTCCAGTGGATAGGTGCTTTCAGAAAGCAGTTCATCATCCGAGCATATCGCGCTTGCCTGGGTGTAAATTTCGCTGGCAACAGATTCTGCATCCTGCACAGCCGAGTAGCCGGCCACCTGCACGCCAATGCACCGTTCCACCGCAATCCGGCAGGCATCCTCTTTGGCCCGACTGCGCGAAGTTGCCATATCGCCGTAGACCGGCGCTTCTCCTTCGACAACAATCTCTCCGCCTTTGCAACCACCGGTCGAAAGGCCTCCCCGGCGCGGATCTCCGCAAGAGACATAAATCAAAAGAAACGGAACCAGTACGGGAAGGAGCCAGAGTTTTTTCATAGGAATCAAGAATGCCATGTCAGCTTAGACGAGCAACCAAAAAGGGAGTTCTGTCCGAAATGCTTCGGCCAATCGGGACTCAAGAGAAATTTCCGTTAATATTTTCTATTTTGAACCGAACAAAAGAGTATGGAAGATCTATTGAGGCTCCTGGCTCAGGAACACCAGCTCCACGCCGCCCTTCTGGACAACGAAAGACAAAAGAGACAGGCCATTCTGCGGGCACGCGGGCAGGACCTGGAAGTCCTCAGCCGTAAAACAGAAGAGTTGCTGCGCGAAGCCCAAAAATTGGAGCAAAAGCGGCTGCGAAAGTCGGATCTTTCCTTTGAGGACATCATGAGAGAAAGCCCGGAGTCGGACCTGCGCCGGCAACTGAGCCAGGAATTCAAGCTTCGCGTGGAAAAGTTGCGCGATGAACTTCTGGCCAATGAGGAACTGCTCAAGCATACGCACCGGACCATCCATAATCTACTGGGCACACTGGCAACACCGGAAAGCGGCACTTACTCTCATGGCAAAAGCAAAACGGCGGAACGTGGCGGGCTGCTACTGAACGCAACAGGGTAAAACTATGGGATCAACTTTTGGTGGACTGGAAATTGGTAAACGCGGACTCTCCGCTCATCAAACCGCTCTAAACACTACGGGGCACAACATCAGCAATGCTGACAATCCGGCCTACGCCAGGCAGCGCATCACGATGCAGACGATGAGCCCGCTTTATGAACCCTCGCTCAATCGGGCCAACGGTCCAGGACAGTTGGGCCAGGGCATGACTGTTGCAGCCATCGAACGCATTCGCGATACCTTTTATGATGACCAGATCTCCCATGCGTCGGGCACCAAACAATTCTGGGAAGCTTCTTATAACTATCTCTACCAGATGGAAAAAATCTTTGCCGAACCTTCAGAGAACAGTCTGCGCAGTCTGTCCGATAAATTCTGGGCCAGCTGGGAAGAACTCGGAGCTTTTCCGGCTGACTTTGCCCATCGAGAAGTTGTGACAGAGCGGGCTTCCGGTCTGGTCACACGAATCAAAGACATCTATGACAAGCTAACCCAGCTGCGCTCGAGGGCCAATCAGGAAGTCATCGCCGATGTCAGTCGCATCAACTCCATCGGCTCATCCATAAGGGAATTAAATGAACAGATCCTCAAGCTGCAAGCGTTGGGGGATCATCCCAATGATCTCATGGACCGGCGTGACAAACTGGTGGAAGAGCTTTCCGGGATGGTGAATATTCAAATCGGTCGCGGCGATCAGGACGAACTTTTTGTTTTCATCGGTGAGCAGGCTCTGGTCCAGGGAAAGGTGCATCGCAAGCTCAAAACTACGGCAGACCCGTTAAACGATGGCATGGCCAAAGTCACCTGGGAACACTCGGGTAAGGACCTTGTGCTGGGCAGCGGGAAATTGCTGGGAACTCTGGACATGCGCGACAAAGCCATCACGGAAAGGCTGGATCAGGTGGATCTTTTTGCCGTCAATTTGAGCGATATTGTCAACGAAATCCATCGGGACGGATTTGGACTCAATGGCACGACCAATAAAGACTTTTTCCAGATTCGCAATTTGAGCAGTTCTTCTGATGCCGGCTTTCAGATGCAGAATGCGCGGGCAAATTACGATTTGAATCAGGATGGCACGGCGGAAATCACAGCCCTCTTTCGCGTCACCGGCAGCAATACCGTGGATCCAGCCCGTAAAATCGGTATAGATGGAACCATGACTTTCTTTAAGAACGATTCTGAGAATACTGCGGTGCGCATCGACTACTCACGCGATGAAACTCTGGAACAGGTAATCAAACGGATCAACGATAGCAAGTCCGGGATCGTCGCCTATATGAGCCATGATAACCAGCTGGCCCTCAAGTCTACCACTGCGGACGATGATCGCCGTACCAACTTTATGATTCGCCACATTGAGGATTCCGGCGAGCTTCTGGTGGGCTATGCAGGCATTCTCAACACTTCGGGATCAGCCGGGGCTTTTGACTTCCGCCGACTCAATGAAATATCCAAACTGCGCTCATCATTACAAGACATGGCCTTTACACCCATATTCAGGCCTGCGGCGTATCTGGGGCTGGCGAACGATGTTCTTCGCGACCCGGCATCCATTGCCGCCGGGCGGGGCAAGGACATCGGAGGCACGGGAGATTATAACCAGGCCGGTGGAACCGGGGATGGCAGCAATGCGTTGCTCATGGCTGCTGCACTAAAACAGGGCAGTCGGATGATCGGGCATACGCGAAATCCCGAGGAATACTACAACGCTCTGGTATCCCGGCTGGGCACAGAGTCCCGCACGGCCCAGGATGCTGTCGAGCGCAGCAAAGACAACCTGCTGTCTCTGGAAAATTCCAGACAGAGCATCATGGGGGTCAACCTGGATGAGGAAATGGCCAATATGATCCAGTTTCAGCATGCCTACAATGCTGCCGCCCGGGTCATCAATACATTAAATGAGAACTTACATACGATCATCAATCGTATGGGCACCTGACAGATAACACTACAAGGAGGTAGTGCATGATTCGTATCACCGGACAGATTCAGAATAATTCTCTGGTTCGCAATATCCAGCGACACCAGTATGAAATGGACCAGGTTCAAAACCAGCTTTCCACGCAAAAGAAAATCAACCGACCGGGAGATGATCCGGGGAACGCAACCAACCAGATGTTTTTCCGGACACGGGTTGAGGAACTGGGACAGTTTGAACAGAACATAGGCGAAGCTATGGCCCGGCTCAACCTCATGGATGGAGAACTTGATCGGGTGGGCAGTATCTTCCAGCGCGTGCGTCAACTTGCCGTGCAAGCATCCAACGGTATCTACCAGGGGGACAACGGTTTTGAGCTCAAACACGCCATTGCCGAAGAAATAGACCAGCACTTGAGGGCCATGATTGACATCGCCAATGGTCGCGATGGAACAGGGAAGCCACTTTTTGGGGGTCATGTGGTCGATCGTCCTCCCTTTGAGCCGATTGCCAGTAACATACGAGGCCTTGAAGGTTTGCAGCTGGAAGGACAGATCATCAACGTGGAATATCGCGGTGACATTGGCTCTCAGCTGCGCGAAGTCGAAAGGGACCAGTACATTGGCGTGAATCTACCGGGCAACCATGTCTTCTGGGGTACAAATATGACCATTACCGGAAGCGTGGACAACTCTGGATACGTGGCCGGAACCGACCAGGCCTTCAAAATTGACGGTGTTGAAATCCGTGTAGCAGCGGGTGATACAATCAATGAGATTATTGATAAAATAAACAATTCTAACATCCAGGTTAAGGCCAGCAAAATCGGACAGGATTACATTTCATTGCATACCACCGCTCCCCACGAGATCTGGCTGGAAGATGCCGGCGGAGGAACCGTGCTGCGCGACATTGGTTTGATCAACCCGGATAAGGCCCAACCGCCCAATAATTTTTCTGATACGGCCCGCGTTTCCGGTCTCAGCGTTTTTGATGTCCTGATCAAATTGCGCAACGATCTCCTGGCCGCAGACCAGCTGGAAATTTCCGGCCGGGATCTGGCCAACCTGGATGAGGCCCTGAACAATGTGCTGCGCCATCGTGCTCAAGTGGGAGCCCGGCAAAATCGGCTGGAGGAACATGAAAAGAGAACCAGCTGGGATAAAATGTTTATGACGGAACTGCTTGCAAAGAGTGAAGGCATTGATATTCCGGAAAGCATCATGAATCTGAAATGGCTGGAGACGGTGCATCAGTACGCTCTCGGAGTGGGCGCGCGGGTAATTCGGCCCACACTGATGGATTTCCTGAGATGATGGGAAGTCTTCAGACCAAGGCGTTTGGCACCATTGACGTGGATGCCACTGATTTGATTGATTTCCCTGACGGGCTCATTGGCATTTCCGACCGGCGCTTCGCCCTTTTAAGCGATGGCGAGGATTCACCCTTCAAGTGGTTGCAGAGCGCAAGTTCACCTGGCCTCGCCTTCGTACTCATGCAGCCGGAACTGTTCCTGAAGACTGCCTACCGGCCGGCCGTGGCCGCCTCGGAACTCGAACGCCTTGAGGTAAGCTCAATTGAAGAATGCCACGTGTATGCCATCATCACCATTCCCACAGATAATCCGGAGGCCATGACCGCCAACCTGCAAGGTCCGATTCTTTTGAATCTTAAAAGAAAAATTGGCAGACAGGTCATATCCAATAACGACGATCATTCCGTGCGCCATCTTATTATCGAAAATCTGGACACTTGAGTGCTGGTCCTCGCACGCAGAGTGAATCAATCAATCATGATCGGCGACGAAATCGAAGTCGTCGTGGTAGATATCAAAGGTGATCAAATTAAACTGGGAATACGCGCCCCGCGCAATGTTTCCGTTCACCGTTCTGAGGTGCATAAAGAAATCCAGGAGCAAAACCGACAAGCCGCCGCCACGCAACCGGATGCCCTTGCCGGTCTTAAGGACTTAATGGCTCGAAAAACCAAAAAGTGACCGCCGTATTTCTCCTATTATTGCACCTTCACCCCTTTTCCAGCTGGACGGAACGCATCACCAACCGCCGTTATATATCGCACATTCTTTATGAACCACGGGAAGGACTGCCGGCGCTCAGTATCCTCACCACTCATCCTCGACAGGATGCCTTCAAAAGTGATTCGCACAGACTGCACTACCATTGTCAAACCGCAGAACTGTGCTTGAACGAATTGAGCAGATTAAATCAACATCTGCGATCCGGGCATAATATTCATTTGACATTGCGAGGTTCGCAGATACTCAGGATCAGGTATCTGACGGAACTTTGATCGAGCGCTTTACATACTGGATGAGTCAAAAAGATGTTCCGGTCAAACAACTGCTCGCGGAACAGTACCGGCGACTGGAGATCTTTGCTATATGTTTAACCTCCATCGGATTTTTACTGCTGCAGGTCTTTGCCGCCTTCGCCAGCGATCATAAGAGTTTAACTTTTCTTTTCTTTGAAATCGCCCTGCTTCTTCTGCTATCTGTTTTTTATCTGCTGATACGGGCACCCCGACACTGGCATTGGCTTTTTTACACATCCTACTATGTGGTGGTTTTTCTGCTGGTTTACTACCTGTTGCCCTGGCTCGGGGGACAACCCGAACGGAGTCGCGACGAAGATTTTTTGCTTCACGTAGCGCTTCTCCTCTCCCAGATTCTGCGGCCGGACTTAAGAGCCGGGGCAACGGTCATTACGCTCCTCAGTCTGCATACGCTCTTTGCTTACTGGAGACTGAATTTTGATCTGGAGGCCGGGGCCGGTCTGCGCCTGACCTTTTTTACCTGGCTTGCTTTGATCGTCCTGTTATGCGAAAGTGTTCTACGCCGATTTGTGGAGCAATACCTGAATCTCTACCAGAAACAAAAGGAAGAAGAAACAGATCTGCAACTTGCCCGGCAGGTGCATAAGAACCTGTTCCCGCCACTGGCCGGACTTGAGAAGATCGCCCTGCATACGTATATTCAGCCGCAACGTACTCTGGGAGGCGATTTTTTTGATCTGATTCGTTTGCGTGAAGGAAACCTGGGGTTTTTTATCACGGATATTTCCGGGCACGGTCTTTCCGCAGCTATGATGAGTGCTGCGATCAAAGTTATCATTTCACAGATGCCTTACCGCAACCGCCTGCATCCCGAACAGTTTCTGAGCCACATTGATGAAATCGTAACCAAGGAGTTTGAAAGCCACCACGCCTCAGCGGCCTACCTCTTCATGGACTTTCTGACCCGGGAGTTGCGCCTGGCGAATGCCGGCCACCCTCCCATTTTGCACGCCAGTAAAGGATCGGATTTTACGACAGTGCAAACAGCCGGATCTCTCATGGGTTACGGTATCCGTAAACCGATTGCCGATACGGTGGAGCTCCCTTATCGGCCAGGGGATCGCTTTTTCTTTTACACCGATGGTCTTCTGGAGTATCAGACATTGAACCAGGGCGTGGCCAGCATGGAAGATTTACAGGGCCTGGTGAACCGACACGCTCAGCGCCCATCGGAACATCTGATCGACCATGTTGTCGCGGAAATTCGGGCCCTCCCCGATTTCAGTCATTTCAACGACGACGTGATGGCTGTTTTACTCGAGATTCTTTAGTTGAACCGCTGATAAGCCCGGTCACTTTCCATTTCTTCTCGAAGTTAAACGGTTTCAACTCTGCCCCTTTCCTGGGCGGAATGAGCGACATGGCTCGCTCCGTAAAAGCCGTGATGGAAAGGCTCGGGTTTACGCCCAGATTTCCGGGTATCATGGAGCCGTCGCACACTAAAATATTGGGGTAGCCATGGACGCGGTTCTGCAGGTCGATTACACCCTGATCGGGTGATTCACTCATGATGCACCCACCCAGAATATGGGCCGTAGTGGGCACATCGAGCAGGACCTCATTGTAGGCTGAACGCGGAATCCCGCCCAATCGAGCGGCCAGTCTGCGGGCAAATTCCTGAGCCACGGGGATATAGGTTGGTACACCACCTCCGCCCACAGAAGTAAGAGACGGAGAAAAAGGCCAGATAAGTCGTCGCTTGCGGACCAATTTCAGGCTATTGTCCAGGGTTTGCATCACCAGCAGGATAATCGTTTGTCGGGCAAATCCGACGGGACTCAGGGTCCGTAGAAAGTTGAGCGGGTTTTTCAGAATGTTCCAGAGAAAACGAAGCTGCCGGGGGATCTTTCCACCACCGTCGGTTAAAATGGTGGCCAGGGTCCCCATAGCATCGCTACCCCGTGAATAGCGAACCGGTTCAATATGGGTATGCTCTTCTGGAAATACGCTGGAGGTAATGGCTATGCCCTGGGAAAAATCAGCTTCTTTACTTTTAACCGTAACGCCAAGAATCGCTTCGCTGTTGGTCCGGACAAAACTCCCCAGTGCATCACTGAGGCGCGGCAGACGACCGCTGGATTTGAGTTTCATGAGCAAACTCAGGCTACCCAGCACACCGGCGGACACCACCAGATTGCGAGCCTGTAGAGTAAGGCCCGGTTTACCCAGAAAGCCTGTCGTTTTCATGGTTTTAATCCGGTATCCTCCGGCTCCGCTTTCATCGACAGGGATGACATCCACCACCTTCCGCTCCGGCAAAATGGTAGCCCCCAATTTCTCTGCAAAATAGAGGTAATTCTTTACCAGAGTGTTTTTGGCGTTGTGGCGGCACCCAACCATGCAACCGCCACAAAAATTGCAGCCCGTGCGCTCTGGACCTTCGCCGGAGAAATAGGGATCGGCCTCCGTCTTGCCGTTCTTTCCAAAATATACGCCTACCGGAGTGGGTGCAAAGGTATGCCCGCGACCGAATGTTTCCGCTGTAGCCCGCATTTCATGATCAATCTGCGAAATGTGAATGTTAGTGGTAACTCCAAGCATTTTCTGGGCCAGCTCATAGAAAGGCTTCATAGCCCGGGAGCCTCCCAGACGTTTCATAATATCACTCTGGAAAAAGCGTTCTGGCGGTACGTACAGGGTATTCGCATAAACCAGACTGCCTCCACCCACACCGGCACCACTGAGAATCATTACGTCGCGGATGAGATTGATGCGCTGAATTCCATAACAAAAAAGCTTTGGAAACCAGAAGAATTTGCGCATATTCCAGTTGGTGCGCGGAAAGTCTTCATCGGCAAATCGCTTCCCTGATTCGATTACGGCAACCGAGTAACCTTTCTGGGCCAGTCGCAGGGCAGAGACGCTACCGCCAAAGCCAGACCCCACAATAACGTAATCGTAAATTGATGCTTCCATATCTGACCGTAACCTGTAGCTCTACCCGGTAAACCGAATTTTCAAACAACTGTCGGGATCCGGCTTTCCTCCAGTCGATCGACATACCATCGGGCCACACCATCATCCGGATTGATGGCCAGTACGGTTTCAAACCGTTCCCGGGCAGCAGTCCATTGCGCTTGAGAGTACAATAATGCCCCCGCTTCCATGGCGCCCTGAGTGGCTTTCCATTTCTCGACCTCCTCCAGCTCTTTGCTTAAACCGATTTCATAAATCAAAACTTCCTGGAGCTTGCCCCTAACAGCGAGCTCCCCGGCCAGGCGAATGAGAAAATCATCTCCGCTGAGATCCTGCACAACCGCTTCCGTAGTGAGGATGGCAGTCTTCCAGGGGCGGGTCAGTTTTTCCAGCCGGGCGGCAATGTTCACTGTGTCTGAAATGACTGTACTGTCCATCCGGCTTTCAGAACCGATCGTTCCGAGCATCAGTGGTCCTTTGTGGATTCCCACCCCGATGGCAACGCTGTCAAATCCCTGTAGCCGGCGACGTACATTATAACGCTGCAGTTCCACAAACATCGCCAGCGCCGCCCGGACAGCATCTTCTCCGCTGCGCGGGAACAGGGCCATGATTCCATCCCCCACAAATTTATCAATGAAGCCCCCGTGCTTTTCAATGAGCGGCACCATTCGGCCCAGATAAGAATTTAGAAAATTGAAGTTCTGCGATGGAGTCATCTTTTCTGACATTGCCGTGAAGTTTACAATGTCAGCAAAAAGAACGGTCATCTCCTCCTGGATCTGGTCACCGAGTTTTATTTCTTTGATGTCCTTTTTGTTGAGATGTTTGAGAAATTCGCGGGGAACAAATCTTCCGTAAGCGCGACTGGTTGCGATGGCCTGCTCTGTTAATTCTGAAATAGCATCAAAAGCATGGCTAAAAATTCGCACAATCAAGTAGGCCTGGGCCAGCAAAAACGCCAGAAAACCGTACGCAGAGAGCGGAGTCGATAGTATAATATTTCTGTTGTTTAATATATCGTGAATCAATGTGAATCCAAATACCAGGAATCCGGCCAGAACCATCCGGGCGCCAGGTTCCCGCTGGAAAACAGCAACGATAACGCTGATCAAACCATAACCCACAGAAACAATCAGCATCCCCTGTTGCAAACCCACCAGCTGCGTAAAAAAAAGCGACGGTGTAAGGATGACGAGCAGCATGTAGATAATTTCAAACCCGAATATGGCATAGAGTGCTACTTTCCAGTTCTGCCGCGGAAACACTCCTTTGTGGTAAGCGAAAAAAGTGACAATACCCAGAGCAATAGAGAGGTATTCAATACGGAGCTGCGAGACATTTCCGGTCATTGGAAGCAGTACGCGGATCAAATGCTGCCCCGTACAGAGCGAATACACTGCCACAGACAGAGCGAAGATACCAAAGTAGATGGTCGATAGCATTTCGCGCCGGCTGTAGTACAGCCCGAAATGATACAGACCAATCAGAATCAAGCCACCGGCCAGGAAGCCATCGAGCATCATGGCGCGGTCATAGTATTTCCGAAGTTCCGAGAATCGGCCAAAGAAGATCCGTGTGCGAATCCCTCCTTTGGCATGGGTAAAATTGGCCACGGTGATTTCCAGCAAGACATCGGGGCCGGGAATGGCGAAGGGAAGGAGTTGACTCGCCGCCTCAGGGCGGTAATACTCAGGTTCCGCTGCCGGCTGCCCCTTGCCCCCAGCAGGAATTCCATTCACCCGAAGTTCGTAGGCGCTGGTTATATAATGCAGTTGCAGGCCATAGATAGTTTTCGCCAGATTCTGCGGCAGCAGGATACGCAAGCGATACGTTGCCACGCCCTGTGGCGGCAGTGGGTCTGTCCAGGCCGCCGGCACTTTATGCGCCAGCCAGCCCTCCGGGTTCAGTCCGGTGCCAACCAACCACTCACCGGAAAGGTCCAGTCGGTTCAGGCAAGTTTCGTGACTCCGTAAATCCAGAACCCCGGCCCGGGGAGCCGGGCAGTTCTCTTCCTGGCCACAGTACACGAAAAAAACTACCAGCAGGAGCCAGGCGCGAGAGAGGAAATTCCTGAACGGCCAGGAAAAACGCTGGAAATCGGCGGCGCCTGATCGCATGGTACTTTTAAGGAAAAGGCAAGAACCCCTGCAAATCTATTTTCATGCAAATCAAGATTCAACCTGATCTCCCTTTCAAAGGCAAATCCGTACGCGCAGACGCTTCCCGGAAAAGTAGTAAATCCTCACCGCCAGCAACTGATGGTTCTTCCTCCTTTCTGAGCGTCCTGGAGGAAGTGTTGCCCTCGAAAGAGCCGGCCAACCACAGTTTACAGGAACTCTGGAGTATTCTACCACAAACAGAGAAAGAGTTTCTGGAACACCGCACGGAAGAGAAACTCGCCGCTTATAAAGATCTGGTGGTGGCCATTGCACGGCAAACGCTGGAGCGCAATCTACGAGTGGCCAAAATCAAAAGGCAGCGTCCGGGCCATGACGAGAAGGAATTGACCGTTGTTCGGATCCTTGATCAAAAACTGGCGCGAATGCTGGAGCTCATCCGCTCTCCGGAGAATTCTGCATTTGCTCTGCTACGCGAAATGGAAGAAATTCGTGGCCTGCTCTACGCAGGCCAGGCATGAGTGAAATGTTCAGAACATGTGATTGAAATCAAAGTTCACATGCGAATCATACTTGGAACGACCCGCACTGATATTGACAACTATACTTCCCTGCTGGACCAGGCGGATACCACCACCGGCCGCGTAGTGCAAGCCGCGGTTTTCAATTTCCTTCCAGGTTTCTCCCACACGTCCAACGTCATAGTATCCCAGCAAAATAAAGTCCAGACCGCCCAGGGCTTTAGCTCGACCAAAGGTCCAGCGAACTTCCGTGTTGAGTTGCGCCATCACGTTATCGACAAACTGATTGGCTGCATAGCCGCGCAATCCTCGTTTGCCACCCAGTCCATCGCTTGACTCATTCATGGTGGTGATGGTTCCCAGTTCATAAAAGGGGGCTTTACCAAAAGTCTCCTGGCCCTGGACGCGGTACGCGAAAACAAGTTCCTGGCCGGCATCATTGAACATAGATGGAAACAGTTCGATGTACTGTCGGTATGTTGCTGTTACCCGATGAAAGGTGTAGTGACTCCCCGTGCTGCTTCCCGTGCCCCAGTAATGCAAATCAGCAAAGATACCTGTGTTGGGATTTTTCTCCCGATCCCGGGGCCTGGAGTCGTAGGATAGAGCAACACGGACACCATTGACGTAGCGGCGACCCTCTGTGGCATCGTACCCGTAGGGTTTTTCAATGTCTATCAACGTGCGGTCATTGGGCAACCGATCACCGGAATCAATGTCGTTCTGGTAAGACTGCACCTTATAGCGCTGTCCCCGTAAACCAAAGAACCATTTGAAATTGGAGTCCCCGAACCAGTCTTCCGTTGAGGCATTGAAGAAGGGCTTGATCAGGTCATAGTTATAGTACTTATTCTGTTTCTGGCGCAGAACTTCGCGGCTCTGGTTGTTGATGATGGTACAATTTTTGGCCTCAAACGAGCATTCATGTTTTCCAGGGTCGTTGATGGCATCCAGAGCTTTGCGATTGAAAGTGATATCCTGCCCGTTGAAGCGCGTCTGCACAAGATCCGGGGATGCGGGTATATTTTCATTGATGGGGATGCGGCCCTCGCGAATGCCCTGCTCCCGGCGTATATCATGGAAGTTTCCCTGACCATACCATTGTGCATTCAACGTCCGGCTGAATCCAGCCGAGAACTTCCAGCGCAGGGGGGATCCTAAAAACTTCAAATAGTCTAAATTGATTTCATGGTATTCAAAGCCCAGGGTGGTTTTATAGTACTGCACATAAACCTGATACTTGTATGGATCGTAACCCTCTTCCTTGTAGGTGCCGTAAGCCCGGAGTCCGTAACCAAAGCCATCATCAGAGTTGTAGCTTACCAGAGGCAGACCGCCCAGCTTGAACCCCGTATTCTCCTGGGCATGAGCGGCGGAAAAGCCCCCCAGAAGCAGGAGAACAAGAACCAGACCGTGAATATTTTTTATCATTTGATGTATTTGTTTAAGCATGTCTTTCTCCCTGACCTCAATAAACCTTCCGCAGAAAGACTGCGTATTCCATGTCCACAACTTCATTTTCCCCGGTTTTGGTGAGCAGAAGATGCATACGACCGTTCATGCTGTAGTCTGCCTGTTCCAGGCTGAAGTCGGTAAGACGAATGAAAAAATCCGGGGCCAGTTCAGCAGCGATGGCGGAGGTGCTTTCCTGGCTGATCCGGATCACCGGCTGTTGCAGGGTTGATCCTATTTCCGTAGTTCCCACCGTTTTGAGCCAGAAGTCGTAAGCAACACCATCCAGGTGAGTCACGTAAACGCGCATGTCTCCGGTAAGTCTCTTGAGATCATCCTGCATCTTGAGGGTTATGCGCAGATTGTTGGGCAAAAGACTGGTCGCATCTTCCTCTCGTAGGTCCAGAAAAGCGCAGCGGCTGGTAAAATCCAGATTATCTTCCACAAGCTTACTGCTTACGCAGGTATGATGGACGGCATTCCCTTCAAAGTAATAGCCGTTGGTGAGATGGATGTCTTTATCGGGTAAAAGGAAATGGTTGGTTTGCGGGTCTTCATCACCGTAGCGGCAATAGGCTAAAAAACTGATGAGGAGGCACAGGCTCAAAATTCGCATGGGGGCAAAAGGAGACCTGGCGCGCCAAACGGTCAAATCCAATTTAGAAAATCCCGAAAAAAAGGGAACGAACTGCCGATGGAAGAAGGGACGCCGATGGAAAGCCCATCTCGATACACCCGCTGGTTGCAAACCTTCCGGGCCCTTCCGGGAACCAAACAGGAATACCTGCTGCTCTGCCTGGTTGCACTGGACAATCTCTTGCTGGTTGTAATGAGCACCTACAGGGATTTTCTGGGCCGACAGGTGGTCACTGCCATCATCATCTTTGACTTTTTGACCATTGGTATCTGGCTCATTGACTACCTGGTCCGCCTCAAGAGGTCTAAAGATCGGTCCTACTTCATGCGGGCGCATTGGTACGAACTCGTTGGTCTCGTCCCCGTGGCCGGACTGCGCCTGTTCCTCCTGCTCCGGGCCGCCAAACTGGTGATTGCCTTTTACAAGCTGGGTCGATCCGAGCAGAAAATCAGCCGGCTCATAACCCGGGACATAACATTTCGGTTCCGGGACATCATCGTTGATACCATTGCCGATGCTGTTTTTCTGCAGAGCCTGGACCGCGTCGAAGAAGTCATGTCCCGGCTGGACTACGGACGTGTTGCTGCCAGTGTATTTGAAAGTCGTAAGGCAGAGCTGGAAGAGATTGTCAGCCGCAGCTTGATGCAAAAATCGATGGTCGGGGAACTTTCGCGCATTCCTATGATGGGTGGCTTCACCGCCCGTCTGGGAAAAGATGTTACGGCCGTCATCGTAGAAGTAATGGAAACGGAAGCCGTCGGCGCCATCTTCAAGGGAATTGTTCAGCAAGTGCTTCTTGAGATGTCCGAGCGCGTCCGGTTGCTTGATGTGGAAAGGCTCACCGGTCAGGAGATTGAACTGCATCGCGCAGCCACCATCGCAGAAGGAGAGTCATGACTCCTCAGAGCGGTCCGTTGGACAGACTGGAACCTTTTTTGTCAGAGAGAAACCTGGATTATCATATTCATAAGATCCAGGGAGGTTTGCGCACACGTCTGGAGCGATTGAGCAACACGCCCATTCCGGAAAATGCGTACGAGCTTGCCCGCCTTATTACAAAGTCAGAACCGGGGCCTGTGCAAAATCTGAGCATGGAATTATTCAACCACCAGCACTACTGGGAGTCGCTGTCGCTTCGGCCTGGTCCCGCCGGGCAGGCATTGTTGCAAGAAGCAGAAAAGAGTTTTGGTTCTTTTGAACTCCTGCTGGAAGGACTGCGGCAGCAGTTCGAAGCCATGAACCCAGGTTGGCTTTATTTATCCCATGGAGAGCATTTGCGCATCGGTTTCGCGGACCATCCGCTGCTGTCTGGTGAAACCATGCTCTTGTGCATCGACGGCTGGGAACATGCTTACTACCTGGATTATCAACACCGTCGTATGGATTATTTGCAAGCACTCCTGCTCAAACTGGTGGATTGGGCTAAGGTGAACCAGCGGCTGCTGCAAGCGAACAAGCCAGGCACTGACTCCCTTTTGGCTTGACCTGAAGCCTAAAATGAAATTTCTCGCACCATGAGAGAGATCAAGACCGTAACACTGCTCGGAGCCAACGGAACGATGGGTTCCGGATCCGGTGGAGTCATCGCTGCTTTTGGAGGTGCCAGAGTGTACATGCTGGCCCGGGAGCTCGATAAAGCCAGGGATGGCGTGGAAAAAGCTCTCTCCAGCGTTCGTTCCGGCACTCTCAGGGATCGACTCATCCCGGGGACCTACGATGCGGACCTGGAAAAGGCTGTCAGTGAAAGCGACTGGGTCTTTGAATGCGTGGCTGAATCCTATGAAGTTAAGGAACCCATCAACAAAAGAATCTCCGCTTCCCGAAAACCGGGAACGCTCGTCTCCACGGTAAGTTCTGGACTTTCCATTGCTCGACTGGCAGGACACTTTGATGCGGACGGCCAGAAGTTCTATTATGGAACCCATTTTTTCAACCCGCCTTACAAGCTGACTTTGTGTGAACTCATCACCCATGCAGGCAATGATCCGGAAGTTACCCGCAAGCTCAGCGACTATCTGAGTGGAACGCTCGTCCGCCAGGTGGTTGTTACCAATGACACTCCTGGTTTTGCCGGTAATCGCATCGGTTTTCAACTGATGAATGAGGTGGCTCAATATGCGGAAAAATACCAGGACCGGGGGGGAATCCATCTGATGGATTCCCTTCTGAGTGGCTATACAGGTCGGGCAATGAGCCCGCTGGCCACGGCGGATCTGGTCGGTCTGGATGTGCACAAGGCTATCGTAGATAACATCTATACGAGTACCCACGACCATGCGCATGAAACATTCCGTCTGCCGGGCTACATGCAAAAGCTAATCGATCAGGGCAACCTGGGCAATAAATCAGGCAAAGGTCTGTACCAGCGCAAAAAAAACCCGGACGGCAGCCGCGAAAAACTGGTCTTTGATATAGGTCGCGGCGACTACGGACCCCTGCCGGCCGTGAGCATTCCCTTTAAAAAGGATATGCAAAATGCCATCCGCGATTCTCGCTATGCTCAGGCAATGGACATCCTCAAAACAGCGACCGGCTTTGAAGCGGACCTGTTGCGTTATTTCATTGCGCGCTACATCAGCTATTCCCTTTCGTTGATACCGGAAGTCACAGATCAGAATGGTGTGGATGGCGCCATGGGTTTTGGATTCAGCTGGCTTCCGGCATCTGCCTGGGTCGATTATCTGGGCGGCGTAGAAGAAGCCCGCAAGTTCATTGAAAAAGCAGGACTGGCGGTGCCACCCTTTCTTGCCAGTGCAAAGGGAAGTCCCTTTTACCAGTTACGGGCCCGGCTGGATCCAAGACAGCTTTTCCGCGCCGGTTAATTTTCAAAGCCCAGCCGCCAGATGGCTGTCCCGGCCAGGTTATGCTCTTTTGCCAGGCGGGACAACTCCCCGCGCAAACGGGCGTCCGCAATGTACGCGATGCTCTGGCTGCGAATCAGTTTTAACATCCCCGAAGCATCCCTCTTACACCTATAGCGCTGACACAAATCCTGACCCTGTTTTTCTGTTAGCGTGCGACGTTTTCCCCGTTCCCATTGATAGCCGTAGGCAGGCATTCCAAGGACAATTTTTCCTGCGGGCACCTCTTCACGGATCAAAACCAGATTCTTTTGAACCCACTGTATATCCGTAACCGGCCCCGGAGTATGTAAGTGGTAATCATACATCATATAAACTACGAAATCTACCAATGGATGCAGGGTCCGCGGTTCAAAGAAAGCGGCTTCATCTGCCGTGCCCCATAGTGGCGGAAAAGCAGCCACACTGATCGACTTACCGGAGAGTTCTTTCCTCTCGCGCAGTTCAGAAAGAAATAAACGAAAATCGGAGCCGGATTTGCCTGGAAGAAACTCAAAGTCGATGTGTACGCCATCAAAAGAATTCCGATTCCAATCCTTAACTATGTTCTCGATAGCCCTTTGCCGGCTTTCTTGGCGCGAAAGCATGAGAGCACCATCGCGAGCTCCGGTCAGAGAAATAAGCGGATGCACCGCCCGTCCGCTGCCCAGGAGCGTCAAAGTTTCCCGTGAATAGGGCATCCGAAGGGCAAAATCGCCCCGTGCATTCAAGCGATAAATACCGGGCAGAACAACGGAATATTCACTCAATCGCCCTTTGAAATTCGCAACCCGCAAACTATCCGGAACAACATAGATCATTTTTTGAAATGCACCGCTTTGCGCCTGGCAGCCCGTCGTTAGAAGAACCAAAGAGAAAATGCTAAAGAAAAGAGGCAAATTCCGGATCCGATTCCAGAATCTTATCCATGAAAGCAACGGCTTCCTGTAAAGCTGAGCGATACTCCTCATCGGTAACGTTGTTGATACGGTTGCGAACTTCTGAGATCAGGGATTTTAGCGCAGTTTCCATATCTTTGATTTTCTGGGCGTGCTCGAGCGGAAAATCCCGGCGTAAAATCACACGCACATTGTATGGATAGATATCGCGAATCATTTGACCCACATTCTGCTTGAGTTTGCGCGGATTGAGAACTACAGTTTCCTCGCGAACCGCAGCTTTGTATTTGGCGTAGTGGACTTGAAATCCAAATAATTCACGCTCGATCTTGTTTCCGGCATCTGTTGGTTCCAGTCCTCTCTTAAAAAGCAGCCAGCGTTCACTTTCTGCCAGGGCATGCACGGGACGGGATTCAAGATCGGGTGCCAGAGTCTGTGCCGGCCGAATGGAATCGCCCAGGCCAAAATGGCTGGAATAGGCTTCAACGGGTACTTCCACGCGCAGAAGTTCGCGGTCCTGAATGCTATTGATAAACAGGCCCCATTCTCCTTCCTTGAGTCCGGATGGATCGTGATTCAGAGGCCGGCGACCGGGATTGCGCCGGGCACTATCTTTATCCATGACAACAAATGGGTTTGACGCATCACGCCGATTGGAAAGAAAAAGCTCCATGGACTTGGGCTGGCGTACCATTAGGACCATGACATCACCCCTCTCCGGGTGGGTAAGAGATTCGAGAATGTACTCTTCATCCGGGATGAGTGTCCCGGAGCCACTGGCCGGCTTTCTGCTGCGCAGGGTGGCAATGAGTCCCTGTAGAATCTTGCGAATCCGGGCGACTTCTTCCGGTTGGAATTGATCTATCGACATACTTTCTTCAGTCCGTTAACAATAAGACGACATAACAGCCTGTCTTCCCGGCATTCTTTCCCAGGCCATGCCACTGAAAATCAGGATTCACCAGATTGGATCGTTCCACGCTGCGCCCGCCCCACTCGCTGATGGCAGAGCGACCGGGGCTCTGGCGCAGTAAATTCTCTGCAGCCTGGCTTCGAGCCAGGCCTCTGCGCTGCAATTTCTGGAGCAAAGCGGATGGAGAATCGGTATGGATCAACTGGCCCGTTCGCGATAGAGTTTCACTGCGAACCCGTGCCAGTTCCGAGAGAGCTTTAACTTCCCTTGTGGCCGCAAGGCCATGCTGACGCCGGAATTGATTCATTTGTAATTCCATACTATGTAACAAATTTTCCGGACAGCCTGCACCTTTATGTACTGTGCTCTGGCAGAAGGCAAGCAAGAAAATCGCGGCCAAAAACCATGCTCGCACCTTAAACATCAAGTTCAGTAAGCTGTCTGCGGAGGCTCTTGTTTACGCCATCATTGGTTATACAATAAGGGCAGCCATAAATCTGGGCCTGGCGTTTGCGATTGCTCATCACTTCCGGCTCAATGGCCGCCAGTAGATATTCATGTTGCTCAAGCATTGTCCCGCATAAAGGGCAGATCCGCGGACGGGGCAGGGCAGGGTTTTCATCCCACTTTTTGCGAGTTTCCTTGATGCGCCGGGGATCCACGCGCGGTGGTTTTTCCGGTCCCACTCTGGCCGGAGCAGACCCGGTCTGTAAAAAGTTCAAGAAAACGATGATAGCCAGGCCAAGGCCGACCAGGGTGACAAAAGTAAGCATGCCTCTTGTAAATCGGCCTCAGCCTCTATCTCCCTTTAGGATGTGCTTGAGCCTTACTACAGCAATATTTTCCCTCCCCAGAGCCTCAATGATGGATCTCTGGTAGAGCTGTAGCTCATTGGCAAAAGCCGGATGACCTACAGCAACGTAGAGGGTCCCCTTTTCCAGCCGTTCAGGGCTTGTGTGTGCGGCCAGTGGTCCGGCCAGGTCTTTCCAGCGGCTTCGCAGCCCGGATAAGAGAACCTGCTCCCGGCTCACACCCAATCGGCCGAGCAGCTCGACTTTCAGGGATTCTTTCTCTTTTTCCAGTCGCTCCAGGGAAAAAGAAGTCCAGCGGTCCTCCGCATCATAGGCCATTACGGGAATTCTCCAGCACTTCCCCTGCATGAACGTGAAAGATACGACAACTGCCAGCAAATTCCGTGATCAAACGCGAAAAACTTTCCGCATCGGGATTGGTCAAAAAGGCCTGATCGCTCGTCCGGATGAGTTCTATAAAGGATGACCTGCGGCCCTGGTCCAGCTCATTGAGAACATCGTCTATGAAAAGCACGGGCGGGGAGTTCAAGCGCTGACAGAGCAGGCGGAATTGAGCAAAACGGAGGGAGAGAACCACCGATCGCCGCTGGCCCTGACTGCCGGTCAGCACAATATCACGGTCGCGATACTGGAATTGATAGCTGTGGCGGTGTGGTCCGCAACGGGTCAGTCCGGCCTGAATATCCGGGAAGCGACCGCTGGCCAGCCTCGCGGAAAGATTCCCGTCTTCGTGCCCGTAGTGAATGGTAACCTGGTCCTCTCCTTGAGAAATTTCCGCAAGGGCGCGGGAGAAAAGCTGCTGAAAGTCCGGCAAGAATGCCTCCCGCGCCTCAATGATCGCCTGTCCATGCAGATGCAGTTGTGCATCCCAGGGATCCAGAAGTGACGTCGAGAGTCTATCACGGCGAATCTGCTTTAATAGAAGGTTTCTCTGTTTGAGTGCCCGGTTGTACGCCAGCAAATGCTGCAAATACACCGGGTCGGCGAAGCCCAGGATAGAATCAAAGAATCTTCTACGACTCTGTGTTCCGCCTTCTATGATCTGTAAATCTGCTGGCAAAAACGCAACAGCAGGCAGGAGTCCCAGAAGCTCCGCACGGGAGCGCAGAATCTTGCCGTTATGCTTGATGCGACGTTGCTTCAGATCGCCGCGCTGCTGAAAACCGTAATCAATCTTCTGAGAGCTGACATTTTCAAAGCGAACTTCGACATAAAAAGAACTTTCACCATGCCGAATTAAATCCGGATCCCCTGCGTCACGAAACGAACGTCCCTGGGAGACAAGGGCCAGTGCTTCCAGAATATTGGTTTTTCCACTGCCATTGTTACCGGTAAAAAAAACCAGACGGCGATCCAGATCAAGGTCAAGATCCCGGTAATTACGAAAATTTTTTAAGCATAGACCGGTAATTTTCAAGCAGCATCTAATTTCATGGGCATGACGACGGCCAGAAAATCAGGGTCGCCCGGATCCATTACGATGGCCGGCGAACTGGAGGAAGTAAAGCCTATGCGGATATCATCGGCTTCTATAATTTTTAGTATATCCTGAATATAAATCGAATTAAAGGCTACGCTCATTGCTTCTCCACCATACTGGCAGGGCAAAGAATTGTCACCCCTTCCCAGATCCGGTGTGGCGGATTTCAAGTGCAACTGATCCTTTTTTATGTCCAGCTGTATCTGTCGGCTGGCGTCGATGGCCACCACAGCAACCTTTCTGATGGAGTTTTCCAGTTGCTGCCTGTTGATTGTGGCTGTAGATCCAATCTGGGCCGGAATCACCTGTTTGTAATCCGGAAAATTTCCTTCGATCAGCCGGGTCTGAAGCTGGATGTTGCCGGTACGGAAAAAAAGCCGCTGGTCTGCTGCACTGTAATACAGGTCACAATCCCGGTCCGGTTCAATGACTTTCATCAGTTCACGAACAGCCTTTCCGGGAACAATGATACCTTTCCCGAGTTGCAGATTCTTTTCCATGGTCCTGTCCACTTTGGACAGGCGGCGTCCATCTGTGGCCACAAACGTCAGTTTTTTTCCGTCTGCATGCATGAAGAGGCCGTTGAACATGTAGCGTGCATCTTCCTCGGCTATGGCGTAGGCCGTTTTTCTCATCATCGCAATCAAATGGGCGCCAGAGACAGAAATATAATCTTTGCTTGCCGGCCAGGGAATTTCCGGAAACTCCTCACTGCTCTGCCCGTTTAACGATATAGTTGTGCGAGAATCATTGATCTCGTCGACAAGGATCGCTGCATGATTTTCATCCACAGTAAAAGGCAATTCTCTGGATTGAAACACACGCACAGTTTCACTCAATTTGCGCGCAGGCAGAGCGATGCTGCCGGCGATTTCCACTCTGGCCTCTATGGTTGTTTGAATGCTTATTTCAAGATCTGTAGCGGATAGGGTGAGTTGATTATCTCTGGCTTCCAGTAAGAAATTGCTGACTACGGAGCGAATTTCTCTTGCCGGTATGATATTATCGATCTGTTGCAGGGCTTTTTGAAACGCAGCGCGATCCACTATAAATTTGAGAAGGGTTGACACTTTGGAGCCTCAGGCAGCAATTCATGTGAGCACGCTTTAGATGACAACTTAAAAAAGGTACCTGTACTGTACCCTGTTTCCTTTCAGGTTCTTTGCGCGAAAGTTCTGTGAATGGATCCAGTGTTCAGGCGAAAAACGGCGAAAGGCCGGCATCCAGGCTCCCTTAGCGCTGTGAATACTCTGTGAGTGGTTGGCCGTCCGGCAGCCAGAGGCGGCACAATCGCCATTCCTTGTTAAATTCCCGGACGGAAATCCTTCCGTTACTCACGTTGTAGTGGCCCGAATGTGAAGGGTTATCCGCAGTTTATTCGCAATGGCCGTTAAAACGGGCTCATAGAAAGTGTAAGCAGCCTGGACGCGCTGACAGGCGTGGATTACAGTACTGTGATCGCTGCGGCGAAAGGCACGAGCGACCGCTGACTTGGACAACCCGGAGTAGTTCGCGGCCAGATACATGGCCACCTGTCGGGGGGGGATGAATTCGCTGCGACGACTGCTCGAAAGTAAATCAGTAGTAGTAATCCGATACTGATCAGCGACTGCCTCCTGTATCGATTCTACGGCGACGTGTTCCGGGGCAGGACTCTCGGGGAAAGGAAAATGGTACTGGTAGGCAATCCTTTCTATATCGCGGAAATTCCTGGCCTGACTCAGCAGAGCCCGGGTGGCCAAATCCGGTGCCGAGCCACGGAGTCGTTCATAATAGCTAAAGCATGTGGGCTCGTCGGGCCGACCCAGGCGGGCCCTGGGCATGGACTCAATTCGACTCTGCAGGCGTTCACTCAGGGCCCGCCCATCAGGAAAATGTCGGCCGGCAAGGCAAACGGGCTGGCCCTGGTCCAGTAGTTTCGAAATCCACTCTGCCAGCGCATCATAGTTGCGCAAAAGGTCAAAATCATCAAGGAGTAGAGGGCCGCTGACATTCTGCTTTTTTCTGGGGAGCTCCCGGGCGGGGATGTAGTGACCTTTCAGGGACCGTAGAAGTGCCGTCTTTCCCCGGCCCGGGCCACCCTGGATATACAGTGACCGAATGGTTCCCCGGCTAAATTTCTCTGCCAGGTCCATGGCGGCTGCATTGCCAGCTCCGCGCAGCAGTTCCGGCCTCCATTCGGCGGCAACAAGCTCAAGGGTTGCCTCAGGACCCTGCATAGATCGCCATTTTTTTTGCAGAGTTCGTTCCAGGCGACTGGCCACCGGCATGAGCCCGACATCGGCCAGCTCCAGCTGGAGCCGTCCCGGGCCCAATAGCCGGGGCTTTAAACTGTGGAAAACCGGCTCCAGGAAATCGAAGGGCATATCCTCCTTCAATGCCTGCAGAAGTTCCGCCCATTCGTGCATAGTTTGGCAAAAAGATACCCTGCTGACCGGCAAGCAGAAAGGAAAAAGAGAATCGACAATGGTGCGGCGCATAAAAAACTGGTGCGATGCAAAGAATTTATGCTCGATTTTTGCTGATTTTGACAGCACTGCTCTTCCTGTCCGGGGCCGCCCCTGTTGCGGATCGTGCTCTGGTGCAGCGCGTGGAGGGCCTGATAGCGACCCGTAATCCAGAGCTTAAAGACCCGGAAAGACGGGATTTGCTGAAAGCCCTGCACCGGGAATCCAAACGGTTAGTGCTTCCCGGGATTGAGCCACAGGATCGTCTTTTGCTACTGGCCGGGTTTGTGGATACAGAGTCCCGCTTTCATCGCTATGCAGTCTCTCGCGCTGATGCCCGGGGTTACATGCAGGTCAAACCGGACACTGCTAACTGGATGAATGACACCGGGCAGAGCCAGGAAAGAGGACATTCGCTTTTTCTGACAGAGAACAATGTCCGTGCCGGGGTTGACTACCTGAACTACCTTGCCGGGCAGTTCCTCACAGCCAGAGAGGTAGCACTGGCTTACAATGCCGGTCCGGGAGCTATGCGCAATGGAATTTTTGTCGAGAGCTACTGGACGCGCATTGAGGACTGCGTTCAGGACCTGAAAGGGATGGATCCCGTTCTCTACGCTTTGAATCTCTGATTGACTTTGCCGGGCGCGGGTGTAATGCAGGCCATGCCCCGACCAATCGTTTTGAAGGGAGACCTGAGTGCTGAGGCTCTGGAAGAGCTCAGTCGTGCGAGTGAAGTATCCGTTGATTGTGAAATGATGGGACTCAATCCAGTGCGCGATAGATTGTGTCTGGTCCAAATTTCTGCAGAGAAAGGCGGCTGCTATCTGGTACAGGTGGAGGAGAGTAAGGGCGCTCCCAATATGCGCGCCCTTATGGAGAATCCGGCTGTTGTAAAAATTTTCCACTTTGCCCGGATGGATATGCAGTTTTTGCAAACCCGACTCAACATACACGTAAAAAATATTTATTGTACAAAGATTGCCTCCCGTTTCGCGCGCACCTACACAGACAAGCACGGTCTGAAAGAACTGGTGCGTGAAATTGCCGGTGAGAACATGGATAAGACCTCCCAATCGTCTGATTGGGGCCGTGACACTCTGACCGCAGAGCAATTGCGCTATGCAGCCCAGGATGTGAAGTTTTTGTTTCGGATCAAGCGAACTCTGGAATCCATGTTAGAAAGAGAAGACCGGCTTGAGCTGGCCCATGCCTTCATGGCTTTCTTGCCCACCCTCATTCAAGCCGATGTACTGGGCTACCAGGATGTTTTTGCGCACTGAAATGCGGTAAAGTATGAAGCAGATACACCGATAGCTCTACTATGAGAAAACCCATTCTGGTCCTGCTCCTTTCTGTCAGTCCTCTATGGGCCGGGCCGCGCCTCTTTGAAATTGAAAAACCGCTCAAGTCAGTGATGGAGAGCGTTATCGACAGCATCAGCCGGGAGCTACCGTTCCAGGTTTCCAGGGTGTACAACGGAAAAGTTGAGGGCAAGGAAGGTTTTATTATAACGGCCCGTCCGCGAAACACCAGAAGTGAAATTCTTTTTTTCGCCCGCGGTGCGCAGAGTCGCGTTCTGGTTCGATCGCAGGACGTGCACGATAGCAACAAAATTGCTCGGGCCCTGGCTGCTGTGGGTTTTAAGGAAATCGGTGCCGGTGATAAGGAAATAGACGGCACCCCCTGGCCGGTCCGCCCTTTTTGAGGCCCAGAAAAAACTGAATTTCCGTCGAACTCCGCGATGAATCAACTATCTGTAAAAGTTTGGAAGGCAGTAAATTTTATCCACCAAGGTCGGCAAGTACCGGGATCCCGAGCTCTGCCGCAGCTTTGACCAGTCGTTGATCAAAAGCGGCCAGAGTGACTGGCACATTTTGTTGTTGTAAGAAGAGCGCGGAGCTCAGGTGCATGGCATCAAGGGTTCGCACGAAGATCGGAAAAGGCTCCAGGGCCCGGGCCAGTACGCGGGGATTGAGTTCAATGAATTGAAAGCGCATGAGGAGTTGTTCCAAAGCTCGCACGTGGTAGTCCCTGCCCCGTTGCTGAATCACCACCCAGCTTTCGTACTGCGCAAGGCGGCTCGAAATGATGCCGGGACGATCCCAGAAGCCAGACAGAGGTTTTAGATCCTCGGCAAGGATCTCGGCCAAAATCACACTGGTGTCCACGTAGATCATTGATCTTTCCGAAAAATCTCGAGGTCTTTGAGCAAGTCCGGGAGGGTAGTAGTAGGCTGCCTTTCCGGCAGTGGTGTCGTGGCACCGATGGCCGGGCTGAGAATCCCGGACCTGAGCAGGTCAAGCAGGACAGCATCGGAGACTGCTGGGGCACGGCTCGCAGCCGGGGCATGGATCTCGGCCACGACTCGGTCATGATCGCAAACGAGTACAGTCTCCCCTTCGGCAGCGATTTTAATGTACTCGGATAGTTTATTCTTAAGGGTCTTTATGCCGACGGATCTCATTAATCTACGATAGCTACTGGTAGCTACTCAGGGCAAGCAGATTTCCCTTCCCCCGCGTAGTTCCTTAAAAGATAAAGATCGACAGCCCGCGCGAACCGCGACCGCTGGCCCGATGGAAAATTTTATCCGCAATAACTATCCTTCAGCCCAAGAAGGAAAGCAAGTCACCCGGAAGTGCATTCAGGAACTTTCCACAGTCCACGGTTTTGATCTGGACCACACGATTATGGCTACGTCGGTCTGCAGTGATGAAATCGTTCGGTCTACTACCAACTTTCGCGAGTATCTGGGGCATCAGAACCCGTTTGCTCTGGGTGGCCTGGCCGGTTATCCTTTTGTAGGTCAAACCGGTTTCAAGGCTTTTGCCAGTCACGTACCGGACCACGGATTTATCTTAATTCTTTATGGTTCGCACATTGGCATCTCCCGCAATGGAGAAGTGGGTGTGATGCAGCGTCGGGGGCAGATGCTGGAAAGCAGTTGCTGCGGAGCACTGCAGGCATCACTCAAGAGTCTTGAACTGGGTACAGAGCCGGAAGCGGATGCAGACTATGACTACCAGCAATGGAAGATTGAAACGGAAGTCCATGAAGAGAGAGATCGCATTTTGAAAGGTTCGATTCCGCTTGTGCAAGCAACGGAAGTTATGTTCAGTGCGATCGACAGACGCATCCGGGAACTTCTGGAAAGGACCCGCGACGATTTTCGCGGCCGCAAGGTGGCCCTTGTGGGTGGAATCATTATCAATACCGATCTGGATCTGCCCGATTGGTTTGATCTACGCCATTTTGAGGTCCTCGGGTTCTAAAAAAGAGCGAGCCAGAATGGAATAGACCTCTTGAGAGCTTTACCACCTCCTCCACCTTCCGGAAATCGCTTTCTGTTTCCTTGCGGATAATCATCCGGACCGGGCGCTCGATTTTCACAAAGTCGTTTAACGCATCGTAGAGGCGGCGATGGCTTTCAAATAATCGCGGTATTCCACAATGTCCTTTTGATCCTTACCGGCGGCAATCATCGGGAAAACCTTTTCCTCGGCGGGGATCACCACTTCCAGAAGTCCTGGTTCCTGATCCCTGAAGAGGAACTCCAGACCGGCGTCAATTTCACCGGGCTCTGTGATGCGCATACCGGGAATGCTGTAGGCTTCAGCCAGTTTCACAAAATCAGGATTGTACTGCCATTCCGATTCCGAAAAGCGCTCCTCGTAAAAGAGTTCCTGCCACTGACGTACCATTCCCAGGAAATTGTTATTCAGGAGCAGTATTTTAACCCCCAGGTGGTACTGGCGAATGGTGGCCAGTTCCTGAATGCACATCTGGTAAGAGCCGTCACCGGTGACACAGATAACCGTATCGGACGGTCGGGCAAATTTTGCGCCGATTGCCGCCGGCAGGCCATAACCCATGGTTCCCAGGCCTCCACTGGTGAGCCAGCGATTGGGCCGATTCATTAAATAGTACTGCGCAGCCCACATTTGATGCTGACCTACATCTGTTGATACAATCGCTTCCCCACCGGTCAATTCATACATGCGCTGCAAAACTGTTTGCGGCTTGATGACCTGGGGATCCGTACTGTACTGCAGGGGATGGTTTTCTTTGAGCTGATCGGTGAACTGAACCCAGCTCTGCCGGTCTTTATTTTCAATGTAAGGTAAAAGAATTGCTAAGACTTCTTTCAAATCCCCATGAATTTGATGATCGACGGTGACCCTTTTGTTGAATTCCGATGAATCTACATCAATTTGAGCGCGCACGGCGTTGCGGGCGAAGACCTGGGCCTGTCCGGCCACCCGGTCGTCAAAGCGCGCTCCCAGAGCCAGAAGAAAGTCGCATTCCAGTATAGCCTTATTGGCGGCAGCTGTACCGTGCATGCCCAGCATGCCCAGGGAAAGGTAATGCGTTCCGGGAAAGGCCCCGAGACCCATGAGAGTACTTACAACCGGTGCACCGGCTTTCTCTGCAAGGCGACGAATTTCTTCGGCAGCGCCCGCGATGACAGCTCCGCCGCCAATGTAGAGGAGTGGTCGTTCCGCTTTGTTGAAAGCTGCAGCAAATTCTTCGATGTTGCCGCGTACGGTGGGTTTCTGCAAAAACCGGCTGGATATGCCTGGCTGTCCGCGAAGAACGGAAGTTTTCTGGGTCTGAACATCTTTGGGAAAATCAATAAGTACCGGACCGGGCCTTCCGGTCGTAGCCATGGCCCAGGCCTCTTCAAAGATGCCGGCCAGCTCATCGGCATGTTTGACCAGAGCATTGTATTTGGTCACCGGAATGGATATGCCAAAGATATCCGCTTCCTGGAAAGCGTCCGTGCCGATGGCCGGTGTGGCCACCTGACCTGTAATGACGAGCATGGGAATGGAATCCATCTTGGCATCGCAGAGTCCGGTAATGGTATTGGTGGCACCGGGGCCGCTTGTCACGATCACGACAGCTGGCTTTCCGGTGATCCGCGCATAGCCCTCGGCCATGTGCACGGCGCCCTGTTCGTGCCGCACCAGAATGTGGCGTATGTCGCTTTTATAAAGTTCATCGTAAAAGGGCAGAATGGCCCCTCCGGGGTAGCCAAAACAGAGATCGACCCCATGGGATTTGAGCAATTCAACGAGTAACTGTGCGCCGGTTTTTTGCATTTTTCTCTTCCGTCTGTGGACTGCATTTACAGCTTAATACAAGAGCAGCGGATGACAACTAAAATGGCAGAAAAGGAAGCGGGCAGTGTACAGGAACTCATGGAGGCCCTGGGAAAAGACCCGGCTCGACCTCCTGTTATTTGCATTCATGGCAGTGATCCGGATGAAGCGATTGTCATTTTAAGTCAGCTCCTTGAACGAATCACTGCTGCGGGGAACGTGGAGGTTGCCTACTATACAGGGGAACCTGGAGAAGAGGAAGTTTTCCATACGAACGTGTTCCATCCGCCGCTATTCGCCGCCACGCGGCTTTTCGTGCATAAAAAGGCTGAGTTATTCAAGAATGTTTACAACAAGAGCAATCAGAGTTTCTGGGAAAGCAGCTGGAAGCGAATGCCGGACCACACTTATGTCGTATTCCTTTTCAACGGGGATCTGCCCGCTGAGTTTGGAAAAATCTTTGGTGAAAGGCTTCTGACCTACAAAGTGAAGCCGCTGTACTCCAATCAAATCCTTCATGAAATATTGAACACCGTGAAAGCCCATCAGCTTTCCATTCAGGACGATGCTTTGCAAGAGCTCCGCGAGAGGCTGCCGTTACAGACCGGAGCAGTCCACCGGACGATTCTGAAATTCAAGGAACGCTTTCCAGAAAAAGAGCGCATCGAATTGGCCGATTTGCAAGATATTCTCTATCCGGGTTCCACTTTGAACGTATTCCGTCTGGTAGAGTCCGTGTTCGAGCACGATTTGCACAAGGTATCAGTGGAACTCCTCAATTACAATCCGGCAACGGACGATTTTTTTGCTATCTTGAAACTCGTCCTCAACCGTTTGAATCAGATCCGGCGTTTGAAGATCGGGCAGTCCCAGAAAATGAGCAGTGAAGAACTGGCCACACTTGTAGGCCTCAAGGGAAGTCCCTATTTTAAGAAGCGACTTCTGGGCGAACTGGTCACAGCCGGGGTCCGGCTGGATCCGGCAAGGCTTGAGCGACTCTACCAATCGTTGATTGATCTGCAAGTTTCTTTTCGGACTCAGGCCGCGCAACGACACCAGAGCCTTCTTTTTGATCGCAAGATTCTTCTGGAGTTTGTGTGAACACGCGCTGCATAGGTCTAATGGCTTTTTGCCTGACTGTTTCTCTGGATGCTCGTCCGGTACGCCTCCTGGCGAACCGTTTTGACTACACCGGGCCGGACCAGAGCCGCTGGCTCATTTCTGCACTCCATGTTACAATCAATCACAACCTGAGTCGGATCGCAGAACTGGAAGTGCCCACGTATGAAGACTATGCTAAAGTTTTGCAATTGCGAACAGAGCTGGCCGGTAAAAGTGAACTGGAGCGGTCGCGGGCCATAGCCATCATCCTCAATCTGGATTATATCTTAAACGGCCATCTGCATCAAGATTCCAGCGGGGCTCTGAAACTGCAGGTCCAGCTCATGCGCGGGTTTCGCCCGGTAGCTCTGGATTCGTATGTGCTTCAGGGGCATGTTCATGGGCCTGAAGAGCTGATGCTGCAAATTGCCGAAAAAATCCTGCTGCGCCTGGCAACCCAGGAGCGCCTGCCCCTGCTCGAAAAAAATGCAGAGCTTTTTGCCCGGCGACCCTACAAGCGTCAGAAAGCATTGCGATTATTGGGAGAAGGTCTGGACGATTGGCAAAGCGATCGGTCGCCGGATGCACACAACCGCTGGGCCGAAGCTGTTTCCATGGAGAAGGAGTTTCATCTGGCCCGCATCTGGCTTGCCCGTAGCTTTTTGAGCCGCAATCAGATGCGGGAAGCCCTGCAGCAGTATGGAGAGGTGCTCACGCGATTGGCCAGCGACCCGAGGAAAGATCGCTTTGAAGCGCAAATGTACGCCCGGCAATCGGCGGTCTATCAATCCATTCAGGATTACGACCGCGCACTGGCCGGTCTACACAAGGCACGCGATCTTTTACAAAAGTTAGGACTTGTTACCAGCGATCAGGCAGCCGAGGTGGCCAACAGCACGGGCGAAATCCTGCTCACCCAGGGACAGCTCGAGGCTGCCCTGCCGGAATTCTACCGGGCGAAAGTGATCAAAGATGAGCTGAAGCTTTCCGTTACCTACAACTATGCGCGGGTCCTGAACAACATTGCTACTACTCTTTTTGCCCAGGGTAAGTTCAACAATGCGCTGGCTTTCTATTTAAATGAACTGACGATCAAGGATGCTATGGAATTACAGAATACCGTGGCTTATGCAGATACCCTGACCAATCTGGGTGTCGTGTATATGAATCTTAAACAATTTCGCCAGGCGCAGGATCGTTACGCGCAGTCCATGGAGCTCAGAAAAAAGCTGGGAGATAGCAGCTCTCGCGGCTATGCTGATACGCTTTTCAATGTAGGATACTATAAAATTCTGAGCGGCGACTTTTGCGGAGCGATGAGCTGGCTGGATGCGGGAGTCAGTAAAACCTTTGCCATCAATCCGGCCATAGCTTACGAGCGCGTTGCCATCTACAACCTTGCACGGGATGGATGTCGGTCTTGAAAACACGGATCGTCTTGCTTTCCACCGGTACGGAACTGAGCTCCGGACGTTCCATCGATGGCAATGGCCCTTACATGGCCCGTGAACTGGTCGCGGCCGGCTACGAAATCGCAGCGCAGCATATTCTCCCGGATAATACGGAGCTTTTACTGGAAACCCTTGAACAATTCTTAAAAGGTCCAGCTCCTGCTCTGATCATGAGTGGTGGACTCGGGCCCACTGCTGACGATCTGACCATTGATGTTCTGGCCCTCTTGACGAATGATGAGATTGTTGAAGATCCGGCTGCATTTCAAAAACTCCAGGCATCGGCCCGGCGAATGAAAAGTCAGCTGCGCATAGAGGAGGCACGCCGCCAGGTGCGAACTTTGCGCCTCGCTCAAGTGATCAAAAATGAAGCGGGACTTGCTCCCGGACTCTGCGTAAGAGTGCACAGCAAATCCATTTACGCTCTCCCCGGAGTACCGCAGGAAATGCGGGCCATGTTTCAGGGCGGTGTTCTTCCGGATCTTCAGAAGCATTATCCCACGGATCGCTCTGCCAGTCAGCATTACTACATTTATGGAGTCGGAGAGTCGCGCTTTCAGCGGGAATTTTCCGGGTTGGGTCTGAGCCTGGACTGGGGGGTGACGGCCGGATACGGGTCGATCAAGTTCAGCGTTTATCAGGCTTCTTTGCCAGAGCTGGTCACGCTGAAGGAGTGGCTGGGGAATGCGTTCCGGGAACAGGTGCTCGTCGCTCCCGTGGAAGAGCTTTTAGCTGCGGAGCTACTCAAGCGAAGCGAGACTCTCGGTCTTGCCGAGTCCTGCACAGGCGGCCTGGTCGGTCGCATTTTGACTGATGCGCCCGGGGCCTCGGCGTACTTCAAGGGGGGGATCGTCGCTTACGCAAATAGTGTTAAAGAGCGGGTACTCCAGGTGGATCCCGCAATCCTTTCAGAACAGGGAGCTGTCAGTGCCGAGTGTGCTCTTGCCATGGCCCGAGGCGCCCGTGCAGCTTTGCACGTGGATCATGCCCTGAGCATTACAGGCATTGCCGGGCCTGATGGCGGCACAGCAGAGAAGCCTGTGGGTACCGTGCATTTAGCCTACGTGGGACCGGAACGCAGTGAGACATTGCTGTACTCCATTCCCCTGGACCGCGAACGCATCCGCCTGTACGCGGCTTATTCAGCCCTCTTTCTGGCCTACCGCAGTTTGTTCTGACTGTGGAAGATATTCCAGGTAATCTCTATTTATAGAGGAAAGCTCTGGCGTACCGCAGACCTGCATGGTATGAATGAGTTCGCTGCGATAGGCACGCAGAACAAACCGTACCCCGCTCTCCTGCCCCCCTACAGCTGCTATGGCCAGCGGCCGGCCGGTCAGAACTGCCCTTGCCCCGAGTGCAATGTATTTGAAAGCATCGGCACCGGAGCGAACTCCTCCGTCAGCCAGTATCATCAGTTCACCGGCAAATTCGTCGGCGATGCGGGGGAGGACCCGGGCGGCCCCTGGCATAGAGTCCAGAATGCGGCCCCCGTGATTGCTCACCACCAGGACATCGGAACCGGCTGCGCGAGCATGGACGGCGTCCGCTGATGATAAAATTCCTTTAGTAATAAAGGGAAGGTCGGTACTCCGGCGAATCTCAAGTAAGGTGTCCCGGTCCAGAGGCAGACTCTCCTTTTGCATGGTGCGGAGCAGGCGGGCATCCACGTCCATGCCCACGGCAGGGACTTTCAGGCGTTCCGCAATACGGATGCGGCGTTTGATCTCAGAGAGGTCGGCGCGGGGTTTGAGGATCAAGATGGCAAAACCTTCCATCGCTTCCAGGATTGATTCGATGGTCTTCCATTTCTCCGGAGAAGACCCGTCGCCGATCCAGGCTATGGTATCTTCAGCGCGCGAAGCGCGGGCGAGCGCCAGGCCAAGGTCGAATTCGCTGATTGCATTCTGGAAATTGGTTGTGGCGCCGGTCATCGGCGCAGCCATAATGGGCATGCTGAGTTTACGACCCAGAAATTCAAAGCTGGCATCTGCTTTTTCTGCAGACTGAAGGTAACGGGGGACGATGGTGTACTGTAAAAGTGCACTGGAATTGTCGCGAAAGCCCTGCATCTGTCCTGGTCCACCCATGCCGGGAATCCCGCTCGCGCAGTTCTGCCCATCGCAGCTCTTGCACACGTGGCAGACATCGGGAGAAAAGCGTTCCCGCGCTCTGGCCTCAAGGGTTTCGCGTGTCCAGGCGTAACTGGAATCGACTTGCACGGTTATCGCGCCCAGGACGGAACGGGCCCGCTCTTCTGCCACGGATAAATTTTCTGCCGTGACGATGATGTTTCCCATTTTATCAACGTTGCTTGTGAGCTGCGGCACGATATCGCCGCTGGATCGGACTAAAATGACATCTTTAAGACCGGGGAATTCTTCGGGATTTTGCAGCGGGCGTCCATCAATGTGCTGGACTTTTCCGGCCGGAGCGATGATGGCTCTTTCCAGCGCGTATAAACTTTGTGTGGGCTCCAGGGCATCCGGCTCTTCACCCAGTGCAATCTGGATGGCCGCGCGATAGAGGTTCACTCCGCTGGAATACGGGTAAGTATGTGAGGACATGAAGCCGCCGGAAAGACGAGCCGCAATCTCTCCTATCATTATCCGGCCCCCGGAAAATTTTAGATCGCCCTTCCCCGCTCCCTCTCGAATTCCGAGCACATCCATCGCTGCAAACATTACCTGCTCCGCTTCCTCCAGTATCTTAACGTCCAGTGTCGAAGGCATGGTGTGGCCGGTTTCTATAAAGAAGGGCTCTCCAGTGATGTGCCGGTCCGCAATGCCGGTGATCTTTTTTCTCAGGCCTCCACGCCAGGCCAGTGCGTCGACGGAAAGTTCCGGGCCCGGCATGAACTCTTCGATGATCAGCTCGGGCGATCGCAAGTGGTTGCGCGTATGTCGGAATGCGGCCTCCAGCTCAGAGCGGTCACGGATGAGAATCACACCGCGCGCGCCCATGTTTTCTGCGGGCTTGAGTACGAGTGGCAGGGACATTTCGCGCAAAGCTGAGCGGGCATCGTTTAAGGAATAGACCGGGCGAAAATCCGGAACCGGCAGACCGGCGCGGCGCAGAGTTTCACGCATGATGATTTTATTGCTCGCGGCGCGTGCTGTTTCCCGTGAAACTCCCGGCAGCTTGAGTTCGGCAGCAATGGCGGCTACGGTTTGACTGGCATCCGTACCGGCCGTAAGAACACCGCAGATGTTGAAGCGCCCGGCCAGGTTCAGAGCAGCGGTCCGGGCTGCTTCAGCGTCCAGTGTGTCCACAAGGACCACTTCATCCGCATGGACAAGGCCCGGAGCTCCGGAATTGCGATCGAACACAATCGTATGAAGATCGTAGGTCTTTGCTGCTTCGATGAGACGAGTTTGTAAAAGGCCACCGCCAATGATGATGATACTGCGCTGCATACTGTGAAAAGGATCGGCAGAAATTGCCCCGTGCAAGAGAGTTTAGGGGACATAAGACTTTGTTTGCGCGCCGCCCGGTCGAGTCGTAACCGGAAGAATAAAGTCGCAGGATTCCCTGCCTGTTAAATTCTCGCAAAGTCCATGAGTTCCTATCCGAATCGTTTTGACATTATTGTTGTAGGTGGTGGCCACGCCGGCGCTGAAGCGGCAGCTATAGCTGCGCGGGGCGGTGGGCGGACACTGCTTATCACCATGAACCTGGATACAATCGGACAAATGTCCTGCAATCCGGCCATCGGTGGTATCGCCAAAGGTCACATGGTCCGCGAAATCGATGCCCTGGGCGGGCTAATGGGCCGGGTCATTGATGAAACCGGAATTCATTTTAAAATGTTGAACCGATCACGCGGACCGGCCGTCTGGGCACCGCGAGCGCAGGCGGAAAAGAAAGCCTACCAGAACCAGGTGAAATGGGCCCTGGAAGCCCTGCCCAATCTCAGTCTGCGGCAGGATACCTGCGAAGGTCTCCTGATAGAGGACAACGCCGTGAAAGGTGTTGTGACCGGTCGTCGTTTTGAATTCTTAGCTGACCGAATCATCCTGACCACAGGAACTTTTTTGCGCGGTCTCATCCACATTGGCGATCAAAAGCAGGCGGCCGGTCGGATTGCAGAAAGCCCGGCCCTGGGCCTTTCTGAATGTCTGGAAAAGTTTGGCTTTACGCTGGCCCGACTCAAAACGGGAACACCTCCGCGCGTCCAGAAACACAGTATCGACTTTTCCCGTTGCGAAGAGCAGAAGCCGGACAGTGAACCGGATCCATTTTCTTATTCCACAACGGCAATCACCGGACCACAAATCAGTTGCCACCTCACTTACACCAATGAAAAGACTCATGCGATCATTCGGGAAAATCTGGGAAAATCGGCCATGTACTCGGGACAGATCCAGGGGAGCGGGCCGCGCTACTGCCCGTCGATCGAAGACAAAGTCGTTCGTTTTGCCGGCCGCGAAAGGCATCAGATATTCATCGAGCCGGAAGGTATCCATACCGGTGAAGTTTATCTGAACGGAGTCTCCACCAGCCTGCCTGAAGAAGTGCAGTGGGAATACATTCGTAGCATCCCCGGACTGGAAGAAGCCGTGCTCATGCGACCCGGCTATGCTGTGGAATACGACTACGTGGATCCGCGGGAACTGTCTTTTGATTTGCAAACGCGCAAAATTCGCGGCCTTTACTTTGCCGGACAGATCAACGGAACTACGGGATACGAAGAGGCAGCGGCCCAGGGACTGCTGGCGGGAATCAATGCGCTGCAGGCCACACGCAAAGAGCCGGCTTTTGTTCTGGGAAGGGGAGAAGCGTATGCTGGCGTCCTCATCAATGATCTGGTAACACGTGGGGTGGAAGATCCCTACCGGATGTTCACCAGCAGGGCAGAGCATCGGCTGCTGCTCCGTCAGGACAATGCCGATCAGCGGCTGATGCGCTACGGGCATGCACTGGGCCTTGTTTCACGTGAAACGCTGGAAGCTATGGAAGAAAAGTATGCGGCTGTTTTGCGGCTCAGGAAAGTCTTTCAGATGGGACTTAAGCCCTCAGCAGAGCTGGATGCCCTGATCGAAAGTAAAGGGATCACCCGGGGAAATGCCGGCGCTGGCATTAGCCTTGAACGATTCTTGCGACGCCCGGAGATCACCATCGATGACCTTCTGCCTCTTGTTCCGGAACTCGAGCAGGTCCATGCGGACCAGCGTGCGGTGCTGGAGATGGAAATCAAATATTCCGGTTATATTGAAAGGGAACAGGAAAAGATTCAGTTACGACTCCGCTACAAAGATACGCAGATTCCTTCTGATTTTGATTTTGATGCCGTTCCCGGTATCAAGACAGAAGCCCGGGAGAAGTTGAAACGGTTCCGACCCTTGAACCTTGAGCAGGCCATGGGGATTTCTGGAATTGATCCGCCGGATATGGATCTGCTCTACTACGCTCTGACGCGACAGTCCCGACCGGGATAACTACTGACCGCAACGGGTGCCCTGGTTCCGGATTGTTGAGAGAGAGCCTCTTAAAAGTTTGACCGGTGATCGCATTTCCAACCTTCAACCAAAGATTGATGATTCTCCTGCTGGCTCAGGCCCTCGCCGGTTCGGGGTCGGCGCTGGCTTTCCTGGTCACCGGTTTTGTGGGGATGGATCTGGCACCCAGGGCCGATCTGGCGACACTGCCCATGTCCACTTTTATCATCGGTGTTGCTCTGGGCAGTCCGCTGGCTCCCTTCCTGATGGCCAGGCTCGGTCGCAATAACGGTCATCGCCTGGGTATACTGATCGCCGCTGTCGGCTCCGCGAATTGCCTGTTCGCACTTTCTCAGAGAAGCTTCTTTGTCTATTCTGTGGGTACAGCGATTTGCGGTCTGGGTACCGCTTTCCAGAATCAGATCCGATTCACGGCCGCCGAGGCGGCTCCGCCGTCAGAGAAGGCTCTGGTGCATTCGTGGGTTTTGCTTTGCGGGCTTTTCGCTGCCATCATTGGTCCGGCCATGGCGACCCTGGGAAAGGACCTGCTTACCCTGGGCAGTTTTACCGGATCCTTTTTTCTTTTCCTGGTAATCCTCGGGCTGGTGTTCTTCGCCTTTCTTTTTCTTCCGGCTCTACCGGTTCTGGCAGAAAGCCAGGATCCTCCTTCAGGGCTGGCAAAGCTTGTTTTGCGGCGTCCCGAATTCTGGCTCGGGGCCAGTTCCGGTGCCGTCTCTTTTGCGGTGATGACCCTGCTCATGGCGGCTACTCCGCTGCAAATGACGGGAGTGGAGCATTACTCGCATAGCGATACAACATCTGTCATTCAAAGTCACATCGTGGCTATGTTCTTGCCCGGACTCTTTAGCGGCACTCTCCTTGCCTGGCTTGGTGCGCGCCGGCTCATCGGGCTTGGTCTGCTATTTTTTCTGGGCTGTTTAATTCCGGGCTATATTCATGCGAGCTACTTGCATTACTGGTGGTCTCTGGTGCTTCTGGGAATCGGCTGGAATTTTTTATTCCTGGCGGGCTCAACTGTCATCTCCCGCTCCTTTGGTGGACCGGAGCGATTTGCCGCGCAAGGACTCAACGATCTTGTCGTGTTTGGCAGCCAGACCCTGGCCAGCCTTGCGGCTGGCTGGCTTCTTCACCGCATGGGCTGGCAATGGCTTGTACTTTTTTCTCTGCCCTTTCTGCTCGCGCAGGCATTGCTCGTTCTGGCCATCCCCCGCGCGGCTAAAACTGAAAGCTGAGTTTTTTTTGCAGCTTCCACTCGTTCTTTTGCAGATCGTAGTAAGCATAGGATATCAGGTCCCCGTTATCGTATTGCACGCGACAGGTCTGCTTGAGATCCCCGCTGAACCGCTTTCTTTCTGCCAGGCGTCCCCGGTCATCATACACATATTCAATGCGATGAAATTCTTTGCCCGCTTCATCACGGGTGTGGATCGCAGATAGCCGGTCGTTTTTGTAGATATAGCTGTGGATATCTTCCGTGTCCCCTGATTTCTCCCGGGCTTCTACCAGCAGGCCTTTCGCATACTTAAAGGAAATTTCCTGGATCAGTTGCCCATTTTCAAAAACACGCAGGAGACTGGGCCGGGCTTCTGTGTAGGCGATCGTTTTTTCCCCGAGTATTTGCCCGGCTGCGTTCAATTGTTCCTCTTTCACAGGGAGTCCATTCTGGTAGGTGTAGCGGGTCTGTCCGGCCGGCTTACCCTGGGCATCGACATAGTGTTCCTTCTGCAGTTTTCCGGCGGCGAATTCCAGCCGGGCTACTTGCAGCACCTTGCCGCTGGCATCGTGCACGGTGAGTTCGCGCGGAGTCCGGGTCACCTGCCCGGAAATGTAAGGATCAAGGGGGCTCCACTTTCCGGGCGTGTAGGCAATCAGTCCGCCGGACCCGAGGGACAGCGTGATTAAGGAGACAAAAGCAAGTTTCATAATGCAACCATCGGCAAAGCAGGAAAAACATTTACTCCTGGCATTGGATAAAGATTGACAGTGCCCCGGAAAAGGACATAATCCCGCCCATGCAGGACGTAGCCGATGACCTCGAGTCCTTTGCGGATCTCTTTGACCTGCAGCGGGTCCAGTCCTGTTACCGTTTTCTGCTGGAAAACGGCTCGCTTTTCTTTTCACTCCACGACCAGTCGCGAATTTTCCAGCGCCATGTTCGGGAATCACTGGAATTCCTGAGGGCACTGCACGAAAAAGGCGTTATTCAGGGCACAGTCCTCGATGCGGGCACAGGCCCGGGACTGCCCGGGATGTTCTTTGCCTGCCTTCATCGTCCACCCACCACCATTCTTCTTGATTCCAGCCGGCGAAAACTGGGCCACCTGGCCCGCGCCCTCGAATCCCGGGAACTGGATTTGCCAGGTGTGGACATTCGCTATGCCCGCATAGATGAACAGAAAGCCTGCGCAAATCTCATTACAGCCCGCGCGCTTCTGCCCTACCCGTATGTGCTCGAACTGGTTTTGCCAGCACTCTTAAGCCATGGGTGGCTTGCCCTGCCGGTGGGAGCCACAAAGGTGGTTTCCGTCTCGCATCTCGGGCTCAGCCAGGAGGAATGGGTGCCTCCCGCCTGGCAGGACGGAGAGCGCAAGATTCTGCTTTGCCAGAAAGTCGCACAACCCAGGAAAGGCTACCCGCGCGCCTGGAAAGAATTGAAAAAAGATCTGGAAGTCCAGCGTCTGGAGAGCCCATGAACCGAATCATCGCCGTTGCAAATCAGAAGGGAGGGGTTGGTAAGACCACAACTTGCGTAAACCTTTGCGGGTATCTGGCACGTCAGGGTAAGAAAGTTCTGCTTGTGGACATTGATCCGCAGGGGAACGCTTCCTCTGGACTGGGACTGGCCACTGAGGACCTGGAGCGTACCATCTACCACATGCTCCTCGGGGACATCTCTGCCGCGGAGGCCATTGTCAGCACAAACATAGCCGGCCTGGACATTCTGCCAGCAAACGTTCACCTTTCAGGAATTGAAGTGGACATGCTCGGGATGGAAGAACGTGAATTTTTGTTGAAAGGTCATCTGGCGCAGGTGGCCGCGCGCTATGATTTTGTTTATATCGACTGCCCGCCCAACCTGGGAATCCTTACCCTGAACGCACTCAGTGCCGCGCAGGGAGTGCTCATCACCCTGCAAACAGAATACTATGCCCTGGAGGGTTTGACCCAGCTCATGAAAGTCATTCAACTGGTACAGCAAAATCTCAATCCCGCTCTCCGGCTTGAAGGTGTGGTTCTCACCATGTACGATTCGCGGACGGCTCTGGCCAATCAGGTGACGCAAGATGTGCGCAATCACTTCCAGGAGCTTGTTTACGAATCCGTGATTCCGCGCAACGTCCGTCTGTCTGAGGCTCCATCGTTCGGAAAATTCATAGGCGACTATGCTCCCGAATCAAGCGGAGCCCAGGCCTATGCCCGACTGGCTATGGAGGTGCTTCGTGGCGCGTAAGGGACTGGGCAAAGGACTCTCTAATCTTCTGCCAGGCAGCGAGGGCCGGGCAGCTATTGAAATCAAAAAGCATCCGGAGTACCAGGAACTTTCGCCGGCCGTCATAGTTCCGAATCCGGATCAGCCGCGCAAAAGATTCTCCGCCGCAGAGATCGATGAATTGGTAAAAACATTATTTTCAGTAGGATTGATTGAACCGATTATTGTCCGGCCCCTGGGAGATAAATTTCAGCTCATTTCCGGTGAGCGGCGCTGGATAGCCTGCAAGAAAGCGGGCTTCAAAAGTATCCCGGCCATAGTAAAGAAAGTAAACGATCTGCAGGCCCTGGAAATGGGGATCATTGAAAACATTCAGCGCGAAGAACTCACGCCCATGGAAGAAGCGCGGGCCTACGAGAAGCTTCTTGGCCATGATCTGAAGCCCCAGGATATTGCGGAGAAAGTGGGCAAGGATCGTTCCACTGTAACCAACCTGCTGCGTTTGCTTAAACTCCCTGAAGAAATCCAGAACCTGATTGATCAGAAGAAACTTACGGCCGGACAGGCCCGGCCGCTACTCGCCATCGCGGACCGCCGCCTTCTTTTGCGTCTGGCAACTCGCATTGTCAGCGAAGGCTGGTCAGCGCGCCGCGTGGAAGATGAGGTGGCCCGATTGCAGAGCGGTCCGGCTACGAAAAAGGTGGCCGGTCGCAAAGATCCTAACCTGCTCAGCGTGGAAAAAAAACTCCAGAATCGCTTTTCCACCCGTGTGGAAATTGCTCATCGCCGCAATGGCGGTGGCAAGGTCAGCCTTCGGTATGCAACTCTGGAAGACCTGGATCGCATGCTGCAGCTGATGGGTGTAAAGTGAGATTCCCGATTTTTATGGACCGGAAATTGTGTCTGTTGCTCGCTGTCCTTGCGGCAGGCTGCCGTGGCGGCATGGAAGCTCAGGATCATTTTCTCAGCGCACGGGAAAGAATGGTGCAGGAGCAATTACGGGGACGCGGCATCAAAAACGAGCCGGTCCTGTCCGCCATGTTCCGCATCGAGCGCCACCGCTTTGTTCCCGATGCCTATCGGAAAGAAGCCTACTATGACGGGCCCCTGCCCATCGGCAAGGAGCAAACGATTTCTCAACCCTACATTGTAGCCCTTATGACGGAACTCTTAGATACTGCACCGGGGATGCGGGTTCTTGAAATTGGCACCGGTTCAGGGTATCAGACGGCAGTGCTTGCGGAGTTACAAACAGCCGTTTTTTCCATAGAAATCGTTCCCGAGCTTTGCGAGAGGTCCCGTAAAATCCTGCTCGAAGAGCTCAAATACAGGAATGTCATGCTGCGTTGCGGTGATGGTTACGCCGGGTGGCCAGAGGACGCTCCCTTTGACCGGATCATGCTCACGGCGGCTCCGGCCAGCGTGCCGGAGCCCCTCCTCGCACAACTCAAAGCGGGGGGAAAAATGGTATCCCCTGTGGGAACTGCAGTGCAACAGCTTATGGTATTCAGAAAAGACAGTAAATCAAGAATATCTGTAGAACGCAATATCCCCGTGCGTTTTGTGCCCATGACCGGTCGCGCAGAGAAGTAAGATGGCTGTTATTGCCCATATAGATCTGGACGCCTTCTTTGCAGCGGTGGAACAGGAGGACAATCCGCAGCTGAAGGGGAGTCCGGTCATTGTGGGCGGGGATCGGGAAAGCAGACGGGGCGTGGTTTGCGCCGCCTCTTACGAGGCGCGTGCCTATGGAGTTCGTTCAGCCATGCCCGTAGGACAGGCACTCAGGCTCTGTCCTACGGGCATTTTCTTGCGTCCTCGTTTCAGTCGCTATGTCAGTGTGTCGCGGACCGTAATGGAAATCTTTCGCGGCGCTGCAACGGCCGTTGAACCTCTATCCCTGGATGAGGCGTTCCTTGATCTGAGCTCTGTCGCAGCCGATCCCGAGAGTGCCCGTAAACTTGTAGCGGAAATCAAGGGGCGCATCAAAGAAGATACGGGACTTACGGCCAGCGCCGGCGTGGCTACAAGCAAGGCCGTTGCTAAAGTAGCTTCTGATCTGGAGAAACCCAATGGGTTGGTGGTCTGTCCCGCCGGTCGGGAGCGAGAGTTCCTTGCCCCACTATCCGTGGAAAAACTCTGGGGAGCGGGTAAGAAGACCTGCGGTCGCCTGGCCCGGGAGGGCATCCGCACAGTCGGGGAGCTGGCAGCTTTACCCCGCTGGCAAATCAGGGAATGGCTCGGGAATGCAGGCGGTGAACGACTCTGGCATCTGGCTCAGGGCCTGGATCAGTCCCAGGTAAACGGCTCGAGAAAACGCAAATCGCTGGGCGTGGAGCGCACTCTGGTTCGCGATACAGGCGATCTGGCTTTGATCCAGGCGATGCTGGCCCGGATGGCCGTGCAGCTTGAGGCGACACTGAAAAACCGTAAACTCTCCTGCGAGCAGGTAGCATTGAAGGTTCGCTTTCAGGATTTCACTACGACAAATCGATCCCGGAAATTGTCTGAAGCGACGGACGATGCACAGAACATTTACGAAGTGGCTCTGCAACTTTTGCATAAGCATTGCCTGCGCGAAAGTCAACTGCTGGCAAAGGTTCGGTTGATAGGAATTTCTGTAGCCGATTTTATCCCGGCCAAAGGCCGGCAGCTTGTTCTTTTTACTTGAATCAAAGGAAGGTCAGAGTGGAACCATTGAAACGATTGTCAGGCGAAGGACATTCGCCTCTGGTTTTTGTGATTCTGGATGGCGTGGCTCTGTATCGCGGACAGGCCGATGGCTATCCGGGCAATGCCCTGGATCTCGCGGATGCTCCCACCATTAAAGGCCTTTTACAGAATGCTCCTGTGCAAAGTCGGCTCAAAGCACATGGCACGGCGGTTGGGATGCCATCTGATGCCGATATGGGCAATTCAGAAGTGGGCCATAATGCAATGGGAGCCGGGCGCGTATTCAGCCAGGGCGCCAGTCTGGTCAGCGAGGCCCTTTCATCGCGGAAACTCTTCTCCGGAGAGGCCTGGCAATCTCTGATAGGAAATAAAGATAATCCAGGATTTGCTTTAACGGGCAGTGCCCTGCATTTTATTGGTTTACTCTCAGATGGAAATGTGCACAGTCACATCGATCACCTGATTGCCATGCTGGAAGAATGCGGGAGGTCTGGGGTAGAGCGGCTGTTTGTGCACGTGCTGCTTGATGGTCGTGATGTGGAGAAAACCAGCGCGGAACGATACATTGACCGGTTGGAATTGGCCATAGCGGCAAACCGGCCCGATGGAGCCACGTGGAGCATTGCCTCGGGCGGAGGGCGGCAAAAGGTTACTATGGACCGCTATGAGGCCGACTGGTCGCTGGTTGAGCTGGGCTGGAAGACGCATGTAAAGGGTGAAGGTCGTTTCTTTCCCGATGCGCGTGCGGCTCTACGCACCTTCCGCGAAGAATTTCCTGGAGCCATAGACCAGGATTTGCCAGCGTTTATCATCGGGGAAGGCGGAAAGCCAGTGGGGCCCATTGCAGAGGGTGATTGTGTGATTTTTTTTAATTTTCGCGGAGATCGGGCAATAGAGATTTCCCGAGCTTTCACGGAAGAACCATTCAGTGCCTTTGTACGCGATCCCGATGTTAAGGTGCACTATGCCGGAATGATGCAATATGATGGCGATCTAAAGCTGCCCGAGGTGTATCTGGTAGAGCCACCTTCTATAGAAGAGACGGTCTCCGAATACCTGGTGCAGGCCGGACTCAAGCAGTTTGCCTGCTCGGAAACGCAGAAGTTTGGACATGTTACCTATTTCTGGAACGGGAATAACTCGCGTAAGTTTAGCGAAGAATTAGAAGTCTGGGTGGAGATACCATCGGACCGGATCAGCTTTGATCAAAAGCCTGAAATGAAGGCTCAAGAAATTACCCGGGCCGTTATCGCTGCACTGCAAACCGGAGAGTATTCCTTCCTGCGCTTGAACTACGCAAATGGTGATATGGTTGGACACACCGGCAATTTGCCGGCCAGTATTCGTGCAGTAGAGGCGGTGGATCAAGCTCTGTCCACTTTGCTCCAGGCCTGCGATGAGGCCGGGGCGCTCACGATCATCACAGCCGATCACGGCAATTGCGATGAGATGCTGATGATTGATAAAAGGGGAGAGGTGCTGCGCGACAGCCAGGGTCAACCGATCGCAAAAACCAGTCACACCTTAAATCCGGTGCCATTCATTTTGACCGGCAAGGGATCGGAGCTGTACCGGCCGGTTGCCCGGGAATGCGGGCTGGCCAATCTGGCGGCAACAATTCTGCTCCTTCTGGGCTTTGAGAAGCCCGCAAAGTATGCCCCGGCAATCGTTGAACGTCGATGAGTTTCGGGATGTCTTTCACTCAGGGTTTTTTTCTGGCTATTACAAAGGAGGTGCGCCTGCTTCTGGCTTCACCGGGGCGACTCATTGCTGCCGTTGTCTTTGCTGTGATCCTCGCCCTGATCTACCAGCGTTCCTTTCCCGCTGCACTGGCATTGAAAGAGGATACTGTTTATGGTTTGCTGCTGGCTTCCCTGATTTTTATTTCCGCTATCATCCCGCTCTGGCAGCAGCAGATGGAAAAAGAGAAAGGAGCGTTGCGCGTTGTCCTCTGTAGTAAGGTCGATTTAACCGCTCTTTATATGGCTCGAGTTCTGGGGCTGTGGATTGCTTTACTTATTGTGCTTGTGATTATGCTACCGGTTTACTTTTTGCTTTTGCTGGGCAGACCACCGGGGTTCCTCCTTGCTCTTCTTCCTCTGGGCCTGGCAGCTCTGGCTATGGCCGCTGCCGCAACGATCCTGATTTCCATTGCCGGAGAGAATAAAATGAAAAATATTCTTTTGCCGCTGCTGCAACTGCCTTTGATGGTGCCGGTGATGATCGTTGCCCTGCATTTCCTGAGTTTACCGTCACCAGTCTGGTCCGACCGGGTCCTGGCCGGGATACCGGCGCTCACCTATCTTGCTGCAGGCACGCTTTTCTACGGTTACGCCCTTCTGGAAGTGCAGGACTGACATGGCAGCAAAGCGATCGGTTTTTCTGGATGCACTTTCGCTTCTTGCGCTACTTGGAGTTGTTGGTGCCAATTTCCTGGGGCTTTACTACCCGGATGTCATCACGCAGCAGGGTGTGGCTCATCGGATTTTTTACCTGCATGTCCCTCTTGCCTGGGTAGCCCTTTATGCCCCTCTGCTGGCCGCCCTTTCTGGAATTCTTTATCTGGTCAGGCGCCGGGCTGTATTTGACATTATCTCGTTGAGCGCCACCCGCATCAGTTTGGTTTTTAGCATTACGGTGGTGATCAGCGGAGCGCTATGGGCTCGCGTGGAATGGGGAACTTACTGGAATCCGCTGGACTCCAGACTGAATTCTTTTCTGGTCCTTTTTCTTATCCTCGTGGGCTATTTTCTACTCCGCGGCATGATCGATGCAGAGGAACGCCGGGCCACGGTGGGCGCTTTGATTGCCATATTTTCGGCTCTGGCCAGCGTTCTTACCTGGTTTGCCATCAGGCTGGTAGAGCCGGACACCCATCCGCAATCGGTGCTGGGCAGCATGGCCCCCGATATCCGGTTTACTTTCTGGATGGGCGTTCTTGCCTACCATCTGTTCTTTTTTGCTCTGCTTTACCGTTTGTATCTGCATGAAATCATTACAAGGAAATTAAGATCGGATTTATGAAACTTATATTCAGTATTTTCCCTCTATTTCTGCTCACCGGCGCACCACTGCTGGCGCAAATGGACTACGGCCGTGAGGCAGAAAGGTTAATGCAACTTTCTGAACAGGAGCAAAAGGCCCGGCTGGAAAAAATGAGTGCGAGTGATGCGGATTCTATCCTCTCCCATTTGAGGCAACGGTACCGTGCTGAGTTTCCCGAGGTGGATCGCCTGGTGCTGGTCATTGCACATCTGGAAACAGTAAAGGCAACCAGCCTGGCGGATATGCGTCTGCGTCATCTGCTTGCAGTGTTCATCGCCATCCAGGCCCTTTTCATTGCTCTTTTTACCTATATTGTGATCCAGCAGCGACGCTGGCTCGGTCGACCGGAGGCGGCCTTGCCCCAAAAGGAAAAGCTTTTCTCAGGTTAGCATGGAACTTCAGGAAGTACAGGCGCTTAATGCGCGACTTAAAGCCCCCGGAGATATTTCTGCCAGGCCTTTTCGCATCTGCCTTGATACGATTCGACATCCCTACCTTCTCTTTGCGGAAACATTACACTGGCCCGCCGTATCTCTGGACGAGTTGCGTTTTGCAGAGGCCGGTGCATTGCTCGACACGCTCATTCCGTGCATCGGTCCTTTTTTGAAAAACGGCCAGGTGCTTCCGCAGCCCAGACCCAGGAAAGAATCCTCACATTTGCATATTATTTTCTATTACCCCCTGCCCGGTCTCTTGCCTGATCTTGCCGGCTTCATCTTGATCCTGCGAATTCTGGGACCCTATATGGGTGGTGCACAAACGCATGAAATGCTGGCAGGACCGCGGCAGGGACGTTCTCCGGCGTTCCACACGGATCGGTTGTATTTTCAATCACGTCTATTCCCGGTGAAGGAAATTCAGCAAGAAGCGGGTGCTATAGTGGATTTTGAGCCGCTACGGTTACGCGAGACACTGTTCAAGGTTTCTGTTGCCCGGGAGGAAAAGAATTTCTGGGCCTCTGCCCTCTTTGATGATGTGGATTTCAGCCATCTGGAAACCGGCCTTCTGGAGCCTTTCCTCGATGGGCAAATTCTACCCTCGGCTGCACACTTTAAACCCATAATGGTGGACTATTTCACCATCGCTTTGAATCTTCTTTGTCCGGATCCGGAATTGGCCCGGGCGTTGCTACCTCCCTTCCGGGATCTTTTGCTTTCCTTTCTGCAAAGTGGAAATATGCCTGCCCCCAATGAAGAACTCAAGAATTTCTGGCAGAAATACCTCCTGCGCTGGCAGCACCACAATGCTCTTTCCCGTTCGGGCAATCCGCATTGGGAGGTCTCCCTCTATCCAGACCTTTCCTGGGTTCTGGACCAGAAGTATGTGTAGAGCCTTCCTTGCCGTCGCTGTGGTGCTGGTCCAATGCAGCGGGGTCCCTTTGCGCGAGTCTCACAGCTGCCAGCAAGCCACTGATCTGCCCGGAGGTGCTCATCTGGAGTACAACAGTGAACATAACCGCATCCTGGTGTCCGCGCAAGAACGACGCAGCCACACGCCCTCCGGTGATTTTATGGAAAGGGGCGATATCTTCCGGCTTATTGGCAATGGTTTTGATCGTGCGCTGCCGATGCGAATAACGGGGCGCGACGACTTTCCTTTTCACCCAACAGGAATAGCGCTCATTGAAAGTGGCCGTCCTGTGCTTCTCGTGCTCAATCGGGCTATAAAGCAGATGACCGTAGTAGAGAAGTATCTGGTCAAGCGTCGCGAACTGGAGTTTTTTGGTCGGATTCACAGTCCGCTTTTTTTGCGCTCTGAACACATTGCCGCCGTCTCTGAAAACGAGTTTTACGTAACCAATACGATAGCCTCCTCATCGGGATTGCGCTTGCTTGGATGGATCACGGGAATCGAATTCCAGGAAATCGTTTACTATCTGAACGGGGAGACGATTATTGCCAGCTCTCCCGGAAACTTTACGGGCATCGCTTTATCACCTGATCTCCAGGTCTTGTACGCCGGACGCAAGAATGGACAGCTTACCATGTTTAGAAGGGACAGTGGAACGCTGCAGAAGCAAAATGAATTTTCCATCGGTGGCACCCTCCAGGGCTTGCATAGCGAACGCAGCGGCACCATTCTTGTCTCTTCAGTGAACAGCCGGATGAAATTCTTTTTACATCGCCAGTCCGGTGGCTTTACCGCTCCTTCGCGCATCTGGCGACTGGACCCTTCTTCCGGACAAAAGGAGCTCGTGTATGCGGACAACGCGAGGGTTGCCAGTGGTGTTACTGACGCAATTCATCTATCCGGTCGCCTGGTTCTGGCCCAAGCGTACCGCACGGCCAGCGTGGCCTGCTCGCTGTAGGAGGGGATATGTTGCAAGCACCGAATTACTTTGTGGAGGGCTTAAGGCCATTTCTGCCGGCGGTTTACTATGATTTTTTAACTGAGGAGGACAGGCGTCTCTTCCTTCTGGAACGATATACGTTCATGCGGGAACGCAATGAGGACAACAAAATTCAGGTTATCAATCCGCCGATAGAACAGTACTGGCTGATCAATTCGACCATCGTGGAGATCGCCTCGCGGGATTCTGCTTTTCTTGTAGAAACATTACTTGATTACCTGGCTCATTGCGAGTACCGCATCGGGGTTTTGATACATCCTGTACTCTATACAAAACGCGATGCTAACGGCATCCTGGAGGATCTTACCATTCATGTGCAGGACGGCTATAAAGCGGAAAGTTATATCTATTTGCAGATAGGCCGGTTGAGTAATAAGGATGCTCAGCTATTAGAGAGTAATCTGAGAAAAAATTACGCACAATTGAGTCTGATCAGTTCTGACTTTGAATCGATGAGAGAAAAACTCGACACACAGTTACAATCGCGAAAGGCAGATCAAACCTGGTTCCGTGAAAACCTTGTGCTCCTGGGCTATGCAGATAGCGACATTCGTCATGGCCTGCTCAGGGATCCTGATGTTTCCGTCGATTTAGAGGAACTGTACAGGGCGCGCCCATTCTCGGATACCAGCCTGCGAAGTCGGTCCAATCCCCGTCGCAAAGTCATGTGCTTTCGTTTTGAGGATCGGGGCAGGACCGGAGTATTTGTGGGGCATTTTGCCCACCGCGCACACTCCCAGAATCTTCTGGAGATACCACCGCTTTCCGGACTCCTGACTGCGCTGTATGAACGTTACATGGCCGGTGAGAGCAGTTTCATGCGCAAGCGCATTGCCCGACTTCTGCGTGAGATCCCTGTGGGCTTGCTCTTCTCCCGCAGTGCGGACTTCTTTTACGAACTCAGTCGGTTTGCTTTTGCGAACAACTTCGCGGAGGAAAGTGAAAGCATTCTGCTCCGGGATTCTGATAATGAGATGCTCTGGCTACTGGCTACAGTGCCCAGGCGCGATTCCGCAGAGGTCCCGGGCGAGGAATTCCAGAGCCTTCTGCGCCAGGAAAACTGGGAAAGCCCCTACCAGATTCGTTTTCCCCTGGAGCGTAATGAGCTCCTCCTTTACGCAATTCAGGTAGGAGCGCAGGCCGATAGAGCCTTTGAATTGCTCGAAGAAAGACGCGCTGCCATTTTAGAAACCTGGTCGGCCCGTTTGCGCAGATTGATCGCCAATCGCTTTTCCGGTGAAGAGCAGATTCATTACAAAAGAAATCTGTATTTTTCCGGAATGTCTGAAAATTTTACTCTGGGTATGTCTCCGGAAGAATCTCTAGTGGATCTTGAGCTTCTGGAAAGCATGCTGGATACGGGTGCCCACGACACGGTCCGGGTACGTTACTACCGCCGGCATCTGAGCGAACAAGATTGTATTAAAATTTATAGCACCCGGTTATGGTTGGTAAGCGATCTGGTTCCCGTTCTAACCAACTTTGGATTCGTTATCGAAGAGGAGAACACGGCATTCTTTGAGAGGGGGCTTGAGCGCGCCCATGTCCATGCTTTCTTTGTCCCTGGTCGGCCTGAAGAAAAACCAGAAAAGCGCCGGATTGCTGATTGCCTGGAACTGGTTCTCAACGGAGCATCGGACAGTTCTCCCCTGGATGCTCTGAGCCTTCTTTCCAGGCTTACACCGGATGAACTGATTTTAGCCAAAGCCCTGAATGCCTACTACTGGCAAACGGAAAAGTCGCTTCCCTACTTGGGACTCTATCAGTTCTGCTTGCAATATCCGGCGTGGATCCGGGCTCTGATTGATCTCTTTCATGCCCGATTGAGTCCGTCCCCGTCCATCCAGGAAAAGGAGGCGATGGAGGCACTGACAGGGTTTTTTACCAGCCTGAGAAGTGCGATGGATGAACAGGTCGGGACGCACTTTCAACAAATCGTCCTGGCCATCGTGCGTACCAATTTTTATCAGAAAAATCCTGAGCTTTCATTTAAAATCAAAAGCTCATTGATTGATCGCATGCCCGAGCCGGTGCCCTACTTTGAGATCTTTGTATTTTCCAACTACCTGGAGGGAATCCATTTACGGGGTGGAAAAGTCGCCCGTGGCGGGCTGCGCTGGTCGGATCGGCAGGATTATCGCACCGAAGTGCTGGCATTGATGAAAGCACAAATGGTGAAGAATACGGTAATCGTTCCCGAGGGCAGCAAGGGAGGTTTTCTACTAAAGAAGCCACCCGCTGATCCGGCCGCTTTCCGTGAAGCAGGAGTCCAGGCTTACAAACGCTACATTCACGCACTGCTCGGACTGACCGACTCGTACCGGGCCGGAACGGTGGTACGGCCGGCGGGCATTGTTTGTCTGGATGATGCCGATCCTTACCTTGTTGTGGCTGCGGACAAAGGAACGGCTACTTTCAGCGACATCGCCAATGGCATCGCCCATGAACGAGGGTTCTGGCTGGATGATGCCTTTGCCTCCGGCGGGCAGAACGGCTATGATCATAAAAAACAGGGAATAACAGCTCGCGGCGCCTGGGAAAGCGTAAAGAGCCATTTTGCGGAGCTCGGAGTTGATCCAGAAAAGGACAAAATCACCGTGGCCGGCATTGGCGACATGAGCGGCGATGTGTTTGGCAACGGACTATTGCTTTCTGATTCGGTGCAATTGCTTTTTGCTTTCAATCATCGCTTTATCTTTCTGGATCCTGATCCGGATCCAGAATCTTCTTACCGGGAACGCAAGCGACTGTTTGAATCTGTCCTCAACTGGGATGCCTACGACACGAACCTTTTCTCTCCCGGCGGCGGTGTACATCCCCGCGATTCGCGGAGCATAGAACTGTCCCAGGCCGTCCGCAAGCGATTGGGAACCGATGCCGCGCACCTTTCTGGCGAAGAGCTGATCAAAGCGATTCTGCAGAGCCCCGTGGATTTACTCTGGAACGGTGGTGTGGGAACGTACATCAAATCCAGTCGGGAAACCCATTTTCAGGCGAATGATGCGACTAATGATCGTGTTCGCATCGATGCAAACGAATTACGCTGTCGTGTTCTGGCGGAAGGTGGTAATCTGGGGCTCACGCAGGCAGCGCGCCTCGAAGCAGCGGATCAGGGAGTCCGTTTGAACACTGACGCCATCGACAATTCCGCTGGCGTGGACATGTCGGATCACGAAGTAAATCTTAAAATTTTGCTAACATCGTTAGAAGAAGAAGGTCTGCTGGATCGACCGGCCAGGGACAGGCTCATACGCGAGCTGGACCCGGCGATGGTCGGGCTGGTCCTCGAGCACAACCGATCCAACAATCTTGCCCTTTCTCTGGAGGTAATGCGCGTTAGCAATCAGTTCCATGCCTATCGGGAATGGATTAAGGTTCTCAGCAAACTGGGCGTGTTGAACCGGGAAGCCGATGCTGTTCCTTTCGAATCCGATCTGGACAGAATTGAGAAAACGCAGAAGAAACTGGCGCGTCCACTGCTGGCAGCACTCATGGGATTTACCAAACTTCATCTGTCCAGGCAGTTGTTGGCTGCAACGGAGGAATTGAATTTCCCCGAACTGCTCTCTGGCTACTTTCCAACTGTCTTACAGGAGCGCTATCCTGGAGCCATTGAAAAACATCCCCTCGCCCGCGAAATAGTGGTCACGGAGGTGATCAACCGGGTCATCAATTCCCTGGGGATTACTATCTTCCAGCGATTGCAGCAAACGACGGGCGGGGACTACGTAACCATCGCCAGAGTCTGCATGAAACTTTTAAGCAAAATTCCCGCGACTTCATTCCTCCCGGGAGAGCGGGCGATCGAGGCTCGCTATCGTTACGAGGAATTTATCTACTATTCGGCTCTCAAGATCCTGAGCTGGCAAGGCTATGGAGAGCTCCTCCTGCTGCCTGATGCTGAACTGGAAGATCTGTTGAAACAGGCAGCGGCCGTTCCGGAGCAAATGCCGCTGCAACTGGAAACCTTGCTCGATTTTCGGATGCTGGGACAGGGGGGAGACAGAGACCTCTTTCTATCCCAGGCAGAAGAGTTCAGCCTTGGTTCCCTGCGACAGTTCATTCGAACCCGGGCCCTGCAAAATACCTGGGAACAGGGCTTTGCCCGGCGCCTAGAGAAGGAGCTTCTCGTGCTACTCATTACGCTCTCGCAACTGTCACCTGACCTGCGGCAGCCTGGTCGGGCAATCCTGGGTGAAATTTCATTGCTCCAGAATACCGGTTCTCTCACCTTACCGGCGATGCTGGAAATCGTGCTCCGCTCTCAACAGGTGGCGGCTTGATTCTGCCGATTCTCGCGCTGCTCCTCATTGCAGCCTGGCGATTGCACTATGCGCTGGGTTTACCTGTTGTACCCGACGAAGCCTACTACTGGGCCTGGTCGCGTCAGCTGGATCTGTCGTACTACGATCAGGGCCCGGGCATTGCCTACTATATAAGAATCTTCACGGAACTTTTTGGGCACACGCAGCTTGCCCTGAAATTAGCAGCTATATTTGCCGCAACCCTGGCCACGCTTTTTATGCTTTTTACGGTCAGGTTAATCAGCCGGGAGCGCTGGTCCCTCTATGGCGTTTTGCTTCTCATGACCTTGATTCCCGGCTTCTTTGGCGGCTCCGTTGTGATCATGCATGATTCTCTGCTTTTGCTTGCCTGGTGCGGTGCCATCTTTTCCGGCGTGCACTTTCTATTGAATCGTTCGGTAGCGGGCTTGACGGGCCTGTTTCTGGCAACGGGAGTGGGCCTCAGTGCCAAACACACGATGGTTTTTCTCGCGCTTGCCTGGACCGTGCTCCTCCTCTATCAGCGTGGAGCATTGCTTGATTTTTTGAAGCGTCCGCTCACTTATTCGGGCCTGACGATCAGTCTTCTCTTTCTTTTGCCTGTTCTGATCTGGAATATCAAACATGATTGGGCTTCCATTGAGGCCATCGCGCACTTAAGATCCTCAGGCGGGCGTTTTGCCGAGGGAGCTGTTGGAGAGTATCTGGGCGGCCAACTATTGATGTTCTCTCCCGGGTTTGTTCTGGCTCTTGCCGCAGTCACCCTGCGACTAAAGAACGGGCGCTGGAAGCGCTATCTTTCTCGTGACCTTTATCCAGGCGGGGATGAATCTGGAAGGCGAATTCTGGCCCTGCAATTCATCGCGCTGACTGCTCTGCTTCCGGTGGTATTCTTTTTTATCATGTCATTTACACGGACCGTCCAGCCCAACTGGGTGTTCCCGGCCTACCCCGGAGCGATTCTTTTGCTTGCCGTGTACAGACCGGAGGGCCTTGGATTAAGAATCCATAAGATACTTTTAGTATTTGGCTTTCTGTTTGCGATCGCCTTTGCAGTTGTCATGCTTTTTGCCCAGTCTATCGAAAATCTTGCCGGCAGGCGAATCAATAGCTATTACATTCCGGCCTTACGGTACGCAGGGTACAAGGAAGCGATTCTCGAAATCGAAAGCGAACGTCTGAAAAAAAATCCAGAGGCTGTACTCGCAGCCAATCGTTACCAGGATGCGGCCATCGCTTCCTGGTACTTACCGGACAAACGCTATGTTCCCAGTTTGAACATTATGCAGAAGAATCAATACAGCTACTGGCCGGGATTGCGCCCGGGTCAGGACGCATTGATTTTTGCGATTCAAGAGAATACCTGCGAAAAGGCCACCATCTTCTTCTCCCCACTCCTGGAAGATATCTTTGAAAAATCGGACATATTTGAATATAAAGAAAAAGATGTTCTATTTGCGGACAGAGTTGCCAAGCGATACCAGCTTTACTATGCAGAAAATTATGAACAGTCCTGGGATCATTTGCTTTATAACTACATAGTTAAAAAGGCCATTCAGGATTTTATGCCAACTCTGAAGGACGATCAGAATTTTTCTGATGCCACATCAGGCGCAGCCCAGGCCAGGATTGCCCGGTCGATTACGGAACTTTTTCTATCGCGGAAGGGGAAGGTGAAATGTGATCTTTTTGAGTAGAACAGCTCTGGCATTCGGACTTTTGTTTTTATTGGGACTCGATGCGGGGTGTAAAAGAAAAGCATCCCCCAGCGAAGCGCCACGGTATCGGGATTATGTTATTGAAACGACGCGGGCCATGTGCGAACATCTCCTCTACTGCTTCGAGCCCTTTACACGAGCTTTAAGTCCGGCCATGCAAAAGGAGGTGACCGCTCAAGCATGCGTGGCCGCGGCTACCAGTGACCTGGACTTGAAACTGGCCAGGCTCACTCCGGAACTGGAGGCACTTTCCCGGGAATGCTATGCTGCACTCCTTGAGGCACCCTGCAACGAGTTCGGTCTGGTCGCTTACTGGAACTTTTCCTGCATTCGCATCCGGGCGGAAATCGACCGGATGATATTTCAGGCTCGGTAGTCGATAGCCTGGGCGGCCGTGGCCTGCTTCTCCGCGCCTACCTTTTCCGTAACAGCCATGTTTAGAAGCTTGCCGGAAAGTTTCTGGTGCGCGTCGACGATTTTCTGGTTCAGGTCATTCATGGCCTGAGCTGAGCGGGCGATTGGGTCATGGGAAATGTGCATGGCTACCTCTGTGTCATCAATCGGTGCGCGCAGGGGCGTACTTTACCTGCCAGACGACTTTTTTTGCATCTGTATGAAGCGTATCTGGCCGCTGGAGTCCGTTCCCGGGAAGAAAAGGGCTTCTCTGGAATCCCGCATTCTGTTTAGCAAGTGGTTTGCGAGAAACTCGGTGCTTTCCAGGAGCAGCCAGCCACCTTCTTTCAGAAAAGGCAATGCATCCAGGAGGAGGTGTAGAGCAAAGGCTTCTGGATCTGATTTGATCAGAGCATGGACGGGCTCATAGTGCAGTTCCGGTTCAAGATTTGCGTATTCGTCCAGGGAAACATAAGGTGGATTGCAGAGAATGAGATCGTACTGTTGTTGCAACGGCAAAACGGTGTTGCCCTGCAAAAAGGCAGTGGATCCAGGGCCCAGGAGCTTTGCGGCATTTTCCCGGGCCACCTGAAGGGCCTCCGCATCGATATCGGAAAAATGTAAATTGCGGACAGCACAATGGGAGGCAAAGGCGATGCCCAGGCATCCGCTGCCACAGCATAGGTCCAGAACGTCGGGAGTCTCCTGGCCAAATTTTTCCAGAGCACACTCGACGAGGGATTCCGATTCCGGCCGGGGGATAAGAACGCACGGCCTGACAGAAAAAGTGAGGCCAAAAAATTCGCGTTGCCCGGTGATATAAGCAAGCGGTACCCGCCTGCGGCGAAGGCCCAGAACCTCTTGATAGGCCGGTAACTCGCGTTCGGTTAGCTCGCGATCGGCGTCGCGAAACAGGGCAATTCTGTCTATATCCAGAGTGTGGCAAAGCAAATAGTCGGCCTCTGCCTGTGCTGATTCACCAAACTCGCCCTGCAAAAACCGGGCACCGGCTTTGCGGGCCCCGCTAAGGGTCAATTTGCGGCAGCCAGAGCAGCGCGAAGCTGACCCAGGTAGGATGCGCCAAAAAGATTCACATGAACCAGTAACGGATAGATTTGCCAGAAGGGTATGCGTCTGCGAAACCCGGGCGGGCTTCCGGTCTCAAGAGCGATGCTTTCCAGGTCTGAAAGTGATAAGGGTCCGCCAAAAAGCGCCATCATGGCCAGATCCTGTTCGGGATGACAGTAGGAAACTGCCGGATCAATCAAGTATACTTTGCCCGTAGACAGGAGGAGATTGCCCGACCACAGATCACCGTGGATGAGGACCGGAGAAAGGGTTTCAAAATCCCGGGCTACGCTTCTGAGCGCGGACTCGGCTAACTCCTGGTCTTTCCCTGAAAGGAGGCCCGATTGTTCACCCCGGCGGAACTGTGGTTGCAGACGACACTCCCGGTAGAAGCTCGCGAAATCCGCCTCCCAGCGGTTATCCTGCGGCAACAGGCCGATATAGTTACTGCGATTGTAGCCCCAGCGGTCCGCTTTGCGTTTGTACCCGCCAACAAGAATGCTTCCGATCTGACGCGGCGTCGCCCGTCCGGATTCGATCCATTCCATGACCAGATAGTGCTGCCTGTCTCCTGCAATCACGGCCCGGTTTTTGGGGACGGGGAAGCCCGCTTCTTCCAGAGCATTGAGTCCGTCGATTTCACACAGGGCCTGGTCATGCATTTCCAGACCCTTGATAATGAGCGGCCGGCCGCCGGCCGTGGCCCTCCAGATGGGCGCGAGGCCATGGGAAAGGAGGCGAACCTCTGAGACCTTCTGTTTCAGGCTCTCTTCAATCCGCCCTGCTTCCTCCGGCGCCATCGCTGCCTTGATGCCATCCGACTACTGCTGCTTGCCTTCAATGACCTGCATGAGGATGACGGCTGCGATTCCCATGCGACGATCCAGCCTGTTCCCGGTGTCCATACTGAAATCCAGAGAAAATTGAGGGACGAATGGATTCCATGTTTGTTTGAGCACGCCCACCGGAGTATTGCCTACCGTAATCTGGAATGTTTGCGGAATGAAGCTCCCCATGGTATAGCGGCGGATCAAGGCCATGATCCAGTTGTCTTCTTGAATTTTGCCGATCTCTTGACCATTTGCATCAAGAATCTGCCACGAATCGATCACCATGACCGACTTCAGACCTTCGCGGCGTAAGGATCCGTATTTCTGTCCGGAGCGAGGATCAGTGACGTCATAAGTGGCTGAAAGATCCAGAATGCTGCGGGCATTGATTTTCAACAATTCCTGGCTTTTATTGGCATCTGAATAGATGGTAATGTCTTCCTTCAGTTTGAAGGCTTTTTGCTTCACGAAGAACAACAGATTGTTTTTACTCTCGTCGTAGATCTTGATTTCATTGCCAAAGATTTTGAAAAACTTCATTTTTGCGAAGTATTTGGTCAGGCTGAATGGGTCCATGTTTTACTCCTGGCTGGATTTGCTTTCAGTACTGAGACAGAAGTCCCTGCTTTCTGGCGCGATTTTCCAGCAATCGGAATACGATATATCCGGCCAGCCAGAAAAGTAAAGAAAAAGTCAGCATCGGGCCAATGGAGGGAATCCGGTCGACGATGAGCAGACTTTCCATTGCCGCCATTCCAGCCGTTAAAGGGAAGATTTGATAAAAATGCAGAGTCAGCCCTTCCAGGCGGGCAGGATCCTGCCAGAATAATCCCAGGAAGGCAAAGTTGATGATCTGAAAAAAGAAGCCTACTCTCTTAAAGATCAGGGTAACTCCGGCAAAGACGTAGGCAACACCAAAAACGCCGAATGCTGTGATGAAAAGTAGAAGGAGCAGCCAGTGAATTCGGTGCAGGTGAAAATTGAGGTCCGCGAGCGACAGCGCATAGGCGCCAAACAGGGCCAGGAAGCTCAGGGCATGGCGGGGAAACTGAGAAATTCCGCGGGCCAGAAGAACATCGCCCAGAGAATGGCCGGAGATGGATAGCTGTTCGAGCGTGCCCGTCTGGCTTTCATTCTGGATCTGCCCCGACCAGCCCATCTGCGCCGATAAAACAAATTGCATCAAGCAGTAGCCGAGGATCATCTTTTCCCGGTTCAGACCGGTCGTTTGTCCCTGCATCAGTTGTTCAAAGCCAAAGAGTACGGCGATGAGGATCATATACATAAAGAAAATGAAGGACAGAGGTTCAAGGGGATAGCGGCGCATGAAGATGAGATCGCGTACAAATTCTGCCTTGAGCATTAAAGCCGCTTCTCTCAGGTGCGTGGTGATGCGCTTCAAGCGTTTGCCTGCTCTGGTTTTCGTTCCAACACCCGGAGGAATATCTCCTCGAGATCATCAGTGTTGCGATCCAGCTGAATGATTTCACTGCCCTTTTTTTGCAGGTCTGCCAGAACAGCGAACATCCCATCCTTGCTTCCCAGGTCCAGTTCCAGCTCGGTGAAATCATCGTTGCTCTGTTTGACAATGGCATTGTACTTTTTCCAGGCAGCGGGCATGACGAAGCGTCCTTTGATCTTGAGTCTGTAAATGAAGCTGGCAAAGATTTTCCGCAAGTTGGCTATGCTGCCTTCGATTGCCAGCTCCCCTTCGCGAATGATTCCCACGTGGTCTGCGACAGACTCCACGAGTTCCATTTGATGGGTGGTCAAAAGGATAATCCGTCCTTCCTTGTGGGCCAGGTGTAGAATCACTTCCCGAATGCGGCGTGCGCTGCTGATGTCAAGGCCCAGAGTCGGTTCATCCAGAAGCAAAATGCGGGGGTCGGTGATGAGAGCGACGGCCAGGGCCAGTTTCTGCAGCATACCGCGTGACAGGTGCTGACTCTGATTTTTTTTGCGAGCATCCAGTTCCAGAAGAGTTAGCAATTCCTCGGAACGCTTCTCAATCTTTTGCGAGGACACGCCGCGCAGATTGGCAAAGTAATGCAAGTTTTCGATGGGATTGAGCCGCCAGTAAACGTTCCTTGTTCCTTCGAGAACGGCGCTAAGATTCTTGTAATGCTCCGGATGTCCCGGAGAAACGGGCCGACCATTGATATAAACCTGGCCGGAAGTCGGCTGGATGAGGCCCGCGATCATTTTGATGGTGGTGGATTTTCCCGCTCCGTTGGGACCCAGCAGGGCATAGATCTTTCCCGGTTCGATTTCAAAATCGATTTTGCGTACGGCTGTAATGGGCGGGCGTCTGCTAAAAAAGGGCCGGAATTCTTTGCGAAGATTGGCTACGCGAAGACTCATTTGGGGCCCAGGCGTTTGCGCTTGATGTACAGCTCAAGCCCCGCCTGCGCTTCCTTGCGAATCGCATTCTGGACGAATGGTGTCCAGCCCAGAAGAGTGCCCCGCAGTCCCAGGGCCATCCCGGCCCAGGTCCAGAGGCTAAAGTCGTCAGTATGTTTTACAATTTTGCCGTCAGCAAATTCAAAACGGGCCCGGATCTTATTGTGAACGGTATTGCCGGTCTTACCAAAGCGGTAAACCGCTTCCCACTGCGCGCTGCCCGTATCCGGGCCGGCATCTATGTTGGCAAAACTGATGGCCAGGTCAGTGCCGCCGCGTTCCACGAGCATCTGCCACATGGCCCGGGCTTTCCATCCTTCTAAAGTTTCAAAGACCGGATCCCTGAATACGACCATTTCACTGTAGCAATCGTTCATGGAGGCAAAATCTTTCTTTTGAAAAGAGGAGTAAAATTTTTCAAGCAAAGCGGCGTTTGGATGCATACGCCAGGTTGGCGCAATGCGAAAAATTCGGCAAGCATGTTCCCGTAAGGGCTTGGCAATCGGGCCGGAATCCATTATTCTGTCCGTGTGCCGGCCCCGGAGGAAGAAGAACGATTGTCCCTGGCCAGCCTTGTGGTTTCCGTACCGCTTGCCCTTTTCTTTCTGCATTTAATTCTTCCGGACGGGAATCCGCTCCTCGGAGAGTCAGGCCAGCTGCAACTGGCACGCCGCCAGATGGAGAAACGAGCTCTGGAAGAGCGTATCTATCCGGTTCTTGTGGACCAGAAAGACTCCCCACCCAAAGAAACGGACCAGATTCGGGCTCTTTCCCGCACAAGCGCTGAAGGCAAAGGCGGAATAACAGAAAAGGAAGGCTTTCATACCCTGACCCCCTACGATGTACTCGACCCCGGCCGGAGATCCGCGACCGCAGCAGTCCCGTCGGTGGATAGCCCGGCTGAGTTCGGTCAGAAGCGAACGGATAGCCGACCGACACCGAAAAAAGAAAAAGCCGGAAAGAACACCGGCGGAGCAGCCTGGAAGATACCGGCAAACTACCGATTCCAGCAGGATTTTGCCCTGCGCTACGACTCCTCCGGAATGCTATCCATAGCCCGGCAGGAGCTGGCCGGGTTTTCTTACTTTCAAAGCATGCTGCGACAAATCCAGGACAGCTTTGCACCTCCGGGCATGAACTATGCATATCGGGACCATGCCGGATATGTGATCAATCAGCCGATCAAGCCCCAGGTGGTCAAAGTCCAGTTCCTCCTGGATGAAAGCGGCACGGTGCGGGATGTTCGCAAAATTTCCAGCCTGGGTCAGCACGAAGTGGATGAGGCCTGCTTGAATACCCTTCGCAACCAGAACTTTGGCAAACCGCCAGCGGAAGTATTCCAGCACGGCAACATTTTCGGGATCAACTTTGTTTTTCCGGCGGTGCGATTCTAACAACAAAAATGATTGCCAGCGTGCCCGGAGGGCGCAGACTTCCTGCTCATGATCCTTTTCAATGACTGGGGCATAGCCACACTTGTTTGTTGCATCTTTACATTATTGATCGCGCTCTACCTTGCCAGTCTGAAAAGCAAGCAAAAGCCCACCCGCTATCTGGTCCTCTTTTTTATTGGAGGTTTCTTGCTGGATTTTGGCTATCTGTGGTCAGCGATTTTTCCGGATATAACCAGCGGCTACCATCGATTCATTACCGTGGGTGTTGTTTTCTTGCCGCTTATCATGATGATAAAATTCGCCTACGAATACATAGAAAATTTCAATCGTAAAGAAAGTCGCATTGCGATGGTCGTGCTGGGATTGCTCTCCCTTCTGCTGGTTGCTGATTTTTACTACAAAGCGCTGAACACCAATCCAGAATTTACCTTCAACGGGAACATTTTCAATTACTCCCATGAAATGGGACAGAATGTGGCCCGGGCAATTCTCTTAATGGTCGTATGGTTCACGGTAGTTATGGTAAGGAAAGCTCGCCGCCTGTCGGGCGAACAACGCCGTTCTGCGTATCAGTTGCTTTTTGCCATGCTGGTGCCCTCGCTTGGACCAGGAATTGCCAATATTTTTTTGAATAACGGCCGCATACCTCACGGAACCTATCAACAGATTTTTGTCATCCTGACTCTGGTGGGCTATTTTACTATAGCAATTGTATTTATTAACAATACAGTGGAGCGGACCAGTTTCATGACGAAAATTGTAGGTATATCTGTGATGACGATCCTGCTTGCCGTTCAGGGAATCTTTGCTGTGGTGAACTCAGACATTGAGAAGAGTTTTGACCGCATCGGGGACTTGACGGCCAGGTCCGTACTTGTGCCGGGATCGCGCAGAGAAAATTTTGGTTATGTCATTCGCTACAGCAACGCCGACCGCAATGCCGTTCTACTGAGCAATCCCGGAGAAAGCGAACTGGATCTGGAAGAGATCAAGACGGACCTTGCCCGGGAACGCCCGGAAGGGCAAAGGATCTACCGCAAAGGCCGGCCGCATTCCATGGAGATATTCTTTGGCTACCGGGTGGCCGATCCAAACCAGAACGCTGTGTATGAAGTGGGCGTTCCCTACCTGGACTACCGGCGCTACCTGGATCAGCACGCAAGACATGTGGCCTACATGCTCCTCGGGCTGGTGGTTCTCATTCTCGTACTCTATCCCATATTCTTTTCCCGTACACTCGTGCGTCCGCTCAATTCCCTTCTGGGTGGTGTGAGTGAAGTCAATACAGGAAACCTTCAGGTAAAGATTCCGGTTATGGTGCAGGATGAAATCGGTTATCTTTCGGAGTCCTTTAACAGTATGGTGCGCAGTATCCTGGACGCAAAAAATCGGCTGCAAGAGTATGCGGAGACTCTTGAAGATAAAGTCAAGGAACGAACTCGCGAAGTCACCGAAAAAATGGAGGAAATCCAGGCGCTGAAAGTTCAGCAGGATGGGGATTATTATTTAACGGCATTGATCGGTCACCCGCTGGCTATTGATTTGAATAAATCTCAGCTGACGCGCAGCGCTTTTTATCTGGAGCAAAAAAAGAAATTCACCTTCAGAGAAAGGCAGTCCGAGCTTGGTGGCGATATCTGCATTGTGGGTAACTTGCGCTTTGGTGATGGGGCCGACCGCTACATCGTTTTTCTAAATGGGGACGCCATGGGCAAATCCATGCAGGGTGCCGGTGGGGCTATCGTTCTCGGGACTGCGATGAATAACATTATCTCACGATCCGCTCGCGGCAATCGCATCCTTTCTGAAACGCCCGCTGAATGGTTAGAAGAAACATATTATGAATTGCATGATATTTTCAAAACTTTCGACGGAGTGATGATGGCCTCAGCAGTGGTTGGTGTACTAAATGAAAGAACCGGCAAGATGGTTTATTTCAATGCCGAGCACCCCTGGACCGTTTTGTATCGGCAGAAGAAGGCCACATTCATTGAGGACGAACTTACCCTGCGGAAACTGGGCTCCATTTCCGAGTTTACTTTCAAGGTGCGGGAGTTTCAGCTCAACCCGGGTGATGTGCTTATCTGTGGCTCCGACGGGCGTGATGACCTGAACATGGAACAGGGTGCCGGGGTTCGGATCATCAATGAAGATGAAAATCTCTTTCTGGATACGGTCCAGGAAGCCGATGGCGATCTGAAAAGAATGGTGGAGCTGATCCACGGTACCGGTGAGGTTACCGACGACCTTTCCCTGTTGCGCATCGGTTTTCAGGAAGAAGGAGCCAGAGTGAGTGCGCAGGAGCTTTCCGGGGCTACCATCAATCTGGATGAGTACAATCTGGAAGAAGCGGAGGAAACCCGGCCTCCTGAGCGGCTCCCTCCCGATCAGTATCGGGCTCGTGGTCGAGCACTTGTAGAGAATGCTGCTTTTGAGGAAGCGGCTCGCGTTTACCGGGAAATGGTTCAATTGTACCCTGAAGATGGCGACGGCTGGTTTGCTCTATCCGTATGTCTCAAGCACTCACGCAAAATTGAGGAAGCAACCCAGGCGGCCCGGAAAGTGGCGGAGCTGCAACCGCGTCGGCTGGCCAATCTTTTGAATCTGGCGGATAATCTGCGACTTCTGGGCAACCTTACGGAGGCCCGGTCCTACCTTGAACGGGCCAGGGAGGTCAATCCGGAGTCCGACGTAGTGGAACGTCTCACCCAGCTCCTTGCCTGAAATCAAGGAGCTGGAAAGCGCAGCCACACGCCCGAGCGGGTTGAAGGCTGGTAATGAGCATCTGAAACAAGGAGGATGGGGATGTACAAAACGACTTATAGAAATAATTATTACGAAAGCGGACCAGAATACTGGGACAAACGACCGGATTCAAAACGATAGATAGACACTCAATTTTCATCAAATCCGCTCAATTATACCATGCTGCCTGAGTGTTGCAAAGTTACAAAGGTTGGATACATCCAATGAGAGCGGGAAGAAATGTGCTTGAAACTAAAGACAACTGAACATAGAATGAAAGGCAGGTAATTCAAAGGGTGTGAAACCTAAACTAGAAACTCTAAGGGCCCTTAAATCAATTATCCTGGGGAGAAATGCTTGTGCTTCTCAGGCGGGTTGCCGTAGTGGGCAAGGATGGCCGGACCTCACAGGGATCTGCGAGCTGGCCGCGGTGAACATGCGACAGTCGCGGTTCCACGGAGACTGGAACTACACGATCCGGCCAATTAAATGATTTACGGGCCCTAAAGTTACCCCCAAAACGCGGCACCTAACTAAACTTTGTCAGGAGGCTCTATATTATGGTTGGCATAGTCAGAACGCGAAAAGGCTGTAAAACATGTTACATCTTCTTCCCTTTGTTTTTCTTTTGTCTTGTTGACTCTCTCTTCGAATGGTGGCCTGATTATTCGCAAAGACTCGATGCAGGCAACATGGCAGGAGGTTCTCGGCCGGGATTGACAATGGCCGAGCCGTCCAGATTTGGAACGGGGTCAAAGCAAGGAGCGATGCCGGTTCTATTCTCCTTGGCTGATTGAAATGCAACAGCAAAAAGCTTATGAGATCTTGGGGGCCGAAGATAAGAGAGAGGTTCCCCATGTAAAGCAACTGATGGAGCGCTTCTTCGCACGACGGACGGCAGATCAAATTTTTGCAATGGCCATCATTGGCCTAAATCCGTATCGTTCAAATCGACGGGAGCTCGACCTGATTCTCCAAGTAAGCTGGCCAGATGGATCGCGTGAATTTATCAAGAACGACGATCTTGGAGTGTCCAAGTACTGTCTCGATAATAAGACTGCCGTTACCCTCAAAAAAGGGCAGCCGATCTTTCTCAACAATTTAATTGCAACTATCGAAGTAAAGAGCCATGATGCAAAAGGTATCCGCGTCCAGGGCAACGACCTTTCTGTTAAGTATGAGGGGGAATTTTACGTTCAAACGGATAAACTGATTGAGCAAGCGCGCACAGCGCGTGAATTTATGGGCGAACAGTTTGGTATACGCCAGCACACGGCACATTTCATTTTTCTGCCCAACGTCCCGCGTGAATCCCTAATTGTGAATCCCGACCTTGAACGGGTTCTTCTATTCGCGAATTCCAGCTACTCGGATCTGTTGAAGAAGGCAATTGGGCAACAAGGATGCTCCGGTCTTTCAACACAAGAGTTCGCCGCTTTCGGCTCCAGAAAATTCAGCCTTTACAACGATGACTGGCAGCTGCGCACTCGGATTCGCGAATATTTTGCCCAATTGATCCCCTCAACGCTGGAACAGGAAAAACTCGAGCTCCTTAGCAAACGCTTCATTAAAGATCAAGAATGGGCTACTCATATCGGCAAATCTCTCCTGGCCTTCACTGGACGCGCCGGAACGGGGAAGACGTTGAAGCTCATTCGCACGGCAAAGGAGTTGGCTGACAATAGTTTAGAAAATGTCCTTTTTCTGACTTTCAATCGGGCGTTGGCGCGTGATCTTCAGAGGTTAATGCAATTGCAGAAAATTTCCAGCGGGACCGCCATAACCGTCCTGACGATCGACCAATTCCTGTTCCGTATCGCGTACAAGGTCGGCATACTTTCGCAAAGTGAAGTTGACGAATTCTTGGCGACCGCTGATTCCAAGGATTTTACCGTTTACGATGCCGTTCGGTCACTTCTCCGGGATGCGTTATGCGAATCTGAGAAGGTACAGAGTGTGCGCAATTACTACCGCGGATATTCGATGGTCGCTATAGACGAAGCACAGGACTGGCTTGAACACGAGCGCGACATCATTCTCAGCATTTTCCAACCGGAGCAAGTCCTCATTGCGGCAGGCACGGATCAGTGTCTGCGAGCCCCTATGCTCGCAAATTGGCGTGGTGATGTGACTTCAAGAGACCGCCAACTTAAGGTTGTCCCCAGCAATACAGCGCTGCGCCAAACGACGAATCTATCCATTTTCTGCAACGACCTGGCGGCCAAGATTGGATTAGACTGGACCATCAAGCCGAACGCCGATTTGTATGGCGGAGAGGTCTTTCTCTTTGAGAACTTCACGGAGAAAATTGCTGGGCTCTTCCTCGCGGAGATATTGACCAATTTGCGGGAATATTACCCCATCGATTTCCTTGCACTAATCAGCAAACGCCGTGCGAATATCGACCTTCAGGCGCTCATTCAGACTTTTGGCAAGCTCGGATTCGATTCATGGGATGCCGTCTCTGACGCAGGTCGTGCTGAACTTCCCGAGCTCAAGAAGATACGGGTGGTCTCCCTTGAGAGTTGTCGGGGTCTTGAGGGCTGGTCGACATTGTTATTCGATCTTGACTTGTGGACTGATTTTGCCCTTTGGAAGGAACAGCAGAGAAATCCGAACTTGGATTTCCGTACTCTTATCAGTTTGCCAACATGGTTTCTGATTCCTTTCACTCGCGCCAAGAAGCGAATGTTTATTCAATTACCGCAAAAGCACGGAGATTTGAGGCAAATTCTTCTACAAATATATAGAGAGAATCCAGGAGCCGTTCAACTTTTGTGATGTTCCAAGCGGCCCCTTTTGATTGTGGGGAGTGCTTGGAGCGGCTCGGTGCGCCCTTTGCCTTGCGGGCCTCAGCGGAACACCGCGCCCCCCAACCTCTTCTCGGGAAGCAGGCACCACCTGTTTTGCTCCAGACTTACCTTATGCCTTCATTTGTGCAGAATGCTCTCTTTTCCACTCTTGCCCGCGAGTGCGCTAAATTGCCTTTCTGCAAGAGGCCGCTGGAAAATCCTGGCAGGTATGTCAGGCCTTTATGACATTTACAACGGCCTTTACCGGCCGGGTGAATTACGCAAAATCGTTGGTTTTCTAAAGGCGGAGCTTGCCCGCACAGTAAAGACCATTAAAAAGAAACCATCGCTTTACTACTTGAGCTACCTGTACCGCAACCAGCGCACGGAGTCTATTTCCGCAGTTCTCGGCGCTATATCCAAACACCATACGACGGCCCGGCGCACGGTTTTTTGCGATGTGCGTGTGGGCAGTTATACCTATGATAACGTAACGTCCGGTGGACTTTTTGACAATTCGGAGAAAGCAGAATCAAACGATTACCTGGTGATGCCCTCGGAGCTGGAAGCGGATGCGTTCCGCTTTGCTCTGTGGAAGTTGACCGATGCACGATATCGTGAGGCTCTCGAGCAGTTTTACCAGAAGAAATCAAGAGCCGTGCACTACATAGACGAGAACCGCGCACTCAAATCGCGAATGCGTCAGTCCGCCTTTCAGAATGCCAGAACAAGTCCTCTCCCCGAGGTGGATCCCGAAGAAATCAAGCGCCGCATGCGTCGCCTTTCCAGCAAAGTACGCGGCCATGCCGAGATTAAGAATTCGGTAATCCGATTCCGCGCCAACCATCAGCAAAAGATTTTTTGCAGTGCAGAAGGTCGCGCGGTCATTGAGCAAAAGGCGCTCTTCGAATGGAATGCACAGGTGTGGGTGCTTACACCGAACGGGACAGGCATTTCCCAGGAGCTGAACTTTATGGAAGGACACCCTGATGCTTTGCCGGAAGAGAAGGAATTGATCCGGCTTCTGGAAGACCGAATGGCTTTGCTCAAACGTCTGATGCAAAAGAAACCGTTGAATTCCTACTCCGGACCGGTGTTGCTTTCTCCACAGGCTGCTGGACTTTTTTTCCATGAGGTTATCGGGCATCGGCTGGAAGGATCCCGATTGCTTTCTCCTGATGACGGCAGTACGTTTCGTGATCTACGGGGTCGTCAGATTGCTCCCTCCTTCATTGACATCATTGATGATCCCACTGCGCGCGCGTACGGCAAGCATACCCTGACCGGACATTTCACGTATGATGATGAAGGCAATCCTGCCCGTCGCGTTGTGCTGGTCGAAAAGGGTGTGCTTCGCAGCTTCCTTACCTCCGCCAGTCCGATTCCCGGACAGAAGAATATCAACGGCCACGCACGTGCGGAAGAGCATGAAAGACCCATCTCGCGCATGGGCAATCTTTTCATTCAGAATCGCAACCCGTTGAGTGACGTCCAGTTACGGGAACTTTTCCTCGAGGAGATCCGTCGGCAGAATAAACCATACGGAATTTATGTCAAAGAATGTCTGGGCGGAGAGACAGAGACAAGTTCCTACGATTTTCAGGCCTTTAAGGGAGAGATCTTGCGGGCCTCGCGGGTTTTTCCTGATGGGCAGGAAGAGGATATCTATGGCGTGGATTTTGTCGGTACGCCGCTCAGCTCGCTGGAGAATATCATGGCCATGGGGGGCCAGATTGATGTAGATAACAGCTATTGTGGCGCGGAATCCGGTATGATTCCGGTTTCCACTATCGCACCGGCAGCGCTCATGCAGACAATGGAGCTTCAGGGCAAGGAACGCGGAAAACTCACCCAGTATTCCATGCCGCTGCCTTACGCTGCCGTGGGAAAACGCTGATTTTCGCTTTTTTTCTTTACGCCCAAAACTTTACCCCGGAGTATTGCGCCCGGAGGGCATAAATCAATGCGCAAACTTTCTGTAATTTTACTGGGGGCTCTGTTCCTTTCTCTGACGAGTCTTTCTGCTCAAAGGCTACCTCGTTATGGGAAGGCGGGCTGCGGACCTATGTCTGACGCTTTCGTTCCCAGTGCTCTGGGCGGTCAGATCGTCGTCTATATTTTGAATTTCTTTGGCCTGGCACAGGGACCGTCCATGACGACTGGAACTTCCAATTGCGGTGGCGATGAGGTGTTCCGGACCATTTCTGATCTGGAGAAAAAGCAGGAACTTTTTGTTCACGTCAACTTTTCCGTTCTGGAGGAAGAAATCGTTCGTGGAAACGGTGAGCATGTGGCGGGTCTGGGCCGTTTGATGGGCTGCGATGCGGAGCGATTGCCCCTGTTCAGCGCCAGCCTGAAAGACCGCTATACCCGGCTTTTTCCGGTGGCGGACACAACTCCGGATGATTTTCTGAAAAATGTCAAAGCTCTGATTGGCGAAGATCGTGAATTGAGCAGTAGCTGCAAACTCAAAGTATAATCCGATAAAGTTTCAGTGCAGGCCCGTCCGGCCTGCACTGTTTTTGACTGGAGATCCATCTGGATGCAGGGTCAACCTGTCATGGATCAGAAGTTCCTGCAGTGCTTCTTCCCGGCTCAGGCTGATGAGTCGGGCCTTTTTACGTAGCAGCCGACTGTCGTAAATATCCACGCCGTAGAAGAATTGTTTTCCGGATGCAACCCGCAAGATTCGCGGTGGATCCTCCTCGAGCTGCAGACCGTAAAACCCTGGCGGTAAGGAAAAATCGATAAATTGACCGTTCATCATTATTAAAGATTGCAAAAGAATAGGATTCCCCTGGCGAAAATGGCCTTCGTATCTCAGTAAAGATACTCGATATTTGCGTAGAACTGGCGGACTCAGGTGGGGTCGGATCAGGTATAGCACTGCGTAATTCGCATCTGGTTCTTTCAGGTGGGAAAAGCGCACGGGCTTCTGGCAATGAAAGAGCAACAGGGCCAGGAGCAGAGTAGAATTAAACCTTTTCAAGATAAACGGCCTGCTCCAGATGCGGTGTCTGCGGAAAACTATCCACCATCCAGGCCCTGACGGGCCGGTGAGATTTTAATACACGCAGGTCTGATAGTTGCGATTCGGGGTTGCAGGAGATGTAGAGCAGAGGACAATTCATGCTCTGTAAATACTTCAGCAGGGCCGGTCCTGCACCGGCCCTGGGTGGATCGATTACAATAAAATCACAATCGCCAGGCAGGTCCGTTGGTCGATTCAGGTCTTTTTCCAGAAATTCACATTCCTGGCCGTGCAAACCAAGGTTTCTCTTCGCCAACGAAATGGCTGATCCTGTGAAGTCATAGCCCGTGAAACGCCGGCAGGATTGGCCCAGCCGTCGGGCCAGATAAAGGGAGAGGGTGCCCACTCCGCAAAATAGATCCAGCACATGAGCCTCGCGCAAATGTCCCAGTCGGACCCGTAAAAAAGGCTCCATAGCCTCAAGGAGCACGCCAAAAGCCGCGGAATTCGGTTGAAAGAAGGCATCGTAGGGGACGGTAAAATCCAGCGAATCCTTGAGCTGAATCAACGGGATGCTGCTTTGAAACGTAAGTCCGCCGCAGAGGGCCCGGCCACCCGGAACGCAGGATACTTCGCGGGGATGTTCGCTCTGTGTTTCGATGAGGGAAACCCCGGGCAGCGCCTGCAAAATCAGCTCGATGAAATCCCGGTAAAAAACGTCCGCGTTCCGACCCGCTTCAATGGTGAGAATGACTGTCGCCGGATCGCCGCTACGTAAAGTGACATATTTCACAATTCCTTCGCGGGGATTTTTGCGGGAAAAAGCTGCCTGGGGGACGCTGCGCAGTGCCGCCTGCACGGCTGCCAGGTGCAGGTTCGCTTCGTCGGACTGGATGGCGCAATGCTCAATCGAAACGATACGACTGTAGTCTCCAGCGGGACGGAGGCCCAGTTGACCCCGATCCACAACAAAATCCATACGGTTGCGGTACGAGCGGGTCAGGGGCGTCGGGAGCATTTCCACGGACAGATCAAACTCCCTCTCCATGGCTTCCAGAATGGGCTTTGTTTTGAGCGTCAGCTGCTCTTCGTAGGGGAAATGCTGGCCCCGGCAACCTCCACAGTCGCCAAAATGAGCGCAAAAGGGTTGGGCGGCAAAGCGCCGGTCTGCCTGTGGTTCGATCTTTACCACCCGGAAATGGCGTCCCCGGGCCTGAAACTGGACCAGATCCCCTGGCAGGGTAAAGGGAACACCGTAATCCCGCCCCTTGAAACGGAGAATTCCTTCCATTCTATGATTGATTCCCGTTACTGGGAGGGCCACGGGGCACGCTCAATAGGCCGAATAGATTTGCAGCCCGGATTTTAGATTGAATACACTGCGGTTCGATTCTATAGTAAGGTTTCATGGAATGGATTCTTCTACTGGCTCTGGGCGGTCTGGCCACTGGACTCGGACTGTGGGCTTCCGGTGGCAGTAAAGAAACGCCCCCGGGCACTCTCCCGGAAACAATAAAGGAAGAAGAAACTCAGGCTGCCCGACCCCGTTCCGCTTCCTCGGTCGTACCGATTGGTGCGCTCCAGGCCGGGCCGCCGGCTGTAACAGCCGGTGCGGCCACTTTGTCCCGAATCTCCCGAACGGAACGGCCGTCGCGCCCCGCGGGGCGGCCTCTGAAGCTGACCCATCCTGCAGACACGATCATCGGGCGATCCTCACGCTTTGCCCATCTGCGACGAACCCTTTCCAATGCCGAGGCTCTGGCTCTGCGTGGCCAGGCGGAAGAGGCGCTGGCATTACTGGAGAAGGTACGCAATCGGGTGGACGACCCGGAAATCATTAAGAAAATTGATGATAACATCAATGACATTAAAAAGTGGCTTGCGGGAATTGAAGAGCCGACCCCGGAACAACTGCAACAACCGGAAATTGTACTGCCGCCAGCTTCTGCTGTCTTTGCGCTGGAGAGCCTGAGCGAAAGTTTACGAGCTATTTCCGAGAGTCTTGTGGCTCAGATGTCGGAAGTAAAATCCCGGAGCGCGGAAGGCAGCACCCACCAGTTGATCCAATTGCAGCTGCTTCCGCCACCGGCTCCCGGCACCGGGCAAACCATTCCCGTTCTGCCAGCGGAGAAAGAAGTCCCTTTTGTTCTGCCCGCAATTGTTCCGTCCTTTGGCCTGGCCGCACCCGCCGCATCGGCTTCGCCGGCTGCCAGTGCGTCAGGAAGTACGCCCGTCGGCGGGGCTGCCCCCTCAGCAGTCGGGCCTGCAGTGGCCTATGCTCCCGGCGCTCCCTATGGCCTCCCAGCTGCTCCAGCCGGCACGGTTGCTGCCCCCAGCGGGGAAACCGGCCTTCCGCTGAGCCCTTCCGGAGAAGTGGTTACGGATGGCTGGACGGACAAAGATTTTGAACGCGAATGGGAAAAGTATAAACACCTGCCTTTGAAAGATCGGCGCTCGGGCAGGGAAAGGCGGGTCAATGCGGACCGGCGTCGGGGCAAAGAGAAACGGAAAGACCGACGATCCGGCGAAGATCGCCGTAAAAAGGATCTCTTCAAAGAGCGCGAAGAGTTCCTGGAAAAACTGAGGCGCCACAATGCACAAAAGGAAGCGCAGGAACGCGCGAAGGCCAAACCGGAACCACCGTCCGCTCCGGCTGCGCCCGCAGCTCCGACCCGTGCCGTGGAGGCACCGGAAGCATCGCCAGCAGAGCGGATTTCCCCGGAAGCGGTGATCAAAATCGATCAGGCGCAAATTACCATTTCTGACCTGCGATTTCCGGAGATGGAGGCTCGGCCGGCTCAGATCCCGCAGGCGCGAAAGCCTGAACCGGAACCCGAGCCTGAACCTGAGCCCGCACTCGAACCCGAGCCGGAACCCGAGCCTGAACCTGAGCCCGCACTCGAACCCGAGCCTGAACCCGAGACTGAACCCGAGACTGAACCCGAGCCCGAGCCCGAACTACAAAAGATCGAAGTTGTGGCGCCAGAGCTGGATTACATTGGCATGCCTTCTCCGCGTGCGGACGCATTCTTGCCGCCTGAGGAAGCGGCGCCTCCGGCCCTTGATGAATTTACCGGAACTCCCGAGGAAGGCGGGGAAAGCGCGTCACCGGAGAGTTCCCGGGCGCTTTCTGAGGGGGTGGAGGAAGTCGATGAACTACCAGAAATTCCGGAAACTGAGCAAGAACCCCAGCGGTCCATCCAGGAAATTCATGGAGTACTGGAGCTAAAACCGCCGGATGAAGACGATGCTCCCTTCCTGACTTTGACCTATGATTTCACGTTGATTCCCGACTCCTTCAAATTGAGCCGTGACTACCACACGATGGAATATGCCTACTACAAATACAAGCCGATGCTCGTCAAGGCCCAGGAATTTGCCCGCCGGAAAATGCTGAAAAATGCATTAAACTACTACCGCGTGATCAAGGCGCAGAAGATTCCCCCGGAATTCCGGCGGATGATCAATCGAAACATTCAGGATATCACGGAATACCTGGAAAAGTTCCTGATCAGCAGGGCTGGATGAGTGCCTTTTATGCAGCGGGTATTCTGGCTGTCGCTTTGCTTCTGGGAAAGTATCTGTATTTTCGGGTGGGCATTTTTCAGAAGTATCTCATCCAGCCGGCTCTTCTGGCCGGACTCGGTCTCTTCCTTCTGGGCCCTGGAGGCAGCAACTGGCTTGCCACGGATTACTATGGACTCTGGAAAACCTGGCCAGGCATTCTGATCAGTTTTCTTTTTGCGGCGCTTATGCTCGGTGCGGATTCTGTTTCATTGCGTACACTTGCTGACAGGGCAGTGTGGCGGCAGGGGTTGTACGTCTGGGTAATCGCTTTGGGGCAGCTGGCCCTTGGTTGTTTGAGCGTGTATTTGATTTTACCGGTATGGCCCGTCGATCCGCTCTTTGGTCATGTGATTGAACTGGGATGGGTTGGTGGCCACGGCGCTGCCGGCTCTTTCAAGGCGCTTTTTCCGGAATCGGCGGCCGGAGACATTGCCCTTTTTTCGGCGACCACCGGCCTCATCTGGGGCAGCATGAGTGGGCTTCTGCTGGTGGGCTGGTTGCGGCGCCGCGTTGTAGCGCTCCCTACTGCCGCTGCTCAATCTGCCGGGGGTGGGTCGGGGGTCGCGGACCGCGAGGCAGAAACACCGGGGGGGATGAGCCTCTCGATCCTCCTGCTCATTGCTCTGGTCCTTTGTTCCTATCTGGTGCGCGACGGACTTACACGGATCGCTCTGGACTGGGCGGACTCCCTGAACCGAATACCGGTCTTCTTTATCACGATTCTTCTGGCCCTTCCCGTGCGCCGTCTTCTGGACCGCTATGCTGTATCGTTAAGGCTGGAGATGACTGGATGGCTTTCTCTGGTGCTGGATGCTCTGATAGCGGCGGCTCTGGCCAGTGTAACCTTGCAGGCCTTCCTTGATTCCTGGCAGATCTTTCTTTTGCTGATGCTTGTGGCTGCTACCTGGTGTTGGTTTTGTTTTTTCTTCCTGGCCCCGCGAATGCTTCCGCAAGAAATGCGCTGGGAACTGGCCCTGCTCAATTACGGCATGTCTACTGGAATCACGGCTGTGGGGCTGATGCTTTTGCAGTCCTTTTCCGCGCGCCTGCCGCTGCGTCCCATCCAGGTTTACGGTCTGGCTGCTCCTCTCTCTGCTCCGTTCATTGGTGGCGGTGTTATTTCTCTGGCTTTGCCCCACTTCACAAACGCGGCGAACGTCGGGATCATCGGTCTTTGCGCTGGACTGGCGACGGCCCTGCTTGCTGCAACATCGCTCCTAATCAAAAAGACCGATCAATCGCAAGCGTAGAAGTTCTATCCACAAAGTTCCTTTCTCCAGGAGAATGAGCAACAGGGCAATCAAGTAAAGCAGGGCGCCGAAAATCTGCAAATAGTACAGCGACCAACCCTGGTAGGTTTCTCCGATCCCGATCATAGCGAGCAGGCTGTCGAGAAATATCAGAAAAAAAAGCCATATAAAATACAGTAAATTTGCAACCAGGCTCTGCCCGGCAGCTTTCCGGGAGCGTTCGTCTTTATCCCAGGTCAGTCCAACAATCCACAAAAAAAGCAGAGGAAGGGCATACAGGATGCGACGGAGGAGAGGCGGGATGCGCTCGAGAGCTGCAGTCATTTCTTGACCAGCTTTTCCAGCTGTTCAATGATTTGGTTCAAATAAGGAATTTCCCAGCGCTCCGAGGCCAGAGCTTTGAAGGCGGCAACAACGCAAACACCCAGATAGACGAGCAGAGCTATCAACCAGAGCCCATCGAGAATCGGTGCCAGCAGATTTCCAGAACCAAAGAGCCAGCGGGTGAGCGGAAAATTCTGCAAAAACCAGACTACAAGGAAAAGTCCGGCGATCAGCGCACTGAGTCGCGCACCCTGGCGACCATGAAATTGACAGTTTTCATCATCCTTTTTGAAATGCAAAGGATAAATCCAGCCCAGTAAAGGTACGTAGGCCAGTGCCGCATAAAGCGGCTCGCCCTCCTGCGAATGTCGCAGGCGTTCTTGAATGTTTCTTATACGATCGCTCATACCTTATACCGGAGTGGGTGGGATTCGAACCCACGGAACGCGTTAACGTTCAACAGTTTAGCAAACTGCCCCTTTCGGCCTCTCAGGCACCACTCCATCGGAGGGAGTGGGATTCGAACCCACGGTGCTCGCGCACAGCGGTTTTCAAGACCGCCACCATAGACCACTCGGACACCCCTCCGCTGGCTAAGCTCTTCATCAAAGGACCCCTGTCAACTATATTGTAGAAAGGAAAGGCTGGCCAGACATTTAAGAAGTCGAATAAGTTGCATGGCATAGCCCATTTCATTGTCGTACCACAAATACAGGCGAACCTGGCGGCCCTGCGTTTCGATGCGAATGCCATCAATGATAGCGCTTGCCGGATTTCCCGTTGCATCTGATGAAACAAAATCCGGCGCGAGCATAAAATCAAGCTGATCGCGAAGGTTCCCATTCAAGGATTGATCGATCAGAAATCGAATCAGATCATCTCGAGTGACCTCGACACCCAGTTGCAGGACGAGAATTGCCAGTGAGCCATTCAGTATGGGAACGCGCAGGATGCTGCTGGTAATCGATGTCGGAAGCGCAGCCCTTTGTAGCTCAAGACCGATGTTTTCCTCCGAAAGCACCAGATTGGCTGTGGCTGCCCGCCCGAGTCGCGGAGTTTGATGGAGATTGTCCAGTAGATTCTGGTCATTCGTAAAAGGGCGAATGAGTTCCACATGACCGCTTTCGATCCTGTACTCCTGATCGATGAGCTTCAGGACAGGGAGGACAGCATTGGCCGCATCGCTGCCAGCACCGAGGGCGGGCGATTCCAGTTCATGTACTTCGTATTCATTGAGCCCGTGGATGATAAGAGGCAATTGCGCATGAAAAGAGCTCAAGATACAGGCCCTCAGCTGAAAGCGCTCTATACTCTCCCGGGCAACTTCTGCGTTTTGCCTGGCTGTGGTATCCAGAAGTACGCAGCCGGCAGGAAGTTCCGCATCGGTGTCCGCAAAGATCACATCCAGACCATTGATTCGCAGACCCGACGTGACAGGCTCCAGATCACCGAAGAAGGATCCGTAGACCGTATCATTTTGTAGCAGTTGCTGTCGCAAGGGCAGGGATTCGGGATTTCTTGAGCGGACCATCGCCAGCCGCAGTTCCCCACCCGGTCCGTAGCGCGCAAGAATCCGCACAAGGGCGCGGGCTATGCGACCAAATCCATCGATAGCGATGGGTAGCGGGACGACGGGCCGTGGTTGCCGGGTCAGAAAGCGCCGCCCGAGGGTTTGCAATAGAAAATTTTCCAGATGAGCCGGCCGGCCCAGGGCTATCCATTCAGCGGTCAGTCGGCCAAGGTCGATTCGACCCGGGTGCAGTGAGTTATTTTGCAGAGCCCTGGCTATCGTTTCCACATCGAAAAGTGTGAAGCTCGATCGCCGCAGGCTGGCCTGCCGCCGCAAGGACTTGTAAAGTGCTACCGGACCCTGTCCTATCAGGCTGGCTCCGCCGGATGTAGATTCCAGGTTCTTTGCGTAAAAGAGTTCGGCGATGAGCAGAGCCAGGCGGCTGGCCGTGAGTTCTGTTGCTTCCCAGGTCAATCCAGAGCCGCAAGCATCAAGGCAATCGTTTGCGGCGCAGAAGCACTGAGCTGAGCACTGAGCCTCTGGCGACTGTCCGCAGCAACTTGTCTGCACTCCAGGCCGCCAGGAAAATCTTTCAATGCCGCAGCGCAGAGATTTTGTAGAGAGGTAAATCCCGCCGGGGTGTTCGGACCCAGCAGACGATCGTTCACCACCAGGAGGAATTCCGAAGCATCAAAGGAAAGTTGCAGATGCTGTTCTACCAGAAGTGCCGCTTGCAGTGCCGCCTTTAGAATGGAACGCAGAGCCGCTTCCGGGCCTGCCTGAACTTCTGTCCGGCGCTGGGTGAGAAAACCACTTCGTCTGCCCAGTCCCGTGTCCACAGAATAGAAATGGTCATGCCCGATCAGCAGCACCCCCGGTCCTTTTTCAATATGCGAATAGTCGGCGACATCAAGCAGAAGTTCTGGAGTATAACTTTCCTGGATCCACTTATGGAAAAACGGCACGAACGTCTCCATAGCCGGAGCCTGGTCTTTGAAAAAAATCTTTAGCTGAAAATGTTGAAACTGCACCCGCGCAAAGTCCTTTAAAATATTTTGTATGCTGGCTCTGCTGCAGATTCTTCCGGCTTGACTTTAACCCGGCTGTAAACACCCAGTGCTGCTTCCAGAAATAGGTGGCTCTCCTCAATGAGCTGCCGCGACGCTTCTTCCCGCGCCGTCCGCCAGCTTTGATTTTCATGAGTCAGAAACAAATACTGAGCAAATTTCCCGCCGGCATATTTATCAAAAAAGATCTGCGTATCATAAAACAGTTCCCGAAATTTCGATACAATTTGATCTGGATTGGCAGGGGCCTGATCCAGTTTGATCCAGAGCAAGGCGCGCGCTGCCTTGAGCATGGCCTCATAGGCCGATTGCGCGGCCATGGCGTAGTCACTGCGGTCCTGAGCCACTTGGGCTTCAAAGATCTGCCTTTCTGCGGCACCGAGTTCAAAATCCATGCGCGAAACGATCTCTCCGGCACATTCGCCGATTCCAATATCTTCTATTGTGAAGGTACGTACATCGCCCCAGTCGCGGTAAAACTCCGGATGGGTTGCAAAATCAGGGACTGCGGACAGCGGATCAATGAGTTTTTTTGCCTCCGCTTTACCCAGACGTTTGATGAAGTCCTGAAAGGACTCGTCAGGCTGGCGTTCCTTTTCATACTTTGAGGTAAAGAGGTCGATCACTTCCGGTATATTCTTAGATGGCACCGCCCCGATGGGCAGACCAAAAGAGCCTGCGTTATGGGTCCACTGGCCGCCCAGAACCACCTGAAAGTGCGGAACCGTGTAATCTCCTACCTTGCGGCTAACACCGTAGAATCCCAGGTCTGCGGCATGATGCTGGGAGCAGGAATTAAAACAACCGCTGGCTTTGACACGCAGTTTGCGTACTTCCGGGCTGAAGCTCCGCTTGCGGTAACGCTTGAGGAGTTCCCCCAGAAGTCCCCGCGAAGCCGAAATGCCCAGTTTACAGGTATCTGTTCCAGGACAGGCCACCAGATCGGCGATTCCTTCCGCGCCCGCTTCTGCCAGATCACATTTCTGCAACGCCTCATACAATGCCGGCAGATCCTGTGCGGCAATCCAGCGCAACAGAAAGTTTTGCTCCACGGTTGTCCGCAGTGTTTCTCTGGTATATGTGCGCACGATGTCCGCCAGATCGCGCATCTGATCTGAAGTTATATCGCCCAGCGGCAGTTTTACGGTTACGGAATAGTACCCTTTTTGCTTTTGTTCTGCAACATTGGTGGCCAGCCAGTCGGCATATCCTGACAGGTGTGCCCCGGCCAGTGGGTCAGCGCTGCCCTTTGATTCATGCAAAGGTGATTCATCTAAAATGTTTAGGTCACTTAGATAAGCCGTCCAGCGAGCATCAGGTTCCAGAAGCCGACGCTCCTCTTCAACGAGACGCCGAAATTCTTCCACGCCCAATTTCTGAACCAGGAACTTGATGCGTGCCCGTGCGCGGTTTTTCTTTTCACCCAGCCGGCCAAAGACGCGAGAAATTGCCTGCGAAAGAGGCAGAAGCTCTTCCTGGGGCAGAAAATCATACATCAGTCGGGCTTGCTGGGGTACTGCGCCCAGTCCCCCACCAACATAGACTTTGAAACCGCGCTTTCCGTCCTGGATCTTAGCCTGCAATCCCAGATCATGCATTCCGGTCAGGCCGCAACCGTGTTCGTAACAACCAGAAAAAGCGATCTTGAATTTGCGGCCAAAATCCTGCGTATCGGGATGGCCAAGCAGGAAGCGCATGATGGCCCGCGCATAAGGGGAAATATCGAATGCTTCGTCCTTACAGATACCGGCGATGGGGCAACCGGTCACGTTACGCACGGAATTTCCGCAAGCTTCGCGGGTAGTAATGCCCACGGCAGCCAATCGGCGCATAATTGAAGGAGTGTCTTCTATATGAATAAAGTGCAGCTGTACGTCCTGTCGCGTGGTAATGTGCGATATACCGTCTGAGTATTCTTCCGCGAGATCGGCCAGTACTTCCATTTGCGGCGCATCAATGCCACCGTAAGGGATCTTGATCCGCATCATTCCCGGCGCATCCCAGTGCGTATCCGGCCCCTTGGTCAATGGTTGCGGAAAGGAAAGGGTCCTGGTTGTCAGGCCATCAAAACGATGGCCGTTGTCATAGCGCTGACCGTAAGCGCCACGCCGCAACCGGGTTTCCGCAAAAAGTTTTTCATCAAGTTTGCCCTGTTTGCGCAGGGCTATTTCCGCTTCAAAGATATCAACTTCGCGTGACAGCTCCTGGTCAGAAATACTCAGCCGGTCTTTCCATTGGTTGTTGCTGGCTTTCATACAACTCTCCGATCAGGGATTGAACTTCCTGCCGTAGTATTCGTAATTTTTTCCAATGTAGTCTTTCCATTTTTCGGGAACTTCGTCCTCGGCAAAAATTGCTTCCGTTGGGCAGACAGGCTCGCAGGCGCCGCAGTCGATGCATTCTTCTGGATCGATAAATAGCATTTTATTCTCGAGGGCGCCTTCCTGGTAACCCTTACCCGACCATTCTTCTTTTTTGGGGTGGATGCAGTCGACCGGGCAGACATCCACACAGGCTGTGTCGCAGACTCCCACGCAGGGTTCTGTAATAATATACGGCATGACGTTTCTCCGCTGAAGTTTGGGGCCGCAAGGGCGACCCTGATCCAGTTTCTTCAGGTTAAGAAAATCCGAAATCTCTTTTTTTGAGCAGCCGGAGTTTCAGGTTTCATCTTCAGCCAGGACAATCAAAAAATCGGCCGCAGTGAGCTGGAAGGGCCGTGTCTTGTGCGGGTTGATGTAGAAGCCGTGGTTGGTTGTGGACTGCCGTTCTTCAGCTGCGATGCGCACACCAAAGCATGTTTCTTTGCGCTTTGAGGCTACGGCCGTAATGTCGGCAAAAGTGACGGTGAGTGGTAAAACCGGGAAATAGAGGGTTGTGGGTTTGATATAAATTTCGCTGCCTTCTTCGCTGAAGAGTTCCTCGAATGCCTTGAGGATTTCCGGCTCTTCGGAGGCCTGTGCGTAGATTTTGGACACAAATTTGTTGGAAATGAGAAAATCCTGAACCCCGGCCTCCTGGATGATTTCAATGTTTTCAGAATCGGCGACTTCGCTGATCAACTGGGTTTTTACAGACCCGCCCAGAGATCTAAAGTAGTGTCTGAATTCCAGCAGGGTGGCAATGGTCTGGGAATCGCGCAACTCCGGATCGCCGCCATCCCCTTTTAAAATGATGACATTGTCATATTTTTCAGGCTTTAGCGAATGTAATGATTTCAGATCATGAATGTCAAGGTCCAGGTAACGAATCTTAATTTGTCTGTGCTGTCCCTGCAGTCCTCTCAGTGAATCCCGGGCCATCTCCACGTCCGGCGTCCCCACAACATCAATGGCAGAACCTTTCAAAAGATACTGGCTGTATTCCTGGACAACGAGCGGGGCCTTGCGGCTCCAGCCTACAATCAGTTGCTTTTCCACACTCTTCTTCTGGCTACGGTTGGGAAGCCGATCTCCCGGACTTGCCCTGACAGGGTCCGGGGCAAAGTGGATCGCCGAATCATCTTCAGCAATAAGCAGCGCCTCGTAGCTGTCCTGGAATACGGTTTCCGGATCCGGATTCAGCACCGCTCCTGTCCGGGTGCGATAACCGAGCAAGCAGCAGCCGGGAAAATGGAGTTGGAGATCCCTAAATTTTTTGTTGGCCCATCCCTGAGGGGGTCTGAAGTAATAGAATTCACAGCCGGCGAAACCCACCAGCGAATCATAAACATTCGCAAGCCCGGTTGTGCGCGAAGTCTGAACGATCAATTTTGCCAGCAGGGCATGTTCTTCAATGCAATGGATGGAAGCTGAAATGGTGCGCGCCAGGTCTCTTTTGCTGTCGGTATGGATTTCGGCGATTATTGGTGGGAGGCGATCTTCACCCGTGCAGGAAAGAACAGCCATAATGGTCTTGAGCACACGCGCATCGGCAAGCGATTTGTCTTCTTCCGCGGCCTCCACCGGAGAATCATTGAGGATGATCACTGACCGTGCTTGTTTGAGGCCGACTTTTTCAAGGGCTCTTCTTGAAGAGGTCAGTCCGGTGCGTGTCACGATGCGTGTGGTTTTCCAGTCTTCTATTCGTTCGCGAAAGAAATCATCCATTTCTTCTTTGTCACGGTCCGACAGGACGACCACGGCAGCATTTTTTTCTGATTCATTGGCGAGAATGAGTTCGCGTATGATCTCCAGAACCCGATCACCAAAACCCAGGATGAGCGTGTGCCTTTTTTCAATAACCTCGCTTTTTCCTTTGCGTAGCTCGGCAAGCTTTGCCTCAAACTGACTGGTAATAAAAGCAACAAGACTGGAAAAGAGAACGAGCCCCAAAAATATTGTAGAAATGCCTGCAATTTTATTGAGCCAATTGCTATCGCCATCTTCGGCAACGGCCCCGGCATCGGAAATCTGCAGGAATACACGCCAGAGCTGATCCAGTGTCTCCAGAGGTTCCTTCTCTTCGGGCCACAGAGTATTGAATAGAAAGCGCAGGGCAGCCATAGCCGCGAAGGAAAGCAGAAAGAGAAACAGGAGGGCCATGAAAACGGAAAAGCCGCCTCTTGACATGAAATTGTCGAACGCGTACTTGATTCGTTTGCCGGCGGCAGCTGATTGCATGGGCCCGAAGGCCGCATTGCCAGGCGTGGCGGCAAGCAAAATCGTGGAATCGGCTGGCCAGCCACAGGCAACCCGCCTTGACCGGAAAAGTGTTTGACGATGACCTGTGAAAATCCTGTCTTTTGAGTATGACCCGCCTGGGTAAACTGTGAAGGTAATGGAACCCGGCCTGGGCTGGCCGCAGACTTTCCTGCCGGAAGTTCGCACCTGGTTTGAGACTCATGTGGGGGAACCCACCGCCATTCAACTCAAATCCTGGGCAGATGCGGAAAGCGGGCAGCATGCTCTGATCAGTGCTCCCACAGGATCGGGGAAGACTCTGGCAGCCTTTCTGGGCGTGATCAATCGCTTGTTTTTGCGTGCACTGGCTGGTGAGACTCTGGACCGTTCGGTGGTCCTGTACATTTCTCCGCTCAAAGCGCTGAGCAACGACATTGAAAAAAATCTGCGTTACCCTCTATCGGGTGTCGCAGCCCTTCTGGCCGGGCGCTCCTCCATTGCAACACCCGCAGTTATGGTTCGCACGGGTGATAGCAGTCAGCGTGATCGCTCGCGCATGTTTAAAGAACCTCCGCAGATCATTGTAACCACGCCGGAATCCTTCTATGTATTGCTTACCAGTCTGCGAGGCCGCCAGATTCTCGAGCATATTGAGACCGTGATTGTGGACGAAATTCACGCGCTGATCGGATCACGTCGCGGGGCTCATCTGTCTCTGTCGCTCGAGCGTCTGTCCCGTCTGACCGGGAAACCGTTTCAGAGGATCGGTGTGTCGGCAACGGTGCAGCCGCTTGACCTTGTGGCTCAGTTCCTTGCGCCGGGGCAGCCGGTGCATATCCATGTGGATCGCACACGCCGGCCCATGGACGTAGCTTTCCTTCTACCGGAAAGACCGCTCGATGCGCTCCTGACCCAGGAAGGCTGGGCAGAGATCAATCAGAAATTGATTGGGAAAATCAATACATATCGCACTACAATCGTTTTTGTCAACAACAGACGTCTTTGCGAGCGTCTTGCCCGTCAACTCAGTGATGTATTAGGTCAGGATCTTGTGGGCGCTCACCACGGTTCGCTGGCCACACCCCGGCGGTTGCAGGCAGAGCAGGCTTTGAAAGCCGGTCAACTCAAAGTGATTGTGGCCACAGCTTCGCTGGAACTGGGTATTGATATTGGCAGCGTCGATCTCGTGGTGCAAATCGGCTCACCGCGTTCCATCCATTCCTTCCTGCAACGGATTGGCCGGGCAGAGCACCATAAAGACGGCACGGCCCGCGCACTGCTGGTGCCGCTGACACGTGATGATCTGGTGGAATGCGTGGCCCTGCTCCAGGCCATTGAACAGGGCCAGCTGGAAGAAAGTGTGATTCCGGAAGGTCCGATTGATATGCTGGCCCAGCAACTGGTTGCCGAACTTTCCTGCCAGGAAGGCAGCGTTGCGGAATTTCTGCAATTGTTCCGGCAGGCGCACCCTTACCGCAATCTAACGGTGGAAAAATACGAACAGGTGCTCGAAATGCTGGCCCAGGGATATTCTCTGCGTTTTGGCCGCCGGTCGCGTTATGTTTTTTATGACCGCTCCGCCGGCCAGCTTGCAGCCAGACCGGGATCGCGCCTTGCAGCTATCACCAACGGAGGCGCGATCGCTGATACTTTTGAATACGAAGTCATTCTGGAAAATGAGAACAGCTTTCTGGGAACCGTGCATGAGGACTTTGCCATCGAATCCTTACCCGGTGATGTCTTTCAACTGGGCAATGCCTACTGGCGCATTCTGCGCATCGGCGGTAGCCGCGTTTTTGTCGCTGAGGCACCGGACTCCACTCCCAGCATGCCTTTCTGGATTGCAGAGGCTCCCGGTCGCACGGAACCGTTATCTATTTCTGTGTCGAACTTGCGCCGGGCTTTCGAGGAGAACGCCGATTTTTCCGGCTGGCTGGGCGCTCAGGGATTTGAGGGACGCATTTGCCAGGAATTGAGCGACTACTTCAAGGAATCACGGGAAGTTCTGGGCCGGTTGCCCACCAGGGAGTATTTATTGCTCGAGCGCTTTTTTGACGAAGCAGGCGACTGTCATCTGGTGCTGCACAGTCCTTATGGTATACGTATCAATCGAGCCTGGGGATTGGCCCTGCGCAAACGATTTTGCAGAAAGTTCAATTTTGAACTGCAGGCCGCAGCCACGGATGATGCTATCCTTTTTTCTCTGAGCCGGACGCATAGCTTTGCTCTGCCCGAGGTCTTTGGCTATCTCAAAAGCGCCAGCGTGCAAAGGGTTCTGGTGCAGGCTTTGCTTGCTGCTCCCATGTTTGAAATCCGCTGGCGCTGGAATGCTTCGCGCTCCCTGGCGATCCTGCGTCAGTATGGCAGCCGACGCACTCCTCCGCAGATCCAGAAATCCCAGGCGCAGGATCTGGTTGCTTTACTTTTCCCGGACCAGATTGCCTGCGCGGAAAATTTGGCCGGAGAAAGAGAAATTCCCGATCATCCTCTGGTCGTGCAAACCATCGAGGATTGTCTTACGGAAGCGATGGATCTGTCCGGGCTCAGTTCGCTACTTCTGGATCTCGAGTCCGGACGCATTGCTACCGGGGCTGTCGATTCAGCGGCTCCCTCTCTGCTGGCCCATGAAGTCATCCACGCCCGCCCGTACGCTTTCCTCGATGATGCCCCGCTTGAAGAGCGGCGGACGCGGGCCGTGCGTACGGATCTGCGGGCAACGGAGGAAGCAAGGGCCTTGCCCGACGCTTCGCTGATTGCCCGGGTACGCGACGACAGGATGCAACCGCGCTCCTTAATGGAACTGTACGATCAACTCTGCTCGCTGGGCATCTGGCGCGATGAGGATTTCATGGAGTCGCCGTTTCTACCGGCTCTCCTTGCCTCCGGGAAACTGCGGCAAAGTTATGCGCAAGGACGAACATTCTGGCACACTGCGGACTATGCAATGCTTGCCGGTGAAGATGCTCTGGACCATGCGCTGCGCGGACATCTGGAAATGCTGGGTCCGGTGACCGGACCGGAACTCGCTGAGCGTCTGCCTTTTTCTCTGGATTCCATTGAGACCGCTCTGGGGCGCTACATTCAGGAAGGGTGGCTTTTCCCGCTGGGGCCGCCGCTATTGCCTCAGTCGGGTCCCCTCTACTACTGCGAACGATCTTTTTTTGCGCGCATGCAATCGTATCAGCGCCGGGGGAATCAAGGTCGGCTTTTCTCGCAGACCGACTACGAGAATTTCTTACCCGTCTGGCAGCATGCCCTGCCGGATAGCCAGCTTACGGGCGTGGAGGGTCTGGCCCGGGTGCTCACTCAACTGCAGGGCCTTTCTTTTAATTACGAAACCTGGACTGCGCTTTTCAAGGAGCGCGTGACCGATTTCTCCAGCCTGCAACTGGATTCCCTTTTTCTGAGCGGCCGTTTTGTCTGGCTTCGCCCGGGAGGAGGACCACTCAGACGCAGCATGGTCCGGCGTTCCCCCTTTATGATTCTGGAAAGAGCTAATCTGCATCTTGTAGCCCCCGGAGATACGGAGGGACTCTCCACCTATGCCCGTAGCGTGTTTGAATTTTTGTCCACGGAAGGGGCCAGTTTCTTACCCGATATTAAAGTCGGCACCGGCCTGTTTGACGACCATCTGCGCAGCGGCATCAGCGAACTTCTGGCCCGCGGCCTTGTCTGTGCCGATAGTTTTCTGGCACTCGAGAGCCTCATTCCGGGAAAAGGCCGCAAGCGGCCGGCCATGGTAGTAGGTGGCCGCTGGTCGCTTCTAAAAGCTCAGTCGGAACACCCCGATCGTGATCTCTTGATTGCCCGACTCTTTCTGGATCGCTATGGTATTTTGTTGCGCGCTGCGCTGGAAAATGAGCCTCTGAGTCCTCCCTGGTCCAGGCTGGTGCGCGCTCTGCGGCGGCTGGAAATGCAGGGAGAAATCAGGGGAGGCCGGTTCATCCGCGAGGCCTGGGGCGAGCAATTTGCTCTGCCTGGCGCTCTGGGTCTGTTGGAACGCATCGGCGTTGATGCTGGCAACTATGTTCGCCAGGAATGATCGCTGGCACGATAATTTTTTCCGCCCGAATTGCGGTTACATCCTGAAGACGCCAAAATTGTAATCTTCAAAGGGAGCCTGGCTGCAGGCAGCCAGAGAAAGTGCGAGGACTGTTCGCGTGCTTGCCGGGTCAATGATCCCGTCGTCCCAGAGCCTTGCGCTGCTGTACAATGCGGACGATTTGCTATTGTATTCATCCAGGATCGGTTGTTTGAACCGAGCTTCCTCGTCCGGAGAAAGGGAACGGCCTTCGCGGGCCAGCTGATCCTGTTTTACCGTGGCCAGCACACTTGCCGCTTGTTCCGCACCCATGACAGAAATTTTTGCATTGGGCCACATCCACAGAAACCGCGGACTGTAGGCCCGGCCACACATGCCGTAGTTGCCGGCACCATAGCTTCCGCCAATCACGAGGGTTATGCGTGGAACGCGCGCGTTGGATACAGCGGTGACCATCTTGGCACCATCGCGGGCAATGCCGCCGGCTTCATACTCCTTGCCCACCATGAAGCCGGTGATGTTCTGGATAAAAAGCAGTGGAATGCCGCGCTGGCTGCACAGCTCAATGAAATGCGTGGCCTTGAGGGCAGAATCGCTGAACAAGACGCCATTGTTGGCAATGATGCCAACGGGATAGCCGCAGATGGAGGCAAAAGTCGTTACGATGGTTGTCGCATAGCGCGCCTTGAATTCATCAAGTTCCGATCCATCAACAATACGAGCAAGGACTTCACGAACATCATAGGGTTTACGGATATCCTGCTGGATGATTCCGTAGATCTCCGAGGCAGCGTAATGAGGCTCGGCAAAATTCTGGAGCAACGGGATCGTCTTTTCCGGTGTATAATTAAGATTTTTTATAATAAGTCGGGCCCGATGCAGAGCATCTTCATCGGAAGTGGCAAAATGGTCAGCGACACCGCTGCGCGTTGTATGAACCTCAGCACCACCCAGTTCTTCCGGAGTAACGTCCACACCGGTAGCCGCTTTAACCAGAGGCGGGCCACCCAGAAAGATGGTTCCGGTTTTTTCTACGATGATCGTTTCTTCAGACATGGCCGGAATGTAGGCGCCTCCAGCTGTACACGATCCCATGACCACAGCGATTTGCGGTATGCCCGCGCGTGACATACGCGCCTGATTGTAGAAGATACGCCCAAAATGTTCGCGATCCGGAAATACCTGGTCTTGCAGGGGCAAAAAGGCCCCGCCGGAATCGACCAGGTAGATACAGGGCAAACGATTTTCCAGAGCGATTTCCTGAGCTCGTAAATGTTTCTTAACTGTAAGGGGAAAGTAAGTTCCGCCTTTTACGGTAGCATCGTTTGCTACAATCATGCAGGTTACTCCGCTGACCTGTCCGATTCCGGTCACGAGTCCCGAGGCTGGCGCTTCAAATTCATACACCTTGTGTGCCGTGAAAAGGCCGATTTCAAGAAAGGGCGAGGACGGATCGAGCAAAAGAGAAATGCGATCGCGTACAAAGAGTTTTCCCCGTGATTCATGAAGTCGGCGGGCCTCCGGTCCGCCACCCTGTTTGAGGGTTTGGGCCAGCTCCTGCATCTCCGCACCAAGCTGCCGCAAAGAAGCAGCATTCTGTTGAAATTCCGGGCTATCGGTCTGGATTCGCGATTGAAAAGCAGCCATCGGGGCAATCTCTGCTCTGGACCCGGCAGGCAAAGATTTTTCCCAGGAGGGCAACCTTGCCTTCAATTCAAGGGATACCCGGAACCGAAGATAAAGCGTGTCCCTGTACACCCTTGACATCCAGTTGCCGGCCGAGGAATCCGGCGGCCTTTTGCGAGTCTTTCAGCATAATGCGGACAAGGGCCTTGAGCTGGTCTCTTCCAATATCCTTTACCGGGATCTGTATTCCGCCTACTTCCGCGTGGAGCTACTCAGCAGCCATCATGATAAAGCCGATGTGAGTCGGATTATAGAAGAAAATTTCAAGAAAGCCCACTACATCATCCGGGACGATCTGAGCGTTTACCGCAAGCCTCTGATCGAGATGAGCCCTCGCAAGTTTTCTGATACCCGGCGGGCCTTCATGATTACGGCTCCAGAGACGCTGGAGGAAGCGCGCAGAAGCTGGGGCGCAGATTCAACGGAGAAAACCCCTCTGGCCCGTTACAGGGTAGCGCTATTATCAGACGGGTCAGCCTGCGAAAACCCCGCCTCCATTTCCATGGATCTGGAACGCGATGCCTACTTGATTGCCCGCTATGCCAGTTTGCAACCGGTCCCGCTGTGGGTGCGCACTCGCGGTGAGGAAGATTTGATTCGCACAGCGCAAGCGCTGGCTGGCGGTTTTTCTGCCCTGCGACTTTCCGGTCTGGACAATCGCTATGCTCTGGAAGTGGTAGAGCGGCTGCAACAATCACTGGACATTCCCGTGATTCATGCCGAACGGCTGGAAACCGCCATTCTGATTCTTTCTGTATTGATTAATATTTATAATGGTGAACTATCTGATTTCCAGTCCATGAATGCGGCGGTAATCGGTCTTTCTGCTGCCGGACATGGCACGGCAGAGCTTCTGCTGGAAGCGGGGTTTCAACGCGTATTCGGGATTGATGCTGATCCCATTCAGCTGACCCATTTTGAGCGCGGGCGGGGCATTGCTTCGTCTCTCGATCATGTTTACAGCGCCGCTGATATTATCGTTATCATGCCTGAAGTGCGGACTGTGCTCGAAGAAAAGCGCTTCCGTGAAAATCAACTTGTACTGAATTTCTCCAGCCAGCGTTTTGATCATGAGAAAAGTCCTGCCCGTATTTTCCGTGGTTCCGTGCCCCATCCGATTTTCATACTTCCGGGGTTGACCGGTCTTGTGCAAAACAAACAGATCCGACAGGTCACCTCAGAACTTTGCTGGCAGCTCATCACCACACTCACCATGAAAAAGCAGGATCAAAATATATTGCCTCTTCCTTCCCAGGAACTCATCCGCCGTCAGATGGGTCTGGAGTAATCGTGCGTTCACAGACCAGCATTCGGCCCGTTCAGATTGAAAAGATTGTCACGGCAGCCCCCGGTAGTCTGATTTACAAAAGCGGTGAAACGACGGTTCTGTGTACGGCCAGCTACACAACAGAGCTGCCGGGCTGGCTGGCCGGTCACCGCGAACACCGCGGCTGGGTAACAGCTGAGTACAATATGTTGCCCTCCAGTACATTTCCGCGCAAGAAAAGGTCGCAGGACAGCCGCAGCATTGAAATCCAGCGGCTGGTTGGTCGCTCCTTGCGGGCCGCAGTCAATACCGGGCGGCTCAACCAGATTTCCGTATTCTGCGATTGTGAAGTCATCAAAGCGGATGGCGGGACTCGCACTGCGGCCATCAATGGCGCTTCCATTGCTCTCAAGAGCACGCTGGACTCTCTGCAAAAACAGGGGCTGCTTACGGAAAGTCCCTTTGTAGGACATGTGGCCGCTGTCAGTGTGGGGATCCTGCGCGGACAGCCAGTGCTCGACCTCGATTATGAAATGGACAGTCAGGCAGATGTGGACTTAAACGTAGTGTTTGATCATGCCTTGAATTTTGTAGAAATCCAGGGAACTGGAGAGCGAATCACCTTTTCCCAGGTTCAGCTGCAAGCGATGCTGGATCTCGCCCGGGCAGGGGCGCAGGAAATCCTCAAAATCCAGAATTCTTTTACGGGTTGACCCATTTGATGGAGCAGCCCATGGAGGGGTGAATGCTCTCTGGCAAACTTCCTTCTCCCAGGGCCGCTTTTATAGCCAGTTTCAGGCTTTCTTCCTTTACCTTTTCCGGTTCTTTCCAGTTGTCGTTGATCCGCCCGTGGTAGAATAATTCACCGCGGACAAATAAAAACGGTTCCGGAGTGCAGACGGCGCGGTAGGCGCGGGCAATGCTCTGATCTTCATCGAAGAGGTAGGGCATGTTCACGCCCATTTGCTCGACAAAGGGGGCCATTTCTTCGAACCGATCGTCAGGGTAGTCCGGATTATTGTTGGAATTGATAGCCACGAAAGCCACCCGATCACGGAATTCCTGAGCCAGGTCGATCAGTGTGGGCCAGGCAGCCAGAGCGTAGGGGCAATGATTGCAGGTGAAACACAGGCATACGATATCGTCTTTTAGCGCGGCTGAATCAAACCAGCTGCCGTCGTAGTTTTTCAGCCGGAACCCCTTCCACTCTAATTTTGTTTCTGTACTGCTGAATGCTGCCATGTTTGCCTCAATATCCGTGTAGTTGTAAAATGGCTGCTGAGTTGATCTCCGCCTGCCGGAATTTGATTAAAGCCTGATCCGCTCGATCGGTAAAGAAACCATCCACACTGAACCAGTCGGCAAGGCGCATCTGCCAGCCAGAATTGAGGGTATAAGCATGGACGATAAGTCCCATGCGATGCGCCTTTCCCGTATTCCAGGGCCACATCAGGTAGCCCACCGGCCCGATGGCCTGGATGAGTGGCCGGGCCTCTTCCAGCAGCGGTGTCCAGCCTTTTTCCGCTTCCATCTTTTGACTGATGAGCAGTACCCGTGGCACTTCCGGGGCGATTTCCTTGAATCGCCTCAGACTGTTTACATCAAACGACTGGAAGATAACAGCCGGACCGACTTTGACTTTGCGGTCCAACCAGCCCTCTTCTTTCAGGGCCTCGACGATGTCTTCTTCTATACCAGGGTGTCTTTCTGGACTTTTGGTTTCTATATATATACCAGGTTTTGCTTCTCCCTCTGCTGCAATTTGCAGAAACTCGGAAAAGCGAATGATCCGTAGATCCTTATAGGTTTCGCGGGCTCGCTTCGGGTAGGCTTGATTGAACCAGCTGCCCGCATCAAGGGTTAGAAGTTCTTTAGTGGTGAATTCGCTGGCCGGTTCCTTTTCCCGCCCCGGAAAGACTGTGGTCGCATTGGTGGTTCTTTCCAGAGAATCATCATGCAAGCCGATAAGATCGCCATCGCTTGTCCGCTGTACATCGATTTCCAGGTAGTCCGCGCCCATGTCGCGGGCCAGTAGATAGGCCGGAATCGTTTCCTCCGGTGCCAGATGGCTTGCCCCCCTGTGGGCAATAATAGTCATGTCCCGGGAGAATCCGGAATTCTGACGCAGTTGCAACGCATCTCCGGGCCGACCGGACAACCGTAAATAAAGCATCACTCCGGCCAGAGCAATGATCAGTACACCAATGATAATCCGCAGTCTTTCCATATTCCTTCCTAAGGCACAGTAACCTCAATGTTGTCGATCAATCGCACGCCGTCCGTGAAAACGGCCGTTGAAACCAGAATGCTTTCGCCGGCAGTCAGGTTCACCAGCTCATCCAGCCGGTCGCGGCTCGCAACTGAAATATATTCGACCCTGTTCAGGCTGCCGCTCTCCATGATATCCTTACCGATTTCTTTGAGAGTCGCCGCATTCTTTTCGCCCTCATGGATTTCCTTTTCCAGAATGAGCAGGCTGCGCCGGATCAGTAGAGCGTGTTCAAGGGCTTTTTCACTCAGGCGGACGTTGCGGGAACTCAGAGCCAGTCCCCGTTCACTACGGATGGTTTCGCAGCCCACAATCTGCAGGGGAAAATTCAAAAGGCTTACTAAATGCTGGATGAGCACAAGCTGCTGGTAGTCCTTCTTGCCAAAGAATGCCAGGTCCGGTCGGATCAGGGCGAATAGCCTGGCACAGATGAGCAATACCCCCTGCATATGCCCTGGACGGTACAGCCCCTCAAGTCGATTGGTAAGCTCCGGTATGTCGATTTGCAGCTCGGGCGCATCTTGGGGATACATCTCCTGACTCTCTGGAACAAAGAGAAAATCCACTCCGGCGTCCCGGCAAAGACGCGTGTCCTGTTCTAAGTCGATCGGATAGCGGCGATAATCTTCCGGGTCGTTGAATTGACGCGGATTGACAAAGAGCGAAACGAGCACCGCATCAGCACGATGTCTGGCGGCCGCAAGCAAGCTCAAGTGACCCGGGTGAAGGTAGCCCATGGTAGGCACGAGTGCGAGCACTCTCCCCGAGTTTTCCCGGCGCCAGAGGGCCAGAGTTTCGATCAGTTCGGCTATGGTTTGAATCGTTTGCATCAGATCATCTGTAAAGGTCGCGAAACAAACCCCTGGACTTTTCCGGTGGCCTCGCGCAGATCCGGCAAACTGACCCCGGTCCGGTAACCGCTGCGTTCCAGAGCATACACCAGAGCTTCTGTGGCCAGATTTCCGGCGGCCCCCGGCGCATAGGGACACCCGCCCAGGCCGCCGGCGGAGGAATCGAAGGTGGTCAATCCATACTGCAGGCTGCGAAACACATTCAGCAGGGCGGTGCCCCGTGTGTCGTGGTAGTGGCCGGCAAGCCGATGCGCCGGGATGTCTTCCAGCAAACAATCCAGAAGGGCTGCAATTTCATCGGGAACGGCGACGCCAATCGTCTCGCCCAGGCTGATTTCATACACACCCATTTCCAGCAAAGGCAGAGCAACAGAGCGGACCTGCTCGGGCTTAATTTTTCCGATGTAGGGACATTCAACAACCGTACTGATGTAACCGCGGACTCTGACCCCGGCCGGAATCGCCACCGACATAATTTCAGCTATGCGCTGCAGACTTTCTTCTATGGTACAGTTGGTGTTCTTCTGCGTAAAGGCATCCGAGGCGGCGGTGAAAACAGCGATTTCCTGCAGTCCCGCCTCCAGAGCCTGATCGAGTCCCCGCCGGTTGGGCACGAGAGCACTGTACGATTCCGGGTGATCCCAGAGCCCGCGCTCTTTTAGCAGGGCAACAAGTTCGGTTGCGTCCGCAAGCTGCGCAATACGATCCGCGCGAACAAAAGATGTAATTTCAATATATTTAAGACCACTTTTTCGTAAGGCGGCAATGAACTCCGCTTTGATTGCTGTCGGAATATTTTCTTTCTCATTTTGCAGGCCGTCCCGGGGGCCCACTTCTTTGATCACAACAGCATTCATCAAGAGATACCGGCCTTTCCAGAAACCAGTGCATCAAGCAGCGCTTCAGATGTACGCAAGCAAATTTCTTGCACCAACTGGAAATCATTCAGGTTTCCATAGTAAGGGTCCGGCACCTCTGCTCCATCACCGGCTTCTGGATCAAAGCTGCGAAAGAGACGCACTTTCTTGCGTTGCCCGGATGTAGACGCCAGTGCCAGTACATCCTCATGGTTACTGCGGTCCATCGTTAAGATTAGATCAAAATCATCCAGGTCCTCTGTGCGGATCCGCCGGGCGCGATGGGTCAAATCGATGCCAGCTTCACGGGCAACCTTCCGCGTTCTGCCATCCGGTAGCTCTCCTGTATGATAACCGGCCGTTCCGCAGGAATCCATCTGGAAACGATCTTTGAATCCACGCTTTTGCACGACATGACGGAATGCACCTTCTGCCGTTGGAGAACGGCAGATATTTCCCAGGCAGACAAAGAGGATACGGGCTTGCATCAGAAAAGCAATCGCGAGAGCTGGCGACGGTAGTCGTTCACTGTATCCGTATCCGGGAATATTTTGAGAAGGATAAGAAAATCGGCTTTTGCCTCCGTGTCTTTGCTATTGGCCCGCAATTTGCTCAGGAAAAAATCAAGGGAACTTGTCTGTCCGGCCAGGGCCTGGCTCAGGGTGGCCGCCCCCGCGCTTCCTGTCGGGTGACGCTCCATAAATTCCAGCACTCCCTCTGCCTTTTCCGCCAGACCGCGGTCCGCTTTGAGCTTTACCACTTCCAGCATGGCTTTGATAGCGGCCACTTCTTCTCCTGCGTTCAATCCGGCGAGAGTCGCCCGCCAGAGAATCGAAAAGCGTTCCGGGTGGTTGCTATCGAGCTGTAAGGCGCCACGTCCGGCCTCAAAAGGAGGCAGGGACGCGAGTTTTTTTAGCTCTGGATCGGGCAGGTTTTGATCCAGAAATCGGCGGACGGCGTGGTCGGGCAGAGCCCCGGTGAATTCCGCCTGGATTTCTCCGTTGATGAAAAGCTTTACGGCCGGAATCCCGCTGATGCGATACCTGGCCGCTATGGCCTGGTTGTGGTCGGTATTGAGTTTTACCAGTTTGAACCTGCCCCCGTATTCTGCTTCCACCCGATCAAGAACCGGTCCCAGCATCCGGCAGGGGCCGCACCATTCGGCCCAGAAATCGACCAGAACCGGCTGCGTTTCGCTCGTTGCAAGGACCTCCGCTTCAAAAGTATCTGAGGTAACATCCAGGGCCATAGTTCCAGTGAACCAGAAATGGGCTCTGAGGTCAACCAATGCCGCAGCAAAGCGAAATGGAATTGACAGCGCTCAAATTTCCTGACTTTTTTGGCATTGGAGCAGGCGAAGGCCTCCCAAAAGGAGAAGTGTATGAGTGATTTAATCAACTGGTCGCGCATCAAAGAGGATCCTTACTTTCAGCGTCTGGAATCGGCGATGACCGGTATACGCCGGGAGATGGATCGATATTTTGGAGATGCCCAGGCGGCCTTTGGCGATTTGAACAAACAGATTGCCGGTGCCGGTACGTACCTACGGCAGTTCGTTCCCAATGTAAACATTACTGAGAATGATAAGGAGATTCAGGTCAAAGCGGAATTGCCCGGTCTCGATCCTAAAGACGTGGAAGTGAAGCATCAAGGAAACAAACTGATCATTGAGGGCGAGAAAAAAACAGAAGGCGAATCTCAGAAAGGCGAAGTCCATCTGTGGGAAAGCGCTTACGGCCACTTCCGGAGAGTGATTGCCCTGCCGGAAGAAGTGGACCTGAGCAAAATTGAAGCGAATTTTAAAAACGGAGTCCTTTCCGTTAAATTGCCCAAGAAAGCTGAGTCTGCCCAATCAACCCGGGTTGACGTCAAAAGCTAAAAACCATCCGGCCGCTGCCTGGCAGCGGCCTTGTATTTTTTCGCTGGCGTTCCTGTCGAGCCCGAGAGGGTCTTTGGCTTTGGCTTGACCGGTTTGCCCGGGCCAGTAATGATCTGCTATGAACGTTCCGTTTCCCTGGAACTTTGCACGCATGGGCAGCCTCTGTTTTCTGTTGGCCTGCGCCCAGTTTGAAGCAAAGGGCAGCCTGGCGGGCTACTTTATTTTCAATCAGTCGGCGGGCAGCTCTGCCGGGAGCTGTTCTTCTGCCCCTGGCTTGCCGCAAAACCTGACGGTGACAACGACTTCGGCTCCGGCAAAAGTATCCGCAAGCTGGACTGCTGATACCTGCGCTACCACCAGTGTGCTGCGGCGCAGTACAACGTCGACGCCGGCCAACGTAGAGTCTGGATCATCCATTGAAAGTGCGCTCAGTAGCTTCAGTGATTCCACTGTGGTTGCCGGGACCCTTTACTATTATAATCTATTTTTTGGAAATTCTTACGGCTATTCCAGCGGTACGGCGATTTCTGCCATTCCCGGCAAGACAACGCTCAGTCCGCCCAAAATCGCTAATGGTTCCATAGTCATTGATGGAAGCGATACGGATGCGGCCTGGGCTTCTTCACCCCGCTTTGACTTTTCTTTTGCTGAGGCTTATGGAGAAAGCGGGGGAACAGACAGTGTTTCCGGATATGTGCGTCTGGCCTACGACGATTCCAATTTTTATATGTTTTATAAATCTAACGATAAATATGTATGGGTCGATGGTGCCGGTGGCCAATGGACGGAAGATGGCATTGAGGTCTTTTTTGACATGAATTTTGACAGGCAGAATGACACGATACCCGATTTGGATGACTTTCATCTGATTTTCACGGCAGATCCTGGCTACCTCTGGAAAGGCAGGGGCGATGGCCCTGGCGGTGTTACCTGGGATACTTCCTGGAACCCGGCGATCAGCTCAGCGATAGTCGTTGATGGAACCATAAACAACAATGCCGATACGGATACAAGCTGGTCGCTGGAATGGAAGATTCCCTTTTCTGATCTGGGAATAGTCTCCATCAGTCCGGGCCAGAGTATTGGTTTCACTTTCTGGATCAACGAAGATGATACGGTGGGTCATGCAGCGCAGCACTGGTATGTTTACACTCCGGGGACGACCTCGACCAATACTTCCACCTGGGGAATCGCGCAATTTTGACAGGACCGGTGGGAGGAAATCCTCGGCGAGCTCACCCCGTTTCGATAATTTTTTAGGTTCAAAAGCTGAGCCAGATTTTCTTGAAGCGCTGGTAACGGGCAGGTAAAGGTTACAAGCGCACATCAGACTTGACACATCATGTCGGGCCATTTAGAAGTTCACCTATGCCTGCGGCCGCACCCCGACTGGACCAGCTTTACAGTTATGCCGACTACGCTACCTGGACGGACGATCAGCGCTGGGAACTGCATGAGGGCGTTCCCATTGCAATGTCACCGGCGCCCGGGGAAGCGCATCAGACCGTAGCCGGCGCCGTATATGCGCAGCTGTACCTATTTCTCAAAGGAAAATCCTGCAAAGCCTATATCGCACCGCTTGATGTCCTGCTGGCTGAATCTGGCGATCGGGAAGGTTCTGAGACGACGGTTCTCCAGCCTGATGTCCTGGTAATATGCGATAGAACGCGAATCACGCGGCGGGGCATCCGGGGGGCGCCGGACCTGGTAGTCGAGGTGTTGTCTCCGTCCAACACATCGCATGATGAAAAGAACAAGTTCAGAATCTACGAACGCCATGGCGTGCGCGAATACTGGATAATCTCGCCGGAGGCCCGCGTCGCAAAGCAGTACATTGCCGGTGTGGAAGGGAGCTTTCAGGCGGCCGTCATTTTCTCAGAGACACAAAAATTGCCGTCGACCGTCCTGCCGGGCTTCGAACTGGATCTTGCCGAAGTTTTCTCCGGTGACTGACTCCGGCCCTGGCGGCCCACGAAGGGCACAGGCACACCGTGGCCGGCGAATAGGGTCCTGCCCTAAGCCAGATTTTTTGGTTGCACTTTGAACCGGGCCTTAATCATCTCAATTAGCTCAGGATCGTTTCAGGAAGGAGTTCAGGTGCGCTTAATCACGCCTCTCGTTATTGTTTTTCTGATCCAGATGCTGCCTGCCTGTAAAGTGCTGGATGAAGATTACTGCGCCCCTACGGATGCCAGCTGCCAGAAATGGAGATTGTTGCTCCTTCTCGCGGGAGTGGGCGGCGGAACATCCAGTAGCGCACCCTGCTCTGGTTGCTTTTACAGTACGGCCGTTCCCTTGCCATCTACAGCGGGAGCAGGCGCCCTGAGCTTTACCCTGTCCACAGGCCTTCACTCAGGAAAATCCATTACTTTCTTTGGAACCGGGGGGACAGGGACAGCCCTGTATGATCCGGTGGCCCACCAGTTTGCCATCGGCTCTGCCCTGACCAATGGAATCAATGATGGCGCCAGTGTGTTTCAGATTCAAAGCGGAATCGAATCCGGGAAATGGCTGTCCGTCAATTGTGGCGGAGGAATAGTAAATAATATTTATGACCCATCCGTACATAGTTTTGCGGGGGCAGCAAGTCTGAGTGGCCCGGCTGCGGCAGGCTCACACAATTTTTTTATTTCTTCCGGGGCGCAGAGCGGAAAGACCCTCGTTATACACGGCGGGGGAACGGTTGGTACTTCACTGTACGACCCGGGTGGCAACTCTTTTGCAGCCGGGCCGAACCTCTCGGTGGCCGGCGGAACCGGCGGCCATGCTTTCCGTATAACAGCGGGAGGCAATGTCGGTAGGTATCTCATCGTCCATGGAAACAACGCCACATTAACGTCTGTTTACGATCCGGATACGAATGGAATAGTAGCCGGTCCGGCAGTGACGGGGAATGTGAACAATGGAGGGCACTACTTTGCTATATCCAGTGGGCTGCACGCAGGCAAGGTGCTGATCCTGCACGGAAATGGCGCCACAAACACGACTCTTTACGATCCAAACACTCATTCCATGGCCGCCGGGCCAACAACGTCCCTGGGAATCGGCAACGGCGGACATTCTTTTGCCGTTACCTCAGGTGCGCTTTCCGGTAAGGTCCTGACTGTGCACGGATTCAATGGACCGAACACCAGCGTGTATGATCCTGCCACCCATACCTTTTCCGCCGGGCCAACAACAGGACTCAATGTGAACAATGGAGGTCATTCCTTGCAGATTGACTCCGGGACCCTTGCCGGTCGTTCGCTGCTTCTGCCGGGAAACGGCACCAACGCTACTGCGCTTTACAGACCGGAGAGCAATGCCTTTGATCCGGGGAGTACGCTGAGCGGTTCTGCCAACTGGGCTGTTGCCTTTGATGTGGATAGCGGACCCCAGGCGGGAAAAATGCTCATTGTGCATGGAAATACGAGCCCGGCCACATCGCTCTATGATAAAAATTTGAATAATTTTAGCGCCGGACCCAACCTTTCCTTTGCCGCCACCCAGGGCGCTCTGGCCTTCTCCATTTCCACAGGCTTGCATCCTGGCAAAAGCATCGTAGTCCACGCTGGGGGTGGCACTTCGACATCACTTTATGACCCGGCTGCAAACACCTTTGCCGGAGGGCCGGGAGCGTCTGCAAATGTTGGCGCAGGCGGAAACGGTTTTGCTATTACATCTGGACCGCAGGCGGGAAAATTTCTGGTAGTCCATGGCAATGCTCTCACCACTTCCGTGTACGATCCAGACTCTCATAGTTTTGGGATAGGTCCTGGGCTCTCCGCCAATTCTGGAAATGGTTCTTTTAATTTTTCCATTGAAAGTGGCCTGCACGCGGGAAAACACCTTGTGGTTCTGGGCAACGGATCGACAGCAACTTCACTGTATGACCCCACCTCACATGCTTTTGTGGCAGGGCCTGCTACCAGCGCCAATGTTAGCATCGGAGCCAGTGCGTTTGTTATTTCTGGCGGGACTCACTCCGGTAAAGTGCTCATCATCCATGCCGGAAATACAGCAACCACTTCGCTTTATGATCCAGCATCGCATACCATGAGCGCCGGGCCTGCCCTGAGCGCAAATGCTGGTTCAGGCTCCACATCTCTTCTGGCCCAGAGTGGCCTGTATTCCGGGAAGGCGATCGTTGTGCATGCCAATAATGTAACCACAACTTCTCTGTACGATCCCGGAAGCCATACCTTTTCCGCTGGCCCGATTACTGGATCCCATGCTGGTTTCAATGCCGGTGCAGGCGGTCGTGCAATTCCTTTGACGGGCGGACTGTACGGAGCCCCCTATTTGCTTGTCCATGGGGGTGGAACGGTGACGAGTCTATATCTGCCTTGAATGTAAATGTGACGGTGCCCCTGGAAGGCATCTTCCTGGGCAGTCCCTGTAGCCCGGTCGCCATCCGGGTCGCGGCTGGTGGCATTGCCAGGATCCCGACCACGCAGGAAGCGCCCGCGCAGGTCCGGTGTGCCATTTGTGCCATCGGCAAGGATCCAGCCCGAGGGGCAACTGGCCAGATGAAAACCCATCAGGGCCCCCTCTGGAGCCGCTATCTGGAAGTCCTCGTTGATCTTGCTGGCAGAGACGACGTCCCCCGAACTAAAGGTATGGATGCTCTGGGCGATGACGATGCCCACCGCTAAAAAAGTGGCCACACCAGCGGCAAAAGCGGCGCCGCGCAAGAAAGCCTGCCTGAGTTGCGGGGGGGGGGGGAGCTCCTCATAGACAAAGTGTAAGGTTTCAGGAAGCCCATGCAAGCATAGGGCCCTGCGTGGCCCTATTGCTCTACACAAACGAGCATGTGGGTGTTTGCGCAGCTGCTGGTTCCCGCGCCGCCGATAAAGGTGAAATTGGTTGCATCCCAGGTTCCAACCGTCGAGCTATTGCCGTGCATGTTGGTGGTCCAGTTCAAGCAGTCATTGGCATTGCTGGTCCAGTCTGCATTCATTCCAGTCACGATTGCGTTTGTTACTACGAGATTGGCGATAATTTCCACCGAGTTGGTCAGGGGGAAGGTGAATACTCCGTTGGCCGTGGTCGTTCCAATCACAGTTGTACCGTCTTTGCGACGGTACTCTGTGCTGGGCTTCAAAACCCAATCGAAGTGCTCGCTTGTTCCGCTGCTGCAATTGGGTGTTGTGCATGCGCGGCGCGCGGTTCCATCCGTCACCAGAGCCTTGTAGGTTCCGCCGCCCGCGGGTTTGTTGGCATCCGTTGCGCAGTTGTTATCAAGGCCGGCAATTCCCGCATTCTTGGTGGCACCAGCGGCGGCCGTGGTTGCAAACATCCGGCAAAATCCCGCCGAGCATGCGAGGGGTGAGCTCGAATTCGACGACGAGGAGTTTGCCAATGCAAGCGCCGCGATAACCAGCTTCTCTTTCTGGTTGGTTTTTTCCGTGCAGGCTGTCGCCACGTGCATGAGGAGCGCTCCGACCGCAAGGAGCGAAATCAGACGGAGACGCTTACGTCCCCGAGTCGTAAGTCCCGAATTCACAAAGACGCTCCTTGCAGGCGTCAGACTGGCGCCTGAAATAAAGTTTACTTTCTAAAACTGCGATAGCGGAAGAAAAGCGGGTCCAGTCAGCCGACCCGCTTCCGCTGCGATTGACTTCAGTCTTTCTTTTTTGTGGACAGCCCCAGTGGTAGATACAGAGGGCACGTACCTACGGCAGCTGTGGCTAGAAAAACGACGGCCAGGATGCCCAGAATGATACCGGCAACGCCGCTCAACTGGCCTGTTAAGTACAGAACAGCAACAACCACAGCAAACCCCGCTCGAATCAGACGATCCACCAATCCCATATTTACTTTCATTTTCTTTCCTCCAGGATGTAGGACTTCCTGGCTTTTTCCGGGATTCATGATCTGGCTCATAGTAAGCCATTTTTTGCGTAGCCAGTTTTCGGTGGCGTGACTAACCTGGTAGAAGGGGGAAGGTATGTCCTACATGGCAGTTGGTTCCAGGCAGATTTTATTTTCCGATGCGGCGGCCCCGTCCGGTCATTCAACGGCCAACGAAATTACAGCCGTTCAAGACAATTCTGTGGCGGAGGTTCCTTCATCGGTTCCGCCGGAGGGGCAGAATCGTCCCATCAATTCAGCCGAATCAGAAAGCCAGATCGATATCCTTGCTTGATTCTACTGGCCGCCGGTTGCAAGGGCAATGGTATAGTACATTCCCCCGGGCACGCTGAACCGCTCTTGCTTTTCAAGAGCCCAGGTGGGGGCGGCCTTCCCTAAAAAGCCCACGCTTTGAAATTGCCTGTTCTTTAGATTCTGTAAGAAGGCATTCTGCTGATCTGCGGCTCCTTCCGGCAGGAGGACAAACTGGATTTTGTCTTCATAGCGGCATTGTAAGTTTAAGGCCCAACCGTAATCATCGAAGATAAGAATTTTATCCGGTGCTTCTTTCACAGCTCTGCAAAGAGATGCTACCTGCTCCCCGGCTGCAAAGAGCCAGCGCAAGTTGCCGACAAAGCCCATAAAAGAAAAGAAAGCGAGCAGCACCCAGAGGCCCAGGAAGAATTTTCCAGGTAGAGATCTATCCCGGACTCGTTCCAGAAAAACACCCGCCAGGCGACAAAGGAGCAGAATGGCCGGTAGCAGCGGTGGATACAAATAGCGGGGTGCTATATGGTCGCCATGGTTTGGCATGAGGGCAATGGTCAGTAGTAGCAGAATGGTATGAAACAACCAGAGCAATCGACTGACGGGGTCTTTTAAGAAAATCGGTCCGAGCCAGCAAAGTAGAAACAGCGGTGCCTGGTAGTAAAGACCGCGGGTATCAGAAAAAAGGAGGCCATGAATGATCTGCCAGCGATCCGCAACGTAGGTAGTCAGTAAATAGCGCAAGCCCAGAGGATGCCCGTGGATTTCTTGATTGAGATAGAGCAGAATAAGAACAGGCACACTGAAAAAGAGTGCTGCAACTGGTCCGCGCCGCAAGGCCAGGCGCGGACGCAGTGCAAGAAGGGCAAGTCCTCCGGCCAGAGCAAAAAGACCGGCCTCCAGTCGGAAAAAAAGAGCAAGACCTGCAGCGAAACCGAAGCCCAGGGCGGAGACAAAAGTATCAGTACTAAATAATTTAATAAGGTAATACAGGGAAATAGTTAACAGGAGTAAAGCAAGCGGAGTTTCATGCAGGACATGATTGTAGATCAGTATGCCCGAGCCGGAGCCGTAGAGCAATAATGGCAGCCATGCCGGTTTTATCTCCAGAAGGTCACCAAGACGGAGCCATAAGAAAAAAGTGCAGGCCAGAGCAATGGTTGCCGGTAGAAATATGCTTTTGGACCAGGGAAGCAGGGTGAAGGGAGCGACGATCGTCGGAAAATAGGGCGGGAAATCAATGTAAGGCTCCCTTTCAACGATTCCCAGAAACGGTTTATGGAAAGGGAGAAAATTTCGATCGGGGTCCAGACTCTCGCCGCGGTAATCAAAGGAAAAAGTAGCAAATCCAGCCCGGGCAAGCTGCCTCGCCTGGATGAGCATCAGGCCCGAATCGCCATACTGCGGGTAAGGACTGGAGAGGAAGAAAAAGGAAAGGATCGAAAGTCCGAAAGTCAGCAGCACCTGACGCCGGACGGAAAGCATCAAACGTCGGTTTCAGACATGCACAGGGCCAGGACGGATTCCGGCAGTTCGATGGGTTGGTCGAATTTCACCCCTACAAAGCGCGCGGGCGCTGCATTGAGTTCACGCTCATCGGTCCAGATCACCTGCCCGGTTACATTCAGGTTTTGCTTGAGCCGCGGGCCCTCGATCATTCCGCTTATAGACCGATTGGTGTTCAGTGCTTCCGCCACGGAGGGCGCATGGCCCTGCACGATAGCACACATACCTTCCTCCGACAGATTACCCAGCGTCCCGTTAATGGTCAGGTCTGCCAGTCGCAGATGAACTTTGAAATCCTGAAAATCGCGCGGAAAGACCCTTTCCTGAGTTCGCTTTTCTCCCACCTGAACTCCCCCTTCGCCTGCTGGCGCTGGCTTATTTTTATTCTTCCCCCGAAGCCGTCACGAATTTTTCTGGAAGCATGCCCGAGGCACCTCCCGCACCTGAGCGATACTACCCCCGGGAGGAATGTGGCATTTATGGAATCTGGGGTTCGCCTCAGGCATCCCACTACGTCTATCTGGGCCTCTATTCTCTGCAGCATCGCGGGCAGGAAAGTGCGGGCATTGTCTCTACGGATCGTGAGCGGTTGTATCGCTATGCGGGGATGGGGCAGGTGGCCCGGGTTTTTTCTGCGGATAAGCTGAGCCATCTGGTGGGGGAGATGGCCATCGGTCACAACCGGTATTCCACTCACGGAGCTTCCTTTCTGCGTAATGCACAACCGATTCGGGTTGATTCTCACCTGGGGCCTTTTGCGCTGGCTCATAACGGAAATCTGGTCAATGCCCATGAACTGCGTTCCCGTCTGGAAAAGAAGGGCTCTATTTTTCAAACCACGGCGGACTCCGAAGTCATTGTGCACCTCATGGCCCGCAGCGGTAAAAAAAAGTTTGTCGAAGCCCTTGCCGATGCGCTGCGCCAGGTGGAAGGCGCTTATTCCCTTTTGATCTTAACTCGCAATGAACTCTACGCTGTCCGTGATCCCAACGGGTTTCGCCCTCTGGCTATGGGACAGCGTGCAGATGGAGCGATTGTATTTGCCTCTGAGACCTGCGCCTTTGACATTACGGATACCACTTATGAAAGGGACGTGAAGCCCGGAGAGCTGGTGATGGTGGATCACAAGGGGCCGGTTTCTTTTTTTCCGTTTCGCCGTACGAAAGAATCGCTATGTATTTTTGAGCATATCTATTTCTCGCGGCCTGATTCCAGGATTTTTGAACAACCGGTGTACGATGTGCGTAAGTCGCTTGGTCGCATGCTGGCCCGCGAACATCCCGTGCCCGCCGATGCTGTAGTCGCTGTGCCTGACTCATCAACAGTGGCCGCTCTGGGCTACGCTGAAGAATCGGGCATACCCTATACGATTGGTCTGATTCGTTCGCACTACATAGGTCGCACTTTTATTGAACCGGAACAGCGCATCCGCGATTTTGGAGCACGCATCAAGTACAACGTGATCGCCTCGGCTGTGGCCGGCAAGCGGGTGGTATTGGTGGACGATTCGATCATGCGTGGAACAACGGCCCGCAAACTGATCAAAATGTTTCGCCGGGCCGGAGCCACAGAGGTTCACATGCGGATCAGTGCGCCCCCTACTAAGTTTCCCTGCTACTATGGAATTGATATCCCCACACGCAATGAACTGGTTGCGGCCACCCACACAAGGGAAGAAATTGAAAAATGGCTGCGCGTGGATTCACTCGGTTATATGAGTCTTGAGTTTGCCCACCAGGCCATGCAGATGGGGGGAACAACGCACCGCTACTGCGATGCCTGTTTTTCCGGCAAATACCCGCTCAGTCTCATTCCCACAGCCGGCAATCAGAAGGATCTTTTCACAGAACTGGAAGAGCAGGAAGAGTAGGCGAGGCTCCATCGCTTTTCCGCGGGCTGTTGCCATGACGAGTGCGTTGAGTTTTCGGGGCTTCGAACACTCTGGATGATATAGCCAATGGAAAGCATGCACCCCATCGACCTGGTCCAGCTGAATTTTAATGCTACAGCGGTGCAGGCTGTGAATCTCATCCTGGCCATTCTTATTTTCGGGATTGCACTCACGATTCGGCTGGCCGATTTTCGCCACATCCTTAATCAGCCCCGAGCATTTTTGATCGGACTTTTGGCGCAGTTTGTGCTCATGCCTGCTCTGACTTTCGCGCTCACTCTGGTAATGGACCTGCCACCGAGTGTTAGACTGGGACTGATCCTGATCGCGGCCTGCCCCGGAGGCAACCTGTCCAATGTCATGGCCTTTCTGGCCCGGGGGAATGCGGCACTGTCTATCGGCATGACGGCTGTTTCCACTTTCGCCGCTCTTTTTTTCACTCCTCTGAACCTTCTTTTCTGGGGCTCCCGGAGCGTGGACACAGCAGCCCTGCTCGCGCAGGTGGAGCTCGACCCAATGTCTCTTCTGCAAACGATCTTTCTGGTACTCGGTTTACCGCTTCTTTTGGGACTCATCGCCGCCCACTACTTGCCCCATTTTGCGAAGCGAGCAGAAAAGCCGGTGCGGCTCGCGGCCTTCGCATTCTTTGGTGCATCGATTGCTGGTGCGTTTGCTGCGAACTGGGAAAATTTTCTGAATTTCGCCGGACTGGTTTTTCTGGCCGTCTTTTTGCAGAATGCCCTGGCTTATGCGATTGGCTTCTGGTCGGCTCGCGCATTTCGACTGGCCCATCGCGACGCACGGACTGTCGCCATTGAAACCGGGATCCAGAACGCTGGTCTGGGAATCGTTATAGTGTTCACCTTTTTTCATCGCTAAGCCGCAAAGTTATGCGATGGCTCGGCTGTCAGTCAGTTCAAGCTGGAACCGTCCATTGACAATACCTCTGACAGTAATGTCTTCGTCTATTTCTTCCCAGCGCAGTGCTGCACCATTGAGCCTGAGGGTCACCCGAGCCAGTTCTGCCTCGGATGCTTCCCTGAGAATCTTAAACCGATCAGCCGGAAAGGAGATGATGCGCCCGTCCGTTAGTTCCACATTTACCATTCGACCTGTGGCCCAAGCACGAATGGCTGCGGCGTCTGGCTCAGCGATTTTTTCGATGGTAATCATAGTACTTTTCAACAAGAAAATCCCGATTCTGAAAGACAAGCTTTTCCAATTCCCGGATTTCATGCGGACGGAAGCCGTGATTGCGGGCGTACCCGCCAATCGTAGCGCCGGGGTTCAGGCGGCCGACCGGCCCCATTGCCGGTCCCAGGATCCATCGTAGAGCATCTGGCGGAGCCGGATGATGGCAGAGGCTCCATCGATGGTCCATTTCATGCCGGCCTGCTTGAGCCGGGCTTGGACGAGGTATTTGTGGGCGCTCTCGACCGCACCGCTCCCGATGAAGAATCCCATGCGGCGGAAATGCGGATAGCGCATCTTGTCCAGGCGACTTTTGTAATAGTTGTGTAATTCAATGATTGGGGTCTGGACTCGGGGCCGGCGCTTGGCTTCGAAGAGTAGACGTTCGCAGACCGCTTCGGCCATTCCGTTCCATAACATTTCTCGAAGTGGCTCCACCCATTCCCTGACGCTTGCGGTTTCATTCTCCCCGAAGATGGCTTTCCCGCAATTCCAGAGGTGTTCACTTGCGTGGTACCAATCCAGAATGTGCACTGACCGGGGAAAAAGTCTTTCGCGCATATGGTCCAGCCAGTCCGCGCCATCGCTTATGAAGACGATCGTTTGCGCGCGCATGCTGCCGGCTTCCGCAGCCACTCGCTTCAGGAGTTGTGCGAAGTGCTCTACGCCCTTACCGATTGATGTTGCGAAGCGTTTTTTGTAATACGGCATATTTCTTTTCCTTTTGCAGACTTTCTCCTGATGATATCCTCTGTGCACGAAAACAACTCCAACTTTTACCTCCTTGTACTCGGTTTTGAGCCGATTTTCAGGGGTTTTCCCCCGAATCGGCACCATGCCACCGTCTGCCTGAACATAGAGAATTTCTGTCTTCTCAGCAGACACCGTACTGAACTCTTTGCTTCTGTATTCATCTGCAGCACAGAATGATGCTCCATACGCCTCGGCCGTTTCGCGCAGCATAGTCTCTGTGATATCGACTTTTCAAAGCGTCCGAGATAATGACGCGCCTGATCAAAGGGACGGCTGCGCCCAACCAGCACAATAGCTCAGCAAATTTTCCTGACGCCGAATGAGGTGTCAGTCCGAGGATTTTCCAGTGGGAATTCTGTGCAGCGGCAGGATTTGTTAGTGCACGTATAATATGCACGATGAATTCCAATAACACCAGTTCGGCCCAGATTTAGTTTGCGCTCGAGTTCCCCGGAATTTCTGCGGGCTTCCGCATTCAGGACATTTTTTTTTCGCCGGCCTTCAGGCCCGGTCCTATTTTTCCCAGAATCTTCAGCAGAACTTCAGGATGGTCTACATGGTGACGGATCATCCAATCCTGAATTTCCGCCAGGTTTGGAGCCGTCCGGTCCGGGTGTTCCTCCCCCTTCCGGAGACTTTCCTTGAAACGCTCTCCCAACTCCTCGATTTCCGCATCTGTGAAAAACATCAGCACCCCCTGCAATTACAGGGAAGCTTGGGCCAGACGGCCGCCGGTACCAGCACTTTTTCCTACGATTGGCGGGTGCGCCCCGTGATTGCTGGCCAGAACTGGCGGTTCGAGCCAGAATTTACATTCGGCAGGATCTTTCGCTATGTGGATATGGGGTGGCTCCGAACCCTCATCTGAGTAGAAATGAAATCGATACGGTCCGATCCGTAGAACTGTGGGCACACGGTGAGAATGTGGGAAAGACTTGCCGAGTCGAGCAAGTTTCGGTGGTGCGCGAAAAGGATGAATTCTGCCAGTCCCTCAAAATGAGGAAGCTCCGCCAAGCTTTCGAATAACGACGCTGCTTAGCGAAGTTGGGCCGGCAGGCCCAATTTGCCGTGCGAGTGGCATGGCCACGTAACAAAGGGTGTAAGTCCCGAGGAGGCCCTGACGGAGGGAACTCCACACCTATGATGGTAAGGGCCAGATTGCGAGGTCTGGTCTGGTGGAAGCCTATAGTGAAATGGAAGCCTGAATGCGTTCAGCGTGAACCGCTGGAAGGCCTGTGCAAATGGATGAGTTAGCGACTGGTAACGAAGTCCTGTATCCGTTGGTGTTGCACAGGTAGAGGCGGCAGGTAGTCCATGAAGTTGCGTGTGCCTTACCCACTGAGATCTCCTGGCCTCCACGCAGGAGTGGTAATTGTCGAGGAGGACGAGACAATGAAGGGACAGGAGAAGTCGGACGACTCCATATTACCGAAAAGTCGGCGAAAGTCGAAAGCGTCCCGCAAGGGAACAGGGAAGGGAGTCGCGGCCAGTAAAGATGCAGATCAACTGAAACTGTTTCAGGCTTCAGCTGAAAACCCGAAAGGGAGCTCTGGCCCTCCGGTTGCAGACCCATCTGCTTCTGGAAGGTTCAAGCGGCCTTTGAGCTTGAGCATCGACAGCAAAGATCTGCCGGCGATGGAAGAGATAGCAACACTGCCCAATCTCTATGTCGCTTTTGAACATGTGCGGGCCAACCATGGGTCGGGTGGTCTGGACAAACAGAGCGTGGAAGAAGTAAAGGAGCAAATCGACGATGTTGTGAAACGTCTTCGCATCGAGCTGCTTTCCGGGAACTACTACCCTGGTATGATACGCAGGGTCTGGATTCCAAAACCGGGAGGTGGCAAGCGCGGTCTGGGTATTCCCAATGTCATCGATCGCATTGTGCAGCAGGCTTTTCTGCAAATCATGCAGCCCATTACGAAATCTATAATTCAACAGAACTTCAGAATTAAAAGGAATCTGTAATTCAACTTTGCTATCAAAATCTGGCTCCGAATATAGTTGATTGAATGGCCAAATATGAGAATATACTGATTTTCTTAAAACAATCAGCTCTTTGCCACTACTATGGCCGCAGAACATGCAACTAAATAAAAGCACAGCAAGAATATATTTCATCACTCTTCCGGCCGGCTTTCGATTATCTCACTTTTTCTGCAAGAAAGCAGCGAGCGCTTTGAGATCATCTTCCGTCAGCGCAATGCGGGTCATCATGTTTGTGGGTCGGGCCGGTTTGTAGCCGGGCGGATAGGTGCCCTGCAGAACTTTGGCCGTCAGAAGCTCCAGGGACGCATCGGCGACAGCCGGTCCAATGGATCCTTCCCGTGCCGGATCAATGTTGTGACAGGAAGTGCACAGTGTGCGATACAGGGCCTGACCCTGCTTGAGTTTTTTTTCCTCGGGAGAGAGCGGTTCCGAGGGCCCACCGCAAGAGAGAAAGATCAGAACAAGAATAAGACGCAGTCGCATGAAAACCAAAATTGTCCCGGGGGATGAAATGGAAAGCGAAACACAGGATTGAAAAGGCCCCGAAGGATCACGGGAGGTAAATAATCGGTAAAGCCGGGCAGCCTTTCAAGCTGGCCCGGCTGCTGGTATTTTAGAGAAGAACTTCAAGCAATACGTAAAGCACAATGCTCAAAATGACTCCACTGGTGATGACCCCTTTGACCGTTTCTATGGGTTGTGTAGTGATCCCTTTGGTTGCCGTCAGCGCATTGATTTCGATGAGGAGCATAATCAAACCGGCCACAACAGCCCAGATCCAGACCGGATTTTCAATGGGCACAGGCAGATGGCTGGCTGCTCCCATGTAAAAAAGCATAGGAATGGAGAAAAGTGTATTGGTTCGCGAAGCGAGAAATGCGCGACGGCCTCGTTCTGCAGCGCCGCTAACCGATTCCCCTTTTGCCGCAGCAATAACGACTTTCTGTGCCGGCCAGATCACAAACCACACATTGGCCCACATGATGGTACCCATAATGCCGCCGGTGAGGATTGTAACACCGTAAGAAGTGGTCAGAAAATCGATGCCCATCCGACCCCATCGGTCGCCTACGATGAGCCAGCCAGTAATGATGGTAAACATAGCTCCCCAGCGGAACCACCAGAGGGCTCGGGGCACCAGTTTCTGGGTCGCATTCTTTTTGGTTTCTGCATCGGTCTCATTGAAAAAGGGGCCCTGGACCAGGTTGAAATACCACAGCATTCCAATCCAGGTTACGCCGGCGAGGAAATGACCCCAGCGCAAGAGAAACATGAGCCCGTCTCCGGAAAGTATCGTCATAAGGATGTCCTTTATTCGGGATTTGATTTTATGATTAAGAACTCAGAACAAAGCCAAATCCAGCCATTCTTTTTTTGGAAAAATCACACTTTCCGGCCCAGGAGGTCCAGGGCTTCCTTCGCTTCCATTACAGGAGCCTGGCAGGTGAAATTGCGGCAGACATAGAAAGTGGTCCTGTTCTCTACAGCAACTTTTCCGGTAACGATATGGGAAAGGGGGATGAGGTCGGCAGCGTTTTCGGGGCAGAGAAAAAGCGTTACGCAAGCCGGGAATCGTCTGCGGTGAAATTGGTTCAAAAGCTTGCGTGCGTCACTGGCATCCGGGGCAACAATGACAACCTGCGCCGGGTCACCGTACTCAAAGATCAGAGCCTGGAGGAGTTCGGTATAGGCCGATGGATAGCGGTTGGCCAGACCCAGAGCTTCTTTCCTGACCCGGTGGGCTGTCTCTTCATAGAGCAGATGTCCGCTGAGATGGTAAAGCCGCAAAAAATTGCTGATTGCCACTGCGTTTCCGGAGGGTACAGCTCCGTCATAGAACTCTTTTTTCCGGACCAGTAACCTCTCGCCATCGGTGGCCGTGAAGAAAAAGGCACCGTCCGGATCGCCAAACAGTTGAATGGTCCAATCGGCCAGCTCTCTGGCCTGCTTGAAGGCCCAGACTTCTGCGCTGGCTTCATAGTAATCCAGGAGAGCGCGCGTCAGGAAAACATAGTCATCCAGAAAGCCCCCGATTCCGGCCTGGCCGTTGCGAAATCTGTGCAGGAGTCGGCCATCGCTCAGGCGAAGATGTTCATGCACAAAATCAAGCGCTTTCCGGGCCCGCTCCAGATACTCCACTTTTTGTAAGGTCCGGCCGGCGCGGGCCAGAGCAGAGATCATGAGGCCGTTCCAGTCGGTCAGGATTTTGTCATCCAGCAGCGGGCGGATTCTTTTTATCCGGGCCGTGCGCAAAATCTCCCGCTGAACGGCCATGGATTCGAGAGAGTTTTCCGGATCAGCAAAAAAGTCGGCGGGCAGATGCAAAATGTTCTGTCCGCTGCGTGCATGCGTTGCCTCATCATGAAAATTTCCATCGTACATAACTCCGTACAGGTTACAGAAGTCTGCCGTGCCACTGCCCAGAAGACTTTCCAGTTCATCCTGAGTCCATACGTAAAATTTACCTTCTTCTCCTTCGCTGTCAGCATCCTCAGCGGAGAAAAAGCCGCCATCCGGGTGGGACAGATCAAGCGCTGTGTAGTTGAATATTTCCGCCACCACGCCGGCATAAAATGGTTTGCCTGTCAGTTGATAAGCATCCGTGAAGGCGATTGCCAGCAGGGCCTGATCGTAGAGCATCTTCTCAAAATGGGGCAGCAGCCATTCGCGATCTGTGGAATAGCGATGGAAACCCAATCCCACCTGATCAAAGATGCCACCCGCTCGCATCGATTGTAAAGTTTTCTCTACCATTTGCAAGGCATTGCTTCCCGGATCCAGAAGATGATATTGCAGTAAAAAAACACAATTATGCGGAGTGGGAAATTTGGGAGCACTGGAGAACCCGCCGTATTCGGAATCGTAGCGACTCTTCAGCTGCTCATAGCCCTGCTGCAAAATGGGCAGAACGTCGTTCTGTCCGCGAATCGAAAAGGGAGTCGTTTCCTGGCGTGACTCATTATGCAGTGCCTTCTCTATTTCCGCTGCTACCCGTTCCATTTCCGCTCTCTGTTCTTTCCAGGCCTGGCCAATGCGCGGCAAAAGTTCCAGCATGCCCATGCGGCCGTGGCGTGACCCGGGAGGAATGTAAGTGGCAACAAAGAAGGGCCGGGCTTCGGGAGTCATGATGATGGTGAGCGGCCAGCCGCCATTGCCATTCAGGATCTGGCAGGCCGCCATATAGATTTGATCGATGTCTGGTCTTTCTTCCCGATCCAGTTTGATATTGATGCAGGTTTGATTCATGAGATCCGCAACGGCCGGGTTTTCAAAAGATTCATGCTCCATGACATGGCACCAGTGACAGGTCGCATAGCCGATGGAAAGAAATACTGGCCGGTCGAGTTCGCGTGCGCGGCTGAAGGCTTCCTGGCCCCAGGGAAACCAGTCCACAGGATTGTAGGCATGCTGTAAGAGATAGGGACTCGCTTCATGGATGAGCCGATTGGGCTTTGCTGAGGACATGGAACCACCTGACAGGCTGGCCATTATTCACCTACAAAAATATTGACTCAAGCGAGCTTTCCATGACCCTGCTGCGGTGCTGAATCGACTGGAGCGAATGTTTCGCCGCTATGCCATTGAAAACCTGACTGTTTACATTGTGGCTGTCTCCGCCGTTGTGAGCGCAACGGCCACGCTGGGACTCTTTGCCGTGGAGGCACCCACGCTGGATTCGCTGCTCAGCTCCCATTTCTGGCACATTTTTCTGTATCCCTTTGCTCTCACTTACTCGGGTTTTCTGGGAGGATGGCTCTGGTTGTTGCTCTATCTCTACATGCTCTGGAATTTTGGCAGTACCCTGGAAGCGGAAATGGGCAGCGTTCGCTTTAACATTTACATTTTCTCAGGAATCTTTATTACCACCGCTGCCCAGATTGCTCTGTCCCTGTTTGTTCCCTATGAGCTGCCACCTTCTTTTCTGTATACGAGTATCTTTCTGGCCATCGCTTACCTCCATCCGGAAATGCAGATCCTTCTGTTCTTTTTCATCCCCGTAAAAATGAAATGGCTCGGCTGGCTCATGGTTGGCATGCTGTGCTTTTATTCAGCTCAGCTGGCGCTGTCCGTGCACTGGTTGTATCTAACGCTCCCGCTGGTGACCTACGGGAACTTTTTATTCTTTTTCTCCGCCGATCTCCTGCACAGATTGGGCTACCGTAACCGGAAGTTCCGCAAAATAAAGAGCGCTCAGACATTCACCGTGCATCGCTGTGTTGTTTGCGGGCTCACAGAAAAGGACGATCCCCAAATGGATTTCCGCTATTGTGTGGATTGCAGTGATCACGAGTACTGCCGCCAGCATCTGGAAAACCACGCTCATGTCAAATGAGTAAATATATGAAAAATCACACAAAAAGAACGCTGCATATTTCTATTTTTATTCTTGCCCCCTGGCTTTTGCAAGTCTGCCAGTCAGCGATTCCGCCTGGTGTGGGACAGGGAGTCATTGGTCCCTGCGGCGGAAAACCCAATTGTGTTTCCACGGCGGATACCCGACCGGATTTTGCCGTTCTTCCTCTGGACCTCCGGGGTCTTTCTCCTGAAAAAGCCTGTGCGGAGCTGATCGAGATTCTACGCCAGGAAAAACGAACGCGCATTGCAAAAGCGAAAGCAAGTTATATTCATGCGGAATTTCGCAGCGCAACCTTTAATTTTATTGATGATGTGGAATTCCTCTGCGCCGGAGAGGGTATCCTGGTGCGCTCGCAATCACGTACGGGGGGCTATGACTGGGGCGTGAATCGCAAGCGGGTGGAATCTCTGCGACTGAGCTTTGCGAAGAATCAATAGCTTTGCTGCACACCGTAGGCCTGACGTCCAGCCAGCGGTACAAACTCATAGTCCGGGAAGAACATTTGCAGGGCGTGAGCCACCATTTCTGCGGTGGCCAGGGATGTGTAGATGCCGCGGCCCAGATCATTGGAACCAGCATCTACCACAAATTTCTTGGGTTCACCTCTGGCGCTGATGATTTTCAAATGACCTCCATGCGTTGGCTTGAAGGCAAAGGCCTCGCGTTCCAGTTGTTTTACGGTTTCCAGATGCGGTTTGGTTCCATAAGAATAGAACATGGGCTGGTGGTTTGTGTCGGTCGGGATAAAAGCAACATAGGTGATGTGTTTGCCTTCATACAGAGCGTTGATATGCTTGGCGAATTCTTCTGCACGAACTTTATCCCAGTCAATTTTTTCTTTGAATTTTCCTATTTTGTATTTTTGCTGCAACGGGACAAACAGAGCCTGCAGAGTTTCCTGCCGGTGCCAGCTCAGAATTTGTTCCGGGCCATAGCTGCATTCTAAGGTCTCGAGGAATTCCTGTTGTAGTTCTATATGTTCGCGAAATAAAATCCATTTGCGCAGAATTTGCCGCGCCTGTTCTGAGACGGGGTCTTCACTGAAGTGTTTTCTTAGCCGGAAGATTTGATCGGCCGGATCCGGTTTGATCACTCCGGCTTCCGCAACAAATTCGTGGTTCACCGGATCGAAAACATTCATCACCACAAGGCCTGTTCCGTCTGCGTGATGCTTGATGAAGCGACCCTGTTGATGGCGGCTGCCACTTCTACGGATGACAGTATGCGGGGTTAGCTGATCGGCATTTTCTACCGGTTCATAGTATTCGTCCACGGAGTTCTCCTTTCAGCGATTGATGGTGCATCTGCCTTCGAACACCACGCCTTCTTCAACAACGAGACGTCTGGTCACAATGTCCCCAAACAATTGACAGGTGGACAGGAGAGTAACCCGATTTTCAGCAAAGATGGAACCGCGTACTTCACCGCCAACAACGACAGTGCCCGCGCGAATATCGGTTTCCACCACGCCTGTCTGCCCGATCAGCACTTTACCTTCTGTGAGGATGTTACCCTTGAAGAAACCATCAATACGGATCAGATCCTTGACTTTGAATTCGCCCCGAAATTCCGAGCCTTCGCCGATCAAACTGTTGAGAATTAAAGTGTCTTTTGGATTAGCCATTGATCTTGCAGGTGATTGATGAAGGCATGGGGATTGTAGGGAATCGTTCCGATATGGATTTCATAATAAAGCATGGGAGTGCGTACGTTGCCCGTGCTGCCTGTATATGCGATGACCTGACCCCTGTCCACTAAATCTCGCAGCTGCACCCTTGTGCGGTCCAGATGGGCGTAGAAGGTCTTGAAACCATAGCGATGACTGACCCACATATGCAGTCCGTAGGTGTCATTGTAGCCTAACTGGGTGACCAGGCCGGGCGCGGCGGCAACCACTTCCGTCCCCGGCAGCACTCCAATTTCTATGCCCTGTTTGAAAAGTTCCCTGCCCTGTAAGGTATCGATCTGATTGCCATAAGGGTGCAGAAGATAGCCGCGCGCCGGCCAGAGCCCCGGAGTCTGTTTGAGTATGTTTTGTTTTTCCGGGCTTTTCAGTTCTTCAATGATACGCTCGGATAGAGCAATGGAACGTTCCAGCCTGAGGTTGTCCTGCTTGGCCAGATACAAAACCTGGCGCAAAATTTCATCGGTGTCGTCCTGGGAGCAGCCATCTTTGCGATCCTTGCACTCCAGTACTTTGCTGCGCAGGGTTTCGATGGCTTCTGCGGAGACAGCGCCTCCGGTCAGTTCCTCTGTTTGCGGACCATCCAGGTTGATGTAGAGCTGCTCGATGGTGCTTACGTACTTAGAGATCAATTCATGAAGGGGAATGAGTTCATCGGCCATGCGGTTGGACTGTGCGCTGAATTGACTGTTGGTCAGACCCATATCATAGTACTGGATATCATCCCCGGTCTTGTCCGCCAGACGAAACACGGAAAAAAACAACACGGCCAGAAGGAAAATCCCCGCAGCGCTCAGTGTGTACACGTTCACATGAAGATTGAGGACCCGCTTTTCCGTGTGCGGGATGATCATTATGGTCAGGCGCTGCCGGCCCCGACGATGGATGCGCTCGGCCCAGTCGGCGATCCGTTCTTTGAATTGCTGGAAGCTTGCCTTCATGGAGCCGGGATCAGGATTGTAGCATTTTTCCCCGACACAACTCATTTTTGTGCGGAAAAAGGTTGCCTGCCGCCGGCCGGGCCGGCAGTCCTTGTCTATGAAAGAAAAAGAAACGTCCACAACCCATGCACCCTGGCAGCGCGAATTTTTTAAAAACATCCATGGATTCATGCAGTATGGTCTTAAAGAAGAGGAAGCCCGTGATTTGCTGACGAACTTTCTGAAACTCTCTGCAGCAACACCCATGCCCGCAGTGATGGATACGTTTCGTGATGAAACTCGCCTGGAAGATGTAGGCGTTTATACCCGCCACGATCCCGATTTGCGCAATTTCATGAACCAGTTTCTTTCACCGATCATGAAAAATTTCCAGGTGGAGGGTCAGGAAAATCTCAATCAAATCATTCCGCTTCTGGGAAAATTTCCCCTGGCCCTTGTGTCCAATCACCTGAGTCACCTGGATGCGCCGGCCATCTACTATTTGCTGCAACGTGAGGGCGGCGATGCCCGGCGCCTGGCGGAGAGTCTTGTTTTCATTGCCGGACGACTGGCTTTTGAACCGGACTTTACCCGCCTTGGCCTCTACATGTTTGATACCCTTCTGGTTTGCTCGCAGCGGGATATGTCAGACAATCCGGCGATGGCCGACGTGATGACTCGAATCAATATGCGTTCTTTCCGCCAGGCTCAATCTTTGCAGAAGGATGGTAAGGTGATAGCCGTTTTCCCGGAAGGGACCCGTTCGCGTACAGGAAAGCTGGTCAACTTTGTCGATGCCGTGTATCACTATGTAGCCAATAAAATTATCATTCCCATTTCTCTTGATGGAACGGAAAACGTACTGCCCACTTCTTCCTTTTTGTTTAATGCTGCTCATGGAAAGCTGAGCATCGGTAAACCGGTTCTTGTGGGCAGCCTGTCCTCCCGACAAATGCAGGAACTACCGCAGACTGTCGAACGAATCGACATGCCACCCAACGTTGACAAAAAGCAGTATGTCATTGATGCTCTTGCATTGCTGATCGGTCAGAATCTGCATCGGCATCGCCATGGGACCTATCGCAATCTGTACCTGGCAGAATCCGCGCAGAGTAACATTCTCATCCGCGTTCCGGAAAGCCCGGTGGAGCGTGCCTACATCATAGGACACAGCCCTTACGGGACGGCCATGGCTGCGGTGCTGGCCAATAAGAAAATTGACATTAAAATTTACGTACCGGATGCGGAAAAAGCGGAACTCTTCAACGCCCGTCGCGCGGATCTGGATCATTTTCCCATTTTCAAATTGCCACCCAACATCAGCTATACGGCAAATCCCGTTGAACTGGAAACAGGCACTATTTTTGTTCAAGCGGTTCGCCCGTGGGAACTTGATCAGTACTATTCCCGGCTCAAGTTGTATTTACAGAAATCCAATGGGCCAATTATCAACATCATCAAGGGATTCACCGGTTCGGAAAGGGGACTCATCCTGGACGACCTGTCCCATGATTACGAACTGCAGGAGGAGAGGCTGATGGCCATGGCCGGGGCCAATTATCCGGACCAGGTCATGGAGCGCAAAGTTACCGGTTGGGAAGTAGCCGGAATGAATGCCGATCCCATCAATCACATCTGTATGCTCTTCAGTACAAATTACGCCTTCACTCGCCCCGCCCTCAACCCATCCGATGTTCGCGGCGTTCAGCTGGGCGGGGCCCTGAAGAACATCTACGCCCTGGGTATTGGTCTGCTTGACGGATACTACGAGAAGAGTCTGGGGGGCAATTCTGATAACTCGCTCTTTCACATTTCCAATCGCATGTTCCGGGAGATGACGGACCTGGGTGTGGCCCTCGGTGGCCAGGAAACCACTTTCATGGGCCTTTCGGGCCTGACAGATTTCATGCACAGTTGCTTCAGTCAGGATGCACGCGACCGTCGCTACGGTCGTGATTTTGCCCTCGGCATTGCCGATCCTGGCAAAAAATCGCCGGGGATTTTTGGCGTTCGCGCATTGCCTTCCCTCATTACCATACAGCCGGACAAATACCCGATCATGGCGGCGATTCATGCGGTGATTGTGCAGGATGCGCCGATGGAAAAAGTGCTCGATAATGTGATCTACCAGCTCAGACGCTATTGAACGCTGGTTTGGTGGGGCGTCCCTGCTGTTTGTGGCTCCCGGAGGCCTGCCATATCCGTCCAAGATCGGCGTCCATGCCGGGACTCGTCCGGGCTCGCCCCTCCGTGGGCTCGCGAAAGGACAGCCCCCGGGAAACAATAGCATCTTCCCCCGCCCGGTGCTTTTTATAAACTCCTGTAAAACGGGGGTGAGCCCCTGATAGGCCGTCTGCTAAAAATCAGGCGGAATTGCGGGCTGAGATTGGGTTTGCAAGACTGCGGCAGGCGAGGAAACTGGACCATGCGCAGTTCCGGTTTCAAGCATCTGGTCCTTTCGATTGCTTTTCTCTTACCGCACTACCTCCCGAGCAGTCCGGCGCTGCGCAGCCTGGAAGCGGATTTTGCCTACCAGCCACGTAAGGAAGAAGCTTATTTGCAGGCCTGGAATGTAACCTTCCGGCGGGGCGCTGACGGCATTTTTCTCACCTTTCTGGTCAGTAACTTTGGTCCCGGCGATCTGAATCACGGAGTTTCCTTGCTACTCGTGCAAAACGGCAAGAGCATTGTTCACACGGCAGAATATGCAAAGGCAACACTGCAGGCAACGCCCGGAAAGTTCGGCCATAAATCGCATATCCAGCGACTGTGGAAAGAAGGTTCTGAAATCAAATCATACGTAAATATAAATAATGTAGAAATTGAAATGAGTCTGTTGCCGCAGTCCGGAGGAGTGCGGCTTTCCGGCGGCCCCGTTCAGCTGGGTGGGGGATCTTTTTTCAGGGCAGATGTTCCGGTCATGGCAGCTAAGGGAAAAGCGCGGCTCAAGGTAAACGGGAAGATGGAAGAATGGTCTGGTGAAGGTGGCATGGAATACATTGCGGCCAATAAATCGGCTCATTCCTTTGCCCGGCGTTTCACGGTGATCCGTACCTTCAGCGCTGGCGAAGGGCTCTTTGTTGGTGGCCTGATGGGCACGGGTGGGTTCCCGGACCTTTATCGGGCTGGATTTATGGAAAAAGGCCAACTGACAGGCTTTGCAGAAGTTGCAGAATTGAAAGTGCTGCGCTCGGAGCAGAATACCTTTTCCGGCTACACTCTGCCTTCCGTTTTTGAGTTCTCCCTGCGCAACCAGCCCTGCAAGATTGAAATCCAGCGCAAAGGGTTCATTGGCGGCTACTACGTTCTGGGAAATGTCTCCAAGCTGTTGCGCTGGGTTCTCAGCGTTTTCTTCGCCAAACCTTTTATTCTGCAATTTTCCGGCGAAGGTCGCCTGGTCTGCAGCGGGAAAACTACTCTGCCCGCAGGATTCGTAGGGAAAAAAATTCCGGTGCAAATCTCTTTCTATCCGATCAATCCCTGATTTATGAAGATGCTTGAACTACCTTTCGATGATCCGGTTCTGATATTTGCAATTCTTTTATTTGTAATTTTATTTGCACCAATCGTTTTAAAACGGCTGCGCATTCCCGGAATCATCGGCTTGATACTGGCCGGGGTACTCATTGGACCGCATGGATTCCATCTCCTCTTGCGTGATAGCAGCATTCAACTCTTTGGCACGGTGGGACTCCTCTACATCATGTTTCTTGCCGGTCTGGAGGTGGATTTAAACGATTTCCGTGCCAATCGTCGTAAAAGCATTGTTTTCGGAATTTTAACATTTTCACTGCCACTTTCATTGGGTGCTATTGCCGGACTTTACATCCTGGATTTTCCATTTGCCTCCGCCTTACTTCTGGCCAGCATGTTTGCTTCGCACACGCTACTTTCCTATCCCATTGTAAGTCGGCTGGGGATCAAGCGAGCCGAATCCGTTAACATCAGCATTGGTGGAACGATCATCACAGATACGGCAGCCCTGCTTGTGCTGGCACTGGTCACCGGATCGCGCGAAGGCAGCATAGGCGTGTTCTTCTGGGCCCGGCTGGTTCTGGGCGCGCTCTTCCTCGGGGCCCTGGTCATTTACCTGTTTCCGATCATCGGAAAATGGTTCTTCAAGACGGTGCAGGACAATGTTTCGCAGTATATTTTTTCTCTGGGGATGATGTATCTGGCTGCCCTCCTTGCAGAAATGTCCGGCCTTGAACCGATCATAGGTGCGTTTCTGGCCGGACTGGGACTCAATCGGCTGATACCACATACTTCGCCATTGATGAACCGAATCGAGTTTATTGGCAACGCGCTCTTCATTCCCTTCTTCCTGATTGGCGTGGGCATGCTGGTGGACTACCGTGCTTTTCTTAAGGGAGGCGATGCGCTCATTGTGGCCGCAGTAATGATCGTCGTCAGTTTCCTGGGTAAGTGGCTCGCAGCCTTTGCGATGCAAAAGATTTACGGTTACAAATCCATTGAGCGCGATCTCATTTTTGGTCTTACGAGTTCGCATGCAGCAGCGGCGCTGGCCGCGATTCTGGTTGGCTATAATCTGGGTATTCTCAATGAGAATGTTCTCAACGGAACGATTCTCATGATTCTGATCAGTTGCATTGTAAGTTCCGTAGTAACGGAGAATGCCGGCCGGAAGCTGGCCGTCGAAGGCGCACGCGAGTCACAGGAAACAGCTCCGGTGGATCAACGAATTCTCGTGCCCATCGCGCATCCGCGGACGATTGAGGGCTTGATGAGTCTGGCTCTGATGCTGAAGGACCGGAAATCATCCGATCCCATCTATGCCCTCACTGTTGTTCAGGACAGCCAGGAGATTGAAGCAAGAATCACTGAAGATGAAAAAATGCTGGAGCAGGCGATCCATTACGCCTCGGCCGCAGATCAACGGGTGCAGATTCTTTCCCGGGTCGACCTCAATATCGCAAACGGCATTATACGGGCCATCAAAGAGGTTCTCATAACCGATGTGATCATCGGTTGGAATGCGGAACGCAGTGGTCTGCGCCGGATTTTCGGCAGTATTCTCGATCAGCTCACCGCTCATACCCATCAGATGCTTCTGGTATCCCGTCTGGTGCAGCCCTTGAATACTGTGCAAAGATTGCTGGTGCTGGTTCCACCCAATGCCGATATCGAGCCTGGTTTTGCCCGCTGGATTCGAGCCATTGCCAATATCGCCAGCCAGGCCGGAGCCACGGTAGAAGTGCATGCGCCACCCCGCGTGGGACGCAAGATGGAAGCGGTGATGGCACAGTTGCGTTCCAGCGCATCCATCGCTTACCTGGCCATTGACGACTTGAAATCCTATGAAGAAATTCGCCCCAGAATAAAAAAAGATGATCTTTTTATTTTAGTAAGCTCCCGGAAAGGAGGTCCATCCTATGATCGAGAGCTGGACCGGATACCTTCGCGGCTTTCCCTGTTGCCCGGTCAGAGTTTCATTGTTCTCTACCCGGAACAGGTTCAGGAGCAAATGGCAGAAAATGCAGGACTCGGCGGTGACTCCCTGGCCAGTTCGCTTGAAGGCGGCGTAAGCAGCTTGCTGAACCTTGGTCGCATCATTGGCCGGACTTTTCAGAAATAGCTGCAGCTGGCGAATGGCTTATATGGATTTCGTTTCGGAGGGGGAAGATCCGGACAAAGAAGAAGCGCTGACAATGAACGCCCGGGCAATAGGCGCAAACATGGAAAAGGCCTTAGGGCCGGCCGCGTTTCGCATTCTGAATGTTTCGATGCTGGAGCTGTTCATTGGAAAATTTCTTGAGGAATGCAAGGCGGATCCGGAATCGCCGGATTTGTGGAGCGGGTCCAAAGAAGAGTCGATCAATTCTTTGAGAAGCCATTCTCTGAGACGATATTCGCGTTGATCCAATTTCTGGCGATGGAAGAGGAAGGAGAGGTTGTGGGGGCTTCCGGCCTGGATGTATTTGTGCGGATTTACGATTTTTCCATAGCAATGAACGTGGCGCGCAAAGTTCGATTTAATATCAGGAGGACACTCGGGAATTCGCAGAGAAATGCTCCGTGTCCGTGCGGGAGCGGAATGAAATATAAGCAATGTTGTGCTGGATAGACGCATAGACAGGCCGTCCTTTCGAAGCCGAAAGGCGGCACAAGGATCATGGAGAGTAAAGCCGAACTGATTGGCCCCTATTTACCAATACAGAAGGTAGAGAAAATTTTCCCTAAAACTTCCTCTGTGTCGATAGCTCCGGTGATGGCACCGATCTCATCCAGAGCGCCCTGGATTTCCAGGGCCACAATTTCCGGCGGTGCTGCGGCAGTCTGAAGCTTTTGCATCCTTTGTAGAGCACTGGCTGCCAGCTTTAAGTGGTGCATTTGTCGGATTTCCAGGAGAACGGGCTCCGGTGGATAGGCCGACTCAATTGTGGATTCCAGCATCTGCTCAAGCTTCGCCAGCCCTTCACCCGTTTTCGCCGATACAGCAAGCAAATCGCTGGCAGCATGGTCCGGATGCAGCCGGTCACATTTATTCAGGACAACGATAACGCTTGCATGCGCGGGGACTTCTTCTTGTAGCAATTGCTCCTGATGGGCCGGTAAGGAACCATCGACAACATGAACGATGATCTGGCTGTTACGCAGAGCCAGCCGCGTCCGCTCCATCCCGGCCTGTTCCAGAGGATCGCTGGAGGAGCGCAGGCCGGCCGTATCCACAAGGCGAACAGTTGTCCCGGCAAGGTCGCGATCCTCTGCAACGGTGTCGCGCGTGGTCCCGGGAATGTCTGACACAAGAGCTCTATCCTCTTTTAGCAGGGCATTCAGCAGGGAGGATTTTCCGGCATTGGGGAGTCCGACCAGCGTAATCTGCCAGCGCGAGAGCATCTCCGTTGTGCCGCGCGATTTTTGGATCATTTGCTCAAGATCCTGTATGATTTGTCTACTTGTATTATGTCGTTCCGCCTGGCTCTGCAAGGTCAGGTCTTCCGTGCTAAAATCGATTTCTGCCTCGATCTCTGCCTTCAGCCCGATCAGCTTTGAGCGGATTTCATCCAGAAATCGGGAAAGGATGCCGGCCTGCATGCGCTGACCCGCAAAAAGTTCCAGGCGACTGCGTGCTTCGACAATGCGTTTGACAGACTCAGCCTGGACCAGATCCAGTTTGCCATTGCGAAAAGCACGCAGGGTGAATTCGCCGGCCGTAGCCGGCCGGGCACCGCCCTGAAGACAGAGTTCTACTACCCGACGCAGAATCAGGGGGTTCCCGTGACAGGTCAGTTCAACAGTGTCTTCACCTGTATAGGAAGCCGGTCCTTTCAAAAATAGAAAAAGCGCCGAATCAAGCAGTTTTCCATCCGGCTCCAGAATTTGAGTGTGCAGGGCCTTCCTGGGATCTGCAGGGAGAACAGCTCCGCCCGTCTTGCGGCAGAAAGCGCTGGCAATAGAGAAGGCTTCCTTTCCCGAAAGCCGCACCAGCCCCACGGCACCACGTCCCGGTGGTGAGCTTATGGCAACAATCGTATCCACGTTTTGCGCCTTTTAGCGCCGGCATCATTCGACGAAGCGATTGCCTTCGTAGGAAAGATTTTCATTGTTGAAGTCCTCAAAGTCTTCTTCGTATTCCTGACCTTTTCGGGAAGCGGGAATGACATTGACCCGTTTGTACAGACCATTGCCGTCGGATCGAGTAAAGACGCGCTCATCATTCTCCAGAGCCAGATGGACAATGCGACGTTCGTAGGGGTTCATATAGTTGAGCGCAACGGAGCGACCCATTCGCGCAACACGGCTGGCAACGCCCTTGGCCAGTCGGGTCAGACTTTGCTGCCGGCGTTCCCGGTAGGATTCAATGTCCAGCATGATACGTTGATTTTTCCGATAGCGAGGTTCGACAATCAGGTTCACCATAAACTGCAGAGCATCGAGCGTACGGCCATGTTTTCCGATCAGAATTCCGGAGTCGGTTGAACTGATTTCAATGAGAATGTTACCCTCCAGCTCACCAATGGCTTTCACCTGCAATTCAACGCCCATGAGCCGGCAGAGCATGATCACAACTCCTTTCATCACGGCCTCCCCCGGGGTGGAATCCGTGGGGTAGGCTCGCAGGACAACAGGCTTGCGCGAAACAAAACTGAAGATCCCGCCACCCTGCACCTGTTCCAGGTTGACCTGACCGGCGGAAAGCTTCAGGATCTCAAGAACCTGTTCTTCTGCTTCATGCCGCGTTTTCCCCTCTGTTTCAAAAAAGTATCTCATAGATTTACTCCATAAAAAGTATTACTTTTCATCGCTGACCAGCTTGTTATTGGCCAGTTGCCAGACTATGGCAAGGATGTTCTGCACGGTCCAGTAAAGAGTTACACCGCTGGGCATGGACCAGAAGAAAAATATAAAAATGACCGGCATCATATACATCATAACTTTTTGCTGGGGATCCGCTGTGACAGTCGTAAAGAATTGCGATCCAATCTGCGAAACCACCATGAGCAGGGGCAGGATATTTACATGAAAATCATTGATTACAAACAAATTGAGCACGGCTATGGTATCCGGCCGGGAAAGGTCCGTCATCCAGAGAACAAAAGGGCTGTTCCAGAGTTCAATGGACTCAGAAAAGGCGCTGTACAGGGCGATAAAGACCGGCATCTGAATGAGCATGGGCAGGCAGCCCTTCGCCGGATTGATTCCGTGCTTTTTGTAAAGCTCCATCATTTTCTTATTACGCTCGGTGGGATCATTGGCGTACTTTTCATTCAATTTGTCCAGCTCGGGCTTCAGCAAGGACATCTTCTTCATGCTTTTAGCTTGAATCTGATTGAGCGGAAAAGTGATGAGCTTAAATCCGACGGCGATGATGATGATGCACCAGCCGTAATTTCCTACATATTTATAGAGATGGCGCATGAGAAAAACAATGCCATCGCGAATCTTTCCAAAAAGGGTAAAGAACTGGCTGGCGTAGATCACATCGTTGGCTTTTGGATCCGGAGTATCAGACGCGAATTCTGCCTTCATGGCTACCGGATCAAAGAAGCTGTGTCCTCGATCGGATTTAATGCCAATAAAGACCTGACTGTCAATGACGTGAATGTCCTTGCGCTCTTGCAGAGCTGAGAGCGTATCTTCGAGCTCTTTAGCGCTCAACGGTGTCTTTTTCTGTAGCTCTGGTGCGGGACCGTTCCTCTTTTCCAGAGCAAAATTACTGAAATACAGAGTAAAAGCGGCCTGACCATCACCGGCGCTATTCTTCAAGGCAATGCCATCCGGGCGGAAGCGCTCCATGGAAGAGAAAGGCAGGAAATTGGCGTAAGCAAAGAAGTATTTACTCGAGCTGCCTGCCACCCGCAATTTATGCCGTTCGTTCAATGTTTCCGGGATGATCGTATAAGGCCCCGATCCACTGGCCCCGCAACTGAAATTGAGAAAACCACCTTCCCCGTGGGTCATGGTGGTCTGTGTCATTGTATCATTATGGACATAGAATCTGTGGTGTAAGGTCTGCTCAGCAGGAGTGGCCGGCACCGGTCCTAAATCACCCATAGTCCGGAAGAAAAGATCGCCATTCAGCTGAAATGGTTTATTTTCTGTATTGCGTAAAAGCGTGATCTGGCGAAAAAAATATTCATTGGGATAGAACCGATAGTACTTGATGAGTTCCAGATCATGACCTTTGAAAGTAAGCGGCAGTCGATATTCAATGGTCTGAAGTTTTTGATCGTCAGTTTTTCGGAGTCCACTGGACTCAAACCGCGCCTGATTGAGCCGGGGATCGCCCAGTTGACTTTCCTGATCGCCATAGTAGTAAAGGTGCGGTTGAAAATCGGCGCCAAAACCGCGGGTGATCTCCACTCCGCGCACTTTTTGGGCAATGGGGTCAGCGCTGCCTTCTATCACCCTTTCCGGGAAGGTGAAGCGATCCGTACTGCGCAGATATACTTTCTCAATCCGACCGCCGCGATTCGTCAATTGTAAAAAGAAATTCTCTGTCTGCACTTCCTCACGTTCGACTGCACCGGTGCGAAAGGTAAAGTCGTCCTGGCCTGTGCTTGCATAGGTCAGGCGAGCTTCCGGTTTTTCTGTTTGTTCGCTGCCAAAGTACTGGAAGATGAATAAGGCGGCGGCGCTCATGATGATCACGGGTAAAAGTGAAGAGATCGGATTGGATGTGCTTTTTTGTTCCATTGTTGCTTCTTAAAAGGAGATTGAGTTCATTTTTCTGGCACCGGATCGAAGTAGCCGCGCGAAAGGGGATTACAGCGGGCTATTCGCCAGAGGGAATACCAGGCAGCTTTCCAGAGGGGAAATTTTTCAAAGCACTCCTGTGCATACGCAGAACAGGAGGGATGAAACCGGCAATTGTTCCCGAGGAGGGGGGATAGAAAACTGCGGTAGAGGCGAATGAGCAGAAGAAATGGTGCGTTGATGAGCGTATACATCTTCATTGCTTTTCCAGCAGGGCAGCGCGTGTCAGAAGATTTTGCACGGATTGCAGCCGTGCCTCTGGCGACAGAGAATGAAAGGATGCATCCGGGATGAGCGCCAGGAAATATCCAGGTTTGATCTGCGGGTAAAATCCGGCTGCGCTGGCACGCACAATTCGTTTCAAGCGATTTCTCTGCACTGCATTACCACTTCTCTTGCTTACACAGATGGCAACCTTGCTCTCTGTGGCGGGCACAGGCTTTACCAGCAAGGTCAGGCCTGTGGTGGAATGTTTTTGCGGTTCCGTGAAAAGGAGGCGAAAGTTTTCCTTTCCACGTAATATATAGTCCCCTGCAATGCGAATGATTACTTCTTGTGCACCTGATCGGATACGGAAAGTCTATAGCGACCCTTACGGCGCCGGCTGGATAGTACCTTCCTGCCATTCTTTGTGGCCATACGGGCCCTGAATCCATGAGTTCGCACTCGCTTTAATTTGCTGGGCTGAAAAGTCCGCTTCATTCTAATTATTTCCCGAGCTCTGAGTTAAAAGCAACCCTTCTGTGAGGAAGGGACCTGTCAACTGCAAAAAGCGGCGGGAAGCTTACTGGAGCAGACCGGCCTTCTGGCGAATGATTTCCAGCGCATTCTGCAAATTCTCGCTATCTGGCTTGAGTTCGAGAGCCCTTTCCAGTGAGCGAGAAGCGTCCTCATAGCGGGCCAGGGAGTAATAAATCTTGCCCAGGAGGCTCAGCGTCGTCGCCTGTTTTTCTTCCAGTTCGACGGCCTGCTCAAGGAACGGCAGGGCCTCAGCATGCCGTCCCAGTCGGGCAAGACACAGGCCTTTGTAATAATTCACCAGAACACCTGCGGCTTCCGGTTCGATTTTATTCAGTTCTTCCAGGGCGGCGATGTAGTTGCGGGCTGAAATCAATGTATTCAGGCGTTCCAGATCCAGATCCGTTTTTCTTTCTACCGGATATTCGAGGTAGCTGACTCGAATCAATGAGATGTCATCCGTCAGTTCGCCGTATTCCTCCAGAGCAGAGACAATCGTATCGATTTTTCCGTGCGATGATTCCACGATGCGCACAAAGAGTTCTTCATCGGAATTGATGGTGCGTGTGTCTTCATCCGGAGTAAGGTTAAGATCATCTTTTCCATCGCTGCCGACGATGAGGACGTCGCCCGGTTCCAGCTGGATCTTTTGCACGGAAAATTCTGACTGAATATGAGATCCCAGCTTGCGAATCTGACCGGGCTCCTCAAGCAAAAGGGCCTTGCCGTGCCGATACAGTACCGGAGCGGGATGCTCGGCATTAAAATAGTAAAGAGTTCCCGATTCATCGTCGAGAACACCCAGGACACAGGAAACATGCATGCTGCCATCGAATGTCAGGAAGATCTTATGCAATTCTGTGTACGTATTGAGAAGCCATTCTTCCACGGGAATTTTTAGATTGCGCTTATTGCTGGCCGACCGATCCATAATGGAATTGAGCACCGTGCCCATTACCAGGGCACCACCGGCACCCTGCATGGATTTGCCCATGGCATCAGCATTGCAGAACATGGTATGGCGCCGACCGTTAAACATCAGGTTTCCGGATACGCACATGTCGCCACCCAGATCCACGGTACGATTACGGAACTCGAATTGTTTCTTTTGTTTTATGAAGAAATCCGTTGTCACCGAGTTGCTTTTGTTGTAGTTCTTGAACAATGGATTGGCAAGTAAGTTTGTTAAGAAATAGTCAGCATCTTGCTGTGTTTTGAGATCCTGGACCGTGCGCAGTGTGTGCTGGAGTTCCGCCGTTCTTTCCGCAACCTTTTGCTCCAGATTGGCCGTGTAGTCGCGAATCTGATCTACCATGGAATTGAAGCTGCGGGCCAGAAGACCCAGTTCATCGCTTGAGCGAATGTCCACCCGCGCAGAATAATCGCGGTCGCGGACTTTCTCTGCCCCCTCCCGCAGCAGTTGAATGGGTCGTCCCAGGAATCGCGCCAGGGCATAGGATAGCAAAATGGACAAAATGATGGAACCGGCGATAAGCGCCCAGCAGATGTACTTGAGGCGCACCACCTCATTGAATTCACTGTCGGCCTTGTAATCGACGCCCAGAACTCCAATGATTTTCCCCTGCCGGTCATGGATGGGTGCAAAAGCAGAGACCCAGGTCCCCCACGTGTCCACTGTATAGTCCGAGTTGGCAGCTACCTTATCGGAGAACGCCTGACTGATTCCATCCTGGCCGACTACATTGTAGTAAATTCCCGGGGTGGTTGCCTCTTCGTCCGGTTCAATGGTACCGTTTTCATTCATGTCGATTTCCTGATAGTCTCCATCAATCAGGATCTGAAGCACGGAACGGTCTGGTATCTCCGCGATGGGGGTCAAAATATATACATATCGAATCATGGGGCGATCATCGACCGGACCGTACTTTTGCGGCAGGTCAACCGGCGGGGTGACCTCTCTGCGACTGCCAAATTTGATCTGTCGCAGACGTGCTACGATATCCTGAAAATCCGCATTGGCAATAGCAGCCACGTTGGTGGCTTCATCAAGTCCGTCATCAAATTCGCCTTCCGGAATGGCCCGGAGATCCTCCGGCGTTTTCTTGAGGCGTACGTTTTCAATGTAGCTGCGGAAGCGCTGGATTTTATCGCGTTCTTCATAGGGCAAAAGGAACAACCCTGTACGGGTGATGTCCATGACCCGACCGGACATCAGATTCCAGATTTTATCGCGAGCGGTCTGATAGAAATACAGAACTCCCACAGTGGTCATGCTGACAGATAAGAGACAGATGGCCAGCCCCATCTTGAAACCAAAAGAAAGTCGCACATCGCACCCCTTAGAGGTGACATACGAACACCCAGGAAAGAGTTGTCAAACCCTTCCTGGGTAGTTGTCAAATTTAATCCTGTGCGAAACGATCGAGAACAGCGCTGAGCTTTCGTTTGCGAATCTGAACCACTTTATCCAGCTGTGCGGTGGTCAGTAAAGCCCGGGCACAAAGGCCGTTCATGGGCAATGCCGTGTGGCTTTCAATTCCGGTGAGAAGTGTGCGATTTTGTAAGAAAAGGCTGGATCGGTAGTCGGGATCCATGTCTTCGTATTCGTGTAACATAACGCCTCCCTGCGTGTTTCTGGCCCTTGCATCCTTGCTCTGGCCTCAGGGGTCGTATCGGCACTTTCCCAAAATCGGCGCACAAAAAAATTTCCGGATTGAGCCGGTTTTTGAGCTGGATTTTTATCTATTCTGGTGCGGATTCGGGAAAGCTGTAGCGGGCCCCGCTGAGCATCTCGCGCACTTCCAGACGATCCGGGGACCCGGCCTTGGCCTCCATCAAGAGAGTATTCACACCGCCCAGACTTAAAAGACTCTGAACCCAGCCAGCACTGAGGGCCTGGGTCAAGAGCCGGGGACGATCATTTTCCGGAGGCAATCCCGCTACCCGCCGCAGGTATTCCTTAAAGGTCATAAACCCCGTATGTCCCTCTGTGACCGCAGTGATGTTGGCCGGACTGAGCCTGAGCGCCAGGGTTCGGTAGGGCATCTGCTTGAGGGCTGCGCTCAGGGAGTCATCTTGAGCTTTTTCACTGTCGATATGCAGCCAGACAAGATTCTGCCGTGCCCGGTACTTGCTCAGGGCTTCGTTCATTTTCTGTACATGTTCTTTCACCGTGAGGCCAGGCCCCAGGGGAATAAAGATCTGGCAGCCCGAGTCCAGACGTAACTGACTGGCAATGGAGAAATAGTGGGCCCCCTGCTCGGAACCCAGACAAATCGTCCGGTAGCCAGCCTCTGTGTAGATCGAAAAGAGTGTTCTTTTTTCCGGATTCAAGCCAGCGGGCAAAAATCGCAACATCCGATGCAATGTCGTGCCGATTTCGCGGCCCGGTAAAAGGATTTGCCCGCTCGACCCACCTGACGGGTGGTTGGTGACCCAGGTGATAAGAAGTAGATTGGGCATGCTCGGAGCAACGATGTCCAGGACGCGCGGATGTTCTTCCAGGCAATCCGCACATTGAAGGCTGGCCCCCCGCAAAAGGCCAGCTACCATCAGTGCTTCGCGAGCCGGCCCTGATGTGCCAAGGATAGCCGGAGCCTGCCGCACAGGGTCGAGCCGGGTAGCCAGTAGCAAAAGGGAGAGAGTGGTTAGAAGTCCAATGCCATAAAGTGGCCAGCGTAGCGGCAGGCTCTGTCGCATAAATTCCAGATTCAATTGCAGGCTACCGAGCAACCAGTAACCCAGACCGACCAGCACAGCGTTCCAGGGAAAGATATCATAGATCCAGAGGGGCTGGCTGATTCCAGCAGAACTCATGGAGAGGAAGGGGGGACGCTGCAGAGCCGCGTAGATGCAGGCGCCCAGGGTCGCGGAGTAAAGGAAGGCCACAAAAAGGATGAGCGATCGCGGTAACTGGAATCGTTCATAGTATGGGGACAACTGCAACCGATGGTGTTGCTGCAGGGCCAGAAACAGGGTTATCCAGGCAGCGATGAGGCCTGCCAGGGAAAAGATCAGTTCTGCGGGAGAGCGGGCATTGTGGTAGTAGGGCAGGAGGACAACGCGGGCCAGCACAGCTGCGGTGAGCAACAGGTGGGTATTCTGACCCTGAAAAATGGGGAACCAGTAGAGCAGCGTGGCACTCAAAATCAGCGATCCAAGGATGACGGCGGCAACGGTCACAAAAGAAAGAGAGGTTAGATCGATTCGCGCGATCGTGTACTCAAGAACCGGCTCACCCAGCAAAAGAAAAATGATGATACCGGGGATGAGCGGCGGCCAGAACCGGTTGGCCCAGCTGCTCAAAGCGCCACTCAGGCGGACCAGAAAAAAGAGAAAAATAAAAAGGAATGTGAGGACGAGGCCCAGGAGAAAAGCCAGGGAAAAGGCCAGAGCCGCCTCTTCCAGACGGCCGGCGCGCAAAAGGAGCTCAAGGGCATTCCACGCCGATAGCAGGGCAAAGGACAGGGATAGAAATACAAAACCGCTGAGCGCCACCCGCAAACGGAGGGAAAGGAGGGTACCGATTCCGCGAAAGTGGCTTACTGAATGGGCAATACGCTGGAATAACCCAGAATTTCCGGAACCCTGTCTATATTCCACAGCTCACCCAGGACATAAATCGGCTGTTCTCTGGACTGTCCTGAGGGAATTTCCCAGCGTATCATGCCGCCCTGTTTGCCGCCACCCGCTGCGGGGGAGCCCAGCACAGCCTGCGGTGCATTTCGTATTTCAGCTGCTGACGTTCCGCGCCGGCCAATGTAAAATCTGGCAAAGCTTTCTGCGGGGGTGTCTGTGGTATAATCAAAAACTAAGTATGATTTATTGTTTTCCTCAATGATCCGGGGGTTGTGCAGTTGTAGCGCGCCTTTCTTCTCAAGTTCCGGAGCCGGTGTTTCTGGAACGGCTGTTTCCGGAGTTGATATTTCAGGGTCTGCCTTCTCTGGAGGCCGACTCGGGGCCGGACGCAAACTTTCCTGCATGGCTTTTTCAAAATCGCTGTGTTCATCTACCTGGAAGTAGCGGCCACCTGCTGCTTCCGCTACGCGCCGCAGTTGTTCCGCTTCAGCGGCGGCCACACCCAGGCCAAGGATGTTAAGCTCAACAGCGCTGCCGCTGGCCTTAAGGGCCAGGGCCTGGCCCGTTGGATCGCCGCCGCAGGATTCTGCGCCATCGGATATAACTACTATGCGTGCCCCTGGATGATTGGGAAGGAGCGATTCACGGATGAGTTGCAGAGCGCGGCCCAGGGGTGTATTGCCGCCAGGATTGATTTTATTTACGGCCCGGGCGATGGTGTGTCTGTTTCCGTTGGCCACGGGGACATACAAGCGAACAGAGTCGCAACCCTCGATTCCGTTTCCAAAAGCCACCAGTCCGGTGGGAATGCCAGGAGGCAGCCGTGAGAGTTGCTCTTCTAACATAACCCGCGCCGCTACCATGCGCGGCACCCCTTGAAACATTTCCAGCATGGAACCGGATGCATCGAGCAGAAAGATAATGGGCCGGCGATCGACCCGGGGGGGAGCAGCCTGCGAATGCAAGGAGCTTAAGGCCAGAATTCCGGTGAGTGACCAGGTCAGTCGTCTCATACCAGGATTATCGACCCGTCTTTCAAAAACCTGACTCGAGGGGCAACCTTTTGAATACCATTATATAGAAGAGGAGTACCATGGCCGTAAAGGAGGGCAATCCCAGGAAAGCCCAGACGCGGAAGGAGCGTAAATAGCCTGGAGGCAATGCTTTTTCCTCCGTTGACCCTTTCAGGATTTTTCGCATTCTGGCCTGCAAAAAAGCCGCCGGTAGCCAGGTCAGGAGAGCCACTGCGTATAGAAACAGGGCCTGGACCAGCCACCCGGTAAAGGAAAAGCCCGCAAGGTGCATCATCCACCAGCCCGTGACAAACTGGATCAGGCCGGCCGGTGCGGTGAAGACCAGATCAGCATGAATCACCTGATCCAGGGTGACCAGAATGCGCCGGCGTTCGCCTGTCCGGTGAGCACGCAGGAGTGCGTAAGCCGATGCCATTCCAGCGCCAAAAAGTAAAGTTGCACTCAAAATATGGATGAGCTTAAGAAGCAGGTACATTTCTTTTTCGGTCCAGGATCCAGCCCAGCAAAGTAAGAGCCAGCAGTGGCAGATTCTTGCTGGCCGGGCCAAAGGGATGCAACCACATTTCCGGCAGGGCAAAAGTAAGAATGATAGTATATACTAATACTGTTACAAATTGAATTCCGTAAGCCAGAGTTCGCAATCGGGTAAAAAGCAGGAGGCCAAGCAATGCATCAAGCATGGAGGCACTGACCAGTGCCGGATAGAGGAGAGCTTCGGGAATGAGGGTGGCCTTTAGCCAGGCAAAGCTCTGCTCCACGGGGAAGAGGAACAAAGATACGATTCCCGTCCAGATCCATAAAAAAGCCAGACTGATGCGCATAACAGGCCAGAAAACAGGGAGAATCATTTCCATGGGATGGATCCCCATGGCTGGCAGGTCGGTGGCATCTTGTAGCTGGATGCCGGCTTTTTTTTGAAACGGTTCTGGATCTGCGGTGCTGCCGCGTTCCAGCATTGCCAGGGTATCCAGGCTCAGTGGTCCGATTCCCAACCGGGCAACCAGCCGAATGAGGAACAAAGGAATCGGCATAAAAAGCGGGCGAAGGTCCCTGCTGCGAGCCATCCCGGCAAGCATCCCCTTCCAGGTCAGGGCTTGTGGACCGGTTACATCGAGAACCCCGGGGAATGGGGCACGCAAAAGCTGGATCACGCCTGCGGTCAGGTCGTCTATCCGGATGGGTTGCACCGCAAAATCGCCTCTGCCAGGCAAAGGGATCACCGGCAAGGACGACAGAACGGTAAAGAGATTCATACTTTTCCCGCCCGGGCCCAGAATGAGCGATGGGCGAAGCACCGTTGATCCGGGGATGAGACGCTGGAGCTCCTGGTCCGCTGCGTACTTGGTGCGATGGTAGGCCGTTGTTCCATTCTCATCAGCGCCCAGTGCGGATATCTGGATCACGTGATCTATGTTCAGATCTTTTGCCGCCTTAAATAAGGCGACCGGCCCCCGGGTATGCAAATCCTCAAAGCGGGCACTCCTGGTTTCCGTGATGATACCTACAGCATTGATCACGGTGCTGCAATCGCGCAATCGCTCCGTCCAGATTGCCGGGTCGTGATCGGTGGAAAAATCCCCGGCGATCCATTCAATTTGTGCGTGAGGCTCCTGCCTTTCCGGACTGCGACAGCAGGCCCGGACCCTGTACCCCGCAGCCAGCAGGGCACGCAGAAAATGCGAACCTACAAAGCCTGTCGCTCCAGTCAGGAAAATTCTTTCAGCCATCTTTCTTCACCGTGTGAACCGGAAAGCCGACCTGGCCCGCATGTCTATAAAAACAGTGGACAAGAATCCAGACACAAACATCCTGGATTATGCGCCGGTCGGCATTAGCGCTCCTGACTTTTGTAGCTCTGGGAGCCCGGCTGATTGTTTTTCATGGTCACGACTGCGAAAGGCTCCATGCCAGCACACAAGATGATCTCTGCCTGCCCGCCGGATACCATTACAGTCCAGGTTCGCAGCCAGGGAGCCATGAGCATGAAAGCTGCCCGGTCTGCCAGAGTTATGAATCCCAGAATGCCTTTTTGCTTGTGCTGGAAGGCGCTCTGCCCCGGCCTCTCTCAGAATTCCAGGCAAGGATTCTCCTTCAAGCCCGGCCCCCGCTGCTGGCGCTGCGACCGGCCTTTGCCGCCCGTGCTCCTCCCGTCTGACCTCTCTTACAACGTTCAATAAATATTTGCGAGCTTTGCTCGATTGAGAGGAATCTATTGTGAAACTGTTCTATAATTTTATTTTTCTGGCTGTTCTGACAACCTTAAATCAATGCACGGTTCTGGGGCTCATCCCGGAAGAAAACAAAAATCAAGCCGCCGGCCTGGCCGCTCTTGCTTTACTGGCCAACGGCAGCTCCAGTTCCAGCTGTGCGTCCGACAATCCGGCTTTTACCCCGGGCTCAGGTCTTTCCTATTCTGGCGGCACGCTGAGTGGCAGCGGGACAGCGACTGCAGACGTGGACCACGACGCACCCTTTGTCTATCAAATGACTGTATCCGGTGAAGTAACGCTGGGAATGTATTCCGATGGTGCTGTTGTTGCCGGGGATCCTGTCTTTACCATCGTGCCCGGCCAGAAAGTGACGATGGGCACCAGCTCTCAGAGTAATGGAGAGGGGGTGAATAAGATTACCGGTACAGCAGGCGTGGCACCCCAATCAGCCACCTACTGTTTTGAAGTGCAGCTGCACATGGGTGGGGTCCGGCCCCATTTTGTCTATGAGAGGGGCGGCTGTCCCGGCAGTCAAAAGGCTGCAGCGTCTGTGGATAGTGCCAGCGGCCAGGACTTCATGGTTATGGCCGATTACGCCGGTTCGACCAAGCGCAAATGGGGGCTCAAGCTGAACAACGGGAGCGTCAGTTGCATCGTGAAACAAGCTTCTTCGCGCTATTCGATTATGTGAGCCACCTGCACAGGGAACTAAAGAAATGAAGTATTTCCGGAATACCTGCCCCCTGTGGGCAGGCCTTTTCTTATTCTTGCTGCATGTACCGGCGAATGCTCAGGAGGAAGAAGAGCGGCCAACCAATCTGCATGCAATGTTCACGGGAGCGCTGGCCGTCAGCGCTTCTTCGCGCAATGGTAAGACGCTGGCTGGTCTGGAAGCAGCCCACACAGATCCATCCCGCATCGGGCCGGCTTTGATTCCGGCGATGATCATGGTCGGGGCAGACATTGCTCCGGACATCAGTGGTTTCGGAGCCCTGCATTTTACGGAAACCAGTGCCTTTGCCCTGGAGGCCTATTTGAATTATCAGCGGGACTGGTCGGCCTGGAAGGGTGGCCTCTTCCTTACCGATTTTGGTCTGGCCAACCAGAAGCATGCCCATCACCATGATTTTGTCGATCTACCGGTCACCTATACCCGGCTTCTGGGGATGCACGGAATGTTTGGCAATGGGTTTGAAGGCAGTCTGAAGAACGAGGGCCATGAGCATAACCTTCGTTTCACGGTCGGTCTGCAAAGACCGGATGCTATGGGTACACCTTCCTTTGCCGGCAGTGCTGATACGGGTGGCCATGTGCATAATGCCACTACCATTGGTGGTTATGATGTAAAACCCAACAAAGCGGATTCCAGCGGAGATATGATCTATACCGGTCGTCTTTTTGCCAGCCGCGGATGTCTTAACAAGGTCAGTGTGGGTCTTTCCGGCGCAGCCGGACCCAACGGCACGGGTGAACACGGGCGAACCCTGATCTATGGAGCGGATCTGCGCCTCAGCCTGGGGCACGATCGTTTTGTTTTTGAACTGGAGGGACTGCGCCGTGATTACTATGTGGATCGTCGTGTTGAAGCTGGCGATCTGGAAAGAACGTGGTCGGTGCTCGGCGGGAACTTCTACGGTGATTATGAAAATAAAGAACAATTCACCACGTCTGAGATGGCATCCATCCGGCAAACGACGGTGGAGCAGGGAAGCACGAGCGATTTTGGGCGCGCGCTGGACCTTTTACAGGGCCGCAGTCAGTTGAAAGATATGACGCGCGCCGATGCAACTCGTGCTCTGGACGCCCTGGACCGTTTGCAAAATCCGTATCGCCTGCTCATGGACTCCGGATTCTACGCTCAGGTTCTGGCCCGGCTTTCAGAGCGCTGGTCCACAGGATTTCGCTATGAATTTGCCGGCGGTGCCGGTGAATCGATTATGCCCGGTGGGTTCTGGGCCTTCAATCGTGATGCGCAGGGACGGGATCGGGATCCGGCCCGGGACACGCGACGCCGCATATCTTCGCTCATCGTCTATAAAAAAGATGGCCTGCGACTCCGATTGCAGGGTAATTACAATGATGCAGATCACCTGCGGGAACGGCGGACGTTGCTTTTGACTCTCAATGAATTGCATCCTTCTCTGCCCCAACTGCCCTATGAGTGGGAGTTCAAAAATAAGGGTAAAGTAGAACGATCCGTCCATTTTGTGGCCGAATTTACCATTGCCAGCGGTTCCGGGGGTCACCATGCTCATCACTGATATTCTCAAACCCGGGACCGCGTTCCTATCTGTAATTCTCCTGTTCATTTCATGCAAGAAAGAAAGCCCGGAGCATTGCGATCAGCCCGTGCAGGCCTCCTCCACAGCGGACGTGGGCTGGGACTTCAATTTGCTGTCGCACGATGGGCCTTTTGACAGCCGTACTCTGCGCGGCCAGACTGTTCTGATTTACTTTGGTTTCACATCCTGCCCCGATGTCTGTCCGGCTACCATGGCCCAGGTGTCCCGGGCACTGCGATCCCTACCAGAAAAAGAACAGGCGGCCACACAGCTCCTTTTCATTTCCGTGGATCCCGATCGCGATACCCCTGAACGTTTGCGGAGTTATACGGCCCATTTTCATCCACGCATCCGACCACTGTGGGGCAGTGAAGCCGATTTGCAGCGTGTGGCCGCCCTTTTTGGCGCCAGGTTTTCCAGAGAGCCTATTGACTCGGCCATGAAATATACAATGGATCACACTCCGGATCTCTTTGTTCTCAATAAAAACGGCCAGCTTGTGGATATGATTCCGCATGGTACGGATGCAGACGATATTGTTAAATTGTTGATGATTCATTTGAAAGATACAAATAAGAATAAAGGATAACGATAAACAATGAAAAACACAATCTCGCTAATTTTTCTGGGATGGTTAACTTTGCCCGTGGCTGCCCATAAAGGTGGTCCTGTGGTCGTCGAACAGGCACGGATCAAGCTGGTACCGGCATCAAGTCCGGCTACAGCTGCTTTCATGGTCATGCGGAATGAATCGGATAAAGATGTTCGCTTGATCCATGCTCGCTCTGCGCTGGCCCGGAATGTGGAACTGCATACCATGAACATGGTTTCCGGTAAGATGGCCATGCGTCCGGTGAAAGACATTCTCATAGCCGCCCGGGGAAGTGTGCAGCTAAAACCAGGAGGATTGCATATCATGCTCATCGGGCTCAAGAAACCGCTGAAAGCAGGTGATGTGCATGAGATCTGGCTGGAATTTGATAGCGGTCAAACGCAGACAATCAAAGCAACCGTAGAATCGTAGAATCCTGACAGATGCTTGACGCGGTCGGGCAATGAATCGACCTGAGATCCGGGTATGATTGAGATCGTTGGTCTGCGCAAAGCCTTTGGAAAGAAGCAGGTGCTGGACGGAGTGGATCTGCTTATTGAAGATGATCAGACCATGGCCATCATCGGACCGAGTGGTTGTGGAAAGAGCGTGCTGCTCAAACACCTGGTCGGTTTGCTTGAACCGGACGCGGGTCGGGTGGTTGTGGATGGCCGTGTGGTTCATGAGCTGGAGGAAAAAGAACTCTATGCGCACCGCGAGAATTTTGGTATGCTGTTTCAGGGAGCGGCCCTGTTTGAATCGCTGACCGTTGGTGAAAATGTGGGTCTCTGGTTGCGCGAGCATACCCGGACCGCAGAGGAAGATATTGCCAGTCGCTCGGCCCAATTTCTGGAGCTGGTGGGCCTTCATGAAGTAGAGGAGAAGCGCCCGTCTGAACTGTCAGGTGGTATGAAAAAGCGGGTGGGCCTGGCTCGCGCAATCATCAATGAGCCGCGCTATGTTCTTTATGATGAGCCGACAACGGGGCTCGATCCCATCATGTCGGATATGATCAATGATCTCATTCTTAAAGTAAGGCGGGAGTTGAAAAATACAGCCATTGTTGTAACCCACGATATGGCCAGCGTCTATAAAGTAGCAGATCGCATTGCTATGATCCACAAAGGAAAAATTGTTTTTCTGGGGACTCCGCAGGAAATCCGTATTACGGAGAACCCGCTGGCCCAGCAATTCATTCAGGGCAGGGCTGACGGACCGATTCGCTTGTAAGGGGATTGTATTATGGAAACTATGATTGAGCTGCGGGCGGTGAAAAAGGCCTTTGGCAGTCGCGAGATTCTGCGCGGTGTGGACATTCATATTCGCCGTGGTGAGACGATGGTGCTTCTTGGCGGTTCGGGTACCGGCAAATCCGTAACCATTCGCCATATCATTGGCCTTTTGGACCCCGATGAAGGAGAGGTGCGCGTGGCCGGGCAGAAAATGAACGGGGCCAGTAAAGAAGTAAAGGCAAAATTACGCGGCCGTATGGGCGTACTCTTTCAGAGTGGTGCCTTGATCAACTGGTTAACCGTTTATGAAAACGTTGCCCTGCCCCTGCGTGAGACTACCAGGTTACCGGAAGATGAAATCGATCGTATCGTTCGTGAAAAAATCGCCTGGCTGGGTCTTACCCCCGCAATGCATCTTTTGCCCGCCAATATTTCCGGTGGCATGAAAAAGCGAGTCGGTGTGGCGCGCGCACTGACTACAAAGCCGGAGATCATTCTTTACGATGAGCCCACGTCCGGTCTGGATCCGGTGATGAGTCAGGTATTGAATGAGCTTAACAATCGATTGCGCGACGAGTTGCAGGTCACTCAGGTTGTTGTCACGCACGATATGAATTCTGCCTTTACGATTGCGGATCGCATTACCTTTTTGTACCAGGGAAGGGTGCGCAAAGTCGGCACTCCGGCAGAAATTCAAAATTCCGATGATCCGATCATCCAGCAATTCATTCGCGGTGAAACGCAGGGCCCCATGCAAATTGATGCCGGTGATCCCACGACAAAGAAAACAACGGTTTAGCTGCCACCATAGTTAAGATTTTTCAAGGCGCGCGTTTTTGCAGACGGGCGACAGTGGCTTCGAGGGCCTTCTGCCCTGCAGGTGAGAACCAGTGTTCCACAAACTCGGCGTCGAGGTGCGCTTTGTGCCCTGCTCGCTCCTCTATGCTTTCAGCAAGGTCCTGTTTGATGGCCAGAGCAGCCTGTGGTTCCGGCCAGTGGATGGAAAGCGCTGCCTTTACGGGTTCCGGGTGTAACTGCCCGGCCAGACCGGTATGTAGCAGGTCGTCTCCGGTATACGAATGACCGAGCACCAGAACTTCGCGGGTACGATGCGCAGCCAGGTTCAGGGTGGCAATGGCTTCAGCCACGGCCGGGAATGGCAGCCCAACGGCTGTTTCCGTAAGACCCATCCGGGCCTGTGGTCTGGCAATGGTAAGGTCGGCGCACAGGGCAAGGATTGCTCCGCCGGCCAGAGCCGGACCTTCGACAGCGGCCACGACGGGAGCAGGGTAACGCAAAACCCGGAGCAGAAGATGGTCCATTTCTTTTATAAATGCGCTCAAAGCTTCGCGTTCGAAGCGCAGCAACCGGATCAGGTCAAGGCCGGCGCTAAAGGTTTTCTTCCGCGATGCAAGCACCAGCGGCGAACCCTCCAGTTCCAGTTCATCGAGAGCTGTATGAAAGGCAGAGAAAAATTCCGGATTGAATTCATTGACCTTACCATTGTCCATGAACAGACAGTTTGCGCCAAGCATGCGCTGAATGAGCATGGGAGTATTCCGCATGTGTAAACTTCAGGGCAAGCATAAAATCGGTTGCCCCGGACCTTTACTTTCCCTCTCTGTCGTTTATGAAACATATGACTGGCACTTTTCGTTCTTCTCACGATGGGTTTGAGATCTTCCGACAAACATGGCTTCCGGACGGACCGATTCACCGGGTGATTGTGATTCAGCACGGGTTTGGCGAACATTCGGGGCGGTACGGTAATATTTTACAGACTTTTGGGGAAACAGGTACGGCTCTCTATGCCCTTGATTCCCGGGGACACGGGCGCACCGGCGGAAAGCGAGGGCATGTCGAACAATTTCAAATGTATGTGGATGATCTTGCTGATCTTATTTCTCTGGCCCGGAAAGAAAGCGGCAAGGAAAAAGTGATCCTTCTGGGACACAGCCTCGGTGGAGTTATTGCTCTACAGTACGCGATTCAGGCAACACACCAGGAAATCTTGCAAGCTCTTGTGGTAAGCTCTCCCGGACTCATGATCCAGATGGACCTGGCTAAAACGGTAAAAAAAGCAATGGGTGCCGTGCTGGCCCGGTTCTTTCCGGATACAACCGTTGATGCAAACCTGGACCTCAAGTTTCTTTCGCACGATGCCGCGGTGATTGACGCATACAAGGCCGATCCGCTTGTACACGGAAAAGTCTCCTTCCAGATGGCGACCAATTTATTTAATATCGGTAAGGTAATCTATGAAAAGATCGGTGTGCTGAAAATTCCGGTTTATATATTTCACGGGGTGGCGGACGGAATTGTGAGCTCGCGCGGCTCTGAATTGCTATTTGAAAAGCTCACGACGCCCGACCGGACTCTCAAACTCTATCCGGATCTATTTCATGAAACCATGAATGAGGCCAGCCCTGCTAAAGAGCAGGTGCTTTCTGACCTCAAAATATGGGTCCTGGAGCGCAGCTAAATTACTGTTTTTGCCAGAATCCGCCCAGACCATCTGTTTCCCGGAAGGGAGATGAGAAGATGGGGCCGGGTTCGTCTAAAATATTGTTGCACTTTTCCACCGATGAGAGTGCAGAAACGATGGCAGCTTCGCGCAGGGCATCTGCGGGTTCGGTGATCACCGTAATCTGGCCGCTGGGTCTTTCCTTGCTGCCAAGCATCAGGACAGGCCACAGGACCATGTTTTTTATAAATTCTGTCTCACACTTGTAAACGGAAACCGCTGTATAAAAATCGGTCTGGTTCACATCCAGCCGCTGTGATAGGATGGTTCCGGCCAGCAGGGCATTTTCAGCAATATTGGCATCGCCCAGCATGCGGCGGCATTCGTCCCCATTGGTATAGCGCCGACAGTAGCCATACTGAATGCTTCCGGTAAAGCCAAATACGCCAACGGCGGTCATATAGTCCTTCACATGCCTGCCGGTGAAAGAACGTAAAGGCTGGATGCCCAGCTCGTTAGTTATGAAACAGCCCTGCAACAGGAGGATGGCGCCGGTGAGCGCCAGTGTTTTGATCTTTTTTTTCATGATTGGCTCCTGACCTCTATAATTCCCGTTTGTTAGTTTGCATACAGGGCTGCGATGCCCTCAATGTCGCATTCGCTGAGACCCGCACGATTGGGCGTAATGATGGACCCATCCTTCTTGGTCATGACCGGCTGACTGGAATCTACGGCAAAGTAGTAGGAGCCATAGTGCATGATGGAATTGAAATCATAGGCTCCTTTGTCCACGGCGCTGGTGGCTTTGGCAAAATTGTCCTTCCCGGTCTGGGTCATATTGTTAAAATTCAGATCCACAAAATCATCGCGATCGGACCGATTTTGTTCATGGTGCAGACCCAGGGCATGACCAATTTCATGGATTCCCGGACCCTTCCCACAAACTGTATGCAAGTTTAAATCCTGCACCCCACCAATCATGCCAACGTAGGACCAGCAAGCTTCGTCATTTCCCACCAAGCGAATTCGATTTGCATCAACACAGTTTTCCGTAAATCGAAAGGAAGTCTTTGCTTCCCATTCGGCAATGGCCTGCAAAAAAGTCGCACGATCCCGGTTAGCGTGACCACTATTATCACACCAGGTAACCTGCTTATTGGGCCAGCGTCTATCTGTGCGTACTTCACCCACAGTGGAAGCTACACCCTGCGGTGGTGCCGGGATGATGCGATCGAGAGGCATGACCATATCAGCGGCCAGCCAGGCTTTGCCGTTTTTCTCATGGTAGGTGTGTTTTTCCGGTCCCCAGGGCATATCGAACCACGCTTCCTTAGCCGGTCCATCGAACTGAAGGTTCGCGATGGCATCGAACAGGCCATCCTTCGTTGTCTCTGTTCCTGTTCCGGCTGTGGCGTCACCCGAAGCTCCGCAGGAGCCCTTTTTCTTCTCTCCAAAAAGTTCCGGAAAAAAGACAAAAAGCAAGATGAAGGTCAAGGCATCGCCGCCGCCATCCCCGCCATTTTCACCCTGGCAGGCGGTCACTTGGGAAAATAGCAGTAAAGATACGCAAGTTGTTGCTATCCATCGTTTCATAAAGTCCCCCTAAAGACTCCCTTTCTCTAAAAATTGTTTCATTTCACCGTCGCTCAGGGCACCCGGGCGTATTTGTTCAAGCCGCAGTTCATAGCCGCAGTCATCGGCGCAGCCGGGTGGCCGGACGGTGCATTCTGCCAGGAGCCCACTGGCAAAGAGCGTAATCCGTGGCGCGGTGCCCGGGAACTTCTGGATAGAGGCCTGGCATTCAGCAAAGAGCTGTTCCATGGTCAGAGCCGGAAAAGCGTTGGTCCGCCGATTGGACACAGCCGGGGTTTCTTCCCGCCAGGATTCTACCTTCTCCTGGCCCCCCTGATCGAGAGTTCTACCCGAATAGTGCAGCCGCTGGACTGCGCGACCTTCTTTGATGTGTACGGCGGTTAGAAGCAAACGCTGAATCAGTGGCTGCCTCCGGGAGCGAATGTACACGTACTCAGCCAGCGGGTCTTTCTGCCAGTGAGCTGTAGCCCGCGTCAAATTTTCTGCACCACCAGGTTCACCCAATTTTTGCTTCGCCTGATTCCGGCAGCAGACCAGAAGGCCGCTAAGGAGCACCAGAACAACTGTAATTCGCATCCTGACCTGATTAGACGGGAGGTGTGAAAAGGTGGCAAGAATTTTTTTCCTGGATCTGCCGGGGTTTTGAGCGGCGATCAGAACGTATGGTCGGCCAGTAACTGATATTTTTTTCTCCCCAGAGCTTTGAGTAACCGGAATCGCTGCCCGGATTGCAGTACAAATGTCCTGCTTTGCACCCAGTCGCCTGTATTGATGACCCGGAGCTCTGGCAGGCACAATGCCCGATGCGTGTGCCCGGAAACCATGATTCGCTTGCCCTGATCGGCTACCTGGCTAAGCCGCTGATAGTAGGTAAGATTTTCTAAGGCCGTTCCAGGGTCCCGGCGATTCAAATGGCGATCATAGAACGATTCTGCTTTTTTGAGCAGTGCCGGAAAGGCAAAGGATAAGAAATACAGGCTGCGCACGATGGCAATGTCCAGAGCCCAGGTAAGCCGATTGTACTGTCCCTGATGGCCATGCAAAACCACCAGTTTCTTCTTACGCACGCGCTCGCTAATGATCCAGTGGCGCCGATCCAGGAAGCGGGCCAGAGATGGTTCCAGGCGCATACTGAATCGTACGGTATCATGATTTCCAATAATATAGTATTTACGACTTTTGGGTGTGGCCAGTGCGTCCAGACGGTCGAAGAGCCGGGCAAGGCGGCGCTTGCGTCTTTTCACCTGATTTGCTGCGCTGAAAAACCAGTTTTCGATGACGTCTCCAACCAGGTAAATGTTCTTGAAACGCACTTTGCGCAGGATAAGTTGATCGAGTAGCTGTAGTAGCTCTTTATGGGCGTGCGGCCGAACCTTTTTGCTGATCAAAAAATGGACATCGGAAATGTAAAAACCGGTAAGTTTTTCCTTTTCCGGAAGCCGGTAATGTTCGCCCACAGGGCATGAACAGAAACCAGGCTTGCTAAGGCAACTGCTTCTCGGGGATTTTTAATCGCAGCCTGCGGGGACGGCGTTCCCGCAGGCAAGATCGACGGAACGCGGGCCCAACTGCATTTCAAAAGGAGTTTCATTTACCACAACTTCCGGGAAGCCATCGTATTTACAATCATAGCGACACTGCAGTACATAGGTGGAGATGCCGGGCATGATGTTGGCCAGAACATTCCTGCCATTGCGGACCGGAGTTGCTGCAATGGGCAGCGTTTCATCTTTTTTATCTTCTACCTGAAAGTACAGGGCGTAGTAAAAGCGATTGGGTGTGGTTTCCACTCCGCCGGTGATGGTCAGACTTGAAGCATAACCGGGATAGATCATCCGCGCCCGCGTCAGTACGGCTCCACCGATATCAAATTGTCCGGCATGGTTTTTGCGCCAGTCGCTAAAAGAAACGACTGTCTGGGTGCGGGAACTACCGTTGGGATAGCTGTGGACCATTAAATTTTCTTTTAGATTGAAGCGAATTTCCAGAATGATGGGCTGGTAACTATCATCCACGACCAGATAGCCGGGCGCATGCGATGGGTGCAGCAGCGGAAAAAATTGCGGCAACAGAATCTGTTTTTGAGCTGCATCCACGCCCGGGTCATAGTTTACATTCTGTATGATATTGTGGCCAAAAATATCGTTGTTGTCAAAGCGATCAATGGAAACGGTAGCATCATCCTTGGAGTAGCCCGTAGCAATGGCCCGGACAAAAACTCCGGCATGCGGGTAGATGCCCGGTCCCACATCACGAGAAGGATAGATGGCGCCATTGCCGTTCATGAAATCGCGAAAATTGATGAGTCCACCGGTGGAAAGACACCGGTCATTGAGAGGATCAAAGGAATAGATTTGACTGCAATACACCTGGCGGCCGGAGGTCAGTACGTCCCAGAAGGCAACGGCATCATCGTTACTGGAAATGAGAATGGGGCTGCCAAACTTTGAGGACAGGCGAATCTCACCAAAATCGATATAGATGGGTAAATCGCTGTAAGCCGGAATATTATCAACATTGATTGTATCATCCGCGTCACGGAAAAGCTGGTTGTTATTGATCTCTGAAAAAGCCAGCGGGCTATCTGTAGCGTAGGTCCCTTTCAGGATGACAATCATACGGCGATTGACCAGCAGGGAAAGCAATGCATGACCTTCGCCATTGGCGCCCCAGCCGCACTGCAGGGCGCTCAGACAAACAAGGAAGACTGGAATCCATCGTTTTTGCATGCGTTATCCTAAAAATAAAAGCTCATCATCAGACCAAAGTGAAAAAAATGACCATTTTCCAGTTTGAAGCGATTGGCTTCGCGGTAACGCAATTCCTGCTCGAGGCTTCCTCCCAGCAGAAGCACCAGAGGCAGGTTTTCATCCTGAGGGTTCTTCAGATGTTCTTCATAGACGAGGTTGTAGTCGAGTCGCAAACCTATGCGAAAGCGGCGTGTCGGTTGCAGAGAAAATTCCAGACCGGCATACCCGAGTGGATCCCATCCCTGAAGATTGTTGGGCCGCACCTGAATGTAAGCGCTGCCCGCTCCAGCTTTCAGAAAAGTTTGCACCTTCCAGGGGAAGGGCAGTCTGTAGGCCAGGGCCAGATAAAAGGGAGCGATGGTCGCCGCCTGCGTGGTGCGGGACTGGTAGTGAGAAAAGGAAAAACCGGCTTCCGTATGAAAAACCCAGGGCCATTCGACACGGTAGAAGAGCCCGCCGCCAATCGTTCCATCCAGAACTTCACTGTAAGGAGTGGCCGGGACCGGCGCGGAGGCCCCCAGCCAGAAACCGAATTCATTGGAAGCGCGCGATTGAATCAGCTCTTGTGCGCCGAGCGGCACATTCAGAAGCAAAAGCCAGAGGAGAGCCTTGAGTGTAGGGCGCAACGGATGCACGGGCCACCATTCAGGTCGGGGGTGAACTGTCAAATTTTCTCAAATTGGGCTGCGAGGGCCGGGGGTTGTCCTGCCCGGCCGAATTGGGAATGAAAGCAATTAGTAGCTATTTTCAGAGAATTAGCTGGAATCTTATCATGGGAGAAGATTGTGCAGCACTTTGCCCTTGAGTGTGCGGTAAATGCTGAAATCTGCGTCCAGGCTGATAATTTCGCGAATCTGCCTGGCTTCTGCAAGCGCCATTAGCGATGCGTCGGCGAGATCCATCGGCAAATCGGAATATTTCTCCATCCGATTGCGAATATACAGCAAATCCTCGTGACCCAATCAGGGTTTACGCGCCCCAGGAATTAGAAAGATATTCTTCACAGAAAGTCCGGCCGGTCAGAAAAATTTTTCACTTGTTTCGTTCAACCGATGATCACAATCGGGCTATGCTCCAGAGTTTACTGGGTGCCTGGTTTTTTTCCGGAGGCTGGTTCGCCTTTTTGTGGGCCGCAGGCATTTGCGTGGTGCAGGGTCGGAAAGCGGTTATGGCCGCCGCAGCTCTTGCCTGCTCTGGCATCTGGCTCCTGAGTGCTTTCGCCGCGGCGTCCGGTCTGGTCGCAGCCGCACCTCTCCTTGCGATCGTGCATCTGCCGTTTGTGCTGAGTATCGGACCTGCGGCAGCAGCCTGGCTTCTTTGGCGCATTGGCGGGCGCACACTTCACCACTTCCATTTTGCGCCGGCTGTTCTGCTGGCCATGTTCCTGCTATACGCTGGCCCCGTCAGGCCGGAGTGGATTAAAGTGGTTTCCCCATCACTTCACTTTATAACAAAAGTTCATGTTTTTCTGTATTTTATGAGTTCCCTATCGGGTATGTTGCTGGAACTCAGTCCTGCGGCCCGGAAAAAGTATCGGCCGCTTTTTCTTTTGATTCTATGTTCGGGACTGGATTTGTTGCTCGGCATTACCGGCCAGCTGGCTGGCTATGCATTGCTGACCCTGGCGTCGGCCGCAATATTACCTGGCATTCTTTACTTTGCATTTCTTTACAGCTTGAAGCATCCCGATGTGTGGATCGATTTACAGGAAGATATCAAGAAATCTCGCTATGAGAAATCACGTTTGCGCGGACTGGATGTGGAAGCGGTTCTACGCAAAATGGACGAGATCATGACAGTAGAGCGGGCCTACCAGGATGAAGACTATACCATGCCGCGCTTTGCCGCCGAGATCGGCATAAGCTTGCATCAGCTTTCTGAAATATTGAATGATCGCCTGGGCGTGACTTTCTACCGTTACATCAACCGATTTCGGGTTGACGAAGCGAGGGAGTTGCTTCTGTCGGAACCCGGTAGATCAGTGCTTTCTGTGGCTTTAGCCGTGGGCTTTAATTCCCGTTCAGCCTTCCACCGGGCCTTCCGGAAGGAAACCGGCATGACGGCTGCCGATGTGCGCCGGCACGGTCTCCCTTTATAAACCAGGACGTCCCGGATTATACAGTGAGGCGACAGATCGGTGTTCCGTGTGCTACGTTCATCCATCAACAGGAGGTTCGTATGCAAAGCATCGCTCACATGTATCAAGAATCAGCAAGAAAGTACCGGGATCGTCCGGCCTTTGCCACGCGCAAAGGAAAGGAATTCCAGAGCAGGAGTTACGGTCAACTTTACGATGACGCTCTGGCTCTGGCAACGGCGCTCGCGGAGCTGGGTTTATCATCTGGTGACAAGGTTGGTCTCTTTGCCGACAATCGCTATGAATGGATAGTATCGAGCATGGCGATCACCCTTTGCGGAGCGGCAGATGTGCCCAGAGGAACAGACATAACGGCAGATGACATTCGGCATATCGTTCCGCATTCAGATATGAAAATTCTTATTGTGGAAAACGAAAGTACCCTGCGGCGAGTTACTGCCCTACAGGAATCCGCTGTACTCAAAACGGTTATCCTGATGGAAGGAAGAGATAGCAATGCCCGGCAATTCCTAGATCTTCTGGAACGTGGCGTGGAACTCCTGTCCAGAGGCAATCAGACGATTCAGGACCGTCTGACGGCAATTGCGTCGGAACATCTATTCACTCTCATCTATACCAGCGGGACAACAGGGCAACCCAAGGGCGTCATGCTATCCCATGGCAATCTGCTCTCGCAGATCAAGCGTCTGCCCATGGAAATTTCAGCCGAGGAACGCATCCTGTCCATCTTACCAGTATGGCACATCTTTGAGAGAATTTTCGAGCTTATTGCCATCTCCAGAGGTTGTGCAACGTACTATTCGAGTGTGCGTACTCTCAAAGAGGACCTGACGATCGTAAAGCCGACCTTCATGGCTTCCGCGCCGCGTCTATGGGAAAGTATTTACGCCGGTATACGATCGGCAGTGGCCCGCGGCCCGGCCAGCAAACGGCTGCTCTTCCGGCTGGCAACGCTGCTGGCTTCTGCTTACTATACTGCGAAAAACAGCAGTGCTTCTTATAAGCTGGCGTTGCCTTTGCTTTATTTGCCCTACCGTGCTCTGGACTGGTTGGTTCTGGCCAAAATCCGGCAGGCCACCGGCGGGAAATTGAAAGCATCGGTTTCCGGCGGAGGTGCCTTGCCACTCCATGTGGACCTGTTCTTCAATAGTATCGGCATTCCGGTTCTTGAAGGCTATGGGATGACGGAGACTTCACCGGTCCTTGCGGTGCGCACACCAGAACAACTGGTGGTGGGCACCGTCGGTCCCGTTTACCCGGATACAGATTTACGGCTGGTGGATCCGCAGACTAAAAAAGTGATCTGGCCGGGGCTCGATGCTCAGGGGAAAAAAGGGGAAATTCATGTTCGCGGTCCCCAGGTGATGCTGGGCTATTATAAAAATCCGGAAGCAACGGCAGCGGTAATCAGTGAAGGCTGGCTCAATACGGGGGACCTGGGCATGATGATGCCAGACGGCTGCTTGCGCATCGTCGGGCGGACAAAGGAAACCATTGTACTACTGGGAGGGGAGAATGTTGAACCCGTTCCGATTGAGAATCGTCTGCTGCAATCACCTTTGATTTCTCAGTGTATGGTTGTGGGTCAGGATCAGAAATACCTGGGGGCCTTGATTGTTCCGGACGCAGAGGCCCTGTCGCGCTACGGGGAAGATCTGGCCACTATAGCCAGGCATCCGGGGGCTGCACAGGAGATTCGCGCCGCGATAAAGGAATGCATCAACGAATCTGCCGGCTTTAAATCCTTTGAAAGAATAGTTGATTTTCGACTGTTACCGGAAGTTTTTACCGTTGGCAGTGAGCTTACGGCCAAACTTTCCATCAAACGGCATTTTATCGCAGAGAAGTATGGCCATTTGATTGGGGAGATGTATACTCGCGGCGATTGATGTTCTTTTGCAGTGCGGCCCGCTTTAGAGAAAACTGTATTCGGGCCGCGCTGTAAAAAAGTAGACAGGTAAGGGCTGTCCTGTAGTTTCAGGTTTTAATAGTTAGGGGAAACTGCTTATCATGACATCCGTCGGTAAATTCAAAAAATGGTATATTCTGCCCATATTTATCATTGCTGCTCTGTTTTACTATGTTTTTGCTGCGATTCCGTTTGGAACCTACAATATGTTGCCGGCAAAGGAAGTTCCAGTAGAGGAGGGAAAGTTCTCTTACGGCGTTCCTCTGGATCCCGAAAGCCCCTGGCCCAAGTTTCGGGCCAACGAGCTGCAAAACGGACGGACCGCAGTCATTCCCAAAATCACCAACCGGACTCCCTGGGAATTCCGGACCGGCAAGGGGATCTTCAGTTCTGCCGTTGTTGATAAAGAGGGAACCGTATACATTGGATCGGCGGATCATTATTTTTATGCCATTGGCGTGGACGGCAAGCTGAAATGGAAAACAGCTACGGGGGAGGTTATCGATTCATCGGCTCTGCTGGACGATCAAGGACGGGTCTATTTTGGTTCTGGAGATGCGCACCTGTACGCCCTGGACAGGCGCAACGGTAAAGTGCTCTGGAAATTTAAGGCCCACACAGTCCAGGAGGTAAAGGAGGAGTTCGGCGTGAAAACCTATAATGTAGACTGGTTTGAGGGGAATGTTGCCATGCTGAAGGATGGAACATTGCTCGTGCCCAACGATAATTACCTTGCCTATGCTGTTGATCGCAATAACGGCGAAAGAAAGACTGTGTTCGTTGGTAATGAAATGATTTGGTCGCTTCCGGCGGTGAATACGCAAACGGGGCGGATTTTTCATGGTTCGCAGTACATCGCCTTAAAAAATGTATTTGCCTATGATGCGCAGACCGGTGAATCCATCTGGACTGCCGGTGGATGGGGTTCCAATGCTGCGTCGCCCCTTCTAACATCAAATGATCCGGACGGCGCTCTGATACTGGGCGGCTATGATGGGATTGTCAGGGCTTATGCCCAGGCTAATGGCAAGCAGCTCTGGAAGTTCGGCACCCGTGACCATATTTATAGCAGCCCGGCCCAGCAATCGGATGGAAACATCATCCAGCCTTCGGCAGACGGGACCGTTTATGCCCTGGGTCCGGACGGACAGCAGATCTGGGCCTTTGATACCCTGGAGCCGATTCGTTCTTCGCCAGCCATCGACGGTAACGGGATCATCTATGTGGGTTCGGGAGAAGGAAAGCTATTTGCTATCAATCCGGATGGAAAACTGCGCTGGGCCTATCAATGCATCCAGGAGGATCGGAATGACCTGAACGGTTCGCCAGGATTGGGTCATGACGGCATTTACATTGCCGGTGAGAATGGTGGTATATTTTTCGTACCGTATGACTATCCCCTAACACCAGCCGGCCGCAGGGATCCCCGCTCCACTATTGGGCCCGGTGAAATCCTGCCGGCCGAAGGCGTTTTTATGGTCTGGACAACGCCGTTCGGCGGATTGCCCGTGGAGCCCCCGGAAGAAATCGCTGCCAATGAACCTTTGACCTTTACGCTTTTTGTGAGAAAGAATGGTGACACCGTCCTGTCTGCACTCGATGCAGAAAGTCTGCAGGTATCGCTCAGCGGTGACCCGAAAACCCTGGTGCAGGTGGCTGCAAATCGGCGCTTTGTTACGATCGTTCCTCAGGAGAAGTGGATCGGGCCTGAAGGAGGGGCGCTGAGCGTAACCCTCAAGGGCGATTATATCACGGATCTCTCCCGATTTGGCCTTAAGTTTTTTGGCGGTAGAAAAGGCGGCTCCTATGAGAAGACCTTTACCTTCAATGTAGGGGCGCGCAATTCCGGGGATATGCCCTATCAGATTCCGGCAAGGACCGGTGATCCTTCAACGGTTCTGGAATTGAGTCGGCTGGCAGCCCCCAATCCGACCATGCTCCCTTCCTGGAATCAGATCGGATTTGATTCACTTCATTATCTGGCCGGTTTTGTTGAGGGCCAGGGCAAGAACGCTATTCTCTGGGTCGTGCCCGGAAAACTGGATGGAGCAATCGGGAAGACTGTTGTTGCGCCAGATCTTAAAGATCGTTTTGTATTGAATCTTGATTATGACGGCGGGTTGCTTACTCTTTTTTACTATAAGAGCTTTCTCCTCAGCTTCATCGGTTCCTGGGATATGCCCTTTGGACTTTATCGTGTTGCCACGCAAGTCCATCCAGAGAAGGGACATGTTCTGAACGGGGCGGCCATGAATGCACTGGTTCTTGGCGATGATCTGGAATTCTACGGCAAATTCCTGAAGATCATGGGACTGACCGATTTCTCCACCGGGCATATGCCGGTGTTCGGTGGGATGAACATGTCCCTGTGGGGATCGGGCTCTGTCACCGGTCCGGATCCGGATCAAATCGGTCAGGCAAAGATAACTTGCAGTGACACATCAGCAAGTGTGGACATAGTTGGTGGAAAGCTCAAGGAGGAAGAGCATGTTTTTGGCCTTTTGCTTGTTGATGCCAGTACAGGCAAGCCCATCAAAGCCGACTATGCGCGCGGAATGAAGATTGGCAAGGACAGTGCTGGAAATGTAAATAAAGTTACAGTTACCTACGAACCGGGATCGGTCAAGGGCCTGGTGCGCGCTTACTATATGGTGGACACCTATCCGGCTTATCGCCAGGAGATTGAGGCTAAATAATTGGAGGTTTAGTTCTGAAACGGGCTTTCGCCTCCTGACAGCTTCCCTGGTTCAATGCAACGGCCATTTACTGTCGGGAATATACTCGTGGCGATCGATGCTCTTTTGAAATGCGGCCTGCTCCAGAAAAAATTGTATTCGGGCTGCATTGGACCCGCGGCTGCGGTTGGCGAAAGATGGGCTCTGGGACTGCAGGAGTTGCAGTGGTGTTTGCAGAGATGAGCTGAGTATATGCGGATTGGCCCCGGCATCGAGCAGAGCACGCAGCGCTCCTTCCCTGGCATCCCGGGCAGCAATATGAAGTGGAGTAAGGCCGGATCGATCCCGCGAATCGATGGGCAGGCCCTGGGCAAGGCAGAGCACGATCAGCTCTGCTGAGTCGATCTCTGCTGCTAAATGCAATGCGTTGCGTCCGACCGGATCCGTCGCTTGCAGCGTTGTTTTGTGTATTTCTTTATCTTCTGTGCGTAGAAACGTTCGAGTTGCCGGTATCTGCCCTGAAATCACCGCTTCCAGGAAGGGGGTGAGTCCCTGAAGACTCCGGGCCTCGCGGGGCGCACCGGCCAGCAGGAGTTGCTCGATGATAGCGGTGTGGCCCCGGATTGCCGCGAGGTGCAGGGGTGTGCGGCCCTGCCCATCCGCTTGATCGGTGCGTGCTTTGCGGTCCAGTAGCATTCGCGTGGCTGAAGCATTTCCGCTGAAGGCTGCAATATGCAGGGGACTGTGGCCTGCATGACTTTGCGCATCTACGGCAGCACCTTTCTCCAGCAGTCGCAGAACAATGGGTTCGATTTCCACGAGGATGCTCAGATGCAGCGGCGGCAGAGGAGCACCCGGAGGATTGGCATCGGCACCGCTTTCCAGCAGTTGCCCCACCAGCCCCGGGTTTCTTTTCAAAATGGCGCGCATCAGCGGTGAGTGATGCCGGGAATCCGGGAAGCTGACACTTTCTTTGTGAGCGCCCAGTATTTCTAAAAGAGAAACAGGATCATTGCGTTCGATCGCTCGAAAAATAGTCCGCTCCGCGGGCTGGCCATACTCTCCGGCAAAAATAGCAAGAGGCAGGCAGGCCAGGGCGGTCCAGTATTTCATGTAACTATTATCGGAGTTTTTCCAGCAGCAGATCGAAGCTCAAAAGGACTTCATCGTCCATGATCTGGTTTTCCAGAATATTTCCGGTCAGGTCAAAATCCATTCGATTTACCAAAAACATGCCGCGGGCCCGGACCCGGCGTGCTGTAGTCTCCAGCTGTAGTTTTTCTATGCGATATTCTTTTTCCCTGTCCCGAATACGCAGAACCACCCGTGCTTCCGGACCCGTTTCACCCGCGAGTACTTCGAGTACCGTAACCGTTGCCTCCGGAAATTTTTCCGAATGAAAGAAATCGTCCTGGCGCAGATGGTTGTCCCGCCGGGTGTTTTTAGTATAAACAGAGCCCGTATCTATGCTGATGCTGCCTTTCAGACTTCCTGGCTGGCCCCTGTAATCAAAAGAGGAAAGTCTATACTTTTTGAATGTTCCCTGAACCGTCTGAGTTTTTGCTTCGACTTCAAAGGAAATGCTGCTCTGACCGGTCTGGATGGCCCAATCGAGTGCTGCAACCTGAGAGGCTATCAAGAAAAAAAGTAAAGTGGATCGTATCATTGTTTTTTGGTTTATCCTTTCAAAAGTCCGGTTAAGATTCGTCCTTCTGGAACCAGGGGGAAGGGGCGCCCCATGCTATTTTCCAGGGACCCTTCTGGATCCACCCCGGCCGCATGGTAAATGGTAGCTACCATATCTTTGAGGTGTGCCGGATCTTTTACAATTTTTTGCCCGCGTTCATCGCTTTCCCCGTAAAGGAGCCCTGAATGGAAGGGGCCGCCGCCCACAAGCATAGTCCAGCAGGAGGGATAGTGATCGCGGCCATCTCCGTTTGCGGAAAGGACTGGCGTGCGACCAAATTCGCTGCCCAGCACCAGCATGGTTTGCTTGAAAAGGCCGCTGGCATCCAGTTCTGCTGTAAGGGCGGCAAGGGCTGGATCCAGATCTTTTAAAATGGCTTCCATGCGCGCCGTATTGTTCTGGTGGGTATCAAATCCGCCCACGGTTACTTCAATGAAGGGAATGCCCGAGCGAGCCAATCGCAAGGCCAGGAGGAAGGATTTGCCCGTCGCCGACGAGCCAAAGCGCTCGGCGAGTTCCGGTTTTTCCTTTTCAATTTCAAAAACGGAAAGTTCACTGGAATTCATGAATGCCAGGGCCTGCGTATGCATTTCCTGCCAGGCAGTGAGTTCTGTTCCAGTCACTCGACCGGAAAATTCTGAATGCAAAAGGTCGAGCATTTGCTCGCGGCGCGACAATCGCTCCGCAGGCAAATTCTGGGGATGGCGAATATTCTGGAGGGGCCGGTCAGGATTGGAAACATGAAATGAATTGAACTGCGAACCCAGAAAACCCCCGCGACCGACAAGGCCGGATCGTCCGCCAATTGTGACATGGTCCGGAAAGAAGGCAGTCTTTTGTTTATTCTGCGCGAAGGCGATGACGGCTCCCAGTGACGGCAAGTCTGTGAAGGCGCTCTGGAAATCGTGCCCGGAGTGAAGAATATGCTGACCGCGACTGTGATCTCCCTGGCCGCTGTGCACAGAGCGGACCATCGTCAGCCGATGGATTTCCCGGGCAGTTCGCGGCAGGCGATCGGACAGGCGTACACCCTTGATTTTGGTTTCCACGCTGCCAAAGGGGCCGCGAACATCTGGATGATTTTTGGGATCCAGTGTTTCCAGATGACTCATGCCGCCGGCCATGTTCAGAAAAATGACCGAGCGAACCGTTGTTGGTTGGCGGATCACTGACGGGTTATTTGCCGCCATGAGCAGGCGGGGCAACCCGTAGACCGCTCCAAGCAGCGTCAGACTTTGCCTGATAAAACCCCGCCGACTGGTCTGGCCATTTTTTCTAATAAACATAAAGAAACTCCGGGCTTTGCAACAGGGACCAGATCAGGTCTTCCGCTGCTGCTCGATCAAAATCGGCGGGCCGGCGGGGGATCAGCGGTTGCGATAGCTTTTGCCATGTTTCATTTTCTTTGGCATTCATGGGCCGGGTCAAAATTTGCAGGTAAAGATGGTTGAATACGGATTGCATACCGCCGCGTGCATGTTCTGCAAAAAGCGGACTCTCTTTTTTAACCATTTGATTTATGATCTGACGGGTCGTGTTTCCGTTGCGCAATGTCAGGATTTGCGCCATATTTGTTTCTTTCACATCGTCATCAATGTCGTTGCGATCCCCTGCCCCAAATATTGCGAGAAACGTGCCCTGATTTACCGGTCGCGGTATCTGGCAGGAATTCTGGAATGTATTTTGTTTTTCTTGAGGAAGAAGCAGTGCGCCCTGACCGGTGAGAGTGGCTTCGGGCGGCGTGGCCAGTGCCCTTTCGTAGGGGTTGCCCATGGGTGTGCCTGAAAGGAGCAGAACGCTGTTGAAAAGTTCTCCAGCTTCCAGGCGGCGCGGAGAGAACCTTGCGGCAGTGCGTGGCCCGTCCGGGCCTATCGGCTGCCTTGCCCATGCATTGGAGGAAACAATATAAAAAATTAAATCTTTGGGTTTTTGACCCTGAGCCAGGAAAACCTGATCCAGATGCTCCAGAATCTCTCCGGCTTCCAGGGGGGCCTTGCTATCCCAGTCATCCAGTGGCGTGAAAAAGCTCCAGCCCATGAGCTGCGTCCAGATGCGATTGATAAACACTTTGCGGAACCGGTCGTTCTTACGATCCGTCAGCCAGCGGGCAAAGGCAACGCGTCGATCTTCCTTCTCATCAAGCAGTAGCCGACTGCCATCGGGAAGCCGGGGTTTGACCAGATCTCCGCCAGGGGCCGCATCTGAGTAAGGAAATCGTAAGCTGAGAGCCGGCTCGAAAACGACTTCCTTGAAGGCAAGGCGATTGCTCTCGCGCCATTGTTTCTTTTCTGATTCACTGAGTTTATTCCAGACAGAAGTTCTCCATTCCTGTTCCTGCTTGCGAAACGCTTCCTGGTCCGGGCGGGTCATGTGTTCCCTGCGTGAAGCAGGGAGCATGTCTTCTTTGCCGCGCTTGATCCAGGTCTGGCTGAAAAAAGCAGAAAAACCATAGTAATCGCGCCGCGAGAAATCCATGGAAGGATGGTCATGGCAGCGTGCACAGGAATAGCGGCGGCCGTAGAATGCACGACCAACGTACTCGGCAATTTCGAGGGGATCCGAGTCATCGCGCAGATAGAAATGGACAGCTCCATTCTTATCAGCGCTTCCTCTGGCTGTCAGCAGCTCATAAACAAAACGATCATAGGATTTATTTTCATGAATACTCTGGCTGATGTACTTAAAATAGCCGCCGTAGGGAGCACCGTCCATCCGCGTTTTCTCGCGCAGCAGTCCACCCATTCGCGCGGCCTGTTGTCCGGCAAAATCGGCACTGCGCAAATACTGCCGCGCTGCACTTTTGCGATCAAACGTGGCACAATTTAACGCTTCCTGGTAGGCTGGAATCGTCCCTTTGAGCTGAATGGACAATCGCCGGAGCTGTGTACAGGGCGAAGCTGTTTGAACGGATCCGTACCGCTTGCTGTAGAGGTCATCCAGCTGGTTTTCGCGGGCCCAGAGGATCGCGGACAGGGACAGGTACAGGAAAATGGCCTTTTGCATCTGCATGGTTGGACGGCCGGAGCACGCTCAGAGTTCAGCGGGAGGATCTTCGCTTTTCTGATCAAGCCCTTTTGTTGCAGTTTTTTCTGCGGGCAAAACAGTCCATCCGGTGACGGCATAGAGGGCACCAATGAGCGGATTGAGCCAGTTCAGGATGGCGTAGGGCAGGTAAACCAGTGTGGGCACGCCCAGAGTCGTGGCCATGAACGCACCGCAAGTATTCCAGGGCACCAGTGCAGATGTCAGGGTGCCAGAGTCCTCCAGAGCGCGGGAGAGGTTGAGCCGACTCAGGCCCTGATCATCGTATGCCCGGCGATACATGCGTCCCGTCAGAACGATGGACAGATACTGATCGGAGGCGGCTACATTCATAAAGACACTGCTTGACAGGGTGGCAACGATCAATCGTGACCGACTGCGCATGACGGAAAGAATTGCACGGGCGATGCGCTGGAGCATTCCGGACCCCTCCATGATTCCAGAAAAAAACATGGCGGAAAGGATGAGCCACACGGTGGTTAGCATAATGGACATACCTCCCCGCGAAAGCAAATCATCGACAGTTTTATCGCCGGTGCGGCTTACAAAACCCTGGGCTGCGGCCTGAACCGTCGCTATAAGGCTGCCAGAAAAAGTCTCGTGACCTGGTTGCCACAGGGCGATTTGTTCCTGCTGAAACAAAACGGCGCACAGCATGCCGCTGAAAATTCCCACAAGAAGGGCCGGGATGGCTGCAAACCGGAGGGCCACCAGAGCAAATAAAAGCAGCACAGGTATCATAAGATAAATAGATATATAAAATGAATTACTCAGTGTCCGGGTTACCCGGATAATGTTTTCATCCATGGGTTGCTCAGGATTTTTACCCAGAAAAAAGAATACCAGCAGGGCAATGCTGAAAGCCGGGATAGTGGTGTAGAGCATATGCCGAATGTGGGAAAAGAGCGGAACCTCAGCCATGCTTGCTGCCAGGTTTGTCGTTTCTGAGAATGGGGAGAGTTTGTCCCCAAAATAGGACCCGGATACAATGGCCCCGGCAGTGATGGCCGGGGAAAGGCCCATGGCGCTGCCAGCGCCGACGAGCGCGAGGCCCAGGGTTCCCGCCGTTGACCAGGAAGAGCCTGTAGCCAGAGATACAATGGCGCAAATGATGGCACTGGCCATCAGGAAAATTTGCGGCGAAAGCAATTCCAGAGCCCAGATGATGAGCGCCGGAACAATGCCGGCGAGTATCCAGGTTCCAATCAGCGCGCCGACCAGCAGCAGAATCAGGATGGCCTGGATTACCAGTCCGGTGGTTTCGATGATGCTGTTTTCCAGATGGCTCCAGGAGATCCCCTGGGTCATCGCCAGGCCGGCCGCAAAGAAACCGGCCAGGATGAGCGTGATCTGAGCCGGCCCCCGCGTGGCGTCCTCCCCAAAAAGAAGTACGACGCCAGTCAGAGATACAATGAGAAAGGCAACCGGCAGCAGGGCTTCCAGAAGGCCTGGATGCCGGCGTTTAAATCCGGTCAATTCCGACCGAAGCGTCGCTCTTGTTCAAACCGGAAAAACCCGGAAGACTCTTCATCTCGAATGGTTTCTCCTTCCAGACCAAAGAATTTTGTCCGCAGGGGGTGAAGCTGGGCTTCAAGCTCTGCACCGGAATAGAGGGCAGAGAGTCGCTTGCGTTCGGCTTCGTAGAGATCTCCGTTTGACCAGCGTTGATCGCGTTCATCCTCCAGTTGATCCATTCGCTGGATGGCTGCCGGGTCAAAGCCCATGCCATTCCAGATGGCCCGGTAGGTTGCGCGCCTGTCTGCAGGCGGTAACGCTTTAAGGTCTGCTTGAACAGCATTCAGAAAGGACGCTGTGAATTCCACCCGACGATTGTTCAGCATGGAAGGGAGTTCCTTCCCATAAGCATCAGCCAGAGCGCTCTTGAAAGCTTCCACTTTGTCAGTGATCGGTATGTTTTCTGAACCAATTCCTTTAAGAGCCTTAGACACACCGACGGCTTTGATTTCTGCAGCCCAGATTTCCTGTGCAGCCGGTCCGAAGTATTTTTCTCTCATGGCCATGAGATCTTCATAACGCTGGCCACTTTCCGCAGCGGCCAGGTCGTCACGACGGGCTTCCATTTCCCGCTGGTATTTATAGACGTTTTCAGAAAGATCAAAGAGTTCTGTAGCCAATTCCGGAAAGGCAACACCCAGAATCTCCTGCAAGCGCGCAACCCAGTCATTCGGATACTTCTCTTTCAGGTAGCGAATCAGCTCTTCTATCATACTGATACGAACCCGGTGACTTCCCAGGCGATCGCCGTATTTTTTGCGGAGCATGGCAATGATTTGTTCAAAGCTAAGTTCACCTTTGATGGTACGTTTGCCTTCTCCCAGATCTTCCCATTCAATGGTATCCAGGACGTCGTCTTTGATGTCCCGCTGCTCCACCGGCTTTTGCCGCAGTGCTTTGAACTGGTCTTCCACATCATCACCGGAGGGCCAGAATAGGGCCACAGCTATGGCAACAAGAAGAGCAGCCACGCTGCCAAGTATGATGGTTCTTTTTTTCATAATAATCCTCAACTTATATTCTGAGGCAACGGACGTGCCCTTAGAAAAAGACTCTAACTGCCCCGGCTTGCAGGCAAGAAAAAACCCCGCCAGAGCGGGGTTTTTGCCAAAAAACTATTTCGTAGCTTACCTCAATCGTAGTAGGCGATATAGTCGATCAGAGCTGCGTAGAACTCTTTTTCATCAAAAGTGTCCGGCGGCAGGCCAATCACATCAGCATGGTCCTGATTTACCACTCCGGTCATGGAAGTCATGGCAGTGGAAGCAGGATTGTTGATGTTGCTAACGTATCCGGGGCTTGAGAGGGTGGTGAAAGAGTCAAAGCACAGGAAGCAATCGTTCCACTTAAGACGATAACCCATCTGCTGTGAATTGATGCCGACGAGTCCGTCGTCATCCTGCTCAACTGCGGTACCATCGCCTTTGCCGGCTGCGCCATCGTTTTCACAGTCAGGGACAATGGTGCCATAGGGAGACTGGCTTACCGTGGTGCAGTATCCGTCGCCATCAATGTTTTTGAGCATCTTCACCATCAGAAGGGCCGGATTGACACTGGCTCCGTACTGCGCTGTGACTATAGATACGTAGCGTGAAGCGTAGGAAGAACTGATGGGATTGTTGTAGTTGTAATGCTTGAGACCGGTGGTAATGCCGTCAGTGGAGCTGTAATCGTTGAAAGTAAGCAGCTTCAGTGATTTGGTGATGTCATTGCCGGACTGGTAAACTGTATTGCCATAGGCATTTGCCAGAATGCCAACAATGGTTGCCAGGCTGTTATTGTCCAGCAGCCATTTGGCTACAGGAGAACCACGATGCGGTGAAGAGACGCTCACCAGAACGCGAACCACAGTGACGCCCTTGCGCTGCTGCAATACTTTGGCAGCCTTGCGGGCATCGATGCCGCCCTGCGAATGTCCGATCAAATTCACTTTAGTTGCACCGGCAGCGGCCATGAAGCCTTCAGTGTCATTGGCCAGGTCCAGTCCGCGAACTTCTGAATCAGCAAAAGGTTGCACCTGAGCCTGGTAGGCTTTCTGGCTGGAGCTGATATCGCCATTGCAGGTGATTTCCAGAAATTCATCACAGGGGTCGCCCACAAAGACGCCATAATCGTCGCCCCAGTAGCTGTACCCTAAAATATCATCAAACCCACCCATGCCATGTGCAAACACAACAGGATAGGTAGTTTTTGCCGCACCTGCCATGAGAGGCGAGGACAGGAGGACGGCCAGTCCCACTGCGGCCAGTTTCGCATAAACGTTTCGCATACTTTTTTCCTTTATTCCAGACCTTTACCGGCCTGAAGATTTTACTTTTTGAGGTGGTCTTCTAATATACCGCCCCGGGGAAAGACCTGAACCGGAGCGAAGAAAAAACAAGTACTTTTTGGACAGTGTGTCAGAAAAAAAGCGCTCGCCTGGTTTTCAGTCCAGGCGTTCCAGGAAAAGGGCCATCATGTCGCCCTGGTTGAGCTTTTTCACCAGCGGGTCTGCCATTTTTTTGGTCAGCCTATAGGCGAGGCTGGCTCCTTTTTTTGTAGTCATGCCCGAACCATAGCTGATTTGCCGGACGACACCAAGGCCGGCGGCCCGGGCTACTTCCTCGATGCCAGCTACCGTAAAATAGTAGAGATGCTCGGGAACGTTGACATAACGCCAGCGGGGTCCGTACAGGGTAGAGAGAAGCCCGCGCCGGCAGGTGGACAGGAGGGCCCGGCCGCCCGGGGCGAGTAGGTCACGAATGCGCCTGAGGGCCGCCAGGGGACTTTCCAGGTGTTCAATGGTTGCCCACATCGAGATCAAGTCAAAGCTACCCTTTTCGAGTTCCGGGAGGGTCAAAAAATCCCCTTCCAGGAGCGACAGCTGCCGTGACAGCCCGGCGGCCAGAGCACTGCGGGAAATGTCCACTCCCCAAGCCTGCCAGCTGCGCTCCTCCAGGAATTCCACAAAATACCCCGCAGCGCAGCCAATATCCAGCGAGCGTCGGCGCAGCCGGGAATCAAAGAGTTCCATCTCCCATTCAAAAAAACCGAGGTCTGCCAGGTTCAGGGCAAAGACGCGGCGGATTTCTGCGCGCAGCGCCGGGCTGAAGTAATTGTCGTAGCCGCGGTCAGTTCGCTTTTGAAAGTAGGTATCCTGGTAAAGAGCGGAAAGTTCCTTTGCCGTGGGGGCCGGGTTGACCTGCATGAGGCGGCATTCCTGGCATTCCACCAGATCAAAGCTCTGGCCATTGGCCGCAGCTTTGCTGAACAAAAAACGGAATGATTCGCTTTGACAGCCATCGCAGGGTTTCAAAGCCTTCCATTCCGATTCAGGAACGGTTTTTACGCTCATGAGTTTCATGTCCATGTTTCCTTATCGCAAACCGGGCCCGATCCCTGAACAAAAACCATGAAGAGACAGCATTTCTTCAACCGTGGACTGCGTGAACTGGGCCAATCTTTCCTGAGTACTCCAGCCGGTCGATTTGTGGATCGCCGGATTTTGGGACTGGCCAATCTGCTGGCACCGGAAGGGCTTACCTTTCCCTCCGGGAAGGCGCCGCCGGCCGCTTTGCCGCGACCGCCTGGGGCGGTGAAGGATTTCAATCGGCTCTGCACCCGTTGCAACGACTGCGTGGTTGCCTGCCCCCACGGGACCCTGTTCCAGTTTGATAAAGATCGAGGGCCGGTGCTCAACCCCAATGCAGCCGCCTGCCATCTCTGCGAAGACTGGCCCTGCATCGATGCCTGTGAAACCGGTGCGCTACTGCCGCTCGCCGAGGATGAGGTCCCGGCCTTTGGCCTGGCGACACTGCATGAGGACTATTGTTTGAACATCGGTCAAAAAAGTACTGGCAATCGTCGGTCCGATCCCTGCTCTCTGTGCCAATCGGCCTGCCCCATTGCTGACACGGTGTCGTTTGAACAGCACCTGCCACGTTTTGCAGATACCTGCAACGGCTGCGGTCTTTGCGTGGCAGCCTGCCCGACCCAGGCACTGGAGGTTGTATGGTGAAGCATAAGAATTCGCTGTGGAGTTTGATCCGGACTTTGTGGATCTGGCTGGCCGGAATTTCCATTACGATTGTGGTCGTCAGTCTATCGATGATTTGTGCGCTCTTGCGTAAACCGCGCTGGATTCACAGCATGGCTTTCCTGTGGGGAAAATCCATTACTTTTTTTTGTCGCACCGACATCCAGGTGGAGGGCCGGGAGAAGATTTACCGCGATGGCCCGGTGATCTTTGTGCTCAACCACCAGAGTTTATTCGATATTTTGATTATTTATAATTTTCTCGATGTGCAGTTTCGCTGGATGGCCAAGGCCTCTTTATTTAAGATTCCGCTTTTTGGTCATGCCATGAAAGCGGCGGATTACATTCCGGTAGAAAGGGGAGATCGTAAACTTGCATTAAAATCTCTATTTGACGCTGCCGACCATGTGCGTCAGGGGACTTCCATTGTTATATTCCCGGAAGGTACGCGTGGACATCCGGATGGGAGCATGCTGCCCTTTAAGAAAGGTGGATTCATTCTGGCAAAGAAAGCACAGGTCACGATTCAGCCCATCACCCTGTGGGGTGCCAATCAAATTGTTCCGGTGGATCGTTCTCGCAGCATTCAGCGCATCTATCCGGGAGTGGTCCGGGTTGTTATTCACGACCCGATTCTGCTTGAAGAATACAAAGATCTTTCCGCCGATCAACTTTCTCACAAGGTTGAAGCGGTGATCAAGGCGCCGCTGGATCGGCTGAAAGCTTTTGCGCAAGTGCTGGATCCGTAAGTAAAGACTGAAACAGGGCTTCATTCACTGGCGGGCTGAAGTAGTTACCCTGAATGGTTTCCACACCCATGGCGATCAAGCTCTGCAAAGCCTGGAAGTCTTCCACGCCTTCCGCAACGACTCCCAGCTGGAGTGCCTGGGCCATGGCCGTGATCGCTTTAAGGATATTAAAGCCGTCCAGAGTATGGATTCGATGAACAAAGGTAATGTCCAGTTTGAGCTCATGAACGGGCATAAGGTGCAACTGTGAAAGTCCAGAATATCCGGTGCCAAAATCATCGATGGAAAGATTGAATCCGTCGCGTTTGAGATCAGACAACACCTGCTCGGCTCGCTGGGGATCACGCATGGCCAGACTTTCTGTAATCTCCAGAGTGATCTGCTCTGGCTGCAAGGCGAAAAAAGTCAGCTCATGGCGCAGGTTTTGTAAAAAGTCCGGCTGAAAAAGCTGATGCCGTGATACGTTGATGGAAAGATTGAGATCGCTGTGTAGATCCGCCAGGAATCGGAATGCTCTGCGATTCACGATCCGGCTGACTTCACCAATGATCCCGGCATTCTCCGCTATAGGAATGAAAGTTCCCGGCCCGGCAACAGGATTGCCGTCCGGATTCAGCCAGCGGGCCAGGGCTTCCATCCCCACTACTTTTCCTGACCTGGCATCTATCTTGGGCTGGAAAAAGGCCTGCAATTCTTCGTTTTCCACGGCAGAAAGCAACCGGTTTTTGAGGATCAGCTGGTCGCGTTGCTGCGTTCGCATGGGCAGACGGGAAGCCAGTTGCACGTGATTGCGCTGACTGGCTTTGGCATAAAGCAGGGCCTGCTCAGCCATACGGATAAGATGATCGGCAGTCAGGCCATCATCCGGGTAGATGGCAATCCCCAGAGTGGAGGTCAGCCGATGTTGCTGCTCGTCGATGTCAAAAGGTCGGCGCATGGCTTCAAAGATGAGGCTGGCAACCTGATCGGCCTGCTCCTTCTCTCCGGCTTCAGGGATGAGCAGGGCAAAGCGGTCCCCGCTCCAGCGGAACAGGCGTTCCACGCCCACAACACCTACGATTCTCTCTGCTGCTTGTTGCAGCACATAGTCACCGGCCCGATGGCCGTAGAAATTGTTGATTTGATTAAAGAAATCCAGATCGATGAAACCCAGAATCAGTCGTGTCCCCTGCGTTTCCGAGCGTCGCAGGCCCAGGCGCAGTTTCTCTTCCAGTCGGGTGCGATTGGGCAGCCCGGTCAACGTATCGTGATTTGTATAAAAATTAATCTGTTTTTCTGTAATATGATCAATGGAAGCATCTCTTAATACAGAGCGAACTCCACAAATTTTACCATCGCGAATCAAAGGCCTGAATTTCCCTTCAACCCAGAGGGCATTTTTGGCTCCTTCCGTCTTGAACTGAATGATGGCTCGATCCCGATTGCCGCTCAAGATTTGCTGCAGATGATGTCTTACCAGATCCTGATAGTCTTCCCGGACATGGGTGAGGAAATGGCCTATGTCGCGAGCCGGACGCTGGAAAATTCTATCCCAACGCCTGGTATGCCGGGTGATGCGCATTTCAGCATCCAGCTCCAGAGCCACTTCTTCAAAGAGTTCCATGGTTTCACCATAGAACTCCATTTCCATCTCATGTAACTTCCTTCGCGTCAAATCATGCAGGATGGCCTGGATGCGATTCTGGCCGATTTCGCGGGCACGTACCTCAAAAGGAACAAGGTGGCCGCTGGCTGTGATCAAATTGATTTCTACGGTAAGCAGCTGACCTTTGAGCAGGCGGGCCAGTCGGAGAGGCAAAAGACGACGTTCACTTTCTGCAACAAAATCGGACAGGAAACGCCCTTCCACCTGGGGAGCCTGAAAGCCCAGCAGGTCGATCCCCATTTGATTGATCTTGATGATCGTTCCCTGATGGTCAAAAATGAGTATGGCATCCGGCGCCTGATCCATGAGCACACGGTAGTATGTCTCCGCGGTGGTATCGCGCAGCAAAACCAGAGTACGATCCTGGTTCACTTTCAAAAAGAAGCCACGCAGGAAGTTACCGCCCAGGCTCATGTCCTCCCAGTCGCTGCAAAGGCCGGCCTGACATTCGGGTGCGCAAAAGCGTTTCTGGAAATCTTCCCTGTTTCCGCGGGAGAGATGGATTTCTTCAAAAAATTTACTATTTTCCCGCAAGCCCAGAGACCGAGCCACAGCATTGCTGCTGAGGATCCTGAAATGATCGTCCAGCAGAACCATTCCTTCCGGCCAGGAAGCAAAAAGGGAGGTCAGGCTAAATTCGATACTTTCAAGAGAATTCAGGTTTACGTTTTCCAAGGAAGGCCGTCATTCCCGTGCGCGGGTGATCGCTGTTAAAGAGTTCACTGAAGGCCACAGCTTCACGCTCCAGCGCCTGATCCAGCGGCAAATCCAGTCCCTCGCGGACAAGAGTCAATGCGGACCTTTGAGCCAGGTGGCTTCGATGATCGAGAATGGCGCGCGCTATTTCCTCAGAACGCCGCTCAAGTTCCGCATCTTCGACGACTTCTTCCACGATGCCCATGGAGAGAGCCTGGGCTGCGGTGAACATTTCACCGGAGAGGATGACCCGCAGTGCCCCGCCTGGCCCGATCAGCCGACTGAGCCGTTGCGTGCCGCCAAAACCGGGAATGATACCCAGTCCCACTTCCGGTAGTCCGAGGCGTGCGGAATGGGCGGCCACTCGCAAGTGACAGGCCAGAGCAAGTTCCAGACCACCGCCCAGGGCAAAACCATTGATGGCCGCTAAAGAAATCACGGAACTCCGGGCAATGACGTTCATCACCCGATGGCCGGCACGGGCAAAATCCAGCGCCTGGTCTTTCGAGAATTCGGCCATATTGCCAATGTCTGCTCCGGCCACAAAAGCCTTGCCGCTACCGGTCAGGAGGGCCAGGCGGCATCCGGATGCTTCCAGTGTTTTCCAGGTTTCTTCCAGTTCTTTTAGCAGTTCCGGATTGAGAGCATTCAAACTTTTTTCGCGCTGGATGGTGATTCGGGCCAGCGCTCCCTCTGTTTTGACTTCGATGAACCCCATTCGGCAGCCTTACGGTAAATACGGGGATGCGCCATTCTTTTTCTCTCAGCATGTTCGCCCTTTTTCCGATACACAGAAGACGGGGGCAAACATGAAGGAAATCGCTCTAAGGAAAATGCTCGAGGATCTAAAATCACGGGCGGGTCTTGTGGCCCTCAAGACGGGTACAGAAGTCGAGGATATGAACTTCCAGGAGATTGCGGATTTGCGCCGGATTTCTGCGGGAATTGTCCCCCTGTATGTAAAGGTGGGTGGTCCGGAAGCCCGCAGCGATATTCGTGAATGCTTGAAACTGGGGGTGGATACCGTCATAGCGCCAATGATCGAATCACCCTATGCGCTCAAGAATTTCATGTCCACCATGGATGAGCTCGATCCCGAACACACTGTGGAACGGGGAATCAACCTGGAAACCATCACTGCCTTTCAGAACCTGAACCCTATCCTGACTTCCCCGGCCGCCCGGGGGCTCTCCCAGGTTACAGCAGCCAGGTCCGATCTTTCCGGTTCCATGGATTTGCCTGCTGACCATGACCGTGTTCTTGAAGTCTGTGCGGTCATGATTGCCCGCTGTCGCGAATATGATCTGAAAACGTCTGTTGGCGGGAACATTCATTCCGGAATGGTAGCGGAAATCATCCGGCAGATTCGTCCGGTTACGGTGAACACAAGGCATATGGTTGTAAACTCAACGGTGCTGGCTTCGAATCCGCACTGGATTGATGAACATCTGCAGTTTGAGTATGAACTCTGCCGTTACCTGGGCCCGCGCTATCCGCAGAAGAAAGCGGCCTATGCCCGTCGGGCAGAAACTCTGGAAAAAAGGCTGCGGCATCCGGTCAGCGCGAGTTAGCTTTTTTCGCTTTTTCTTCCCTGGCTATTTTTCAGTCTGGCCATATGCATAACGTGCGCGAATTGCAGGGACAGAACGTGGCCCTGCAACTTTTGCAACACTATCTGAAAAACGATCCCGCGCACCTTTTGATTTTTCACGGGCCTCCCGGTACCGGCAAAACATCGGCAGCCCAGGCTTTTGTCAGACAGAAACTCTGTGTAGCCGGAACAGGTTGCGGCACCTGCCCCTCCTGTTTGAAGGTCGATCGGGAACATGCTGATTTTATTCGTTTTCCCCCGATTAAAGTAAAGATAGGGGACCCCGATTCTCCGGAAGAATGGACGGTTCGCTGGCTCATCCGGACGAGACTCATCTATGCTCCCTTTGAAAGCAAGAGCCGCTATGTTCTTTTTCCTGATGCCCGGTTGCTTCTACCTGAGGCGGAAACAGCTCTGCTGAAAACACTGGAAGAACCACCGCCGGAAACATTTTTTATCATAATAACAGAGGATCTGGCCTTTTTGCGTGAAACGATTCAAAGTCGAGGAGTGTTAATTCCTTTCCACTACCTGAGTCGTGAACACCTGGAAAAAATCAGCGGAATTCACAATCCCGAAGAACTCGATCTCCTGGGTGGATCTCTGGAAAATCGCATCTGGATTCGTTCCGATTTTTATCCTGCGCTGAGGGATCAGGTTGCCCGGGCCTTTGAACATCCACTGGCTTTGCTGGAACTGGAAAAGTATCTAAACGAATACAAAATCGACTTCAAATTCAAAAATCAGGAAATCAGCCGGGAAGATCTCTTCGATTTTGCCCTTCATGAAATGCTGCGAGCTTCGCGCGCTCATCCGGCCGCTGCACAACTGGCGGCGCTGATCTTCAAAGCAAAGACCGATTTGCGTCGCAACATGTCCGGGCTTTTGCCCTACATTGTGAGTCGTATCTTTTTTGAAATGCACCGGACTCTATTCGGCCGGAGGCTGGACGGATAGAGTTTTCACGATTTCGCGCTGGCTTTCCTGTCCGGAAACCCGCCAGGAAATGCCGGATGGAGCCGCAATCAGCGACTGGCCGTAAAGTTCCTGGCCATCCTGGCTGCCGCAGCCAGCGCATTTGATGATCACCATACTGTGATCCCGGGCCATTTTCTGAAAATGTTCGGGGTTGTTGAGGGGGTCGTTTACGGTTGCGAGAACCGGGCAAATGACCAGACGAATCTTTTCCCGGGCAAGGGCAGCAAAGCTGTCCACAGAAAGGGCACTCTTACCCGGCAGCGCGGCAAAACGCTGGCCTTTGAGGATGAAGATAGGATCGGCTGAGTCCCTTGCCGGCAATTCCGGAACACTATCGATCAGCGCCCCATCGAGGAGAATGGGACAGCTCGAGCCTTTATTGCCAGGCAGAAGTCCCCCGATCACGATGGCAGAAGTGCTGTCGGAGAGCCTGTGCAGCCAATCCAGGGCCTGTGGGGCATCCCCGCCTGTTGCTGCAAAAACAATAAAATCGGTTTTTTCGCGGGATAGTCGCCGGCTCTGCTCCTCTGTAGGCGGATTGGCAGGGTTCTTCTGTACCAGAGTAACGCGCAAGACGGCCATGGTTCGGTCTTAAGAATCCCGATCACCGGTCAAATCCGATTTTGCTTTACAGCCCTTTCAAGAGGACAGACTTGCATCCGATGTCCGCAGCCGTCAAAAACCAGCTACTGGAGCTTGGTCGCAGCGGTTGCCAGGGCAATGTTCGTGATTTTCTGGTCTGGCTGGATAGCGATACCATTGACATCCATCAAATCAGTTCTGCTCTGGATGAGTTGAAAGCGGCAGGACTGTTTGCCCTTCACCCTGATTTCCCCGATGAGTACTACTACACCGGCGATCGTTTTTTCGCGCCCATCCAGACCTATTCCGTGTCCGGCAGGTTATCGAGTTCTCCTCTGCAACTCGTCCGCTCGCGCCTGGAAGCTTTCTTACGCTACCACCATGTCCGCGAAGAACTGGTCATTGATATCAGCATAGCAGCCACGGAAGCGATGGAAAATGCCGTCAAATACAGCGATCATAAAAAAATCGACGTTCGCTATGAAATTCATGAAGGCTTGTTTCGTATCAAGATCATCAATCGGATGGGAGAAATTTCTCCGGAGAAGGACATAGCAACGGGTAAGTACAGCGGCACAGCAACGCTTATGCGCGGCATCATGATCATGAGTCGTCTCCTTGATGAAATGGATATTGAAATCGAAGAGGGGCAGGGTCTGGCCGTATTCACGGGAATGCGCAAACTTTAATGCTCCGTCTGGTCTCCGACTACAAACCCGCCGGCGATCAACCCGAGGCCATCGCCAGGCTTGTAGATGCTTACCGGAATGGGAAAAGACAACTCTGTCTGCTTGGAGTGACCGGGTCCGGTAAAACCTATACAATGGCTTCTTTTCTGGAAGGGGTTCAGGTGCCGGCCCTCATACTGACCCATAACAAAACCCTGGCAGCTCAATTGTACCGTGAGTTCAGTCAGTTTTTTCCCACCAACGCGGTCGAATATTTCGTATCCTACTACGATTACTATCAACCGGAAGCGTACGTACCCACCAGTGATTTATATATAGAGAAAGATTCCAGCATCAATGCAGAAATCGATCGCTTGAGGCTGCGGGCCACGTCGGCACTTCTGGAACGGCGCGATGTGGTGATTGTCGCCTCCGTATCCTGTATCTATGGTCTGGGATCACCGGAAGACTATCGCGAAAGCCTGCTCATGCTCGATCAGGGATTGGAACTGGATCGACAGATTGTTATGGAGCAACTCCTGCACATGCAGTACAGCCGCAACGATCTGGATTTTTCTCCCGGAAAATTTCGCGTACGCGGTGACACCCTGGAAGTTTTTCCTGCCTACAAAAAAGAAGCGTATCGTTTTGAATGGTTTGGCGATGAAGTGGAACGCATTCAGATGTTTGATCCGCTTACCGGGAAGGGCCTGCAGGAACTGGCCCGGGCGGTGATCTATCCGGCCCGACATTTTATTACCTCTAAGGATCGTATTGAAGCGGCTGTTCAGGCGATTGAGGCAGAACTGGAAGAGCGTGTGTCCTTTTTTCAAAGTGCCGGGAAGCCGCTGGAGGCGGAACGGATCGTACAGCGCACGCGCTATGACCTGGAAATGTTACGGCAGATGGGTTATTGTAATGGCATTGAGAACTATTCGCGGCATCTCACCGGTCGCCTTGAAGGAGAACCGCCCGCCTGCCTTCTGGACTATTTTCCGGATGAGTATCTTATCATTGTCGATGAAAGCCATGTGACCCTTCCGCAGATCCGTGGAATGTATGCCGGGGATCGGGCGCGCAAGCAGAACCTGGTAGATTTTGGCTTTCGTTTGCCTTCTGCGCTCGACAACAGGCCGCTTAATTTTGAGGAATTTGCCGCAATGGTGCCAGGACTCCTCTACGTATCGGCCACGCCGGCAGAGTACGAACAAGAGAAAGCTGAAATCATTGTTGAGCAAATCATCAGACCGACGGGGCTGCTCGATCCCACCGTCGAGGTACGGCCCATTCGTGATCAGATTGAAGACCTGGTGCGGGAAATATCTCTCTGCGTGGCCCGCAAGGAAAGGGTTCTGGTCACAACCCTGACAAAAAAAATGGCCGAAGATTTATCGGACTACATGCTGGATCTGGGCATCAAGACGGCTTACTTACATTCAGAAATCGAAACCATTGAGCGAGTTGAACTGATTCGCGATTTGCGCAAGGGCATCTACGATGTTCTGGTGGGTATCAATCTTTTACGCGAAGGTCTGGATATTCCCGAAGTGGCTCTGGTGGCAATTCTTGATGCGGACAAGGAAGGATTCTTACGCAACAAGCGCAGTTTGATTCAGACGATTGGTCGGGCAGCGCGCAACAGTCAGGGCAGAGCGATTCTGTACGCTGATCAAATGACCGGATCCATGGAAGCAGCGATTGCCGAAACCGACCGGCGGCGAATGAAGCAGATCGCATACAATCAGGAGCGGGGTATCGAACCGACTACAATCCAGAAGGAAATCCATGACATACTGGAACGTGAACTGGACCCGGAAAAGGAAACGGACCTCCTGCGCGACGAGGTTCTAAAAGAGTTCCAGTCGATTGATGATCGGAGCAAACGTCTGGACGGGATGCGCGTGGCCATGCTTGAAGCCGCCCGATTGATGGATTTTGAAAAAGCTGCCATTCTCCGCGATGAGATGCTTGCTCTGGAAGGAAGGCCAGCCCAACGCCGGATGGAACAAAAGTCGGTCCGGAAGCGGGGTCGTCAGGGCGGTCACAGACGCGGAGCGTAGCCGGCGTAGTGTGGCAGGATAAATTTTTGCACGGCCTGTAGTTGGGATTCCAGGATCCGGTCCGGGTCATCCAGGATATAGAAAGCCCGAGCCACCTCAATTTGCAGTATGAAACCCAGCCTCCAGTGCCTGACATTCCAGAAGAACAGGTCCCAGCTTTCCTCCCGACCGGGAAAATCCGGACGTGGCCCTCTGTAGAGGACTCCGATGTCCAGGTCGGAACGTTCTGTAGCCCGGCCCCGCAGGCGTGAACCAAACAGCAAAAGACCACAGAGGGAGCTGGAACGATTCTCCGGCCAGGCAGATAAAAACGTTTCCAGGGAAAAAGGGGGAATCCCCGTCCAGTCGATCTGTGACCATGCAACCTGCACCGGGTCAGTTGTCCCGGGCAAGCCAAATCGTCAGCAAAAATCGTTTACGTACGGCAAATCAAAGGAAATAAGGAATCATGGACGAGATGGAATTCGATCGCACCCGAAAATCCATTGGTGCTAATGATCTGGATCAGGACGCACGCAAGTCCATGCTCAACAAATTCACAGGTGCTGGTGGAAAGGTGCTGTCCGAGAAGGCGCTACGGCAGCAGGAGGAACAGCGGCGCCGGGCCGCCGCCGGGGGGGCCGGTCAGGGCGCTGGAAAAGGTGGCGGGGGAGCAGCGGGCACGGATATCAAGCTGCCATCGGAACTTGCCCGCGAAAAGAACAGAGCCGACGCGGATCGTCAGGCTCAGTTGCGGAGGATCCGGGAGGCGGAAGAGCGCGACGCTATGGGCTTTATGGCCCGGCTGAGCATCAAGTTTCGTTGTGCCCTTTCCGGTCTGACTCCTTTTGGCACTTCCATGGTGAGGCCCAATTTTCTATCGCGCCTGAATCTTGAAGGGAAGCGAGCACTCATGGAGTGCAGTATCATGAGTAATGATATATTCATGAGCAATCCACAAACGGCGCGGGTGATTATCAAAGAGCTGGATGAAAAAAACCCCCTGCTTGTAGAATTGATTGAACGTGCCGGTGCTCTTTACGACCGCAATGAACTTTCTGAACTCACTTCTGCTTACCAGGCCGCCCCGACTCTTTCTGTACCCCTGGATGCCATTCGCATTCCCCTGTTTTCGTTACTGAGAAAACTTTATTATTTGAAGGCTTACGGGGAGACCTATATCAACGCTGTAGACCAGGCGATTGCCATTCAGCAGCGCATTGAGAAAAAGCAGTCAGCCCTGTACGCAACCAAACGCAAGAAAATCGCTCAGGAATGGAAAATTCTCATGAACGATATTTACTACAATCTTGTATTGCTGGCCCAGCGCGCGGAAATGAAGAAAGCTGAACCGGGTTCGCGCCTCTTTGAAGAGATGATCGGGGTGATTCAAGAGGATAAAATTGGCAGTCGTAAGCTGGGAGAGAGCATCGGGTCCGTGAAGCTGGAGAAAAAGGATAAACCAGCGGACGCAGCCACAGAAGAAAAGGCAGAAGAGGATTCAGAAGAAGAGACGGAAAGCGAGCCCGTGGAAGATCAGGACTCTCTGGAACTCGAGCATGGCATGAAGCTCATGCAGATGCATTCTGTAGCGGCACTACGCCAAAAACATGCAATGCCGGAAGCAAAAGAGTTGAATGACCGTGATAAGGTTTTACTTTCAATGCTTTTTTTTAAAGAGTTTGATGCGGAGTATTCATTTATTTTAACCACGCCCAAAATCGAATTGAATGTGATCTACAATGAGGGTCGGAAAATCGATTATCGTCAAATCCTTGCGGACGTCTTTGAAACTTCACGGACGAGCTATGAGATTTTCCGCAAATATGCCCAGGAAACCGCAGAGTACATGAAGGGCTCGCAGGAGGGAGGTGTCAATCCTGCCAATTATGTAAACCACGCCAAGAAGATGCAACTTCTGGAATCCAAGCGGGGAGCCAGTGGAAGAGAAGCGCGCAACGAGATCAAGAATTACATGCGTCGCGTGGAAAAGGAGTTGCGAATTCTAAAAGAGGATATGGCTGGCGGAGAGAAAATTGTTAAGAATAAAGATGGCATACTGAAATTTGACCTGGCAGCGGATCAGAAAAAGCGATTGAATGGCAAGCAGGTGAAGGAAGCCGTCATGGAAACTTACTGTTTTGCCCGGGCTCTGGCGCAGAGAATAGAAAATGGCGATCTCTTTGGCGGAGTGATTGAAATGAGTGAAGAGGAGTATGCCAGAAGCTTTGGGACGGGTGCCTGATCCTCCTTGGGGCAGAATTTCCTTGAATTTACACTTACCCTGAATGACACGGACGCCTACGATCTGGTAGCGCTTCTTGATCATCATCCACTGCCCGGTTTCTGCGGTTACTATGAAATTCTTTACCATGAAGGAAAGCAGCAAAACGAGTCGCGCCAGCTGGTTCTTTACTTTGAACCGGGCCAGTCTCCCCGGGAAAGGGAACTTCAAGTAGAGATCCTGCTCGCAGCCAGCAGGATTGAATCCTATCGAATAGAGACACAATTTTTATCCAGTGATAATTATCTGGAAGAATATAAGAAACACTTTTTCACATTCGCCGTGGGTAAGAGACTCTGCGTCGTCCCTGCCTGGGAGGAGCCGCCGATAGGCAGGCTGCCCGTTCGCATTGACCCCGGGCTCGCTTTCGGCACCGGTCTGCATCCCACTACTCGTCTTTGCCTTGAATGGCTGGACGGGCACATGCCGGAAGGCCGCGCTATTGTGGACGCCGGTTGCGGATCCGGTATTTTGAGCATTGCCGCTCTTCGTCTGGGTGCCCGTCTGGTATTTGCTCTGGATATTGAAAGCCAGGCAGTGCGGTCCACTCTTGATAACTTGCGATTGAATGGCCTGAGTGCCAGGGTAGAAAGGTGTGGACTGGAAAGGGTGCCGATTTTCCTTACGGAGCATTCCGATGCATTGCTCCTGGGAAATCTGACTTCCGGCATTCTGCGCGCAGGCTCGGCCTTTTTGCAGGCGGCCGATGATCTGGTGCTTTCCGGCTTCCTCCTTGAACAACGGGATCTGGTGCTACAGCTATTTCCGGTGCATGAGTGCATTGCCAGTGAGACAAAAGAAGGATGGGCCCTTGTATGGTTACGGCGGATCAGGTAGTGCGCCCGCAATTTTCCGGTCGATACATCGAAGTGATTGCCCATCGCGGATGCAGCGGAAGTTATCCGGAGAATACGCTCCCCGCTTTTCAGGCGGCGAAAGAGAGCGGTGCCACAATGATAGAATTGGATGTGACCCTGACCCAGGATCGCAAACTGATCGTAATCCATGATGAAACTCTGGACAGAACCACCAGTGGCCGGGGTGAGGTAGGGTCCTGGAAATTTCGGGAGTTAAGAAAACTCGATGCCGGTAGCTGGTTTGATCCTGCCTTCCGGGGAGTGAGGCTACCCGCCTTAAGCCAGGTCCTGCGGCTGTATTGCAACCATTCCATGCACGTCAATATTGAAATCAAACCGGAATGTCTGGATGAGCATCTGCAACCGGATGGAATTGAATATCAGGTTGTTCATGAAATTGATCGATTTTATCTGCGCGACAGGGTGATTGTTTCTTCTTTTGGATGGAAAATTTTAGAGCGTATTTCAGCCATTGATTCTTCATTACGAACTGCATTGCTGTATGAAGGCAATCTCAAGCAAATAAAATTGAAGAAGTTAAGTAAAAAATATAAAATGTTCAGTTTCAACCCTTTCTGGGGCAAGCTGTATCCAGACTTTGTCCGCCGCGCACACGATCTGGGGCTGAAAGTTTTTCCTTATACAGTCAACAGCTGGCAAGAAATGGCCTTCAGTCTTTGTGCTGGAGTCGATGGCGCTTTTACCAATTACCCGAATCGGTTTTTGCAAGCAATCAGGGATCTGGACACGCTCGGCGGCGAAGCAGGCAATAGCACAGATTAAATTGTCATTGACTATCAGGAGAGAGCGCAATTGAATGTAGAAGGAAACTGGCAGGGTAAACAGGTGCTGGTCACCGGCGCATCAAGCGGTATTGGCCGGTCCACGGCCCTGCATCTGGCAGACGCAGGCGCGACCGTGTATCTTCTGGCCCGGCGCATATTTGATCTGGAAAGGGTTGCTTCTGAAATTGAAGGGAGGGGTGGCAGAGCTTTAGCCCTGGCCTGCGATATAGAGAGCGGAGCAGACCTTATGGCCGCAGAACACAGGGTCCGGCAGTCATCCGGGAAGCTCGATGTTTTGATTAACAATGCAGGGATTACGGCCCATGGCCGATTCGACCAGAGTTTGCCCGCTGTTTTGCGCAAAACGATGGAGATCAATTTTTTTGCCATGACGGAAGTAACCCGGATTTTTTTGCCTTTGCTCAAGGCGGCCAGAGGCGCGCAAATCATGCTGGTCAGCACTCCCACGGGACTCTTTGGGGTGCCGGGCCGCTATGCGTATGCGGCCAGCAAAGCTGCGGGCCATGCTTTCATGGAAACTCTATCTATGGAGCTTAAAGAAAATCACATATCTACACATATTTTTTGTCCAGGTTACGTACAGACCGGCCTTCGCAGTTCCGGCCTTGCGGCAGACGGAGAGGTGCTATCAGAGGAGCAGGAAAAAGGAGCTATGGAAGCCAGTGAAGCAGCTGCGCTACTCATCCGGGCTCTTGCGCGTAATAAACGCATTGCTTTTACCGGGCTGAATGGTCGGGTCATGTACTTTTTGCGAGCCCTGGCTCCGCGGTTGCTTGAAAAACTCATCTTGAAAAAAGTGGGTTCCGGTTAGACGTTCGTTTTTGCGGCAAAGAGTACGGTGCTGTGGCTGTGCCCTTTAAGCTGAAGGCGTGCAACTTCCGTTACGGAAAAATCGGAGGGTTGCTGAAGTTTCTGGAGAAACTGAGCGGAAAATAATACCGGATGATTCTGCACTTTGGTTTGCTCTTCTATACGGGCTGCCAGGTTGACCGTTTCGCCAATAATGGTTGTATCCATGCGTTCATTGGTTCCCACAGTCCCGAGAATGACCTGCCCGGCATGCAGCCCGACACCCATTTCAATGGCCGCGTGGCCCCGGCGGGCCCGTTCTGCATTGTACTCCTGGAGTTCCAACTGCATCTGCAGGGCACAGCGCAGAGCTTCATCGGCCGATTCTGTGAAAATTGCCATGATTGCATCGCCAATGTACTTGTCGATGAAGCCTCCGTAGCGGGAAATGAGCGGTGCAACGCGGCGTAGATAGCCGTTCAAAAATCGAAAATTATCCTCCACATCCATTTGTTCAGAAAATCGAGTAAAATTGCGCATATCGGTGAACATTACTATTACATCGCGCCGGACCCCGGCACCGGGCTCCGCATCTTCGACTGATTTGATCCCCAGAAACTCGAGAAAGGCCACGGGAACAAACCTGGCAAAAGAGGTCAGCAGTCGGGCTTTAGTCTGTAATTGTTCACTGAGGGCCCATTCGCGTTCGCGCTTGAGTTCATTGATGCGGTCTCCAAGAGCTATGGAGAGGAGAACCGCTTCCACGGCGGAGCCCAATTGCAGCCCGTACTGGATCAGAAATTCACTCTCAATCCAGCCGCGAACGGCTGAGGTCCAGATGAACAAAATGACGACAAACCCTGTCCATGCCAGCAGAAAGTAGCGAGCGGGCCGATACTTTCTGGCAAAGATATAAATAGCACTGAAAAGTATCAATGGAGAGACCATCACTCCCAGCAAATTGATTTCGCGATTCCCCAGCCAGGGACCCAGTATCGCCAGAATCGCGGCAACCAGGGCGAAGGAGCGCAACACCCATGCGAGCGCTGGTGAAAATTCCTGGACGCGCAAAAAGTGCAGGGTAAAGATCAGTCCGAACAAAAAGGAGCAGGAGGCAAAGAAGGGGTTGCTGCGATCGGCCAGGGCAGGGGACTCTTGCAAAAGGTACTGGGGTAGAATGGCCATGTAGCCTGCCTGGAAGATCCAGAATGATGCGATATAGAGTACGTAGTAAAGATAGGCCGGGTCTTTTACAGTTAGATAGAGAAAAAAATTATAGAGGCCAAGAATGAATAAAAGCCCCAGATAGAAACCGTCAATGAGGGTTCGCCGTTCCGACTCGCGGTAGGTATCTGATAGGCGTCGGATATGGAGGGGAAAGAGAAGAGAATTCCAGGATCGAATTTCCAGCAAAAAGATCCCATGCTCGCCTGGTTTAAGCGGAAGGCGGAAAGCAAAATCCCGGATTGCGATCTCTCGTTGATAGAAGGGCCGGGCATCCCCCGTGTGCACCAATAGCTCCGCCGAATCTGAAGTAACACGGTAGAATTTCACATCGTCGTGGACCGGGTAGCCGAGGGTGAGGATCCAGTCGGAGAATTCTGATGCATTGCCTATTTCCAGAGATAGCCATACAGTGGCCCGGGAAAATCCGAGTCCGGGCACATCGCGCGTTGAGACCTGAAATTGGCCGGTTTTGTAGTTTTGATACGCTTCCGCTGCTTTCAGGGGAGGCCCGGGATCGACCAGGTAAGAGATGCTCCGCCCCAGCGCTTGCCCGGCCATGCCAGGCAGATAGATTCCCTCCGCTAAAAGTGGAGGGGCAAATGCAGCCAGGAAAATGAGAATTCTTAGTGTCCCTTTTGTACCCACTCGTGGCGACTCTTTTGGCTTTTTCACCGTGGCACAATGGTTTTTTCCTTTTTTCCTTTACACAGCGGGAAAATTCGGCGCCCTTCAGCCAGGCTATGAAAAACCCCTTTATCCCGCCCCACTTTAATCTGCCTCTGGCCTGGTCGATTGACCTATTGCATTCGGGCCTGCTCAAGATGCTCTATAACATAACCAGTATTGAAATTTCTGCGGAAGATCGCGCCTTGCTCCGGTCCTTGCGTTATGACCGACTGATCTTGATTGCCAACCACCCGTCATCAGCAGAGCCACCGGTCACCTATCATCTGGCCAATGTGATGGGCGCCCGGTTCCACTATATGGCCGCACGCGAAGTGTTCGAGTGGGGCTACGGAGTTGTGGGAAAAGTCATCGCAAATCTGGGTGCCTTCTCTGTCATTGCCGGCTCGACGGACCGTGAATCGCTGAAAACAGCGCGTGAGATTTTAGCCGCTCCCTCCGGGAAGCTTGTGCTCTATCCAGAGGGTGAGCCGACGAGCGGAGAGAATGACAACCTTCTGCCGTTTCAGGGCGGAGTGGTCCAGCTGGGATTCTGGGCTATGGATGATTTACGCAAGCAGGAACCGGAAGGTGATATAACCATCCTGCCTGTTTTTATCAAGTACCGCATTGAAGGGACAGACGCTCATATTAAATCGATTTTATATTCGCGAATTAAGAGTCTTGAGAATCGCTTTCGTATCGATCCCGGCAATAAAAATTTGTTGCGCCGATTTCTTTCTATTGGTCGGATCCTTTTAGAAAGTACGGAGAAAGAGTACAACATTCCCATAGCTTCGCGTTCAGACTGGGACTATCGTATGGGCCGGGTCCGCCATGCGATTCTGGATGGCGTGGCGGAAAAGCTGGCCTTTCCCGGCTATGAGCGGAAGGGCGATGCCATCACCAAGCTGCGGCAAATTCTATCCATTCTTGAATGTGTCAAATTGCGGATGCCCGTGCGCGATATGCCTGCCGTTGATTCGCGCACCATGAAATTCGCGGAACGCGAATGCCAGAAAGCGTATGCCTTCATTGCCATCAAACGTGACTATCTGGTGAGCTACCCCACGCCGGAGCGCTTCTTTGAATGGCTGCGCCGCTTTGAAAATTTCGTTTACGGAGAATTCCAGGAACCGGAGCGTAAGGCCTTTGTCTATCTGGGGTTGCCTTTTAAGATTTCCGAGTACTACACAACCAATAGGCTCAAGAAAAAAATAAATAGCAAGGGTTGTCTGGGCCGCATGCAAAAAGAAATCCAGGCTCTGATGGATAAAGCTCGCCTTGTATCTGAACCCATTGTCCGCCCCTTTGATATAGGGGAATAGCGGAGAAAATAAAAAAGCCGCCCTTTTGTGGCGGCTTTTTTGGCCTGCAAGGCCGCTTGTGTTAAACGCCGTTATTCGTTCAAAGGCGCAGCGGGTCCTGGAGCCACAGAGCAATCTGCGAGCACCGGCCAGTGATCCGGGAAGCGCGCATTCTTGCGGATGATATCGAACAATCGGTTTTTGCGGTTGCAATCCGGTTTATCAAAATCGATAGCCGCTCCGTCAAAATGGACTTCAAAGATGTCCGTTAAAACTCGGAGTTCATCAAAGAAGATGTAGACCGGCTCAAGGGAGGTTTCTGGTTTAGCCCGCAATTTGAACTGTTTGAAAACCACAGTTTTGATTTGCGGATAGGAATCCACGTCCTGAGGTACGGTTGTCGGAATTTTTGCGGTAAGCGGTCTCCAGCCAACAAAATCCACGCTGCCGAACTGCAGAATGTGAGAGTCGCCTTTCCAGTCCTCAAACCAGCCTTCCAGAGTGTACTCATTGCCCCGTCCCATGACCCAGACGGAAACCTGCTTGACCACGCCGGGAATTTCGATGCCGGTCACGCAATCGACCACAACGGGTCTGTTGCTCAGCCGGGAGAAGCTATTCTCCGGGTTTTGAAAGCAGGAGCGGGCGCGGTATTCGCCACTGAAAGCGATTTCATTGAGGTAAGGACGCGGCCGCTCAATCGTATAGTGATCCACGATCTGATCGTTAACATCTTTGGTTGGTGGCCGGATGCTGACCACATTGTAACCGGGAAAAGAAAAAGAGAAACGCACAGCAAGAATTTTTGCTTTGTCGTAATTCTGGTTCTCTTTAATATCGCGCGGCGTACCCTTGATGAGTTTTACCTCGCGTTCTGCTTTTTGACTGGCCGCCAGAAATTCGTATTTGGCGCCCCGCGGTGTGTTATCTTCATTTGTGATAACTTCCCAACCATAGCCGCCACGGGAATAGTCTGTGTCCCAGCTTTCAATCGTGAGGGCCCGCAGTTCGTTAGCCGTTACGTCGCTCCCGATTGCTGTTTCCACTTTAGCATGACCGATGGTGCTGCCGTACCCCAGTGTTGCCGCCAGAGCCACTCCCAGCGCGAGCGGGAGATGGTTTTTCCATTTTTCTAAAATTACTTCTTTCATGATCGTTAGCCTCTTACCAGTTATCCTTAATTTCCGAGCCAGGATAGTTCTGCTCGGCACGGTCAATCAGTGCTTTGAGATTATCTACATAAAAGTAAAAAGTGCCCCCAGCTTCATGCGGATCACTGACAACAAAGAGACTCATGAAATGCAGATTCTTATCCAGCATGGAATAGCGACTGCTCTGTGGCAACCAGCCCGGTACCGTAACCGTCAGTTTACGCCAGCCAAAGAAATCCAGTCGGCCCAGGCGCAGCTTATGAATTCTGCCACGGTAGTCCCGCAACTTGATGAAAAGGGTATGTCTGTACTTGCGTCCCAGAACCCAGACAGAAAACTGTCGGGCTTTCCCTTTGATTACGAATTCATGCGGCGGCTTGAGTTCAACCCGGTCAAAACCGCGATCGTTGAAGTATGTTTTGACTCCGAGCAGGTGGTTCGGATTATCCGGATCCTGCGAAACATTGACCGCGAAATCATCCGGGTCGGGACGAGCATTCTCGTCATTGGTAGCGCGGATCTCCCCTCTTTGAACCAGCTTGAGGGTCCTGGTATCTCCCAGGGGACTGGTTGCTTTAGCAATCCAGTCTTCTGCTTCCTCAAAATCTTCCAGGGTTTCCAGCGACAACGCCCCGGTACCCTGATTTGCCGCTGCAGCTTCTTCTGGCTGCTGCGCGGAAAGACTGAAAGTAATGGTAAGACCTGCAACCAGTGCAATCCATTTGCGTTCCATCTCTATTGTACTCCTTTACATCCTGGTGGCCTACACGATTATCGGTCGGTCCGGGTTTGTTCTTAGCACCCTGCCCTGAGAATGCACCAATTTTTATCTGTACCTGTATCGAGAAAAAAAATGCAGAGATTGAGTACCCGGCTGGAATTCCGGATCAGAAAATACAGCAATGTGCGCAGTCAGGCGACATAATTTCTCTGCCCATTTTCCGGAGATTTCCAGAGCTTGACAGGTATCTGCTATCTGGACGACTGAACCGGAGGATGGGTCACTTTCATCACCACGGCGGGCACACTCACACCCACGATCCGGCCACATCCCCTGGCCGTCAACGCAACATAGCCCTTGTTTTTTTTCTGAATTTAAGTTTCACGGCAATTGAACTGGTGGGTGGCCTCCTTACTGGCAGCGTGGCCATTCTGGCAGATGCTCTGCATGATCTGGGCGATTCTCTGTCTCTGGGTTTTGCCTGGTTCATGGAGCGCCTGGCGGGCCGGGGGCGTTCAGAGCGATTTTCCTATGGCTACGGCCGCTTCTCTTTGCTTTCCGCTCTGGTGAATGCTCTGGTGCTTCTGGGCGGTGTCGGCTTTATGCTTCATTTGAGTCTGGAACGATTGCGTGAACCGGCCATGCCTGGCGCCGTCGGCATGATCGTGCTGGCTCTGGTAGGCATCGCTTTCAACGGATTCGGAGCGCTTCTATTACGGCGTGGTGAAAGTCTCAACGAAAAAGTCCTCTCCTGGCATCTGCTGGAAGATGTTCTGGGCTGGGTGGCCATTCTTACAGGCGGCGTTCTGCTTCTTTTCTTTCACTGGCCCTGGGTAGATCCGCTGCTCTCCATTGTTTTTTGCGTTTTCATCCTGTACAATGTAGTGGGTCTCTTACGCCAGACGATGGGCATTTTTTTGCAAAGCGTGCCCCGTCAAATTGATACAAGGGCGATTGAGCTGGAACTCATGTGCATTCCCGGTGTTCATTCACTGCATGACACCCATGTCTGGTCTCTTGACGGTCAAAAGCATATTCTGACCACGCACGTCGTTGTAGAGGATGAAATACCGTCAGGGCGGGCGATCGCCATCAAGGAAGAGGCCCGTCACATCTTTTTGCATCATGCTATAGATCATGCAACCATTGAAATTGAATGCCTTTCCGAGCATTGCCTGCTGCGGAATTGTTAAATTATGCTTGATCGTCGTTCTGGCAGTGTGACTTTCGTGTGATGCAGTTGCTCCGGAATGCAATCTCCTGGCTCCTTGAGCAAAAAATCCGCCTGTTCCTGCTCCTTTTTGTTGTCCCGGTTGCCTCTGGATCGATTTTTGTTAGCTTTGTTTATGTTACCTTTCTTTTTCAGAAAGGAGATATTGCAGCGGACATTGAAGAATACCGGAACTGGTTGCATGGCAAAGGAAAAACTCAGGATCGGCCACCCATCCAGATTCTGGCCCGCGATGGCAAATTGATTGGTGAGTTCTTCCCGGAACGCGGGTCCAGCCTGCGGCTCAATAAATGTAAAGAACTCACCTGGCTGGGGCGTGCAGCGGTAAGTTCAGAAGACCGGCAATTTTACGAGCACGGCGGGATTTCCTATCGGGGAATCGCCCGGGCCATGCTCAATAATCTGCTTTCTCTGGGCTTTAGGGAAGGGGGAGGTTCCATTACCCAGCAGGTGGCCCGCAACCTCTTTACCGACCGGCGAGCCAATTTATTTAGAAAATTATATGAAACGTTCATTGCATTTTTGCTGGAAGACCAGTTGTCCAAAGACGAAATCCTCTGCCTCTACCTGAACAAGATTTATATGGGAGAAGGCCGCATTGGCGCTGAAGAAGCCTCATGGTTCTATTTTCGTAAACCCCCGGAAGCGCTGGATGCCGCAGAAGCGGCTATGATCGTGGGTTTGTTTCCCTCTCCTGTCCGTTACAGTCCGCTGAACAACGCGCGGCTATCTCTGCGCAAACAGGAAGTGGTGATGCAGGCGTTGCTGCGCGATGAGCACCTCAATGAGAAGAACAAAGCCGCATTTCAAAAATCCTTCCGAGCCCGCTACCAGATTCGATCGGACGATAGCGCCGGCAATGTCGGCCGCTATGGTGCCAGTCGGGATTTTCGCTTGAATGCTGCACCGGCAGCCAACGCCTATGTGCGTCAGTTTCTTTTTGAGAATTTTGCTGAGGACCTCATCCGTAGCGGCGGCCTTGTGGTCCATACAACGATTGACCGGCCAAGGCAGGCATCGGCATTGAATGCCGTACGCAATGGCATCGATGGCATCCGCGCACAGCTCAGAAAGAATACAAAGGCTGCACCGGATCGGATAGAGCATGTCTCAGAAATGATGAATGGAGTGCTGGTTTCCCTGGATACGCAGAACGGAGACATGCTGGCCCTGGTGGGTGGCTATGGCGTGAGCGAAGGAAACATGACCAGAAGGATTTTTTCCATGCTCCGTCCGCCAGGTTCTGCCATCAAGGCCTTCCTTTATGCTGTTGCCCTCGATGAAGGAGTGCTCAATGTAAGCAGTGTTGTGGAAGACCGCGATTTGCAGATTGATGGCTACAGCCCGCGCAACTGGTACCGCAACTTCAAAGGAGAAATGCCGATTCGCGAAGCCGTTGCCCTTTCCGTGAACACGGTGGCTGTTTCTACGCTCAACCAGATTGGTGTGGATCGGTTTCGCAATCGCATGGGGCGCGTTCTGGGTCTGGATTCATCGCAGCTGAAAGAACGCTTTCCCGGTTCCCTGAGTCTGGCTCTGGGCACGGGGGAAATGACACCCCTGGAGATGGCCCGGCTGCACGCTCCCATTTTGAACGGAGGCCGGGTTGTAGAGCCGCGACTCATTACCCGTGTTGAAGACCCGGACGGAGTGGAAATCTGGAAAAGCGAAGCGAACCTGAGCGGCGAGTATGTTCTTTCGCCGTCGGCATGCGGGGGGACCCTTTATCTCCTCGAGTCGGTTCTTGAGGAGCAGGGAACAGCTGGCTGGATCGGGAAGCAGCGCAATAAGAATCCCAAATACCTTCCCTTTCCGGTGGCCGGCAAAAGCGGCACGGTTCAGAGCACGGCCGCTCACTACAAAAAATTTCCCGGGTTCTATGGTTCCCGCGATGCCTGGTGGGTGGGTTTTGTACCCGGAGAAGTCACCGTGGTCTGGGCCGGTAACGATGAGGGTGCACCCTTTCCAGGCAGCGGTGCGGGCACCACCGGTTCGATCTGGGCCAACTACGCACAGGGCGCTTTGCCCGGTCAGGTGACGGGTCGTTTTCCAGAGGTGGAGATTCCGGAAGTGGAGCGTCCCTGGAAGGATCCCGTAGATGAACTTTTCAGCGACTATCAGGATGCTACCGGAACGCTCAAGCCCGATGCAGAAATCCAGGATACTCTGGAGGATGTAAAGGATGTAAAGGAATCCAGGCAACCGGAAGACAACCCTTTCCCTTCCCCGGAAAAAAAACCGGCGGGGCCGGTTGCCCCGCCACCCATGCCAGCTCCGGAGGCGATGCCAGCGGAGCAGCCCTGACGCCAGCAGCGGTGCCTTACTTAGCCCGGATTATTCGTGAAAAACAGTGCGGCACACTGTTCTTACAAACAAGCTCCGGGTTTTCGTGGCAATGATGAAAAACCGCCCAGCGCGGGGCGGTTTGTCTTTGAACCTGTACTTTACGCATTCACTTTCATGAATAATCCGGGTTAGAACAATCCCTGCTTTGAATCAGCTCTTTAAAAGCTTCTTTACTTTGAAGCGAGCGGCATCGACAGCCACCCGGGTGAAGTGTTTGGCATTGAAAGCAGTGTTGCAGTGCACGTTGCATTCATGGGTGCAAAAGCATTTCGTGTCTACGATCCAGCGGGCTATTTCTTTATTGCGATCACTGAACCAGAGCTTGCGAAAATCAAAATCGAAATCCCGCAAATTACCAACCATCTTGCTTTTATCGAGCAGTTCGCAGGGGTAAACATCTCCGTTGGGATAAATCACTCCGGCTATTTGGGATGCGTAGCAAATGCTCTGGAAAGCCTGCTCCTCGTAGGTCTTGATCACCATGTCGTATTTATTGAAACCCAGGGCGGCAACGAATTCATCATAACCGGGCAAAGTCGAGTCCGCCAGGTCCTGCTTCACCCGGTCTGTAACTTTTTTGAATTTTTCCAGGTCGATGGTTTTGACCAGGGGATCCTTGGGTGTGCCGCGGATCAGGTTGATGGCGATGCTGTCCGGCCCCTGATCGCGTAAAAAATCGTAAAGATCTTCAATATGATCCTGGTTGGTGGCCGTAAAGGTTGTGACGAATCCGGTGCGCAGGTTGGGAAAATCGGCTTTGCGCTTCTTCATGGCATGAAAGGTTTCCAGCGTCTTGCGAAACGTATCTTTACCGCCGCGGATGCGGTTGTGCTCTTCTTCCAGGCCATCCACGGAAAAATTCAAAACGATGGTCATGTCCGGGCACAGGGCGCACATCTTCTCCACGATGGGTTCGGTCTTTTTTAAAAAAGAGCCATTGGTTGGAATGGATAGATAGCGCACGCCGCAGTTCTTATAGAAAAGGTGGGTAACTTCTGCCAGATCCTTACGGACAAATGGTTCCCCTCCGCTATAGAGCAAAACAGGAAAGTTGTCCATGCTCAGGGTGATTTTTTCCACCTCTTCCAGAGTTAATTCCTGCGTGGGCAGGTTGAGTTCGGCGCTGTAAAAGCAATGTTCGCAGGTCAGATTGCATTTGTTGGTGACAAACCAGGTAATATAAAGAGGCATGCTGCCTTTTTTCCAGACCAGTTTGGGTAGGTACTTAACCATTCCTGCCTTGCTCATAGTGCCTCCAGGGTGTTTGGAACAAAACCGGTCGGGGCTAATTCGGCAAGCAGATTAAAGATAGCGTTCGCAGCGTTTTTGCGGAAAAATCCCTTCTCAGGGCACCGGGGGCGGGCTGATCTTAAAATCACTGCCTGCATCCTGAGGTTTTACCAGCGGTGCGGTCATTTCGATGCCTCGAGCCAGCAGTGCCTCCAGTTCTGAGCGGACCCGACCCAGGGCTTTTTCCAGGCCGGCCTTGCGGTCGGTCTGATAATCGTTCAGGTAATCGTCCAGATAGAAAGGCCGGGCAAAGAGTACGCGGGCTTTACGCGGGCGCAACTGCGCCTCTCCAAAGACGACGGTTTCAAAGCGGAGCAGCCATTCTATGAAGCGCTCAGCGGTGGGGCGCTCGAGAAGATAAGCGGGGCGCAGGATCAGAAACGTGTAGGCCCGGTCGATGTGTCTTTTGGCTGCCTGGAGCCCGGCCGGATTGGGTTTATATTTGAGCGAGCCACCAAAACCGGTTTCCACAGCTTCCACGGCAGCAAAAAGTTCACGGATTTTACTGAGTGCGTCGGCGCGCAGCGGCAGTTCCAGGTCCAGCGCCCGTGCTGCAGCATCCAGTGCCGCATGCCGCGCCCGGCCCACTCGATATTCGTAATCGTGCTCTGCTCCAGGAGGGATTCGATAATCGCGTTCCGCATTCTCTAAGAGAACGCGACCAACGGTCAGAAAGCGGCGCAAAAGATTTTTCTCTCCGGGATCAATGCGCAATTTTTTTTCCAGGCGGCCTATGGATTCAGTGATCTCCCGATCGAGAGTCTCCGGCTTGCCGTTGGCGATATATTTTACAAAGGCACAGAGAACGGGCAGGCGCGCGGAGGGGTCCTTCTTGCGTGCGTCTTCAAGGCCCCAGAAACCCAGCTGAATGGCGCCGGGCATGAAATTGATCAGATTGTCATTCTCACCGCTCATCATCCCTTCCGGATAGATGGCCAGCTTGCCGTCCGGGGCTGCCAGAATACTGCGAGCTGTGCGAATGGAGTCACGGTCCCCGGCGCCGGGAAGCACAGAAAAAGCGCCGACTCGCCTGATGATCTGGCCCAGAAGACCTGCGTACCAATTGAAAACCACCCGGCTGGCCATGAAATGAAAGCGAGTCCCCAGGCGCGAAGCCACGGCGAATGCCACCGGTGGTTCAACGGTGCTTGGATGATTGCTCATGTACAGCAGTCGGCCCTGCCGTAAGTGACGCAGTGCTTTGATGTCTTCTGGATCGATCTCAATGGATTCAATATTTAAAGCAGTTTTACACAGAACAGGCAGTATGGCGTCGATGGCCCAGAGAGCAGGCACATCCAGACGAGGCGGGATGAAGGTTTCTTTCGATTGCAGAAGCTCTACCATGGCGTTTTCTGGGCTTCCGCAAGGGCAGGCTGTCAATCGCTTTTGTGTGGAACTTTGGTTGGAAGAAAACAGGCGGCTCCAACTCTGGCCGCAGGAAACCATAGATGAGCAACAGAACAATCAACATCCAGACCAGCCTTGGAACCATGCAGGCTGAACTTTTCGAGGACCGTGCGCCGCTTACCACAGCCAATTTTCTTAAATTGATTCAAGAAGACTTTTACAAAGGTTTGATTTTTCACCGCGTGATTGAGGGTTTTATGATCCAGGGTGGTTGCCCCGAAGGCACCGGTCGTGGCGGACCGGGCTACAAGATCCAGGATGAATTTCACCCTGAACTCAAACACACAGAGGCGGGCATCCTTTCCATGGCCAATGCTGGCCCGAATACCGGCGGATCGCAATTTTTTATCACTCTCGCGCCAACTCCCTGGCTGGATGGCAAGCATGCCATCTTTGGTCGGATCACCAACGGGCTGGATGTGCTAAAAAAGATCGGCAGTACAGCGACAGGACCGGGGGACCGTCCCCAATCGGACGTAACCCTTTCCATAGATGTAGCTTAAAATAGTTACCGCGCAAAAAAACTCACGCTGAAAAAGGTTGACCTTTGCCTGCCGGCAGTACAATGGCCCAACCATTTTACAGGAGAATCTATGAAACGATATATGATCCTATCGCTTCCGCTACTGTGCTTTCTGGCCTGCGAAGATCTGTCTCGCCTGCGAGCCGGTGCGGAGAATGAGGCCATTCGCTGCTCTATAGAATCAAAGGGCGCTCAAGGCGATGCCTACGCCTATGAAGCCCGCTGCGAATCCAAGGGTGCCAATGTGAACGTTACCGGAGTCAAGGTAGGACTTTCTGCCCGGGTTAAGGACGGCGGCAAGACAGTGAGCCGCAGTTTTGGCGAAGTCACGCCGCTTGGTTCAGCGGTGACCGTAACACCGAATCGGCCTCTGGTCATCAAAGGCACTGTTCCCAAAGAAAGGATGGGTCTGATGCTCAATCAACCAAAGCTGACCTTTAAGGCCAACCTGAACTACGGGGATCAGGATCCACGAAAGAATATGGACTACGATGCCATTAAAAGCGAAGAAGCAAATTTTCGTTCAAAGTATGAGATCCTGGCCACGGCCAAACTCTAATCGGACCCCTGGCCGAGCTCGGCCAGGGTCAATTCAATCGCATCTTCTACCGTTCCGATCCGCTGGATGACAAGCTTGAGCAGCGAATAGTTGAAAACAGGATTGGAGCGGGCAATGCGCAGAAAGAGGCCTTCATCCACATAACCCATCTTGGCTTGCTTGCTCACGACCGTGATGGTTGCCGTGCGTGGCTGTTTGTTCAAAATGGCCATCTCTCCAAAAAAATCGCCTTCGCGCAACCGACTGATTTCATGGGTTTCTCCGTCGATGGTCCGCTCTACGCTGAGTTCGCCATCTGCTACAAAATACATTTTACCGTCTGATGCCTCGCCCTGGCGAAACACAACATCTCCCTGCTTGCGCAGATCCACAGCCAGGTTGTTGACATACTCAAAAATATTCAGTGACAAAGGTTGACCCCGGGTTAATAGATTTTTCGTTTTCCCGTTTTTGTAGAAAGCTCTTCGCGTACGCGCTGCAGCTTATCTTCGGCGGCCAGAAGGCGGGTGATGGCATGTTTAAGCAGCATGAAAACAAACTCCGGACTTACTCCGGCCAGTTTGAGCAGCATTTCCCGATTCATACGTGCCAGTCGGGCCTCACGGGAGAGGACCCTGGCGGTTGCCAGCCGGGGCCGCTCATTGATCAGCGCCATCTCTCCAAAGAAAGATCCCGTAGACAGGCGCTCCATCTCATGGTCCACACCACCACGTTTTTTGAAAATGCCCACGTCCCCAGATAACACAAAATACATATTATCATCCGGCATGGCACCCTCAGTGAAAATTTCCGTGCCCTCTTTGAGATTGACTCCCGCAAGAGAGCGGATGGTTTCTGTCACCTGGGGATTCAAAATCTTCAGGCTGCCACAAAAATCGGACCGGTGCCTTCTTCCTTATGGCTGTAGCGCACGGGCAGGCCGATACGGGCCCCCTCACCGGCAAGGCCCTCAATCACTGTTGTCAGCCGCGGACCTTCTTTGAGTTCCACCACGGCCAGGACATAGGGAGTCCGCCGGGCCAGGTGTCCAAAGCCCATGGAAACGATTGTGTAGGTGTAGATCTCTCCCTGCCCGGAGTACTGGACTTCTTTGAGTTTTTCCGAGCCACAGGCCGGGCAGGCAAATTCTGGCGGCAATCCCTGGAAGCCGCAATCCTCACAGGCCAGGCCATGCAATGATCCGTTTTCCATCATGCTCCCTCGCGTCCGAGTATATGCACCACGCTGACGGCTCCCGGTCCACCCAGAACATGAGTCATGGCACGCGTGGCATTTTTCACCTGCCGTTTGTCCGCCTGATCGCGCAGTTGAAAGGTCATTTCCACCACCTGTCCCACGCCTGTGGCTCCAATGGGATGCCCTTTGGCTTTGAGTCCGCCGGACGTATTCACCGGGAGCTTGCCTCCCAGGCGAGTGTGTCCATCCGCCGTAAAGGGACCGCCTTTACCTTTTTCTACGAAACCAAGGTCTTCTATATTGATAATCTCTGTAATTGTGAAACAATCATGACATTCCAGAACATCGATATCTGCTCGATCCACGCCGGCCATGCGAAAAGCTTCCTCTGCTGCTCGCACGGAAGCCGCAAAGCTTGTAGAGGAATGTTTCAAAGCGATGGTGAAATAATCACCTCCCTGGCCGGATCCAAGGATGCGAACAGAATCGGGTCGCAGGGCTCTGGCTTTATCGCGCGTCGTTATGATGACAGCCGCAGCAGCGTCCGTTACCAGGGAGACATCATGAATGCCAAAAGGATAGCTGACCTGGGGCGCTTTCATGATCCTTTCCAGAGGCAGTGCGCGCTGTTTGTGGGCATAAGGATTTAATGAGCCATGATAGAAATTCTTTTCCGCTACCATGGCCATCTGCTCGCGAGTCGTCCCGAACTCATGCATATGGCGGACAGCGTTCAGGGCAAAACCGGAAGGCCCGGAAATACAGTAACCACCTTCAAAATCCTGGTCCTGGCCACGGGCTACGATGTTCATGGTTTTTTCTGGATCGAGCCCATTCATTTTCTCCACACCAAGAGCCAGCACCGTTTCATACTGCCCGGTGGCCACTGCAAGCATGGCCTGTCGTACAGCGAGACCCCCGGAAGCACAAGCTCCTTCCAGACGAATAGCCGGCCGATCACCAAGTCCGAGAACCGTGGCCGCGAGGGAGCCCAGAGTATTCTGGCCGTTAAATTCATTCCCTGCATAATTTCCCACGTACACTGCCTGGATTTCCTTGCGATCTATGCCGGCATCGCGGATGGCACCGTTTCCTGCTTCCGTAATCAGATCACGCAGGCTGCGTTCTTTGTGGGCCCCATGCGGCGTTTCGTAAGCGCCGACAATGCTTGTTTCTCTCATAGCGCAGTATCCTGCTGGCGGAGAAAAGATGCAACCAATTTCAGAGCGGCCGATGCGCGTCCGCTGCCTGTCGGTTTTCGGAGACCTGCCCCTTCCGGGTGTCCGCTGCATCCCGGATCCGGGGGTTTTTCAGGCAGCAAACGGATGCAACGGCCGGCCCGGTCCAAACCATCGGTCCATCCGACGCGTGATTTCGGGATCTTCTTCCAGAGGCGGGGCATGGTGGGGCTTGCTTCTTGCATCTATAAGCAGTGGTTCATCGCATTCCCAGTGTTTGAAACGGTGCTCTGCCCGCCCTCCATAGACATCATGAGAAGGATTGGAACGAGTAAAGGCAACCCAGAGAAGGTTGTTAATATTTTGTTTACAAAACGATATATCATCCACAAGAATCACCAGAGCAATTTTTGCGGAGGAAGCTCTGTACGTTTCATACACAAGACCCGCGTACTCCGGGCACCGGGCGGCGGCTGTGCTGTAATCCTGAAATGGGGGTCCTTCCAGGAGTAAAATTCCGGCTGCGTAAAGATAAGACGGAAGCCGCAGTTCTGTGGTCCATGTGTCTGCCAAAACCCGCCGCTCGGCTCCGGCTGCCACAAGCACCATTTTACTGCCTTCGTTCAGGCCGGTGCCGGAGTAATCCAGCGTGTCGATTGTGGTTCCGGTATGGAAATGGATATCGCGTTTGAAATCGATTCGCCTGAGGATATGCTGCACAAAGTCGATGATGTCATGCATATCGGGTGGTTGATCTTCTCCGGCGGCGAGGAAGAGGTACTTGGCCAGGGATGCCTGGCCAAAGCCCAATATCGAGCAAGCAATCGTATTGAGTTCCATCGGCCTGCGTTCAGAAAAAGGAGCGTAGCGCTCACTGCCCACAGCGAGAAGCAATGGATGAACGCCAGCCGCATCGACGGCGTGCAGTCCCTGCACACCGGGCAGAACACGAGGAGCCATGGGCGCGGTTAGCTCATGGATCAGATGACCAAAGACAGTATCCTCTTGAGGCGGCCGTCCCACGATGGTGAAAGGCCAGATGGCATCCTTCCTGTGATAAATTTTCTTGATATTCAATAAAGGAAAATCGTGTGCCAGACTGTAGTAGCCCAGGTGATCACCAAAAGGGCCCTCAGGTTTTACCCTGCCTGGTTCAACCTCCCCCAGAATGCAAAAGTCGGCGTCCGTTGAGATCAGGTGGCTTCCTTCGCGCACATAGCGAAAGTTGCGACCGGCCAGCGCTCCGGCAAAGGCTGCCTCAGGAAGTCCTTCCGGCAATGGCATTATGGCTGCGAGCGTATGGGCGGGCGGTCCGCCGACAAAGATGGAAACACTCATCGGCTCACCGCGCAGAGCGTACGCTGTATGATGGACTCCGATTCCGCGATGAATCTGGTAGTGGAGTCCCATTTCTTCATCCGGATGAAAGGCTTCGCCGGTCATTTGCACCCGATACATCCCTATGTTGGCCCGGAGTAGACTGGCCGGTCCCGGCGGTGTGGTGCAGACCTGGGGGAGGAAAACATAGGCACCACCATCGCGCGGCCAGGCCCGGATCATGGGAAGGTTCGAGATGTTGGTGGTGGCTACCCGAACGCCGCGCGCCAGGGCCGGGACGGGTAGCGCATGAAGGGCCGCCCGTGCAGCCCGCAGAACCTGCAGTGGACGCGTGGCCAGCAGTTCCGGGGTTGCCCGCGCCGCAATCAGGGCTTCCACGGAACGATAGGCATGGCGCAGCAGGAAACGGGCCCGTTCTACTGTCCCGAAGAGATTGGATACTGCCGGAAAGGAAGTGCCGCGGACGCGCCGGTAGAGTACGGCCGGACCGGAAGCCGCAAAGATGCGGCGGTGGACGGCAGCCATTTCCTGGTCGGGATCGATTTCATCATCAAGGACAACAAGCTGTCCTGTTCGCTGAAGATCGCGAACAGCCTGGGCCAGAGTGCGGTAACTCAATGATCCGACCCGGAGGTAGATTCCTTGAGTCGATCCAGAATTCTATGTAGACTGCGGGCCATCTGCGCCAGGCTTTCCGTCGAATCTTTGAACTTCTCTGCGCTGTTGTTGATGATATCCATCGCTTTGAGAATTTCTGAGCCGCCGCCGGAAAGTTCACGGGCTGCATCGCGAATTTCACGGGCACTGCGCTTGAAGTTTTCGCTGCTTTTCTCCGTAGCATGCGCGTTCTCTTCCTGTTTCTGTGCCAGAGCGTTCAAGTCGGCAACCGTTGTTACAATGTCTTTGATGCCGGTGACGATGTTCTGGATCGCTGACAGGGTATTGCTGATGGCTTCCACTCCATCGCTGGTATCTTTTTGCGCCGAATGGATCAATCGAGCAATGGTTCCGGCATTGTTGGCCGACATTTCCGCCAGTTTTCCCATTTCTTGAGCCACGACAGCAAATCCCCGCCCCTCCTGTCCGGCGCGGGCCGCTTCAATTGCAGCATTCAATGCCAGCAGATTGATCTTCTCCGCGATTTCATTGATCACTGTAACGATTTCCGTAATTTCTTTGGATCCCTTTTCAATGCGACTGATCCCATCCACTGCCCGGCCCAGTTCCTTCTCACCTTCTTCTGCATTCTGGAGAGTTAATTGCCCATTTTTGCGGGCCGTGTCACTTGAGTTTTTCAGACGTTCTACCAGATTGAGCAACGTCTGCATATTGGCAGAATTCTGCTCCCCCAGCTGGTATTGCCGGTCTGCTTGATCGGCAACACCCTGAATGGAAGCGCTCATTTCCTCCATCGTAGCCGATGTTTCTTCAACGCTGACGAGCTGATCGCTGCTCGCCTCTTCATTGCGGCGGGTGATTTCACTCAGAGTGCCCAGCGCTGTACTCAATTCCGTTATGTTCAGGCGGGCGGTTTGAAACATGCTTTCCAGATTGGCAAGATTCCCCGCCGCAGATTGGCGGGCTTCCTGGGCTTCGGCGACCAGATCGCGCGAGTAGCGGGAAACGGCTGCTATGAGGACGGTCATCGCAGAAAGAAACATCACATCAATAATAAGCGAAAGTAAAGGAACCTGACGATTGTTCGGTTCTCCGATGACGGAAAATACCACACTGATTTCCGGCTTGAGACCGGAGAGGATCATCAGACTGAAATGCGAAAGTATGGCCAGACCCCCGGACAGATAAACCAGCCGGGGAGCAAAACGAGATCCAGCCATGCCCAGAAAAAGAAAATAGATGGCAAAGCGGCCGGGATTGTTAAAGCTTCCGATCCAGTTGTAAGGATGAGGCATGAGCAGAAAAGAAAAATTCACCAGGTACAGAGCAAAGTATTCAAAAATGGTTACATAGTATTTAATTGAGCTGTGGTACCAGTTTTTTCGCAGCCAGTACGCTGTGAAAAGATACATCAGAAAATAGAATCCCACCGCCATAATATAGAAATGGAAAACATCATCAATCTGACCGCCCGCGTAGGCCAGTCCGGAACCTATGGCAAAGAAAAGAGTAAGAAAAAGTCTTAGCTTGTTGGCCAGCCGTTCGCCTTTGAGTTCCAGTTCAACTTTGACATCAAAGGACATATTCGTCTCCCTCGCGAGCAAGGGTTACGTTTAGCAGCTGATCGGAGTTTCCGTGCGCATCCAGGTACGATGCGGCTTTGCGGTACAGTTCATGAATCACTTCATCTGAATGCGCAGGTTCATGATGGGTCAGTACCAGATGTTTGACTCGCCAGTGAAGGGAGCAGTCCACAGCGATGGTCATCGCAGTATGTCCCCAACCTTTCTTTTGCTCAGCTTCTGCCAGGGAATACTGTGCATCCATGATCATAAGATCCGCTTCCTGGAAAAAGGAGAAGTATTCTATGATAAGTCGGGATAGTTCCGGCCCGTAGAATTCAGTATCTGTCGCAAAAATGAAGGATCGGTCTCCTTCTTTGACCCGGTAGGACGTACAGCCGCCAGGATGGATCAAGGACTGCGTTTCCACTTTGAAATTCCCAATCTGGAAGGAATCGCCTGCGGTAACACTGTGAAAATGAATGCGAGCCGGAATCTCCGCCATGGTGATCTGATTGTGAGACCTGTGCAACAATCGGTCCATTCGCTCCGGTAGATTATCAAGACAGGAATAGAAATGGATGGTACAGTCTGGATCGTAGGCAGGAGCAAAATAGGGCCAGCCCTGAATATGATCCCAGTGCGTATGAGTTAACAGAACATTGATTTCTCTGGCACCCGATTTCTTTGACAGTTGATCGCCCAGCATCCGGGCACCACTACCCAGATCCATAACGAGTACGGTGTTATCTGCACCTTCAACGGTCACGCAGGTTGTTTCTCCGCCGATTACCGCTTTATACTTCCAGGACATTGCCTGGTAAATCTGGGCCGGTGTCAGCTGCGGATTGTTGCGGTAAATGGAACGGGCATCCTCCAGAGCGGAGGTGAGTTTGGTTCGATATTCATCGACTCCCATTGGCGTGGGCAAAGAACCCCGTACTCCCCAGAGCTTGATTTTCATCCTGCGCCTATTCTTTATTCATCGGACTTAATCGTCCACCAGATTAAATAGACGATACGGTTCCTCGCCTTCCCGGTCCAGGATATTCATATAATGGTGAAAACCTCTGATAGAAATGTAGCCAACGACATCGAAGCGCAAACTGCCGGCCGGTTTCACAAGAATTCCTCGATTGAAAAACAGGAGCACCGGATTTTTTTCAAAATCCTGGGCCATCTGCCGTAAGGCCGGCTCAACCTCTGACCAGTGAACGTAAATATCGATGGAGTTAGCGGCACGGATGATCACCGTTTCTGTGGTGATCTCAAAGCGCTCGCGGTCTTCAAAGATCCAGTTCTCGGCGACCTGCATCTGCTCCAACAGAGATTTGATTCCGTCTCCCTGTAAAAAGTACAGATTCTTATGGTTCTGGATCTGGCGTTTGAGATACACAGGAATGTGGCGGCGATAGATACGCATTTGTCCGGGCAGATCCAGAGCAACAACCTTCATCCCGGGAAAATCGCGGGCAACGTTGCGCGAGGTTATGGCGGGAAAGCGAGCATGGGCAACGGCCGGTCCGATATCAATAAAAACGGTACCGCTCCCGTCCGGCTGTTGTTTTCCCGGCAGGAGGACAGAGCGGAGAAATCGCAGTTCGCGGTGGGTTATTTCCGGATTGAACAGATCACGAAGCATGACGTTGGTATCATCCAGTCGGCCATCGAATGTGCGCGTCTTTACTTCCTGCTTTTGTTCCACCAGAGAATACTGACCTGTGTAGCTGCGGACGGTGCGATACTCTTCACCGGTGCGAAAGATATCATTCTTAACCGGCATTTCTACAGGCAGGGCGCAATCGGCAAGTTGCATCAGGGGAAGATTCAGAGGATCACTCAGCATGAAGTCCGGTAGCAGTTTCTTGATGGTCGCCAGCTTGAATTTACTGCGTTCTTTCTCCGCTTCACTTTCCGGGAGTTCGTCCAGGGTCAGGACTTTTGCAGCCATGGCATCAGCATAGGTATGCGCGGCCAGCACCAGATTGTAGCGGATGTCCCGGTAGAGCGATTCTTTGCGAAAGCCCAGCGCCGGCGCGGCAGCCGCTGCCCGATCCAGATAGGACAGGGCATTTTCATAATCCGAGGCTGTGAAAAAAGCAGCACCCATATTGGCCGTAGTCATCAGAAAAAGCCTGCTGTTCGCAAGTCCCAGGAAAAGGAGAACGTCGCGGGATTCGTCGTAGAATTGCAGAGCACCATCGACATCTCCCTGAAAGAGGCGCAGATTCCCCAGGTTATAAAGCACCGTAGCATAAAGTGCGCTTTCCTTGAGATTCATAGCTGTGAGCTGGCTGCGAGCTTCCACAAAGTATTTCTGACTCAAATCGTATTGTTCGCCGGCTGCGTACACAGAACCGGCTCCGATCAGATTTTTGATATGAAACAAAGTCTTCTCGCGGCCCAGCCTCTCCAGGATTTCTTCTGCCTGCTTAAAGTAGCTGAAGGCCAGCATGCGATTCTGTCGTCTGTACGCCAGGCTGCCACGCGTTTCCAGAACACGCACATTCAGAAGCGATGTCTGCAGTCCCGTCGTTCTGATCACTTCCTCCGCGAAGGTTAAATAGGCTTCTGCATCATTGTACTTCAGTTCCAGAAGGCGCTGGCGACCGAAGTGTTCCAGCAAATCTCCCTGCCGTGCCAGGTCCTGACGCTGCAAACGAAATCCATCGCCTTTCCATTGTTCCGCAAGTTTGTACGTGCCTGAAGCCGGGAAAAGTTCAAAATACAATGCCAGGGCCAGATCCCTGGCCTGCGGCAGAAGAACATCGACTTTTTCTTTGCGCAGGAGTTCGTAGGCGGCACCTTTGTTGTTGCGCGAAAGCATCAGGGCATCGGAAAGATCATGAAATGTTTTTAAATCAATCTGTAATAAATCTTTCTTGGGAGTGAGCTCAAGTTCAAGAGCCAGATCGTTCATCAATAGATCCGGAACGGTGTGTACCTGTTCGGGATCCACAGTATGGCTTTCTTTCTGCACGGATGTGCGGCCACGCAGATCAAAGAGTTCGCTGCGAATCACGAGTCGGGTAGTATTTAAGTGATACGAACCTTTGAGCAAAAAATCGGCTCCCATGGTGCGGGCCAGAGCCAGCAGTGTGGATTCCGATGGTTTATTGCCGGCGATTTCCAGGATCATGGAGGCAAGAGTTCGATGCGGAAGGGGGTCCAGCTCCGGCTGGCTGTAAAGCAGGGCTTCTGTCAGCTCAAGCCAGCCCGCGCCAAAGCTATTCATTTCGACAGGGCCGCGGTTCTCAAAGGGCCACAGGACCACGGTGGGCCGATCTACCGTGCCCGCTCCCTTTTCCCGGCGCTGAGATCCGGAGCAAGCAACAAGGAGGAAAATGGAAATGGTGACGGAAAGGTGTTTCATGGCAGGGCCAGGCCAGCGTCAGTCAAGTTTTGAAAGGAACCACCCGGTGCGAGAAAAATAAAAAGGCTCTGCAGCTTTTGACCGCAGAGCCTTCAGGTTTGATCTGTGTGGACTTTGAATTATTGTACTTCAAAAGAAATTTTGAAGTTATTCGGATCCATCAGATTGGCTTTGTTTTCCTGAGATGCACCAGCGCTTTTAGTTTTGATTTTAGATACATCCACGCCTTTAGCGCGCAGAGTATTCCGCACAAAATTAGCTCTGGCCAGGCCAAAGTTATCAGCTGCACGCTGACCACCAATTGAGTTAGCATGTCCTACGATAACAAGGCTTCTTCCTGCAGGAACTACAGTGAGAGCTTTATTAACAGCAGGAGCAGCAGTGCTTACCCATTTCTCAACTTGAGGGGCAGACATTGTTGTTTTTGCATACTCGAATTTGATGAGCCCATTCAGGGGAGCAAGGGCCATGCTGACCGGATTACTCACACTTTTGGTAGACCCACCGCCGCAAGCGGCGAAGGTAATGGTTGCAATCATCAGCAGTGCTAATCCAAGATTTTTTACTTTCATTTTTTTCTCCAGTAGCAACTTGAGTCGTATTGGTTTTGGCCCTTGTCATGGGCAATTCCTTTGCTGTCATGTAAAAAATAGCCTGAAAGGCATTTTTTTTCAACAGTAACGGGCAAAATCCGCACTTTTGGGCTTATTCGGCTTCTACGGGCTCTTCCTGGCGTCGCAGAGCGACCTGGCCGACGATATTTAGGCGAATATCTGGCGGAATTTCCTCATGAGCCAGCACGGCAAAGCTGCGGGCGGGGAAATGACGCTGTATTATGGAAAAAAGTCCTGCTCGAATTTCCCTGCTGCTTATGAAAACCGGATGCCCCCCGTTTTTTACTACCTGCTGGTATTCCCCGATCAGTGCATCGCGCAGCGCGACCTGAAAGTCGGGCTTGAGGGCCATGACAAAGCCTTCTTCCGGGTCGCGATGGATTCCTTCCCGCAGGCGACGGTCAATGCCGGGTTCGATGGTGATGGCCGAAATAACGCCGCTTTCATCGGCATATTCCCCGGCAATCTGGCGGCGCAGGGCCTGGCGTACGGCCTCGGTCAGGAGGTAGGGATCACCGGCCGTACGCACGGCATTGCTGGCAATGGTTTCGAGAATGCGGGTCATATTGCGGATGGATACATGCTCCCGCAAAAGCGATGCCAGCACGGCCTGAACCTGCCCGACACCCAGTTTGCGCTCTTGCAGTACTTCGTCCACAACCACGGCATTTTCCTCGCGGATGCTATCGAGAATCTTCTTCACTTCCTGGCGTCCCATGATTTCCGAGCTATTCTCTTCAATAACAGAGCTTAAGTGAGTGGCGATCACTGTCGCCGGATCCACCACATCGTAGCCCGCCGATTCAGCATCCATCTTCTGCTCGGGAGTAATCCAGATGGCTTTGAGTCCGTAGGTGGGCTCGGTAAACTGTGTGCCGTCCGTTAAAGGAACAGTCACTTTGCCCGTGTCAATGGCCATGAGCCGATCCGGTTCCAGTTTGAAGCGGGCTACCGGATTGCCCTGCAGTTTGATCACGTACGCGCCCGGCTCCAGATTCATATTATCGCGAATACGAACCGGTGGAACAATCAGTCCCATGCCTGTGGCAAAGCGACGGCGCAGCCGACTGATTTGATCGAGCATGGTACCGCCCTGCTTGGGATCCACGAGTGATATCAAATAATAACCGATTTCCACTTCCAGAGGATCCGTTTTCAGGTGTTCAATATATGTTTCCGGAAGTTTTTCATCTTTTTTATCGGATTCACGCTTTTCTTCAGCGATCGCTTTTTCCTTGATGCTCTTCTCTATTACGATGCCCAGCCAGATGAGCAGGCCGCCAATACCAACCATGGCCAGAAAAGGAAAGCCAGGCAGCAGTGCACCGGCTACAAACATACTGCCCACAATATATAGAAGTTTTGGATTAGCAAATAGTTGCGTCTTCATCTCTTCTGGAAGAGCTTCCTCGCTTACTGACCTGGTTACGATGACGCCGGTAGCAGAGGTAATGAGCAGTGCAGGAATGGCAGAAACCAGACCATCGCCGATGGTGAATTTGGTATATGTTTCCAGGGCCGTTGCGAAAGGTTCGCCACGAATGGACATTCCCACAATTATGCCACCGATGATGTTGATGGCTGTGATGATCAGTCCCAGACGAACATCACCCTGCACAAATTTGGACGCACCGTCCATGGCCCCGTAAAAGTTCATTTCCTTCTGTAAGTTTTCGCGTCTTCTCCTTGCTTCCTTTTCATTGATATAGCCTGCGGCAAGATCGGAGTCGATGGCCAGTTGCTTTCCAGGCAAGCTGTCCAGAACAAAACGTGCGGACACTTCAGAGATTCGTGTTGCACCTTTGGTGATGACCATTACCTGAACAAGTGTCAATATAATAAAAATAATGATTCCGACAACAAGACTGAGGGTCGCGCTGCCGGTTCCGCCCACCACAAAAGTACCAAAAGCTTCAATCAGGGCGGAGTTGGAGTTTGCTCCCTGGGTAAGAATCATCCTGGTGGTGGAAACGTTGACCGCCAATCGATATACCGTAGTGACCAGAAGCAAAGTCGGGAATACGGTGAATTCCGCCGGTGTTGTGCTATTTAGAGAGGTCAGGATAATGATCAGGCCGCTGAACAGACTTAAGAGTATGAGCCCATCGAGAATCGGTCCGGGCAGAGGCACAACAAGCAGGACAACAATAAAGATAACACCAAAGCCCAGGGCAGCTTCATTGTTCCGTAAATAGGGTGATAATCGTTCCAGCATCAGTTACGGACTCCAGTAGCATATTTTTCCAGACGGGCAAAGATGGCGCTGACGGCACGGTACAGGGTTTCCGGGATCTCGCGCCCCAGCTCTACTTCGTTGTAAAGGGTACGGGCCAGCGGCGGGTTTTCCTGGATGGGTACTTCGTTTTTCAGAGCGATTGTCCGGATTAAAAATGCTATATGATCTTTACCTTTTGCCACGACAACGGGTGCCTGGCTGCGCTGCTCCCTGTCCCAGCCCAGAGCCACGGCATAGTGGGTGGGGTTGGTAATGACCACATCTGCTGAGGGAACCGCCTCCAGCATGTCTCTTTGCTTGCGCAGTTCATAGCCACGTTCCCGCTGGCGCTGCCGGATGAGCGGATCACCTTCTTCTTCGCGCCGTTCGCGCTTCACTTCTGAAATGGTCATTTTTAAGTTTTCCATAAATTCAAATCGTTGGTAGAAAAAATCCGGCACAGAAAGCACAAAAAGGATCACCGCACTGACAAGCAGCAGCTTGAAACTGGCCCAGCCAAAGAGCGTGAGGGCTGCGGCAAGGTCGGTATCGCTTGTGCTGAGCATGGGAATGAAATCGTCTATTATGATCAGATAGGCAGCAAAGCCAATCAGCAGAAACTGTACCATAACCCGGGCCAGGTTGTACATCGTTCTGCGCGTGGGTAGAACCCGCTTGAAATCGGGGATCAACCGTTCCAGCTTGAATTCCAGGGTGCGGGCACTGAAAAGGAGTCCGACCTGGGTTACGTTACCCAGGATGGCCAGTAAAAATCCCACTCCAAGCAGTGGCCCCACGATTTTTGCCGTTTCCCAGAACATGCTGGTCAGGACAAAGCGAGCCAGAGGCAGGTCAGCACTGTAGAAGGCAGATGTATCCAGAGTCAGAAATCGTTCAAAAAGGCTGCGGCTCTGATAGAATATCAGCCCGCTCAAAAAAAAGAGCAAAATGACAGTTCCCAGAAGTACCACGCTCCCCGCCAGATCCTGCGAGCGGGGCACGTTGCCTTTATCGCGTTCTTCGCGACGACGTCTTTCTGTTGGTAGCTCTGTGCGGCCTTCGTCTTCGGCCGCGAAAAGCTGGAGGTCCAGAGGTCGCAATCCCCCGCGCAGAAACCATTCAATGTCGATCAGGGAGCGATTCATCGCGGCCATATCCGGAGCATCTCTCCCAGTTCTCCGTAGAATACTTGAAATGCATCAAGCATCAGCGGAACCATTACGGGCATGAGGACAACCAGCAGTATGATTCCTGTAAGGATATTTACTTGAATACCCATTACCATCAGGTTCATCTGCGGTGCCGCGCGCCCCAGTATGCCAAGAGCCAGCGAGGATAAAAACAGAATTCCCATGAGTGGAATAGCAATCTTGAGCGCCGTAATAAAAAGAATGCCAAAAGCCTGATCGAGCTCCGCCAGCACACCTCCAGAAATACCGGCATCTACATTGAAAAAAGCCACGGCCTTGAAGGAGTGGACCAGAGCGCGAAAGGAATGCAGCATGGCTGTGGTGTAGATTCCGTCCATGGTGAAGGGAACGGAAACAAAGAGGAGAATTCCGACCAGATTCTTGAGGGTGCCCAGAATGGGTATAGAGACCTGCGATTGCGGGTCCAGGACTTCGGAGAAAGACAGGCCTACCTGAATGCTGAAGATTTCCCCGGCGATTTGAAAGGCCGCGAAGACCATCTGCATTAAGAGGCCGGTAATGATACCCATCATCGCCTGACCGATTACCAGAAGTCCCATGCCCAGGGGAGTTGCGGCTGGAGCTGGCAGGTAACTGGCCGTAACCGGAAACATGGCAATGCTCAAGAAAAATGCAAGGCCCGTTCGCACGCGGTAGGGCACAGATTCAGCGCTGAGCACAGGCATGGTAAAGAGAAGTCCGGTAACGCGCGCCATAATCAGGGCAAAGAGGAGAGTGCTCTGATTGAAGCCTTCCATAATGTCAGTAACGTATGATTAAATCATAGATGGATCTGGTGTAATCCATGGCCGTATGCAGCATGTAAGAAAAGAATACGGCGATGGCCATGAAGACGGCCACCAGTTTGGGAACAAAGGTCAGCGTCTGCTCCTGGATGGAAGTTGTTGTCTGGAGTACCGAAATTACCAGACCAACAATCATACTGGCAATGAGTATGGGAGCTGAGATTTTCATTGTCACGATGAGGGCGTCGTTGACCAATTTGACCGCATCCGCTTCAAGCATCAGGCACCTCCGTACGATCGCACAAGGTTGTAGGTAATAAGATGCCAGCCATCAACAAGAATGAATAAAATGATCTTAAAGGGCAGTGAAATCATCGCTGGCGGGAGCATCACCATCCCCATGGACATCAGAGTGGAAGCCACGACAAGATCGATGACAATAAAAGGTATGAATATAATGATTCCAATTATAAATGCCTTTTTGATCTCTGAGAGCATGAAGGCCGGAATCAAAATGTATGAGTCAATGTCATCGATCGTTTTTATTTGTGCACGATCTTTTGCGGAGAGGGTAATGAAAAGGTTCATCTCTGAGGCGCCATCTTTGCCAATTTGTTTGATCATGAAATTTCTGAAAGGCACCATCCCCTTGTTGATGAACTCTCCGGTGGAGGACTTTCCGTTGATGTAGGGATCCAGGGCCTGGCGATTGAAATCGGTTAAAGTGGGCGCCATGATGAAGACAGTAATGAACACAGCGAGACCAAAGAGAACCTGATTGGGCGGCATGTTCTGTAAAGCCAGGGCTCGCCGGACAAAATCAAAAACAATGATCACTTTTGTGAAACTGGTCATCATCATGATCAGGGCCGGAGCCAGGCTGAGTACGGTAAAGAGCAGAATCAACATTAAAGAAAGTGAAGCTTCCTGTCCGTTTCTGGCCGCACGGACGCCACTGATGACCGGGATTTCAAAGGGGACCTGGGCGCTGAGCGCTACAGGAAGGAATAGTAAAAACAGGAGTCCAAAAACGCCCCGGCGGAGTTTCACAAATCGTTTCTGGCCGACCTGTGCCCTCTGTACAAGCCTTTTTTTAATGTGACATAATTTTATTCACATCACATCCGGCCAGGAAGCGGAGGGTGGTTCACCTTTTAGCGATTCTACTCTGCCAGAAAATGAGCGCCCAGACAGCGCTGCGCACCGCCATGGCTATGACGCTTTTGCCGGCCACCTGGCCCGTAGTCAGATAGATTCCCAGAAGAACCAGGAAAACCATGGTATGAGCGGCCAGAACCGACAGGGAAAGCATCTGGCCCCGTGAGCGCTGGCGGAACACCAAATAGAGAACGGGCAGAGAGAAAAGGGCCATGGCCACGTTGTAGGTCACAAGCCAGGGGAGCACAATCTGATCGCCGGCTGGCCCGGCGATCAGCACCCGGGATCCTTCGAGAATGGATAGCAGAGCATGGATAAAACCGAAGAGCAGAATGGCAGTTCGCAAAATTTTCATGGGAAGCTCCTATTATGATTTCCAGATTATTAGGTGGCTAATTATTTGTCAAGCTTATGAAATCGGAATGGATTCTCCCCGGATCGGCTTTTTTGCAGGGTTTGAACCAGTCGGATGTACGGGGAAAATTCGGAATTGAGGCTGAAACCATCGAAGAGATGGCCCGCTCCATGGCTTTTGTGCAGGAATTTTCCCTGGGACTGGAAAGGCATTTCCAGCGCTACGGCCTTTCCCAGGCGGGCTTTTTGATCCTCTTACTCTTGTTCATTGACTCGAAGGGAGAGCATACAGCAAGCAACCTTGCCGAACAGCTTGCTGTCCGCCCGCCCACCATGACCGGACTCATTGACACGCTCGAGAAACAGGGATTTCTCAAACGCAAAGCCGTGGTCGCTGATCGTCGCAAGTACAGCATCGCTTTGACCCCGAAAGGAAAAAAAAATATGGAGGTCATTTTGCCCGATCACTTCCAGCGGATCCAGACAGCCTTCGGGCCTTTGAATGACCCTCCCTTCCGCAAACAAAAGGCCGTGGTCCTGCAAGGTTTGAGCCAGGCTATGGCCCGACTGAGTGGCGAGTCTGTTTGAGCCCGCCCGGCAGCCGGACTGAGATTCCCTCCCTCATTTGCCTGCTCAATGGTGGTGCGGTCACAGGAAGAAAATGACAAAAGAAGCTGGAAAATCTCCGGGCCGGGAAAAGGATCGTGCTACTTGAGGGAGTGGCTTTTGTGCTTGTCACCGCTTTCCTCTTTCTTTTACTCAGGAAATGGAGCCTGACCGAGCCTCTCCTTCTACCTTCAGCGCAGTTGCTTTGTGTCTGCTCAGTGCCTGCTTTCAGCCGGACTTCAATCACCCGCTGGACCCCTCAAAGCCTGCCGGTCTCATCGTCAGTGCCATGCTCAGTAGCAAAGAGAGCACAGCCGCTATGGGCGGGCTCTTCATGTTCATCACAACTGATGTTTCTACCGGAAATGTTGGCGGGATCGCCGGAGCTGATAGCCGTTGCAATGCAGATGCGGCCCGGCCGCGGCAGACAGGCTACAAAGCTATGATTGCCGATGTAGCGGGGAACCGCCGGGCCAGCCAGTCGCCTGATGTGGGTGACGGGCAAATCGACTGGGTCCTGCGGCCCTCGACCCGCTACCTTCGTTCGGATGGAGCCTTTTTAGTTACAACATCAGCTGAGGGTCTCATCAAAAGCCAGCTTCAGGCGCCCCTTGACGCCACGGGAAGTCGCCAGTACTGGACTGCCCTTAACTCCGACTGGACCACACACGGAAGCGACTGCACGGGCTGGACAGACACAGCGGGAACGGGAGCCTACGGCATTGGCAATTCTGTTACCAGCGGAGCGATCTTCTCCGCAACACAAAGCTGCCTCACGTCCACTCATTTACTCTGTGTTGAACAGTAAAAATATATATTTTTAAGATTCTGTCTGCGGCTGGTTTTGCTTGCGGCTGCGCAGTCTTTCCTTCTGTGCAGCCAGGAGTCGGCCCAGGTCTTCTGTGACTTCTGCCCCGTTGTTCCCTCCCAAAAGAGCGGCAAAATCTGTCTTTCCCGGTTTTTCCTGCCAGAAGCGACTGCCACGTACCAGAGAGGTCAGCTGATCAAGCACCGATTCCTTTTGTGTCAGGACAGATTTTTGCGAATGCCAGAGGCGAATGCGGTCTGCAAGTTCACCGTTCTTCACTTCTAAGATGAGATCCATGGACTGATCAGAGACTCCCAGCACCAGTATCTGGCCGGCCAGATCCACAATCTGTAGCGTTTTTCCAGGCATGAGCGGAATGCGAGCGATTACCTGAAGCAGGTCCGATTCGAACATGGTGGGGAGCAGATTGCGGCGCTTGATCCAGCGCATGGTTCCCACAAAGAAGAGCAGCAGCAGTGCGCCAAAGCCCAGAAAGCGCAGAAAAACAGAGAAAAACGATGGCCCCTCTTCCCGATTTCCAAAAAGCGACTGCGATTCGCCCGGGTTGGTTACGGGCGTCTCTGGTGTTTCCGGCTTTTCCGGAACGGGGTTCGGCAGGACGATTGAGTCAGTTTCCTTTTCTTCTGTGTCTGTCCCCGATTTTGCCGGTTGTGTTCCGTTTTCTTCCCCGTGGATAGTTTTCATCCAGGTCTCATTGATATCGCCGAGAGCTCCGGGCGGAGGTTGTTTCACAGCCTCATTTTCCTTTGCGTTTTTCTCCCGCGAAGGGCCTTTCTTTTCGGGAACGGCAGAGAGGGATGTTACCAGCAGGAGAAGTAAGAGATAGCGCGTGTGCATCAGCCCGATTTTTGTGCTTTGAGACGATCGACGGGGCTTACGATATCCGTTACCCGCACGCCAAAGTTCTCGTCGATCACCACAACTTCCCCTTTGGCAATCAGTTTTCCGTTAACCAGCAAATCGACCGGCTCGCCGGCCAGCTTTTCCAGTTCGATGATGGATCCTTCCCCGAGGCTCAGAATTTCTTTAATGTACATTTTTGTGCGACCCAGTTCAACAGTCAGGGTCATCTGCACATCCATGAGCAGATCTTTATTGGGCTGCAGCGGTCCGGCACCGGCCATATTCATGGCCGGGAAGGCCACATCTTTGATCCCTGTTTGCCCCGGTGCCGGCCCGGACGGCAAAGCCGGACCGTGTTTGCTTCCGTAGTCCACGGAGCGAGCGGATTCGCGCTGGGAGGACAATTGAAAGAGTTGAGAAGCCATCTCCACGGGCATCACAATGGAAATGCGCGAATCGACAGCCCCTTCAATATTTATAGGAATTTGCGTTCTTAAATAACTCAGAGAATCCTGCAGGGGCACACTGCCGGAGGTGACCGTTACGTCAACGGGCAGAGGAGTAATGGGCACGCCAATCTTGACGGACATCTGCGTCGCCACACTCATAAGCACAGGCCCCATGGCATCCTTGATGGTGGCGATCTGTGCGTTGTCGAGCGGCAGAGTGGCAGATGCCGGATCGTCCGAACCCATGACAATTGCGCTGATCCGGGCCGCATCAGCACCGGGCAGAAATAAAACCAGGCTGCCGTTTAGAGCCCCGCTCATTCCCTGCTGCAAAGCTACAAAATCATTACCAAATTCTTTATTGATTTCCTGCTGGGTACGGATTTCTGCATAGGGTGAACCCAAACGCACATTGCGTGCCAGAATCATGCTTAAACCCTGAGTGCCCGATTGCAGGGCACTGAGCAGCATATCGGCCACGGATTCGCGTTCCAGAGGCGACATATCCATGCCGATTCCGGCAGTGCCGGCGGCGCGGGCATCGGCCGGTGCGGAGAAAGAATCGGCTCCCTGGAGGAGCATGTCGATTTCGTCTTGAGTTAATGCACCGTCACCCATGGATTATTCCGAGGATAACTCATGTGACATAAGATGGTTCCTGTAAAGAATTTTTCTTAAAGGGCAGCAATTTAAGGAAGGACAGCCAAAAAGCTTTCAAAGGCACCCAGGTGGATTTCTACCTGTCGGTCGCTTTTCCAGGGCACCAGAGCGCCGCTCCAGTAATCCCGGGCGCCTGCAACCACGCCGGGAGCGTGAAACAGGAGTCGCTGTGGCCTGTTGGTGGGATTCCAGACGCCCAGAAATCCGGCGGGATTGTACAGGGTACGGGGAAAGGAACCATGATCCAGGGGAAAGGGGGTAAAGGCCGAGCATTTCCGGTTCAGCTCTACGATGCGTTCCCAGAGCTTCAGACTTTCCTCCTCCAGTTGGGTGAGATCATCACTGGTTAAAACCAAGCCGCCGCTCAGGGCCATGACACTGGCCATTAGTTTGATCTGTGCTGGAGAAAGTCGACTTTCCTTCTGACGTAGAATCAAACAGTCCGGGTCATTCATCCAGAAATTACGATGAAAGAAAGAACGCTGAATCGTATTGATCAGAGCGCCCTTCATTTGAGGAATATTACGATCCCGGAGGAGAGTGCCGATGGGCATTCCGTCCCATTTATGGTACACATCCATGCCGATTCGCATGATGTCCACGATCCCGGCGGCCGGGAAAAGGGGAGCGCCGCAACCAACCAGCTGAAGTTGCCGGCCGCCGGTACGCCGGATCAGTTTCAAAGCATCCCGCAATCGAGACGCAGCGGTGGTGCGGGGATCGTGATGCTTGCCGCGAAAGCAGGCCGCGTACAGAAAATCCAGCTTCAAATAGTCAAAGCCCCAATCATGGACCATCATTTCAATGACGGAAACTAACCAGCTTTTGAACTCAGGATGGGTAACATCAAGGATATAGGTGTTTCCGCTCCAGTTGGGATTGGAGAGGGCACGTACGGGATGGCCATGTTCATCGCGCAGGAGAAAGGCACTCTCCATCAGCCCCGATTTTTTCTCTGCCAGGAAGGGAGCCAGCCAGATCCCGGCACGCAGTCCCGCTTTTTTGATCGAGCGGGCCAGATACGCCATTCCCTCCGGAAATTTTTCATTGGGATTCCAGTTGCCGACTGCTTTCTGGTAGCCATCATCGATCTGGAACAGCTCCAGGGGAATGCGCCGCAGCTGCACCTGACTCAAATTGGAAAGGATGTTTTCTTGATTGATATTTGTGTAGTAATAGTACCAGGAGCACCAGCCAGAAAGAGGTGCACTCTGTGTGCGACCGCGCAGGGCCCGCCCGGCCCGGGCCGCATACCGCAAAAGGAGTGACTGCGAAGCCGGTGCCTCTACCGGACGGTGTCGTTCTTCTTGCAACATTTCCACGGGAGTCAGCGAAGTTAAGGAATGATGATCAAAATATTGACCGTTAAAATCCCAGCAGATGCTGAAACGCACCAGCTGACCTTGCTCATTCAGCTGGACCAGAAAGCGGACCATCTGATTTCCCGGGCCCGTCACTCCCCAGAGAATTGCTCTTCGGTCCTGTTGCATTAAAACAATCAGGCCGTCGCTTTGAAATAGTCCGCGCCTGCCCAGCATCTTTTGTATCATCGCTGGCAGGCTTACCGCCCCGGAAAAGTAGGACTCCGGGTTTTCATCCATGCGCCTTTTCCACGTAAGCCAGGTGGGCAAATCCAGGTCACGAGATTCGTAGATGGAGCTGAAAGACCAGGACTGATAGCCATGTTTGAAAACGGACCAGTGATCGGCCGTGTTTCCGCCAAAGGAAATGCCCCGCGGGTCTTTCAGGCTGAACTCGACACGTTCAAGGAGGACCGGGCGCTTTCCCTGTCCACGCAGATCGCCACGCAGGGTGGTTCCGGCGACGGAAAAAGAAAAAGCGATGTTCGCATCGCCGGGTGGACCGGCTCTGTGTTCCGTTCCCGGTTCATCGGCGTAGCGAAAGTAAAGCTCCGGTCGAGCTGTGCTTAGAAAATCCATCGGGACAGGAGAGAGAATTCCCTGGTAGTTGCCAGCTTTTTGTGCGAAAAAAGAACCCCTTGACACCCGGGCCTTTTACCCTGTATAGACTCTGTTGTGTTGCGCCAATTCAGGTTTTCCTTTCCAGTAACAATGTTGGCCCTCGCCGTTGCCCTGACCTGCTTTGTAATGAGTCACTGGCAATTCAAGCGCTATGGAGAGAAAAAAGAGTTCTTTGCCCGACTCAAAGATGTGGACGATGCTACGCCCCTGCGACCCGGAGAAAATTACGCTTTTGGTAGCAAACTGAAAGTAGAGGGGCAATTCCTTCCCGAGCCCTACTTTCTCCTCATGAATCGCTCCTACCAGAGCCAGCCAGGAGCTAAATACATCGGTGTCCTGAAAATGTCGGAAGGGCTGCTCCTGATTGACCGCGGCTGGATCCCGCTTCAAGAGGTGGAAAAAGGAGACCTGGACCGCTACGCGCTACCGGGAGATCAGGTTGTGCAACTCATCGGTCTGGTCCGTCACAGCAAGGAAGGCCGTACATTTTTGTCGCCACCCGAAAACATGGGAGAGGAAGGTGGCCGGATCAAGCGTTGGTTTCGCATGAATGTGAGTGCCATGCAAGGTCAGCTGGACCGGCACTTGCTCCCCTACTACCTGGAGCAGGTACACTGGAAAACCGATCCCCTGCCCAAAGAGCAGCCCCTGCCACTCGCCAGCGAGATTTTGCCTCCGGGGCGTCACCTCAATTATACCATGCAATGGATCAGCTTTGGGCTCTTTGCCCTGGTGGTAGGCATTCTCTGGCAGTTCCGCCCGCGGCGTAAACCCGTGCTTGTTACTCCCGCTCACTCTCCTTAGGCGGAAAATTCCGTTTTTAGTTGACGGAACGAACCCGGAAGCTAAGTCTCAGTCATGCTCGAAGTCCTGGAAAAACCGGCCATACGTAGAGCCGTTATACCTATCGATATTCAGACCTACCGCAAGATGTTCGCCGGTTTGAAGACTGAGTTAATCCAGGGAGCGGTCATAGAAAAAGTGTCTAAATCTAAACTCCATGCGGGCGTATTACGCCTGCTTTTCAAATACTTCTCCTCGAGAGTTAACGAAACTATTGAGATTCTGAAAGAAGATCCGATTACCCTGATAGATTCTGAACCTGAGCCGGATCTAGCGATTGTCCCGGCACGTCATTCCATACACGATGAACATCCTACGTTTGCGTATCTCGTCGTCGAAGTTTCCGTTACAACGCAGGCGATTGATGCAGAAAAAGCGGATATGTACGCCAGAGGAAATATCCCTGTGTATTGGAATATCTTGCCTTTAGAAAACACGACCGTTGTGTACAGCAAACCGAATGCAAACGGCTACACATCGGAAAAACGAATACCGTTTAGCGAACCATTGTCGATAGCTCTACCGGGGCATTCTATGGAAGTAGTGCTTGAATCAATTTTGAAGTAACTGGCCGATAAATAGCAGGATCATTCCTTGGCCGCGGGGCGGTTTTTCTTTGAACCTGTACTTTGCGCATACACTTTCATGAATATCCGGGCTAGCCGTCTGATAGAGTTTAGACAAATCCGTTCCAGAAAGAAACATAGCAGTTTCGACCGCGCCGGAACCCGTGTTGGTCACTCCGGCTCATTCGCCCTGACAGAAATTCCCGCGTACACCAGCACAGCGCCGAGGGCGGTCAGGAGCGCCCAGCCGCCGAAGCTGTGCCCCAGAAAAAGACTGCCCAGTAAAAAAAGAAGACCATAAACCAGAAGCATTCCACCCACCCAGCCCGCAGCCATGCGGCCGAGTCCGTGGGCCCGGCCAAAGGGTTTCCAGCCTGGCCCGGCTGGCCGTATCCGATCAAAGAACGTTTGCAGGCGACGCGCATCCTCCGGGGCGGTAAAGAGGGCCGTCAGCAGACTGCAAAATACTCCAGCGGCAGTGATCAGGAGAAAACTGTAGGGAAAGCCGGGCACGGGTACAGCCCAGGAAAAAAGTTCGTTGGCGGCCGGGATTCCTGCGCGCAAAATCAGGACACCAAGCGCCGGGACAATCAGGCTTACCAGTTCCGTGCGGGCATTGATGCGCCACCAGTACCAGCGTAAAACAAGAATCAGGCCGCTACCCGCTCCGGCTTCAATCATCATCTTCCAGGCTTCCTCAATGGATGATAGCAAATAAAAAGTAACAAAAAGAGAAAGAAAAAAGAGACCGATTGTTGCCAGTCGACCGGCCAGAACATAGTGTTTCTCCTCCTGGCCCGGGAGGAGAAATCTCTGGTAGAAATCATGAATGAAATAGCTGGCTCCCCAATTGAGCTGGGTGGAGATGGTGGACATGTAGGCTCCCAGAAAGGCAGCAACCAGAAGGCCGCGCGCCGGAGAGGGCAAAACATCGCGCATCAAGTACACATAGGAGGATTCGTAGTCCGCCGGCGCGACCGCCGGGTAGAGCAGCATGGCGGCCAGTGCTGTTAAAATCCAGGGCCAGGGTCGCAGGGCGTAGTGAGCGATATTGAACCACAAAGCCGCAAGAAGTCCATCACGCTCGGAACGGGCGGCCAGTATTCTCTGAGCCACGTAGCCGCCCCCGCCCGGTTCTGCGCCGGGATAAAAAGCGGCCCACCACTGGACCAGAAGCCCGGTGAGAAGAAGGGCCCAGCCATCGGGAGCATCAAGGTCCGGCCAGAAGGAGAGCGTCGAGGCCTGCCAGGTGGCCCCGGACGGTACAGCTGCAGAAGCATAAAAAGCCAGCAGAATGGAACCGCCCATCGCTACCACAAACTGAAAGGCATCCGCAGCCACGACGCCGCGCAGGCCAGCTACCATAACATAAAGGGCGGTGACGGCAGCAATACCGATGAGCCAGAGCTCGGCCGGTGCAGCGGGAAAAAGTACCCGGAGGATCTTCAGCAGGGCCAGATTGACCCAGCCAATGATGAGCAGATTGAGCACCACTCCCAGGTAAAGCGCTTTGGCCCCGCGCAGAAAAGCAGCCTGTGGGCCGCCGTAGCGGAGTTCCAGAAATTCCAGGTCCGTGGTCAGACCACTTCTTCGCCACAGCCGGGCAAAGAAGAACACAGTGAGAACGCCACCGGCAGCAAAAGACCACCAGATCCAGTTGGCCGCTATGCCACCACCGCGCACAAGGCCGGTAACAGCAAGAGGTGTATCTGCGGCAAAGGTTGTTGCCACCATAGAAGTTCCCGCTAAAAGCCAGGGGGTATTGCCACCGGCGAGGAAGTAGTCCTTCTGTCCCCTTCCGGAGCGGCGCCCGGCGTAAAGGCCGATGAACAGGCTCACGGCAAAGTACAGAGCGATCAGGACATAGTCAGCATTAGAAAAAATCATGCGTCCTTTCACTTATAAAAACGATCATAATCAGCGCGATACAAATTCTTCCGGCCGAATTTCTGGATGTAATTCTTTCGGGCTTGTTCGGCATTTTTTTCATGAAGGGAATAGTGACTGGCAAACAACAGCTTTTGCAGCGTCCAGTCGTAAACAAAGAAGAGGTCATCGGAATCAGCCGGGTAGAGGACGCCCTGCAGGGCTTGATCGCTAAAAAAAGCAATCGGTCCTGGAGGAAGCCCCTTCTTTACGTACAGATTGTAGGGAGATCGAATGCGAATGTCCCGGAAAAGGAGAAAAGGACGATGGAATCCAAGGGCATACTCCACGGCGGGGCAGGAACCCAGCGGCATATTGCGACGCAATCGGCGCAAGAATACGGCAGCGACCCGATCGTAATCTTGATTCGCCACCGCTTCTTTTTCGACAATGCTTGCCAGAATGATTTGCTGATAAACGGAAAGGCCGTGTCGTTCTTCCAGTGGCCTGAGTCGCTTGAGCGTCACCGGCAAAACTGCTCTCAGAAAGGCTTCTGCATTGTGTCGTAAAACGGGCTCTGGATCACAGGTCTCACAGGATGAATCAAGAAATTTCAGGCGGACACGATACGATCCCGGCAAGAGCAATCCTTCCAGAGAAACGCTGCCCAATTTTTCCTGGAGGAGAGCAAAGGACGACAAAAACCTGGGCGACTTTCCCGCTTCTTCGAGATATTCACAGCGCGTTACACCGGCCGATTCCAGATTCTTACAAAAGGTGCTGTACTTGCCTCCCACAGGGACGACAATGTCCGTGGGCCTGCCACCGATACGCAGCATGGTGCTACACTGCAGAAAGAGGAGACAGGCCAGAGGCCAGAGGCATGCTGGCCCGCGCAATCTACAAACCGGCGAGGTAGGCCAGGGTTGTTAAATCGCAGTAAACATTGCAGCGGCTGGAGCAGTAGTTGAAGGCAAATTCCTGCTCTTTCTTAACATCGGGCCGCGCGGGGTTGGTGCCGATAAAGCCATAACAATCAGTCCGGCAGCCCTGCTGGCCTTCTTCGCAGAACAAATGGTAAATCACGATCCTTTCTATATTGGGATCAGGATCTTTGGCACACCCGGAGAGTAGAAGTCCCGCTAAAAGGACAAGACTGATCACGCGTTTCATAGGCCTCATACTACCAAATCGAAGGCCCGTCCGCAGGCAAGCAGTTCACGTACTTCCGGCGGGGCGACACGCTGTTTTGTAGGTTTCCGGGTTTCCGGGGACCTGCCCCCTTCCGCCGCGGACTTTCTATAGATATAGGTTGACAGCACCGGCCCGGAGAGGGCCTTTTTCGTGTGCGTTTTTGCGGACCCTTTCTCCTGATTCTTTTTCTGAGTGGTTGCGCTTCTGGAATGGACCGCGAGAAGAAACTGCGTGTTGTGCTGGCCTACCAGGACAAGGCGCGACGCTGCGCAATGATGCTCCGCGAACTGGACGTGGTGGTCAAGATCCAGCCCCAATCGGAACTGCCCTATTCTGCCCACGCCAGCACCGCCATCTGGGTGGGGACAGAATTCCCGTATGATCGGGCCATTGAAGTGATTGGCATTGCTCTAAAGTACTATGAAGAATTGCGCTATGTTGCCCTGTCCAATCATGGATGGAATCCACCGGCCTCCATTCATCAGGAGATTTTTGTAGGAGGCTCTACTGAGGCAGCACTCAGGCTCCGGCTCAAGGCCTGGAGTCGTCAGGATTTTGAGGCATTGAGTAAAATCAAATCGCAGGAAGCCTTCCACCAGTTCATTGCCGCACGCCACGAGGGCGGCTACACGAGTCCCTTTGAAGGAAAAACGACCGGACGTGAATCCCGCTGATGTGAAGGCAAGCCAGATCCGGGCCTGCTATCAGCCCATTCTGGATCTGGAAAGTCTGGACATCTGGGGCTATGAAGTTCTGGGTCGGATGGAGGTTGCCGGTGCTTTGCAGACTCTGGGCCCCATTTTCCATCACGATTCGCAGGACACTCTGCATATTGCTCATCTGATCAGCATTGACAATTCCATTCAGGAGATGGCTATCGCCAGCCTGAAAGAATCTGGGAAAAAAACACATTTATTTATAAATATCATGCCAAATCTTCTTTCGCGACAGCACAGCAAAATGGAGATTCGTGCCGATCGTTTTCATATAATCAATATGGTTCACAAATACGATCTGGACCCGGAGCAAATTGTCATAGAAATCACAGAAGATCAATTTGAAGATGATATCACCCGGCTCATCCATATTGTGGACCTCTACAAAAAGGCCGGTTTCCGTATAGCGGTGGATGATGTGGGTGCGGGAATGAGTGACCTGAGTCGGATTGCCTACATTCATCCGGACATCATCAAAGTGGACCTGCAACTGCTGCGCAACAGTATGAACAGCAAATCCTTCCGGCAGGTGCTGCAGGGTGTGGCATTCATGGCGCATCGTCTGGGCGCTTCGCTTTTGTTTGAAGGTATTGAGAAGGAAGAAGAACTGCTGGTTTCCCTTAAGATGGGCGGGCGTTATTTGCAGGGCTTCTATTTCAGTCCGGCTCAGGAGAATTTTCAGGATCGCACAAAGTTCCGCTCTCTGCTGGAAGAGAAGTTGAGCGACTTTTCTGTTTTGCGTAAGGCCGAACTCATGCACGGCTTTCAGATACGCGATGCCTTGATAGGCCAGGCCCACAATGCCACGCAGGATATCAATCCCTCTGACCGGGAAACCATCAATCTCAGTATACTTTCCTGTCTGCATTCCCTTCCGGAGAATACCCGGCGCATGGTTCTTTATGACCGTTCCGGTTATCAGCTTTCCGCCACCTTTGAGCGGGACGATCAATGGAACTGGATTCGTGATACTGCAGAAGTAAACAACAACCGTTTCTGGGACCCGATGTTTTTGCAGACTCTGGCCATGAAGGAATACTCCGGCAAACCCTGGAATGTGAGTGAACCCTACTATGACTTCAACACAGATACGCCCTACATCAATGTGGCTCTGGTCAAAGGCGATGATGCAGTTCTCTTGCTGCAAATGACCTGGGATATTTAGCCCGTATTCTCTTTGCGGTGCGTGCTCCCCGAATCGGCTGAAAAAAGGAGACTCAAGGCATTATCTTTAAATATTTTTTTTTCTATCTGCTCCCCCAGTTTCAGTTTCTTGAGGGAATCGATCTGTTCCTGGTAATCGTAGGGGATGTTAGGGAAATCTGTTCCAAAGAGAACGCGATCCTGGAAACGCTGGAAGAAGGCAGGTCCGGGACAGTTGTGCTCGAAAACCGGTGTATGCACGCAATTCATGGCCGTATCAAAATAGACATGGGGGAATTCCTCCGCCAGGCGCTGGTAGGGTTCGTATTCGTAGGCGCCGCAATGCGCAATGATCAACTTCATTTCTGGAAAAGCGCTCAGGACCCGACGGATGCGCAGAACGCCATCGTACTTCTGATAAACGGGAGCGGATCCCGGATGGCAGAGCAGAATCTTCCCATAGTGTAGCATGAGTTCGTAGGCCGGGAAGTAGCGTTCATCGTCGATTTCTTCACCGGATACAAAAGGATGCAACTTTATTCCGAAGAACCGGTATTCTTCAAAAATGGTCCGCGCCTGGGCAAGAGCACCATCGCCGGCATACAGGGTTCCAAAAGCAATGAGTTCCGGGTAAAGGGCGCTCTCCCGGGCTATGAAATCATTGAGCCGCATGGCCAGATCTTTTTTATGGGCATAGACCAGCGTGGTGAATCGCTCAATGCCCTTTGCCCGCAGAAATTCCCTCTGCTTCTCCCCGCTCATCCGGTAGTTGATATGCCACAGGCCGTTGGTATGCGTTTCAAAGTAGCGCCAGATGGCCTTGAAGACGGCGGGCGGGAAGTAGTGCACATGCATATCGATCATGAAATTACATATTTCCGTAGTAATCTTCTTTCATATCAGTCACCTGCATGGCGCCTGCTGGAACTCCGCCGGCCAGAAAGAAAGTCCTTTGTTCTTCGTCAATGTACAGTGTGTCAAAAATACAGTCCCGGAAAGAAACGTCCATCAGCGTACTGCCTTGAAAGCGGCATCCGTCCAGGCGAGCACCGTTCAGTTCGATGGATTTAAGCCCGGCACCGACAAATCGGGAACGGGTCAGATCCGCATCTTCAAAGGAAATGTTACTCAACTGCGACTGATCCCAGACAGTTTCTTTGAGCTCTGCTCCGTAAAAGCTGACTCCATCTGCAAGAACACGCTGAAAGAGAGCCCCTTCCATATGCGATTTTTCCCAATTGCTTCCGCAGAGGTCAGCTCCGCGAAAGGATGCGGCCCGTGCGCGCGCACGGGCCAGATTGCAATCGCGGAGGATGGATCCGCTAAAATCGCAGTGATCCAGGTTCAAGCCTCCCAGGTCCAGGGAGGCCAGATCCAGATTGCACAGCCGCAAGCCTTCCGGGTGAGCCAGGAGCAGGGCATGCAATTCATGGCGCGACAGGTCGGGCATGGTCAGACTCAATTTGGTACCAGGATACATTGCGAGTCAAGAACATCACCGCTCCCACAATCAGAAAGAGACCCACTGATCCGGCAAGCAGGGCATAATTTTCCATCTGCAGCAGGAAGTACAGATATCCATAGATCAACAAAAGAATCGTGGCCATGAGACTGGCTCTGCGGGCGCTGCGCAGCAGGGCATAGGAATAGGCACTGATCTGTGCGCTGCTTGCCGTTGCCGCCACCAGGTAAGCAATGGCAAAACCAATTTGTTCTGCGAGAGACAGAAGCAGCAAGTAGAAGATCAGTTTGGCCGCGCCCACCAGACCGTACTGGATGGGATGAATCCGTAAGCCGATCAGCATCTCAAAGAGAAAGAAAGCTAAAAAAATCAAGGTCAAAAATAAACCGGCATACTTAACCGATCGAGTGGCTTTCTGATAGATATCGACAGGCAGGTAGAAGGCCACCCCAGAAGCAGAGGCGTGCAGACGTTCCCGGTAGGCAGAAGCATCTTCATTAGAGCTGGTCCAGGCCAGCGGGAAACCGCGACTCAGGAGTGTCGACACAGACCAGCTGGCTTTGAAACCCTCCGGGCCGATTGTGCGTTCTGTGGGTAAGCTACCGCCATCAAACGATGGGTTGGCCCAGTTGCTTATTATGGATACATTCGTTGTCTTGCCGCACAGAGCGAAACGTAATGCTGTTGAACCACGGGCCTGAAGTTTCAAGGCAAAAGTGGCCCGACTCATGCCAGGAGTGAGCGCCTGAAGTCCCTGTTCCGCGAGCGGAACCGCTCCCGGACGTAACTCAAAGGACTGATTGCCCAAAAGCAAATCGGCCTGCTCAATCCCGCGCAAGTCCGTCAGTCCAACCAGAAAGCGGGCTTCCTTCCAGTTAATGTGGGATGGTAAGGTGACACCGGTAGCGTGCGCATCGAATCGTCCTGTGATGGTGATGCTTGCGCTATACACTGCTGTGTCAAAAATCCCGCGAGATCTTGTCTGGGCCCGAGCATCACTTTCAATCTGCAGTTCTTCCGGCAGCAATGTCAGAGTCTCTTGATTAGCGGGTTTGCCAGGCACATAAAAGGGAATCACAAGTACCGGTCCGACCAGCTGAATTTCACTGCCCCAGCGTCCGTTCATCTCTTGAATGGCTGCGCTATGGCTTGCCTGTCGCTCTTCTATGGTACCGCGGATCAAGTAAGCCGGTATCAAGAGAGCGATGACAATGCTCCCGGTGATCAGGATCTTCCAGGTTACAGAGCTTTTGTTTTGTTTGTTCATGTTGAACCTCCACGATCAGGATCGCCTGGTGGTTTGAAGGCAGTATGAAGTCCGTGTGAAGTGGGAAAATTTTTAACGCGGAATGGAGATGCTGGCTATGGTTCCGCTCTTGTCGCCGCGGTTGGTGATTTGCACGGTACCGCCATGGAGGCGGGCGACTTCGCGCACAATGGCAAGCCCGAGGCCCGTGCTGCGCCCGCCGCCCGGCCTTTCTGTGGAGTAGAAACGTTCAAAGACATGAGGCAGAGCACTGGTCAAAATTCCTGTGCCTTCATCCCGGACGATCACGTTCCAGCGGTCCGGCGCCGCAGCGATTTCCACTTCAATAGAACTTGTGGTTGGCGAAAAATCTTTAGCGTTCTTTATAAGACTCAGAATGGCCTGCTCGAGGAGGACGGGATAAGCGCGGATCTGCGTTGCTTCTGCTGCTGCTTTGAGCGTAATCGTATGGCCCGGTCCTGCCTGATCTATGGCTCTCCGGGCAATATCCGGCAGGGACACAATTTCCGGGGAGGCCAGAGAATCACGGTTTTCAAGCGCCGCCAAAAGAAGGACATGTTCGCAGAGCGATTGTAATCGTTCGCAATCTCTTCGGGCATTCTGTAACAGATGATGTCGATCCTCGGGCCTTACAGCTTGATCCAGCAATTCAAGGTTGGCAACCAGTCCGGACAGGGGGGAACGCAGCTCATGGGTCAGTGTTCTTAGAGTCTGTTCGACGTATTGCTTGCCTTCCAGTTCCCGGCGCATTTTTTCAAAGGCCTGGCCCAGAGCACGCATTTCCGGAGCCTTCGTTGCCGGTAAACGGGCATCCTCTCCGCGGGCCAGAGCTTCCACATACCCGGTAAGTTTTCCAATAGGCCGGGTGACCCAGACACTGAACAGCAGGGTGAAAGCAAATAGGGCAATCAAGGTCAGCGCAATCCCGGCGATGATTTTGCTACGAGCCCGGTCGACCAGAACATCTACGGAATATTTTGGTTTTACAACCGTCAGCGAACCTGTGATCCTGCCCTCTTTTTGTAAGGGTGCGGCAACAAAAAGAGCGCCGGAATCGGCCTTCGCAGGATCAATCAAGGAAGAGCGGGCACCGTACCGGCCGCGCAGAGTCAGGAGGACGTCATTCCAGCTTGAATAATCCTGACCTGTCGCTCTGGAAGAAGAATCATAGCGGATGCGACCGTGCTCATCGGTTAAATACAGATCGAGCTCTACCTTTTCCTTACGAAAGCCATAGATCAATGCCAGCAAGCGGCGTTCGCGAGCCTCCTGCATACTTTTTGCTAAAATTTCCAGCCCCAGCGGTTGGCCGGCAATGCTGGCCAGAATGTTTGCTGTGTCATTTAAGGATTCTTCCACCGTTTCCAGGTACTGCGGCCGAATTTCCGTGTGGATGAAATCATACAGATAGTAGATGGCAGCCGCTGAGAGCAGGCAGAAACTCAGGATGAATCGCAGTCGTAAGGTCATAGAGGCTCCCGCAGGGCGTAACCGGTTCCGCGTCGGGTTTCAATGGGATCCAGATCCGGTCGAATTTTCTTTAACTTGGCCCGCAGGGTTTTGATATGGGTATCCACGGTGCGGTCGTAACTTTCCTCCGGCTGATCCCAGATCAGATCCATCAGCTTTTCGCGGGAATAGACCCAGCCCGGCCTTTCTATAAAAAGTCTGAGCAGCAAATATTCATAACGAGTTAGATTCAGACGCTCCCCAAAAAAGCGAATCTGCTGCCGTTCACTATCGTGTTCAAAGGCGCCGGGTTCACTGCGTGTGCGGCGTAGAATGGCTTTGATGCGTGAGACGACTTCGCGGGGACTGAATGGCTTGACTACGTAATCATCGGCTCCGAGCTCAAAACCCAGTACACGATCCAGTTCATCTCCGCGAGCCGTGAGCAAAAGGACGGGCAGCCGACTGGATTTGCGCAACTCCGTCAAAAAATCCAGTCCATTGCCATCCGGCAGACCAATATCGAGCACCAAAAGATCGGGCTGCTCGCGAAGGAGCAGGCGAGCTTCGCGGACTGTTCCGGCCACAGTTGCGCTTAGGCTGGCCTGCTCACAGGCAAACTTCAGCGCATCGCGAATGCTTTTCTCATCATCAACAATGACTATCCTGGAAATCAACTCTGCCTTTTTCGTTTTCTCCAGAAAATATAGCCCAGACGCAAAAGGAACAAAATAACCAGGACTGGCCATAGATAGAGAAGGTAGTAGGCCAGGCGAAGCATCAGCTCAAGGCCGTTTTGCAGAGCGTCTCCATAGGGAGGTACATCAAGCGCGGCCTTTTGTGGTGCGTCCACAGTAATCTGCACGGTGGCCCAGCGGACCCGGTCCTCTATGCGCCAGGTCTCCAGTTCTGCTGCATCGAGAGCGTCCTCTGAGCCTGCCAGTTGTTCTTCCCGCCCGGTTTGATCGGGCAGACCGGTATGCAGGGCTGCAGCCCGCCTTTTGCTGCGCAGGAGATTGCGCTTTTTTTTGATTTCCTGTGCTTTCATGTTTTCTGTATGATCGTTTACCTGGATGGTCTCCGAAATCAATTCCCCCAGCGGGTCCAGCTCAGCGAGTGCTGTCCAGAGTTTTGCGGCTTCTACTTTCCAGAGGACTTCCAGCTTACCATCGGCTACCGTGGTGCTGCGAACAGGATAGCCGTAGCGGGGCACGAGGGTAAAAAGCAGTTTGCGTGCGGCCAGAAGATCGTTTGCGCGGTAGCTCAGATAGATCTGGTATTCCAGGAGCCGACCATCGGCCTGTACGGCCACAAATCCTTCTGCGGGCCGGAAATCCGGCGATTGCATAGCTTCCGGTCGTGCTGGCGCAGTGTGGCCTGGAAGGCCTGCACTGCTCTCCGCTTCTGTCAGGGCAGCCGGCGACTGATCGAGTTCCCGGCTTTTGGCCGGCTCAAAGCGACTGCAAGCAGTCAGAAAAAGGAAAGCAAGTGTCAGGAGGTGCGGCGTTTTCATGGTGGGTTGGACGGCCGGGCTGAGGAAGCGGTTCACAAAAGTGAAAGTTGCATCGATTTCCCATTCGCTGAAAACAATCGACACTATGGGCTTCAGCTGTGCGGTGACCTCGAGCCGGAGGAACCGGCCTGTAGGGAGAAACGATGAGCCAGAATTACCGATTTGAAACCCTTGCTTTGCATGCCGGCCAGGTCCCGGATCCAAACAGTCTGTCCCGCGGCGTTGCCGTGCATCGGACCAGTTCCTATGTTTTCAAGAGTACCGAACATGCAGCCAATCTCTTCGCTTTGAAAGAGCTGGGAAACATCTACACGCGCATCATGAATCCAACCCAGGCGGTGCTCGAAGACCGTATCACAGCTCTCGAAGGGGGAGCGGCCTCACTGGCTCTGGCATCCGGAACCAGCGCCATCCATTATGCCATCATCAATTTGCTGGGTCAGGGCGATGAATTCGTTTCTGCCAACAACCTCTATGGTGGAACCTATACCATGTTCGATGCCATCTTTCCGCAATTCGGCATCAAAGCGAATTTCGTGGATCCACGGGACCCGGCTAACTTTGCCCGCGCCATTACAGCACGCACCAAATTGATATTTGTCGAAACGATTGGTAACCCTGTCCTTGATTTTACAGACATCGGTGCGGTGGCAAAAATCGCTCATGAACATGGAATCCCCCTCATTGTGGACGGCACTTTTACAACCCCTTACCTCATGCGGCCCATAGACCATGGTGCGGACATCGTTGTGAATTCACTGACCAAATGGCTGGGTGGTCATGGCAGCGCCATCGGTGGCATGGTCACGGATTCCGGGCGATTCAACTGGAAGCATGAACGTTTCCCGCTTTTCAACAATCCCGATCCCAATTACCACGGACTGCGCTGGGCTCATGACCTGCCGGAAGCTCTGGCCCCCATAGCCTATGCCCTCCGCCTGCGAACCGTTCCTTTACGCAATCTGGGAGCGGCTATTTCACCGGACAACGCCTGGATCTTCATTCAGGGAGTGGAGACGCTGCCGCTGCGCATGATTCGTCACAGTGAGAATGCGCTGCGCGTTGCGGAATTTCTCAAGGGACATGCAAAAGTAAGCTGGGTGCGCTATCCAGGCCTGTCTTCTGATCCATCGTATTCTCTGGCCAGTCGATACCTGAGCGGGGGCTATGGAGGCATGGTCGTTTTTGGTGTAAAGGGTGGCTACGATGCTGCGGTTAAGATCATTGATGGTATTAAACTTTTCTCCCATCTGGCCAACGTGGGTGATGCCAAGAGTTTGATTTTGCATCCGGCCTCCACGTCTCATTCTCAGCTGACTTCCGAACAACAGAAAGCCAGTGGCCTGACGCCCGATCTGGTGCGACTCTCTATTGGCCTTGAGCATGTAGATGATATCATCGAGGCTCTTGACCAGGCTCTTTCAATGGTTTAAGTTTCCTGTTTATCAGTTGCTACGGGTAGAAATGCTGGACATCCCGTCCAGCCCGCCCAAACTGCGAGTCGGTAATGATGATGCGTCAGGCCCTGATTGTTGATGATTATGAAGAGAATCTTCTCCTTCTGCGGCATCATCTTACGGGACACGGGTTTGATGTGGTTATGGCCCACAATGGCCAGGAGGCGCTGGAGGCGGCTCGTCGCAACCTGCCGGCTATTGTGATTTCAGACATTCTGATGCCCGTAATGGACGGGTTCAGTTTTTGCGCCGAGTGGCAATCAAACGCAACGTTTCGGGCTGTCCCTTTTGTTTTTTATTCCGCTACTTATACGGAAAAAGAAGATCAGGAACTGGCCATGAGTCTGGGTGCGGCTCGCTTTATCCTGAAACCTACGGAACCAGCCGCTTTCATCCGGATACTTGAAGAGGTGATAGCCGAGTTTGAAAACGGAAGACTGCCCCTGCATCAGCCATCTGCGGATCCGGTCGGGCAGCTTAACTACAGACTCTACAATGCCGCGCTGATTCGCAAACTGGAGAAGAAGATGTTCCAGCTGGAATCGGCGCACCAGGAACTGGCCACTGAAATGGAAGAGCGGCGGCGCATGGAGGCTCAGCTTCATTTGCATGCCAGAGTATTTGAAGAAGCACATGAAGGCATTGTTCTTCTGGACCAGGCTCTGCACATTTTGAGTGTAAATCGTGCTTTAACGGAATTAGCAGGGTATCCGGAGGCAGAGCTTCAGGGGCAACCGGCTTTCTTTTTTCATTCCGGCCCTCATGAAAGCGAGTATTTCCAGGAAATCGTGCGGACGGTGAATGAATCCGGTAGCTGGCAGGGAGAGATCTGGATCCGCCACAAAGACCAATCAACGCATCCCATGTGGCTGAAAGCTTCGATCTTATCTGCGGAAGGTGGCGTTACCTATATCCTCATGCTGCTGGATTTGAGTGAACAAAAGACCCAGGCGGCTCGCATTGAACGGCTCGCTTTTTATGACGATCTGACCGGCCTGCCCAACAGGGCGCTGCTGCTGGATCGGATGGAGCGGATGCTGCAGGACGCGCAGCGAAGAGGGCAATCCCTGGCTGTCTTCTTTTTCAATCTGGAAGGCTTTCGCGAAATCAATGAAACCCAGGGGCATGCAGCCGGGGACCTGGTCCTTCAGCAGGTCACGCGCCGATTTCTCGGGGTCCTTCCTGAGGGTGGACTTCTTGCGCGCACCAGTTCGGATGAATTCATTGCAATTCTTTCTGACACGGACCAGCCGGCCGCGTATTTTATGGCCGGGCGATGGACGGATTCGTTGCGGGAACCGATTCCCGTTGGCGAAGCAAAGCAGATCGCCCGGGCCCGCGTTGGTATTTCTATGTACCCTGCCGATGGCACCACAGCGGATGAATTGATTCGTAATGCGGACATTGCCATGCACCGTACGCGAGAAACCCGTCAGAGCTGGCTTTTTTTTCAACCGCGAATGAGTCAGGAAGCAGCGGATCGAATCCAGCTGGAAAGCAGATTGCTGGAAGCGATTGCCCGGGACCACCTGCAACTTTACTATCAGCCACAGGTGCAACTATCGAGTGGCAAATTGATCGGTGTGGAGGCTCTTGTGCGCTGGCAGGACAAAGAGGGCGTCTGGATCAGCCCGGCTGAGTTCATCCCCCTTGCCGAAGCCCGGGGTCTCATTGGTGCGCTGGGCCAGTGGGTTTTTGAAGAAGCCTGCCGTCAGGCCGGGGAATGGCGCAAAGAGGGGTTGCGCTTACCCAACCGGATTTCGATCAATGTTTCTGCCCATCAGCTAACACCGGATATCACTGATGAACTTTGCTCTATTTGCAAAGCGCAGAATGTACCGACCCATCAATTTGAGCTGGAGCTCACGGAGTCGGCGGCGATGGCCGATCCAGAGCAATCGGCCATGCTTCTGGCAGAATTGCGCGAATCTGGCTTTTCTTTAGCCATTGATGATTTTGGTGTAGCCCACTCTTCTCTGGTGTATTTGAAACGCTTTTCCGCAGATAAGCTGAAAATTGATATTTCTTTTGTACGCGGTTTACTTTCGAGCCCCAGTGATCGTGCAATCGTTGAAACGATCATCAGTATGGCCCGGAGTCTGGGAATGTTAACCCTGGCAGAAGGCGTGGAAGAAGAAGCGCAAAGCGATCTGTTGCGCAGTATGCGCTGCGATGCGGCCCAGGGCTATTTTTTTGCAAGACCGCAAACAGCCGGCGACCTGGCCCGCGATTGGCTCAGGGGCTGAGCGCCTCGTTCTTTTGCCAGGCAAGCAGGGATTGCACGTATGTTTCGATTCCCGGTTCGTTTTCGCGAGGAGCCCAGCTGGCAAAGGCTTTGTCGTTCACGGCGGCGTACGGTCCCGGTTTGACTTCAAAACAGATGGCATGCGGGGACAGGACCACAATACTGTGATAGATCCCGGGTCCAATGTCGATGCCTCTCAGGAGTGAACCGGGTGCGGCAGAGAGATCGTAACGATCGCAGATGCGACCATCTTTTTCAAACAGGAAAAAAGCCACTTCCCCTTCAAGCATCACAAAGGATTCACTTTTAGGCGGGTCGCTATGATGGTGCGGAGCGATGTAGGTGCCCTGGATCATCACATTCAAAAACCGATTGGGATTCTCACTCAAATCCTGGTGAAAATTATGATTGGTACGCAGCCGTTCTTTCTGTCTGGCTTCCTGTACCAGCCGGACCAGCAAATCGTTCTCAATGAGTTGCACTTTCATGATTCAGATAAAAGTTTTTTTAGACCCTTGCGGGTGGCCGCAGCCACGATTTCCAGCTTGCGATCGCCCATAAGCTCCCGGGTGAAGAGAGTGGAAATGAGGCCCGGCCCCAGGTCGAGCACATGGGTAATTTGAGGATCTTCCCACAAAGGGCGGATGCAGTTGGCCCAGATGAGCGGGGTATAGGCCTGTAGGGCAAACAGGTAGGGACCCAGATCCGGGACGCTTTGCATATTGCTGCCATCAAAGGTGGAGAGAACAGGCCATTTGAGATCTTTTCCAGAGTAGTGAAAGCCTATTCGGGGCAGGTCCGGAGCGAAGCGACGCAATCCATCTACCATGAATGGGCTGTGAAAAGGTGCGGTGATTTCCAGGTAATTGAAGCTGGCGTTCCTTTCCGTAAAGGCCGGAATGGTTGCTTCCCGAAAGGCAACCAGCTCCTCTTCGCGCCCGGAAAGGATCATAGACTTCCCCGTATTTTCCAGAGAAATCGTCAGCTTCAGGGACTCTGCCGTGGTCTGATTGAAATCATCGACCATCTGCTGCAACTCCAGCCGATCAAATCCGGCGATGGCCGCCATGGGTGCGGGACGGGAAAAATCGCGAGTCATGGCCCGCTCTATGAGAGCGGCGTCCAGAATTCTGAGCGGGTAGGTTTGCTGGCAGCGAAACCCCGCGTAAAGATAAAATTTAATAAATTTCTTTAAATGACCGTAGAATTCCTCTCCGTGAGCATCCATGGCGGCCAGCACGGCAGAATGAATTCCCTGGGAATGACCGGTAAGAGCGACAGTCCGCTCCAGCAAAGCTGGCATGATACCACGCAGTGTTAATAGATGGTAGCAGGCAAACTGGGTGATGAAGATGCAGGTGAGGGAGATAGTGCAGCTAAAAAGGTATTCTTCCGTGGGAACAATCCGGCCTTCCAGCCAGGACTTTAGATCCAGCCCCTGCGATAGAATATCGGAGGAGGTAAAGGGCTCATCATGGATCGATTCCTCAATGCTTTCAAATACAGCGGCAAAGTAGGGTCCCAGTTCTGGATAATCGTTGTAAAACCGGCCCAGCTCACGGAGGTAGGTATTGCCCTGGCCGCCAAATTGAAGAAAGAAACGAGCATCTGCGGGCAGACTGTCGAGATACACAGGGAAGGATCGCATGGCGGACTGTTTTTTGTAAAGCAAATATCCCAGTTGACATACGCATCGCAGAACGCGTTCTGGAACGATGGTTCACGTGGTCCTGGCCCGTAAGTACCGTCCGCGTTTGTGGAAGGAAGTGATTGAACAGACTGCTGCCGTGCAGTCGCTCCAGAATGCCATTAAGTCCCATCGTGTGGGTTCTGCTTACGTTTTCTTTGGTCCGCGTGGAGTGGGTAAAACCACCATTGCCCGGATCCTTGCCCGGGCCATCAATTGTGAAAATCCATCCGGTGCCGAACCCTGTGATGTTTGCCCCTCATGCCAGAATATCCTTGCCGGTACAGCCATGGACATTATTGAGATTGATGCCGCGACGCATCGCGGTATTGACAATGTCCGCCAGTTGCGCGAAAATGTGAAATTTCGCCCCATGCAGGGAAAGAAAAAAGTTTATATCATTGATGAAGTACATATGCTTACTCAGGAGTCGTTTAACGCCCTGCTGAAAACGCTGGAAGAGCCCCCCGATCATGTTTTGTTTGTGCTGGCCACGACGGAGTTTCAGAAAATTCCTGAAACTATACTTTCCCGCTGTCAGGTATTTACCTTTCGCAAAGTCGCTCTGGACACCATCCAGCGTTACATGGCCCGCCTCCTGGACCAGGAGAAAATCCTCTATGAAGAAAACGCCCTGTTCTGGGTGGCGCGGCGCGGCGATGGATCGGTGCGTGATTCTCTCTCTTTTTTAGAACAGGCCGTTGCTTTCTGTGGTGGTAAGGTCAGTGAAGAAAAAGTCCGTGAGCTGGTGGGAGCTATCTCCTCCGATCTACATCTGCAAATATTACGGGCCCTGCTCCTTGCCGATTCCACAAGTGATGATTTGATCGCACCGGTGCATGAGCTGTACAACTCGGGTTCGGATCTGAATCGGTTTATCTGGGATTTCCTGGATTTCATGCGTGTCGCCGTGTATGTGCAGCGTGGCGTGACCGGCCCGGCTTTTCTGGGAATTCCGGGCAATGAGATAGCCCGAATCAAAGAAGAAATTGCCGGGATTGATCCGGCGCTCCTGCTCTTTCTGTTTGATCAACTCTATGGCCTGCTGGACCGGGTCTATGCGCTGCGCCCGCGCAATTCCTATGAAACCCGGGTCCTTCTTGAAATGGAACTTCTGCATTTACGCGAGAAATGTCAGCGTCCTTCCATCAGCGGGATATTACAAAAACTAAAGAAAATGGGAGAGGATCTTTCCCGGTCTGAGGCGGGATCTGCAGCCCCGGCCAGGGAAAGCCGTGTTTCCCGGGCCACCAGATCCAGAGATGGCGAGGGTGCAGCCGGTTCGCTGAGAACAGAATCGGTCAGTCAGGTTAAACCCTCTGAAGAGCTTCCCAGAGAAGTTGAGTTGCAAAAATCATTTCTGGGAACCTTTGTGGATCCCGCTCAAATCCCTGACCTGGATAAGGCGGAATAAGGAAACATGCTATGAATTTTAATTTCCAGGATATATTTAAAAATATGGGTGAATGGAAAGGCCGCATGGAGGAAATCCGTGCCCGTGTGGCCCGTATGCAGATCACCGGTGAAGCGGGCGCGGGTATGGTTCGCGTCCAGGTCAATGGTGAAGGTCTGCTTTTGAAGGTGGAAATTGATCGGGCCATTTTTGGAGAGCAGGATACGGAGCTGTTGTCAGAGCTAATCGTCAGTGCAACCAATGAAGCGCAGAAAAAGGCCAGAGATGCCATGGCTCATGAAATGAGCAAGGTGACCGCGGGAATTCCGGGAATGGAAAAGATTCTTTCTCAATTTATGAAACCCTGATGTATTTTGAAGCTCTGGATAATCTGATTTCGGAACTCAGTACACTTCCCGGGATTGGCAAACGCAGTGCCATGCGCATCGCTCTTTTTCTGGCACGTGCGGAACCCTTCCGTACGGAGTCCCTTTCGCGTGCCCTCTTAACGTTGCAGGAAAAGATTCGTTTTTGCGATGTGTGTGGTAGCCTGGCGGAAGATCATCTTTGCACGGTATGCCGCGATCCCCGGCGCAACCGGGATTTGCTCTGTGTTGTCGAGGAACCGGGGGACGTGCTGGCCATCGAACGGACGGCGGAATTTTCCGGCCTGTACCATGTCCTGATGGGCGCACTTTCTCCGCTTGACGGAATCGGTCCTGAGGATTTGCGTCTGAGCGAGCTTATCGAGCGTATGGGCTCGGGGCATTTTCAGGAGGTGTTTCTGGCCACCAACCCCAATCTGGAAGGGGATGCCACGGCGCACTATGTCCAGCAGCTACTCGCGCCCTACCAGGTTCGCGTTACCCGATTGCAGCACGGTATACCGACTGGATCCATGCTCGAGTTTGCGGACAGCAATACCCTGGCCCATTCCATCCGGGCGCGCCACAATCTTTAAGTGATTTTTAAGAAAACCAGCCCTTGCGGCGTGAGCTTTTCAGACCGATGGCGCCCAAAATCCCCCGGGTGATTTCGCGCACAACGGTGCGGCCAATTTGCCGGGCCATAGTGTTTTCGCTGACTTTTTCCAGGACACTTTTCTCAGCTTTTTTTGGTCCTCTGGTCCCCGCGTATACGGGGTCCGGTATTTTTGTCTTTTCTCCCTTTGACTGCGCCAGTCGTGCGCTCAGTATTTCATGGGCACTGTCGCGATCAACCAGCCGGTTGTACCGCTCTGTCAGGCTGGATCCCTGAACTACTGAGGAAAGCTCCGTGGGCGTCAGCACGTCCATGCGCGAATGCGGAGCACGCAGATAGGTGTACGCCAGGGGAGTAGGTATGCCCTTTTCATTTAATGCGGTAACAAAGGCTTCGCCGATGCCCATTTCTGTCAGCAGCGAACTTACTTCATAGTAGGGGGAATCAGGATAATTTTCTGCAGCGAGCTTGATGGCTTTGCGGTCGCGGGCTGTAAATGCACGCAGTGCATGTTGCACTTTGAGCCCCAGCTGCCCGAGTATAGCCTCAGGAATATCTGCCGGTGATTGGGTACAGAAAAAGATCCCCACTCCTTTGGAGCGAATCAGTTTGATGATCGCTTCCAGCCTTTCCAGCAATTCCTTTGTGGCTTCGTTAAAAATCAAGTGTGCTTCGTCGATGAAAAGGACAAGGCGTGGTTTCTCCAGATCACCCACTTCCGGAAATTTTTCATAAATTTCTGCCAGTAAACCAAGCATAAAAGTGCTGAAGAGACGGGGACGATCCTGGATATCAATGAGTCGTAAGATATGAACCTTCGCCTTTCCGGCGAGCATGTCCTCCGGTTCAAAAGAAATTTCGCCAAAGAATTCATTGGCTCCCTGGCTTTCCAGTTCTACAATTTTTCTTAAAATAAGGGAGGCCGTCGCAGTATGCAGAGCGCCATAGTCTTTTTCGATTGATGCTTTACCTTCACCGGTCAGGTAGCCCAGCACAGCGCGAACATCTTTTAAATCCAGTAGCGGCAAACCATGATCATCACAGTATTTGAATACGATGGCCACTGTAGCGCTCTGCGTTTCATTCAATCCCAGAATTCGCGAAAACAGTACGGGGCCAAACTCCAGAACCGTTCCGCGCAGTCGCACACCCGGTTCCTCTGAAAGCGTCAAAAATTCTGTGGGCAGACCGGTAGGCTGCCATTCCTGAGCCAGTTTGCTGTGCCTTTCTTCAATGTGGCTGTTTGAGACTCCGGGCATTGCCAGGCCAGAGAGGTCCCCTTTCATGTCCATGCAGAGAACGGGTACGCCCGCTTCCACAAGGCTTTCCACAATGCATTGCAATGTTTTGGTCTTTCCCGTGCCGGTGGCTCCGGCAATGAGACCATGACGATTCATTGTCTTCAGCGGAATGCTGATGCGCGCCTCTGGATAAACCTGGCTGGCCAGCTTTGCACAGCCCAGGAAAAGCGCCGGACCCTTGCTCGCATATCCTGTCTGCATTTCGCTGACAAAGGCTTCATTTGCTTTACTTGCTGTTTTTTTACTCCGCGCCATGATCCAGTTTTCTCAGGGCTGTGAATCGGTAAAGAGATTTTACTTAAAATGATTCGGCAACACGGCGCATATCGTCCAGCGATCCCCACCAGAGGTCTCCCTGGCAGCCGCCTTCCCGGGCTCCCTTTGCCTGGCCTTGAAAATAGGCCGGACCGTAGCCCCAGACATTGCTGAACATATCAAAGGCCTGCAGCCAGGGACGGAGCAGGAAGCGGCCCTCTGCTCTTTTGCTGGCATAAGAGCAACCGGTCCGCAATAGTTCAAAGGCCCTTTCATCGCGCGGGGTTTCGCGCATGAAGGCCGTGCCAAAATGCGATGGGTAGTGCATGGGTGAGATGATGTCCACAAATTCGCCTATATCAAGAAAGTCCTGACCGATCACTCCGCCAGCGCGGTAGATGGCATTGTAACCGAATAGATCTGCGCTGATGGGAACCTTGATAAAACTGCGGGCACGGCGCAGGAAAGCCTCCAGCGCTTCTGATTTGTAGGCATCGCCGGGCATATGGGTGAAGCGGCAAAGGCCAATCGGCCCATCCGAGGGGAAGCGAATGTAGTCAAACTGGATCTCATCAAAGCCCAGAGACTCTGCCTCCATCGCCACCTTTAAATTGTAGGTTTGCGCCCATTCCGAAAAAGGATCGATCCAGCGGTCTTCTTCTGTTTTCCCCTGCCAGATCCCGCCGGCCTTGCTCTTCACTGCATGCTGACCTTTCTGGTAGGAAAGAGCCCGGCTATCTTTGAATACAACAATGCGCGCAATGGTATGAATATCTTGATTTTTTAATTTCTGGAGAAGGGTAGCAAGGGGAGCCCGTTCCATCTCATTCTGCATGGAGCGAGCTTCCGGAATCTGGCTGCCAGCAATCAAACGGCCATGGTCATCCTTGAAATCAATCACTGCCGCATTGAACGCCCGGCTTGCAATCAGGGCGTCGATTTGCGGACGACGGACTGACGAAGCTGCAATGTAAAAACCGCGTACGGACCGTTTGCTCCGGGCAGAAGGTTCTTTGTAAGTTACCTGGCCGATTCCCGCCCCGGCCGGCTTTGAATGATCGAGAGGCTGGCAACTGGCGCGCTTTTCCTCAAGGCGACACTCATGCGGCTGGATGAGTGTGCGGAAATGGATTTCATTGTTTATATTCCGCAGATCTACGATTTCTTCATAGAATGTAATCGAACTATCATGCATCCGCCCTGGAATTCCCGCCTGGATACGATCCTGTCGCCCCGTAGTGGTTTGACGCAAAATACCATTGTGTGCTGTGCCCAGGTAGATTTCCAGAAGCTCCCCATCTTCTGACGTGCGAGCAGTGACGGCCGTGAAGAGATCATTGTTTCGCGTCCGTACTGATCGACGGCGGAAATTCTCTCCGCCATCATGGCTTTCCAGTAAAGAATGTTTAAGGACAATCAAAAGGTGCTCCGGCCGCAGCGGATTCTGCCAGAAAGCCAGCGTATCACGATAGAGTACGGGCCCGCTGTAATCGGAAGGTGTGTAACGTTTTTCCACGGGCAGGCGTTGCCAGCGTTTGCCCCGGCCTTTGAAAAGCCCGGCATTGTGCAAGCTGAGCAGGTATTCGCTTCCCCGGGCACTCTTTAGCGGTGCATAAAAAAGCGGATACACATTCACCGGGCCGCGGTGCAGAAACTCAGCATTGCCGGACGCAGCCGGTTCTTCCAGAAACTCTGAGTAGGAAATCCGCTGGCCCGGAAAAAGGCCCGGCACGGTGATTGCCGTGCGGCCGGCCCGCAGCTGATCTGAAGATGCGCAGCCGCCAGAGAGGCCCAGAGCCGCCAGAAAAAGGAGGTTGAATCGTCCGGTAAATCTACCGGGCATGGATGCTTTCAAGAACTTTGCCGCGCATCTCCTGCAGCTGATCAAACGTATAGATCTGGTACTCGTAGCCCTGTTCCGTGAGGAAGAGTTGCCGGTTCTGGCCAAAGCGCTCCTCTGTTGTGTCGCGGCTCACCAGTGAATAGAAGTAGGCCATATTGGCTCCGGCCTTGGGCCGCAGCACCCGACCCAGACGCTGGGCTTCTTCCTGGCGTGAGCCGAACGTTCCAGAAACCTGAATGGCCACCTGGGCATCCGGCAGGTCGATGGAAAAGTTGGCTACCTTGGAAACAATCAAGCAGGGAATCTCACCGGTGCGAAATCCCTGGTAGAGCTTCTCGCGCTCGGGAAGGGGCGTCTTGCCGGTAATGAGCGGAAAACGAAAGTGGTCCGCCAGATCCTCCAGTTGATTGATATATTGACCAATAATTAAAATGTTTTGACGATTGTGCTCATCCAGAATGGTCTCAATGGCTTCTTTCTTGGCCGGATTTTCGGAGGCCAGGCGGTATTTTTCGCGATCGTCGGCTACGCTGTAGCGGGTGCGTAGATCTTCATCCATCTCCACCCGCACTTCAATGCAGCGAGCATCAGCAATCCAGGCTCGTTTCTCCAGGTCTTTCCAGGGGACATCGTATTTTTTAGGACCGATCAAAGAGAACACGTCCTCTTCCAGTCCGTCCTCACGTACGAGTGTTGCCGTCAGGCCCAGCCGCCGTTTGGCCTGCAATTCCGAGGTCATCCGGAAAACAGGCGCGGGAAGGAGATGCACCTCATCATAAATGATCAGGCCCCAGTTATTTACAGAAAAAATATTGAAATGTGTAAAATCTCCACCCTTTTTCTTGCGATGCGTAATGATATTGTAGGTGGCTATGGTGATGGGCCGGATTTCCTTTTTCTCCCCACTGTATTCGCCAATGTCTTCTTCGGGAATGTCTGATTTGTCCCGCAACTCATTCTTCCACTGGCGAATGGACAGTGTATTGGTAACTAAAATCAGAGTTTGCGCGCCCACCAGCTGCATTACACCCAGGCCCACGATGGTCTTTCCGGCGCCGCAGGGCAGGACCACAACGCCCGAGCCACCTTCACGGGAGCCCCCGGCATGAAAGGCATCAATGGACTGCCTCTGGTAATCGCGCAAGGAGAAAGCAGATCCAGACCCTATCATCAGCGGACGAAAGTTGAAACTGTACTCCGCTCCTTCATCATAACCGGCCAGATCTTCAATGGGAAAGCCGATCTTAATCAAAGCCTGTTTGATATGGCCGCGAAAATCCTTTTTTACAACAATGCGATCCCCGTCACGACTTTCAATGAATTCCTGAACAGCTCGATGGTTGGCGATTTCATTGAGGAAATTTCGTTCATCGGAAACAATGAAAAGGTTGCCCGTTTCATCCTTCATGAGTTTCACTTTGCCGTAGCGGGAAATCTGTTCTTTGATTTCACTGATGACGTTGCGCGGGATAGGATACTTGGAGAATTTCTCCATTCCTTCTATGATCTCTTCCGCCGTCATTTTGCTGGAAGCCGCGTTCCACAGAGAGAGGGGTGTGATTTTATAGGTATGCAGGTATTCCGGACTTTTTTCCAGCTCCGCAAACCGCGAAAGCAGCCCCCGACACTCCTCAAAAGCTTCATTGTCCACTTCAAGGAGCATGGTGCGATCAGATTGAACGATCAGCGGTTTGTTGATATCGGCCATAGTTGTGTCATTTCCTCACTTTAAAGCAAGAGCCCGGGGTCAACCAATATAAAAGGCAGCGATTTTGCGATTGACCGCTCCTTTTTTACGCAGGCGTCTGGCTGGATGAAACAGGCTTTTCTGGTTACAGGGTTACGCTCCCCTTTTGGAAGTTTTGGCGGCAGCCTCAGAGACATAATGCCCGACGATCTGGGGGCGCTGCTGATCAAGGAAATTCTCAAGCGCCAGCAGCTGAGCACGGAAGTCATCTCTTCTCTGGTCTTTGGCAACGTAATCGCCACTTCACCCCAGAGCATTTACCTGGCCCGGCACATCGCCTTGAAAGCGGGCCTGCCGGTAACGACTCCGGCGCTTCTTGTGAATCGTTTGTGTGGTTCAGGACTGGAAGCTGTGGCGCAGGCGGCCCGGGAAATCGCAACGGGAGAGTCTGCAGCAGTGCTGGCCGGTGGCGTGGAGATGATGAGCCAGGCTCCCTTCCTGGCCGATGGTATGCGCTGGGGCAGTAAGCTCGGCAGCCGCACCTTACGGGATGCGTTACTCGAAGGCTTGACCGATTCTTTTGTAGACTTGCCGATGGGCATGACTGCGGAAAAACTGGCACGCGAATACCAGATATCCCGCGCGGAGCAGGACAAGTGGGCTGCCGTATCCCAGACGCGGGCGGAGCAGGCCAGAGAACGATTGGCAGAGGAGATCTTGCCTGTGCCCACGCGCAAATCGGTGTTTGAACGGGACGAGTACATCAAAGGGATGGCCGGCGTGAGCGGACTCGGAGAACTCAGGCCCGCTTTTGACCGGGAGGGAACGGTCACGGCCGGCAATGCATCGGGCATCAATGATGGAGCCAGCTGCGTTCTGGTTGCTTCTGAGGATTTTATAAATAATAGCAACTTAAAGCCGCTGGGTCGTATTGTCAGCCATGCGTCCGTGGGTTGTGATCCGGCACGTATGGGCATCGGTCCGGTGCAGGCCACTCAGGCTGCCCTTGTGCGCGCCGGTATCAAACAGGAAGATGTGGATTTATTTGAAGTGAATGAGGCTTTTGCCGCGCAGCTTCTGGCTGTCAAAGCGGCCCTGCAACTCGATTCCGACAAACTCAATGTCAACGGCGGAGCTATAGCCATTGGCCACCCGCTGGGAGCATCGGGCAATCGGATTGTACTTTCTCTGGCCCTGGAGATGAAACGGCGCAATGCCCGTTACGGTGTGGCCACGCTTTGCATTGGCGGCGGCCAGGGCATTGCCATGGTGCTGGAACGCGCCTGAGGAGTGGATCGAGTCGGTCTGCTGCTGGTTGCGCTGTCGGCAATCGGCTTCTCTGCCAAAGCGATTTTTGCCCGCCTGGCCTACCGTGAAGGGATTGACGCCATTTCCTTGCTGGGTTTACGCATGGTTTTTTCCGCGCCCTTGTTTTTTATCATGGCCCTGTATTTTGAAACGCGCTCGCGACGACTCACGAGCCGGGAAATCGCCCAGGTGGTTCTCCTGGGACTCTGCGGTTACTACCTGGCCAGTTTGTTTGATTTCATTGGATTGCAGTATATCACAGCAAACCTGGAAAGATTGATTTTATTTATCTATCCGACTCTGGTGTTATTCTTTGGTCGCATCTTCTTTGCGGAAAGAATCGGCCGCGACCGGACCGCGGCTGTCCTTTTGACTTATGCGGGTATTGCCATCTCTTTTGCGGCAGACTACCGGAGCAGTGGAAGCGATGCACTGCGAGGATCGGTTTTTGTTTTTATGAGTGCCCTGGTGTATTCGTTGTATCTTGTTGGCAGTGGAAAGTTGATTCCGCAGCTGGGGTCGATGCGCTTTACCGCTTTAGCGATGCTTGTTTCCAGTCTGGCCGTTTTTTCGCATGTTTTTATTTATCGACTTACGGATTTGTACAGGCCGGAGGCTGTGATGGTGGATCTTGCGAATTATTCGCAGCGAACCTATCTGCTGGCTGCGGGCATGGCCGTACTGTCCACGGTTCTTCCGGCCTTGCTTTTATCGGAAGGGGTGCGTCGCATTGGTAGCGGGCCGGCAGCCATTGCGGCGAGCACAGGACCTGTGTCCGTTCTTTTCCTGGCCGCTTTCTTTCTGGGTGAACCAGTGGGCATGCCTCAAGTCCTGGGTGTGATACTGACGCTGTGGGGGGTGGGGATGCTGACCAGGCGTTAGCCGAATTTTTCTTTGTAGTCGTCCGGCGTGAGCATGACGAACACGGAATCCAGCCGGGCCATGGTGAAGACTTTCTGAATGGATTCATTCAGTCCGACAACATAAATGGTGTGGCTCCCCTTTGCTGCTTCCATTTTCAGTTTGAGCAGGTCACCAATGCCGGAAGAGTCGATGTATTTGAGATCAGAGGCCAGGATGCAGGAGGCTTCTTTTTCAAAGGAGATCCGGTCCTTAACGGTCCGCTGAAACTGGTCTTTATCTTCTATGGTAAACCGCCCGCTGATGGTGATTACCTGGACTTTTCCTTTGTCTTCAAACGTGATCTCGGCCATGAGGAACCGTGCGGTCAAGGGAATGGTATGTCAAGCCTTTCCTGTGGGCGCCTCCCCTCTCTGCCAGCAAAGTTGCCGCCTCAAATGAGGTAGGAACATGGCAAGATATAGTGTGAATTTCAAGGAAGCGGTCGTCAGAAAGATGCTGCTGCCCGGTGGCAAGGGGGTCCAGGCCACAGCGGAAGAGACTGGTGTCTCAGCACCGACCCTCTACGGATGGATCAGGAAGCTGAGGAGGACCGTGGAGATGGGAGAAGACAGGACCGGTCCGAACGAGCGGAGCCTGAGCGAGAAGCTTGAACTGCTGATGGAATCCGCGAACCCGGGACCGGATGCACTGGGTGAATGGCTTCGCGGACGGGGAGTCCATGAGGAGCACCTGAAGCTGTGGCGCACCGAGGTACGCGAGGCTCTTGAGTCAGGTGGCTCGGCGACCCGCCGGATCTCGCGCAGAGCCGCGGGGAGATCAAGGCCACGGAGAAGGAAGTGCGCCGCAAGGACAAGGCGTTGGCCGAGCTGACCGCGATCGTGGTACTCAAAAACTGGAGACCTTGTTGGGCGAGGAAAAAGAGCCTTGACCTCGTCGTCGGTCAGATCGCACCTCGTGGCCACGGTCGCGGAGGCGATGGCCGCCGGTGCCCGCCTCAAGGTCATCGGAGAACACCTGAGGATCGACCACAGGACTCTGCAGCGATGGCGGAAGGACCCGGCCGGTGACGGCCGCAAGGACGCAGTCCGCAAGGTGCACAATAAACTCACCGACGCGGGCGCGCGGAAATCCTCCGTGTCGTAAACTTGCCCGAATACCGCGACATGGCCCCGCCGAGATCGTGGCTCTTTGGCCGAACGGGGGCAATATGTGGGCTCGAACGCACCATCTACCGGGTGCTCAAGGAGAACGGCCAGCTGGCTCACCGCGGGCCGGGTCGAGCGCGAACGAAGCGTGAACGTCCATCGCATGAGGCGACCGGACCCGGGCAACTCCTCAGCTGGGACATTACCTATTTGCTCTCCAGCATGCGCGGCGTCTACTTCTACCTGTATCTCGTGATGGACGTTTGGAGCCGCAAAATCGTGGCATGGGAAGTGCACTCGGAGGAGCTCAGCGCACTGTCAGCCGAAATGATGGATCACCTCGCGGGCACGATGCCGCTCAAGGGCACCATCCTGCATGCCGACAACGGCAGCCCCATGAAGGGTTCCACTATGTTGGGAAGCTCTATGAACTCGGGGTCACGGCCTCGTTTTCAAGGCCGCGCGTGAGCGAGGACAATCCGTTCTCCGAGTCGTTGTTTCGCACGCTGAAATACCGTCCCGGATATCCCAAGGCCTTCGCCACGATGCATTCGGCCCGCTGCTGGATTGCTGATTTCGTGAACTGGTATAACAATGTCCACAGGCATTCGGGCATCGGTTACGTAACACCGGCGCAGAGGCATTCCGGCATCGACAGGCCCATTCTGGAAAAACGCCGTGCCACATTCGAGGCCGCACGGGAACGCCATCCTGAACGCTGGTCACGGAATACGAAATCCTGGAAATACATTGACAATGTGAAACTCGGAAGGAAGAAGGAAAGGGTCGAGGCGGCCGCATGACGTTCGGTTCGCATAAAAGAAAATACGCGGCAACTTTGCTGGCAGGGACCACCTCCAGCGCCACAAGCGGGATTTTCCGGGAACCACGGCGAGCACGGCGTGGCGCTGGACCGGGCTACTCCGGGCTTCGGCTTGCGCCTGCGGTCCTCGCGATCTGATTTTCTCACCTTCATAGCACAATCATCCGCGTCCTGCGGACCCGGGATGATCGGCTCCTTGAGAGAGGAAGCTCAGGCAAACATCAGGCGTCCGCGTGGAATTGGAATTTCACGGCCGAGTTCTGTGGCTGTCCCAATCCATTCACCAATGATAATTTCAAATTTATGCATCTTCGATCTCTCCAGGTCAGTAGTTTAAAATCTTCACCGGGACTTCGATTCCCAAATCTCACAGCCGAGCAGCCGCGCAAAGGCGTTCCTGTCGGAATCGCGCATAAGACAGACATTGCAGTAGATATGCAATAAAAACCTCCAGGTTGAAGTAGCCTAAACCACCCACCCATCCGCCGGCCGGCCTTCCATTCGTGAAGCCGGTCCGGCTCCTGGGTTCTGCGGTCAGCGTGATTCATTTGTTTTTGTTTCCAGTGACTCTTCCGCTCGCCATCCTTGGCTCGCTTTCTGCCATCAAGATCCGCTCCGGCACGCTTCGCGCCCCTTCTCCCCTGGGCCGCCCCGGGACCCGCAAAACCCCTCATCCCCGGGTCGCGGCTGGCGCCGCTCCCAAGCGGAAGAGCGTTCTTTTCCAGGGCCTCTTTCAGGGGAGAAAGGGCTTTGCAGGCTCGCCCGCGTTACGCTCGCGGGCTTGCGGCAAGAAGACGCGCCGGAGCGCAGGTTTGCGATTAAACTTAAGGCTAAAAAATGATCAGTGTGCACTTGATTTACCGCGTTACTTGCTCGCGGGTGTCATGGCAAATACTTGATAATTAAGCACTCATATAAGACGGATTTCTTATCTTGGCAATTTAAGCCAATTGCTTGGCCATCTTCCCATTGACCATCATGAATGACCTCATTAAGCGGTCCGAATGAAAGCTTTCCTTTTCCATTTCTTTTTCCCGCAACCCATTCTCCGACGTAATTAAATTTCCACCTGAATCTTTTATACCATATTGCGAAACTAGGGTCACTTGAAAAAGTTCCATTTCCGTCAGGTTTCCCATTCCTTAGATCGCCTTTATAAATTCCTTTTGATAGATCATCAAAGTAAACAATTTCTCCAGATCCCTCATCGCAGCTTCCTGATATGCATAGCGGTGATCTAGATTCTTTCAAATAAACGGTATATGGCCCTGCAAATAGGAACACAATAAAGCTCGCAAAAAAACATATATGGAGTATTCGCGGAGCCTTCCTAATAAGGCTAAAAATTAAAGAAGACAATAGACCAGCAGCAATAAATGAAACTCCCAAGGCGACTGGAAAGCCGATGGACCACCAGAATGCAATAATATAAATCATATTTAATATGATGTATAAATATCGAGCATCGCTTATTTGAGACGCTGAGATTCTTTTTGCAATTAGACAAATGATTGCAAAAGCTGTTAATGAAACTATTATCGCGATCAGCAAAAAAGGTCCCACAAAAAAATAAAACTGAAAAGTCTCGCCCATCTCCACATCAGCGAAGACAGATTCCGCATAATACCAAAGCCATGGTGCTATTATTGCTTGAACGCAAAAAGCAATTGCCGCTATTAATATTTGAGTGTAACTGTTTGTTTTAATCACACTTAGTCTTTAGGCCGCATTCATAGCCACGTTTCAATGCTTTTTGATCTCTTTTTCGATCATTTTCATTCCAGTCACGTTGCGCTGCCCAATTCCCGATTCCATATACCGATAGTTTTTCTAGTCCAATAAGTGGATCAGTATTTTCTTTAGGATCGCCCAAATCATAATGCATGTATTTCCTGGAAAAGTCTCCAAACACCATATTCCCTAGATCAGGCAACTGCACTAAGTTGCCATTAAAAATTTTGTATTCCGTGTAGCCAGAGTCTTTGGCATTTGGACTTGCTATGTCAGGTTGGTTTTTAAAATCTAGATCTCCATTTTTTTTGAAATCAAAATAAAACAGAGCTCTATTATAACTATACGAAAACTCGTCTCTCCCTTTCGCATATTTTGCTTCTTCTTGCTTAACTTTTTCTTTTACTTTTGCAGTAATATCGATCCCGGGCCGCTTTTTTAGCTCATCTAAATTTTTGACTCCAGCTATTTTCACGATTTCTCCAGTAATAAAATCGCGCTGCTCAAGTGGTGGAGCGTCGAATTGAGCCAGCTTTGATTGGATATGATTTTCTGCTTCTGCTGCGATTCGATTTCGTTCAGCTTCACAACCAAAGAACTGGCACCTGAATTTATTTTGTTCGTAAAAATCTTCAAACTGGTCATCTATATACCGTTCAGCACGTTCTCTTAGTTCTTCTTCAAGCTTTTCGCGAATTTTCTTTTTTTCATCCGGGCTTAATTTGTTAAGCGTCCTTAACTCATCTTCTTTTAGATTTGCATTTGCATATTCATTTTGGTCAGTATCTACTCTGAATTTTACTTTTCCTTCCTTCCCACTGTATTCGCCATTATGCACCAGCATGCCGACTTCAGTTACGAAGTAAGTATCTCCAACCGGTACATCAAAGTTGTAAACTTCCTCCTCCCTTTCATCAATCTCAATGCCAACAATCTCAACAGCTCCCGGCAAATCGCCATCCAGCTGCACAATGGCTTTGGACATTGATGCTTTTGAGTCTCCTGAGCGCTGCGGACTATCCGAAAAAGAAACCATCTGCACCGGCAACTTCATCCCACCAGCCATCGTCAGCTGCTCATTATGCTTCGCAATCGCGTTGGCCGTTGGAGATTTCATGCCCACCCGCAGATCCTTCGCCTCAACCCAGCCCTGGCCGGCCACATAGAACGGATGGCTCCACGTTGTCTCTACTTCCGTGCCATCAGCATATTTGATCGTGTAAATTTTGTCCGTCTGCCTGATGAAAGTCTGCTGCACAGGTTCATATCCCAGCTGCCCCGTCTTCTCATTCCAGCTCAGAACAAGATCGCCAGCCTTGAGGTCTTCGATCTTCTTGTAAAAATTTTGCGCGCCTTCAAATCGAGAAATGGCGTGGCCATTTCCTCCATTTCTCCCTTTCGCATGCAGCAGAAACGCCCCATTCGTCTGTGGATGCACTTTTACGAGAGTTCCAGCAGTGAAGCAGGTGCGAATATGAAAATCACCATTTTTATCAACAAATCCAACTCCGCTGGAAGAGCGACCCATCAGATAGTTCAACCCATCGCCGATTGCACCCGCTGCCTTTGTGAACCAGTTATTTCGCGACGTGCCATCGGCCAGGTTCTGTCGGTCCACAGCGGCACCACCCAGTTTCTGCCAGTCTTCCTGGTCAAGCGCGCCAGGTTCGCTCTGGGCTTTGCGCGCAAGGGCTGCCAGTTCCGGATCGGTCGCTTTCAGCTCAATTTCAATGAGTTTGCGCCGCTGGGCTTCGTCAGGATCAGCCTGCAACCGAGCTGTATTAAGGGCAACACCCACCAGACCTTTGTTGTTAAACCGGAATTTGTTGTTCGCGCCGGCAAAGGCACCGTTGAAACCGAATGCCCCGGCATTGCTGAAGGCCACGTTCTGGTTCACATTCAAACCCACATCGCGGCCTGCTGCGTTTTTTGCTTCAATAGTAAAAGAAGAAACGCATAAAAAATAGTAAGCATTGCCAGGTTGGTCAGAGAATAGAGCCAGAAGTTCGCGAACAGTGCAGACACCGGTTCATAAACCCGGAAGGCTACGTTGATGTTCGCTTCCGGCGGAGTGGTGAATCGGGCCAGGATTTGCAAAAAAATATAGTAAAGGGGTCCACCTGCAAAAGACCATCCATGCAGTTGCTGTGTCCGCAACCAGTGCATTCCCAGAACCGGCGAGACCAGATGCGTGAATAGAGAAATAACCGACAGACTCTGCTGGTAGAAGGCGTCGAAAACCCAGATGGGAATTCCGGCCATCAGGAGCCCAGTAGCCCAGAACACAAGTTGAGGCTGGCGGATCCAGAGCCCCACGGAGAGAACCAGATTGGAAAGGGTGCAGAACCAGAGAATCTCCGGCCAGTTGTCCGGATAGTATTCAACAACTTTCAGGGCAAAGAACGAAGCCGGCAGGCCGGAAAGGAGGAGGCTTTTCCAGGACCGGTGATCCCAAAAGATTTGTGCCGGCGTATTCATGCTATGCTCTGGTTTGGATTGACGGTCGGGGCAACAAGAGTATTATCGCTCCTGCATGAAGAACAAATGGACACAGAACCTGATTGTGGGAACCCTTTTTTTTGGCGCACTGTCCCTGGTGGGATACTTTACCATCATCTCTGATTCCGGACCTTTTGCCCGGCCCGGGCAGCAGTTGCTGGCCTTTTTTCCCAATGCCGATGGCATTAAAATCGGCAGCCGGGTCACCATCCTCGGTGTGCCTTCCGGTCGGGTAGTGGGTATTGATCTGGTGGGTGTGGACCTTCAGGGGAATCCGGTAGCGGAGAATGCCGCAGAGCGCGTGGGCCAGAGCGTGGCCTTAACCATGGAGTTGCAGCGCCCCATACTTTTTTATTCCAACTATCAGGTTTCTGTAAAAAACGAGTCTCTTCTTTCCGGGAAAATTATCGCCATTGATCCAGGAACGTCGGCCAGTGAAGAAAAAGCCAGTCGGATTGAAGTGTTTCAGGTGTCAGCGCGCGAGTTGTCCGACCAGGGGCAAACAGCTCTGGAGCACTATTTTACCGGGCAGAGTGGTGCCGCTCTGCGTGGAGAAGCGGTTGGTGATCCTCTGGCCGCTCTGTCGGAACTCATTGATGAAAATCGCGGCAATCTGAAGCGTACTTTTGATAATATAGCAGATATAACGGAAAAAATCAATACGGGAAAAGGTACGCTCGGTCAACTGGTCAACAACGATGAGTTGCATAAGAACGCCAATACACTGGTAACCGACGCGCAGCTTGTGGCTAAAGAATTGCGTGAGAGTCTGGAAGATACACGCGAGCAGGCGCCGGTAACCAGCATGATTCGCGCCGCGCTGACGGCCTTTTGAGCCGAGTTTTTTTTAGGGTATTTATTGAAAACTCAGTACTACACAGCAACCAGTCTTGACGGCTTCATCGCCACACCGGATCACGATCTGACCTGGTTGACCTCTCTTGATAGTGGTGAGGCCGGTCCTCCAGGCTATGATCAGTTCATTGCCGGAATCGGAGCCCTGGTCATGGGTTCTGCCACGTATGAATGGATGCTGCGCAATCACATCTTTATAAATCCCGACACACCTCAGGCCTGGCCTTACACCCAACCCTGCTGGGTCTTCACTTCGAAGCAGCGCGAGAAAGTAGCGAACGCTGACATTACTTTTGTGAGTGGCGATATTCGCCCTGTTTATGCCCAGATTGCGAAGAAATTTCCCGGGAAGAATCTCTGGTTGGTCGGTGGAGGTGAATTGGTTGGGCAATTTTATGACGCCGGTTTGCTCAATGAATTGATTATCACTGTGGCGCCGGTAACGCTCGGAGCCGGCGCGCCACTTCTACCGCGATTCATGAAAAATCCGATGCGCCTTACTTCTGTGCAAATGATTGGCAATGTTTTTGCCGAGCTGCGCTATGAAATCGAATCCAGCCGGGCGCCGGAAGCAGCCACGACAGAAAAATAGCGCACACCTTCGCTCACAAGCGCCCGTTCTACAGAAGTTTCCTGGCCGGGAGCATAAGCAAAGAGAGTGCCGCCGCCTCCCGAACCATTGATTTTTGCACCCAGAGCACCGGCTGCCACCGATTTTTGCTGCAGAGTATTTATGCGTGGAGTAGAAATCCTTAGAGTCTGGCTTAGCAATCTATGCTCTTCTGAAAGCATACTGCCCAGATGCACCCGGTCTTCCTCAGGCAAAGGGTTCTGTCGCAGGATCCGCAGAGCTTCCTGGCATAAATTGCGATTGATGGTCTGATCGTACACAATCCGGTAATCCTCACCCGATACCTGTTCCTGAATGCTCGTGCTCTGGCTGTAGTTCCGGGATAATTCATCCAGACTCGTGGAGTGCAGATCAAAGTCCGGCCAGGCATTTTGTAAATGTTCGATCGCTTTGCGGGAAAGCGAACTGACGTTGCGCAGTATTCCTTGAGTATCTTTAGGAACTCCTGAATCGATTAAATAGATGCTCCCAGGCACGGCTGGCAGGACTTCCACTCCGTAAGGTACGTTTCTTCCCGCGATGGTTGTTCCTTCCGGGAAAACATGGATGAGCCCGCCTAGGTAGCAAGCATATTGATCCATCATCCCGCCCGATCCCTGGAATTCCACCTTTTCTCCCAGGTAAACCAGATAGGCGCAAAGTTCCGGGTGATTCAGGTAAAGCTCCTTGTGCGGATGCTCGCCTATGTGAAGGAGCAATCGCAACCAGGCAGCGGACATGGCCGATGATGAAGAACAACCGGCCTGGATGGGAATTTCTGAACGCAGGGTAAGCTGACCTCCCAGGGGAAAGGAAAAGCCTTCACGCTGCAATACCTGAGCGATACCCCAGCAAAAGTCGGCAGTGTGGCGTGGTGCACTCGAGCGGATATCGAGGAGCAGTGGATCTTCGCCGGTATCCGGCGTGTTCAGAAGAAAAACACCGGGGCGACTTCTGTCGGCTTCAAAATCGATAAAGAAACGTAGATTGATGGCCATGGCGATCACCGGTAATCCCAGGTAATCCTGATGCTCCCCAAAAAGGCAGATGCGTCCTGGTGCGCTTGTGCGAATCATTTCTTCTGCCGTCTGCGGGCCTGAAAGGCCAGTCCCATGGCATTGATGTCGATATCAAGCTGCAAAGTTTCCCGCTCGATTCCCACGGGGTTCAAGCCAGATGTTTGCATTTTTTCCTCAAAAAATTCATTCATTTTCTTTGACGACACTTTTTCCAGGCTCTCTGGTGGACAGGATATGAGTTGCTCAAGCATCCCTTCGAGCACGTCCAGATCGCGGTGCATCTGGTCGTAACCGGCCTGCATTTCCAGAAACGGACCAAAATGGGTCAGATAGGCGAGTTTTGCCCCCGTCGAGCGAATTTTTTCTAAGGTTATTCTGGCTTCAACGGGATCAAAATCGGTTGGCGTGGTGGAAGGATAAATGAAAGGTCCGTTCTTCTGCAAATCCGGGTAGGCCAGGCCAAAGGAATCACCGGTAAAGACCCCATTGCTTGCGGAGTCATGGATACAGAAATGGTGATTGGCATGGCCTTTTGTATAAAAAAATTTTAATTCGCGGTCCCCGAATGATAAAACTTCTCCATCGTTCATGATGCGCACTCTACGCTCGTCAACTGGCCTGATCTCTCCATACAGGCGGTCAAACATTTCCGCTCCGTAGACCGTGCGGGCACTGTCAATCAGTCGTGCGGGGTTGATGACATGTGGCGCGGCTCTGGGGTGAGCAAGGCAGATCGCCTCAGGGCAGGCATCCAGCAAAGCGGATGTACCCCCGGCATGATCCAGGTGAACATGAGTGATGGCTGCATAGCGCACCTGCTCCGGAGCAAGACCGATTTCTTTTAAGGCAGCCAGCAGCAGAGGGACAGCATGGCTCGTATTGTTTTCTACAAACATGGCTTCCTCGCCTTCTACGATCAAATAGGCGGCGGCAATGCGGGGGTAAAGATACTGGCAGTCGACTGTAATGATATGCCCCGGATTTTTCATGGTCGGTATTGAGATTACCGGGCTGCTTACTTTTGTCAGCGAGAATTCAAAGCCCAGTCATAATCTTTGTAGGATATGTTTTCCACGGAAGCACAGGCTTTGTTGTAACGGGCAATCCAGGTTTTGAGTTGTTTCTCTCCCCCAAAGTCGCCAGCATACCACTTAAAGATGGAGGAAAGTTCCGCTTTTTTACCATCGCAGCGGTTGTAGTAATCGGTATTAAGGAAATTTTTCATTCTTTCATCAAGCTGGGCATTGAGTTTGTCTGCGGTGAAGGCTGCATTTAGAAGAGGCGGGCAGCCACGGGATGCGCAGACCACAGCGGCATGGATGCGCGGATCGCCAAACTTGGGCCGCAAAACCCCGTGCTCGATATAGTCCAGGTGGCGCCTTGCTCCAATCAGTGTGAAAAATTCGATTTTCCAGGGACTTTTCAGCGGGCCACCGATTTTCTTAATGCTGCTGACCGGATAGTGGTCCAGAATCAATTTCACCGTGAAGGCATTGTAGGCATTGATCAGGAAGGCCATTTTCTGCGGCCGGGAGAAGGATTCGTACTCTGCGGCGGAAACCGCGGAGAGGCTTTTTAAATAGTCCTCAAAAGCAGCACCGCGAAAGCCGCTGTACTGAACCTGCCCGGAAACACTGACGTTTTTCTTTAGCAGGGAATTCCAGGCGGCATGGGTATGATCCAGAGCGCCAAGCGGAGCCGCCAAAAGTATGACAAAAAAACTAAAGCCTATCAATTTACGAAATATATTCATATTCTTTCCCCTTTTATTCAAGCAATGGATCATCATTCTTTTTTCAATTTCTGGACAAGGCTTTCCTTCATGGGCTCTGGCATGACAAGCTCCCTCTGTTCACGCCTGAGTACTCTCGCGCTGGACGACACAAACCGGTTGAATCCGGCGCAGGCATGACAGAACAGTAGATGCATGCGCAATTTTAGCCAGAGGTTCCAGGAGAGTGTTTCTTCCCGTGCACGGGAGATAGCCTGTGAGGCCTCCCGGCAATCCAGCATCCAGCCTGGACGGCTTTCAGAAGGCATCAGCGATGCCCTTATTTTCCAGACATTTACGCAATCGCAGCCGGGCCCGGTACAGTATGACGTTGACGTTGGTAGGAGTTGCCTCCGTGAGCTGGCAGATGGCAGAGCGGTCCAGTCCGTCGATTTCCCGCATTCTAAAGATTTGCCCGTAAATTCCATCCAGACGGTCTACACAATCCCAGAGCAGTGATGAAAGCTCTTTGCGCGTGAGGTCTTCAGGGGGGAGAGGCCGCGCATCCGCAGTTTCCATCAGCCGATCACTGCCATTCCTGCCGCCCGGCTCCTCCGTTAGATCAACAAAGAAGCGTCCTTCGCGTGTTCGTTTATTGTACACGTCATATATTTTCTTTTTTAGTATTCCAGTGAGCCAGGTATAGCCAGATGAATCGCCCCGAAATTTAGGACCTGCTTTCAGCGCGGCCAGGAAGGTTTCTTGCAGTACGTCCTCCACTTCCAGATCATCCGCAAGCCGTGACCGTGCAAAGCTGTAAAGCCGGTCGCCGTAATCCCGGATCAGCTTTTCGATGGCCGCTGCGTCCACGGGCCACAATGTAAAGCAGGCGGACGCTTACCATCAGGTTTTCCAGCGCTCTCTGGCTGGACCGTTCTCCAGTTTGAGGACACCCCGCGGACAGACCGTGGCACAAATCCCGCAACCCACACAGGAGGCGCGGACAATGTTTTCACCGCGCTGGGCGTAGGCCCGCACATCGATGCCCATTTCACAGTAGGTTGAGCAGTTGCCGCAAGAGATGCACTGTCCGCCATTTGTGGTGATACGGAAGCGCGAGAAGAACCGCTGTAGCAAACCCAGATATGCAGCCATGGGACAGCCAAAACGACACCACAGCCTTGTGCCAAAAAAGGGATAAAAACCCACACCGATCACGCCGGAAAAGAGGGCCCCGATGAAAAAGCCGTAACCGCGGGCAAAAGGTCCGGATATCTGGCCCAGAAGCTCGCCGCCAAGGAATGAATTGAGCCAGAGCGTAACAGTCAGTGCGGAAATTATAATAAGAATACTATGGATCGTGTATCTTTCCCATTGCCAGGAGCGCAGAGATTTGGATGACAATTGGCGCCACGGATCGCCCAGAGTGTTGGCCAGCCCACCGCATCCGCAGACCCAGGAACAGTACCAGCGCTTGCCAAAGAAGTAGGTGAGAATCGGCGTTGCCACAAAAGTCAAAACGGCCGCCCAGAAAACAAAGAACAGGCCCATCCCGCCTGGATGGTTGACCAGAGCAGCAACGGTGCCGGGAAAAAGATACTCCGGTTTGAGTGGCCAGAAGTAGCTGAAATAGAATTCCGGCTGGTTGAGGCTTTTCAGCAGGGAGGGAATCAAATAAGCCAGAAAAAGCTGGCTGAACATGATGATAGCGGTCCGCCAGATCTGGTAAGCTGAGTGACGATAGCGAATGATGGCCCGCACTCCCATCACCAAAATGGCAAAGGTGTACAGCGTACCGTAGAGAAACCATTGATCGGCCGGTCCGGCGCGCAGAAATGAACTCAGACCGTCCATGGCCCGTATGAGCGGCTGCAAATGCTCGGCAAACCAGTAAAGCAGCACATAGAAACCGGTTATAAAAAAACCCAGAGCATAGCCAGCAAGTCCCCGCGCCGTCAGGCCATTCTGCCAGATTCCGTTATTGGCGGACGCGGCCATGGGCCTTGCCAGGTAAAAGTAGCTGATGCTGGCCATGGCGGTAAGGAGCAAAGCTAAAGGAAATAACATTTTTTCAAACATGAATCACCTCCCGGTGGCGAAAGCTGCGGGCAATGTCTCCGGCCGGGTTGTTGTAGAACTCCGGATCAAAAAGGGCTGCTGGAAGATTTTCGATAACGAAATCCACAGAGCGACCTTCCTTGATCCAGCTCACACAGATTTCCTGACGCAGTCGCATGCCAATGCTGTGAATTCCAGTCACTGTGTGTGTCAGTGAATGATAAGTGATCCGTATCAATCGGTTTCCCTGCTGCCAGAGAAAATCGGCCTGATCTACCCCTTTTTGTGGCGGCACGTCTCCGTAGACCTGGTATTCCAGATCAAAGAACTTTGCCGAGTTGAACCACACTCCCGGATCATAGACGGTTGGCTCGCCGGTCAAAGTCCGGGCCAGAGCTTCCGCCTGCAACTTGCCTGTATACCAGACCTGCTCGACGGCTCGCCGGCCTGGAAGTGGCTCTCTGAATTCTGCGCAGTCGCCGGCGGCAAAGATGTGGGGGTCACTCGTTTGTAAAAATCGATCCACCAGGATGCCACGCCCCACGTCGAGCAGGGCAGCACGGGCAAGATCGGTTCGCGGGCTTACACCGACCGTCAGGGCCACCAGCTGGCACTCCATCGTTTCCCCGGTGCTCGTGGTGATGGCCCGTACGCGACCGGCATCATCCGGCAGAATCTGCTGTAGTTCAGTCTGCAGGCGCAAATCAATTCCGTGATGCTGGATTTCTGATTCGATCATCCGGGCCTCATCCACAGGCAACACAATGTCCCAGAAATTCTTTTCGCGCACAAGAAAAGTCACTTCAATGGCACGCGAGAGCAGCATTTCCGCCATCTCCACACCGATGAGGCCGCCGCCCACAATCACGGCGCGTTTGACTCCAGCCACGTTATTTTCCAGCATCTCCAGGTCTTGTAAAGAATAGAAAGTTTGTACACCTTTTAGATCCTGTCCTGGCCAGTTGAATCGATTGGATCTGGAACCTGTGGCCAGAATCAATTGATCGTAGGAAAGCGGGCCAGATCGGGACAGGATCAATTTCCGCGCATCCTTATCGATACTTTCCACCTTATCCTCAAGGAGTTCGATGCGATTCTTCTTCCAGAAGAACTTTTCATAGGGATAGGTATGTTCGACTTTCATGTGCCCCATAAAAATGTACATGAGGGCCGGCCGGGAAAAAAAATAGGGCGACTCTTCAGAGATCACTGTGATTCGATTGTCGCTGCGCTTGCGAATTTCCCGTGCGGCTGTGATGCCCGAGATGCCATTTCCCACGATAACGGTGTGTGTATGCATAGCCCCCCTGCTTACAGATTCAGTCATAGTCGTGCTGATTTTCTTACACAAAAGGCTTTTTTTCTGTTTCTCTTAAGGGTGGAAGGTAAAAAAAAGTTGGCTCTGCGGCTCCCCTGACCATTCCGACTTCATCGCCTCTGAAAGGTCTTTATGCAACATCCAGAGCAAACCCAGCGGGCCTATGAAGCCGTCAGAGCGCGGACCCGGCAGCTGCTTGCCGGACTTTCGGCGGAGGATTTGCTGCTACAGATCGCTGAAGAGGCCAGCCCTGGCAAATGGCATCTGGCGCACACAACCTGGTTTTTTGAGCGATTTCTTCTGCGCGATTTGCTTGGTGATCAGCCTGTTCATGCCGATTACGACTTTCTCTTTAACTCCTACTATAAAGGCGTTGGTCGGCATCTGGACCGCAAACGCCGCGGGCAGCTGAGCCGGCCTTCCCTTGCGGAAATTCTTTCTTATCGTAATGCTATTGATCAACGGATGGCGCAGGCTTTGAACAATCCTGCTCCGGGCGCCGAATTTCTTCGCCGCCTGCGAATCGGGCTGGAGCACGAAATGCAGCACCAGGAGCTCATCCTGACAGATATAAAGTATAATCTTTATCTTTCGCCCATGCAGCCTCCGCTTGCTCCGGCAATGGATCTGCGCCATCAAAAAGCTCCGCCGCTCACCTGGCTCAAGGCTGGCGGCGATGTCTTTTTCTTTGGCCGTGATACGGCCGATTTCTCTTACGACAACGAACGGCCGCGCCACCGGCAGGTCGTCGAGGCTTTTGAGATAGCTTCGCGACCGCTATGCAACCAGGAGATGCTGGATTTTATGACTGCCGGCGGCTATGAGCGCCCGGAGCTCTGGCTCTCTGACGGCTGGGATCAAATCGCGGGCAGGCAAAGTTGTCCCCTTTACTGGCAGAAGAGAGGAAAAGATTGGTTTGTTTACAGTAGTCGGGGATTTGTTCCACTGGATCCGGATCAGCCGGCAGCCCATCTGGATTTTTACGAAGCCGATGCCCTGGCTCGTTACTACAAGGCACGATTGCCCACAGAGCAGGAGTGGGAGCTGGCAATGATAGGTTACGCAGCTGACGATTATTTTGATTTTGCCGGTCAGGCGCTGGACCCCTTTTTCCACCTGAGTGGCCAGGTGGCTGCCGGCGGAATATGGGAATGGACTTCATCGGCTTATGGACCCTATCCCGGCTACAAAATTGAATCCGGTGCCCTGGGCGAATACAATGGAAAATTTATGAATAACCAGCGCGTTCTGCGCGGTGGCTCCATAGCCAGCCCACCGGGCCATTTGCGATTTACCTACAGAAATTTTTTTCCTCCCGGCGCCGCCTGGCAATTCAGCGGAGTGCGCCTGGCCCGCGATGTCCGCTGATCTGGATGCATCGATTCGCCGGGGACTGGGTCAGAAGCCCCGCAGTCTGCCTTCCATATTATTCTATGATGCCGAAGGTTCGCGCCTTTTTGAAGAAATCACCCGGCTTCCCGAATACTATCTCACCCGCGCGGAAATTTCCATTCTTCAGCGCGCGACGGAAATTACCGGGGCTATCCAGAGTGCCGGACAAAGGAACGGCCCCTCTCTGGTTTTTGAACTGGGTGCCGGTAACGGAGAGAAAGCCGCATTGCTGCTCAAGAGCTTTGCCGGGAACGGGTGGCGACCGGAGTTTCATGCCCTTGATGTTTCCGCGCTGGCCCTTTCCGCCCTACAAAAAAGGTTCCAGAGCATGGATCTTGCTCCGGCTTTCCTTCATGAAGTTTCTTTTGAGCAGGCAGCGCAGGTTATCGGTTCCTTGCGCCGCGGACCGGCCCTGGTTCTCTTTCTGGGTTCCAACATTGGAAACTTTGATCCTGTTGCCGCCGAATCGTTCTTCCACAGTCTGAGTGCGCTGCTTTCTGCGGGGGATCTCTTTTTACTGGGATACGATCTGAAAAAGGACCCGGCTATTCTTTTACCAGCCTATGCCGACAGAGCCGGTGTCACCCGGGAATTCAATCTCAACATGCTCCGGCATCTCAATCGGGAATGGCAGGCAAACTTTCCGCTGGATTCTTTCTACCACCATGCCCTTTACCATCCGCCTTCGGGAGCCATGGAAAGCCATCTGATTGCCACTCGCGAGCTGCGCATTCGGATTGAGCGTCTGCAAATGGAATTTACGCTCGGTGCCCACGAAAGCATCCATACGGAATCGTCCTATAAATATACCATTGAACAAATGATTTCCCTGGCCGGCAAAGCGGGCCTGCTGAGTCAGGCCAGCTTTCTGGATGAAGAAAAATATTTCTGCGACCAGCTCTTTATTAAGGGGAGTCGGGTTTCTCTCTGACCGTTACACCTTTCCAGAAAGCTATACGACCCTCTATATGTCTGGCCTTAGGGAAGGGGTCTTTGTAGTACCATGCTGCATTTTCATTGGTCTTGCCTTTTACCCGTAAATGGTAGTAGCTGGCATCGCCCTTCCAGGGGCAGTGCGTGTGGTGTTCACTTGCCTGCAAAAAATCGGGCTTAACGGCTGATGCCGGAAAGTAGTGATTCCCTTCCACAATGACCGTGTCACTGCTTTCTGCTATGATCTCTTCGTTCCAGATGGCCTGTACCATTTTCTCTCCTTGCGTTAAACCGCGATTTCTTCCCAGCGACAGGAATACACGCTGATCAAATCACTGAAACCTTTGGCGCGCAGCATTCCTTTTTTCTTAATGGCAAACGTATGATCGTCACTCAGAGCGAAGTAGATTTTTCCGGAAAGCAGAATCTCTCCCGCCGCAGCGGCATTGCAGATGCGTGAAGCCAGATTTACATTGCTGCCGATGATGGTAAAATCCTTACGGTCGTCCGATCCTATATTTCCAATGACTACTTCCCCATTGGCAATGCCAATGCCGATTTTCAGGGTGGGATCAAATTGCCGTAACAAAAGATTTTCTGCGACCATTTTCTGAATGGCAATGGCCGTTTGCAGGGCCTGGACGGCAGCGTTGTCTCCCTCAAAAGTAGCCACGATCTCATCGCCCACAAATTTATCGATTTCACCACCATGCTTTTCGATCAAAGCCGCCTGTTTGCCCAGAATCAGATTGAGATTGTGAATCACTTCCTCCGGCGGTCGATTCTCACTGTAGGCTGTAAACCCCCGAATGTCCGCAAAAAAAATGACCAGATCCCGACGCGCTTCCTGTCTGTGCCCCGGGCCGATCATATGACGCTGGATCATGCGAATGGTATGCGGTGATATGTATTTTAGCATCATGTAGCGTTCGCGTAAAGAACGGGTCATGAGATTGAAAGAATGTTCCAGTTCACCGAGCTCATCGTGGCTTTCGATTTTGAGCTCAATTTCCAGATTGCCCGATGTAATTTCCCCCGCCGCTTTTTTTAAGGAACGGATGGGCTGGGTGAAACGAATGGCCAGCAGTATGGTCACAACCAGGGCGATAAGGAGCGTGGCTCCTGAAAGAACAAGGTAGTACTGCATTCGCTCTTCCAGTTGCATAACAAATTTTGTTATACTGAAATCAGCCTCCACGATACCCACGACAGAATCCCCGTCAAAGATGGGAGCAAGTCCTGAAATCCACATTCCGTGGTCATCGGTATAGATGGGGGTGAAAGCGGGTTTGCCGGCAAGAACCTGATCAAAGACCGGTCGATTGGCCTCCGGAATATTGTAGGGATTGCCTATGAAGGGTTCTTTGTGCAGCATGACGGCAAACTGCACATCTCGATCCCCCACACGGTGAAATGTATAAAGCGTTTCGTGGGTTAGATAATTTTTCTCCATCACCTCTTGCAAGAGATGGCGTAGCGATTGAAAGGCTGCACCGTTCGGGTCCTTGCTCTGGACAATGGTTTTATGGACCCGCCCATCGATACGCATGGCGGTATTGATGGCGATGTGCTTGAGGACCAGACCAAATCGTTCTTCCAGATCCCGGTAACCCTGCCTGTAGGCCGTGTAGACCAGAATCCCGGTCAGACCGGTTACGACGATTCCGGTGAGCATGGACAGCTTGAGCCAGAGGGGTATGCGCAGTCGCCGTAGCACAGGGCATTGGTCTACGGACCTCCATTTCTGTTACGCAAAATTCCGGCACGCTACAAGCGGAATGACCGGATCCGGCGATTCCCGGCCAGCCGGGGGCCATGGGGCATTACGATTATCCGGCAGCTGCGGCTTCTTTAAGTATAGCGATATCGATCTTTCTCATTTTCAGCATGGCCTGCTGCGCACGGGCGGCGATTCCCCGGTCTTCATGAGAGATCAACTGGAGTAGTAGGTTGGGAGTCACTTGCCACGAAAGGCCGTACTTATCTTTCACCCAACCGCACATGCTTTCTTCGCCGCCATCGGCCTTCAAAGCATTCCAGTAATAATCGACTTCCTTCTGGGTTTCGACATGGATCATGAAGGAAACACCCCAATTGAAGGTAAACTCAGGTCCTCCGTTGTATGATAAGAACCGCTGGCCGTTCAGGATAAAATCTGCCTGCATCGGACTCGATTTCAGTATTCTGGATTTCTTCTTGAAGATCGAGACATAGAATCGGGCCGCCTCTTCGGGATTGGCATTGAACATAAGGAAGGGCGTGATGCTGTGAGCCGGACCACCGGTAAAATGCACCCCCTCCGCCCCGGTTTTACTTTGCCTGGCGGTTTTCTTTCCAGTCTTAGCCTTTTTCTTCGTTGCCATGAGATACCTCAGCGAGTTCTAAACTACTCCGGATTAGCTGGCGGCTGCGGGCAACCAAAAAGGGAAAGGCGGATCCGGAGAGGTTTCGATCAATGCGGCCCGTTTCTTCCACAAGGTGCCTCTCAAAACGATCTGGTGGGCACTCTTGTCCCTGCCTTCAAAGGGTCGCGCGGCCGGAGATTGTTGCGCAGGAAATTGCAGGCAGGCTCCCGCGCGGAAATTTCTGGTTGCCCCCTGTCCCTTTTCGGGCTATGCCAACCGCATGCACCGAACTCCATGGCTCCTCCCGCACCTGCTCCCGGTGCTCCTCCTGATTATGGCTTGCCAGGAAAAGGCCAGCCTGACGGGGCGAAGCCTCTGCCGCCAGCCGAGCGGGCCGGCTGACACAGCCTCCCTGCAGGTCACACTGCAACCGGATGGTACGATCCAGGGCAGCGGTTCGATAACCGGGGCGGGCTTGTATCTGGAATTCACCCGGGGCACCTGGAAAGAAATCGGCACTTCTGTGGAGGCAGCTCTGGTCTTCACCGGCAAGAGTTACGGCCCGGAGGGCGAGCACATGCTGGAGGAGAAACGCTCCCTGACGGTCGACCATCAGGCACTCAGGAACTATCAGGGCAATTGCCTGACCGTTAATTTTTAGAAGGGAGACGGATCCAGCGTGTTCTGATCCGAAATGAAAATCGAAAACCTGGTTGAACTCTATCGCTTTTTGAATAAGAAGCAGAGCAGCAGCGATCAAAAATAGTCTTCTCAGACTATTGCCTGTGTGGTAAAAAGGTGATAGGGTACGCTCGCGCGACACCGTGGAAAATATACTTACTGATACCATTGGGATAGTAGAAGACCAGCCGACCGTGCGGGAGGCTCTGGCTGCGGAACTTGCCAGGAGCGCGCGGCAGGTGCTTGTCTGGGCCTGTGCGGAGGAAGCGGTTCGCAGTCCACAGCTTTCCTCCCTGACCTTTCTATGCCTGGACCTAGGGTTACCGCACATGAGCGGCGTGGACTTCATCCGCTGGCTGCGCCAGAATGTCTATAAAAAAATCTCTGATCGGTCATACGATAGGGAAGCCGGGGTCAATCCTCCCATTCCTGGCAAGGGGCTGGAAATCTGCTTGACGGGTCGTTTTCCGGCTATTTCCGTTCTGGCGTGGTTTCCCTCCTTGATCAGGCTGAAGTGCGCAGGCACCTGCGACTTCTATCCGGCGCGGCCTATCGGGAACTGGTGAACAGGCAGCCGGAGTTTGAAAATACGGAACTTCTGCAGGGAGTGATCTTTGAAAAAATGACAAAAAGCCCGGAGCATAACTACTATGCTCACCGCCTGCACCAATTGCTGAAAGACCTGGCCCCGCCGGATACAGAAGTTTTGAAGGAGCATTCGCTTTCTCTGGGGAGCTCCGAGCCTGAGCCTGATCTTTCCGTTGTTCCAGGAACGATTGAGGATTACTTTCATCAGAATCCAGAGCGCGCCCTTCTGGTGGTCGAGGTGGCCAGGGCATCGCTGCAAATGGATCGCAGCAAGATGGTCATCTACGCGGCGGCTGGCATTCCGGAATACTGGATCCTGAACGTGAACCAGAGTGAGCTCGAAGTTTATACGGATCCTCTCAATGGAAGCTACAGAAATACCCGGACTTTTTCTCGCGAGGATAGCGTTACCGTTTTTGGACAGTCGCTTTCGCTGAGGGCCCTGTTTCGATAGGGGGTTCTGGCAAGCAGAGGGACGCGGCGGGTCCTCATTACAAAAATATCCCGGATCGGCGATGCGATCCGGGATATTTATAAAATTGATAATGTTTCAGTCTGTTACAGTCAAATTATCCGCTGAATAGCCCCGGCTATTGGATTCCGAAGCGTTCAAGTAAACATTGCCGGCTGCAAAAGGCTGGAAGGCTGAGAATAACAGATTGCCTGTTGATCCATCGACGCCCGTAAAGGTTCCCCCATTGGCAAAGTCCAGGAGTACGGCTGGATTCGAAGCACTCAAGATACCGTAGGCATCCACGTCATTGGCGGTGGTCATCACGGAGCCCATTCCCGCCGGGATGGTGAAGGTATCCGTAGCGCCGGCTGCGGCAACGTTGGCCACGCCGATGTTCAGGTTGGTGCCTACTTTCCCCCCATTTTGCTTGCCAGCAAGGTAGTAGAGGGCGACGGGAGGGACTGTAGCGGGCATGGTATAGGTTATCGTGTGCGAGCTGGACTTACTCACGGTAAAACTGGCCGATCCTGTCAAACTCACACCATCGATCTTTACGGCACTGATGTTGTTCGGAATCTGTATTGCATTGGAAGTGAAGTTTCCATTAACGGCATCCGTAATGATGAGCTGGGCTGTCTGGGTGGAAGCGTAATTGGTATTGCCACAACCAGTGCTGGACCAGGTAGAATGGGTGTAGATCTGGCCCGCAAAAGCAAAAGTGGGCCAATTGGTCGCAGGGTCCTGGAGGGTCAGGGCGCAGGTATTTCCGCCCACCTTAATCTCGACCGTAGCTCCGGTGATCGGGGCAAAGGTTCCGCCGCTGATGGTTCCATAAATTATTACCACAAAGCTATTTCCGACAAAGCCATTGATCACACGGGAGGGATTGGCGGGTGCCAGAATGACTTCAGCGGCGCCCACTGACCCCTCAGCCGTCCCGCCCGTGATCTCGGGCTCAATGGAAGCTGCGGTTAGAGTTACATTAAATGCGATCCTGATGATGTATGTGCCACTGCTTGAGGGAGTGTAGCTCAAAGTAGCGGTCAAAGAGTCCGCGGCATTCCCCACAGATTTCACCACGATGCCATTGGGGTCGAGGAGAGACATGTCAATGGTTGTGCTGCTGGCACTCAGCCGCTGATGGCTGACGGCCAGATTGCTGCCGGTAGCGGTGAATGCGCTGGCCCCGTCTGAAACCTTACCCAGATCAACCTTGTAGGTAAACGGCGTTCCGGCCGTGAGGGTCACTTTCTGGGCCATGGGTGCACCCGCTGTCACGCAACCGCTGCAACTGGAACTGGAGCCGCTACTTTGCGAAAGCAGAAAGGCACCCAGCAGTAGCGCCCATCTAAAATCTTTGATTTGGCGACAGGCAACAGTCATGTGGTAGTGTTTGAAATTTTTCTATAAATAGATAACCATCTTCTGAAGATCGCCCTTTTGATTCAGAAACGAAGCGCGCCGCTCGACCGGCTGCCGGGCCAGATCAAAAGCGCGGGCCGCAGAAAGCAAAAAAGGCTGCTTCAGGGAAAAGGACTGAATCTTTCGCAGGGGCTGAAGACTGCCGGAGATGGGATGCTTTGAGTTTTTTTGGATCGGTGGCTGACGCAGATCAAGTTCACAGTACTCGGGGGCTTCACCCAGCAAGGAAAGTTGCCAGAGTGGCCAGCTTCTTTGGGGAGAGAGGTCCGCAGGCCAGAAGAAAAATCGCCCCTGGTTGTGTAAGAGAGCAGTCTGCAAAGTCGTTTCTTCTCCGGCGGGCCGATAGTGATGAATCAGATCAGCGGGCAAATTTAGGTTTTGCAGTACGTGCTGCGCGGTATTGTCCAGAGCCTGATCGTTTATCAGCAAGAAGTGGGCAACTCCCGGAAGGAAAGTGGCGGTGAAGTAGGTCTGCCAGCGGGACAATTGCTTTAGAGTTTCCTGCGCGTCGGCACCGGACAAAAAAGGAAAGAAAATCGTAAACTGCCGCCCTGCCGCATGGTGAGCCTGATATTCTTTTTCTATAACGACGAATGTGGAATCGCGGTGTCGCAGGTTGAGCCCCGATCCAGAAAGATCGTTAGCGCGAAAATCGGCAGGCAGGGGTCCGGCAAACACCAGTATGCCACCGGGAGAAAGGAGAGCTGTTTGATCCAGAATATCGCGCAAGCTACGCGGTGCCTCCCTCTCGCCCAGGACAATGCCATCCATCGTGCCCGGTTTACACTCCGGGAGAGAAAATCGTCGCAGCCAGTCCGGCAGCCTCAGCGGCAAATCTGAAGAAGCTGCAATCGTCAGGGCATCGGCTTTTAGAAAATCCAGGCACAGCCCGCCATAATCCTGGCGCGTCATGTTACAGAGCGAGCAGAAGGCGCGGATGTTCTATAAGATTTTTAAAAGTTCCCAGAAAACGAGCTCCCTCCGCACCATCAATCACTCGATGGTCACAGCTGAGTGTGACTTTAAAAGTTGGACCCGGGACGATAGCTCCGTCACGAACCACGGGGCGCTCGGCAACGCCGCCAACGGCCAGAAGGGCCGCTTCCGGTTCATTGATGATTGCAGAAAATTCATCGATCCCAAACATTCCCAGATTGGAAATGGTAAAGGTACCATCAGAAAATTCTTCTACCTTCAAACGACGATCGCGGGCACGATTGACCAGAGAGCGTATCTCGCCTACAAGTTGCAGAAAAGGAATCTGGTCTGCATCGCGCACGTAGGGCGTTACCAGGCCGCCATCAATAGCTACAGCCACGCCTACATCCACGCGGCCGTGTTCCATGATATGGTCATCCTGCCAGGAAGAATTTACCACAGGGTGGCGCACCAGAGCCAGCGCTGAAGCCCGGACGATGAAATCGTTCAGGGAAACCCTGGGCGCTTCCTCCCCTCTGTGCATGGCCAGGTCGGCATTGAGTTCCCGGCGCAATTGCTCCACAGCTGTGGCATCGATTTCCATGTTCAGGTAAAAATGCGGGATATTGTTCTTAGCATCATGCAGGCGGCGGGCAATGACCCGGCGCATACTGGAAATATCAATGCGCCGATCTTCGCGTCGCTTCACGACTCCAGCCGGACGGGAGTCAAGGGAACGCAAAACATCTTCTCTGGTGATCCGCCCGCCCGGGCCACTACCTTTGACCCGCGATAGATCCACATTTTTATCTTCTGCAATGCGGCGCGCCAGGGGACTGGCAAGGATCCGGCCGCTTCTTTCCACCCGCGCCGGCCGCGGACCGTCCGTGGTTCTGGGTGGCTGTGCCGCCGATCTGGCCTGTGCGGGCACTGATGGCTCGGGAACTACGGGTGCCGGTTCCGCCGCAGCCTTTTCATGACGGGCGATGATTTCTGCATCCTCCTCGGCATCCTGCGCATCGGTCTTTTCAGCCGGGGGTCCCGCTTTGAGTCGTTCTCTGGCCTGGTCAAGAAGGGTGTGCACATCCTCACCGGCTTCGCCAATGATGCCCATGGGTGAGCCGACAGGCATACGGTCCCCGGGTTTCGAGAGTTGCACCAGCAGAATCCCGGAATCGTAAGCTTCCATTTCCATGACCGCTTTGTCCGTTTCCACTTCAGCCAGGATGTCACCTGGCTCAACGGCATCGCCCACTTTCTTGGTCCAGCGCACAAAAGTGCCCTCTTCCATGGTGGGAGATAGTTGAGTTAATTCAAATATTAATGCCATATTAGTTCCTATGCCATGAGTTCTTCTGCAGCCTGCAAAATTTTATGGGCATCCGGCAGACTCAATTTTTCCAGGTTGGCAGCGTAGGGCATGGGTGTATCTGCCTGGTGAACGCGGGCCACCGGTGCATCCAGATAGTCAAAGCAGTGGCGGGCGATAAGATCGGAAAGGTGCGATCCCATGGACGCCTGCGGCCAGCTTTCTTCTACGATCATCACTCGATTGGTTTTCTTTACTGATTCATAGACAGAAGCCTCATCGAGCGGACGCAGACTGCGCAGGTCCACAATCTCCGGGTTGAAGCCCGCTTTTTCCAGCAGCGGCAGCGCTTCCAGAACATAGTGAAGCGCGCGCGACCAGGTGACAATGGTGAAATCGGATCCCTGACGTTTAACATCAGCCTTACCGATGGGGATGGTATATTCTTGATCGGGAACCGTGCCACTGGTATTGTAGAGGACTTCTGATTCCATGAAGATCACTGGATTATTGCCGCGAATGGCTGTTTTGAGCAGCCCGCAGGCATCGTGCGGAGTTGCTGGAGCCAGAACGATGAGCCCGGGACAATGCACGTAGTACGATTCCAGGGCCTGCGAATGCTGGGCGCCAAGAAGGCCGCCCGCGCCGTTGGGTCCGCGAAAAACGCAAGGAATGTTGAACTGTCCGCCGGACATGTACAGCATCTTCGCGGCGCTATTGATGATCTGGTCAATAGCGACCAGAGAAAAGTTCCAGGTCATAAATTCGATAATCGGTTTGAGCCCGCACATAGCGGCGCCCACACCCACACCGGCAAACCCGTTTTCAGAGATCGGTGTATCGACAACGCGATCCTCACCGAATTCTTCCAGCATACCCTGACTGACTTTGTAGGCGCCCTGGTAATGACCGACTTCCTCTCCCATGAGAAAAACTCGATCATCGCGGCGCATTTCCTCAACCATGGCCCGGCGCACTGCTTCACGGTAAGTTAGTTCCGGCATGGCCCTGTTTTTATGGTAGGGGCCGCAGTTTCAATCGAATTCTGGCATGATCCGGCTTTTAATGCCTGGCCGTTAGATCTGTGCTGTAGCCGGATGCAATCTTTCCAGCGCTTCGAGAATTTCTACTTTGTAGCCGCTGTTCTTTAGCGATTGGATCACCGCAGATCTATGGGTGTTATCGCGGGTTTCCAGGGCAATATCCAGATACGCGCTTTTAAGAGATAGTGCGGCAAAAATGCGCTGGTGGCTAACGTCGATGATATTCCCGCCTTCCTGTCCAATCCGGCCGGCTACCTCAGCAAGAGCGCCAGGGCTGTCGGCTATTTCCAGCCGCAGGCGAGTGATCCGGCCCTGCCGGGCAAGATCGCGAAGCAGCACTGCTGCAAGTATCCGGCTATCAATGTTTCCGCCGCTCAGGACGATTCCCACTTTCTTGCCGCGCAGTGCATCGGGCTTTTCCAAAAGAAAGGCCAGGCCGGCGGCTCCAGCACCCTCCACCACGGTTTTTTCAATATTTGCAAGTAGTGCCACGGCGGTTTCAAGGGATGCTTCATTTACGGTGACGACTTTCAGATTGAGGGCCCGCGTAACGGCCAGGGTTTTCTGACCGGGTTGCTTGACGGCAATTCCTTCAGCAATGGTTGCTCCACCACAATCGGGCGTTCTTCCATCCAGTAGAGCGCTCATGGAAGCATAGTTCTCTACTTCCACGCCGATGACGGAAAGGCCCGGGCAAAGGGCGCGGGCAGCGAGGGCGGTGCCGGCCAGCAGTCCGCCGCCGCCAACAGGCACAAGGATCGCGTCCAGAGACGGGATGTCTGCAAGCATTTCCACAAGAGCGCTACTTTGACCCAAGATCACGTCTTCGTCGTCATAAGGATGGACAAAGGTTAGATCTTCCTCCTGAGCGATTCGCCTGGCCTCCTTCTCTGATTGGCTGAGAGTTTCCCCCTCAAGCATGACCCGGGCTCCCGCCTGCCGGGTAAGATGTATTTTAATAAAGGGCGTGGCTGCGGGCATAACGATTGTGGATGGAATGCCGAGACGTCTGGCATGGTAGGCCAGAGCCTGAGCGTGGTTACCCGCAGACATGGCTATAACGCCTTTTTGTTTCTGATTCTCATCCAGCTGCATTAATTTGTAAAGGGCTCCGCGTTCCTTGAACGATGCTGTGTATTGTAAATTTTCAAACTTAAAAAAAATCTCTGTTTCACAGATTTCACTTAATGTCCGGGCAAAGAGGCACGCCGTATGGCTGATTTGATCCGACAGTTTTTTCTGGATACCCAGGAAATCTTCTTTTTGTAGGGAGAGAAGTTTCTCCGTAGCGGGCATGAGCGCACCATCAACCACAGGTGCTATTTTCAGGGTTCTGCCAGAATGTGCGTATAGAGTTCAGCGGCGGCCGGTCTGGCCGAGTTCTCGGCAAATTGAACGGAGTGATCAACAATTTCTTTTATTTCAGCAGCCATCCGGGCCATATCTTTTTCCGGAAACCCGCTCTTGAGGAGGATGTGTTCCGCACGGCCCAGCGGATCGCGCTGCTTGTAGATTTCTACTTCTTCTCTTGTGCGATACTTGGCTGGATCAGACATGGAATGTCCGCGAAACCGGTAGGTAGAAATTTCCAGAAGAGAAGGGCCTTCGCCACGCCTTGCTTTATTCACGAACTCCTGTACCCGTTCCCGTACTTTAAGAACGTCATCGCCTTCAAAGTGATCGCGAAACATATTGTAAGCGACGGCGCGAATACTTACATCGCTCACAGATAAAGCCCGGTACTCTGGCGTGCCCATGCTGTAGTGGTTATTTTCGCAGATAAAGACCACCGGCAGTTTCCAGATGGCAGCCAGGTTCAGACCCTCATGGAAGGCACCGATGTTTGTTGCCCCTTCTCCAAAGAAGCAGACGGCCACAGCATTTTCTTTGCGGTACTTGATGGCCCAGCCAATGCCGGCGGCCAGGGCAACATGCCCGCCAACGATCCCGTGGCCGCCCATAAAGTTGCGTTTTTTATCAAAAAAATGCATAGAACCGCCTTTGCCACCTGATGTCCCGGAGGCTTTGCCGTAAAGCTCGGCCATCAAAGAGTCCGCAGAGAGGCCGCGAGATAGCGCATGCCCATGGTCCCTGTAGGTAGAAATCACATAGTCACGCTCTTCGAGGGCGTTGATGGCGCCAACACCCACGGCTTCCTGGCCAATGTAGAGGTGGCAGAAGCCGCCGATCTTCCCGCTGGCGTAGGCGCGGGCCGTAGCCTCCTCAAAACGACGGATGAGCAGCATCTCGCGGTACATTTTGATCAAACGATCCAGATCCGGCCCTTTGACCGGTTCTTCAGGGAGTGGAGCAGGGGGCCTGGGGCCTGTTTCTTGGTTCACACCGAGGACTTGAGCGTGCGGCTACCTTCGTCAATAAAAAACGTTCATTGCTGGATAAATCCGGGCTTGCCATCCCCAACGGGGGGTCTAAAACCATGCCATGCCTGATCTCTATGCAACCTACTTTTCCCTGGGTGCTACGATTGGCTTCCTCTACTACTTCAGCGTGGGCCTGTTTCTGCGCTTCGGGATGCCCGGCGCTTCCCGTGCCACCCATCATCTGGGCATGGCCTTCCTGTACGCGGGTGGCCTGGCCTTTGCTTATGTACCCTCCTCCCTGATTTATGAACCCTGGTCCAGTGTGCATCGTTACATGACAATACCAACGGCCATGCTCCAGTTTACCCACCTGGCTCAGTTTTTCTTTTATTTTCCTTCAAGTATGGTGCCACGGTTGGCGCGCTTCACCCTTTATACCAAGTACGCACTGACCGCAATCGTGACGATAGCCTTTGTTCTGAGTACCGCCGGGGGTCCGTACTTTTACCATTTTGCCGGACATTACTGGGATTTTGATGCCGATCTTTTCAGCCGCAACGTGGGTTTGTTGCTGCTACTGCTCACGGTAATTGTGCTGGCGACAGGCGTGGTTCAGGGAATTCGCAGCGCTCAGCAGCGCTGGGTGACGATCGGCATGGCATTCATAATGTTTTTTATAACATTTACCGCCGGCCTTACAAACACGCTCAGCCGCGACGGCCTTCTGGACCGGGGATTGCACCAGACCTTTATGATCATGATAACGGTTACGGGGTATTTTCTGGCACTCATTCTATTCTTAAACAGCACAAAGGATCGCTCAACTTTCATGGCCAAGATCGTTGGTGTGAGTCTTGTGCTTTTTATGGTAGTTTTTGCTCTTATTAGCTCTTTTATGTTCCTGGATAAAGAGAAATCTTATGATGTAGAGCATCAGCTGGTGGCTGAGCGCATCCAGATTGATCCGGCTTATCGCAGTGCCGATGTTCGCTATCGGGCAAGATCGCTTCTGTCTGCCGTAGGCGACCCGTTAATCGAATCCGCAGGGCAAACCAATCTTGCCCTTCCCATTGATGAACTGACTGTCGATCATTACCATCGAACGATCTGGGATCGGTTGCTGGCCAATGACCGCCTGCCCCCCGTAGTGCCCTTATATTTTGAGGGCCATGCCGGCTTTCTAAACAGCATGCTGTCCGGCAGGAGTTCGCAGGAAGCCTTAAGTGCCTGGGCGAGAACGCGTCCCCGTCTGGAATACCAGCAAAATAAACTCCGCAAGCTCCCCGATGCCGATTTCCCGGCGGCGGCGCAAAAACTGCTTGTGGCCCTGCCAGAAGAATTGCAGCCGTATCGTGATGCCGGGCTCAGGCTGCTGGCAGAAAAAAAAGACGCCGGCGAACTCAGGCAAGCTCTTCTTTTGCAAATGCGGCCGGTCAGTCAACCGGGCCAGCGCATCTACCGCAAAGCAGCAGGTGCCACAGAGGAGCATTACGTTGCCTTTCTTTCAAGTTCTTCCACCGAAGTTTTTGAAGCAGGCTTTGAGTACCGCTCTTACCGGGCCTTCATTTCGCCCTTTGCCTGGCTTTTGACTTTTATCGTCGCTGCAGTCTATGTGGTGATTGTCGTTGGTTTTCGGTTTTTCTTTTATGGCACTCTTGTGCGGCCGCTCGAGCAGTTGCTTGGAGGAGTGCGTCGCGTGAACCGCGGAGACCTGGAGCACAGCATCCCGGTGACCGTGTCTGATGAAATCGGTTATCTGGCCGGAAGTTTCAACCGTATGCTCAAGTCCATTCGCGGTGCGCGAAAACGTTTGCAGAAACACGCTGATGAACTCGAACAAAAAGTCACTGAGCGAACCGCTGAACTCCGTGAAACTCTGGCCACCGTAGAAGCGCTCAAGCAACAGCAGGACGGCGATTATTTTCTCACATCCCTTTTGATTCGACCTCTGGGAGTGAATTCCGTCCAGAGCAACACGGTGGAGGTGGAGTTTTACATTGAGCAAAAAAAGAAATTTAAATTTAAGAAATGGGAAGAGGAAATCGGCGGAGATTTTTGCTCCGCACGCAGTTTTGAACTCCAGGGGCGCCGTTGCACGGTGCTGATCAATGCCGATGCCATGGGTAAGTCCATTCAGGGAGCCGGGGGAGCGCTGGTTCTGGGAGCCGTCTTTGAGTCATTGCTTGAGCGTACGCGCATGGCTTCCGATATGAAAAAACTTTCACCGGAGCGCTGGCTCAAGATTGCGTTCCAGGAATTGCAGAGCGTTTTTGAGAGCTTTGACGGCAGTATGCTTATTTCCATGGTACTTGCTGTCATTGATGATGATTCTGGTCTGCTGTATTTCATCAATGCTGAGCATCCCTGGCTTGTACTGTATCGCAACAGTGAGGCGACTTTCATTGAAAATGAACTGAAGTTTCGCAAGGTAGGCATGCCGGATCTGGATGGACGGCTGGCCATCCAGACCTATCAATTGCAACCAGGGGATGTAGTTGTGTCCGGTTCAGATGGGCGGGATGATCTTTTGCTGGATCATCGCGAGGGTGTACGCATCATCAATGAAGACGAGGCATTGTTTCTGGAAATTGTCCGCCAGGCAGAAGGCGACATGGGTCGCATTGTGAGTTTGCTCAAAGAGTACGGGGAATTGACGGATGACCTTTCACTGGTCCGCATCGGTTACCGGGGGCAGCGCATAGCTCGCCCGGCGCCTCCCGATCAACTACAGGTACTGAGGGGCCTTGAGGAATCCGGGTCCATCGCTCAGGCGCTGGATCATGCGCTCTCCATGATCGCAGCCGATCAGCACAATACGGGGGCCATGAAAATCGCTGCTCGCCTGGCTTACCGTCTGGGCGATCTGGACCGTGCCTTTCAGCTTGCCGAAGATTACCACGATTTTCGCCCGGCGGATACACGTATGCTGTATCTTTATGCAGTCCTTGCCCGAAAAAAGGGACTGCTGGATCTATCGGCTGAACTTTCCGAACGCATTCGCTTGAGAGATCCTGGCTTTAAAGAAAATTTGTGGAACTTGATCCGGGCCTATGTTACTATGGGAGTGCAGGGGCGGGCCCGGCAGCTTCTGGAAGAATACCTGGAGCTGGATCCGGATAGCAAGCGGGCCCGCGATTTGATGGGGAAATTGGGGTGAATGGGTATCAAACAGGCATTTTTCTGGCCATGCTCGGCGGGCTTTCCTGTCAGTTACTCGTGATCCAGCCGGTGGACCCGTCTTCGCCTGTCGGATTTTTGTCCTTCGCGGCTCTATCACCGGCTGCCGGGTCAGCGACTGCTGCCTCCGCAGCCGATGAATCGGCTGGAAGTGGCGGCCAGGGTGGCCCGCCGCTTTTTACCGTAGGCGGAACCATCTATGGTCTAACAGGGACCGGTCTGACTCTTTCAATGTCCGGATCTGTGGCCCAAAATCTTTCGGTGGGGGCCGGCTCCTCTTCCTACACGTTCTCCACCGGCCTGGAAGACGGGCAGAACTACAACATCAGTGTGTTAAATCAGCCAGGCGGACAGGTTGGTTGCGCTTTTGCCAATTCCAGCGGGACAATCAGTTCCAGTAATGTTACATCCATTCATCTATTCTGTACTCCGCCACCAGCACCACAGAGCACCGGCCCGGCCCTTTACCAGAATGTCAATGTGGATGGTCAGGGTGATGTGGCCATGGTAACAGCGGGTGCCCTCTTCAATATTTCTCTGGATTATGCCATTCAGGGTTCAGGCTGTGGGACCTGCATACGGCCGGCATTCATCGGCATTGCCGGCCCGGCACCGCAGGCAGATCAGATGGCCTGCATTGAGAATCATAATCCACCGTCCACCTACCATACATGGGTGAGCCCGGATCCGGTATTCTACAAGCCTTTCAATGACACTCTGAGGGCACCGGCTACGCCCGGTGTGTATCTGATCCGCGGGCGGAGCGGACTTACCTTTTGCTCAATTCTGGAAGGAAACTTTACCAATCAGGGCGCTACGATAGCAGTCATTGCTGTGCAATGATGGCCACCTTTTTTCAGGTCTGTTTTTTGCTTGAGTTTCCGTCCGGTAGGAACAGGGTGTCGGTATGAAATCATTCGCAGAAGAGATGAGTTTTTACGCCGCCTATCACCAGGAGAACCGGAATATTATCATCCATATTTTTGGAGTGCCGGCGATTTCCTTCTCCGTGCTCATTCCACTGGCCATGGTTCCCCTCTTTGAGTTCGCCGGGGTGATGATCAATCTGGCCATGGTCTTCACACTGGCTGTCCTTACGTATTACTTTTTTCTGGATATTGTTTTTGCTCTGGCTGCCACGCTCGTTTACGCTGCCTGCCTGGCCGGTGCCCAGTGGGTTGTTTCGCTCCCACCGGCAATGGCCTGGACCATCGCCGGGATTTTCTTTTTTGGCGGCTGGGCTGTGCAGTTCTTTGGTCACTACGCCTTCGAAAAAAAGCGACCGGCGCTTTTTGACAATCTGTTTCAGGCTCTCTTTTCCGCGCCAATCTTTGTCGTTGCCGATGTTTTCTTCCGTCTGGGTCTGCGCACGGAAATACAGAAGAAAGTGGAAGAACTCCTGAAAGAGCGCGGTCAATTGCGACAGGCAGGAGCAGCCTGAAGCGCCTGCTTGTTTCTACGGTTGCCGTTCTGTCCTTAAGCCAGGCCCCGGGAGGAGGATCCCTTTACGGTGCGCTCAAGGCAGAGGACTATCTGACCGGAAAATTCCAGCCGGAAAAGCAGAGCGAGTTTGTGTTACTGAAAGGCGGGCGCCTCTATTCTGTGAGCCGTCCGCAGTACCTGCGCCGGGAAACAAAAGCGGCGCTGGATCAAATGGTCGCGGCTTTTAAGAAGGACCATCCGGCGGTTCCGGTCCAGATCGTAAGTACAACCCGCAATTTTGTGTCCCAAAAAGGAATCTGGGAGCGTAAGTGGCAGGCCTCCAGCATCAAACCCGGCCCTGATCGAGCGCGCAAAATTCTGGAATACTCATCCATGCCCGCTACCTCGCGCCACCACTGGGGCACGGATATCGATTTCAATCAATTGAATAACACTTACTATCGTCGTGGTGAGGGGAAGGTTTTTTACGACTGGATGGTCAGTCATGCGGCCCGCTTTGGTTTTTGCCAGCCCTATACAGCGTCCCGTCAGGGCGAAGGCTACCAGGAGGAACGCTGGCACTGGTCGTATCGACCGTTATCGGTTGTCTTTTTGAAAGAATGGCTCTCTCTTCCGCCCACGGCTTTTGCGGGTGTGAATTTTGCCGGTTCCGAGCATTTCCAGAAGTTGAGCAGGCTTTACGTAAGCAATGTCGATCCATCCTGCCGCTAAGCGGCGTGCAGCAACCAGCCCTTCAGAATCTGTAAGAATTCCGCCTTATGGGAAACATGCAACCAGTGGCCGCCACCCCTTATGCTCTCGAATCGGGCAGCGGGAAAAAACGAGCGACAAACCGCTTCATCGCCTTTCTGGAAGTAGGCCGATTCACTGCCATGGATGAAGAGAGCGGGTCCATTCCATGTGCCCGACTGTTCCGGGAATTCGGCAGTCAGACGCGATTGGTAAAGCACAGGCACGTTGATTTTCCATTGATATCCGGACGAAGTTCGTTCCAGGTTCGTGAGTAGAAATCCACGCACCAGAGGATCACTTACGATCGCAGCTGCTGCCCCGTCGACCTGGGAACGATTCTCTGCCTGGCGAAAATCCTGCTGCAACAGAGCAAATTCCCTTTCATGCAGGAAGGGGTAGCTGCGCGGCGCAATATCCACAATGCAAAGACTCTGTATGTTTTGCGGAAAATGCAGGGCATAAGCCATGGCTACCAGACCGCCCATGGAATGACCCAGGAGGTGAATGGGTTCTTTAACATTTGCTAATTGCCAGGCGTGCAGATCCGCTACCAGATTCTTCAGGGTATGGCTGGCACTGTGGGGTGAATTCCCGTGATTGCGCTGATCCAGAAGGAACACCTGAAAATGGGACTTCAGTTCGCGAGCGATGCTGCCCCAGTTGCGTCCGGAGCCAAAGAGTCCGTGCAAAAAAACCAGCGGTGGTCCCTTTCCCTGGCTTTCAAAGGCCAGCGGCACGGATGGATTCAGGCCGATTTGAGATTGCAAAGCAGGGCCCCTTTACCATATCTAGCGGATGCAGAGCGAGCACATTTTTGAATATCGTGGTAAGATTTTCTACCGCCGCTATGAAAATCCGGGCCGGCCCGCTCTCCTCTGTCTGCATGGATTCAATGATACATCAGAAAGCTTTGTCTTTCTTTTGCCACTGCTCAACCGTTATTTTGATGTTTATGCCCTGGATTTCCGCGGTCACGGGCAATCCCCCGCTCTTACAGAAGGGTACTACACCACCGGCGGACTTCTGGCTGATGTGGTTCGTTTCACATCCGATGTCCTCCCGGAAAGTTACTGCGTCCTCGGTCACTCGATGGGTGCAGGCATTGCAGCCCGCCTGGCCGGCCTTTTGCCCGCTGAAGTGAAGGGCCTCTTTCTCCTTGAGGGATTTGGCGGACTGGCCGGGCCCGCTCGCGATGCAGTCAGGCTACGGGAGTCGATTCGCTTTTTGCGCCGGTCCAGAGGTGAAGTCCGGGAAAAGACGATGACCTTTGCCGAAGCCCGTAAGCGATTGTCTTTAATCCACCCGCGGGTAACAGCGGAACGCATCGAAATTCTGACCCACAGTCTCACCCGGAGGAACAGCGATGGCAGCTACTCCTGGCACCAGGATCCGCTGCTGAAAGCCCACTTTTCTCCGATCCCATTTTCTGCCGAGCTGAGCCGCTACCTCTGGTCAGAAATCGCCTGCCCTGTTCTCCTTCTCTTTGGTGAGCACACGCAGTTTCGTCCGGGCGCGCAGAACGATCCGGGTCAGGACGCAACCGGTGCGGCGCCGCGTGCCCTTCATGAACTGGCTGCTCCCCAGGCCATGCAGGAAATACTCAGTAATTTTAAAGATATACGTTATATTGAAATTGGCGGTGCCGGTCATAACATGCACCATGACAGGCCGGAAGAGGTGATGGAATGTATGGAACGATTTATCCAGGAGAAACTTCCCTGGCTTCAATCCAGCAGGTAGGGAATCTTTGACAGCAGCGTAAAACCGTCCGGCCCATGACTGTAAGTGCTCAGAGTGTCGCTGCTAAAATTGATTTCAATGAGCTCCGCCCGCCCATCGGCATTGGTATCGCCGGATAGATACTGGACTTCCATGTACGCGGCCGCAGGCCATGCACCCGTTGGTCCGGATACCATACCTGTTGCTGATCCCTGGAAGAAGGCGTAGCTTTGAGCATCTATCTGGAGCAGGTCCGTTAAGCCATCACCGTTGAAATCTCCGGTGGTATAGTGGGCGCCCGGGGAATTCAGCGCCGGAAAGCCGGCCCGCTGGGTTAGAAACCCGCCTTCGCTTCCCCGCAAAAGACGCAGGGCCTCTCTTTGGGGTTCGATTTCTAAGATGTCGCTTTTGCCGTCACCATTGAAATCAGCGATGCGATAGTGCACCGTGGCATCTGCCGGTGGCAGGTCGTACACGCGAGCGAAGGCCGCTGGAGGCAAGAGTCCCTGCTGTGAACCCGGAAAGATGGATGCCTGACGTGAAGTGCGGTTGATCTCCAGAATATCGAACCTGCCGCCGCCATTGAAATCTCCCGTGGCGTATCCGAGCTGGTCGGATAAGCTCCCCGCTGCAGCCGCTCCGCGGAATTGAGGATCCAGGATCAGGCTGTGTTCGGTTGCCAGAAATACCCGTATGTGTCGCCGCGAACGATTGATTTCCAGTAGATCACTCTTCCCATCGCCGGAAACATCAGCACAAAGATACACGGCAAGCTCTGCGGCCGGAGCTAAATTCTGAGCCGCACCGTAAGAGCTTTTCAGGCTGAACGTTGCTTCATGTCCTTTCCAGACCGATGCCGTCTGGCTCTGGCGGTGGACTTCGATGAGATCGCTTCTGCCATCGCCGTTGCAATCGCACACCAGATACAGCGGTTCTTCATGCATGGGGGATAGATTCTCTGCGGAACCAAAACTCACCGAAAGTTCCAGCGATCCGCTCCGGCTCAGATAGGCCCGGGCTTTGCCTGCTGCAATCTCGATGAGATCCAGCTGTTGTTCCCGGTTCAAATGAGCGGGCAAAAAGTACCAGCCGCGGCCGTAAAGCAGGCCGGCCCGCTGGAAATCGGCACCACCAGGACCAGGGCGGCGCATTAAGTCAAAGAAGCGACCCTTCATGGTTACTCTGCCCTGACCAAAAGCCTCTGGCCCGAGCAGCATGATGGAATGAGGGTTGAAACGTCCAGGTTCGCCAGGTGGTCGGGCGCTAAAAAAGGACTGCAGCACCGGCGGTATTTCCTGATCCATTAAGGCGATGTATTCATCCCGGTCCGGGCGATTGTGTTCGTGGCCCAGACCCAGTGCGTGGCCAATCAGATGGGTGATGATTCCCGGTTCAAAACAATCGGAGGCCAGAACAATGTATTGCGGCCCGTTTTTCTTGCCCTGATCGGCAAAGCAGCTGCTGCCTTTCTGGAATACAATGAAATCCTGTTCTGCGCTTTGCTCGATAAATTGAAGCGCCAGACGACTCTGCCACAGGCGCAGGCCCTGTTCAATCATCAGGGATTCGTTTCTCTGAAATCCGGTAATTTGAACCGGTATCTTTTTCTCCGCCCAGATTCTGCCATGAGGACGCAGGTGGCCCATTGCTTGCAGGGAATCGAGGTTCGGTCTTTTGATTTCTAAGAATCGGCTGCGGTACTGCGGTTTGATCTCGCCAATGATCAGGTCGCCTTCCGTAACCAGAAAATGATCTTTAAGGACGAATGGCGTTTCTTCCTGCCAGCTCAGGATCTGCATGGGGTCCGGTAGGCTTTCCAGCTTTTGCCAGGCCCTTTCCGGCGCGCTGAGCCGCCCACAAAATAGCAGCATCACGACCAAAACGGAACCGAGAATTCTGTGCATGAATCAGGGGGCCGGCTTGAACTTGCGGGCATCAAAGAGTAGCTTGAGAGCTTTTTCTTCGTCACCGTTGAAAAGATGTAAAAAGCTCAAATCAATCAGTTCCCGGGCTGTCGCCTGTTTATCTTCAGGGCTTAAGGCCTGCTTTTGTGTTTTTCTTGCTGCTATCCGCGCGCGCAGGCTCTGCGAACGCTGCTCCATTTTTTCCGAAAGATTTTCAAACATGGCCTGTTGCATTTCATCTCCGGTCTCGCGGGCCTCTTTGAGATGATCAGAGAAAGAAGTGAACCGCTGGGAGGTTCGGGCCAGGGCCTGGTAAGAAAGAGCGGCTTCATCATTTTTTCCCAATTCCAGGAGAAGTCCGGAGCGCAATTTAAGGAAGGTGGCATCGCCCGGAGCGCTGCGCAAATAGTCTTCTGCCGTTTTCAAAGCCAGTTCGTGCTGTCCTGAATCTGTGAGAGCAACGGTCAGTCCAAGTGCAGCCATGCGACTCGCCGGGTCAATGACCAGCGCGTTTTTGAAATAGATTACGGCCTTATCGTATTCACTGCGTTTACCGTGTATGTAAGCCAGAAGGAGATGCGCCTTGAGCAGACGGCGATCCAGTTGCAGGCATTGTTTCAGAGTCTTCTGGCTTTCTGGCAGGCGATCGAGTCGATACAGTTCGCTGCCTATGTTGAAAAGGACGGCGGCGTCTTCAGCTATCTCACGGGCCCGCTCAAAGCAGGCCAGGGCCTTTTCGCTGCGCCGGGCTTTACTGTAGAGGGCACCCAGGTTCAGGAGTGCCGGTCGATATTCGGGGTTGGCTTTCAGAGCAGCCTGGTAGTATTTGAGAGCTGCCTCGAACTGCCCGGCGGTCTCTGCGGCCAGGCCCTGCCTGTAGAAACCTGCTTCTCCTTGCACTTCCTGACTATCGGGCAGGCGGGCTTCAGTTTCAAGCAGAATACATCAGTTCTGACGGACGAAATTCCGGATCCGATCGAGCACATGCGGGTGGTCGAGAAGGCGCAGCCCGGAGGTGCCCCCGCGCACGGTGACCACGGTGGCTGCCGGAATTCGCTCCTTTATGGCCAGAATCTCGCTTTCCAGAAATTCATTTCCGGCCAGGAGTACGCGACCGGTGATCTGGACGCGGGGCAGTAGATCGTGGCTGTTGAAGTACCTTCTGGGCGACAAAAGGACCACACAGGGTGCCTTTCCTTTTTCCAGCATAAGCATGGTGGAATAGTACATACCGGCTACAATGCAAAAGCGATTCTCTTGAAACTCTGGCAGGCTCATAAGATGAAAGATTTCACGCAAATCGAGCAGAGTCTTTTCTCCTTCCGCCAGAGGTAACTCCTCCGGAAAAATTCTCTGGAACTGCGGCAGTAGCAGACCATACTCCCGAAAATGTTCACGCGTCTTCTGAGTCACGGTCTGGCCATAGTCCGGAAACAGGAGGATAACTTTCCTTTGCCGTCGCACGTACTCAGCATGGACTTTGCTTCCGTCCATGGCCATCCCTTCAAAGATTAGGCCCTGTGCTGTATGGATGATTTTATCCCAGGACGACTGCATCTGCTGGCGATTGGCGTCGCGGATCTGCTCCCTTTCTTTTGGGAGCTCCTGGGCAATCTCAGGGCTTGAGGTGACGGCGATCCAGAGCAAAATCCAGATCTTCGAGTTCTTCCACCTCGCCATCCAACCGGTATTCGACATACGATCCCGGATATTGTTGCAGAATGCCCGCCGTGAAGGCTTGAAACCAGGCATCGAGAACTTCGCTTTTTTTCTTGGTCGCATGAGATTTCAAAAAGACATCAACTTCTGTATCGATTGTTTTACGTCTCAGATCAATGACTACCCCATTTTCCGTTTTCCAGACTTTGCGTATAGCCAGTCCCAGATGGGGCAGGGGCATCAAATCAGGCATATTGGCTGGATACTCGCCGGGAGACGGCAACTGACTGATGAAATGAGCCATGAGTTTGATTCGCTCTTCTGCACTGTAATCCGGATGGATGAAGCGATCCACGAGGACGGGCTTGCCACCGTGGGTGAAGGTAGCCACGGGGAGGGCCACGCGGAGGTCCGCCCGGGGTGCTGGATAGAGCGCACCGGGCAGAAGCAGGTACACGGGCGGAAATGCGGCCAAGAGAAAAAAGGCGACAAAGGAAATGGCGCAGGACCAGGCAAAGGTCAGAAAACGGGTGCTGCTCTGTTGATTCAGGTTTTGTTGGTAGTTCTGGAAAGCCTGCCGCAGTGAGCTGACATAGGCTCGAAATCTTTCCCGTAGCCGTTGCACAATCCAGGCTGTCTGACCGGATCAGGTTTGCAAGAGGAATTGATTGACGCGCGCCGCCGCCGGCTTCCTCTGCAGCGTGCGCTCCATCACGGTTACGGGAATTCTTACTCTTTTCTTTGCTGTCCTGATGTCGCTGGCCGGAGGTAGCGATGTCCGTCCGGTCAATCCTGAAAGCGGCTTTCAAACGGCCATCGTTGCTCTGGAACTTTCCCGCACACCGACCCAGGTAGTGTCTGCCATTGGCAACGAAGCGGGATCGAATCTGCGCCTGGGCCTGCAGCGCAGCACCTGGCTTGATTTTCCCTTTCTTCTGTGCTATTCGACACTCTGTGCTTTGATACTTCTGTATCTTTACGGCCGACGAGTTTTGCGCGTGGGCTCACTGTACATCGGGGTGCTACTTGCCGTCATCATGGCCGCAGGAGACATTTTCGAAAATGTGCAACTGCTGCGGCTGCTGGACCTGGCTTCCCGGGAAATCGAGGCCTTCAGCCTTTCGAGTCTCATCTTCTGGACCCATGCCAAGTGGCTTTCCTTATTTACGATATCGGCCTTGATCGGTGTGGGGTATGCTCGCCTGGGAGGAAGATTCCATCTTTTCACCGGCATTCTTTACAGCAGTAGCGCTATGATGGGATTTTTGGGTCTTTTGTTCTCCGGGCCACTGGTGGAGCTTGCAGCATTGCTTGTCGGCATGGGCTGGCTCATCTCCACAATAACGGCCCGCGCCCGCTGATCCATTTGCGGTTGACAGAGGAGCCAGCTTCGTTTTTTTAGAAAACACTGCTGCCTTAGCTCAGATGGTAGAGCGGCTGACTTGTAATCAGCGGGTCGTGGGTTCGAAGCCTACAGGCAGCATTTCCGGGCAGATGGCCGAGTGGTTAAAGGCAACAGACTGTAAATCTGTCGACAAACGTCTACGGAGGTTCGAACCCTCCTCTGCCCAGATTTTCCCTGCATGGCCCGCAGGGCCGTGCGTTTTGCCCTGATTGCGCGGCGCCGATACTAAATCTGAGTGGCTCACCGCAAAAAACAGTTCCTGTCTTCCCTGGCGTTTTTTGCTCTGGCCTGCTTCCTGTCTTTAGCATTTCCCGTGCTCTATCCAGAACTGCGGGCTTTCTATGCGCCGCCAGAAAAAGAGCTGCCCCGGATTTATTTCAAAGTTCCTGTGCTTTGTTTTCATGATCTGGACGGCAGGGGGCCCTATTCCGTTTCGCGCCATGAGTTCCGTTCCTACATGGAAAAGATCAAAGAAGCGGGAGTGCAGGTCATATCCTTGCGCGAACTCTATGAAGCTGCGCGCCAGAATCAGTTCTTCCAGAAACCATCTCTGGTCATTACCATTGATGATGATTATACCAACATAGTCAGGGTGGCTGCGCCGATTCTTCGTGAGTACAGCTATCCAGCCACTTTTTTTGTTTATATTAAGGACATCAAAGGATCGCCGGAGGAAGGCATGTCCTGGGAGGACCTCAATCGCATTGCCGGCGAGGGATTTGACATTCAGAATCATTCATTTTCACATACAAAGCTCAGCAAACCTTATCCAGGAGAAAGCGCTGAACGTTACCGCAATCGAATCATTAAAGAAATTATTTTGTCCGGGAAAGTCCTGGGGGAGCGCGTACCGTCGTTTGATCGTTTTTCCTTTGCTTACCCGATGGGCTATCACAATCCACAGATCGCAGAGATGCTTAAGAAAGAAGGCTATAAGGTACTGGTAACGACGGATAGCATTCCGCTGGATCTGCGCCAACCCTTTACCGGGACCGTGCATCGCTATACGATCCAGAAGAAGTTTGTCAAAGATCCGGAGGCGATGTTTCAGTTGCAGCTGAAGTATGCCCGCGAACAGGAATTGGCAAGTCCATAGCGAAAATCCGTGTAAAAGTAGAGAAACAATATTTTTAGCTTGTCGTAGAATTTGTCTGCGTATGAATTACGCCTGCGTGGATACCTCTTTGAGAACGGTAATCGGAATTATCCTCCTTGCTTCTTGCGGAGGGGGAAAATCAGATTTTCCGGTGAAGGGACGCATAGCAAAACTCACAGGGGCTTTTATTTATCCGATAGATTCTGGATTACCTATTTCAGGAATCAGGCTGGCTTACAACAAAGAAGTCCTTCTTCTTGGCAGATCCGGGCAGTTCTACAGCATCAAATACAAGGATAGCCCTGCACGAATCTGGGCTGACGATGTCAAAGTATTTGCAGATGAACTGGTAACGTATAAATACGTGAAATCGCTTTCGGGAGGGCCTCTTTTTGAGGTACCGGGCGGCCGGGAGATCAAGCGATTGAATCACGGGCAGAAAGTTTTGTCCATTGAAGCCCGGGAAATCGGAGCGGGTCGGAATCCTGAAAGTTTAGAAACCTGGATTCGGATCCGCTCTCAAGACTCAACAGCATCGGGCTGGATCAATGAGCGTCTTTTATCAGATGAGCGCGCTACTTTCTATTTTGCAAGTATTGCAAGATCAGGACTGAACTTGCGGGAACATCCTTCCTTGCAGGCGGCACGCAAAGAGGTCATCCCATTCAAAGGTATTGGTCGAGCACTTTTTCGCCAGCCCAGGAAATTCACTATTGAGGGGCGTACGGGGTCATGGATGCAAATTGAGTATCAAGGAAAAACCGGATGGGTCTTCTCCGGTTTTGCTGTGATAGGGGAATCGCCAGATCATTTACTTTCCGCAATGAATGTGGCGAGCCTCGAATATTTTCAGAGTCTTTATGAGACACCAAAAGATGTCCCGATGACTACCGATTTTTTGCCGGCAGTAAGTGGTTCAGAAGAAGTACAGAAATTATATGGATACGATTTAACCTTATTTCGTAAACCACCCGCTCCCGATGCTTGTGAAACTGAACCCGTTTCCTCATTGCAGATTCATAAAACTGGCTCTGGCAGGATGGTGGAATTCAGTCCGGCTGCGGGGCTGCGGATCAGGCCGGGACCTGTAGCTCAATCAGTTGAGCTTTTCGAGAGTTTTTGTAGCTGTTGTTGTCCGCATACATCTACAACATTACTTTTACTATTATCGGATCAAGTACTGGCGTTGCCCCACCAAGATGATCTACCCGGAGCTGGAGTATGTGAATGGGGTCCGGTCGACAGCATTCGGTTTGGGCAGGAAATGCGAGTCAGCGCGGATAAGAGGTCTATGTACCTCCATCTACGTTACCCGGCATGCGCGGTAGAAGATAGCGAAGGCATGGTTTTTACCGGAATTATTAAATCAGAGGAATCGATCAGTGAACTTTTCGTTCGCCTGCGCCTGACCGGGGGCTTGCCGGAAATCACTCGCGTCCGCGACGCCGGTATTCCGGATCAATTCCGGGAAGAATGGGATGTTGCCGTCAAGCCCCAACCGCACGAGTGGTCCCGGTAAAAACTACCGGTTTTACCAGGAACCGTTGAGATCCCAGGAATATTTCAAGTAACCAATGCGCGGTCTTTGTTCACGAAGGAATGCCCGGTCAGAATCCGGTGCATAATCCATCATGAAGTCGAGTACCGATCCAGAATAGCTGACGAGATCCCCACGATACCAGTCCAGCAGTTCAGAAAGATACAGTATTTTCTTTTTCCTGTCCAGCCGGTAGCTATCCGACCGTGCAAAGAAAATTTCTGTTTGCTTCTGCAACTGTTGCTGTAATCCTTTTCCGGAATAGGGGCTCGAGCGCAGAACCGGGCAGCCCTGCGAGGCACAGGTTAAAACGAAATGCACCCAGGGTAGCCTGTACTCTTTGCGTAAAATTTCATGTTCGAGGTCATCAAGGCTCAGTAGTTTTCCCTGGACATTCCAGCGCCGGTCTTTCCAGCGTTTCTCAGCCGGGATGTCGTGGATGCTTTTGATGCCTGGATAGTCAAGAATCAGACGCAATGTTGCTGCATTGTAGAGATTGATATAAAAGGCGATTTGTTCGTATTTACTGAGGGAATCCACCTTTTCTGCTGACATGGCAGCCAGCACCTGATCGAGTGCGGTCTTCTCCTGCTTCAATGCGCCGTAGTCGACAAAGCCGTCCCTGACATAGCGACCCAGGAGCCGCGCGTAGAGAGGATAGGAAGTCGCTCTCCCGGCCGTGTCGGGTCCGGGTCCACCGCGCATATCCATTTCCGCGGGGTAGAAAAGCCGACGCACAAGGGTCATATCCCGGTAGCAGGACAGAGTTCCACAAAGACTCAAGAGGATCAACGCTTGCCGCCAGCCCACGCTCATTTGTCGCAAAACCCTCTGGATCCTTACAGAAAAATCAACGCACATCTTTGTAGGCCTTCTTCAGGAAATGTCCAGAAACTCCCAGCCCCCAGAGCATGCCAATGTACAGGAAGATCGCATTGGCCTTCAGGGCGCCCCATTTAGCCACGCGTCGGTCTGAGGACTGGACGACACGATTTACCTGGCGGACACGACCCAGATAGGAGAGTTTGATGCATAGATCGGCCTCTTCCATGATGGGCAGATCCGGATCAAATCCACCTACTTTCAGGAAGTCGGCGCGGCGGCAAAACATCACCTGGTCTCCAAAAAGGAGCCGTCCGCCGCGCAAAAAGAGGAAAGGCCGGAAGAGCAGAGGAGCATAGTAGGTTTTTATAAAATTATGAAATGAGGTCCCCCAGCGGGTACGGTCGGGCCCGGCCATCAGAGAAATGAAGCCACCCAGGGAAATTCGCTCATCGGCCAGGGTGCGCCTGAGGACAACTACCAGATCATCGGGAACCAGAGTATCGGCGTGCACAAAACACAAAATATCGCCTGTGGCTTCCCGGGCCCCTGAATTGAGTTGCCGGGACCGCCCTGGTTTTTCCACAAGAACCCGCGCTCCCAGAGAGTCGGCAATGGCAACTGTGTGATCGGAGCTGCCACCATCCACTACAATGCACTCGAATGCCGGTGGTTCCATTGAGTTCAGGCAGCGCAGCGTCCGCCCCAGGGTCTCTTCTTCATTGAGTGCAGGAATGATAACCGATACCTGCACGGTATTATTAAAGGATCACGGGTTTGTCCGGCAATTCATTGGATCCACCCCCCGCAGACGGATAATGGGTGGCCAGGACGTGCGTGATGCGCTTGATCCCTTCCACAACACCCTTGCCAAAAAGTCCGGCCCGGAAAGCATTTTCCATTTCTTTGCAGATTTCTTCCCAGGTAGCTGAATTCACCGCCCGATGGATGCCGCGATCGGCAATGATTTCAATATCATGGTCAGCCAGCAGGAGGTAGATGAGCACACCGGTATTTTCTTCCGTATCCCAGATACGCAATTGTGAGAATACATCGACCGCGCGATCCCGGCCGGATTTCTTCTGAAAAATTTCCACCGGGGAAAGCGATGCTTCCACGGCAAAACAGATTTCTCCCCTGTGCGTGTTCTCTGAGGTCTTGATGGCCGCCGTGATCTCTTGCATGGCTGCATCCGGAAAGAGATGATGCACCCGCCAGCGTCCCATAAACAAATGTCTTAAAAATCGTTTCAGCATACTGTTACCACCTGCCCGAGGATCCGCCCCCACCAAAACTGCCGCCGCCCCCGGAGAAACCTCCGGAACTGAAGCCGCCACTACCCGAGGACCAGCTTCCACCGCTACCGCCACCCACTCCAGCAAGAAGCACGATGATGAACACAATAAAGCCAGCGAGAGCTGCTTGCAGAAAACTCAGGAATATTAAAGAAACCAGAAAAACACCGAGTCCCATAACGGTTGAGCCCAGTAAACGACCCAGGAGGCCACGCAGAATGAGTCCTCCAACCAGGCCAACGGCTACAAGGATGTTGAGGAACGTTTCACTGATACCCGAGCTTGAACCGGACTCTTTGTCCGTCGGAGCGGGTAGCTCTTCACCGTTGATCACGGCGATCATAGCATCCACTCCCGCGTTGATGCCGCCATTGTAGTCTTCTGCCCGGAAGTAGGGTGTTATGACTTCAGCGATGATCCGTTTGGTGAGCGCATCCGTGAGGGCCCCTTCCAGGCCGTAGCCGACCTCTATGCGCATGGCCCGATCCTGAATGGCAATCAGAAAGAGCACGCCATCATCGACACCTTTGCGGCCCAGCTTCCACTTTTCTGCCACCCGGATGGAATACTGTTCAATGGCTTCCGGTTGCGTTGTGGGTACGAGCAGCACAGCAATCTGGCTGCCTTTGCTATCTTCAAGAGCTTTGAGCCGGGCTTCAATCTGCTCCACCTGGCCCGAACTCAGCGTTGACGTAAGATCCGTCACCCGCCTCTGTAAAGGAGGGATTTCCACTTCTTGCGCCAGGAGCGCAAGGTTCAGGCCCAGAGCAAATACCGTAAAGGAAAATCTATTCAAACTTTACTTCCGGCGGGCGGGAAATTTCCGCCTCATTTTCCACCTCAAAGGTGGGCTTGATCACATAGCCAAAAACTCGGGCCGTGATATTGGACGGGAATCGCCGGATCATAAGATTGTATTCCTGAACTGCCTTTATATAACGATTGCGAGCCACAGTGATCCTGTTCTCAGTCCCTTCAATCTGGGCCTGTAGATCGCGAAAATTTGCATCGGCCTTGAGGTTGGGATAGTTTTCCACCACCAGCATCAATCGGGACAGAGCCGATTGCATGCCATTCTGAGCAGCGATGAATTTATTGAAGGCTGCCGGGTCGTTGATCAGCTCCGGAGTGGCCTGAATGGATCCAACCCGGGATCGGGCATCAGCCACACCCTGCAGGACCTCTTTTTCATGGGCAGCGTAGCCTTTTACGACATTGACCAGGTTGGGAATTAAATCTGCACGCCGTTTGTACTGGTTCAGTACCTCTGCCCAGGCCGCTTTGACCTGCTCGTCAGTCTCCTGAATGGCATTGTAGCCGCACCCGGACAGAAACAGTGCCAGCATGAGAGGGATGAGTTTATGCGATAATTTGCTATTTTTCATAGGGCTTCCTTGGTGAGGCAAGGAAAAAAAAGCTACCCCGAATGGCGACTTTTTTCTGATCGTCCTGCCGATAAACATAGGTACTGAGGCATTTGCCTCCGAGGGCGCGCAAAATTATGGGAAAGAGCTTTTTTGACCTGGAACGGGACATCGCTCTCATTGTAAATCAGTCGGAAGGGGTGGCTCTCCAATCGAGCAAAATCAATGAAAAGGTGGAAAAATACATCCTGCACACCTTAAAACTCATCCTTGAGAAGTACGGCCGGGGAGACCTCCTGGATACGGTCTACACCATCACCAAAGAACTGACCATCAACGGAGTGAAAGCCAACCAGAAGCGCATCTTTTTTGAGGACAACAACCTGGATCTTTTGAATGAGTCAGAATATGAGCGGGGCATGACCGCCTTCAAACAAGAATTTCGTGATCCACAAATGAATGAAGTCTACGGCAAAAAGGCGCGCGAACGGGACATCAGTGTAAAGATATTCATCAGCCACAGCCCTGACGGGATGAAAATAGAAATCGAAAACAATTCCACAATCACACCCATTGAAGAGAAACGCCTGCGCGAAAAAATGAAAAAAGGGATGGGCTACAACGATATTGCGGAATTTTACATGGATAATATGGACAATGCGGAAGGGGCTGGTCTTGGAATTGCTCTGATACTCATCATGCTCAAGAGCGAAAACATTGATCCTGGATTGTTCAGGATTTTTACTTTAAGCGATCGTACTGTTGCGCGCGTGGAGTTCCCTTTTACGGAGAACTATCACAGTAGCCGGGAGCTGGCCGCGGCACAAACATGAAATTGCTCCGGGATCGTCTGCTCGGCTGGGCCTCCCTTTTTCATCTCAAGCGAATTGTCCAGGGTCTACAGGCTTTTGTTCATGGCTGGGCCACCATTCGCAAGCGTAATCTTTATTCTTATGTGATACTGCCAGGGATTCTGAGTCTTTTGACCGGAACAGCGCTGGCTGTTTTTCTTCTGGTGTATTTTGTGAATTTATTTCAGGAATGGTTGCGGGAGCTGGGATTGCCAGGCTGGCTGGATGTCCTGGCTGCCGGCTTTGCTTTCTTTACCACTTTCCTTGTTTTTATTTTTAGTTTTCGGTTGCTGGCAGCGCTCTGGATTGTCCCGTTTCTCGGACCCATGCAGGAGAAGCTGGAAGAAGCCTTTTATGGCCGTCGGCTTACCACGACCTTTGCCCAGGACATAGTCAATGCTTTGCGTGGCTTCTGGGCCAGTCTATGGCAGGCTCTACTGTCGCTCTTCCTGCTCATCACAACGATCTTTCTGGGACCATTGCAAATCCTTTTCATCATGCCCTTTGAGGCCTATTTCAACGCTCGCAGTTTGATGATTCTCTTTATTGAAAAAGAACACAAGATGCATTCAGAGCGCAAAAAGAAACTGCGCGAGTTTAGACCCGAAATGCTGGGCCTTGGTCTGGGCTACGTTCTCTGTTTATTTCTACCAGGCGCGGGGGTCATACTGGCCCCGTCCATCGGTCTGGCCGGAGCTGCGGAAATCTACTTTTCCAGATCAGCTCCTGATGCCAGGAGCTAAAAGTCGGCTATACCAGAATATCCGGTTCCGTTTCCGGATTTGATTTTTTGAACCGCCGGGCCGTAGCTATGGCTTCCAGGATCAGCCAGGCAGCAAGCCCCAGAAGAGCGGCACCGACAACAAACAGGGGCCATTCCTTATGATCCCAGAATTTCTGGATATTCTCCCACATGGAATGAACTGTAGCCACCAGGAGGAAAAGCATGGGCACCAGAGCAACGAGGTAATTGCGACGGCGCTGGTAAAGATACAAAGATACAACAAGAAGCGCCAGGGCAGCGAGAAGCTGGTTCGTAGTTCCAAACAACTCCCAGAGAGCAAGCCCGGCTGCCTTTCCGTTGATACGGTAGAAGGCAAAAAACGCAATCGCGGCCACGGCCATGCTGCCGGTAATGAGGGAACGGTAGACCCCCTGAGGTAAAGGGATACGGGCGCTTTCGGCCATTTCTTCTATATTGTAGCGCAAAAGTCGCGTAGCGCTATCGAGAGAGGTCAGGGCATAGCTTACCACAATCAAACTCACAAAAGAAGAACCCAGATAGGGATCAATCCCCCAGGCAGAAAGGAAAGTTCCGCAGCCCTGGATAAAGACGCCGATTTGCGCCCCCAGCCCGCCCATCGATTTCCAGCTGGCGTAGCGCACTTCCCACTGGTCTGACATGATACCCGCCGTTGTGGCCAGAACGGCTAAAAGTCCGAGCAAAGATTCACCAATCATACCTCCGTAACCAATCGGTCTGGCATGCGTTTCCCGCGCTATCTGCTTGGCTGTGGTGCCGCTGGAAACCAGGCTATGAAAACCACTGGCTGCGCCACAGGCGATGATGATAAAAACAGCGGGAAAAATGGAAGGTGCTCCTTCCGGATTGGCGCGGAATGCCGGAGCCGTGAACTCCGGGCTTAACAGAAAAAGTCCGCCGTACAGGGCAATGAGCCCCAAATAGAGCAGAAGGCTGTTCAGGAAGTCGCGCGGTTGGAGTAAAGACCATACTGGCAGGACAGAGGCCAGGAATGCGTAACCCAGCAGTATGAAGCTCCAGCCCTGAACGTCCGGGGCATAGCCATGAACATCAAGGCCGGTAAAAGAAACGACATCGGGTCTCTGGCCAACGTAAGTAAAAAGGAGTGTCAGAGCAAAGCCGATGGGTGCCAGGATTTTCCAGGGAAGGCCACGCCGGTAATGTAAGAAACCCATGAGTGCGGCAATGACCATGAGGGCTGCGCTTGGCAGAACTGCCTGGGGAAAATGCACAGCGGCATCTTCCGGTGTGGGGGCCGGGCTGAACAAAAGGGCGATCACATAAACAAACACTCCCATGGCCAGAGCCACCAGAAAGAAAATGATAAGGTGAAATAGAGTTTTGGCGCGACGGCCCATGATGCCTTCGGCCACCATACCAATGCTCCGCCCACGTGCGCGCAGACTGACAACCATAGAACCAAAGTCATGAACGCAACCGATGAATAAAGCACCCAGTACCACCCAGATCAAAGCCGGAAGCCAGCCCCAAATCACGGCCACGGCCGGGCCCAGCATGGGAGCCAGACCTGCAATGGAAGCATAGTGATGCCCGAACAATACCCAGGGATTTGTCGGTACGTAATCCACGCCATCGTTCAAGCGCACTGCCGGGGTGGCCACATCCGGACGCAGGCCAAAGACACTCCGCGAAAGGTAACCGCTGTACAACCAGTACCCCAGAGCATAAGCGAGCAGGGCCAGCGCGGCGGCAAGGGAGGCATTCATAGGTCTTCAGATTCAAGCCCCGCTCAGGCCGACAAATAAAAATTGCTTTGCACAAACCGGAACCGTCCGGCCATAGCCTGTGCGGTTTATCGATACGCATTGCCATCTCAATCTCATGGCCGGTCAGGGCATTGATATGGACCTGGCTTTGCGTGAGGCCTGTGCTGACGGTCTGACTCATGCCGTACAGATTGCCACAGATCTGACAACAGCCCGGCAGGGCCGGGAACTCTGTTCACGCTGGAACGCAGCATCGGACATGCCCGAAATGTCCTATACAGCGGGCCTCCATCCGGAAGCTGCAGACCAGGGTGGAAGTGTTCCGGCAATCGTTTCTTTTATTGAAGACCATGAATCAGACGGAAATTTTCTGGGCATTGGCGAATGCGGTCTGGATTACTTTCATAGCACGGAGTTTGCGCCTGAGCAGAAATCTATCTTACGTACATTTTTTGAACTGGCGGAACGCCTGGGATTGCCGGTCATTTTGCATCTGCGCGACAGTCGTGTCTATGAGCCCGGTGAGACCAGATCCGTGCGTGATGCCCTGCAGATTCTGCACCAGTTTCCTTCTGTTCGGGGAGTCCTGCATTGCTTCACTTACACCTATGAAGAAGCGGCTCCCTTTATTGAGCGTGGCTGGTTTGTCTCATACAGTGGTATTTTAACTTTTAAGACTGCCACGGCCCTGCAGTCCGGAGCCTGTCGCGTCCCTCTCTCTCAGTTACTGGTGGAAACTGATGCTCCTTTTCTGTCCCCGGTGCCCCATCGTGGTGAGGTGAATCGGCCAGGCTACGTGCGGCACACCCTGGAATTCCTTTCCCGGTTGCGGGAGCGCGAATGCGGCGAGTCCTCTGAAAATGTAATCAGTGCTATTTATGAAAATTCTCTGCGATTCTTGAAATGGAAACGGATCTTACAGGAAGGACTGTATGCTCGATAGCAATTTGCTCCGCGATGACCCGGATCAGCTGGAGACGATGCTTGCACGCCGCCATTACAGCGGATTTGGCGTGGAGGCCATCAGAAATCAGGTCGAGCGCTTTAAGACGCTGAAGGGCCAGATGGACGGACTTCGCGGGCGCAAAAATGCCCTGAGTAAGAACATCGGTCAACTCATGGCCCAGAAAAAGCAAAAGGATGCGGAGGCGCTAAAGAAGGAAGTAAAAGAAATCAGTACCGAGCTTGATGGCCTGGAGGAAGAATTTCGTCAGGCAGAAACGGACTTCCGTACTTCCCTGCTCGAGCTGCCCAACTGGGTGGCCGCTGATGTCCCGGACGGAGCTGATGATAAAGGAAATGTAGAAATCAAAAAAGGAGGACAAATTCCCCGAAAGGACTTTGCAGTCCAACCGCATTATGAAATCGGTGAAAAGTTGGGCCTCTTTGATTTTGAGCGGGGAGTCAAACTGGCCGGCTCGCGATTCTATACTTATTTTGGCATGGGCGCCCGCCTGGAGCGGGCGCTGATCAATTTCATGCTGGATCATGCGCGCGAGCACGGCTATACGGAGGTCTTTGTTCCGTTACTGGTGAATGACGCTTGCATGGAAGGCACCGGGCAGTATCCCAAATTTGCCGGCGAATTTTATCGGCTTGCCGAGGACGGGCTCAATTTGATTCCCACGTCTGAGGTTCCTCTGGTCAATCTCTATCGGGATGAAATCCTTCCGGGTGACCAGTTGCCCATTGCTCTGTCGGCCGCAACTTCTTGCTTTCGTCGTGAAGCCGGGGCTGCGGGGAAAGATACACGCGGTCTGGTCAGGGTACACCAGTTCCAGAAAGTAGAGCTGGTCCAGATTTGCCGGCCGGAGGATTCGCAGCGCATCCATGAAGAGATGGTGTCCTGTGTTGAATCTTTGCTGGGCCGGCTGGGTCTGCCCTACCGCATTCTTTTGCTCTGCTCCGGTGATATGGGTTTTGCCGCGGCTAAAACTTATGATTTTGAGGTCTGGATGCCCGGACTGAAGCGCTACCTGGAAATATCATCGGTTTCCAACTGTCTGGATTTTCAGGGACGCAGGGCCATGATCCGCTACCGGCCCGCAGGACCCGCGTCAAAACCGGTCCCTGTCCATACTCTTAACGGATCCGGCGTTGCTGCAGGCCGGGCCATGGCGGCCATTCTGGAAAACTACCAGACAGCCGATGGGAATTTTGAACTTCCGGAATGCCTGAAACCTTATCTGGCCTGAATATTGAGAATTTCCAGGAGCCCGGCCATAGCAAAGATTTTCTGAACTTCTGCGCCAAGACCGCTGAAGGAGATGTCCTTTCCCGCTGCCTGCACCTTTTTATGAGCTTGCAGCAATAGACCGATTCCTGCAGAATCCACATGCTGCAATCCCGTTAGATGGATTTCTACGTTTTTATCGTTTTCTTCTATCATCCGGGTCAGTTCTTTGCGGACAAAGGAAACATCAGGCAGCATCAGCTTCCCCTTGATGCTGATGACAATTTTATTCTCCCATTTTTCCAGACTGATATCGACGTCGTTGCCTTTCACGCTGCCCCCGGCCCATCGTTCTGAATGAGGGCAAAACGTAAAGCAAGAGTGCAGGACTGCAGGTCGATAATAGCAGGTATGGAAGAGCACGAGGTCTGGCAACGCCTTCAAGAGTACCGTAATGATCTCATTGAAGAATGTTCCCTCATTGAATCCGTTCTGGCAGAAAATCGCCGGAGGAGAGCCGACTGGCTGTCATGGACGGATAGCTGGAAGCGCATCTGGCTGGGCCGGGAAAAGGGCGTTTCTCCCGGTCCCGAACCTTCATGTGACATAAAATAAAAATTGACTGCCATGTCTTTTCTGCAAGGCTGCACGGGCGGCCATGGAAATCACCTGGAAAGAAAAGAAAGGCAGCCACGTCATCCGGCTCAATGGTCGTCTGGACATCATTGAAGCAGACAACTTTGAAAAGAGCGTGATCCAGCGTCTCAGCCCGGACAATTGTACAATTATCGTGAATCTTTCCGGAATTTCCTATATGTCATCCTCCGGAATCCGGGCCCTGCTATCCATTTACCGTCACTGCAAAACCCATTATGGCAAGATGGCGCTGTGCGATGTGTCGCCCGTGGTTCAGAAAGTCCTGGATGTAGTGGACCTGGGTCAGGTTTTCAAGGTCTTTCCCAACGAAGACCAGGCGCTGCAATTCATCCACGAGAGCTGAACATTGCGTCCCATTCTCGCCAGTCTGTTTGCTGGTGCTCTGCTTTTCCTTTTGACCCGCCTGAATTTTTTGCACTGGCCGTTTTTCTGGCCGGATGAGGCCCTCTTTTCCTCGCCGGCCATTGAGCTGGCCCGCAATGGGCGCATGGGCACGGCTGTACTGGCCGGCCTTATCCCTGGAATAGGAGAGGTGACACTGTGGAACGCACCTCTCTTCATGGTTTTACTTGGTTTTCTTTATTCGTTCACCGGTGAATCTCTGCTGGTCATGCGCTCATTTTCTCTGCTGCTGGGCGTGGGCGTACTCTACGTTCTGGCAGAGCTCCTGGAACGACTGCGGTTCAAGAGCGGCTACATTTTCGGAATTCCGATTCTTCTGGTTCTGGATCTAACTTTCAGCCGGGCGGCCAACACCGGTCGTATGGACATGCTTACGCTTCTATTTCTGGTTCTTGCTTTTCGCCAGTTACTGTTGATTTACTATGCAGTGGAGCCCAATACCTCACGCCGCCTGTTCTGGTCCGGCCTTTATGGGGGCATGGCCGTGATCAGTCATCCCGGTGGAGCCATGATCACTGTGTTATATGGTATTTTCCTGTATCGGCAGTCAAAAAAACTATTGTTTGTTTTATTAGGATTTTCTCTGCCATTGCTGGGCTGGGCTCTGTATATCATTCCGCATTTTGCCGAATTTGAACTGCAATTTTTGTCGCAGATTGTTCGCAAGGCCGGGATGCTCCAGGCAGCCGCAGGCCAGAGTGATACCGGGGGCATTCTGGTAGTTTTTCTTTCGCAGTTTGGATCTTCGCGCCTTCTCATGTTTGCGGCCGGTCTTGTTTTCTCACTCATTTTGATTTTTGGGGCTGTCAGCCTGCGCCGGCAAAAAACCGCGCTGCCCCTCTACGTATCCTTTGTGGCCATCCTGGCTATGGTCCTTTCCGGTTCTGAAGCCTGGTATGCCGTCTATGTGGGTCCTTTTGTTGTGATTTTTATAGCGGATCTGGACCGCCACTGGAGCCGCTGGTGGCATCGGCTGCCTCTTTGTGCCATGGCCCTTTTTGCCACAGGAAGTACCCTGACTTACTCTGTCAGAGAGCTTCTTCGGGAAACCGACAGGGCTATCGGTCCATTTATGGAAAACATCACTGCTGCGACAGCCAGCTGTCGCAGTGTATACATGCGCCTGAGGCCGGACCCTTACTTTCATTTGCGCGAATCGCGCCCGGATCTTGAGCTTTTAGAGTTTATTCCAGGTAAGCTTTACTACCCCGGGATCGAAGGGCGCTTGAAGGAACGTTTTGCCAGCATTGACTGTTTCTTACTCGATGAGAACGATTCCTGGGAGCCCATACTCCACCAATACATCCGCAGTGAATCTTTTCAGACCTTTGCTGTCGAGGCACCGCCCCCGCTCAGGAGTGTCAGGCTGCTCCGGCGTCCCGGAGTTCAATCACCGTAGAGGGTTCCCTGGAATGTTTGCGGAACAGTGACAGTGTAATGGAACTCATAGTTCCATTTCTGTCCGGGTTCGAGCATCACCTGGCGCAGGCGTATCCCGGAAGTGGGGCTCTTTTCCTGCCATTCTCCACCATCAAGGAGTTCCACGCTCACCTCTGATAGCTCTGACACGGGCAACCGCTCCTGAATTTCCAGACGCTGCTTTTCTCTACTGCGATTTTGCAGGGAGTTGCGGACAATCGTGTGGAAAATCTGTTTTCCTCCCAGACTGGTCTCCCGGCGATGCGAAACGGAGCGGTCCTGCTTGATATTGGCCGCGCCGGCCGTGCTCAGTTCAAAAGTAACTCCTGGCGGAGTCCTTTTTAAGGCGGAACGGCCACTCCACCCGCTGGATTTGATGAGATCCACCGGCCCGGCAAGCAGCGGAGTATCCCCGTTGTGTTTGAGCCGATAAACGGTTCCGGTGGCGGTGCGTCCGGCCACTCGCAGAAAGGTATCCGTAAGTTCTGGCTGGAAGGTGGCCAGCAAAAACAGATGTTTTTCATTCCCGGATTTGAGACTGGCCTGACCCGCCTGGAAAACGAGTCGTGCTTCTTCAGCGCTCTCCGGTTCCGCAACATCACTATCAACGACTTCCTCAGAGGCTTCCTGTTCCACAACGATGTTGCGATTGTCCTGCGCTCGCACGAGGCTGGCGGACAGAGGACGCAGAGGCGGACGCTCGGAAGCAAGCTGCGGTTCTGCTGTGGAGAAGAAGAGCTTTACACCATTCCAGTCCAGACCCGTTTTCTGGTATGCTTCTGCGTAGTATTTGAGTTCCGGCCTGCCGGAAAGACGAAGGCTGTAGGAAACATTCCATCCGGCATCCGGTACGATGGCATGGTATCCCAGGTGGAACGTGGTCGGTTCATTTGCATAAAGCGTAATCTGCACTGTCCGTCGCCTGTGCGACAGCCGGTCCTTCTTTTCTGCCAGATCTCTGCGCAGCCGGATCACTTCTTCATTTTTCTTGCGCAAGGTTTCCCGGGTTTCCCCGAGGAGAGCCGTCTGTTTGAGCTTCCTTTCAATGAGCACCGTGCGTGATTGTTCGCGAGCTTCTGCCGCTCCCGCAGCCTGACGGGAAAGGGCCGTATTCAAAAGTTCATAGTATTTATTGATTCCCTCAATATCTGTCTGGATTCTTTGGATTTCATACTCCAGTTTCAGAATTTCCCGATCCTTTTGCTGAATGCGGGACTGTAGCTCCTGTATTTCCGGTTGCCTGGCTGGTTCTGCTGCGTCCAGAAAGCTGCTGATTCCTTGAATGACAATCTGGCCCGAGTCTGTGGTCGCCCGCAGGCTTTCCGGGATCAGTGCCGGTACGGCTTCCCGGTGTTCCAGTGTATGCTTGCCTTTTTCCAGTTGTATTCGGCTGCTGAATAGAACACTTGCCCGGTTGCGGTAGAGCGTAACTTCTGTGGGCCGGGCCGTAAAAGAAGTCGGTTCCGCCCCGAGGGACCAGAGACTCAAAAAAGCAAGGAAAGGGCCGACAGATCTTACCACGTGGGTGCTCCTTCTTCGCGGTAAGCGGGACGCGAATTGGCCGGGTAACGGACATTGTATTCGATACTGGTGCTGTCCTTGCTGCCCGCTGGCAAGCGGAGTTCAAAAGCCATGAGACCGGAGGGATCGCGGCGGTCAGGATTGCGACTGAGCACGATACCCTCAATTTTTAGATTTTCATCGCTGCTCACCGGGATTCTTTCCAGGAGGGTGATTCGCGCTGCGATGCGTTTGCGATTGGCAATGGAAACGGTTATCTTACGTTTGTAGCGAAAATCACCGCCCAGAAGGCCGGCTCTTTCGCGGAAATCCTGAACAGTCCTTTCGACTGCCAGATCTTCATCGGCACCTAAGTAAAGCCGGAAAGCCTCGCCATTGCCTGTGGTCTGGATGATACTCTCGCCGGCATAGTCCTGGTTGTGGTAAACGCTGGCCGGCCCGTACAGCAAAGGGTCCCCGCTGTTTGTGGCTTCACCGGTCAGGTAGGACAGCCGATTTTTTTCCGCTGCAATTTCATAGGATAGTTCTACCGGATATTCTTTCTCCAGCAGGAGAATTTTATGGAAGGCATTGTCAGACTGGATGGTTTCCGGAAAGGCTGCGCGGTATTCGTGGTCGAAGCCTTCGGGACTGCGCAGTCGGGCAATGATCTTTTCCGATTCCAGCATTTCCAGTGACTTTCGCCGGACTTCCTGCGCTTGCTGCAAATCCTCCCGGAAAAGCTCCTGAGCACGAGGAGGCAACGACTGGATCGATTCAATAAATGCATTGCTTTCTTTAACGGCCGCACCATAGCGACCTTCTTGCAAAGACTTCTTGCTCTCTTTCTTATTCTGTTCCAGGGCATCGAGTTCTTTGGTGATTTTGTCGGCATTTTGCCGCGCCCGCTTTTCCTGGATGGTATTTAAGTTTTGTTGATAGTAATCACTTTTGCTTTTGCTCTGGAGCTCTGACACAGGTGCGGGTCTGGCCGGAAGGCCACGTGCTCCGGCGGAACGCTGCGGCTCGGGTTCTGTGGCTGTAGCCTTCCGGTCTTCGCGAGCCGCCTCCTGGCGTGGTGCCGGCAGGGCCGTTGGCCGTTCAGAGGCTCGAATGCGCCACTCCCGAAGTTCGGGTAATGCTCCGGTGTAAGGGGGTCGCGCCGCAGAAAAGGCAAAGCGAACATTCTCCCAGGATTCTCCACTCTGGTTGCGAGCCATGGCATAGAGCGTTAATTTGAGCTGAGGGCTCCGGCCCGTGGTGGTGACCCGTGCGCTGTAGGCGGGGAACCAGCTGGCTCCCTGCAAGCGGTAGATAAGGCTCAGTCGGGCCCGCACCGGCTGTGGTGCATCCACAATAAAAGAAATATCCTTCACGCGACGGGCTTCGCTGCTCCTGTAGCGATCCAGAACCGTTTCCGCGATGCGAAAGTCGACCCTTGCCTGATCAATCTGATCGAGCAGCTCAAGCATACGACTTTGATTGCGTGCCAGACTTTGCTGCACAAAATTCAAATTTCCTTCCCAACTGCGGGGTTCAAGGGAGATCTTTTGCCGCGGCTCGGGGATACTCACCCGCAGGGCCAGCAAAGAGCGCTCTTCTTCTTTGAGCACCTGATACTCATGAGTCAGCCGTTCGAGCTGCCGGCGTGCCTGTTCATAGTAACGCCGTGCTTCTTCGGCTTGATCGGAATGAAAAAGTTGCACGTTGCGCGGTGTGATCTTCAATGCTTTGATTTCTAAAGAAGGCGGATCTATACGAACTTCGAGGGAATCATCGCGCAGACCATCGCTTAAAGCCAGAAGTTGCAGGGAATGGCTTCCCGTTCCCAGTTGCAGTTCCGTGTGGCGTTCTACTTGAGCTTCCCCGCCAAACAGGGTAACTTCCTTGACCGGAAAGAGTGTCTCTGTCCCGGCTCTGGCGGCAGAGAAAACAACCATCCAAATAACTGTAAGGCGGCCAGGCACTAACGCTTACCGAGTCTTGCGGAGACTGATCTTTTCTGGCCCTGTCGCATGATTTCAAGCGTTATACGATCTCCCGCATTGCGACCCGTAATGGTGCGAATGAGCTCCTGCGGGCTGTTCACCTCTTTTTTTTCAATGCTGAGTACTATATCTCCTGCTTGAATGCCGGCCTCAGCCGCGCCTGTGCCCGCTTCCACTCCAGACACAAACACGCCCTTGCCGCCGGAGGTTCTGGCAACATCTTCCGGGAGGGGGCTGATCTCAATCCCTAGAAACGGCCGGACGACTTCTCCTTTATCACGGATTTGCTGGATGATTCCCAGCACCTCGTTGACGGGGATGGCAAAGCCAATGCCTACAGAGCCCCCGCTGGGTGAAACAATCATGCGATTGATACCCACGACCTGACCTTTGAGATTGAGAAGCGGCCCACCCGAATTGCCCTGGTTGATGGCCGCGTCCGTCTGGATGAACTTTCCACCGCTGGCATCAAGGCCCACGCGACCTACTGCAGAGATCACACCGGTGGTAAACGTTCCATCCAGGCCAAAGGGGTTGCCCACAGCAATGGCAAAGTCCCCGACACGCAATTGATCGGAATCGCCCAGCGCGGCCACGGGGAGAGGTTCAGAGACGGCAATGAGGGCAATGTCCGTGACATTGTCCGCGCCCTTGACCTGTCCTTTGATTTCTTTACCATTGGCCAGTTTGATTTTCACTTCTTTTGCTTTGCCAACCACATGAGCATTGGTGACGATAAGTCCCTGCTCAATGACAAAGCCTGTGCCCTGAGCCTGAACGATTTTTTCCCCCTGCTGCGGCTGCCGCGGTACCGGCAGGCCAAAGAAACGATAGATGAAGGGATCCACAGGCGCGCCCTGGGTCTGCACTTTGTTTTCGATCACAACACGAACCACGGAAGGTCTTACTTGCTGATACACCGCATGAAAAACGTTTTGTAAAGAAGCGGCCTGTTTGTAGGACTCGTCCAGTTCCGACTGGCTCATACCGCTGGGGGCGCGAAGTCCGGGATTTGCCATGATCGGCGGCACGCCGAGCAAAATGGCAGCAAAAGCAAACGGTTGCAGTGATTTTCTCATAAAACCCTCATCACCAAGAATCTATCCCATCCCTACGGCAGGAATCCAGTGAAATTTAGAAGAGGGTTGCTCTTTTTTGTTCGATTTTTGCGGATGCCTGTCCCGAATGTCGTTCAGGCACTTGCGTCTTTCCGGAATCGTCGGTTCATTCTGGCAGTGGGTCTGCCATCCTGGCAGGAGCACTGCGCTGCTGTGTCAGCACGGGCCGATCGGAACCCCTCAGCCAGGCATCCTTTTTGCTATGCGTAACTCTTGTTCTTGCCTACTTTAGGGCGAGGGAAAATCGTCCCATAATGAAACAGGAGATCCAATGAGCACAATCCGATACGCTGACCAGAATTTGACGGAAATCGAGCTGGCCCAGGTGCCTGAAGTGGTGCCTGTCGTGCCTTTGCGCAACGCAGTTATTCTACCTGGAGTGCTCCTTCCTGTTTTTGTCGGTCGGACGGAGTCCATACAACTTATTGAAGCGGAGGGACAGCCTGGCGCGTTGATCGGTCTCTTTACCCAGAAGTCAGCCTCCGATGAAGACGTTGATGTTTCCGGCCTCTACCGGATTGGCACGCTTGCTGAAGTTCATCGGGTCATGCCCGTGGGTGAAGGTGGCTACCAGGTGTTTCTTCAGGGTGTGCAAAAAATCGAACTGGTCCGCCAGGTGGAAGGTAAGCCCTACTTGCAGGCAAAAATCTCTCCTCTCGGGGAAATTGCTGACGCGACAGAAGAAGCTCAGAAAATTTTTCAATCTCACGTTCTGGAATTTATCAAGATCCATCCCGGTATCCCGGACGAAGTAGCGGCTTTTGTAAAAAGATTAAAGAACCCGGCTTCTCTGGCCAATCAGGTCGTCTTTTTTTCCCGCATGGAAATTGAGGAGAAGATCGATTTCATGAAATTCAGTTCCGTTCAGGAAAAAATCGACTACGTGCAAAAATGGCTCCTGGATGAGACCCAGAGCCTGCGCATGGAGCAGGAAGTACGCGAACGTGTGGAACAGGATACTTCCCGTATGCAGCGGGAATTTTATTTGCGCAAACAGATGGAACAAATCCGTAAAGAGCTGGGTGAGGATGAAAGCGATGATACGGATGATCTGGAAAAAACGCTCCGTGAAAAGCAGCTTCCCGAGCATGTGCAGAAAGCAGTCGATAAAGAACTGAAACGTTTTCGCAGATTGAACGACAGCCCGCAATCGGGTGGAATGGAAGCCGGTCAGATACGTTCGTGGCTGGAACTGGTGGCAGAATTGCCCTGGGAAGAGCCGGAAAAGAAAGTGATCCACTTAAAGTCTGCGGCTCAGTTGTTGGATCAGGATCACGAAGGTCTGGAAGAAGTCAAAAAACAGATTCTTGAATATCTGGCTGTGGAAAAGCAAACCGGTGGCTCGCGCGCTCCCATCCTTTGCCTTGTCGGTCCTCCGGGAGTGGGTAAGACTTCGCTTGCGCACTCCATCGCCAAATCGATGGATCGCCCGCTGGTCCGTGCTGCCCTGGGAGGCGTGCGCGATGAAGCGGAAATCCGCGGCCACCGGCGTACCTATGTGGGGGCTCTGCCAGGCAAAATTCTTTCTGCCATGAAAAAAGCCGAGCAACGCAATCCCGTATTCCTGCTGGACGAAATCGACAAAACGGGTATTTCTTACCATGGAGATCCGGCCGCAGCCCTGCTTGAGGTACTCGATCCTGAACAAAACCACACGTTTGAAGATCACTACCTGGGGCTGCCCTACGATTTAAGCCAGGTTCTCTTCATATGTACCGCCAATCAGCTGGATACGATTCCGCTGCCTCTGCAAGATCGCATGGAAGTAGTTCCTCTGTCCGGCTATACCCTGGAGGAGAAAAAAGCCATCGCCCGCAAGCATCTGTTACCCGACATACTTTCTCAGCTCAAACTCCCGGCCCAGACCATTGATCTTTCCGCTGAGGCCCTGGAAGCTGTGATCACCGGTTACACAAGGGAAGCGGGAGTGCGTTCTTTGAAACGGAAGCTGGAAGCTATAGCCCGCAAAACCATCCGCCGTTTCCTGGAAAAAAATGAAGATGAAAGTCAGGAGCCCCTTTCGGGAACAGAAGAATTGCGCTGCCACTATGAAAAAAGCGACATAAAGGAACTTCTGGGCCGGATCCGTTACCAGCGCGACAGTGGTGAAGAAGTTCACCAGGCTGGCGTGGCCATTGGTCTGGCATGGACTCCTGTTGGCGGGGATATTCTCTATATAGAAGCAACTCGCTATCCAGGTAAAGGTGAGCTCAAACTTTCCGGGCAACTGGGGGATGTGATGAAGGAATCGGCTGTGGCCGCTTATTCCTGGATCAAGAGCCATGCCCGGGACCTGGGCATCGCCCATGCCGATTTCCAGACCTACGATATCCATTTGCATATTCCCAGCGGGGCCATACCCAAAGATGGACCGTCGGCCGGTGTAACCTTACTCACAGCCATCACCAGTCTGTATTCGGGCCATCTTGTGGAGCGCAACCTGGCCATGACTGGAGAAATCTCTCTGCGCGGCCGGATTCTGCCTGTTGGGGGTATCAAGGAAAAGGTGCTGGCCGCGCAGGCGGCCGGGATCACAACAGTGCTTCTTCCAGAGAAGAATCGGCCCGATTTTGAAGAGATCCCGGAGCACATACGCAGCGGGATCACGGTGGAGTATTTTGAGGACATGCTGACTCTGGTGAAGCGGGCGGTGAAGGTCCAGGGCCGTACCCGTCCGGATCGGGACGGGTGGTAGACGTAGGTGAAAACGGAAATTGCTGAACTGCGGACAGAAGTAAAGACGGAGATTGCAGCGGTGCGCACAGAAATGGCCCACAAATTTGAAAAGATGCATAGGGAAATCGGTGGCATCCACATGGACCGGGTTTGAAGCCCAGTCCCGACACGTTAACTAACTATTACAGCCGGGCGCAAATTTCTCCCCCGGATTCACGCCGCGCTGAGGACCTTCCCGGCGTAAGTCCAACGAAACGGCTTCGCCATGGTTTTGTTAAAGTAGTCGATAAATCCCAGCACGTTCGCGGCCAGATCGGCCGTGCTCGGGAAATCACCGCGATATAGCACCTTCCGCGTCAGGATGCTGAACCAGATTTCGATCTGGTTCAGCCATGAACAATGCTTGGGTGTGTAGTGAAAAACGATCCGGTTCTCCGGCCTGGACAGAAATGCTGCGCGCGTGACAACCGACTTCAGGATCCCGCTCTTACCTTTCACGCCAAGGTCGCCATCGAAGCCGGATAGGGCCGCGACGTAGCGCACCAGGCTTTCCGACTTGTGGACGTTGAGCTGGTCTGCGACCATGTGATGCCTGGTTGCAGTCGGATGTGCGCCCACAAGCTCAATGACAAAGTCAACAAAGTCCTTCTCGGTCCGTGTCTCGCCACAATGGCCGAAAACAGTTCCACGAGATATGTCAATCGCAGCGATGAGCGTCTGCGTCCCGTGTCGTATGTACTCAAACTCGCGACGTGCGATCAAGCCGGGCTTCACACCGAGCTCCGGGTATAGTCTCTGTAGAGCCTGCATGCCGGATTTTTCGTCAATGCTCCAGAACTTCACTTCCTCCTGGGCGCACGAAGGGCTGTTCAGGCGAAATTGTTCGCCTGCTGCTTTGTAGACCGCGCAGACATCTTGGATGCGCTCTTCCCGATTTGAATCGGGACCGGGATTGAGCCAGTACCGGACCTTGTGAGGTCGAACGTCGTTTTTTTTAGAATACGACCCGCATGGCGCGGGGAAATCTGTTCGACCACTTCTTGCTTCAAGGCCTCGTCCGCGAGTTCACGGTTGCTCCAATGCGTGATCGGCCTTCCGAATTCCTCCGGCTTGCGGCAGGCCAGAGCAATAAGCGAACATTTCTGTTCGGCAGTAATCCGCGGAGGCGCACCCGTTCGTGGCAAGTCCGCCAACCGCACTTCAGCGGGCGGAGCCTGCTGCCCTTCGGATGGAGCGGTTCCGTTCCAGCGGGCCACCCACGTTGTCACGCTCTTCTTATCTATGTTCATTTTCTCGGCCACCGCACGATACCGCATGCCCCGATCCACAAGCAAGATGATACGCGCACGCATGACGACGCGGGCCTCGGCAGAGCGCCGTCTCACCAGCCGCTCCAGCGTCATGCGCTCGGTCTCAGACAGGACGATCATTCTCTTCGTACTTTTCTCCATGGGAACGCTATATCCGCAGCCCCGCGGAGTACAAGCAGAACAGAAACCGAACTACGCTCAGCATGCGTGGAATTCTTTGCGTAACCGGTGATTTGCGCCCGGCTGTACTATTAGCTCAACCAGGTCAAAATCCACTGCAACATAAGGCCTGTCCGGGACCACTTCATCCAGGACGGGGGTAGAAATGCAGAACAAAAATACAGGATCAAAGTTGACAGGCCGTTCTGGCCTGCGAGGAGGATGGGCATGCCGGTAGTGCAGAGGATTCCGCGCCGGCTTGAAGAATTGCTGGGTGCCGATGGCACCGATCAGTTCGTTGATTTCTTGAATGGGGCCCTTCAAGTGCATAAAGAGGACATCATCACAACGGTTGTAGACAAATTTGAGCGTCGCGTGGTTGCGGAGACTTCGGCCCTCAGAGTCCAGATTGCTGAACTACGGGCGGAGGTGAAAACGAAAATTGCTGAACTGCGGACGGAAGTAAAGACGGAGATTGCAGCGGTGCGGACAGAAATGGCCGACAAATTTGAAAAGGTGCATAGGGAAATCGGTGGCATCCATGCAGCCATTGCCGGGCAGACGCGCTGGCTGGTCGTATTGGGCCTGGCCCTGGTGACCCTTTATCCGTTGATCAATCGGCTGCTGGAAAAACTTTTTTAGGGGTGGTAGTGAAAACGTTATGAGATCGCTGGTTTTAGATTACCCCGCTGTAAGCGAGCGGCTGTACCGGATGTCGCTTGAAGAATACAGGCATCTCGTGTCTGCCGGGCTTTTGTCCGAGGCCACAGAGTTGATCGAAGGTTTGGTTGTTGAACAGATGACAAAAAGTCCGGACCATAATTATTTTGTGACGGGAATCTATGAGCTGCTCCGGCCTTGCATCCCTTTGGGGACTTTGATTCTTCGAGAGAATTCCCTTTCTGCCGGGGATTCAGAGCTTGAGCCGGATATTATGGTCGTGGCGGGACCACTCTCGCGCTACAGGAGCGAAAATCCAGAGACCGCCCTTCTGGTTGTGGAAGTCTCCCGTGGCTCTTTGCAGTTCGACCGGGTTAAAGCTAATTTGTATGCCCGGCAGCAGATCCCGGAGTACTGGATCATAGACATAGAAGGGCAGCAGATCGAAATCTTTGGACAACCTTCGGCCGCTGGCTACCAAGCGCAAAGAATCAGCCCTTTTGCCAGTCCAGTGCTGGTTTTTGGCCACCCGCTGCAGATTAGCGAATTGCTTTAGCCCGATTATCGCTGATCAGCTGGGAGTTTCTGCTGAACCAGAAAGTGCCGATAGCCCGGGTGAGTCACCGACGGTGCGATGCACCATGAGCTGTATAAATATGCCCTTCCTCTTTAGAAAAAGAATTGCCGACCCCGGGCATGCCTCTAAGGTACGCCTAAACATTCCTAAATCTTATAGGAGAGGAGAAACTCGATGAAAAAAATCGGAATCGGTGTTCTTGCAGTAGCCTTCATGTCTAATTGCTTCTTGACTGGCTATCTGAACGAAGGACTTAAACCTTATAATACAGTTACAGGTGCTCAGGCAAAGCAGATCATTAATGCTGCTGCCGGATCCGCCTGGACGACGTCTCTGCAAATGTACGGTACGTCGCTGTCCACCCGGATGTTTGCTGATCTTACAGGTGGCTACAAGTTCACCGGTGCAGCCGACATTGGTGACGTTTACGAACAGCGTGCCCTGGCGGGCGCAATTGCTGCGGCTTCCAAGACGATTGTGGACGATGAGTACTATACAGTGGATAGCCTGAATGATTGTACTGATAATATTCGCAATTCTATGATTGGCTTTGGTCAGGGCCGAATTGAGGAGGCGGATAAGGTTGCTACCAGTTGCATGGTCGAAGCCAACGCCGACATCATGAAAGTTGATACATCTGGAACAACAAGCAATCATGGGGATTTCTCGAAGTTCCTTCTGGGTGCCTGTACGGATGCTGCGGGCACTGCAATCGCCGGCGGACGTCTCTGCGCTGTATGTTTGCTCAACGGTGGAGCAGGATTGTTGACCGGCTTGAGCACAGCTAGTGTGACCGCCTATGCGGCGTCCATTGACACAACTCTCAATAACGGAAGGGATTACATTTCACGACTTTCCGCTACTGTAAGAGATACCTGCATGGACTTTTACATGGCGGGCTTTGTTGGGAAGCTTGCCGCCTATGGGTGCGGTAGTAAGTTTGGCGAAGAGCGCATTCATGAAGCACTCTCAACAACCGCGTTTATGGGAGCTCAGCAGTGTAAGCTCAAGAAAGCTGGTTCCGTAATCCAAACGGATTTCTTCAGCCTTTAAAATAGATTTTAAGACGCGATTGGTCGACCCGATGCCGGGTCGACCTTCTTCTTTGGCATCAATATGCGATATTCAGTAAAGTCAGCCGATGAGCGAGGTCTTTTGCTCGTGTAGCCTGGGCTCTACCTCCTTCTACAAGCAGGATCTTTTCATGCAGAGCTAAAACCAGGGGGTAATTTTTAAGTATTGTGTAGCGTTCGAGGTAATTCCCGTCACTCAGAAGAAGTTCCTTTATCGCTGCTAATTCGAGATTAATCCCTTGCGTCCAGATCGTATCGAATTGCGTGACGGGAGAACCCGTCCATCTTGATAGATGGACCTTTGCTTTCCCGGTATTGCCCAGAGTGGTGAAGTAAAAGGCCAACAGCACCTGCTTATCCAGTGATCGTTGGTATTTTAAAGCTTCACGGAGAAACAAATCAGTTAATTCCCAATCAGTACTTTTTCGGAAGTTTTCTTCGATGGCAAGGACAGCCAAAATATCCAGGTATTGAGCAAAGGATTCCGACCGGGCAAAATCGTCATGATCCTCCACTAAATTTTTTAAATTTGCGAATTTTTCATTCGACAAAATTGGTTCTTGATTCCCTTTCAAATATTCATGTTTCTTTGATCCCCCCTCAAAGAAGCCGGTTTCTATAATCCTCGTATAGTGAGCTTCTGGTTGTCTCTTAAGCATCTTACTAAATAAAGCGGGATCTTTGAGTTCATTAACATGAAACACACTCATGTCAAAAAGAACGATTAGGTAGCATAGTGTCGAAAAGCCGACAGCTCTCTTTACCCATAAATACCGTGTTTGGCGGAGCAAGCTGTGTCCGGATAGGGCGACTGCGACGATCAGACCCAAGCCACTGATGTAGGTGTAACGATCCGCAATATGCCAGAACTGCTGGGGAGATACTCCCAGATAGAAAATGCATCCTGATAGGAAAAAAAGAATCCCGGTTTTTGCTATCCTGTTTTTGCGGGCTGGATAAAACAGAGCTAAAGTAACAGCCATGCCAAGGGCTCCCGTCATCAGCTGGGTCATTCCCTCCTTAAAAGTTCTGGCTGAGCGGTAACCATAATGGGTCGATAAATCCAGTGATATGTTTCCATCTAAGTATTGAAGTGGCAGAATCCAGTGCACAACAGTTTTGGTAAATAACGGAAAGTGGGCCAAGAGAGATTTATAAAGTGAGCCGCCAAAATAACCTGGTGTCTCCATGTTTGAAAAAGTTATAAAATGTGTGCCGAGTAAGAAAATGACAGCTATGAATGTCGGCATTCCTAAAGGTAGTGCTTCTTTCAGCGTCGGAGTACGCCAGATCCACAAGAAGAAATAAAAAGCCAGAGTTATTAATGTACCCGCTTTTGTGAGCAGGGCCAGGCAAAATAGAGTAGAATACAGGAAAATGTAGTATTTTTTTTTCTCTTCCATCCACTTGACGAATAGGGCCATCGACAGGAAGGAAAAGAACGCACCTAATAGCCAGAAGAAACCGGAGCTAAGTCCTAAGAGCTCACTATTCATAGGATGAACCAGAAAAGCGATACTTACTATTCCACTTGTTCGTATTTTCAGATTTCTACTAATCCAATAGACAAGGAGGGAATTTGATACATGGAGCCCGTGGTTAATAAATTGCATGGAGAAAGCCGTCAAATCAATGATTCGAGCCATTAGAAATGCCAACCCGAAACCAACAGGTGCATATTCGCGCCATTGAACATGAGTCAAAAGTTGCAGCAAGCTATGCAGGTTGCCTGTTTCTATTAGATAATTGTTCAGCAAGCTAACCCTGTCATCAGTATGCACCATGGGATTTTTTTTAAAAGCCAGAAGCGCGTATAAAAGGCTAATGAAAACGATGGCAATGGGAATAAGTTTTAACCGGTATTTAGCCCAATTGTATGTCCATGGTCTGATTTTCAAAGCCGGCGCTTATCCATTTCCCTGAAAAGCAGGTCTGCCAGCGCTCCTGACCCCCGTTCTGTCAGGTGAGCATCATCGTAAAAGTAATCGCTAACTCCTGAAAGCTTGGCAGATGCATCAAATACTTCGATCCCGTTGGCCTGGCATTCGGCCGCTGTGGCCTTGTTATAATGGTCCATGCCGCCACGCAACGATGAAGATGTATAATATGAAATATTTTCTACTTCAAATATATTATCATTTGCTCCAAGCCAGAGAACGGCTTCATCTTCGGTGGATAGCCCCGTTTTCCATAGTACCGGATGGGTGATGCAAATTAATGTGGCATCTCGTGATCTAACCCCGTCAATTAGTTCACGAATATGGCGGCGGTAAAGACTAATCCGATCCGTCAGCGGTGGCAGTTCATGGATTTTTTTCGACTTCTGGCGTTTCAGGCGCAACCTCTGTATATTCGCACCATATTGATCCATTACATCAAGATCTTTTCGAGCCACTGTTGCGATAAGTCGGTAGATACGGGATTGCTCCCAGACTTTTGGAAATAGGATTGCTTCCGGGAGAGTAACTTGATTTCTGCCCGGATTTTCTACATTGGCAAGTGCAAAAATGAAATCGTTCAATCCGGCCATTAACAGGACTAAGTTAATATCGGGGACAGAAGTCAGCACGAATTGAGTTTGATGGATATGGTCAGCCATTGAATACCCATCACGCCCCAAGTTACCGATCCATATTTTTCTGTCTTTTGATAATTTTTTCTCCAAAAGGGCAACCCATGTTTTCTCCTGGTCGACGTAACCTGATTGCGTCGTTGACCCCCCAATCGTTACAATTCGCAAATGCGCAAGCGCGTCGATTTCTCTGCCCCGGATTCCAAAAGAGTTTGTCTGGAACCTGGCCACAGGGCCCAGCCCCCGCATGTATTTAGAATCAGGGTACTGCTTAAGGCTGAGATTGGGCGGCCAGGCGGGACTCTTCATTACCCTCGTTGGACTGAGGTAATTGAGCTCCGGGACAAAAAGTTTAAGCCCTGCCTCGGCAATCGCGACTCCGCAAACGAGGGAGCCGATCAAAAGCAATGAATTTTTCAATGTAAGCCTGCAATCAGATGGCCCCGGCCGCGAGAGCGCAGGGGCCTATCCACGAATTCTTTTAGTAAAAAAGCTCCCGGAAGGAAGATCACATGACGGGCGAGCGCGATGGCAATGCGCCACAATAGGTCAAAGCAAGGATGGTGGTTAGTCATAGGCGGCAGCGGATTTTGTCGGTTAAAGCCATTTGATGGGCGTGATTCAAAGACCAGCCAGCCCAAACCGTTCCAATCATCCAGGCAGTCTCGTTGCAAAATTTTTCAGGTCAAGAGTTTTTAGACCGGCCTGTGTACCCCATCAGGGCCTTAAAACAAAGGAGCTTCCCCCTTTCACTCTACCCATCTCTTCCTCAACCAGAGCCCTGGCGTCTCCACCAGCACAGCAACGAGCCAGGCCACAGGCAGGCTGATCGCTACGTACACTGCCACATAAAAAAACCCGGCCAGCGGGAGGCTGCTTGTATGAATCCATTCGCTGACACCTGCGATTGCATCTTTTAGCTCCGGCACAGCGCCCAGCACTACCGGGCTAACCACCAACGGGTGAACCATATACAGCGTGTAGGTCAGAGTTCCCATAAATGCCCATGGGCTCAGCCATTTCAGTTGGGTCGTTTTTGTGCGTAAAGCTAAAAGCAGGAGAGCGGCTGCACCCAGCAAGTTGGTCGTCAAGCCCCAGGTTTTCATACTGGCTGGTCCATGAATGGGGATGGAAGTAAGCGGCATAAAGCAGACCACGGATAATCCAATCAGCCACCACTTGCGGGCCAGGACCCGGTCCATGTGCTCTCCCCGGTAAGTGTGAAAGTAGGCTATGATCGTGCCGAGCGCCAGGGCATCGGCACGGAAATGGGACTTATAGAGCAAATTCATTATGTCCTGATCGGAGTCTCCGCTACTCCCGGATAGGCGCAGGACCAGGCAAATCGGCAAAAGGCTTATAGCCAGCCAGGGGAAGATCGGAGTGTGGTTTGTTTTCTGGAGCAAGAAGATCAGGAACGGGAATATCAGGTAAAAGTGCTCCTCAATGCAAAGCGACCAGGTATGGATGAGCATTGCGCCGGAAGCGGGGGAAAGGAAACCTGTGTAGTTTTGTAAAAAAAACAGGTGGCCCAGAAGCGTGCTCCAGGTCCACGATGCCGACGAGATTAATAGAAAAACTATCGCCAGCAGAAAGTAATACACGGGCAGGATTCGCAAAGCGCGTCGGTAGTAAAAACGGCCAATTCTGAATTCGCCGGTGTCTCGAATTTCCCTGAAAACCAGGCCACCGATCAAAAAGCCGCTGATCACAAAAAACAGATCCACGCCAGCCCAGCCAATCAGATATGTGATGTACTGCAAAGAGGAAGGATCGTGTCTGTAGCCCGGAAGGAAGATCACATGATGGGCAAGCACAAGCAAAATGGCAATACCGCGCAGGACGTCAATGTAAGGATAGCGGTTCGTCATTGGTGCTGGTGGATTTTTCGGGTTAAAGCCATTTGATGGCAGCAATCAAAAGACCGGTCAGGCCAAACAGTGTTCCAATCATCCAGGCAGTCTGGTTACGCAAATTTTTCTGGAAATCTGCACGCATGTTTGCCATCTCTGTTCGTATATCTGCAATTTCCACACGGAATTTAGCCATTTCTCTGTTAACGTCCGTCCGAACTCCAGCAATTTCTTTGAGCAGCTCCGTTCGAACTCCGGCAATTTCTTTGAGCAGTTCAGCTCGAACTTCAGCAATTTCCGTTCGGACCTCAGCGATTTCCATCCGGACTTCAGCGATTTCCACCCGGACTTCAGCAATTTCCTTGAGAAGCTCGGCCCTGAGAGCAGAGAATCGATCCTCCCGGTATTCGTTCAGACAGGTGATAATAGCCTGAGAGGCTTCCGTCCCGAAGCGCTCGTTTATGATCTGAATGGCCTCAGCCACTTCCATGCCTTAATGTATTGTCCGGCAGGGGCCAGGTCAAGAGTTTTTTAGACCGGCCTGAAAGCTCCGTGTCTATAAAAATCCCGGGGACTTTATGACCCTGGACCGGGAATTAAGAAGGCGAACTGGGATTGGCGTTGTGACCGTAACCCGCCTTTGTTGCCGCTGGCAGCAAGTGATCTTCGCGCCTTCTATCTCTTGATCACGTAGCGCGGCCGTTGCTTGATTTCCGCATAAATTCGCGCCAGGTATTCACCAATAATGCCGAGCCCCAATAGAATCAGACTGCCTGTAATTAAAATCAGTATAACGATCGTTGCCGTGCCGCTAACGTCATTTTTCAGATGGTACTTGTTGTAGATCGTTTGCGCACCCAGCACAAGTCCAAAGAGCATAAAGAGAAACCCGCCGATTGTGACCAGCCGCAGGGGATACGATGTAAAAGAAAGGACACCGGTAATGGCCAGCCCGGCCAGCTGCAGGAGGGACCAGCGTGTTTTGCCAAAGCGTCGCTCTGGCACAGAAAATGGAATGGTTTTCACTTTAAAACCGATCCAGTGGACCATGCCCCGAAAAAAAATATTTCGTTCTGGCATTGTTTGAATGGCTGCAATGGCCCGGGAATCCAGCAATTTATAGTCGCTGGCGCCGCGAAGGTTCACTCCGCTGAATAAATTAAGAATTTTATAGAATGATTTCACTATAAATCTAAATAAATGGCTTTCCCGGCCGCGATCTTCTTTGACGCATTCGACAACTTCGTAGCCATCTTCCCAGGCTGCCATCATGGCCGGGAGCAATGCAGGTGGGTGCTGGAGATCGCCATCCATGACGATAGCGGCCGCTGCTTGCACCTGATCCAGCCCACAAACAATGGCAGCCTCTTTACCAAAATTCCGGCTCAGTTCAATGAGCCGGATGCGGACTTTCTGGCCACGCAGAGAGCGGATGGTTTGGACGGTTTGATCGGTTGAACCGTCATCCACAAAGAGAATTTCAAACTGGTAACGTGCGGGCACAACCTTTTCGATTTCTGCAAGCAGTTCCCCGACAGATTCACTTTCATTGTACACGGGAACGATAATCGATACCTGTTTTTTACGGCGGGCGGCCATAGCCAAAGGCCGGCTAAAGTGCCGTCCCCGTCAAGTCCATTCCAGCGCACCCCAGGTCCTGGATTTTTTTTTCGGTTCTGCGATTGTATTTGACCGGTCAGGGCTGCATCGCAAGCCGAACGAATGGTAACCGCCTGGCAGGCAACACTCCTGGGCCTCATTCAGGGCCTGACTGAATTCATTCCTGTTTCGAGCACGGCACACTTACGCATCCTGCCAGCTTTTTTAAACTGGGGTGATCCGGGAGCTGCTTACTCCGCTGTCATTCAACTGGGCACTCTCTTTGCTCTGGTAATCTATTTCTGGAAGGACCTGCTACAGTTTGGCGGCGCCGCGTTGCGCGGGCTTTTTTCTGGTAAACCGTTTGCTGATGATGCCGCTCGCATGGCCTGGTATCTGGTGCTGGGTACGGTCCCCGTCAGTGTTTGTGGTCTCCTTTTTGCCCGGTTTATTACCGGCCCTTTCCGTTCTCTCTATGTCATCGCTGCAAGTCTTATCGTGCTTGCCCTGGCCCTCTGGATCACGGAATTTTATGCCCGGCGCACGCGCATTGTCCATGACATTACCTGGAAGGATGCCTTGTTTATCGGCCTTGCCCAGGCGCTGGCGCTGATTCCCGGTGCTTCCCGTGCCGGTGTAACTTTGACGATGGGTCTCATGCTGGGCTTTACACGTGAGGCAGCCATGCGATTCTCCTTCCTGCTCTCTGTGCCGGCCATCGCTCTCTCCGGGCTCTATGAGCTCTACCAGGAATGGGATCATCTGGCCAGTGCTGGCTTTAGCGGTCTGGGGATTGGCCTTTTTGTCTCCGCGCTCACCGGCTATATCACAATAGCCGGCCTCTTGCGCTTTCTTAGAACTCACACGACTCTGGTGTTCATCCTGTACCGGATTGCGCTGGGTGCTTTCATATTACTTTTGCTGGTCCTCGGAATCCTGGAGCCGCTGGGCTGATCCGATGTTTGAGCTTTTTCTGCTTGCCCGCGGTTCGGTAGGTCGATTTTGATGAGCTTGAGGGCCCGCCCCGCAAGCTTAGAGGAGTTACAGAATATGGCAAAACTTGAATACGTTGAAGGTATCGGCCCCAAGTACGCAACAGCGTTACGCAGCGTTGGCGTACGCTCGACTGGAGATCTACTGAAAAAAGGCTCCACGCCGGCCGGTCGCAAAGAGTTGGCCAGCAATTCTGGAATCCCCGGCAAACTCATTCTTGAGTGGGTGAATCACGTGGATCTATTTCGCATCACCGGAGTCGGGGAAGAATACGCAGACCTTCTGGAAGCGTCGGGAGTCGATACAGTCGTTGAGCTGGCCAAGCGTACTCCGGAGAATCTTATGAGCAAAATGCAGGAAATCAATGGTCGCAAAAAATTGGTACGGCAGCTCCCCAATCCGGGTCGGGTAAAAGAGTGGATCGCTCAGGCCAAAAAGCTGCCGCGCGCCATCAGCTACTGAATTTGTAAACATCTTCCATGAGTCTGCTCCTTATCGTTGCCGCTCCGTTCGCAGTCTCGCCACTCGTGCTTTTGTTTGCGCGTCATGGGCGCAATGCGGTAACCCTGCTCGGGGCTTTTGCCGGCGTTTGCTCTTTTGGAACGATTCTGTTTCTGGCTCCCGCGGTGCTGGCTGGCGTGGTCCTGCATGAAAGCTTTAGCTGGTTACCCGCCCTGGGACTCGAGTTCCATCTGCGCATGGATGGTATGGGGCTCCTTTTCGCCGGTCTTGTTTCCGGAATTGGACTCTTGATCATTCTATACGCACGTTTCTACCTGAGTCAGCAGGATGCGTTTGCCCGTTTCTTTTTCTTCCTGCTCCTCTTCATGGGTTCCATGCTGGGTGTTGTTCTGTCCGGAAACATATTACTTTTGGTAGTATTCTGGGAACTTACCAGTATCAGCAGTTTTCTTTTGATTGGTTACTGGAATGATCAGGCTGCGGCCCGCCAGGGGGCCCGGATGGCTCTCACCGTGACCGGCCTTGGCGGTCTGGCACTCATGGGCGGTGCCATTTTGCTCGGTCGCATGGCAGGGGGCTTTGATCTCGATACGATCCTCGGGGCCGGTCCGCGGATCGTGGCCCATCCTTACTATCCGGCAGCGCTCCTGCTGGTCTTTCTGGGAGCTGCTACCAAGTCGGCTCAGTTTCCCTTCCACTTCTGGTTACCGCATGCCATGGCTGCACCGACACCGGTAAGCGCCTATTTGCACTCTGCCACCATGGTTAAGGCCGGTGTTTTCCTTCTGGCTCGCCTGCACCCGGCCCTTTCCGGCCATTCTTACTGGGTGGTTCTTATGACCTCAACGGGTCTCATCACGGCATTTCTCGCAGCCTACTGGGCCATCAAACAGGACGACTTAAAGGGCCTGCTTGCCTATTCCACGATCAGTCACCTGGGCCTCATCACCGCTCTTTTTGGCCTGGGGACCACGGCTGCGGCGTATGCAGGGGTCTTCCACATTCTCAACCATGCGATTTTCAAAGCGGCTCTTTTTATGACTGCAGGGATTGTGGACCATGAAACGGGGACGCGCGATCTGAGTGTTCTGGGCGGACTGCGTCGCACTCTGCCGCGAATGATGATTCTGTCGCTCTTTGCGGGAGCGGCCATGGCCGGTCTGCCCCCACTGAATGGTTTTTTGAGTAAGGAGCTTTTTTTTGAAGCTTCTTTGCAGGCAGAGCAGATTCATCCCTGGCTTTCTTTTGCGCCGTACCTTGCTCTGGGTGCCGGACTTTTTGGCATCGCCTACACTCTGCGTTTTGTGATCGGCACTTTCTTTGGTAAAGAAGGTCATACGCCGCGTCACGGTCATGAGCCACCGTGGCCCATGCGACTGCCTGTGGAGATTCTAACCGGCCTGGCTCTTCTGATTGGTCTTCTCCCCGCTCTTATCCAACCGATTGTGGTTAGCGCTGGATTTGCCACGGCTGCGCGCAGTCTGGATATTCATCTTTCTTTATGGCATGGTTTTACAATGCCACTGGCGATGAGCGCCGCGGCTCTGGTCGGTGGATCGATTCTTTTTTTCATCTGGAAACGCTGGTTTCACCTTCAGGGCATTATCCTGCCGCGCATTCAAGCCAGAGCCCTTTTTGATTCCGTAATATTGTGGTCCGTCCGCAGCAGTCGCTACATTGCAGAATTGCTTGACGGCCTCTCCTTCCGACGTTACGCTCTTTACACTTTCTTTTTATTCATTGTTGCCCTCTGGATGGCTTTCCCAGGTGATTTTTTCCGGGGCGGGAATCGGGAACTGCTGGCTATCGATCCTGGCAGTCTGGTTGCCTGGCTTTTGCTGGTCATAGCCTCCCTGGTCAGCGTGCGCTGGTACAGACAACGCCTGCATGCGATCATTTCACTGAGTGTCATTGGCCTGGTTGTGATTCTCGCTTTTGAGCGATTTTCCGCCCCTGATCTGGCACTCACCCAGCTTTCTGTAGAAGTCGTGACGCTCTTGCTTTTACTGCTGGCCCTGAATGTACTCCCGGAAGAGGCCCCATTGGAAAGAGGTCATTTGCGGTCCGCGCGCGATTTTGTGCTGGCTGTTCTGGCCGGTGGGGGAACGGCCGGGATCGTCTGGTCGATTCTGACCCGACCTCATGAAAGTACATCGGCTTATCATCTGAAAAATAGCATTTCCGGAGGTGGTGGGGCCAATGTGGTCAATGTGACCCTGGTGGACTTCCGTGGCTTTGATACCATGGGAGAAATTTCTGTACTGGGCATTGCCGCTCTGGCAATCTACGGGCTTTTTCAGGGTATGAAGGCTGTGCTGCCGGATCAGGCTGTGCACCGAGCCCTCGATAAACATCCGTTGATTCTCACGGCCATTACGCGGCCTCTTCTTCCTGTTGCGCTGGCAGTGGCCCTGTATGTATTTCTGCGCGGTCACAATGCACCGGGAGGAGGGTTCATTGCCGGATTGATTGCGTCCGTGGCTCTTGTTGTGCAGTTTGTGGCCGGTGGCAACGAGTGGGCTCATGCTCGGTTGCGTCTGCCTTTTGCGATTTTGATCGCCGTCGGGCTGCTACTCGCTTTTGCGACAGGGGCGGGCAGTCTCCTGCTCGGGTTCCCCTTTTTGACGTCGGCATTTACCCATGTGCACTGGCCCGTGGTTGGAGAATTTGAAGTAGCCACGGCCATGCTTTTTGATACAGGAGTGTTCCTTGTAGTGGTGGGAACCACAATGCTCATTCTGACGGAGCTCGGGCGACTGTACCGACCCGGTAACGATCACGAATTGGGAAAGGAGCGCAACCCATGGAAGCCCTGATGGCCAGTGGAATTGGAGTGCTCACAGGATGTGCGGTGTATCTACTTTTGCGCGCGCGAACTTTTGATGTGATCTTTGGTTTGACTCTTCTTTCTTATGCTGTGAATCTTTTCATTTTTTCCATGGGGCGACTGCGGCCCGACGCTGCGCCGATTGTTGCCCCCGGCCCCGTGGATGTTAGCATGTACACCGATCCTCTACCGCAGGCGCTGGTGCTCACAGCGATCGTTATCGGTTTTGCCATGACGGCCCTGTCGATTGTGCTGGCGATTCGTTCTTACTTTCTTTCCGGTAGCGACCATGTGGATGGAGAGGAGAGGCCATGAATGACCTGGTAATCCTGCCCATCATTTTACCTCTGGCCACCGGGATACTTCTGGTTTTTCTGGCCGGTTCCCCGCAATGGCTGCAGCGCGGGCTTGCCCTGCTGGCCACACTCACACTGGCGGCGGGGAGTTTGCTACTGCTTGAGTTAACCGCTGAAGGTCAGATCACCGTGTACAATTTGAGCAACTGGCCGGCTCGGTTTGGTATCATTCTGGTGGCAGACCGGCTCAGCTCTCTCATGGTTCTTCTGGTCAGTGCGATAGCACTCCCCGCTCTTCTTTTTGCCATGGACGGCTCAGACAGTCGCGGTCGTTATTTTCATGCTCTGTTTCAATTTCAGCTGGTGGGCGTTAATGGCGCATTTCTTACAGGTGACTTATTTAATCTTTTTGTATTTTTTGAAGTTCTTTTAATCTCATCGTATTCTTTGCTTTTGCATGGCGGCAAAAGCGAACGAGTGCGTATGGGTATCCGCTTTGTATTCCTCAATCTTATTGGTTCAGGAATTTTTCTCATGGGAATCACGACCCTGTACGGGCTTACCGGCTCCTTAAACATGGCTGACCTGGCCACCCAGATTGCCCGGCTGCCCGCACAGGATCAGTTTCTGGCCCGCGCGGCCGGATTGGTTTTGTTTATCGTTTTTGCGCTGAAGGCCGCGTTACTGCCTCTGGGCTTCTGGTTGCCTCACACTTACGGTGTGGCCTCGACTGCCGTGGCCTCTCTTTTTGCCATCATGACCAAAGTGGGCGTCTATGCGATTCTGCGGATTTTTACCCTGTTCTTTGGTCCGGCCTCCGGGGCCCTCTCCGGCTACATCTGGCCCGTTGTCACTGCCCTGGCCGCGCTGACATTGATTCTGGGAACGTTGGGAGCGCTGGGCAGTCGGCGTCTGCGCGGCCTGCAGGGCCAGCTACTCCTCGCCTCCGTGGGGACAATGCTCCTTGCTCTGTCCATCCATACTCTGGAAACAGTGGCTGCGGGCCTGTACTACATGGTTCATTCGACCATTGCTGTCGCCGCTTTTTATCTGGTCAGCGGGCTCCTCAGTGCTGCCCGTTCAGAGGACGACCAGCTCACCCCTGGAAAGCCATTGCCCCGCTGGGGGCTACTGGGTTTTCTAACGGCCATAGTGGCCATGACTGTGGCCGGCCTGCCCCCGTTGTCGGGTTTTCTGGGCAAGCTGCTCTTGCTTTCGGCCATGCCGGATACATTCGCGGGCTACGGGATCTGGACTCTGGTCCTTGTTTGCGCACTGCTGATTCTGGTGGCTCTTTCGCGGGCGATCAGCATTCTCTTCTGGAAAATGCATCCCGCGCAGTCGGCGGGCCCGGAAATTTCCAACGAGGAGATGTTGCGAACTGCCGGGGCGATCAAACCGGTGCAATGGCTGGCCATTGGATTGCACCTTCTGTTTATTCTTTCCCTTTCCGTGGGCGCGGACCGGGCCTATCAACTCACCGTGGCCACGGCAGCGCAAACCCTTGAGCCGGCCATCTATATCAAATCTGTGCTGGGGGCCGCGCCATGAAGTGGATCTTGCCGCGGAAAATGCTCAGTCTGGTAGTTTTTGCCAGCTGGCTCATGATGGTCAATAGCGTGGATCCAGGCTCTCTTGTACTCGCCGGGATCATCGCCTTAGCGATTCCGCTACTGACCCGTCGTTTCTGGCCTGACTACCCCAGGGTGCGTAGCCGATGGGCCCTTTTGCGATTGCTTGGCATTTTCACCTATGACATTATCATTTCTAACATTCAGGTGGCGCGATTGATTCTGGGCCCCAAAAAAAAGCTTACGCCTGGATTTCTTCAGATACCCCTTGAGCCATCGCATCCGCTGGTGATTGCCCTATTTGCCAATATGATTTCGCTGACTCCGGGCACAGTCTCTTCCAACGTTAGCGGAGATCAGAAGGTGTTGCTGGTTCATATGTTGAACCTGGAAAGCGGTAAGGCCCAGGAGGAAGCTCAGGCCATCAAAGAACGCTATGAAACTCCACTCAGAGAGATTTTTGCATGATTTTCTATGCGCTGCTTGCCTCCACAATCATGGTATCCCTGGCAATGATTCTTACTATGATTCGGTTGCTGCGCGGGCCCAGCGTTCTGGATCGGGTCCTTGCCCTTGATACGCTTTACGTAAATGCTGTTGCCCTGCTGCTGCTCATGGGCCTGTGGGATCAAAGTTCGGTGTATTTTGAGGCAGCCATGCTCATCGCTTTAATGGGCTTTGTGGGGACTGTCGCGCTTTGTAAATATATCTTAAGAAGGAATGTGATTGAATAATGGCTCTGTTTGCAGAAATTCTTTTTAGCATTGTTCTTCTGGCGGGCTCCTTTCTGGTTCTGATTGGGGCGATTGGTCTATTCAAGTTGCAGGATTTTTTCATGCGGTTGCACGGGCCCACGAAAGCAACCACCCTGGGGCTGGGTGCGATCCTTGCCGCCACCTGGCTTTATTTTGGTCTGACGGCCGGCGAATGGACGGTGCGCGGTATTCTGGTAACTTTTTTTCTTTTTATAACGGCTCCGGTCAGCGCTCACATGATGGCAAAAGCAGCATTGCTGCTGCGTCTGGGCCATCATTCCGGAGTTCCCGATTCCACAGAAACTGACGAAGCGGACGGATGACCGGCCCCGACAGGCCGGCGGGCCGCTCTTGCACCCCGCTCCGGCCTGCGGTTTTGCGGCCTGCGCTAAGAAACCAGAGTCGCTTTGCCCGCCACTTCGCGAATCGGGTAGCGCAGGAAGGAAATACCGGCCAGGATAAAGAAGGCGGCTGCAGAAATTGCCACCATCTTGAGTCCCATTTCCGTGAACTGACCGGCTGACTGGGCCACTACCGGAAAGAAAGCAACAGAAAAGCCAATGGCCGATTTCTGAAAGATAGCCTGAGTGCCAAAGAAGATCCCTTCGCGCCGCTGACCCGTGCGTTCTTCATCGATATCAACGGCATCAGAGAGGATGGCAAAGGGGAGCATCATGAAACCGGCTGTCGGAATTCCAGCCAGTCCCAGAATTACGGCGGACCAGACCAGCGGAGAGCCGGGAAGGGAGCCTACAAAATAGAGCAGGGGCACCACGATTCCGGAACCAAAGCAGGTGACAAGATACATGGCATACTTTCCGTATTTTTTACTTAAAGTATTAAATACAAAGAAAAAAATAACATTCACTAAAAGGAATGGCATCATCAGAAGAGGCATATCGGCCTTGGTCAGCCCCAGGAAGCTTTCTACCCAGGCCGGGACTACCATAAGCAGGAGATTGAGCCCAAACCAGTACAGGGAAGTGGACACAATAACAAAACGAAACGGTTTATTCTGCAAGGTCATCAAAAGCCATTTCCACATGGAAAGTTTTTGAACAGAGGCGATGGCCGCGGGGTTTTCTTTGATGGCAAAGATCGTGGGCAGAAAGGAAATAAGAGAAAGAATGGCAACGGTCAGACCCAGCACCCACCAGCCGCCAAAAGCAACAAGTGGTCCGGAAATGCCAAAAATAAAAGTCCCGACCATGACAAACACAGCCTGAAGTGTCGTAATGTTCACACGCTCTTTGAGATCGCCGGTCAGTTCCGGCAGCAGTGCCAGATAGGGCGTAACGACAATCGTATAGAGAATAAAATACAATTGAATCATAATGAAAACATAAACTGCATTGGTCCAGCTGGCAGATTCAACGGGCGGGGTCCAGAGCAGGAAGAAAACCAGGCAGAAGGGTAAAAGTCCCCAGAGGACAAAAGGAATACGTCTGCCCCTTTTCGATTGCGATTGGTCACTCCAGAAGGCAACCAGGGGATCGGTGATGCCGTCTGTCAGACGACCGGCGGTCATGAGGATACCAAAGAGGGTTCCGGCAGCAATGGCCGTTGCCGGAATGAGGACTGTGCCTTTATCCGGATCCGGAATGTAGCGGTAGAAAAGGAGCTGGGATATAACCAGATTGGTCAGGTTCATGGCCATGCCGCCCATAGCATAAGCGATCTTGCGGCCCGGAGTGAGATTCTGCATGAACCCACTAAAAAAAGGATTGGAGCAGTTCAAGCCGGATAAAAAGAGTACTGAAAAAAATCCTCATCGGGGCAATCGTATGGAAAGAGTGTTCTTCTCCGGTCTTACTATTTTAACCGGCATGCTTGTCGGTTTGCATCTGGCCATGAACGGGCAACTGGGTGCGCAATTTAAGGAACTGGCCGGAAGCGATGTGCGCGCTGCAGCGGCTGCGAATGGGTTCTTCTGGATCACGGGGGCCCTGGTTGCTATCGTTTTTTTTCTGATTCTGGGCTCACCTTCGCCGCGCGCCCTGCTGCAGCAGGGCTCTCCTGTCCTTTTTCTGGCCGGCGCGCTGGGGGCCTCTATCGTCTTTGCCGTGACCTATCTCATCCCGGCGCGCACCGGCGGGGCGGGCAATGGTTTTATTCTGCTGGTGAGCGGTCAGGTTATTATCGGGCTGTTGCTTTCGCATTTTGGCTGGCTGGGCTCTCCCGTTGATCCTTTATCCCTGAAAAAGATTCTGGGGCTGACGTTGCTTCTGGCCGGGCTGTACTTCACAATCTCATGAAAAATATTGCCATTGTGGGCTGCGGCCGCATTGCCGATTTGCATGCTCCGGGTTACCACGGAAGCGGCGGGGCCCGGATCTATGCGGTTTGTGACACAAATTCGGCGCTCTTAAAAGAGCGGCAAACCGAGTGGCAGGCAGAGAAGGCCTACTCGAGCTACACTGAGCTTCTGGCAGATCCTGCCCTGGACGCCGTTGAAATCCTGACCCCCCAGCTTCTGCATGAGGAAATGGTTATCCAGGCGGCTCGTGCGGGCAAGCATATCGCTCTGCAAAAGCCCATGACCGTTGATCTGCGATCGGCGGATCGAATGCTCAAAGAAGTGAACAAAGCCGGCATTACTTTCAAAGTTACAGAAAACTATGTATTTTATCCACCGATTGTTCGCGCCCGGGCCTTAATTGAAGAAGGAGCCATTGGTCAACCGCTCAGTTTAAGAATCCGATACATTGGCGGGTCAGGAGGGGGATGGTCGGTTCCGGCAGCTGCATGGGAATGGAGGCTCAAGGAAGCGCGTGCCGGTCGCGGTATGATTACATTTGATCATGGGCACCATCTGTGGTCAACGGCCTGGTATTTGCTGGGCGAGGTGGAAGAAGTGCAGGCCTGGATGGATAGCCTTGATGGTTTATCGGAAAGCCCCACGATGGTGATGTGGCGCTATAAAAAGGAACATTGCCTGGGCATGTGCGATATTGTGCAGGCTGACAATCTCGATATTCCTTCGCAATACTACGCAAATGATGAATGGATTGAAATTACAGGGTCAGCGGGAATTTTGCTTATCCGGCGCTGCACGGGTGAGGTGGTAACGGGTCCTGTCCTGTCCCTTTTTAGTTCCCGGGGCTGGCAACACATGGACATGCCCTCCGACTGGGCCCTGGGATTTCAGGGAGCAACCCACAACTTTATCGACGCGCTGCATGGTAAGGCAGACGTACTGCTCAGTGGCGAGCAAGCACGATCCATTCTGCGTTTTGCGCTGGCCCTGCGACAGTCAGCGAACCGCAATCGTTCTGTTTTTCCCGCCGAGCTTGACCGCTCCTGGCCCTTACGATTTCGCGCAAGAAAAAGGAGCTGGCCGGAAAAAAGGACCCGCTGGAAATTCTGGCAGAGAGAGTCCACAGGTGCGTATGCCGATCAGGCGGACGCTCTGACCCTGCAACTGCTTGAGCGCTTTGATGCTGTTCAGGCGGGGCACTGGAAAACCTGCATCGCTCTTGAGCTGACGGCAGAAGATGGCGGGCCTTCCCGCGTGTACTCTCTTTATGTGGAAAACGGGCAGGCCCGTCTGGAAAGAGAACTTGCAGAACATGCCGTGCTCAAAGTTACCCTGCCGGCCGGACTGTGGGCCTGTATTTTGCTGAAGAAGCGCCGGATCGAAACGGCAGCCCTCTCTGGAAAACTAAAAATCCAGGGCAAAGCAGAGGAAGGGCTCCGGTTAAAAAGTATATTTAGAATATAAACAGCGTCTGGTCCCGTTAAAGGGAACGATGGGTGCCATCGCAAAAAGGTTTGGCGCCACTGGCCTTGCAGCCGCACCAGGCACACTTTCCATCTTTTTCCACGACAACCATGACGGGACTCATTCCGGTTTTTTCCCGGGCATGGCTACCGTCACAGAAAGGCTGGCTGGCCGACAGACCGCAGGCACACCAAGCCTTTTTGCTGCCCGCCTTTTCATCGAGTATATAAGGGGCCTTCTGGGCGATTCTGGGTTCCATAGTAGCGTCTTGGATGCTTGAACTGCGGCCAGGTTACAAATTTCTTGCAACCCTGAACTCATTCGCTTTGTTGGGCTATGTCCAGTGCATTCCGGTTATCGTTCCTTTGTATCTTCCTTTTCATCCTGAGTTGTTCCTCCAGCACAGAGAAATCCGCTGCCGGTGGCGCTTGCTTCTTCTATGGCACGGCGGCGGACACAGAAAAGCTGGGCATCTGCCGGCAATTTTCCGGCGGTGGCGCTGGCAATCGAGAGCTGTGCATGGGATTGGCCGGAGTGTATCAAAAGGTGGAGTATTTTGCCGATCGCAATTGCCCCAAACAGGCCGACTATATTGGCGAATGTCGCAGCCTGAGCTACGCGAATGTATCGTATACCCAGTACTACTACAACTGGCCGGCGACTCTGGCTAAAGAAGATGCGGAAAAAGTTTGTGCCATGCGATCGGGCGGGCAGTTTGCTTTTGATCCGGCTATGGGCGCCCCTTAGCCTTTGACACATCGCTCTGCCGGCCAATGGACCGCCAGTCTCTATTGGTGATGAGTCGTGCTCCGCGACGGAAGGTAACGTAAGACCAGGCCCACTGGAAGAGCACTACCACCCGATTTCGAAAACCAATTAAATAGAAAATATGAACGATAAGCCAGGCAAGCCAGGCAAAGAAACCGCTGAATTTGAGACGCCCGCGTTCCACGATAGCAAAAGCGCGGCCAATGGTTGCCATGATGCCCTTATCGCGGGGTACAAAAGGTAAACGTTCTTTTCCAGCGGCTTCCCGGATGAGATTGCGGGCCACATGGCGCCCTTCCTGAATGGCGTAGGTGGCGATTCCCGGTAGCGGACCCGGCAGGCCGTGACTGAAGTTGGCCTGATCGCCAATGGCAAAAGCGGAGGGAAAGCCCGGGATACTCAGATCAGCTTCAACCATGATGCGGCCGATGGGTCCGAGTTTCACTCCCAGAGCGCTGTTGAGGGGTGACGGTTTTACCCCGGCTGCCCAGAGGATGGTCCGCGCATGGATGACATCGCTGCCGATGGTAACACTGCCCGGCTCCATGCGCGAGACCATGGCATTGGTCCACACGGTAACGCCCAGCTTTTCCAGACCGCGCGCCGCCTTCTCTGACAGTTCCGGATCAAATGTGGGCAGGATGCGCGGTCCGCCTTCAATGAGGAGCACTCGCGTGCGTTCGGGATTGATATGGCGGAAGTCCCGTGCCAGAGTATAGCGACTCATTTCCCCCAGGGCGCCGGCAAGCTCAACCCCTGTGGGTCCACCGCCGACGACAATAAAGGTCAGCATTTCACGCTGTCGCTCCGGGCTTTCTTCATGCTCTGCCTGCTCAAAAGCTAAGAGGACGCGCCGCCGTATTTCTGTAGCTTCTTCCAGACTCTTGAGGCCCGGCGCCAGTTCCTCCCAGTCATCATGGCCAAAATAGCTGTGGCTGGCGCCGCAGGCCAGAATGAGATAATCGTAAGAAAAAGCCCGTACATTTGTTTCAACTTTTTTATTTTTTAAATCAATTGATTCAATCTCTGCCAGAAGGACGTTGATGTTCCTGTAGCCATGCAGTATGCTGCGGATGGGAACGGCAATATCTGCGGGGCTCAGAGCAGCCATGGCCACCTGATAGAGTAATGGTTGAAAAAGATGATGATTGCGCCGGTCAATGATCGTGACTTCTAAACCGGAATGATTGCCCAGAACACGCGCTGCAGTGAGACCGCCAAATCCTCCCCCGGCGATGAGGACCTGCTTTTTTTCAGCTTTCATGTTCTACCCCTCCTGCCCTTGAAGCGGCCCAGGTTTTCGCCAAAAGTGACTTTTTGCTCTGCTTTAAGATCCGGACGAAATTCCACCATTCCCTCTTCAAATAGAAGAATCACTGTGGAACCCATTTCAAACCGACCCAGTTCCTGCCCGCGACCGTAGTGAATCGTTTTTTCATAGGAATGATGGACGGTGCGCCGGAACCAGCGGTTGGTTTGAATCGTATCATAGGTAACACTGATTTTACCTACATTGGTTGCCCCTACTTTAACAACGGCAATCAGTCCGTAATCGGTTTGTAAGTAGGTAGTCAACCGTTCATTCTTGGGGAAAAGTCCCTGAATGCCGCGCACGGCAATCTGGTTTACCATGAAAAGGCGCCCTGGAGAATAGGTGTATCCCAGAATCTGTCCATGGGCAGGCGTATGGATGCGATGGTAATCCTGGGGTGAGAGATACACGATCATGAATTTACCGCGCAGGAAACGGGGCGTGTAATCGGAATGATCCAGCAGGTCCGGCAGGGTGTAACGCAGTCCCTTAGCCTGAAGCATCGTGCCCCGATCAATGCTTCCCAGCTGTAGAATGCGTCCATCAACCGGTGATACAAAGGTGTCCAGAGCCTGGTGGACTACCCGCGAGCCATCACGCAGGGCCCGGGTGAAGAATTGATTGAGCGATGGATAATCTTTGAGTTCGAGTTCGGCCTCATCCACATTGATCTTATAAGCACGTGCAAAGGCTTGCAGCAGGGGTAGCATGATGAATCGCGGCAAGCGCAAAAATGCGATCCAGCCAAAAATTCGGCTGAGCAAATTCTTGGGCAGGATGGTCCACAAAAATAAATACGTATCACGTGCTATCTCATAGCGGGCATGTCCTTCGTCCAGAAAACGCAACTTCTGCCGATGCAGTTCTGACCCGGAAAGAAGAAGAGCCAGAAGCAAAGGAAAATGGGCCAGAGCACCCAGGGCCGCGCCTACCAGGAGTATGGTTGAGAGATCCACGGTGCCGGCAAAAAGGACGGGGAAAGATAGCAGCAGCAAAAAGAAAAGAATCTGTACGGACCCGGAAAGGAGCGCCGGTCGGGCCGTTAATCGGAATAGATTGCGCACATGAGAAATGAAAGCACTTAAAGCCAGAAGGAAGAGACTTCCCAAAAGTAAGAAGCCCACCGGGCCCTGATCGCTGAAGAAATTGCGGTTGAAGTATGTAGCGGGCAGGGCAAAGCAGAAGACGGCAATCAGAGCAGAAAAGAGCGGACCCATCATGGAAGCGAGCCCGGCGCGGGAGGGGTAGTCCGTGCGAATCGTCTCATGGACACCTGTCGATGGTTGTAAGATTTCTGTAAATAGCCAGTAGAGCCCCAGTCCCAGAAGTAGCGCACTGGTGTTTCCCTGGCGAACGTTCAGGAGACCTTCCTTGAGTGTGTTCAGGGCATCAAGTCCCGGTGATTTTATAAAGAAAATCCAAAAAATTGCGAAAATCATAACTCCGCAAGCGGCAATGACGCTGTAGATGAGCAGGGGGCGCAGTCGGCCATACACACGCGGAATGACCAAAAAGATGAGACTCATAACAATAGCCAGCTGAAAGCCAGACAGGTCCAGGACAGCGGTCAAAAGGGGCACGGTAGCCACGGCAGAAAACCAGGCGGTGTAGAGTAAAAAGAGGATCAGATACACGTAGCCCACCCAGGGCAATTGCCCGGCAGGGGAAAACAGATGCAGCTGCGCCCTGCCAGTCGGATGCCTTTGCCTGGCAGCCAGAAGAAGGGTGATGAAGCTGTAGCGCAAAGTCATGGCCAGGGGCACAGAGAGTAAGATGACGAGGAGCATCCCTTCTTGCTGCACCATGCGAGCAAGCAGCGCGCCAATGATAGCTCCGGGGATGATGCCCGGCAGGCTCTCCAGAAAGAAGGCCTCTGCCTGACTGGCCTGGTGGCTGGTTTTTTTTTGATCCATAGCTCCCGACAGACTTTTCCAGCCCAGCAGAAAGTAGCGCAGAATCAGGAATCGCGAGCGTACCAAAAGGTAGACGCCGCTGGCTACAGCAAGGATGGTGAATACAACGATGACTTCATCAAGGAGCATGAAGACCAGAGCGGTATCTTGCGCTTTTTCTGTCACTTTTCTTTTGTCAGTGGTGGCCCTTCCGGGTGTTCTTCGGGCCGATGAATTCCATTTTGGTCTTTCTTACAACCATGGCAGTCGCGTGCCGGACGCTCTGGACGATGGTTACCGCAGATTTCACTCCAGTTTACGGGCGGACCTTTACCACTGGGTAGAGAGCGATGGGTTTTATCGCCTGGACAGCGTTGAGGGATTTTTTCGTTTTGCCGGTCCTCTGGGAGAAACGAACTACTTTGGTCTGACCGGCGGTGTTTTCCGTGCCCCCCATATCAATGTTCGCGAAGTGCGTAGCGATGGAGTTATGCTCCAGCTCAGATTTCGCTATGATTTATCCTATTTTCTTTTTACCTATCACCATGTAGAGTACCTGCGTCGCGGAAGATCCTGGGAAGCAGGCTTTGGCTATGGTTTCATTCCCCTTTCTTACTGGTATGCGGATGGCTACCGGCTATCTGCTTTTAATGCCAACCAGATGCATGCTTTTCATACCGGTCGGTTTGGTCTGATCACCCGGCTGGAAACGGGAGTTTCTCAAAGTCTTAAAGAGCATCTCTTTTTGCGTTCGACATGGCGATTCACCTATGCTTATGCCGGCCCTTTCCAGGGGCACTTAAACGATTTCTCCGCAAACTATTATTATCTCAAGAATGATGGCCTGGCCCTGCTCAATGCCTTTGATGCGGCGCTGGCCACCAGGGAGATCTATACGCCAACAGGGCCAACTGTAATCGGCTTTATCCGTGAGAAGGCAGCTTTTACCGCCGGTGTCTTTGAGTGGAACATTTCCTTTGGAGTCCGATTTTAGCGCTTGCCTTTCCCGGCCGGATGCGTCCGGTATGCTCCATGAACCAGAAGGTGATTTCCATACCGGTCAAAGAGATGGCCCATTTGAAAGTGGTGCTGGCTACCTGGTATGCCTTCATGCGTGATGAGGCGGCAAGGATCAGTGCGGCCGAGTTTGCGGATGCGCTCAAGACCCCTGTAATTTACAATCTGGAAAAAGATGAGATTGAAGTGCTTTTTACCGGCTCCGCCGATTTGCTGGGTCGCTTCCGCGACCATATCCTCAGCAAAGGGCAGTGAATCGTTCACGCGCAGGCCTTCTCTGGCTGCTGCTCGGTCCAGGCGGACGCCGCGCCATCAGTCCGGAACTCGAAGTTACGCAGTTGCAGGAACTCAACCAGGCAGCTGCGGATTACCGGCGGCTTAAAGCTCCGGCGCAAAAAGAAATCCAGCGTGATCTGGGGCAAATTCTTTCCGCCCGCCACAGTCCTTTGCTGGCCATTCTTACGTTTCTTTTACTTCTTACGACGGGGGCGATGTTCAGCTATCATAGCCTGCACTTTTCTATGTCGCCACTGACGCGCTGGACTCTTTTTACACCCTGGATTTTTGCATCACTGGCTCCGCTGGCTCTTTACTTCCTGCCGGCCTACAGAGCGCGGCTCTTGTTTCGCTGGCAGATCGATGCTACAGGAATACTAACAACTTTTGCGATGAGCATTGCTCTCATCTGGACACTTGCTTTTATTGGCATGCAGGACAAAGGCCCTGTGATGAAACTGACCGGGATCCATTTCTGGATTCTGGCCAGTGGCGCGGTGACGGCACCTCTGCTTGAGGAAATCCTTTTCCGTGAGCTGATTCCAGGCATGGTTGGACGATCCCCGCATTTTGCCGGTCATATCCTTTCTGCGCTGCTCTTTACGGCACTTCATCTACCTTCCACTCTGCTGATGGGCTGGCTGTATTTTATGGCGGCGGCTCTGCTGGCTTTGATCCGGATCCAAACCGATGGGCTTTTGTATCCGCTGCTGGCCCATGCTCTGGCCAATGGTACGATCGTGGTGCTGGATTCCTGGTAGTTTCAGCCGCTGTGCTATGACGGTTCAGGACCTCGGGCGCAGTTACTTTCGCAAAGCAGAGTATCGGAGAGAAATCCTGGATGTTTTGTTTCGTAAGGAGGCCTGGTCGGATGTGCTGCAGAAAGCCCAGGAAATCGTGGAGCTGGCTCTCCATGCTGCGCATCAAAGGCTTGGAACCGCCTAAATCCCACGTCGTGGGCCCGTTTCTGCTGCAATTACGGGATCGCTTTCCGAAACATCGGGATACGGAACTGGAAGAAGCCGCGGCCATTTCCCGGCGCCTCAGGAAAGATCGTGAAATCGCCTTCTACGGGGATGTGGATTTGATTCCCACTGAAATCTACGGAAAGGCGGAAGCCAGTCAGGCTATCCAGGGTGCCGACCGCATTCTGGCCATGATGGGTAAACATATAAGTGGTATCCGGCGGATGCGCCATATTCGCTTCGTTTCGGCGTAAAACCGTATCGTTTCAATCCATCTCCCCGGCTGCGCGATGCGGCCCGCGGCAGCTTTGATACAGTGTTCTGGCCTGCTCCAACACCTCTGCCCGAAAGTGCATACTTAAAAAACCGGGGGTATTGAGGTCCACCTCCCTGTGGAAAATCTTCTCAAGATCATCGGACAACCCAAAAAAAGCAAAGCCCGGAGTTTTGCCCGGTTCAAATTCGACAAGAACATCCAGGTCACTTTCGGGAGTATCATCACCACGAGCGACAGAACCAAATATCGCCAACCGGCTGATGTGATTTTGCTGACAAAATTCACTCAGGGCTTGAAAATCCAGTTTTGCGGTAAATTCATTCATTTCAATTTCAGCACATACTGTGTTTAGTGGCCCTATGTTGACACTCAAGCCGCAAATTACAGCTCCTTTTCTCAGTAAAGAAATTGGTAGGCGGAAAAAAGTTCTTTTTCCGAGTGTTTTTCATCCCGCCGATCCAGCATTTTGCGGTAGCGGCCTTTTTCTGGCTCTGCTGACGTGGCAATGAGAAATACCAGGCCTTCGCGCCATTCATAATTTTCTCTGGCAATCTCACGGAGCTTTCGCTGCACCGGCGGCCCCAGCGTTGCTTCTCCTTTGCGCAGCTTTTCCAGTTCCGCGCAGAAAAGACCCGCCGAGCGGGATGCGGAAGGCTCTCCGCGTTCACGGTAGATATGTTCGAGCATTCTCATGGTTGCCAGCAGATCGGAAAGACGCTCAGGCGGAAGCTCCGGCCAGTTGAGCTGCAATTTCAGAGCACGACGGGCCAGGTGCAAGGCCTCAAGCGATTCTCCTTCCTGAAGCAAAAAGGAACTGAACGAATAGTAACTGGAGGGGTCGGGAGCATGAGCCGCGCGCAACCAGAAAAGAAGTTTTGTTTTTTCTTTTAAAAAAGGAAGGTAGCCCAGTGTGGCTTCTGTGGTCCCCGCAGAGATTCGGGCTTCCTGCTCCCGGTAGAGGGCCTGGATGCGATTAAAGCAGCGGTCGTGTGCATCGGTTTTGTGCCGATTGCGAATGTATTCCAGCGTATCAGGAAATAAAAAGTCTTTGGCGGAGGTACCGGAAAGCAGAGTCTGCAGCGCTTCCTCACTGCTGCGGTTGTTCTCAATAGAATAAAGGCGTCCCAGAGCCTCTGCCAGGTAAGCGGAAACCACCAGCTCCTCCCGGGTGAGGGAAGATTCGGCAAGAAGCGGCAGCCGACTGAAGTCGGCAAAGTCGTTTTTGCGCCGGGCAGCAAGCCAGGCTTCTCCCTGGACGACCGGACAGGCCAGCGGCAAAAAGGCAAGATGGGTATAGGAGCCATGCAGGGGCGCCGATTTCTGGCTCCGCACCGCGCGTGCGTAGGCCTCTGCCGCTGAGCGATGATTTCGCAAAGAAAGATGATGGTCGGCGACCATATAGTAGAGGCGGGCATCGTCCTGAATTTCCAGGGATAATTGTAAATAATTGTAACCACTGAGTGTTTTTCCGGCAGCCAGATCCACCAGTCCGCGCAACCTCAGCGCGCGGGCATCCTTCTCCATCCACCGGGGGTCCGCCGCCAGGGCCTGGCGCAAATGAAATTCGGCGCGTTCAAAACTTCCGGATCGGTATTCCCAGTCCGCCTGATCCAGCCAGTGCCGTGCCTGGTCTGTCCGGGCTGCCAGTGAGGCTGTGAAGAGCAAGAGCAGATATGCACGGAGAACAGGCAGCATGATACTCCCTAATTCGAGCAATGGGGTGGATAGTTGAGGGTTTTCCGGGCCTGACCGGAAAAACAGCCACCATCACCCGGTCGCAGTGAAAAAAAGGGCAAAAATCCTTGTTTTTTTGAGACACAATCCCATGCTAACCGTATACGGTGTGGAACCACGGCGGCACGGCGAACCGATCTACGGCAAGGACACTCAAATGAAACAAGAAATCAAAAAATCATTCCTGAAAGGCGCGGCCTTTGCCGGCGGCGCGGCGGTGTTCATTGGCCTGACTTTTATCGTGGCGCAAAGCATCAATACATTCACTTCCGGAGAAGTCGTCTCCGCGTCCAAAATCAATGCTAACTTTCAGATGGCCGCTCCTGAAGGGGCGATCATGGCTTTCTATTTGAGCGCCTGTCCCGATGGCTGGATTTTGGCCGATGGCACCAACAGCACACCGGATCTGCGCGGCCGTTTTGTTCGGGGTCGTGATCCTGGCAACGCCACCAGCCGGGACCCGGATGGTGCGCGGACAGAAGGCGCAGCCCAGGACGATGCATTCCAGGGTCACTGGCATGATCTATATGGCCACGACGGTGATGTTGGTCCCGGCCCGCCCTATATTCCCCGGAACATTGCAGGAACCAATGCCACCAACAACGTCTTTGATGCCGGTGTCCGCGCCCCTCGGACTGATGGCACAAATGGCACACCGCGCACGGCGAACGAAACGCGGCCGAAGAACGTAGCTCTCACCTTTTGCATGCGGAAGGACACTTAAATGAAACAAGAACTCAAGAAATCATTCCTGAAAGGCGCGGCCTTTGCCGGCGGCGCGGCGGTGTTCATTGGCCTGACCTTTATCGTGGCGCAAAGCATCAATACCTTTACTTCGGGAGAAGTGGTGTCCGCGTCCAAAATCAACGCCAACTTTCAGATGGCCGCTCCCGAAGGCGCGATCATGGCTTTCTATCTGAGTGCCTGTCCGAGTGGCTGGCTTGCTGCTGATGGGACCAACAGCACGCCGGATCTGCGCGGGCAATTCATTCGGGGGTTGAACAGTTTTGGATCCGCAGCAGGAACACGGGCCGATGGGAACCAGGATCCCGGTGGTGCGCGCAGTCTGGCCGACCTGCAACAGGATGCATTTCAGGGACACAGGCATGGTCACAGATATAATTCAGGCATAGGGGCCGAGGGTGATTCCCATGTACAAGGCGGGGCTGTTGACTTGGGCAATCTATTTAGCAGAGCGGGGATTTACGTCGCAGACGGCGGCAACGGGACTCCCCGCACGGCCAACGAAACCCGGCCGCGCAATGTGGCTCTGATTTATTGCATGCGTAAAGATACTTGATGAAGTGCCCATAAAGGCGATGGGCTAAAGTATGGACCACGGCCGCACAGCGAACTGATGTTGCGAATTTGCCAGGTTCGTCGCAGTGGACCGCAACACGCGTGAGGCCCAGGCGCATAACCTGGGTTGCTGTTTATGCGCATTGCGCTCTACCCATTGATCACGCGTGATCTATTGCATGAGGAAAGATAGTTGATGCAGAGTATTGCTGCAATGGCAGGCCCGTTCGCTGAGAACCACGCCTTGGCTTTGCTTCGACGGAGCTCCACTGCGGCAAAAAAGCTCAAGCAAAGCCGGTTAGCCGCAATGGCAATCATGGGTTGGTGGGGCGGGGGTGGTTTCGCGCGGGTTGCGCAAAACCGGCACTTTTTTGCGGGTTTGGCGAAGTGCGTATAGCGGGGACTTCTTGCGGGCTTTGCGAAGTGCGTATAGCCGGGACGATAGCGCCAATGTGGACCGGTTTTCCTCATTTCCCACTGTAAATGCTTGACATCGTGCGGGTGAATACGTTCGCTTCAGAAAGGATCAATTGTATTTCGTGGCCAAGATGATTACGATGCGAGTCGATGACCGGCTACAAAGAGATAAAGCTCGCAGCAGCAGCTCAGAACCGCACGGTTTCAAACTATCTTGAAACGGCTGCCCGTTCTTTCATTCTGGAAGAAAAATTCGTTTCAGATGAGGAAATGTCGGAAATTCTGGCATACCCCGAATTTGATCGCAATATCAAGGACGCTTTGGCAGATATAAAGAAAGGCCGCTTCAAATTTGTCCAATAGTTTCCGGCTCGCGGAAACCGCGACATTCCGTAAATCGCTTCAGGATCGGAGACTACAGAATCTTCTACGAACCATCGTGTACACAAATGCTGGGGCTGGCGGCACTCTTATTTCCGAGACTTGCAAAGCTGCTGATCCCTGAAGAACGGATGTAACCTTGTGTAGCTGTTCCGCTGTGTAGCTGCCAGCCTGACCATCCTGAATAGCCCAGGGTGGCTACATTCATAGACGCGGCAAGGTTCAGGTTTGCGGCTTCATCGTTTGTCCAGACCCGCCAGTCGCTTTTGCCCCCATGAGTGAGATTATTGCAATAGTTCCAGATCTGGCTGGTGCCACCGCGGCGAACGGATGTTCCGAGGGGTCGTCCCGCTCTTCGACATCGGCCGAAGGCGAATGGCGCATAACCCGGGTTGCTGTTTATGCGTAAATTGTATGCGAAAGGATAGTTGAGCAGAGTAATGCTGCAAAGCGCGGGGACTTCTTGCGGGTTTTGCGAAGTGCGTATAGCTGGGACTTATACGCAATGGCACCGCAGGCGAATTATGTCGGATTTGGGGCGTACCCGCCAATCGTAGCGCCGGGGTTCAGGCGGCCGACCGGCCCCATTGCAGGTCCCAAGATCCGTCGTAGAGCATCTGGCGGAGCCGGATAATAGCGGATGCGCCGTCGATGGTCCATTTCATTCCGGCCTGCTTGAGCCGGGATTGGACGAGGTACTTATGAGCGCTCTCGACCGCACCGCTCCCAATGAAGAATCCCATGCGGCGGAAATGCGGATAGCGCATCTTATCCAGGCGACTTTTGTAATAGTTGTGTAATTCAATGATTGGGGTCTGGACTCGGGGCCGGCGCTTGGCTTCGAAGAGTAGACGTTCGCAGACCGCTTCGGCCATTCCGTTCCATAACATTTCTCGAAGTGGCTCCACCCATTCCCTGACGCTTGCGGTTTCATTCTCCCCGAAGATGGCTTTCCCGCAATTCCAGAGGTGTTCACTTGCGTGGTACCAATCCAGAATGTGCACTGACCGGGGAAAAAGTCTTTCGCGCATATGGTCCAGCCAGTCCGCGCCATCGCTTATGAAGACGATCGTTTGCGCGCGCATGCTGCCGGCTTCCGCAGCCACTCGCTTCAGGAGTTGTGCGAAGTGCTCTACGCCCTTACCGATTGATGTTGCGAAGCGTTTTTTTGTAATACGGCATATTTCTTTTCCTTTTGCAGACTTTCTCCTGATGATATCCTCTGTACGAAAAACAACTCCAACTTTTACCTCCTTGTACTCGGTTTTGAGCCGATTTTCAGGGGTTTTTCCCCGAATCGGCACCATGCCACCGTCTGCCTGAACATAGAGAATTTCTGTCTTCTCAGCAGACACCGTACCGAACTCTTTGCTTCTGTATTCATCTGCAGCACAGAATGATGCTCCATACGCCTCGGCCGTTTCGCGCAGCATAGTCTCTGTGATATCGACTTTTTCAAAGCGTCCGAGATAATGACGCGCCTGATCAAAGGGGACGGCTGCGCCCAACCAGCACAATAGCTCAGCAAATTTTCCTGACGCCGAATGAGGTGTCAGTCCGAGGATTTTCTCCAGTGGGAATTCTGTGCAGCGGCAGGATTTGTTAGTGCACGTATAATATGCACGATGAATTCCAATAACACCAGTTCGGCCCAGATTTAGTTTGCGCTCTCGAGTTCCCTGGAATTTCTGCGGGCTTCCGCATTCAGGACATTTTTTTTTCGCCGGCCTTCAGGCCCGGTCCTATTTTTCCCAGAATCTTCAGCAGAACTTCAGGGTGGTCTACATGGTGACGGATCATCCAATCCTGAATTTCCGCCAGGTTTGGAGCCGTCCGGTCCGGGTGTTCCTCCCCCTTCCGGAGACTTTCCTTGAAACGCTCTCCCAACTCCTCGATTTCCGCATCTGTGAAAAACATCAGCACCCCCTGCAATTACAGGGAAGCTTGGGCCAGACGGCCGCCGGTACCAGCACTTTTTCCTACGATTGGCGGGTGCGCCCAAAAAAATGGACTGAAGTCTTTCCCTGTTGACATTTGGATGCTAAAATGTCTTGGTGCTTCTGGGCTTCTGGAGCCGGCCATTACTCATCAAGTTCCTCCCGCGTGACCGTAAAACCCGGCAGGAGTTCGCTCTCTAACGATTCGCCCGACTTCTTTTCCCAGCCATCCTGACGATTGATCCAGAGAGCGATAAGGCGATTTTTGGGATCTAAAATCCAGTACTCTTTTACACCACATTTTAAGTAGCGGTCAGCCTTTTCTCCGAGATCCCGATCCCGGCTGGACAAGGAAATAACCTCGCAAACCAGGTCCGGCGCACCATGAATATGTGACTGGACGATGTACATGTTCTCTTTGAGAATGAAAGACAGGTCCGGGCGCAAAGGATCCCCGCCATCCGGAAGCAGGACATCCGTTTCCACGACCGCCCTCCCCATGGGTTTTTCACGCAAAAAGCTCCGTATGGCAAAAAGGAAACCACTGAGAAGATCATTGTGCTCAAAAAGTGGACTGGGTGACAATTGCATGACTCCATCAACGACTTCGTAGGCAAAGCCGTCTTCTTCAAGGTCCAGATACTGCTCCCGGGTCACGCGCATGCCAGCATACCGTGACGCGATTTTTGACTCCGTAGCCATTACTCGGAGTTGGCTGTGAATGGGAAACTCTGTCAATGAAATATCACGGGAGTCTTTCTCAAAAAAGGCCACGGCTCACATGGAAAAAATGTTGACACATTACATAGGAGTCCTAATTAAAACGGCGGGCCAGTTCAGGCTGTTGGAGGAATATATGAGCCATTCAAAGATTTGTGTGCTATGGAACAAAGCCGTAGGTTGCATGCCCAGGAGCCGGTACCAATGAACGAAAGCGCCCGTTTGGCAGCTTTGCGCCGCTATGAGATACTCGACACCCAGGCAGAAGCGACATTCGATGAGCTGACGCGCCTGGCTGCGGGTATTCTTGATGTGCCCATAAGTCTTGTAAGCCTGGTAGATGAGACACGTGTATGGGTAAAGTCAGGCTTTGGTCTTGAAACTGGCACGAGTCTCGACCGAACGACCGCGTATTGTGCTCATACTGTCGCACAGGACGAAATGCTTATCGTACCCGATCTCAGGGCAGATGAAAGATTCAGGGACTATCCGCTGAACGGGCCTGAGGGCGGTGTCCGGTTTTACGCGGGACAGCAGCTGACAGCAAATGGCGGGCACAATATCGGAACACTCTGTGTGATGGATACAGTGCCGCGGCATTTGAGCGAGAAACAGAAAGAAGCGCTACGGGTACTGGGACGCCAGGTTATGTCTCAGATTGAACTGCGCAAGAGTTTGCGCGAGTTGACAGTCATGCAACGCAAGGCGCTTGCGTTAGAGTCAATTTTACAACGATACACTTCCAGGAGCATCTGGCATCGAGCTGACCTTTCGGCTTCTCAAGGGATGGTAACGCTGAGTGATCAGACGCAGCAATACGCCTGCCTCTTTATGGATGCGGTAGGGTTTACACCCTATGCAGAATCGAATTCGCCCGATTTGGTTATCGCGGCGTTAAACGATTATTTTGACCCGGTAGTGGCCAGCCTGCACGCCCAGGGGGGAGATATCGATAAATTCGTGGGTGACCAGATCTTCGCAATCTTCGAAAGTTCAGCTGCCGCGATCCGGGCTGCCATCAGCGCTAAAAATGTTATCGACTCCGTTTCCGCTCGCAGGCAGAATTTACAGCAACCAGCTTTTGCCTTTCGCATGGGTTTGAATTTTGGTTCGGTAGTTCGGGGCAATATTGGCAATGCGATGCGCAGCGATAACACCCTGATCGGTGACATGGTCAATGTTGCCGCGCGACTGCAAGCGGTATGCGAACCGGGAGGCATTCTGGCAGCCGAGAACATGGAGGGCGCGGCCATTGGTATCGCTGATTGCGTCCGACGCGTACAACTCCGGCTTCGGGGTCGCAAAACACCGGTGAGAGCAGTATATCTGGCGCCGAAATAGGGGTTCTGCTTGGTGAATACGACGAACTATGAAAAACAAATCGGCGCGTATTTAGAACGTATAGTACGCGCAATTCGGCGCATCGAAAACGAAGCTGCCGTCGCAGCCGGTCTGAACCCGCTACAGTTGCGTATTTTACAGTTTCTGGCCATTGCCCGGCACCCTCCGACAGTAGGGTTTGTGGCAGACGAACTGGAGGTCAGTGAGCCCACCATCAGCGACTCGTTACGTGCTCTCGCCGCGAAAAAGCTGATTGAGAAAGTACCCGACACAAACGATCGCAGGGTAAAATATTTAAAGCTCAGGCCTGCGGGCAGGGCCACAGCCAGGCGTATGAAAAGGCTTATACGCCTGCCCCTTAAAAGACTGGACCCTCTGGTTTTGCCCCGATTGAGCGCCGATCTCCACCAGCTCGTAGCAGGAATGTTTGAAATGTCGCTTCTGCACCACGCTCGCATCTGTATGACCTGTAGCTATTTTTCGCAGAGCCCCGGCCAAAAACTACCGGCGTGCAGATTGCTGCGTAAGAAGCTCAGTCCCTCAGAACTGCAGAGCGACTGCCCTGACCATCTTTATAGAGATGCAGGCAGCCCATACACGGGTACTTTTTTATAAAATCCTTTTGCTTCAAGCTGGCCCCGACTTTCCCAGGCAAAGTCAGTGCGAGTGTAAGCCCAGGTGGTGTGGCTGGCCAGAATGCCTCCGGGATCGGCCTGAGCCTGAATGCGACTGGCCAGATTGACATTTGAGCCGATTACCGTATAATCCAGTCGCTCCGCAGAACCAAAATTGCCTACGGCGGCAAAACCGGTATGGATACCACAACGAATCTGAAAGGGCTCGCTAAAGCCGGCGAAGAGCCACTCCTCTGAAAGTTCCTTCATGCGCTTTTGCATGGCCACAGCCATCTCCACGGCGCGGCGAGCATCTGTTACCGGATCCACAGCGCCGTGGTGGCCAAAGTGAATCAGAATGGCATCGCCAATGAATTTGTCGATCGTTCCCTGAAACTGGCGGGCGATGAGCGTCATTTCTGACAGATAGTGGTTGAGCAAACGCGCCAGGCGCTCGGGGTCTGCATCCTCTGTAATGCGGGTGAAGGAGACGATGTCGGAGAAAAAAATAGTGAGTTCTTTGCGTTCCGAGCGGACCACCGCGTCCATTTCGCGGGCCAGAATCGTCTGCACCAGTTCGGGAGGCAGGTAACTGCGAAATTTCCCCGTAAGCATCATCTCGCTGACTTGCAGTTCTACCTGGCCGGTTAGTTTAGCATTCATCTCCAGCAGTTGATCGCGCATGCTGCGCACTTCTTTCTGTAAGGATTGCATGCGCAGTTGAGAGCGAATCCTTGACAAAAGTTCCTTCGAATTGAAAGGCTTGACGATGTAGTCATCGGCTCCCAGATCCAGGCCTTCGATTTTCATGGTTACATCGGCTTTCGCGGTCAGAAGAATCACCGGCGTGGAGCGCAGTCCTTCCTCTCCCGTATGGCAGCCAGCAGTTGATAGCCCGACCACTCCGGCATCATCACATCGGACACAATGAGATCCGGCCTGTGCCGTCTGGCCTTCTCAAAACCTTCTTTGCCGTTGCGCGCCGTGATCAGCTCAAAATGCGGGCGCAACAGAAAGACCAGAAACTTGCGCATATCGTGCGTATCTTCGACGATAAGAACCGTAGCCCGCTGGCCCTTCACTGCCACAGGTGCGTGGGGCAGTGAAGGCAGCGGCAAGTCGTCGCTCTCCACCTGAATATCGCCATCCGTAGCAGGGTCAGCCTCGCTCCGGTCACGTAGATCCGCCAGAATGGCAGCACCGGCACTGGACCGACGCAACTCAGAAAAATCGGGCGCGTCTTCAGCAGTGGCTTGCTCGGCGGGAAAAGTCAGAATAAAGCGACTGCCCTGACCCGGACCGGCTGACCGGGCCCGCAAATCGCCACCATGCAGATGAGCCAGTTCACGAGCCAGAGCAAGACCGATGCCCGTGCCTTCGTAGCGCCGTGAGGCTGAACCATCAACCTGACTGAAGCGCTCAAAAATCGTCTCCAGTTTATCGGGAGGAATGCCCGCGCCGCTGTCCTCCACGCTGATCTGGATGCTACCGCCATCCTGGTTTAAGCGCACGATAATCTCTCCCCGCTCCGTGAATTTGAAAGCATTGGAAAGCAGATTGAGTAATATTTTTTCCATTTTTTCAGGATCGATGGCGGCCCGGATCGCGCCGGCACCTTCCACAGAAAGTTCGAGCCCGGCCGACCGCGCCGCTGAATCAAATGCCGATACCAGTTCTCGCACATAGGCCACCAGATCCACCTGCTGAAAACGCGCCTCCATGCGACCCGCTTCCAGCTTACTGAAGTCGAGTAAATTATTGATGAGATTTAACAATTTCTGAGCATTACGATGCATGGCCGCAATTTGCCCGGATTGCTCCGGCTGCAGTTCTCCAAATTCTTTTTGCAAGAAGGATTCCATGGGAGAAAGCAAAAGAGTCAAAGGCGTGCGCAATTCATGAGATATATTAGCAAAGAAATTGGTCTTGAGTTCATCCATTTCCTGCAATTTCTGCATGGCTTTTTCCAGCTCCTGGGTACGCGCGGCCACTTTTTGCTCCAGATTTTCGCGTGCCTCGCCAATCGTCTTCTGCATGCGATTGAAAGACCTTGTCAAATAGCCGATTTCATCTTCTACCTGAACCGGAACTTCTTGCGACAGGTCACCGGCCTGAATGCGCTCCACTCCGGCCATGAGCTGGCGCAGCGGTCGGATCAGACCGGGCCGGAAAAAAAGCGGCAACAGGACAAGAAGGAGAGCCAGAGCCACCAAAATGAGAAGCGCAAATTGCACGGCAATGGCATGCATTTCGCGGCGATAATCTATGTAAGCAAAGCCGAATTCCAGTGACCCTGTGGCTTGTTCGCGAGTATAGACAGTGAAATAGGATTCTCCTACCTGACGATAAGCCCGCGGACCCGGCAAAAGTTCCAATAATTCAAGGCCTTGTAGCTGAGGCTGCTCCCCGGGATCGCCTTTCAGGACCTTGAGCCCCTGCGGCGTACTCTGCAGTACATATGCCAGACTGGCTGGCAAAAGTTCAGTTCGGCCGCGACTGAGGGCCTGTTCTGCCAGATCCATTTCCACAGAACGCGTGCGATCGTAAGCCGCTTCTGCCTGACGCAGGGCCACGTTGCTGACCAGACCAAACAAAAGAATGACGGACATGCCGGAAATACTTACGATCTTCACCAGGAAGGTTGTTGGCTCGGGAGAATAGGTAATATAAATCATGAAAACATAAAAGAAGGCAATGCTGGTCACATTGGAAAACATAAAGGAATAGAGCTCAAAGGACATGAGCTTCCAGTTCACTAGAAAATTGAGTAGACCGACAAAAACCATTAAGGCCAGAGCCAGAGCAAAACCGCGCGTACCACGATGGAAATTGGTGATCTGGGGCGAAGGATCAGTGCGCGCCAGGCGGCTGTATCTTCTCCATTTGTTCACAATTACCACCAGAGACCAGATCATGAGCGAAAGAATGACAATAGCGATGAGACGCCCGGCATCAAAAGTGAAGATATGGGATTCAAAGCGAAACACGGGCGCAAGAGCAGTCAGGCTGTGCGCGAAATGCAACCAAGCGAGCACCGCTCCGGCCCCGGCCAGCCAAATCCAGCGCCGGGGCACCCGTCTCTCATCATTTTCCGGATAGCGATACACAAAGCCCACAAAGGCCAGCAGTCCAAAAATGATGGCTGTGGTGATGATACGGTGATAAGCAGCCAGGGGATGGAAAACGGAGAAACTCAGAAAATACCCAAAAAAGAGCAGAAAATACCCGGCATACATGGCTCCCAGCCAGCGCGTGGCCGGCTGGCCGTCCTTTTTAGAGAACAGAGCAATGGAGAAGGCCAGGGAGAGCACACTGTTTAAAAGATTGAGCAGAGAATGATAGGATAATAGAAAGAATTCCATGGCTTTTTGCTGTCAGAGTGTCAGGCGGCTCCACTGTCGTCCAGAAAATCGGGCAAAAAATAGCCCTGGACGGCCATGTTCTAATCTTCCGTCTGCCGGCCGTCTCCGCTGATGGGAATCACGGCACCCAGGAAGCGCGGCTTTTGTTTCAGGAGCCGGGAACGAATCAGGTTGGCCGGGCGGGCAAAGAATTCGCGAAACTCATTGTAGCGATGTGAGCGGTACCTCCGCCGATCCGCAACCACTCCCTGGGCGGGTACACCCATTACGTTCGCCAGGTAGAGCGCACGATTCAAATGAAACTTCTGGGTCACAATGATGAGCGAACGAACCTGAAAGATATCACGAGCCCTGTAGATGCTATCGTATGTGTTGAAACCCGCATGATCCATGAAGAGATCTTGAGCCGGAATGCCCAGATCCAGTAACTTCTGGCGAATGGTATTCACTTCATCGTAATGCTTCTGCCCATGGTCACCGGATATCAGGATCCTCTTGACCTTATTCTTGGCATAAAGTCTGTAAGTCATAGCAATTCGATCGGCAACGATGGGAGAGACGTCACCATCAGAATAGACGCGGGCACCGGGCAGTAGCGCTGCCTGCGCCGGCAAAGCGCTATCGAGAGTCATGACCTGTCCCGCAGTGCTTTCCATAACCCGCGTGTTGAGTAAGCGAAGCAGAAGCAGACCCAAAAGAAAAAGGGTCGGTAGCCCTGCCAGGCAGAACGACCCAAATCGCTTCAATTTTTTAGCGCACCGCCAGCTGGCTTGCATAACTTGCGGCGACTGCGGCCGGATCATCGGCGTAGAGAATGGCGCGACTGACATTGACCATAAATTCCGCTCCGCGAACAGCAAAAAGGTCCTCCGTCTGGCCCCCCTGAGCACCCACGCCGGGGACAAGCCACGGAATGTGAGGAGCTTCCTGCACAATGCGCTCGAGTTCCGGTCGCGCTGCTGTGGCGCCCACGACAAGCCAGATTCGCTCCGGGAAACGTTCCGCCCAGACGGCGGCTTCGCGGGCTACCTGCGCGTAAAGCGGTGGATCGCCACACAGCTGAAACTCGGCCGCACCAGGATTGGAAGTACGGCACAGGACAATGGTCCCGCGGTCATCATAGGAGAGAAATGGCTCCAGACTTTCAAAACCCATGTACGGACTTACCGTAATGGCATCACACTCCAGCTTTTCAAAGACGGCCCGCGCGTAAGCTGCCGCACTGTTGCCAATATCGCCGCGCTTGGCGTCCGCTACAATCAGGCTATCGCTCCGGGAGCGAATCAAGCGCACGACTGATCGGGCCAGATCCAGGTCCAGCATTTCAAAAAAGGCCAGATTCAACTTATAGGCCAGAGCTTTGTCCCTTGTACTGCGGATTATGTCCGATACAAAGGCAAAGACATCCCCGGCGTAGCGTCCGGGAAGGCTTGCCGGCTCGGGATCAAGCCCCACGCAGAGCAGGTTGCCGCGCCTGGCGCGCAAAGAACGAAAGCGGGTGGTAAATCCTTCCATAATGCGTTGGCCGGCTAAAAAAAAACAAGATTGTTGACAGTAAAACGAATTTCCGGACAGTACGTCCAAATTTTCAGGAGGCCAGATCGTGGCGACCAACTTAGCAGAACTTTATAAAGAAACGGCAGAGCGCTGTGGGGACAAGCCCGCCTTCGCGACTCGCGGCAAGAGCAAAGAATTCGAGGCAGTGAATTACAAAGATCTCTATGAGATGGGCCTGAACCTGGCCACCGGTCTCATTGATTTAGGCGTGAAAGCGCGGGATCATGTGGGTCTTCTGGCGGACAATCGCCTGGAATGGATCGTGGCAGACTATGGTGTGTTGATCGCCGGTGCGGCTGACGTCCCCCGGGGCACGGATGTAACCGATCAAGATATCGAATACATCCTGAACCACAGCGACGCCCAGGTCGTTTTTGTGGAACACCAGGCAATGCTTGAGAAAATTCAGAAGAATCAGAGCAAGCTTCCCAACGTAAAACATATCATTATGATGGATAAAGACACCCGCGTTACCGGAAACGTTTTGCATCTTTATGATCTTATGGAAAAGGGCAAGGAACTGCGCGCTGGTGGTGACAAAAGGGCAGAAGAACGGATGGCCGGAATCAAACCGGATGACCTGTTCACCCTGATCTATACCTCCGGAACCACGGGAGCTCCTAAAGGTGTGCAGCTCATGCATTCCAACATGCTCTTTCAGATCAACAACCTGCCCATCCAGATCGTCCCGGAAGACCGCATCCTGTCCATCCTGCCCGTATGGCATATCTTTGAACGTGTTTTTGAAATGATCGCCATTTCCTTTGGTGCCTGTACCTACTACACTAACGTACGCAACCTGGGAGATGACATGAAGTCGGTTAAACCGACCTTCATGGCCTCTGCACCGCGCCTGTGGGAAAGTGTGTACCTCAAAATCTACACAGGCCTTGAGAAAAAGCCAGCCGTTGCCCGCGCATTGTTTAAAGCAGCCTACTTTTGCTCACGGCACTTCAAAGCAGCACTGCGCTTCCTTCGCGGCAATGACCTTGATGTCAATGGCCGTAATCCTGTGGTGTCTGTGGCTATGGGTCTGTGGAAACTGATCATTGCTATCCTGCTGCTCATTCCCAACTTTCTCCTGGATGTAATCGTCCTCAAAAAGATTCGCGATGCTACGGGCGGTCAGCTCAAAGGATCGGTTTCCGGTGGTGGTGCCCTGCCCATCCATGTGGATGAATTTTTCAACAACATTGGCATTCCCGTCCTCGAAGGATATGGCATGACAGAAACAGCTCCTGTTCTGGCCGTGCGGACCTTTGATAAACTGGTGATCGGCTCTGTTGGACCGGTGTTTCCCAAAACGCAGCTGCGTCTGATTGATCTTACCAAAAATGAGGTGATCTACGAAACAGGTGGCAAGACCCAGATTCGCGGCCGCAAGGGCGAAATCCACGTAAAAGGGCCGCAGGTCATGAAGGGATATTTCAAGAATCCTGAGGCTACGGCCAAAGTCTTAAAAGACGGCTGGATGAACACAGGTGACCTGGGTATGATTACGTTTAATAACACCCTGAAAATCATGGGTCGTTCCAAAGAGACCGTCGTACTCCTTGGCGGAGAAAATGTGGAACCCGTACCAATCGAAAACAAGATCCTTGAGTCCCCGCTGATCGACCAGGTAATGGTTGTGGGTCAGGACAAAAAGTTCCTGGGTGCGCTTGTGGTGCCTGCTCTCGAGCCTTTTGCGCAGTACGGCAGTACGTTGCAGGAACTGGCCAATAAACCGGAAGTGCAGAAGAAGCTGCAGGAAGAAATCAAAGCCAGCGTCAATGACAGCACAGGCTTTAAGGTTTTCGAGCGGGTTGTAGATTGCCGCGTCTTGCCCAAACCATTTGAAGTGGGCGATGAACTCACCAACCTCTTCAAACTAAAGCGGCATGTCATTGCAGAAAAATACGCGGATCTGATCGAATCCATGTATAAATAGGCAGGACTTTGCAACAGCCAAACAATCCGTATCAGCCCGGGCGCGTGGATCTTCCCGCACCCGGGTCTTTTGTTTTTACGCCCGGAAACGGACGCATAGAAATCAAAGCTGCCTTCCTTGCCGCTCGCGATGCGTTTCGCAAACACTGGGTCCTGGGCTGTGTGGCAACCATTGCCGTGCAATTCATCTCCTTTGGCATCAGCATAGTCATGCAGATTTTTCAGGCAGCTGGAACTCTGATCCAGCCAGAAGCCGGAGCTGCCGGTGCCGGTGTTGCCGGGTTGGTTTCACTATTTGTAAGCCCGGCCATCGCCGTGGGTCCGCTGTACATTGCTTTGAATGCAGTGGACAGCATGCACAACAGTAGCGTGACGGTAGCCTTCGAACAGGTCTTCATCGGGTTCAAGCGCTTCTGGACGATTTTTGCTGCCTACTGGCTCATGGGTCTGGTAGCCGCGCTCCCCCTGATCATCGGCGGTGCCGGGATTGCTGGATACCTTTATGCTGTGACCACGTTCGCACGAACGCCCGAGCTAAACGAAATTCTTGTGGCTGCCGCTCTCGGAATACCCGCTCTGGGCGTGTTCTTCTATCTTATACTCAGAATCTATTTTGCCTTTTATTTTGTCCTGGATCAACAGACCGGTGCGCTTGAAGGGATACGCCGCAGCTGGCTTGTGACGGAAAATCAAGTGGGTGCTCTTCTGGGACTGGCTTTAGCCTTCATGGGTCTTTTCCTGCTCCTGCTCATTCCCTGGCTTCTGGTCAGCATCCTGACCTGCGGGGTGGGGTTTCTGGCCATCTTTGGACTCACATTTTTTTACGGACTGGTCAACGCCACAGCGTACCGGATGCTTGTTCCCCTGCCACAGAGTGCCGGAAGTCAGGCTCAGGGCGGAACTCCGGGCGGGCTGGAGTTCGGGGCAGAGCAGCGCTTCCCGGAAGAAAAAAATCCCTATCAAGCCGGTTGATGCAAGGGCTGCTGCCCGGTCCAGGAACCCGGGCTATGCCTCAGCATCAGCAGTTCGGTAGCTCAGGAAGAGGCAGCCAGGGCTTCTTCCTGACTTTCATAGATGTCAAACATATCCATAAGTTCAACCACTTCAAATACTTTACGGACAGCCGGAGAGAGATTGCAGAGCATCAGATTCAAATTACGCTCACGCAAAGTGCGCATGGAAGAGACAAAAACACGCAAGCCTGACGAAGACATATATTCTACATCACTTAAGTCCAGCAGGATATGCTTATCCGGATGAGCTTTCATCAAAGCTCCCAGTTGGTTTTCCACCTCTGAAGCCAGATGAACATCCATACGGCCCGATAAGGATACAACCAGGTGATTCCCCCGGACCTCATGAGATAAATCCATAGTCAGACAGCCTCCAGCGTAGCCCTAACGATTCAATAACTTTTCCGTGACCAGATAATTTTGTTCATCCTTACGATAATAGGAAACCAGATCCATCAAGGACCGAATCAAATACACCCCGAACCCGCCTTTGCGCTTCCCCGCCAAATTCTCTGATAGATCGGGGTGCTTTACATCCTCCATGCGGAAGGACCGGCCATTGTCCCGGAATTGCAGTCTTACCTTCTGGCCCGTTTCAATTTCCAGATCACAGTAAAAAACCGGGTTCACCACAGAGAGACCGGCGTAGGCATGAATGACAATATTGGTGGCCGCTTCATCGGCAACCAGAAGGATGTCCTCCAGATCCCGACCGGCCATTCCATGGCGCTGACATTTTTCCAGAATGAAATCACGTAAAAGCGGTACGCTCTCGATGGCCGCCGGCAATTCACTGGCATAGGCGTGTCGACCTTTAATGATACCTTTGAAGTCCGCCACAAGCATGGTAAAATCATCATACTGATCGTGCGAATTGCTAAAAGATACCACTTCAGAATAAATTTTCTCAATCAATTTCTGTGGCGGCAGACTGCGATTCTCCCGAATGAGGCCGACCAGCCTGTCCAGGCCAAACTCTTCATTCTCCGGATCAACGGCTTCTGTCACTCCATCCGTGTACAGAATCAGTACGTCGCTCTTATCCACTTCAATCTGGCCACCGGAATAACGTTGCCGCGGCAAGACTCCCAGAGGAGAACCTTTTCCGGAAAGGAGCCTGTAGCTACCGTCATCATTGACCAGAAGCATATCATTCTGTCCCGCTGATGCGTATTTCAAAAGACCGGAGGCCGGATTATAATGAGCCAGAAAAACGGTCACAAACATACCGGACTGTGATTCTTCATAAATCAATTCATTGGCCATCTGTAAAATGACCTCCGGCTCCATCTCTGAACGAATGATCGTGCGCAAAATCGAATTGCTGATGGCCATAAAAATCGCTGCGGGTAAGGATTTTCCGGAAACATCGGCAACCAGCATGATCACATCGCCATTGGGATGGCGGACATAGTAATCGTAAAAGTCACCGCCGGTGGTCCGGGCCATAATCGAATCGGCGGCGATGTCAACATGCAAATGCTGCGGCAGGCGGTCCGGTAAAATATTCTTCTGGATGCGGGAAGTGATCTCCACTTCCTTCTCTATTTCCCGGTTGGCCAGAATTTGTTCACTGAGAATAAAATTCTCATAACCCCGAACCATCTGCGAAGTAATAGTGATTAATAAACGATAGTCAGCCTCAACGAACTTCCCCTGTAAAGGCTCGGAAGCGCAGAGGAGGCCAAAAGGTTTTTCTATGCGCGGCAAACGCAGGGGGATCAGAATACAGGAACTGCTGCTGTAGCGCCCCGGTTGAAAGAAGGAGCTGAAACGTTCATCGCGGCGAAAATCCTCAATAAAAACAGGTTCACGTAGCTGCAAAACCTGCTCGGAAAGAGAACTGGTGCTCTGATCTGATTTTACAATGGGCTGTTCCGATTCCAGGGCAACGATTTCCAGCTCCTCTTTGCGATCGTACATCAAAATGGATATGCGGCCCACGTTTAGATCACGCCGAATAATTCGTAACACATGAGAAAAAAGTTCATGGATACTGCGCGCCTCCACCAGGGCTCCGGCCACAGCATGCAGAATGGTCACTTCGCGCAGATTCTTCTCCAGCTTGAGGTTTGTGCGCTGCAAATCGTCAAGAAGGCGACGCCGCTGAATGGCTATGGCAATCGAATCGGAAAAACTTTCAAAAATTTCACGATCATGATCGGAAAAGGCCGGGCGATCAATGGTATTGATGCTTTCAATCACACCGACGATTCTGCCATCCACCAGCAGAGGGGTGGCCAGAATATTGCGAGTTACAAAACTGGAAACCTCATCGACATGTTTGTAAACCCGGGAATCTTTCTGCGCATCATTGACAATGATGGAGCGTTTCTCCATGGCGCACAGGCCGGCAATGCCCTGCCCGCGAGGAATGCGCATTCCTTTCAATTCTTCGCCCTCTTTATTGGCAATGATATCAAAGTACAGATCTCCGGTTTCCTCATCCACCAGGAAAAGACTGGCACTTTCCGCATTGGTGACACGACGTGCAGAATACAGAATCGTCTGAATCATTTCTGTCAACTCACGCGAGGAGTTGATCAGATTGGAGACCTCAAGTACCGTTTTAAGCTGATACTCTGATTCGCGCATTTTCTGGTGCAAATTCACGTTTTCCAGAAGCAAAAGCAAACTGGTCCGGAAACGCAGGAAAACATCTTCTTCTCCAGGTGCATGGAGCGTGTTGCGCAAAAGGATGGCAAAGGTGGCAGAGAAAAGCTTGAGCAGGCTCAGATCGGAATCATAAAAATGCGAGAAGAATAAAGGATCACTGACGACGATGACCCCGATCATGTCATTGTGCGAGGTAAGGGGCACTCCCAGGGTTGCAAAATTGAGGCCGGAAATGCTCTCCGCGCTGCCATCAGGATTATAGATAAGATCATCCCAGCGATCCACACAGGTCCGGGCAAAAGTGAAAAGACCGGCAGGTGGCTCTTCCGGGCCCAGTGTCCGCAACTGACTATCCTTATCGTAAAAAAAGAAGAAAGCCTGTCTGGCTTTGAGCATGCGCTTGATTTCCGACAGGGCAAGGTCCAGAATGCTTTGCATCTCTAAAGAAGGATGCAAAGCAAACCGGCCGCTGTGTGGCCCTTCCAGGAGGGGGAGCATTTCCATCATCGGACCGCTTTAAAGAGCTCAGTCATGCGCGAGCGTTCATAGATTTCAATAGGCCGGCTGGAAACGTACTCGGCGGCCATGCTGGATACCTCCCCGGCTGTAAGAATGATGGCTCGCGCCGAATGGGTTTCGCGCATTTTCTCCTGCACATCGCGTACTGTTGCTTCTGAGAGCGGATCCAGGTCACGACAGATATGAAAGTAGGTATTTTGACGCCGGACCCGCTTACCCGATTCCGGCTCCAGAGCAACGCACACAAGCAGTGTGTCATTCACCAGGTTTATACTGGAGATCGTATAACCCATTCCTTCAACCAGCTTGCGCGCAGAAGCCTCGAATTTTTCCCTGCTGGCAATCATAAAATCTTTCATGTTATCGTCTATACGATAGTCGCCATATTCTTTCAACTTCTGGCGCACATCCCGAAAGCCCGGCTTCAGATTCTCAATGATTTCCCAGTTCTCGATGGCTTTGCTGATATCTCTGTTTTTTTCCGCCGCCTGAGCCAGAAGGTAACGCATATTAAAAGATACTTCGGTTCCAGGCGGGGCAAATTTCACCCCACGATCCAGTTCCATCATGGCCCGGGCGTAATTGCCCGCGTCGATCAGAACCATCCCTTTGGCAAGAATCGCTTTGACCCGGACATCCTCACTTTTTTCTGCCTTCTCCAGCTCTTTCAAAGCCCACTCATGATCTCCCAGATAGCGCAGAGTCAGCCCCAGAAAATAGCTGGCTACGGGAAGGTCTGGCTTGAGTTTCACAGCCTGCAGGAGAGCCGCGCGAGCATCCTGGTAGGCCTGCATCTGGTAGTGGCATTGCCCGAGGAGCTGGAGAGCTTCTACGTGACGGGCATTGAGTTGAATTGCCCGGGTCAGAAAGCCAATCGCTTTACTCAGGTCGTTGCTGCGCGAATAGATTTCGCCCACACGATAGAATGGTTCGGCATTTTCCGGCTCGGCCTGTGTCCAGAGTAGATATTCATCGCGAGCTTCATTCACCCGGCCGAGCGCGAGCAGGCTTTCTGCAAGCCCTTGATGAACCACGGAGCGGCGTAATTCCTGAGCACCCCTGCCTTTGATGGCCTGTCGAAATTCCAGCACTGCAGGAGCATGATCGCCTTTCTTCTGGTAGGCCTGGGCAAGGAGCAGGCGAGCCCGCTTGTGTGTTTCATCCTGTTCCAGGAGCTTTTGCAATTCCGTGATAACCTCTTTATACTGACCACGCTTGAAAAGCGACTCCAGTTCTTCCAGGCTGGCCGGGCCGCGCAAAAGACCATAGATATAATAGCCAAGAGCGCCCAGAAGGAAAACCCCGACAAAAATCCCGATGTACAGCGTCAGACTCACCGTCGTACCAATAGGGGGATTTGCAAAGAGAGAGGCAAAGCAAAGGCATTTTTCGATCTGCGGGGCAAAAACACAAGCAGATAACATTTGACAGGGTATCGTGGCACAGATATCCGTCTTTTGTTCCAGCCGGGGGCGTAGCTCAGTTGGGAGAGCGTTTGAATGGCATTCAAAAGGTCAGGGGTTCGATTCCCCTCGTCTCCAGATTACCAGATTGAGGCTTAACCATGGCCGTGCATAAGATCTTGCGTGCCGGAAATCCGCTGCTGCGGCAGAAATCCGCACCGGTTCCGGTCGAAGAAATTCGCTCCCAGGAAAATCGCAAACTCATCAAGGATATGTTTGAAACCATGTTCGCAGCCGACGGTCTGGGACTTGCGGCACCACAGATCGGTATCCTCAAACAGATTGTTGTCGTTGGTTTTGAACAAAATGAGCGCTACCCGGATGCACGGCCCATTCAAAAACAGGTATTGATCAATCCCCTGATTGAGGTTATGGATGCTCCCCGCGAAGGGTACTGGGAAGGCTGCCTCTCCGTTCCTGATATGCGCGGCTACGTCGAACGCAGCCGGAAAATTCGCATGACCTGGTATGATGAGAAAGAAAATTTTCATGATGAAGTGATTGAAGGCTTTGACGCAGTTGTCTATCAACATGAATGCGACCACTTACAGGGAATTCTTTATATAGATCGTTTGAAAAGTCCCGAGCTTTTTGGTTTTAACGCAGAACTGGATGCTGCCGGCCGCGAACGCGTGGCCATTTAACCTTCGGAGGAAAAAGTTGGCAAAACCACCCATGCCGGACTGGCTGAAAGTTCGTCTCAAATTTGACACGGCAGCCCTTGTCCAGTCAGCGTCCGTTCGTGAGGCACTGAAAAGTAACAGAATTCCCACTGTTTGCGAGGAAGCATCGTGCCCCAACCTGGGTCATTGCTGGAGTCAGGGCACAGCCACCTTTATGATTATGGGCACGATTTGCACCCGCCGCTGCGGATTTTGCGATGTAGCAACCGGCCGCCCGCTGCCTCTTGACCCACTGGAACCGGAACGACTCGCAAGAACCGTGCAGACCATGGGATTGCGCCACGCCGTCATTACTTCTGTGGATCGCGATGAACTCAAGGATTGCGGTTCCATGCATTTTGCCCGGACCATTGCAGCCGTGCGCCGGCTCTGCCCGGATGTTCGCCTGGAAGTTCTCATTCCTGACTTCAAAGGGAGGCCGGACAATTTGGAACGCATAGCCGATGCGGGCCCGGATATCGTAAATCACAATCTGGAAACTGTGCCTGAATTGTTCGCAAGCGTCTGCCCCCAATCGAACTATGAAATTTCACTAAAAACTCTAAAGTATTTCAGTGAAAAGGGTTTTCTGACCAAAAGTGGTCTCATCATGGGTCTTGGAGAAACAGTGGAACAGATCCGTCAGGCCCTGAGGGATTTACGATCTGCGGGAGTGGCCATGCTCACCATCGGACAGTATCTTCCGCCTGATGATCGGCATGCCCCGCTCAAAGAATACATTGCTCCGGAAACATTCAGGCAATTGAAAATGGAAGCGCTCTCTATGGGGTTCGGTCACGTGGAAGCGGGACCACTGGTGCGCAGCTCTTACCATGCGGGCGATGCTTTTGCCCACAATCAGCCGTAGATACAGGCCATCATTCGTTTCCCCGCCACCTCCACCTGCACCTTCCGGTGCGCATCATTACTGCCAACCGCCTGGAAGCTTGCTTCCGAAAGAGCCACCTGACCGCCCTCAACGGCCCGCAGGAGTTTTGCTGCATAATTGACCGTCTGTCCAAAGTAATCGATGCCGCTGTTGAGCCGAACAGCGATGCAGGGGCCCGTGTTCATGGCCAGCCGAAGTTGAATGTTCGCTGACGCATTCCCGAACTCTCTGGCAATCCGGGAAGCAGCAGCAAAAGCCCGGGAGGGACTGGCAAAAGCCATCATGGCGCTATCCCCTATGGTTTTAATGACCCCGCCATCGAAAAAATCGGCAATCTGGTAGAGGACTTGAAAATGATCGCGAATCACGCCAAAGGCCTCTCCGTCACCGCGACTCAGATAAAAACCGGTAGAGTTAACAACGTCTGTAAAAAGAATCGTTTGCTCTCCCACTTCCAGGAACAGATCGGGAGAAACCGACTCTGCGGGAAAGATTTCCCGAAATTGTTGCAGGTTGAACAGGTCCGCCGGGCGCAGCGCCTGAAGTGGCCAGTGGATATCTTCTATAATGAATGTCTGTGGTGCCGACGATTCGTTGCGGAGTATCAGTGCAGGATGGGGACCAACCACATTCAGGGGATTTTGGTCTGAACTGCGCCATTCCAATCGATTGGTCTGAGCGTCCGGCTGAACTTCCAGCCAGGACATAAAGGATTCTCCTTTGCGTCGCAATCGGTACTGCCCCGTTTCCAGAGCACTTTGCAAATCGCGGCTTTCCCGGGGTTCGACTGTTTGCTGGATTTTAATATGCGGACGCGTTGCTGGCTCGGCACTGCAGAACCAGCGCTTTTTCACTTTCCGAAGGGCTGGATGAACATGAAAAACGATTTCCAGGCCATTCACTCCGCTGGTGTCAAAATCGATCAAACAGATCTCGCAAAATCCGCGTGAGGGAAGCGCTGCAAGGGAGGACAATTCTTCGCGCACACCGCGACAATGGGGACAGATGACATCCCAGCTCATGGTCAGTGCACCGGCCTGCACACCAAAAAGGGCAACCTTGAGCAGATCCCGCGGAGGCATTTGCCAGCGTGCGGCCAGCGGAATCAGCTTGATCCGGTAGAGATCCAGATCATCTGCGCTTACTATATAAGTCAACATACGATCGACTGTTTCCAGTCTGTCATCGCCCACCTTTTGTATCCAGTGCGCCCGGATCACCTCAAGACGAAGCTTTGCATCTTCTGTCAGAGCGATTCTCTCTGGAGTTTTAAGGCGAGGATCGGGAAGGCGCGCACTTAGGTTGCGCTGCAACTGCTGGAGAACTCTGCCATAGTCCGCTTCTTTTTGATCAAAATAAGCACAGAAATTCTTACGCACTCTTTCCGTGCGCAGCACCCAGCCCAGATAGATGTAGACCCGGCAGGCTCCTTCTTCAAAAAAGTCTTCAGCAAAATAGACGGCATGATAGTAAGAGACCACCCCTCGAGTGTACTTTCGCGTGCAAACCATGGAATAGGGGTAGCTGAAATCCCAGGGCACTTCCAGCCATTCATGGGCCACGCCGTCCCAGAGGGAACTGCCGTAGAGCTGGCCGTCCCGTTCGGTAAAAGTCATTTCCGGGTAGCCGATAAGATCATTGATCCGGGATGTATCCGTAACATACGGCCACAGCTCGCTTGCGGAAACTTCCAGGTCATAGTGCCAGAGCCATTCGACCAGCCTTTCCGGTCGTTCTTTGAGAAATGGAGGCAGGGGAAAGATCCGCTGAAAAGCCTGCAGATCCAGAGGACTCGACCCAATAGCGAGCATGAGCAACCCTCAGGTCGCGGGCAGGAAAGTCGCAAGCAAAAAACGAACGCCCCCGGCATGGAGGCCGTTCTCGGACGGAAGGGGCACGCCCCGGAAACAACAGCGGTACCCTTACTCTGCGGTAAACTCCATGGTGTACCACTCCATATGCGCGGTCCGGTTTTCACTGGAAGCGCGGGTCAGGCGGATGTTGGTGGAAGAAGTCAAAGTGGCCATGAAACTCCCCGAATCCAGATCGGAACTTCCGGATCCCGTAGCCGATACGGAGACAAAGGGCACAGTTCTATTGACCGTAACCGGCACGGGAATGGCCGAATCAAACTGCGTTGCCGTACTGCTCACCGCAGCCACCGACCCGCGTTGAATGCTGGTCCCGTTGAGCATTTCAACAAGGAAGTAAGATATTTCCACTGTTCGCGCCACAGAAGATTCACGGGCAAAAGTGATGGAAGTCGAATCATTGATCTGGCCGCGCACCTGGTATTCTTCTTCCACTCCGTTTGTGGCACTGTCTGCCGCCAGATTAAAAATCAGGAAGGAAGATCCGGCGTTAACCGGGGCCACAGGAGCAATGACCGAACTGGCGCCACTGCCAATGGTGGCCTGACCCGCTTTAACACTGGCTCCATCCAGCTCAACCACCTGCCACTCAATATCAATCGCACTTCCGCTTTCCCGGCGCGAAATCTCCAGATTGGTACTGCTGGTAAGCCTTGCCTTCACCGTACGCCGCTCATCATTACCCACACTGCTGTCATTCATGCGAGCGTATACAATCACAAAAGCCTTTGTTGTATCCACACTCGTTATGGTCACATTGGACGTTGAATCTCCACTGGCCATATTCAAACTGTTGCGCTGAACGGCTGCACCGCTGGCAAACTGCACCACATACCAGGACACAGTTGTTGCGCTTAATGCCGCTCCGGTGCGGATCTGGAGATTTGTAGTCGATGTTAGCTGACACGTAGGAACGGTCTGGGGGTTGGAAGAACCGGTCATGAAATAGCAGAGCGCAAAGGATCGCGACAGATTCACAGCCGTAATGGCAACATCAACGGACGCCGACCCGCCCATGGCTTGAGTACCGCTCTGCACATTTCCGGTTATCGGGCTGATGTCGTTGTCCGTAATACGGACAAGAACTCCAGGAACAGTAATGCCATTGTAGTTCCCATCGCCGCTGCTTGCCGTAAAACTAATCGTTGCCTGATGATTTCCCTCAATGGTCGTATCATCGACAGCGCTGACTGTTATGGTCTGCGGTGTACTCCAGTTCCCCGGTGCGAAGGTGAGGTTCAAAGGAGAGGTTCCGGATCCATTCAACCGGATTTGCGTTGTATCAAAGGACAGGCTCAGTTGGACTGCGGCCGATGGTGCGCTGGTCAGGACGACATCAAAAGAATCCGTAAATCCATTTTCCATCACATCCGTCCAGCCACCCGATTGAGTGATGGAAACACCAGGGCCGTCATTATCGATCACCGTCACAACAACCGAAGCGATGCTAACATTGAAAGTAGCATCGCCACTCTGGTAGCCCTGACTGATTGTAAGCTGATGATTGCCTTCTGATAGTCCATCGTCTACGGCGGAGACCGTAATCGTTTGCGGAATGTACCAGTTAGCTGTGGTAAAAGTTACCGTGACCGGAGAAGTGGATCCATTGAGCCGAATCTGGGCATCATCGAAAGTTAAGGAAAGGACAACATTGCTTACGGGAACTGACGTCAGAACCAGTCCGTAGGAGTCCGTGGCACCGCCCTCTGTAACCACGGTATCGCCTCCCGTTTCTATAACGGAAATTCCCGGGCCATCGTTGTCCGTTATGCTGACCGTAATGTTAGCGACAGATGCCCCCTGGTAGGCCGAATCATTGCTGGTTACAGCATGGCTCAACACGGACGAGTGATTCCCTTCTACCGTGGTGTCATCATAAGCCGTGATCACGATATTCTGCGCTACATTCCAGTTAGTCGTAGAAAAGGTCAGAGAAAGAGGAGTTGTCCCCTGCCCATTGAGCCTTAGCTGTGCTGTATCAAAGGTGATTTGAATAGCCACGGAGGCCGAGGGCTGACTTGCGAGCACTATCTGGTAGGAATCACTTCCCGTCCCCTCTGTCACCGCTGTGCCACCTCCGGTCTGGGTAACGGTCACCACGCCCGAGCCGCCGCTACCCCCTGAGGCAGAAGCACCGGCACTGCCGGGTGCCCCCAGCGATTGCAATAGAAACAGGCCAGAATAGCTCCCCTGGGCAGTAAACTGGGCACAGCTGACCAGCAAAATAAGGACCGTGACAGGGAGCTTTTTCATCGGCTTGGCAGTACTATAACATAGAGATCGGCAAATCAAGGCTGATTTTTTCCTTTACAAGAAGTGCAAATCAACCGTCTCATCGATTAGACGCGTGTTTTGCGGGGAGCATTTATGAGAGTCATGTTTTTTTCCGGTTTCATCCTGTCTTTTGGCCTGATCGTAAATTGTGCCAGCAAAAAAGAGGACAACGGACTCACTGCGGCCGTTGCCCTGGCCCAGGCCGGAGCCTATACAAATGCTTACAACGGAACCGTAACAGATGTCAATGGCAATACCTGGATGAAATGCACGGTGGGCCAGAGCTACAACAGCAAACAGGACGATTGCACTGGCACGGGCACTCCCACCGTCTACGGTGCTCGGTCCGTTTCCTATTGCACCATTGCCAACGGTTGCACGGATGCGGCTCTGGCCAATTCCGGCCCGGCTTATGATGAGTGCAACAACCTGTCCCTTGCCGGCATCAGCGGCTGGCGACTGCCCGCTCAGGCAGAACTTGTCGCTCTCATTGGCGGACAGACTCGCAGCAGCTTTTTGTATTTTTTTCCTCAGACACCGGATGACAAACCCTTCTGGGGGCGCGATGAAAACAGTGCCGGATCGGAATCGGCTTATACGGTGAGCTTTGCGGAATCCACGATGAGCCAGGTGGGAACAGCCAATAAAGTGACCGGTAAATCGTATGTGCGCTGTATCAAACCTAAATGACACTGCCCTTTGATCGCCGGGCTGCGGCGCTCATTCTGTACCACGGCCTGGCCCAGGAACTGGGCAAAAAGGATCAGGAAATTTCTGACCTGGAAGCGCGCCTGATGATTGTGGAGGCTCTGAAGACCCTGCCCGGCCTGCAACTTTCTTTAAAAAACGAAAAGGTCGCACTCACCAATCCAGCCACAGAAGAAACAGTTGCCATGAGTCTGGATGCAGCGGCGGAAGCCCTGCGCATCATCTGGAATGAATTTCAATCGGAAGAAGACCATGGCTGAAAAATCCTATCCTGTTTTAAACCGATTCGTCGGTATTTTAGCTGGCGCCGTGGGACTTCTGGTACTGGCCGGTGTGGGCATCTATTTCTATTACAGCCATCCGCTGCCGGCCGGGAAAACCGGAGCCGATGCAGAAGCGCTCACGGGCCGTATTGAAGCCGCCGTTCGTCTGGAAAGATTCAAAGAATTGCAGGGCGTGTCTTTCACCTTTCGCGCCTCCCGCTCGCATTTCCGCGATCTAAAACGCCATCTGGCTGAAGTTACCTACGATGATCTGCGTATCCTGATGGATCTGAACACAGGTCGCTTCAAAGCGTATCGCCATGGCACGCTCCTTGAGGGACCGGCGGCCCAGGATGCATTCAAGCTCGCCTATCAGTACCATACGAATGATTTTTTCTGGCTCAATCCTTTCTATGCCCTGCGATCTCCGGGAGCGGAAAGATATTTTGTTAACGAAAGGCAACTGCTTGTCACGTTCACCAGCGGTGGAGTAACGCCCGGAGATTCTTATCTGATTGAAACGGACAACGCCGGGTTGCCCATGTCCGTGCGGATGTGGGTGAGCACACTGCCGCTCAAAGGACTTGCCTTTAGTTTTGAAGACTGGCAGGAGCTTGAAGGCACCTATTTTGCCCGGAAGCATCGCTCTCCTTTTGGGGAAGTCATTGTCAGTGATATCAAAACCTACCCCGGGCCGCCGGCAGAGGATCGTTTCAAGGAGCTTTTTCTGTGATGCAGATGTTTGTGTGGTTGGTTTTCTTTTTATTTTTTTGCGGAGTTTTACTCGTCGTGGAATACTGGGTGCGGCTCTTTCGCGAGCGCGATGAATACCGCCGGGAAGAATTGATCGACTTTCCCACGATCATCCGCGAGCGGATGCTTTATATCGTCAATGGCCAGCCGGCCGGTTACATGGCTCTGGGCCTGGGGGCTTTGACCGGCTGGTGCCTCACCCTGTTTGGTGGACTGGTATCGCCCGGTTCGCCACGTATGCCGGACTATGCTACCCCGGAAGTGACCAACTATTTTTTTCAATCTTTCCTGTTTATCGGAATCCTGCATGTCACCTGGCCTTCTATGGTCGAAATCGCTCGTGAGAAAAGCATTGAACTGCTTGATCAGATCCTTGCCGCTGAAGTTCCTTTTTTTCTGGGGTTGTGTTCCACTCTGGCAGCCATGAGTATTTCGATCTGGGGCGTTTACCATGAGATGAGCTTTCTCTATTGCTTTACGAATATGCTTGTATGTCTGGCGTACGGCGGATATCGACTCAATCAATTCAACCCACCCGGCGCTGAAGGCGACTATTAATCCAGACCCATCGAATGGGTTTGACAGCCGCATGCCGTAACGGACTGCCGGCCATGACTACACTGTACTATCAGCTTTGTAAAGAAGGAAAAGATTTCACCGCCTGTGTTTGGACACAGGAGATGGAGGAATCCTTCACCCCGAATTCCCCGGGCAGCTCCATAACGGAAGGGTTTCATACGATCTACCAGGCACTGGAAGAAAAAAGTGAAGATTTATGGAGGAACGCCAGGTCCGCTATCGTTGCCCTGAGCGAGGCTCTGATAGAACCGGTCGCAAAGCATTTTCGCGCTGCCGACCAGGTCGCCTTTATTGTCGAAAACGAATCTGTCCGGTTTGCTCTGGATCTCTTGCGTCTGGACGGAACGCCCCTTTACCAGAAATTTCCCGTAGTCTATCTTCTTGATGAATCAGAATCGAATGCGGATCCAGCCCTTGAAATGGACTATGCCTTCTGCATGGCGGACCTGAGTTGCGATCCAGAGAAAGGATTGAAGCAGGCTGCGGGACTGTTCAAAGAAAGCGATTATGTAGAAATGGAAGAAACAAACCTTGGCGAAGTACTCGATGGCGGCTCCGATACCACAGCTCTGATCATCAGTGCCCACGGTGAAGTCGATGCGGAAAATTCCGGCAGCCTGAGTATCAACAAAGAAGAGTTCGACTCTGACAGTATCCAGAGCCTGGATTGTGATATTATCTATCTGGATTCCTGCCAGATGGGTGTGGCCTTTGATGTGATCGAAGCCTGTAGCCAGGAAGAAGCCAGTAGCTATTACCTGGCTCCCATAACCAGCAATGATGCCGGAGATTCTTCCACCTTGACCGTGACATGGTTTTTTTCTGCCCTGAAGGAATCGGGCCATCCGCTCCAGGCTCTCTTTGAAACTCGAAACAGTTTGACCGCGCATTATGAAAAGAAAGGCCTCAGTGAAGTTGTCGTCCTCAATAAGGCCTTCCCTTTCCGTATCTACGAATTTCCCGGTAGTTAGTGTCGCGGTGGCGGTCGCATAAAACCCATCGCCCGACCAAAGGCAAGATAAACGGCATACTCGCCGGGACTCTTTCCGTCCAGGTGGGTCGTGCTGGACCAGTACGAGGGATAATCACGCTGGCCCCGCTCGTTCTCCAGAGCAGTGCTCTGGAAAAGTGCGTCCAGCGCCGGCGAATCTGTAGTATCCGGGGACCGTGTATAATCTACAATACTCTGTAACTCTTTAGCATCCGGCAGCCTCCAATCTGTAAAACCAGCGTGGTCCAGATTTTCGCAAAAAGCCAGGGCCTGCGACCAGTTGAGAAGTCCATTCCCACCGGCCGAATCGCTCTTGAGCCACTGGAGATTCGTGGCTGTGTCCAGAACCGTCTCATTGCCCTGATCAACAAAGGTATTGCGGCCATAGTCTGTGTTGCCGCGTACCAGACGAACATACCAGTTGGGGTCTCCCGGTTTGCCCGCTTGAGGATAGCCTTTGATGCGACCGTCGGCAAAATTGACGCCAAAGAAGGCCTGCTGACCGTGCATCACCGTGCTGACATATTCTGTATCACTGATATACTGCGCGTCAATATACCGACCGCTTTCCGGGTACTCAAAATCAAAGACAGTTGTATCAAGGTAGGGTCTGGCGTCACCCGGAAGGGAACTACTTTCCGGGGTAGCCGATCCTGTCCGGCCGCTGAAATCCATCAGAGAGTAAAGTTCTTTAATGGTTGGTACGCGCCAATCGCTATAGCCGCCGGTGCGGTCCTCCGCTGCATAAAGAGCACGATCCGCAAAAGCGACCCGGCCGTAGCTTTTCTGCCACATCAGACCCGTGAGCGGATCACTGACCGTCCCATCGCCATGATCGATAAAGGCCGGATCTGCATTTGTGTAGCTACCATCCTGACCGGATAATGGCGATCCATCGTTCAAACAGGCAATGACTGCTCCTCCTTCATCATAACAGCTTGATTGATTGGTTCCGCGCACGGCGAACGTGCCTGTGCTCAGGCGGCGGACACAGCGAGCGGCGTGGTAGATGCGAACCACATCGCCCTGCGGCCCGTGACCGGCCGGAAAGGCAGCGGGATCACCCGACTTAGGATCACTGCGCTGGGATCCAGCACCGTGCACGTCCAGAATCTGGACCGGCCCCAGGCCGCCCAGGCCTTGCGGCGGAAAAGGTAAAGGCTTCTCCTGGGTCTCTGCGCTGGCCAGACAGGCCAGCAGACCGCCACAGGCGATCAGCCAGGTTGTTTGTAGGTTCATAGTCATGCCTCCTCGAGCATTTGCCTGTCTGACCCGCGGCAACCGGTTTACGTTCCCGCCCCGTTCGCCGTCTTTTTCTATTTTGCGGGAACTAATAGTTTCAAAAAAAGGTCTTAGAGGAAAGTTTATGCTGCGCTATTTATCATGGATTACCCTGCTGCTCTTTTGCTTTACTTTAGTTTTCTGTAAGAAGAAACCCCCTTCGCGCTATGAAATGATGCGCAAGATAGCGCTGGATCTCTCTTTCAACCCAGAACAAATGAGAGAAGTGGAAAGGTCCATCCGCCGCATGCAGGAGACAGACAGACACATCCATGAAGCGCGTCCCGGGCATATGGAGGACATGATCGCTACACTGCGCCGCGACCGGATTACTCTGGAAGAAGCTCTGTCGCTGGATGGGCGCATGGATGCTCTGCACAGACGATCACGTGAGGTTATGATAGAAGAGTTTGTACGGTTGCACGGCCTGATGACACCGGAACAAAAAAATAAACTGGCTGATCGCCTTCTGGCAGAGCATGAACGGCGTCTCAAATCTCATCCGCCGCCACCGCCCTTTGATCCGGCAGCGATCGATCATAAAATACACTGATGTTAAGCGATTCGGAATTTACCGAACTGTTTCGCCAGACAAGGCAGTACGTCCTGGCTGCCATCCGCCGCCACCTTTTTGCAGAAATTGATGCAGTGGATGACATAATTCAGGAAACTTACATCCGCGCTTACAATGCATTAAAGAAGAACCAGTTTCGCGGAGATGCGCGAATATCAACCTATATCTACCGAATTGCAGCCAACGAATGCCACCGCTGGAATGCCCGCCACAGCCGGGAAAAACAAAAAAAAGAAATACTAAAAAATCAACCAGAGCCAGACACAAAAGATCCCCATCACGGCATCAGCGAGCAGGAGCTCGTTGCTAAAATCCAGCTGGTTCCCGAACCATTCCGGGCCGTACTTTCCTTGTTTGCTGCGGGAAAAAGCGAACAAGAAATCGCCCATGAACTGGGTGTCTCCAGTGGAACGGTAAAATCGCGAAAATCACGCGGGAAGAAATACTTACAGAAAATCTGGGAGGGAAGGTCCAATGAAAGCTAATCCGTTATTACAGGAAATCCAGAGAGAGCGCGAACTACAGTCCAGGCTTCGCGATGAAATCTGGGAAAAGCAGATGGTGCAGACTATCCAGAAAAAGGCCAGAAAGAGAGAGCGTAACATTCAGCTGCTCTCGGCCGCCGTTCTTCTTTTGGTTCTCAGTACGGGTCTTTTTTTCTGGGAAAATCTCCGCTACGAGGATCAGCTCTATGGCAACGTGTACCAGGCGATGCTTGAGCCGGCTTACAGTGACTTCTGATTGAAGGAGAATAGCGCTTGCCTGACAGAGCGCATTCAAGGTCTTGGTTAGCCATTGTGGATCCTGGTTGCCAGTCGGCCTCCTTTTCAGTATACTGCGGGATATCAAGACAGGACAGAAGGAGAGATCTTTGAAAAGACTGACCTACATCAGCCGTTTTGGACGCGAATTATCTGCGGCAGAAATTGATGAAATCGCCGCTACCAGTATAACAAACAATCAACGTGATGGCCTGACCGGGATGCTCTTTTGCTTTCGCCAGGTTTTCTACCAGATCCTTGAGGGTGATGAGGAGAAACTGGATAAATGCTATGCGCGCATCCTGGGCGATCCGCGCCATAAAGATATTTTCTGCCTTGGCATTGAAGAAAATATCAGTGAAAGACTCTACCCTGAATGGTCCATGAAAACGGTAAACCTGGACCTGGATAGCGGATCAACCATCGACCCGGTGAAACGAATCCTGGATGCGTTGCTGCGCAATCACCAGATTCTCAAGGCCTATACTCCCACGCCCATCCTTGATGCCATCCAGGCAGGAAAAGATCCTCGTGCGCTGACTGTCCGTCCAGAAGAGAAGATTATTCTATTTTCTGATCTTTTTTCTTCTACAACTCTAACGGAAGTATTTCCCGCTGCAGAAGTCAACCGGCTGCTGGATATCTATTACGGCGCTTCCATCGACTCCATTCTGGGCATGGGGGGGACGGTCAGCAAACTCACGGGAGATGGACTCATGGCCTACTTCCCGGCATCTCTGGCAGACAGGGCGCTGGAAGCAGTCCTTCACACCATAAAAAGGCTAAAAGAAGAAAGAGAGATGGCTGCGCACGCGGACATCCTGCGCTTTCTTTTTGCCGGTTTTGGCATTACCGCCGGTAAAGTGCTGGTTGGAAACATCGGAACCATCAGCCGCCTGGATTATACTCTGCTCGGGGATGCGGTGAATTCTGCTGCCCGCCTGGAGGGACTTACCCGCCGCATGATCGGTGGCAAACAGTACGCGGTAGTATTTGATCAAAATTTTCAACAAAAAATTCAGGAATTCCCCACGCGCAAGCTGGGCCGGGTAATGGTAAAAGGAAAAAGCCAGCCCATCGACCTGTATGCTCCCGACCGGCCGGATGTGATCCTGCCGGAGCTGGCCAGCCAGCTGAAAGAAAAGATCATGGCGCGCTAAGGATGGCCGGGCAAGCTCTTATCGCCGGGGCCACCGGCCTTGTCGGATTTGAGCTGCTACGCTTCCTGCTCGAGGCAGACTACCATCGCGTGGTGGCGCCAGTTCGCAAAAAGCTCCCCTACCAGCGCGAAAAGCTTATCGAACTGCGCTTGCAAAAAACCTACGAGGAAACCCTTGCGGAAGAAACGGGTCCATTTGCCGACGCCTTTTGCTGCCTGGGGACTACAATCAAAACCGCAGGAAGTCGCGAACGTTTTGCCCAGGTAGATCTAAATCTACCGCTGGAATTTGCCCGTGCAGCTCAGAGACTCGGCGGCCGGAGATTCTTCATTGTGACTGCCATGGGTGCAGATAAAAACTCAAGTATCTTTTACAATCGAACCAAAGGGGAACTGGAGGAAGAATTATCCAAACTTAACTTTCAAGAGTTGCATATTTTCCGTCCTTCTCTCCTTCTGGGGCAGCGTCAGGAATTCCGCCTGGGAGAACGACTGGCCGGATCTTTGCTCAGCGAGCTTTCCCTTGTATTCCAGGGACCACTAAAGAAATACAAGCCCATCCAGGCAAGGTCCGTTGCCCGGGCCATGCTGGTCGCGGCATCCAGGGGCAGCTCCACGTCGCCAACCATCTATCGATCTGATATTATTGCCCGAATGGCGGAAGAAGCATCGGCTTAAGAAAAAAGGTTCGTGGAAAGATAGCGATCGCCACGATCACAGATGATGACCACAATCAAACCGGCGGATAATTCCCTGGCTACCTGAGCGGCAATATGCACGGCACCCCCGGAACTCATACCGGACAGAATACCAGCTTCCCGCGCCAGACGATACGTCATCTTACGGGCATCCTCTTCACTGACATCAATCAATCGGTCTACCCGTTTGCTTTCATAAATTTCTGGTAGATACTCAGCGGACCAGCGCCGGATTCCGGGAATGCACGACCCATCTGACGGCTGGGCACCAATGATCTGCACGTCGGGATTTCTTTCCTTGAGGTAGCGCGAGACTCCCATGATCGTTCCGGTAGTGCCCATCGCCGAAACAAAATGGGTGACCTGACCGGCTGTATCGCGATAGATTTCCGGGCCGGTTGTTCGATAGTGCGATAGAGGATTATCCGGATTGGCAAACTGATTTAAAAATACGTACCCTCCGCCTGCCACCTTTTCGCGAACGTAGTCGATGGCACCTTCCATACTGCGCTCCGCAGGCGTCAGCACAACCCTGGCTCCGTAAGCCTTCATGGTCAAAGCCCTCTCGCGACTGGAATTCTCAGGCAGGACAAGCTCCAGCTCATATCCTTTTAGCGCGGCAATCAAGGCCAGAGCAATGCCCGTATTGCCGCTGGTCGGTTCGATCAGTTTGATGCCCGGACCAATGCTGCCGCGTTTCTGTGCCTCTTCAATCATAGAAAGCGCAGGACGGTCTTTTACGCTCCCGGCCGGGTTGTCTCCTTCCAGCTTGGCCAGAATTTGCACGCGATCATCGCTTAAAAAATCAAGACGGACAAGGGGAGTTCCCCCTATTCTTTCCAGAATGCCGGGATAGAGGACGGGGCTTCCGGGGCGCGGCTGCACAGGGCAACCTTTCCAACAATTCTATTTCTGCCACTTTTTTTCCGTTTGCCCTCTCTTTGCGGGCAGGACTCTTCGGTTTGTATGCCTGCTTCCGATTATCGGGCTGCCGATTTCTACCAGTTGCTGAATGCAAACCCTCCGGCAGTACATCGGATCCATGACGCTTTGCGTGATTGGAATGCCCGGGAGTGCTCTCTGCTTCTTTCCGAAGAACCGGAATGCGTGTATCTGCTGGACTACTACTTCAGACTCTTTGAGCCGGAGATTGGCGCCCGTTTTATCAACGATGCCGAATTTGATCTGCCCTGCGCCGCCGAGCTCTTCAATTGCCAGCTGATCCGTTACTATCGCTCTTTACTGAGCGAGGAAAAATCCGATTACAGCTCCCTTGTTCACAGCTACTGGAAACTGGTGGAGAAAGACCGATTTTTACAAATTCTGCGGCTGACCATGAGCAAAGAGAGCATTTTCTCTGCCGTGTTCCTTTTACAGCAGATGGATCAACTCGATTTCCTGAAAAATAGCGAACGGTTCCCGTCCGGGGCTCTGCTGGACTTTTTTAAGTCCCAGGGACGCAATCTACTGGAATACATTCGGACCAATCTGGACCTCTACGACTACATCTACGGCCTGGCCAGGCAAATGAAAGATACAGAATACCTAAATTTTCTGGATGAATTCACTTCCATGGTGGTCGAGCTGCGCATCATCAGTACGCTGGCGGAGGAACACAGCCGCAAACTCAACCCCGGAGAGAAAATGAGTCTCAAGCAACTGGTTGGTTTTCTGGACAGTCTGCCTGCCTCCTCACACAATCTGGCTCTGGATCTGCTGGAGCGGCGCGAGCTCATTGAACCAGGCACTGCCAGCAGTCTGCAGGGGTTTCAATCCGAACATAATGAAACTGCCTGAACGAATTACGTTTCTGGGAACGGAGGATCCCGCCGCCCGACTCATTGACATTTACTTAGGATATGGGATCCAGATTGTCGTGGGCGGCGGCAGCTTCCCGGAAAGTATCCAGAATACCATCAGGGGCATGGAGCCACAGGAGAACCTTCTGTTTACAGATCCCGGAGCGGCCAGCGCAGGCGCCAGCATCGTATTTGTTTGTCTGCCGCCCCATGAAACCCCGGCCGCCCTGGCGGGACTTTCCGGGGATACCCTGGCCATCCTCTGTGGCCGCACCGTACCGCCGCTCGCGGAACTCCGGGCGGCAACGACTGCATGCCTGGCTCGTGCCTTCCAGCATTTGCCCGCAGAGCTGCTGGAGAATCCCCTTTCCTATGGACTGCGCATCTCGCAGCTTTACTGCTGTGATCGTCCTTTTGGGCGGCCAAGGCTTGAACAACTCCTCGAACTGTGTGCCTTTGACCCGGTTTTCGTGGGAACTCTGGACCGGGCGGGACTCCTGGAAAATCTACAGGAGTTGCTGGAGAATCTACAAACAGAACAGGGACCGCTGGCGCTCAAGCTCATCAGACATCCGGCGGCGCCCGCTGAATCGTAGCGGCATTTAATAAGGGTTGCGAACCTGCCCGCACGGGAATTGTTGCATTGTGCTCCATCGATTGCGGCATCTCTTTTACCCGGCAGCTGAGCACCTCCTGCCGGATGAGCCCGGGCGTAAGCTCGTGGGCGGTTTTCCTTCGTATTTCATTCGCATCCTCCCGGAATTAACCGTCCTTGCATTTTACTATGCCTTGATCTTGCTCTTAGAATACGCTCTGACGGTTTACCTTATTCAGCTAATCGATTTATTTAAATTATCAAAAGTATTCAAAGTGGGTTTCCTTACTCAGGAAAACTTTGCCTGGCTGGCTGCCCGGATGCGACTGGGGCTGACCTGGATTTTGCTACTTTACGCAGCCTTTCGACTGCTGCTTATCTGGGGAACCGAACTCTATTTGACCGCCCGTGCCCTGATCCTTCTGGTTCGCCTGCCGCTCTTTGCCCGCAGCGTCCACATTCCCCTGGGGAAAATCCGGCTCATTGCCATGGAGCAATGGCCGGGGGAACGGCTGTTCACCACAGGGCAGATACGCATTGTGTTCTCTGATCATGAGGCCATCGTCGTGCCCATGGTGCCTTTTGTTGAGGAAAAGGTGCGTCTCATCACCGCTGAATTGCCACAGTGAAGCGTTCCGGCCCGCTGCTTCTGGCGCTCCTTTGTGCCTGCGGCTGGTTTTTAATAAATTTACTCTATTTAAGCCACTATCTGGATCTGGACATCGTGAAATACTACCACGACCAGGCCGCCGGGCGACTGCTTCATCCGCATCACCTGCTGTTCAGCTTGCAGGGCTACCTGGCTGTAGAATTGGCACGGTTGCTTGGTTACACAGGACATGCCATGTTCGTGTTACAGATGGTGGTTTTGATCTGGAGCAGCGTACTGGTCGCTCTGATTTTTCTGGGTTTCTTCCGTCTGTGCCAGCGGTTGCTTCCGGCATTTCTGCTGACGGCTCTGGTTTTCTTCTCTCACGGGGTCTGGTCTTATGCTACCTTAAACGATACGCCCCTGATTCCGGCACTGCTTGCTCTCCTGACACTTCTCTTTGGCCTGAATAACGCAAATACCGCTCAGCGCAGGACCGCTGGCGGGAACATTCGCTCCGGCCTCGCAATCGCTACTTTGCATACACTGGCTGTTGGATTTCACCAGACCATGCTGCTCCTTTTGCCCGGCTTGGTCCTGATTCTTTACTTTCCACCACCCGGACAGAATAGAAACAGGGGCCATCGCCTTCTTTTACCTGGAAGTTACATTCTATTTACTTTTTTTATGGTATCGATTCTCTATGCCGGCAGTGGTCTGTTGTCCGGTCTCGACTTTGAAAAAAGAACTCCATTCCCCGGGATCCCGGCAGGCCTTAATTTTTTTGAATGGGTGCTGGTCTACGGACACTGGGATCGTTCTGTGGGCTGGGGAACGTTTGAGCGTTATGATATCACCTTTCGAATTGCCAGCGGGGCCGCCGGCATGCTTCTTTCCAGAAGTTCTTTCCCGGCGCTGACCGCAAAACCCTTGAGTACCTGGCTGCAAGAAGTTCCCGATTTGGGTAGCCTGCTGGTTCTGCTTTATCTTGGATCACTGCTCTTTTCCATCGTTTTTCTGCTGCTCCGGGGACGGGAAGCCTTTGCCCCGCTGGCCGGAACTTTGCTCTGGCTGGTCAGTGCATCCACACTCGCCAGCTGGTGGGAGCCCGAGCATTATGAGCACTGGTTCGCTGCTTTTATGGCCAGCGTGGCCCTCCTGTCCCTGTGCCTGCGCTTCTGGGGAAGGTTGCTCTGGCCAGTTCTTCCACTGCTACTTTTCTTTGTTTTGAGCATGGCATCCTGGAATTTCCAGAGCACGATCAAACCCCGAAACCAGTCTGTGGTCTTTGGCTACTGGGAAGATCTCTACGACATGGGTAACTATACAAACATCTGGAACCACATCTACCGGCGGCCGCTACCCGTGCAGAGCGGCAGTGGCAACCAATCGGCAAGACGCGCGGAACGGCGCGAGCGACTGCAAAAACTCCTGGAAAATGAAGGCTTGCGCGATTTTCATGCCAAGTACAGAAAAGAACTGGAACAGGTAGAAGCTGCCATCGAACGCACGGAAAAAAGGAACCCGGATTGAACTACTGCAGCCATTGTTCGCGCACTGTTGTTTTGCGAATCCCGCCAGGGGACAGTATCGCACGCTACGTCTGCGATGCCTGCGGTCAGATTCACTACCAGAACCCGCGCATCATCGTGGGCAGTCTCCCTTTGTGGCAAGACCGGATCCTGCTCTGCCGACGAGCAATTGAGCCGCGCATCGGAAAGTGGACGCTGCCGGCCGGATTTTTAGAAAACGGGGAGACGCTCGAGCAAGGAGCCATCCGCGAAACGATGGAAGAGGCCGGCGGACGCATCGCCATTACAGAACTCTACAGTGTCTACAGTATCCCGCATGTGGCTCAGGTCTATATGATTTTTCTGGCGCGGCTTTTGGACCTGGATTACGCACCGGGCCTTGAAAGTCTGGAAGTGGACCTTTTTTTGCCGGAAGAGCTGCCCTGGGAAGAACTGGCCTTCACCTCTATTCGATTTGCTCTGGAGCGATTCACCCAGGGTCACCGCGGTCTGCAGCTGGGGCACCACAGGGGATCGGTATAGACATAATGAAACTTAAATCGCCGTTGACAGTCCTTTTTGGCCGCCTCCTGGTGGCAGCATGGCCGTAGCCGTACTCGAGAACGAGGCCATTCGTCAGGCCGCCCTGCCCATTACTGTTGAGCAATACCATAAGCTCTACGAAGCAGGTATTGTTGAAGAGCAGGTCGAACTCATCGAAGGGGTAATCATACAAAAAATCCCCAAAAGTCCGCGCCATACCGGTGTACTCCTCGCACTTTGTGGAATTCTTCCAGAGAGCTCTGCCAATCGGGCACTACCTTCGTTCGGAACAACCCCTGACTCTGCTGGCTTCTGAGCCGGAGCCGGACATTGCCATCGTTCCCGGGCACTGGCAGGACCATACAACAGCGCACCCGGATCGGGCTTTGCTGGTTGTAGAAATTGCTCTGAGCTCACTCAAGCTGGATCGGAGTAAGGCTGAAATCTATGCACGGGCCGGTATTCCAGAATACTGGATCGTCGATCTGGATCAGCACCAGCTGGAACAGTACTCTGACCCGGCGAGCGGTCGGTACAGCCAGCGGCAAGTTTTGGGAAAAACAGATAACGCACTCTGGAATCAAGTCGGCCTCGATCTCGATACTTTTTTGTAACCTGCACGAAAAACGGCCACTGCCTGTATTGCTTGCCGTATGAAAACGACATTGGAAATCTCGGATTCCTTGTTCAAAGCAGCGCGGCGAACGCGCAAAAGAATCACACCACTCTTCAGTACTGTGGGGCACCAGGCAACAACGCCCCGTTTCCCCGTTGCATCTCTGGCTGGTTATTTTTTCTGGAGCTCGGCCTTGCGTTCCAGAAGAGCATGGGCATATGCTGAACCCAGACCTTTCATGTGTTCCTCAGTTTTCTTGAGCGCTGCATCCACTTCTGCCAGGCTCATCTTATTGACCTTTTTGTTCTTTGCTTTTTCTGATTCTTCTGCCATTGCCAGGACAGACGAACAGAGGCGAACCCGCTGTAAAGTGTAAAACAAATCCGGCGGTGAGAGATAAACACTAATAGAGGCGGAAGGGCTGGACCAGGTCTTCGAATTCCCGGGCTTCTTGAGCCCAGCGGGCCTTGAACTCAGCGTAAGGGCGGTCCTCCAGGATCGAACGACGCAGCTGTGGCCCGCCCCAGATATGGTCCATGAAGTAGGTCCCCCGGTGGTTGCGCATTTCAAACTCGTGATGAAAACGGCGCACGATTCGCAGATATTCGTAAGCCGTCCGCACCGGATCAAAGTCCACGGAAACCGGTAAGATCTGCACACCCCTGACCGTCTGTCCTTTGTACACAGACGCTGTGGGTTCAAAGAAAACTTCGGCAAACTGGACTCCGGGCAGATTCAAGCGACTGAGCTCCGCAACTACCAGATCAGACTTGAGCCAGGGAGCACCGCTGTAGACAAAAGGCCGACTGGTTCCCCGTCCCGCTGACATGTTCGTTCCTTCAAGGAATACCACACCGGCATACACCAGTGCCGATTCAAGTGACGGAATATTGGGCGAAGGATTGATCCAGGCCTGACGCAGAGCCCCGTCAACCTGATCGCGAGAATAGCCGGCCACGCGGACAACAGAGAGCGGCAGCTGAAAGAAGCGCGTGGCCGCCATGTAAATGGCATATTCTCCTGGAGTCAGCGAATACAAAAAAGGAACCGGAGCTGTGGAAACAAAGGTAACATACGCTGGACTGAGTTGAGAACCCTGAGCCTTCCAGAAACCAAAAGGGTTGGGCCGATCCAGAACCATAACCTCAATCTGCATCCGGTTGGCAGCCTCCATTATGTAGGTCAGAGTGGTAATGTAGGTATAGCAGCGCACCGGAAGATTCTGGATGTCCACCACGATGAGATCAATATCACGCAATTGATAGGGAGCCGGTTTCTTATGCTTTCCATAAAGACTCAGGACCTTCACGCCCATTTTTTTATCAAAGCGAATGCCATCGGGTAGAATTTCATCTTTGTGCGAGTAAAGTCCATGCTCCGGCTCAAACACTAACGCCGGCGGCACCCCGGCCTGACGCATGAGCGCGAGGCCCGTCTGCATATTGCGATCAAGGCCCGTAGCATTTGTAAGTAAGGCGTATTTGCGATTGCGCAAGAGAGCAAATTCATCAATGGAAAGAGAGTCCAGACCGGAGTAAGCACTCTGTTCGGAGCGATTGGGCAATACCTGGCTTTGCAGACTGCGCCGGGGCCAGGCTGAACGCGGCAGACTGTAGACCACGATGCGGCCATCGGATTTTTTTTCCCAGGTTAACCGTGTCTTTACGCTGAACCGTCTGCTTTCTCCAGAGCGTTCGTTGCACAGAGCGGTGCTAACAAGAACTGGACCCAAAAAAGTCAGAAGGCTGAACTGGAAAAAGCATTTCATAGAAAGGTGCTCTCTTAATATCGGGCAACCTGAACGGATCGCGCATGAGAAAAGCAACACCGATAGTATCCGGTTTCCAGCTGGATGAAACAGAAATAGCTGTCATCTCCTACTGGCTGCGCGTGGCCCGTTACCGGACGGTAGATAAGACCGCAGAGCTATTGCAGCAGGATGGTCCACTTTTTTTACCACAGATCAGCCTGGAAGAGCTAAAAGACCTATTGTCCTTTCATCTGCCGGTACTGGTTGTGACCCCGGACGCCACTGCACTGTCTCCCCTGCTTGAGGCGGGAATGATTGCCTGTTTTCCCCTGCCCCCACCGGGGGAGCCGCTGATCTTTCCGGATTTCCCGCCCCGGCGGGATCTGCGGGTGCATATCCTGAGTCCTGTCCCAGCGGAGCGCAATCGGCTCCGGCAGTTGTGTGCCCTTTCCGGGCTTGAAGCCAGGTCCGATTTTCGCAATTTGCCGGAACTGCTCGCGGGGGAGAATCCTGCTCATCTTCTGATCATCAAGATTGATGGCCTGCGGTTGGCAGACCTTGAAACATGGCTGCTGGAACAACAGGAGAGACCTCTTGTGCTGCTCATGCGCGACTTCAGTGCCTCCGCACCCAGCTTACAGGATATGTACTACTTACGAAAAATTGCCCGCCGGGTATTTAGCTTTACCGAAGCTTTTTACGTTCTCATGGAAGCTCTCATCTATCACGAAGCAGAAAGCGCCGCCTTCAACAACCTGCGCTCTCTTCTCTTTGCGGAAAAGATCCACCTGCTCAAAGAGCCACCACAATACTCCGTCAACCCTCTGGCGGCCCGGCGCGGCCTGCCTTTTGCCTGGCTTTATCCGCTGCTTGCCAGAGAGCAGGGAGTGATTATCCAATGACTGAAGAGGAAATCATCTCTCTTTTTCAGAACTCGCCGGCCCTCGATGACTGTGCCTTCCTCAAGCACGATGGGGCCATCACCACCGATGCCCTGGTGGAGGGCGTCCACTTTGATCTCGACTACTTCTCCGCACGGGCTCTGGCGCACAAACTCCTACAGGTGAATCTATCCGATCTGGTGAGCAGTGGCGCAACCGCGCACTGGTGTACTCTGAACCTGGGATTGCGCCTGGATCTTGCGGAAACATTTGTGCGTGACTTCGCCCGGGAATTTTGCAGCGCCCTGAAGGAAGAACAAATAGATCTCATTGGCGGCGATAGCTTTCGCGCACCCGCCCTTTTTCTCTCACTGACGATGGGCGGACCGGTGCAGCGTGCTCTCCCGCGCTGGGCTGGAAAGGCTGGCGATGCGCTCTACCTGACGGGTCAGACCGGACTTTCCGAGCTCGGTCTGTCCTTATGGAAAGGTGGCCGCTTAAGTGACCTCTTGCCCGGGAAAAATCTCAATGAAGCAGACCAGGCCCTCCTCTCCGAGCAGGCCCGCGAGCGGCATCTTTACCCCCGGGCCCGGCGCGAATGGGGAACCCTGCTATGCACAGAGGAGCGGGTTCATGCGGCTATGGACGTAAGCGATGGCCTGCTCAGCGACGTTAATCGGCTGGCCCGGGCCAGCGGCCTCTCCATCCAGCTTGAGGTGGACTCGATTCCGGATCCCTGGCAACTCGGCCATTGGGTGCTTACCAGTGGCGAAGAACTTGAATTGATTTTTTTAGGAGAGCCAGGGCTTTCCTTTCCCTTCCCGGCCGCGCAAATCGGCCGCGCCTTCCCGGGGACGGCTGGCCTTTTGCTCTTAAAAGGCGGGGGGCCCTATGAACTGAAAGAACGGCCATTTGAGCATTTTTCCCGGTAAGGGTAGTTACAGCGCCTCCGGTTTCAGGAATAATCCGGGTTAAGTCGCCTCGCCGCTGTGCATCAGACTGTAGTCTGTGATGATCACCATATCCTGTTCATCGACTTCCGTGAATTCGAGCGCCGTCAGGGTCTGGCCCTTTTCATCCCAGGAACGGACAACTCGGCCCCGAGCTTCGATGGTGCCGGGCAGACCGGCCAGAGTAAAGGAAACGCGCATGGCACAACCGGCGTCAAAGTGACGATCGGATTCAAAACAAATGCCGCCACCGGACAGATCCCGTGAATGACCCACGTTTTGTTCGTCCTCAACAGAGTAGACCAGCTTGAAGACAAGATCGGCACGTGGAAATTTTCTGCGATCAGCATCGCTCATGGTTTCTATCTTGTCCGGAAGCTTTAGACGGCAATGAAAAAATATTGCACAATCACAGCCGGATGCCAACTGGTCCTGTGGGTACGGGAACTGAAGAAGGATCTGCAGACGCGTCCGTCCATCAGGAACTCAGTCGCTTTTCCAATTTTCTCAAGCAACAGGGGTTCAAAATCACCAGCCAGAGGCTTCTGGTCGCTGAGAAGATTTTTGACCTGAAAGATCATTTCACGGTGGACTCCCTTTCAGAGGCATTGAAAGATCGCCGATCAGAGATTTCCCGGGCCACAATCTATCGCATCATTTCTTTGATGGTCGAGGCCGGTCAGCTCATCGAACACAACTTTGGGCAGAGCGTTAAGTACTATGAACCGGTTCACGGCAAGGAACACCACGACCACATGGTCTGCACGGACTGTGGACTCATCCAGGAGTTCCATCATCAAGATATAGAGCGATTGCAGGAGGCCATGGCAGAAAAGCTGGGATTTGAGCTAATCGACCACTCCCTGAATCTTTACGGCAAATGCACGGTCCTGAAGGCTACCGGTAAGTGTCGCAAAGCAGAAGCGGAAAAGCGCCTGGAATGAAAAAAAAGGCGGCGCTCCAGAATCCGGAGCAGCGCATGCGGGATCTGGAACGGCAGATCCGTCAGCACCAGAAACTGTACTACATCAAACACGCGCCGGAAATCAGCGACTTTGAATTCGACCGGCTGTTTGCCGAACTCCAGAAACTGGAAACGGATCACCCGGATTTTGCCAGCCCGCATTCTCCCACCCGCCAGGTGGGCTCTGACCTTAGCGGTGATTTCCCGCGCTTTCAACATACGGTTCCTGTACTGAGTCTGTCGAACAGCTATTCTACCGGCGACGCTCTGGAGTGGGCCGGAAAGATTTCCCGGGAATTCACAGATGCTCTGTTTTCTGTCCAGTGGAAGATCGATGGAGCCACGCTTGTTTGTTACTACACTGCCGGAAAACTCGAGCGCGCTGTGACCCGGGGTTCAGGGCAAATGGGCGATGAGATCACCGCCAATGCCCGGACCATTGCAGACATCCCGCATCGACTGCGCGAAGCCGTGGACCTGGTTGTCCGTGGTGAAGTCTATATGCATTTTCAAGATTTTGAGGATTTCAATCAATTGTCCGGAAATCGCTATGCCAACCCCCGCAATCTGACCGCCGGATCCCTGAAGCAAAAAAATCCGGCAGATGTGGCCCTGCGCCCGCTGCGCTACGTAGCTTTTGATGGCTACAGCACCTCCGTGGCCATCAGGGACGATGCCGGTATGCAGGAATGGTTGGCCCGACTGGGCGTGCGAACCTTTGCGGACCAGAGTTTTGTGCCCGCAAGTGAGCTGCAGGCAGAAATGGACAAAAGAGAGAAGGAGCGACTTTCCCTGCCCTATCCCGTCGATGGTCTGGTTTTAAAAGTTTCCGCGTATGCCCAGCGCGAAGAGCTTGGATTTACTGCTGCTTTTCCGCGCTGGGCCACTGCTCTGAAATTCACGCCAGATTCAGCCGAGACAGAAATTATCGGCATTGAAGTAGCTGTCGGGCGCACCGGACGCGTTACGCCACGGGCCATTCTCCAGCCGGTGCGCCTGGCCGGGACCACCGTGCAACATGCCACCCTGCATAATGCGGACTACATCAAAAAGTTGGGAGCAAGAGTGGGGGCCCGGGTCCGGGTCAGCAAGCGTGGAGAAATCATCCCGGCTGTGGAAGAAGTAATCGACCCGGGCCACGGCAAACCATTTCGCTTTCCCGCGCGCTGCCCTTCCTGCCAGAGTCAGCTGGTTCGTCCCGATCAGATGGCCGATTATTTCTGTTTGCAACCGGACTGCCCGGAAAAGAAAATCGCAGCCCTGGTTTTTTTCGCGGGAAGGCGGCAGATGGATATTGCTGGCCTGGGAGAAAAAATCATCCGTATTCTTTACGATAAAGGATTTCTCAGAACGATTGCGGACATCTATCGCCTGGAAGAGCGCCGGTCCGAGTTAGAAGCGCTCGATGGCTTTGGTCAGAAGTCCGTGGAGCAGTTGCTCAAGGGCATTGAAGCCTCCAGAAAACAACCCTTTTCCCGCTTGCTACACTCGCTGGGCCTGCGGGATTTAGGACCGGCCGTGAGTGAGCTACTGATTCGCTCCGGTCTGCGCAGCATGGATGACCTTCTCTCACTCACGGGCCAGGCAGATGCAATGGATCGCCTGGCAAAGATCCACGGCATTGGTCCGGGGACAAGCCAGGCCATCGTGGAACAGCTGAAGGACCCGTCGCTACAAAAACTGATTCAGGAGCTAAAGGAGGCCGGGCTTTCGGTTGCGATGCCGCCGGAAGAGAAAAAAGCGGCCCTCCTGCCTGTGTTCGAGGGCCAGACCTGGTGCGTGACCGGCAGCTTTGAACGTTTCAAGCCACGCGAGAAGGCCATGGACCTGGTACGCGAAAGAGGGGGCCGCGTGGTTACCGGCGTCACGCGAGCCACCACTCACCTGCTGGCCGGGGAATCTGCGGGCAGCAAACTGGACAAGGCCCGGGAACTGGGCCTTGTCATTGTCAGTGAAAAAGAATTTGCCGACTTACTGGAAAGAAGTTAAATCAATTTAACTTTTCTTCTCAGCCGACCAGAAAGCTTTCACACGATAGCTTTTTTTAGCCGCATCGTTCATGATGTGCAGGCCGGCACTGTTCAATAGTTCACCGGTATCCATATAATACGTAAAATACAGTGCCGGCATCAGTGGCCGGAGTATAGCGCTCTGAGTTACCAGATTGATGGTCATGGTCTTGCGGCCTTTTACATTGCCTTCTGCACCTTTACGGGCAACAAAGCCAAAGCTGTCGAATTTATTGGGGACGATGAGTCGCAGATCCACCTGCTTCCCTGAAGCAATCTCATTACGACGATCGCGGAGCAACAGATCAATGCCATCGTCGCAGGCAGTGGCCGGAGTCAGAGTAATGGTTTTGCGCTCCATAGCGTCTTTAGCCGATTTCTTGAGGAACATGGTGGCTGTGCTGCCACTGATACTGATTCCCTCTTCCCAGCCGTCTCTTTCATCTTTGAAATGGAAGGCCGGGCAGTAGGGACCGGCAGGGAAGGAGAAGGTCTTGCGACCCAGAACCTTTCCGGCTTTATCGCGATAGACAACGGAACCACTGACGGGCTTGCCGCCGTTGAACTTACGGGTGTGGCTTTCGGAAAGAATGTAGGCATTGGTCTTCTGATCATTCACGGTGCCGGAGAATGTAATGGTCTGGGCCATAAGGGGGAGAGCAAAAAGAACGATTGTGCACAAACGCAGAGTCATGAAATACCTCAAGCTAAGAAGATTGTGGCCGGGCTATGCGGCCTGGGCAACACTTCAACTACTTTTCTTCATAGAAGCGCGCTTCTCTGCAATGTGGCGCAGAATCTTTTCCGATTCTGCGTGAGAATAAATAAAAATAAGTTCATCAGACAGAACCGATGGCTCCGACCGTGGCACGATTTCCCTTTTGTTGTTGATGAGCACGCTTACTGTCGGATGGAGCCAGTTTGCCGAATGAGCTTCCTCAATGGAGACCACCGTGCCGCTGGCCAGCCGGCCCAGCTGGCCGCTACGGTAAAAGGGCAGATTCAGGGCCAGCGGGCGGCCTACCGTATCCAGAAAATCATGCATAAGCTCACGATCAAACTCGTGGCCGCCCATGTTGAAAAACAATCGCAACGCCTCCGCTAAAGGATAGGCCTTGCGGTAGGTGCGCTCATGGATCAGCGCTTCCAGGACATCGGCCATGCCTACAATCTTTAAAGAAAAGGGCAGTCTACCGTAGGGCAGTGTGGTGGGATAGCCTTCTCCGTCAAAGCGCTCATGATGAAAGAGAATTGCCTGCTTGACAGCATCATCAATATCCTTCATGTCTTTAACAAGATTATAACCGATCTGTGGATGCATTTGTATCTGCAGCATCGAATTTTCATCCAGCTTATGGCGGGAATTCAAGACACCCTCATCGATCCGGGCGTAACCTATGTCATGAAGGTAGGCACCCAGCAGCAGAGGATACGCTTCCTCCCAGGACATCCCTTTTCGCTGCGTGTACCAGCAAACCAGGGCGGCCACATTCACCCAGTGATTGTAAAGCCAGGCCTGCGTTTCAATTTGCTGTGAATGAAGGTGGCGAACATCCGGTGCTAAAGAAGCCGTGCATCCCCAGAGTTCTCGCAAAAATTCTTCTACCTTCAGCAGATGCTGATCAGATAGATTGCGACCGGCTCCCAGCTCTCTGTAAATCTTTTTGGCCGTCAGAAAGCCAAGCCGCAACGCCTCCTGGATTCTGCTCATCAATCGTTCAGTAGTTGTAAAATCCGGCGCAGGCGACTGTTCATCGTTCCAATGCGCGGAAAATCACGGGCAAGAATCACTTCTTTGAACTCTATGCGCGGCCTGCGACTTCCCGAAAAAGGCAAGAGACCGAGCCCGGACGGAATGTCCACCATGGAAACAGGTTGCAGATTGACCTCATGAATCAGGGCCTGGCGGCACACCGTCTCACGGAGTTCTTCTTCCTCAGCAGAAAGAAATACGGCCACAGTCCGGGCATCGGCAAAGAGCTGCTTCCAGTCTTCTTCCGTCAGTGGCTGCACCGGACGCGCATTCCATTCCAGAAGCTGCGTTTTCAAACCATCACCAATAACGTAGGAAGCAAAGTCGGCAAAGGGACGGCCCATGCGCCAGAACGCGGAAAGCCCGGAGATGGTCCCCAGGTGGTCATAGAGCCCCTCCAGAATCGATCGCATTCTGAAGTACTCCCGGCCCGTTAAATAGGCAAAATTTTCCGGACCGTAGGCAGCCAGGAAGAGCCAGTCCAGCGTGGAGCCAGTTCGAATCAAAAGCAGTGTCCGCTCCCCCACGGTGTCCGCACCACTTACTTCGGGATTGTATAAAGCAGATAGCAAAGGGCGGGCCAGACGGCGCAGGGTGGCCTGATCGATAGCAAAGGTTTGCAGAAGACTGTCCGGTGTCAATTCACCCATGGGCTGGGGCATGATCGGATAAATTCTGGAATAAGGATTGCGTGCAAGTAGAAATAAAATTGGGTAACGGACATGGCCGAACAGAATCTGGAAAATCGCATCGCTCGACTGGAAGAAGAAGTCGCTCTTCTCAAAGATGCCTGGCAGAAAGAGGCCTGGCAGAGATCACAGCCGGGGCCGCGGCCGGGCATTCCATCGGTTAGCGTAAAACCGGCTGCTGCGACCTCAGGGGGGCGCGACTGGTTCTCTATTGAAACCTATATGGGAGCCAACATTCTGGGCCGGGCCGGTATCCTGGCTCTACTGATGGCCCTTGCCTGGTTTATCAAGCTGGCCATCGATCGCCAGTGGATCAACGAATCGATGCGCATTGCCATTGGATTTGCTGTGGCCACAGGATTTGCCCTCTGGGCCCTTTACCTGAACCGGGCCAGGGCAGGCCTTCTGGCACAGGCCCTGGCCGGTGCGGCTTTTGGCGCCTTTTACATCAGTGTCAGTTCAGCTCATTATTTCTATAACCTTACAGGGCTCACGGAAACTTTTATCGCTCTGGCCTTGATTTCCGGCGGGGCAGCACTGCTCAGCATCCGCGCCGGCAGTGAAATCCTTTACCTTTTTAGCTACGCCGGAGCTTTTGCCGCTCCCTTGATTCTTTCCCGTGGCGAAAATTCTTACCAGTTTTTATTCAGTTATTTAACTGCCGTCCAGTTCCTTTTCTATTTTGTTAGCCGTAAGACCACGCTGTATCACAGCGGATATCTGGTACTGGTGTGCGGCTATACTCTGTTCGGGATCTGGGCTGCCAATCGCCTGGATGAATCGTCTTTTTTGATTCCTTTCATCTATCTCACCACCCTGGCCGCTACCTTGCTCCTCCATCAGATCGACTCCCTGCACAAACACCCGGAAAGATCCCTGCACGCACCGGCCATTCTTACGCTCTTGAATCTCGGGGCGTTCCAGTTCTTTGCCACTACCCTGGTAGAACGCTTTTACCCTTCCTTTGTGGAACACCAGGCTGTTCTTTCCGGAGGTCTCCTGTTTGCCCTGCTTGTGTACTACCGCACGCGCATTGCCGGGCCTGTCTTTGCCCTGGCGGCGACGATCACTCTCGCGGCTCTCGTGATATTCGCAGAAGGGCCGCTATGGGTTTATATACTGATTGGTCTTGCCGGCAGTCTCTCCCTGTCTGGCAGATTGCTGGGCCCGGATAGCCCCCTGGTTCGGGTGCTGGGGTATCTGCTCTGGCCAGGAGTCCTCATCGCTCTCTTCTTTTTTCTGGAAGCTGGAGACAATCGCCTGCTCTGGAATAGCCGATTTGCGGCGTTTATCCTGGCAGCACTTCTCGCACTCGCCCTGTACCATTTTGAAAAGGATTTGTATGTAAAACGAACTTTTGCCTATCTGGCACTGGGACTGCTGCTCTTTGCCTTTTTCAAAGAAAACCAGGACCATGTTTACGATCCTCAGCGCAGAAATCTGGGCTACACGCTCATTCTGCTCACGGCCTCCGCCCTTTTGCTTGCCTGGGGCTTTACGCGCAAGCGCACAGGCATGCGTCAGGCCGGACTCATCCTTGCCAGTCTGACGGCGCTGAAATTCTTCAGCTACGATATATTGACTCTGGGCACCGGGGTCCGTATCGTGGCCGGCATTGCTGTGGGCACCGGATTGATCATCGCAGGACTTTACTACCAGCGTCTGCAAAAGCAGGCGGCTCTCATTTTTCTTCTGCTGCTTTTCCTGCCGGGTGACCTTTTTGCCGAGCGCATTCGCATGGAAGGTTTCCGTTTCCTGCGCCCGGCAACCCTGCCGGCCGGCGCGGAATGCGGACAGCTCCTTTTACCGCTCGATATCTATCGCTACAGCTCACTAAAAGAGCTGCGGCTTCTGGGCACAGAAGCGGCCCTTCCTTACTCCATACGGAGTGTAAAACCATCGGAGGAAATGGATCGTTTGCCGGTGCGTCAGATGTTCACAAAGACTACCAGAAATTCAACCATCAGGGTTTATGCCCTGCCACAGTCGCCACCTGGAAAAACACTTACCCTTCTCTCCATGGCGCACCCCGACAATGAAAATTTTGAAGCCTCCATCACGCTCGAAATTTCCGAAGATGGGGAATCCTGGACAGCGGCCGGACATCACTCTCTTTATGTATACGGTACGCAGGCGCCGCGCACTTTGCATGTACGCAATGCCGGGGCGGCAAGATTTGTTCGTCTGGAAATCAGCGGCGCACCGCTGATTTTGCGCCAGGCTTTCTATGAGGCCAGTGCGCCGCCGGAATACAGCATTGAAAATGTGGACTATACCCGGACTGAAGATAGTGACCTTGCTGCCACAGTAGTCCGTGTTTCTGGAGAACTCCCCGTAGAACGACTGGAACTCAATTTCGAGGAAGCCCGCTACGATCGAACCCTGGAAGTATCGGCCTATGACCCGGAGGAAAGGCAGTTTGAATTTCTTTCGCGATCCCCTTTGCGTCGCAGCAATACAAATGAAGGTAACCATTCTATACTTTTGCCAGAAGCCGCGCGAGGCGACCTGAAACTTCAGATCTTCAACGGCAGCGATGAGCCACTCACCATTAGCGAGCTGCGACTTTTTGTGCCCCAGAAGGAAATGCTCTTTCCGCTCGCATCAGAGCCTGGAGAGGCCCGGCTCTACTATGGCAATCGTTACCTTGCCTGGCCGCAGTATGACTTTGATCCGGAGAATTGCCAGAGCTGGAAGGAAGTGACCGTAGGCGAGCACCAGGACAATACGGCCTTTGCCTATTCATTATTGGAACCACCCGTTTCCATCTGGCTGCTACGGGCTCTCTTTGGACTTCTCTTTAGCGTGACCGTTCTTGTGGGCTATCGCGCATTTGCCGGGCAAAATAAGCCCTGATGCAGCTGTATACAAAAATCCTCCTCGGTCTCTTGCTGGGCATCCTGGCCGGATGGCTCATCCATGTTCTGGATGCACGCTGGATCACCGTCTACCTGGATCCAGTTGGTCAGATATTTTTGCGGCTCATAAAACTGGTCGTCGTACCCATGATTCTCTCCTCAATCATCCTGGGTGCATCAGGGATGCGCGACACGCGAAAGCTGGGGAGCCTCGGACTGTGGACCATCCTTTTTTTTCTCAGCACGACGGCTATCGCTATCGGCATCGGTGTAACTCTCACGGAAGTAACCCGGCCGGGTCTTGCCCTTGCAGAATCGGATCGTAACACCCTCATGCAGAGCTATGCGGACGCCGTAACGGAAAAAACCAGCGCAGCAAATACTCAGGCCGGGCGTTCCGAATTGCAACGCATCCTGGATTTGCTCGTGCGCATTGTCCCCACCAATCCCATCGAGGCCATGAGCCAGGGAGATATGCTTGGTATCATTTTCTTTGCAGTATTTTTTGGTCTGTGCCTGACTCTCATTGACCGCGAAAAAGCCGACACCTTCCGGAGTGTCATTGATGCCTTCAATGATACGATTCTGAAGATGATCACCCTCATCATGCACACGGCTCCCTTTGGCGTCTTTGCCATCATCGCTGACGCTGTTGCCACACTGGGTATAGGAATCCTGGTTCCGCTGGGATTCTACGGTCTTGTGGTTCTGGCCGGCCTGACCCTGCATTTGTTGATTACTTATGGATTTTTTATTTTTTCCCTGGCGCGGCAAAATCCCGTCCTTTTCTTAAAAAAGATCAGACCTGCCCTGCTCCTTGGTTTCAGTACATCTTCTTCATCAGCAACGCTGCCTGTATCCATGAAAGTAGCTCAGGAAGAACTGAAGGTCAGTCCAGAAGTAAGCAGCTTTGTTTTGCCTCTGGGGGCCACAATCAATATGGATGGAACGGCACTTTACCAGGGAGTTGCCGCCATGTTCATCGCCCAGGTTTTCGGGATTGAACTGACGCTGATCCAGAAGCTCCTCATGGTCCTCACGGCCACGCTGGCCAGCATCGGGGCTGCCGGCGTTCCCGGCGCCGGCATGATTACCCTCGCTGTGGTGCTTCAATCAGCGGGAATTCCCCTGGCCGGTATTGCACTCATTTTTGGAATAGACCGGCTGCTCGACATGTTTCGCACCACCATCAACATTGTGGGGGATCTGACTTGCACCGTGATTATGGACAGACGGTACAAAATGGGCGCTTAACCTTTCACGCAAACGATTTGCTTTAGTTCATAGACTATTTCTACAAGATCCTTCTGATTGGCCATGACCTGACCGATGTCCTTATAGGCAGCCGGAATTTCATCGATTACGCCACCGTCCTTGCGGCATTCCACTCCACGGGTCTGCTCCTGTAGATCGGCGGTGCTAAAGCTTTTTTTTGCCGCGTTACGACTCATTCGCCTGCCGGCACCATGAGAGGCACTGGAAAAAGACTCGGGATTGCCCAGGCCGCGTACAATGAAACTCTGTGCGCCCATGGATCCTGGTATGATTCCCATCTCTCCTGCGCCAGCTCGAATCGCTCCTTTGCGCGTTATAAAAACTTTTTTACCATAATGCCATTCTTCCGCCACATAGTTATGATGGCAGACGATTCGCTCCTCTTCCTGCAGTCCCGGAAAAAAAGAAAGCAAACAGCCACGAATAAGCTCAAGCATGGTCAATCGGTTAAGATAGGCATAGCGCTGGCACCAGTAGAGGTCGCGACGGTACTCATCCATCTCCCGGCTTCCCGATAGAAACACAGCCAGATCAGGATCCGGCAGATCCAGATTGTGAGCCAGACGACGGGCCCGACTTATGTGGAATTCGGCCAGTTCTTTGCCAATGTTGCGCGACCCGGAATGAAGCAGGATCCAGAGTCGGCCCTGCGTATCCAGGCATAGCTCGATAAAGTGATTGCCGCCACCCAGGCTTCCCAGTTGTTTTTCTGATTTTTCTTTAAGTTTTGCTGCCCGTTCCGAGAGTGCTCGAAATTCGCGGCGCAAATCAAGATAGAGTTTGCCGGCCTCTGAGTTGCGATCGAAAAGGCGCGCTGGCTGCGCCTCGCGATGCATATGAAAGCCCAGAGGTACGGCATTTTCCAGAGATTCGCGAACGGCGCGCATTGAATCGGGAAGATCACCGGCGTCTAAATTGGTTCGCACGGCGGCCATTCCGCAACCAATGTCCACGCCCACAGCAGCCGGCGCAACAGCCGATTCCATAGCAATCACACTGCCCACAGTGGCCCCGATTCCGTAGTGAACATCAGGCATGGCGGCCACATGCTTGAATACCCAGGGCAGGCGGGCCACATTTTCGAGTTGCGCCCGGGCCGATGACTCGACCTCGTCGAGTGGCGTCCAGAGTTTAACGGGAACGCCGCCCTTTGTAAATTCTGCGAGAGCCATTCTTCCTCAATCCTTTCCAGCGGATGGCCGGTGCGGCAACTTGTACGCAGCATTTCTCCTGAGGAATACCATCTGATTGCCCCTGATGAAGATACGGAATTGATTGAGGGAGATATTGTCCAGAAAATGTCTAAAAGCCCACTGCAGGCAAATACTATAAAACTTTTAGCGAATGTCCTGGCCCCGCTATAAAGCCGGCACTCAGGAGGACTTTACCAGAATACAATCTCCATCTGGCACGACCCTCTTCCGTGCATCAGGCAGGCGACGGGATGGGGCTGGATCCGCACGGGAATCTGCAACGCTTCCATCCAGCCCACCAGACGCTCCACAATTCCGCATTCATATGCAGCGATCAAATTCATTCTTTTCATCCCTTCGTAAGCGAAACACCGGGGCACTTTCCATACCATGCGATTCTCTCCGGGGAATTCCAGTTCAAATTTCATGAAAGAACCCTTGATGATCTGGAAGGCTGTCCGGATAAAATGCTCCAATTCTTGATAATTCTGGATGGATTTCATTCCCAAAAGACGCAGAAGTCGTCTTCCCTCATTCCTGGCCATCTGCCGGGCTGATGCCCTGTTGATGGCATTGGTTTTTTCCATGCCTATGGCCTCAGCACAGAGCGTCAACCAGGCTGCATCGTGACTGATCCAACCTGTGTTTAAGAATTCCTGGATTTGTCCTGTCCCGATTTCTTCAAAGCTGCGCACTTTCACCTCTTGGTTTCCGGGAAGGGCCCCGGGCCATTGTGTGCTACGGTTTATATCCTGACAAGATTTGGCAGAGTGAGCCCGGCCGCCACTGAATATTAACCGGGCTAATCATAAAAAAAATCGGATCCGTTTTCTGAATTCCTCCGAGAATAAAAATGTCATTCGTGTAACTCCGGCCCCTTCGGGGGCCTTTTTTTTCTGCAATGCGGGAACCTTTCAGCGCATGGCCATGCGACCGTTCGCGAAAATATAGTTTTCCAGCACTTTGAAGTCGTCTGGACTGGAATCAAAGAAGTTTACACCAATATTAAAGCCATTGCGCGTGGGAAAAAAGCGCATGATCTCTCCCTTGAGTTCCAGCATGTGGTAGCGGATCTGGATCAACATCTTTAAAAGATCATTGTTGGTCAAAAAATCAAAGAGAACCTTGTTCTGAACTTCGAACAAAAGCCCGCTCATACTAATATTGACCACCCGGGTTAAAGTATGCGTGTAATAGGTCCGCGCTATAGCGGTCTTGCTCATGGCATAGTTCAGCATTTTCACCAGTAAATCCAGCAAATAAGCCTGATCCGCGGAAACAACTCCCTTATCCAGGATCGAGCTGTAGACCAGAATATGACCAATGACAGAATCAAACACAATGAGTGGCAAACACACGTAATTGCGGACAAAATTTTGAGTGTCTGCCTGGCGGATCTTTTCAAAAAATGCACGAACTTCTTCTTCCGAATTATACTTCAGCATTCGTGTGTATTCTTTATTGTAATTGATCAAGCCCAGTAGCGTTTGCCTCTCAAAATAGCTCTCCAGCTTCAGTGAATCCTGAATGAAGATCGTCTTCTGTTCTTCCACCAGGGTAGATTCACGCAAACTGAGCTTCTCTCCTTTTTTATAAAACCGAAATTCAAAATCAGGGGAAACTTTCAAAATCTCTTCTGTAAGAATCCGGGTCAATAAATAGAGGTCTGGAAAATCGCGGCGCAGCTCTGTAACCATGGCTGGATAACGGCTTTCGATCATCTGCCCGTCACCTCTGCGCCCAAAGAGCGGTGAATACAGAACATTGAAGCGCAAGAAGAGATCATCGACAAAAATGCGTCTGTGTTTGCGCTTCTGTGCGGCTTGCAAAAAAGAAGGGATACGGATGCGCAGTGTTTCTCCCTGCAGTTCAAGTATGGGCACTTCAAACTGATACATTTGACTTAAGTGTTCGAATTTGATTCGACAGCGGCGGGCACTCCCGGCATCAAAGCGGGGCACATAGAGAGAGGCCTCGCTACCCTCAGCCTGGGTGATCCGGCCTCGATAGGTTTCCGTCTGGTAGTAAACCTGGACAGGCACTTCTTCTGTGAGCAGATAGTAAAACATATGTCGGATTTGATTGATATCCGAACCAAGAATCGTAAGCTCTGTGTAGTCCTCATCTTCTGCGCTGTAGATGCGTTGCATGGCCTCAATCAGGCTTTCTTCCGGGACCTCAAGGGCGGCGGGCATGCTTTATGATCGACGGGAGATCCGGGCTAAATCAAGCAGCCGGTGCTTATGGACGATTACTTTATCGACTTCTCAAGATCGTCAGAGATGGTAAAAAGCATGTCCAGTTTGGACAGTTTGAGCAGGGTGAGCAGAGAACGAGAAAGATTGCATAGAACCAGCTCCCCACCATAGGCCTTCACATCCTTCATAAAGGCTACCAGGGCCCCGAGAGCCGAGCTATCAAAATACTCCGTCTGCTTCAGATCAAGGACTATACGCTGGGGCTTGTCTTTCAGGAAGCCGGTGAGGCCCTCCCGAAACTTGCGGGCCACGACCATATCAACGCGAGGTTCGTTGATTCTGAGGATAAGAGTGCTGTTCCTGGACTCCGAGCTGATCATAGCCGACTGACTCTAAGGTTTTGGAGCAAGAGAAACGGGTCAATACAATTTTTGGTTTGCCCCCGCCCGGCCTGCGGAAAAATAGAACGCATGAACTTTCCTCCCGAGGATGCGGCTTTACAGGAAAAAATTCTGACCTGGACTGCCAGCGGTTTCCCCCTTGAGGTGCGCCGGGATGCTGCTCTGCGTTTTGCCGAATTCCTGAACGGACAGCAGAACGACGCCATCGAAGCGTATCTAAGCGATCTGAAATTCGGGACGGGGGGGCTGCGCGGGGTTATCGGCAACGGACCGGGACGAATGAATGTCTGGACCGTGGGGCGGGCCACACTCGGTTTTTGTAACTATTTGTTAAAACATGGAGTTACATCCGGTAAATCACTGGCCATTGCCTACGATTCCCGGCGCATGAGCCTTACCTTTGCTCGAACCACGGCCGGAATTGCTGCTTCCCTGGGTTTTGAAGTGTACCTCTTTGAGCGCGAAACTCCCACGCCGCTTCTTTCTTTTGCGGTACGCGAACTCAAAACCACCGGCGGCGTGGTTATTACAGCCAGCCACAATCCTCCAGAATACAATGGCTACAAAGTGTACCTGGATGATGGCGGACAGCTCACCGGACCCGCACAGCAACTCGTTGAAGCGGAGATTGAATCCATTCATGATTGGTCTGCAATCCCTTTTGCCGGGGAAGACTCACAAACATACCGGGACCGCGTGCATCTCATCGGCCCGGACATTGAAAAAGCCTATCATAAAAAATTGAAAGAATTACCGTTTGTTTCGGGAAGGTCGGAACGCAAATATCCCGATATCCAGCTGGTTTATTCCCCTCTGCATGGTACCGGCGGCTACTGGATGGAGCGCCTGCTGAAAGCGATGGAATTTTCGGTAACTCTGGTCAGTGAACAGGCAGAGCCAGATGGAGAATTTCCCACAGTGAGTTATCCAAACCCTGAAGAGCGCGAAGCCCTGGCTCTTTCTCTTGCCCGGGCAACGGCTGTTAATGCGGATCTCTTCCTTGCCACGGACCCCGATTCGGATCGCCTGGGTGCCGGATTTCGGCGCAGCCAGGGCGATTATGTTCTTTTCAACGGGAATCAGCTGGGAAGCGTAATGTGTGCCTTTCTTATCGAGCGCCTCAAAAAGCATTCAGCAAATCTTTCAAACTATATAATATATAAAACTATCGTTACTTCCGACTTACAAAAGTCTATCGCTGAAAAAAACGGAGTCCGTATAGAGGAAGTCCTCACCGGCTTCAAATATATAGCAGAAAAAATCAAGAGCCTTGAAGGCAGCGGACTTACCTATCTTTTTGGCGGTGAGGAATCTTACGGATATTTGCCAGTGGACTTTGTCCGCGATAAGGATGCCCTGGCCTCCGCTCTGCTTCTTGTGGAAATCGCTGCGGAAAAGAAAGACCTGATCGCCTACCTGGACGACATCTATCTGGAATATGGTCTCTACCTGGAAGATCTGAAGTCAGTAACGATGAAAGGAGCCAGCGGCCAGGCGCAGATTCAGGCCATCATCGATTCTTTGCGCCGCAACCGGCCTATGGGTTTGCAGTTGGGCAAGCGGACGGTCACGGGCATCATTGACTATGACACCCATGAAACGCTGGGGAAAGCCAGCTTCCCCGGCCTTGCTGATCTCCCGCGATCCAATGTGATCCAGCTCCTTCTCGAACCTGAAGGCAAACTGACCATTCGGCCCTCGGGAACAGAGCCTAAAGTCAAGCTTTACTCAAGTCTACGGCACACCGCGCTTCTGCGCGACGCAAGGGATCTGGAAGCAGCTCGCAAAGAGCTGGGCGATGAGCTGGCCAGCATAGCGGGTCTTTTTCTGGCGCACGCAGGACTTGCATGATGGAAATTCGATCAGGAAGAAAACAATGAGCAAGGCATCTTTATGGACGCATTTCCGGAAGACGTGGAAACCGGAATGCTACCACGGCAACGGAAGTGCTCCCTACTTTGAAGGTTGGTACTATAAAATAATAGACAAATCTCAACAAAGAAGGATGGCCATTATTCCCGGAATTTCCTTTCAGGAAGAAGACAGTCATGCTTTCATTCAGATTCTGGACGATACTGCCCGCCGGGCCCATTACATACGTTACCCCGTTCATGACTTTCATGCCGAACCCGACCGTTTTGTTGTGCGTATAGGCGACAGCGAATTTCAGGATCACTCTTTCCGTCTGGCCATCCAGTCCCCGGATATTTCTCTCAAAGGCGAATTGTACCTGATCAATCGCTTCCCCTGGCCCGTCTCTCTGTTATCCCCGGGTGCGATGGGCTGGTACGGTCTTGTTCCCCTGATGCAATGCTACCACGGAATCCTGAGCATGAATCATGAAATTCAGGGAGACTTGATTCTGGATCAGGAGCGAATCTCTTTCAGTGATGGCAGGGGCTATACGGAAAAGGACTGGGGCACTTCCTTCCCGGAAGGATATGTCTGGTTGCAGTGCAATCATTTCCAGGATGCTTCTGTCTCTGTTAGCTGCTCCATTGCGCGCATCCCCTGGGTCACCGGAACATTTCGGGGACTCCTGGCGGGCCTTCTCTGGCAGAATCGATTCTATAAGTTCACAACCTATTCAGGAGCCCGGGTAGAGTCCTTGAAACTCAGCGCAGACTCCTTCCAGATTTCTTTGCGCGATAAAACCCACATCCTCAGACTGGAGGCCACTTCTTCGCGCCAGAGCGATTTACGGGCCCCCGACGGGAAGAGCATGGGTCAGCGCGCAGCGCAGGGGATGAACGGGACTATGGAGCTTGAGCTGCGCACCATGGCCGGAGAAATGCTGGTACGGTCCCGTGGCAACTGTGTAGCCATGGAGACCGGGGGTGAGCTGGGGCTCATCCTGAGCGATCAGAAATAATGGCTATCGGTTACAAACAGGTCACCCTCATCACCGGTGCCAGCTCCGGAATCGGTTTTGCTCTGGTTTTTGAGCTTCTCAAACGCAACCACCTGGTGCTGGCTTCTATGCGCAAACCGGACCGGGCCCAGGCTTCTTTTGAAGCCCATCCGTCCTATCCACTTTTCAAGGACAATTTACGCCTCTGCAAACTGGATGTAACTACAGATAGTTGTGAGAAGACTATTGCCCGGTTGGTGAAAGAATATGGCGTACCTGACATTGTCATCAACAATGCCGGCCTGGGCGTGTATGGCCCTTTTGAGGAACTCACAGACCAGGAATTTCGTTCGCAGTTTGAAACCAATTTCTTTGGTGCGCTGCGAGTGGCGCGGGCGGTTCTTCCCGGAATGCGCAAGGAAGGACACGGCAAACTGATCAATGTCAGTTCTATTCTGGGTCAGCTGGCCATACCCACGGGATCGGCCTATACGGCCAGCAAGTGGGCAATGGAAGCCTGGAGTGAAGCCCTGCGCTACGAAGTCGCACCTTTTGGCGTCAGTGTAACCCTGATTGAGCCAGGACTGATCCGCACACAGTTCAAAAAAAATATGGTTATCGCCAGAGCGATCGAACCGGCTTACGCATTTCTACACAAGCTCGTTGGCCGTAATTATGATCGCGTGGCCACCAGCCCGGAAGCCTGCGCCCGCCGAATCGCAAAAGTGATTTTGCGCAGCAAGCCGGCCACCCGCTATCGTGTCGGGTATGATGCTCACTTTTACTATCTACTCCGCCAGATTTTGCCCGACAGGTTTCTCGACTTACTCATCCGTAGCTACACAGGAAAGCCCGGCGGCTAATCATCAAGCATGGCGGCCAAACCGAATTCCCTCGCGATTGAACTCCATGATGATATGCTTCCATAACAGATGCCGGTTCTGCCTGATCTGGCGGGGCTCAGCCAGGTAACGCAAGGTCAGCTGGACCTGCCCCTGGATCACTTCGACAAAGACACCCGGAGTCAAACTGCGAAAACGGATCGCGTATTCATCCTGCGCCTGACGGATACGACTGTCCTGCTCCGTTATAGATTCGATAAAACTGGCAGAAATATTACTTAAAATGGCTTCTGCTTTCTCAAGATCGGCAAATCGAGCCAGAGTAAGAGTCAGCTCATCCCAGCTGAACAAAAACTCCTTACTGGCATTGGCAACCGGTTCCACAAAAAGCAGCGAATTGGGGACGCTGACAATGCGTCCTGTGCTCTGACCGCCGCGGACATTTCCGTTGATTTCCAGAATGGAGAAGCTGGCCAGACGAATATCCAGAACATCCCCGGTAACACCTTTCACGCTGATTCGATTACCGATTTCAAATGGTTTACGAAAAATAATATAAAACCATCCAGAAATATTCAGAATCACTTCTTTCATGACAATAAGTATTCCCGCGCCAAAAAGAGCAAGAAAGGCAGCCAGCTCCTTGAGGCTAGTGAGCCAGGCTGGAAGGATCAGCATGGCAGCCGTTATCATTGTCGCATACATGGTGTTACGCTTCCAGGTGAGACGCAACGCCTGATTGGGGACGCGACGGTAGATGAAGCGCAGAATCAGGCTGCGCAGAAAAAAAAGGACGACCAGAGTCACCGTTGTGGTTAGAATTCCCGGAAGACGGGACTTCATGCTGGCCAGAATGGAGGGATAGATTTCCTGAGCCAGCAGGTCCATATTCAGGAGGCTCTGCTGAAGCCAGAGAATGTCAAGCGTTCTTGCTAACGCTGCAGCAGGTGACGGGCAACAACGCCATCAATATCAGGACCGGTGGCTACAGATTCGGCAAGAAAAGCTGCGGCCGTGTCTGGATTCTGTCTTGCCGTTGCCGCGGTGAGTCGCAGGTAAATAAATCCACTACTCTGGATCGCATTCCTCTCCGCCGTATCGCAACCCGTGCTGAAAGCATTTGAATCACTCAGGTCAGAAAGGTCAAATCCGTCACCGCCAGCCTGAGTGGAATCAAAGATCGCATCGGCGGAAAGAGGATTGGTGAGCACGTTGTACAGAACGGGAGTGCGGCCGGCAAACCGCTGCCAGTGCGCCGGATTGTTACTGTAGCTGCTTTCCGGGCTGGCCGTGTAATCCGGCGCAAAGCCACAGTATTTGCTGTTGTCTCGACTTACTTCAACGATAAGTGGATCCATGAAGAGCGCCGTTGAGCTGCCGCTAATACGAAACGCATTTTCAAAAACAACAAAATCCACACCCACTCCATTGCTAACCTTCTTGCCTGCCCACTCCAGAGTCAAAACCGAACGTGCTCCCGTCTGCTCCAGGGAGTACACATCTAAAGAACCGGAGTCATTTCCAGCTCCACAGATACCGTTGGTCGCCCGGGAAGGATCGTCGAAACTGCCGCCGGACAAGGAACCGGGAGCGGAAGTCACTGTATCCGCAAGATAGGCCGGTGCCTGCGGCAGGCCACCGGAGCAGCTTGCCGTCGCACTTCCGCTTCCACCCAGGGCCCCGCTTCCAACCAGAAGGAGGAGCGCCAGTTCTGCCCCGGGTCCGGTTTTTTCCGCCGGCAGAAAAGGCAGATCCAGTAAAGCGCACCGCACAGTGAGAAGCAGGGCAAAAAGCCCCACCAGGCTGCGGCCTGGACTCATCGCTTTTCGATCCGGCTCCAGGCACTGGACCCGCAACCAGCAGTGCCCGGAGACGATCTATTAGCATTGTCCGCAGAGTTCAAAGCGTCTTCAAAGGTCGCCTTGCCAAAGGCTACACTGCAAATCCATACCCGTCCACCATCACGAAAATAAACGGATTTATTGTATTTCCCTTTGTTGGTGTCACCGGAAAAGCAGGCGCCGTAATTCTCTGGATTCTGTGTGATGAGCAGGCCCGCATTGTTAAAGTATTTAAGAACTTCACAACTGGCATAGCCTCCAAAAGCGGAAGAGTCTGTATGAACGGTTTCATCAAGGCCTGAGGGATAGCGCACAACCGTATCCTGTGTCGTACCGTTACCGGTATAGCTATTCCAGGCCCCGCGTAATTCAAAGAGACTGCCGTATACAGCCGCTACATCGTTGTCTTTTTGCCGTTTGAGACCCTCAACTCCAAGAAGCAATGTGTGAGTTGTGCGATCGAATTCTTCTTTGCTTTCCCCGGTAGCGGGTATAGCTACCTCAAGGCAGCGGGTCAATGCAAGCGTCATCAGGAAAATTCTCATTTTGAGTTTCATCTGGTCCTCCAGTTTTAATGTGCGGGACCGGCAAACCGAGAGTGGATAGCGGGTCCCATTCTCCGGGACCCCTGCTGCCGTTCCGGGCCTGCCGAAACGATTGCTATGTATGAGAACGCATACGCGGCGCCTCATACCGGGGAAGATCTGGCTTATCAGCTTTCAGCCGATTTCACAGTTGCGCGTCAGCGCGGGATTTGCACCCGACTTCCTCCCTGGAGAGATGTCCACACAAATGGATGGACCGTTTTCGTCCAGTGAAAAACTTGCATGGATGGCGGAACCCCCACAGCTGGATTCTCGAGCGCGTAAAAAGCAAACGCTCAAACGTGGTGGCTATTTTCTGCTGCGCAGCTTGATCAGTGCTGCCCTGCTCTACTTTCTCCTGGCCCTGGACTGGATTGATCCGGCGCGCATAGAGAAAGGCTTTCAGGAAAAACCCTGGCATTTCGCCGGCGGAACTGCCTTTACCTTCATCTGCTACAACATCAACGTGGCACGTTTACAGATTCTCCTGGGACTGCCACTGCTCGGCCTGTTGCGAGCCCATTTGATCGGTCAGTTTCTGGGTTTGCTTCTTCCGGGAGGACTTTCCGCAGACGTAGTCAAGGGATATTACATTCGTAAAAATAGCCAGAACATCCACTGGAAGGAAATCATCGGAAGCATTGTCCTGGATCGTTTTTTTGGTTTCTATTCCATGACCATTTTTGCTATTCTCATCATGCTGGCCGGGCAGAACTGGATCAAGGATTCCCGCCTGATGAAAATACTATTTCTTATATACTGCTTTCTATTTCTGGGAGCAAGCCTGTTGCTTTTAGCCGGCTCGCGTCTGCAGTCGATCGGATTTCTGCGACCCTTGCTCCGACGCCTCGAGAATCACATGCCTCTCGAACTCATTGATCGGATAACCTGGAGCGGATTTTTGACCATGATTCTTCTGGGTCTGATTTCTTACATTTTTTATACTTATGCTCTTGTTTTCGCCGCCGGATTCTTTTCCTACGAAGAAGGTTTCCTCAAACATGCTTTGACCATTCCAGGCATCACGCTCGTACACATGGCACCGCTGACACCGGCGGGACTCGGCATTGGTGAACTCTCCGGAGAAATCCTTTACCGGGAAATCGGTCCTGGAGGCGGCAGTGAAATTGTTCTGGCCCTCCATCTTTTCATGGTCGTAACTGCGCTGCTTGGCCTGCCCGCCTATCTGTTCTCCAGCGGCCCCGGGAATCCCGGGTCAGCCAGCAGCAGCAATGCAGCGGGTCAGATCCTCGATTAAATCGGGCAAATCTTCAAGCCCCACGGAAACACGAATCAACCCTGGCAGTATGCCCACAGCCAATCGTTCTTCTTCCGTAAGTCTGGAATGGGTGGTGGAAGCTGGATGGGTTACAATGGTCCGGGTATCGCCCAGGTTGGCTGTATGCGAAAGCATCTCCTGAGCGCCAAGAAACCTCTTTCCGCTTTCCAGGCCGCCCCTGAGTATAAAGGAAAGGACGCCCCCGCCCATCTTCATTTGCTTCTTTGCCAGCGCAAAATCCGGATGAGAATCAAGAAAGGGATAGATGACTCTTTCAACGGCCGGCTGCGTCTCTAAAAATCGGGCCAGCTCAAGCGCGCTGGTCGAATGCCTTTCCATCCGCAAAGCCAGCGTTTCCAGACTTTTGCTGAATAGCCAGGCATGGAAAGGTGATAGCGATGGTCCACTGTGTCGGGCAAAGAACCGCACTTCCTTGATGAGGTCGCGATCGCCCACAACGATGCCACCAACGGCCCGCCCCTGACCATCAATGAATTTTGTGGCCGAATGCAAAACCAGATGGGCACCAGAACGCACAGGCTGTTGCAAATAGGGGGTGGCAAAGCAATTATCGACCAGAAGCAGAATGCCGTGTTCCCGGGCGAATCGGCCCAGCCATTCCAGATCCAGAACATCAAGGCCGGGATTGGATGGCGTTTCAACAATGATCAGACGCGTTTGTGGCCGCCGGGCTGCCTCCCATTCCTCCGGACGGGCCCGGGCATCCAGATAGGTGTGGCTGATCTGCCAGCGCGGCAGGATCCGGTTCAGAATCTGATGGGTGGAACCAAAGATGGCCCGGCAGGCCAGCACATGGTCTCCGGCTGAAAGAAATGGAATGAGCGAGCCAAATACTGCGGCCATTCCAGAAGCAAAAGCCACACCATCGTCCGCTTCTTCCAGAAGGCACATTTTCTGAATAAATTCATCCACGGAAGGATTGGAGAAACGTGAATAGATACTACCCTGCTTTTCATCAGCAAATAGAGAGCGGGCTTCTTCTGCATCTTCGAAAACAAAACTGGATGTCAGGTACAGAGGAACGGAATGCTCCTGATGTTCCGTGCGCGGCAATTGCCAGCGGATTGCACGGGTAGCAAACCCTTTATTTTTGATATCCTTCTTGTATTTTTCAAAAGATTCCATATCTATGAATAGATCAGAGCCTGCAATTCCTGAACACGCCTGGCCAGAGCTACCGGACCCAAAAGAGAAAAGAGTGCCGGCAATTCAAGGCCATGCATTTTTCCCGTCGTCACCACCCGAATGGGCATATACAGATCCTTACCTTTTACGTTCAATTCCTTTCCCAGCGATTGAAAGAGAGCGCTGAAGGCCTCCGGATCTTCAGGTTTCTCTATACCCAGCTTATCCAGAAAGACCTGTGTTAACTTGCGGTAGCGACCGTCCTGCATGAAGGCACGACCATCTTCCTCAACATGCAATTTTTCCTGAAATATTTCCAGAATGTAGTCGCTCACTTCCTCCAGCCGATTCAAGTAAACACGAATAGCCCCGTAAGCCTCTTCAATTTTGGCGGCCTGCTTTTGCATTAGAGCCGCTCCCTGTGGATTTGCTTCAATGAAAGAGCGAGCCTGGGGCCACGTTTCCTCCGCTGGAAGATAGCGAATGTATTTATTGTTCAACCAATTCAGCTTCGACTTCTGATTGATCTGTCGCCGCAATTCTTCTGCGGTCAGGGTACCGGCTGTTTCGACTCCCTCGTCTCCATCAGCTATACCGCCTTCATCGTCAGGCGTGCTATTTTTTTCCACCAGGAAAAAATCAAACATGGCCGGACTCTTGCTACAGCGATGCACATCAAACTTTGCTCCCAGCTCACCTGAGGGCATGAATTCCACGGCATCATCGGGATACCAGCCCAGAAGGGCCATGTAGTTCACAAATGCCTGAGGCAAATATCCCAGCTCGCGGAAGAACAGGACCGATGTAGCGCCACGACGCTTGCTTAATTTTTTGCGATCCGTGCCCACGATCTCTGAAATATGCGCGTACACCGGCAACGGAAAGCCCAGAGCCTGGTGGATGAGAATCTGCCGGGGTGTGTTGGAGAGGTGGCCCACTCCGCGAATTACATGAGAAATTTCCATTTCATGATCATCCACCACAACTGCATAGTTGTAGGATGGAAAACCGTCGGATTTGACAATGATAAAGTCTCCAATGAGGCGGGCATCAAACTTCACCCGGCCCTGCACCAGGTCTTCGACAAGAATATCTCCCTGATCTACTCTGAAGCGAACGGCAAAAGGTTCACCGGCCTTAATACGACTCTGCACGTCTGCGGACGAAAGCCCGCGACACTTGCCGTCATACACGTAGGGCAGCCCCATGGCGCGGGCCTGCTTTTGTTTGGACTCGATTTCTTCCCCGCTGCAAAAGCAAGCAAATGCTGCCCCTTTCTCCAGCAGCTGGTTGGTGTACTTCCGGTAGCGATCGAGTCGTTCACTCTGTCTGTAAGGGACAAAGGGGCCGCCTTCGCGAACACCTTCATCTGCGTGGATGCCAAGCCAGGCCAGTGAATCCAGAATCGTATCCTCTGAACTTTTGCTGGAACGCTCTTGATCCGTATCCTCAACACGAATGATGAAGCTACCACCCGTGGCGCGTGCATACAGAAAATTGAACAGGGCTGTGCGTGCCCCCCCTACGTGTAAAAAGCCGCTGGGTGACGGAGCAAAGCGAGTTCTGACTTTTTTCATTACAAATCCAATAAAGTTTTTTTAAGATTGCCCTGCTGCGTTACCTGGTAAACCACACCAAAGGAGCCGGGCGATTCCCTGGCCACATAAACAACCCGGCCGTAAGATGAAACCAGACGCTGTAGCTCATTGCGTTTGCGATCGTAATTGAAGCGACCAATAAAGGGTTCCTTCACCATCATTTCAAATGCCCGGATGCGCCCTTCTGTTTCGCCGCGAGAGCGTGCCTCTTCCTCTGAATCCGCCAGGACGCTGAAAGTAACCTGATAGGTTGAACTGGAAATAAGGCCGCTCTTCTGGTAATGTTCGGGCAGTCCCGGATAAAAAAGGCCGCCGCTTCTGCAAAAGTGCAGACTGAATACCAGCACACAGGACCCGCCTATTCTAAGGTTTTTCATACTTTTTCTGTGGTTTTTTCATGCTCTCCAGGCTGGACCGGTAGCCCCGAATTTCTTCTGCGAGCGCCCGCCCCTTTAGCCTGAATACCAGCATGCACTCTTCGGGACTGCGCAAATCCTGTAAAGCAATGTATGAGCGGTTCAAGAGTTCATCAAAAACGACTTCAGCTTCAATGTACTCGCCAGCAGAAAAATCGGCAGGATAATCCGTTTCCAGAGTTCCTGCTCCGGTCAGAGAGGGCCCTTCTTCCACACCCAGGGCAGTGTTCAGAAAAATTCGTAGCATTCTCTTCCGTGCGGCGCGTTGCGCATCATTGATGCAGAGAGTCTGAGCATTCAAAAGGCTGCGGGCCTGGCGATACGGTGTCCGGCCCACTACTTGCAAAAGATCGGGAGCCAGAAAACCCTCTTTTGTAAACTCATAGTCCACGTATTCGCTGCGCAGATGAGCGGAAGTCTGACAGGAAAAAAAAAGCACGCAACTCAGGCAGATGAGAAGCGTTACTACCTTTTTCTTTGTAAGCATACCAGAAGTTCCAGGTGGTGGGTGCGCGGGAAAAAATCAAATACAAAGAGAGAGACGGGCTCCCATTGCTTCAGGTAGCCCAGGTCCCGATTGAGAGTGGCCGGATTACAGGAGGAGTAGATCAATTGGTGCGCATCACTGCGGTCAATCGCCCCGGACAGCATTTTTTTCAGGCCCGCTCGCGGAGGGTTGGCAAGGATTAAATCGGACTTCAGTTCCACGGGTCTACTGTAAAGATCATGAACCATATATTTCCATTGACTGTGTTTCTTTGCCTCACGAATCGCTGCTGGACTCAGATCGTATCCCGTGTAATGTAGAGAAGCCGGGAGGACGGACCGGCCAATGATCCCACTGCCACAAAAAAGCTCGATCGCCCGGGAGGGATTTCCAATCAACCGCCGGATCGTGTCAAGCCAGGTAGGGAACAGCAAATAGTTTGCCTGAGAAAAGTGATCCGACCGGTCAATGATTGTTTTCTGGTTGTGCCAGCGCAACAGAAGTTCACCGTCCTGCTTTTTACGGGCCAGGGATTGTAGAGACGAAGCAGAAAAAGGCAATTGCCTGCATCCCTCGGATGGCAGAGCTAAGAAGGCATTCTGGCGATACGCAAAAAAACCCGCCAGTCCGCCGCGAATTTGTAAACGGGCCCGGGATCGGTAGCGGTCCGGACGAGCTGCATACAGGATGGCCTTTTCACAAAGAGGCGCAATAAACTTCCATTCCTGCAACAGGGCAAGCTTTGTCTGAAGTTCATAGGCATACGAGGTATGACGAAAGGCACAGCCACCGCACCCGGGAAAGATGGCACAGTCCACTGCGGTCCGGTCCGGCGAAGCTTCAAGCACACGGGCAGTAGTTACAAAAATATGATCTTTAGTTTCTTTTACGGGTTGTACAGTAACCCGCTCACCGGGTAGAGCTCCGCGCACAAAGATGGTCCGGCCCGCTGCATGAGCCAGCGCCAGCCCCTGCTGAACATGCTTTTCGATGTAAAGAACAGAATCAGGCGAAAGGCTCAGAACAGACTATCCTCGACCGATTCGGGATCAATCGGCTTGCGAACAACCTCCCCGCTGGCTTTCTTTTCCAGATACTCCAGCCGGGCCTCGGCCTTCTCCAGGGTTTCCTGACAGATTTTGCGCAATTCCATACCGCGCTCATAACTTTTCAGGGATTCATCCAGGGAAAGTCCTCCTGTCTCCAGCTTTCGGGTGATTTCCTCAAGCTGGTTCAAAGCCTCTTCAAAAGTGAGTTCATTCTTTTTAGACATGGTAACCTCGTGCGGCCAATCGCGCCAGACCCAGCAGCTGTGCCGGAGGCTGCTCTTTGCGTCGGGGAAAAATGCGCAACGCATCGCGCGCAAAACGCTCCGGATCGTAAATCGCATCGTTGCCCCAGGCAAGCGGTTTCACATAACGTCCAGTCTTACCCAGAATGCATGCTCCGGCATCAACAACCGTACCGGTGGATAGCAGAGAACCGATAGCCGTCTTCACGCAATCGCCAATCAGCGAACCCATTTTGATTGTGCCAGCATCCAGTGTCTGCATGACCCCATCCTCTCCGGGAATTTGAAAGCGCACAGGCCCGTAATTGTTTTTCAGATCCGACGTTGTGGTCAGCGCACCCAGATTCACCCAGCGGCCCACAATCGAATGCCCCAGGAATCCTTCGTGATGCTTGTTAGAAAAGTCTCCCACAATGCTGTTTTCAATTTCTCCACCAACACGCACACTGCGACCCAGGATAACACCACCCGTCAGCCGAACATTATCGAGCCTGGCATACGTTCCGGCAAAGAGCGGTCCTTCGATATAGGAAAATGGCGAAATCCTGACTCCTGTATCGAGTACGACCGGTCCGCTGCGCGAATCCAGAACACAACCTGGCATGATTTCCGCTCCTGGGTGGATCCAGAAATCCCTGCCCAGGAAATGCACGCCGGGAAAGGTATTCGCCGGGTCGCGGCGCTCGTAACCGGACACAAGCTGTAAATCTTCCACTATACGCTGTCCGGCCTCTGCCAGCATTCGAGCCGGCGAAAAGGGAATTTTTAAGCGCTCACCGCCGCTTGAAGAATCATGAACCTTCCAGCCATACTGCGCGGCTCGCAAAGCGGCAAACTCTGCATCGGGATGATAGTATTCCATCCGCGAATCGTTTTTTGAAAGTGACAGTCGCTCTAAGGGGGAAAGCAGGCCATCGCGCAGGAGGAAGCAGGAAAAGAAACGATTGAAGGGCCGCGCCAGCGGCTGATCTTCATCGAAAAGAATCATTATTCCACAGTAACGGATTTGGCAAGATTACGCGGCTGGTCCGGTTCGCAGCCCCTTTCAATTGCTGTATAGTAAGCGAGCAGTTGTAACGGAATCACAGCCAGCAGAGGATTTAAATAATCGGGAGCCTGGGGAATGGCAAAACTGTAATCGGCTGCGGCCGGTGTCTGTTCGTCGCCTTCTGAATGGATGGCAATGATCTTACCCTTGCGAGCCTTTACTTCCTGAATATTACTGAACATTTTTTCATAAACTTCTGATTGAGGTGCAATGCAGACAACGGGCACTTCCTCCGTGATCAGAGCGATGGGCCCGTGCTTGAATTCCCCGCCAGCGTAGCCGGAAGCATGGATGTAAGAAATTTCTTTGAGTTTCAACGCTCCTTCCAGTGCGGTCGGATGATTGTAGTGGCGACCCAGAAAAACAAAATCTTTGGTCTCCCTGAAGTCCTGAGCCCACTCTTTAAGGATATGCGCACGACTTAAAATTTCATCAATTTTCTGGGGGACTTTCCGAATCTCCTGAAACATGATCTGGCGATCCTCTTTTGAAATCAACCATTTGATCCCGGCCAGATGAATGGCATACAGAAGCAAATTGAGCACCTGCGCCGTATAGGCTTTGGTGGAGGCCACGCCAATTTCCGGTCCGGCACGCAAATCAATGATGGCATCCGATTCGCGGGCAATGGTCGATGTTGTATTGTTCACAAAAGAAAGTACGCGACAGAACTTGGCTTTAGCTTCATGGATTCCGGCCAGGGTGTCCGCAGTCTCACCGCTCTGGGAAATAGCGATCACCATCGTATCCCCTTCCGCAATGGGGTTCCGGTAGCGGAATTCTGAAGAAATATCCACTTCTGTAGCTATTTTAGCAAAATTCTCCAAGTAAATTTTTCCAATCATTCCAGCATGCCAGCTGGTACCGGCTGAAGTAATCAGGATCCGCGAAATTCTCCCCTGGTATTCGTTGGTAAGGACACTTTCCGGAAATTCGACTTTACCATCGTCCGTCATGCGTGCCTGAATGATCCGCCGAAGCATATCCGGCTGTTCATAAATTTCTTTGAGCATGTAATGATCAAAGTCGCCTTTATCCAGATGGGCCAGTTTGAGCTCAATTTTGACCGGCGTGACCGGCAGTTCCGTGCCCGTGCCATTGTGTAGATGGAGCGTATCGCGGGTTACCCAGCCCCACTGGTTGTTTTCGATCTGGACCTGTTCGCGGGCCGCCGGAATGATAGCCGACACATCGCTGGCCAGGAAACCCTCTTTGTGACCGCGCCCGTAAACCAGGGGTGAGCCGTTGCGGGCAAAGTACAGCCGATCCGGTTCACGTTCATAAATGGCTACAAAAGCATAGCGACCTTCAAGGTGATCCACGCAGTGCTGCATTGCCTGGGCCATTGTCTTACCTTGCGATAAGAGATCTTCTAATATATGAGGAATTACTTCTGTGTCGGTTTCAGAATGGAATACATGGCCGCGCTTCGTCAGCTCTGCTTTGAACTTCTGGTAGTTCTCGACAATGCCGTTGTGCACCACGGCAATCTTGCGCCGTGTATCGGCATGGGGATGGGCATTGACCCGATCCGGCTCTCCATGGGTCGCCCAGCGGGTGTGACCGATTCCTATGCTACCTTCTACGGGGTTGGCATGCAGCAATTTCTCGAGATCCTTGATCTTTCCCTTCTCTTTACGGATTTCCAGGTCGCCTTTATCGATCACAGCGATACCGGCAGAATCGTAACCCCTGTATTCCAGGCGGGTCAAACCCACCAGAAGCACGCTTTCCACCGATTTTGGGCCAACATAGCCCACAATGCCACACATACTGGCAAAAAACCATGGTAGAGCGCGGCAGCAAGCAGTAAACGGGCACCGATTTTTGGCTTGCAATTGAGGATAATCGAGGCTAAATTGCAGCTATGAACCTGCGGCGATGTTTTGGAATGCTAATTCTGGCCGGTCTACTCTCGACCCAGTGTGCCAAAGAAGAGCCTGATAAGCGGCTCCTTCTGGCCCTGTTCCTGTTAACCGGTGATGCCGCCACCAATTACGGCGGACTCTATGCGCGCATCTTCCAGTTCAAATCAGACATCACCAGTTCGGCAACCATTGCCAACATGCAGGTTCCTACCACGCCTGACAGCGCCCGCAAGAAACTCATTTTAGTTCATGGCTGGAAACCCGGCGATTCCGAGAGCGCTGGCCGCCCCACCGATGATCAACTCATGGAACGAATCGTGAAAACGTACGAGACCTTCCTCACCGCAAGTGCGGGCGATCGGGGAGCAGCCCATTACTTTGCCAACAACTATGATCTGTATGGCTTCACCTACCTGACCGCAGATGGAATCGATACCAATGGAGCTCGGTTCCGAGCACGACTTGATGATCTATTTGGTTCGGTAAGCGACAATACCGTTCATATCCTTGCCCATTCTATGGGCGGGCTGGTCACCCGGTTTGCCATGTACGAGGGCAGCAGCCCGGCGTATTTAATGCGCCTGGTTGCCATGGGCACTCCCTGGCACGGTTCTCCCTGGGCCAGCACCACCTTTCAAAAGGATTTCACGGCTATTGGAACAGCCCTGGGTGGCCAATTCACCGGGACAGCCGGGGGTCGTGACCTTGCCTGGGATAACTACAACAGCATGACCGGAAACTATTCCAATTTGAAACTGACCACGATAAACAATAAATCAGATGATCGGGATTGTAAGATCTACAGGGCTTATGGCGCCATCAATAATAACAGCGGGACCGCACCTTCCACCGGTTTTACATCAGCCTGCAGACTTCTCGACAACGAAGGTTTTGGTGCCACGAACGCCTCGGACTGTGTTGTACCTCAAGATAGTGCAAGCTTTGCGAATAACACTCGCGTCAAGAATTTACAGGGCAGCTCATCTTATGCCAACCATGATCACAAAGTGATCAATTTAGAAAACAATACGGATAGTATACGTTCCAATGTTTTTGACACAATGCAACTCGCGGCCCCTACCTGTTGAGATGTTAATCCCATTTACATGCCGCTCCCGGCCAGATCCGGGAAATCATTAAAGCAGATTGACTTTGCTCCCGGCTGTCCCGGAATGCCCCTGTGTTTTCTCAAAACGATCGCCCCTTCCTGACAGGTGGACTCCTTTGCCTGGCGCTTTTTGCCACTCTTCAATGCAGCAAATCGGCCGGGCCTCTGGCTACAGCGGGCCTGCTGGATTTACGCAACTGGTCCTTTGAAGATCAGGGCAGCACGCGGCTTGAGGGGGAATGGGAATTCTACTGGCAACAACTGCGCTATCCGGGGGACTTTGTCAATGAAAAGCCGGATTTCATCAAGGTCAAAGGAGACTGGAACAAGCATGAAGTAAACGGAAAGCCTGTCGGCGCCGATGGCCATGCCACCTACAGACTCAAATTCCTGCTGCAAAATCCGCCAGATATCATGGCACTGAAGCTCCCCGGACAGTTCATGTCCTTCAGGGCCTTTGTCAATGGTAGAGAAATTTATAAAAGTGGCGAAGTGGGATCGCAGCCAGCTCAAACAGAGGCTCGCTACCGCCCGGGAACGGCTGCGTTTGTTCCTGCCACGGAAAATGAAATCGTTGTCCATGTTGCCAATTTTACCCACCGGGTAGGTGGACTGCGCAATGCTATCACTCTGGGAACAGAGCAGCAGATCGCCCGGGCTCATACCATCAACCTGGCATTTGAACTTTTCGTAGTGGGCAGCCTGGTCATTATGGGGCTTTACCATCTGGGGCTTTTCAGTCTGCGTCAAAACGATAGCTCTACTCTGCACCTGGGAATTTTCTGTTTGATCATTGCGCTGCGCAATCTTATGCTGGGGGAAATCTTTCTTACAACACTATGGCCGCTTTCTTACAACATCCAGTCCAGGATCGAATATCTTACCTTTTATCTGGCCATGCCCTCCGTATTTTTATTTTTGCGCTCTCTTTACCCGGCGGAGTTCTGGAAATGGGCCATCTATACAATCCTTGGACTATCCCTGCCTTTTTCTTTGATCGTCCTTCTGGCACCGATTAAGATCTTTACCTCGACTCTCCTTTACTTCTACATTGTCACTTTGCTTTCCGGCCTGATAGGACTCATTGTCCTGGTGCGGGCCATCCGCAATGGCCGCGATGGTGCGCGCCTGATAATCGCCGGCAGCCTCATCCTCATGGCAACAACGGTCAATGATATCTTTTACGGCGAAGGAAAGCTCGACACGATGATCCTTGTGCCCTTTGGATTATTCCTGTTTATTTTATTTCAGTCTTACTTGTTATCAGCGCGATCCGCAGCTGCGTTTATAGCAGTTGAGAATCTTTCCGCGTACTTACAGAATTTGAACAGGGCTCTCGAGCGCTTTGTGCCACAAGAATTCTTAAAATTCCTTAACAGAGCAAGCATTGTAGAGGTAAATCTGGGGGACCAGGTGCAGCAGGAAATGACCGTCCTTTTCTCTGATATTCGTTCCTTTACCGCGCTCTCGGAAACAATGACTCCCAAAGAGAATTTCGATTTCCTCAATGCCTATTTGCGGCGGATGAGTCCGATCATCGCCACGCACAAAGGCTTCATTGATAAATACATCGGTGATGCCATCATGGCTCTTTTCCCCATCTCAGCAGAGGACGCGCTGCAGGCGGCGATTGATATGCAGGCGCAAATCATCCACTACAATGCGAAACGAGTGGCCGTGGGTTACCGGCCCATACAGATAGGGATCGGGCTGCACACGGGAACTTTGATGCTGGGGACCATTGGTGGTGAGGATCGCATGGATGGCACGGTGATTGCCGATGCCGTGAACCTGGCCTCCCGCATGGAGGGTCTGACAAAGATATATGGAGCGCACATTCTGATTACCGGAGCCACTCTGGAACGCATCCCGGATCACAGTAAATACCACACCCGCCTGCTGGATAAGGTCAAGGTCAAGGGCAAGTCCGAGCCGGTCTCCGTCATAGAGGTCCTGGACGGTGCACCACAGGAAGAAGTGAGTCTGAAGATTGAGACCCGCCAGGATTTTGAAAAAGCCCTGCAGTGGTATCTCAAACCAGACTTTCATCAAGCCAGACTGGCCTTTGAAAAGGTACTGGCCATCAATCCGAATGACGTGGCCGCCAGGCTCTTCGCTTCCCGTTGCGCTTACTTTGAAGAGCACGGTGTGCCGCCGGACTGGGCCGGTGTGGTAGCCATGGAATCTAAATAGATGCCCCGCAAAGGCCATCTGAGTCAATCAGAACTTTACGAATACATAGCCCGGCAGTACGATGATTTCCAGCACGTATTTGATCGGATCAACAAAGAAAGACGCTACCTGAATTACGGTTATACAACGTCTCCCGACCAGTCCTACGAAGATCGCCAGGAGGCCCTCTGTCTCAAGGTCTTTGAATTGGCACAATTAGAAAAAAAGCATATCATTGTGGACGTGGGCTTTGGCAGCGGAGAGCAGGATTTTCTTCTGGCTCGCAAATACAGTTTCCAGAAGCTCATCGGCTACAATATTGCGCCGGCGCAGGTAAGGTATGCACGCGAAAGGTCCACAAGAGAAGGCCTGTCTGATCTGCTGGATTTCCGCGAAGGCAAAGCGGAGGAACTCCCGGGCCTCGGAGCAGAGAGTGTGGACAGGATGCTGGCTATCGAATGTGCTTTCTATTTTGACCGGCCCCGTTTCTACGAGCGCGCCGCGCAGGTCCTGCGACGGAACGGACTTCTGGTGCTGGCTGACATCACTTTTTCTGACCGACTGGCTTTTGTAACTCGACGTGCCAACAACCTGGGCCGGGTCTCTCACCTGTCCCGTAATAGAGAACTCTGGCAAATCGGCTTTGATACGGTTTCCTTGCAGAGCATCGCCAGGCAGACCCGACCCGGAGCCGCAATGACCGTTCGTGAAATCTTAAAAGGAATGATTCGGCGCAAAGACAAAGGCCTGACAGGAAATGAACGCAGCACCTGGCTTAAGATGGCCCTCAATACGCAGGTAGTCGTTTCAGGACTTTTAACAGGCCTGATCCGTTACGATCTTATCGTTTTACGGAAACGCTGAGGTCCGGTCGGGTTTCCTCCGTAACCTGAGTCCCGAGAAAGCGGTCCAGATACGTTGTGCTCACACCAAAATTGAAGCGCGGGAAGCGATGATGCAATTCATGGTGGTTATAAAGATGAGAAAAGAGACGCTGAACCAGAGTGGAATGATGCAATGTATGATGGATGAGTCCATAGTAGAAATAGCCCAGAGCCATCCCGGACAGAAATAAACTCAGAGGGCGGCCCGGGATAAGTAATACCAATAGTTGATAAAGTACAACACCAACGACAGAGCTGAAAAAAAAGGGAACGGCCAGTAGATCCAGGGGCCGGCGATGATGCAGGCCGTGACCTTTATGGGAGGGGGAGCGCGGACTGTGGAAAAACCAGCGATGGGTCGCATACTCAAAGGGCCCCCAGGCAAGAAAACCCGGCACTACCCACAACCATTCCAGGCTCTCCGGAAAACCCTGGAGAATAAAAAAAATCAGAGCCAGAAAGAAACTGGCAACCAGGTTGAGGTAAAAATTCCAGGCCTGTCCTGCCATGCGCTCCATGAGCGCAACCAGATATGCAGACTTGCTGCCCACGGGCCAACTATGGAGCCGCAAACAGGTTCGTCAATGTTTAATCCTGCCGTTGGCCCGGGCCCTGCCATTGCTACTGAGCAGGTAGAGGGCTGGAGTCAAAAAAATCGCTGCAAAGAGGACAGATCCAATACCCAGGCAGGCAAGATATCCCATTCCAGCAAGACCGGGGTGTCCGGCCAGCGCGAGAGATCCCCAACCAGCCAGCGTGGTCAGGCTGGACGCGACCACCGCCAGACCTGTATGTCGCATTGTATGCTGTACGCTCTCGCCCTCGCCAAACCGCTGGTAGAGAAACACTCCGCTATCAATTCCATAGCCGATGATGATGGGAATGACACTGACATTGAAATAGCTAATATGGACAGAAAAAAAACCGGCGAATGCTGCACAGAGAAGAAGACCGGCAAGGAGAGGGAAGGCCGCGAGAATTACGGCACCGCTGCGACGATAAGCAACATACAGGGCACAGATGACAAGCAGGAGGGAGAGGAGGATAATCTGTGCCGACTGAGCCTGCACCATGGTCATAAGCTCAGCCACTAAAATCGTTGTACCGGCCGTGTGCACTACCTTCCTGTTTCCGGGTGGGCCGTACTCCACGGTGCCCACCAGTCGGTGGATCGTCTGCATGTCTTCTGTATATAAAATTTTACTGACATCTGGATAGATCAAAGTCAGCCAGCTACCGTCCTTCCCGCGCAAGGAGCGCAGAATTTGCGCGGGCAGATCCTCGGGTCCATAGGGCTCGAGCTTTGCAGCCCGGCTGGCCTCGTAGAACAGCTTTCGATACTTCGCGGGTAGCATGTCGGGGGTAAGTCCATCGAGTTCGTTAAGGAAATTTCGCAAAAGATTGATATTGGCCCTTTGCTGCTCTACCGGAGGTGCCAGGGTGTAAACAGAAAGAACTTGAGCGATGTATTCTTTCCTTTTCGCCGACAGGGGAAACAACTCAGAATAGAGTTCTCCCGCTTCCTCCAGCGTGTGGCTGACCATGGCAAATGGCTCGCCTGCCGCTCCAAAGCGAAACCCCACTTCCTCATAGAGTAGTTTAGAAGGTATATCATTCTTTACCATATTGCGGGAATCCCGTTCCCAGCCAACCTTTCCGGCAAAGTAGGCAAGCAGCGGGACCGAAAGGACAAAGATAAGCAGCAGCGCACGCGGAGCTACAATACCTGTATCTACTGCACGAAAGAAGAGGGAGCGTTGTGTGCGCACGGTTCGATCCAGAAAGGAAGGCCGGATCTGAAGCGTCAGCAGCAAGAGCACCGGAGTGAGCAAGAACATGGAGAGCGCCGTAATCAAAAGACCGTAGCTGGAAATCAGGCCAAATTCTCTAAATCCATTGAAATCAGAAAGCATGAGGGAAGCAAAGGCAAGGGCCGTCGTTCCCGCAGACAGAAGCGCGGCAGGCAAAGTATCGGCAATGGTAGCGGCCATTTGTGCCACCACCTGATCGCGGGCCGGATTCCGGGCCTGCAGCTCCTGAAAACGGTAGAGGAAATGAATGCCAAAATCAATCCCGAGTCCCGCAAGTATCCCGCCAAACATTGAGGTAATCAAATTCAAACGCCCAATGACCAGCGCTGTCAGCGCGAACGTCCAGAGAACGGAAAGTCCCAGAGGCAACAGGAGAAGCGGTATGAGCCGGCGCGGACGAATAAAAAAATAGAGCACCAGTGCAATACCGGCAAACGAATAGATCATTACCGATGCAAGAGATTGACGCACGGCCTCATAATTTTCGATAAATTGCATATAGGATCCGGTGAGACCGACAGCGATCCCCCTTTTTGAAATTCCGCTGTCTGCAATTACCTGGATCACGCGGTCGCGTACTTCCTTTGCCGTTTTCGTATCGTTCAGACTGAATGCCGGCTTCATACGGATCAGGGCCAATTTTTCGTCCGCAGAGATCAAATAGCGTTCCCGGAGCTGACGGCCCCCCGCTTGTTCTTTTTCCAGAAGGTCGAGTGGAATTTCAGGTAGATGTTTTCGTTCCCCCAGAATATCGAGCCGCAGGGGATCCTGCTCCTCACGCCACGCACGGACAGCCTGCCTGAGACGTTCAACGGCCCGGGTTAGATCCGCCACAGGCAAAAACAGCAGCCGACGCTCAGCAAAAAAATCGACCGGCATGGTATGTTCTACATATTGTATGTGTTTTACTTTCTGTAGTTCGGCGGCCAGCTCATCGGCGGCCTGGCGCAAAAGGATACCGTTGCTCAAGCGATCTTTCCGGCTCTCTGCATCCTGAAGACGCACCTCCTCGAACATCATCGCAGCCTGCTGTTCATCACCGGCCATGAAGCGAGTATGCAGAGCGTCTCTGAGCAGCAGATCGGCCTGATCCGCCTTTGAGATTTTCAAAGTCACGAGCAAGAATCCCGTACCACCCATAATACGCTCCACTTCGCGGGCCGCCTTCACATGCACGGAGTGTGCAGGCAGGAGGGATAGTTGATCGGAATCAATACGGAGGGACCGGAGCGGCAGGAGCGCAAGCAGGGTCAAGGCAATAGCGCCAGTGACGACCAGCCCGGGTCGCGAGAGATACAGGAGGGTCAGCCGTTCGATCCGCTCACGCACAGGACAGGAAACCATCGTGCTTTACAGCAGTCTCTTCTTTTCCCGGATGGCTCATGGCTCGCATCTTACCATCGCTTCCTCCCGCCGGAACAGCCCTGGGCATCGCCTTTTCCGGAGGTCTGGATACCCGTGCCGCAGTTGCCTGGCTGCACAAGAAAGGGATGGCCGTGCACGCCTACACGGCAGACCTCGCGCAGCCGGATGAAAAAGACCCGGCGGCCATAGTAAACATTGCCCTGGAACACGGTGCCCGCACCGCCCGCCTCATTGATTGTCGTGCAGCACTGGCGCGGGAAGGCCTGCTTGCTCTGCGATCGGGCGCTTTTCATCTCTCCACGGCCGGTAAAAAGTATTTCAACACAACGCCTCTGGGGCGCGCCGTTACTACCACGGCCATCGTCAAAGCGATGCAGGCAGACAACGTGCATATCTTTGGGGATGGCAGCACGCACCGCGGCAATGATATACAAAGGTTTTACCGCTACGGAGTTCTGGTCAATCCGCAGTTACAGATCTACAAACCCTGGCTTGATGAGGCTTTTTCCCGTGAACTGGGCGGCCGCGGGGAGATGTCGGATTTTCTGAGCAGCCTGGGAAAACCTTACACCATGGCCCGTGAAAAGGCCTACAGCACGGACAGCAATCTGTTGGGCGCCACCCATGAAGCCAAGCAGCTGGAGCAACTGGACTGCAGCATGAAAATCGTTGAGCCGATTATGGGGCTCCCCTTCTGGCGTGATGATGCTAATATAAAAAAAGAAGAAGTAGAAATAAAATTTCAGTCCGGAATTCCGGTAGCCATCAATGGATCGCGGATGGAGGCTGTGGAACTCATTATGGAGGCCAATCGCATTGGTGGACGGCATGGCCTGGGCATGAGCGATCAGATCGAAAATCGTGTCATTGAGGCCAAGAGTCGCGGAATCTATGAAGCCCCGGGCATGGCTTTGTTACATCTGGCTTACGAGCGCCTGCTGTCTGCCATCCACAATGAAGCAAGCATAGACACCTACGTCAGCCTGGGCAGGCGACTGGGAAGACTGCTTTACGAAGGCCGCTGGTATGATCCGGAGGCCCTGATGCTCAAAGAAGCTCTGCGCTGGATTGCCCTGCCCGTGAATGGCAAGGTTCGTATTGAACTGCGCCGCGGTGATGACTATACCATCCTTGATACAAAGGCGGATGAATCGGCCTACGATGCTGAAAAACTCTCTATGGAAAAAACAACGGGCCTTTTCTCACCATCCGATCGCAGTGGGGCTCTGGCCCTGCAGGATGCAGGAATTCTGGGAAATCGGCAGCTCCTCATGGCCCTCCTCAAGAAAGAAGCACTGCCCGACCACCTGCCCGTTGAACTGGAAGGGTGACTGACTTGAGCAGGCAAGGTTTTCGGATAATTTTCAGAAAGATTAGTTTACAATAAATTCCTGAAAATAAACTTCACGAATTTTGCCCTCTGCCAGGACATGATTGACGGAAGCTTTGATTTCCTCACGCAATTCCAGTTGATCTTGAATCGTAATCAATTGATCCTTGGTCTTACCGGACAAAATTAAATTGATGATGTTGCGCAGTTGCGGCATCCTATCCGCCAGCTCTGCAGAAAGAGCCTGGTTCCCTTTGTCAAAACCCAGAGAAAGTTTAAGTTTGATGAAATGGGTGCTTCCCTGATCGGCAGTGTTTACCCGAAAATCGTCCTGAAAATTGAAGTTTTCTGTGGGCGGCGGCGGTTTGACAACTGCAATGGAAGCTACTTCTTTGTACTGCTGCTCTGCGGCAAATTTGGCCACGTAGTAAGCAATGACTGCCATTAGAATCAGACCGGCCACACCCAGAGCAATGTAGATGAGCATTTTAACAACTTTATTAAGACCGGAGGCGGCGGTCGGCTGGTAGTCACCACTCCCCGCTTCTTCGTCTTCTAATTCTTCATCAGCCATTGCTATTTTCTTCGACTATTTCTGAAAGCCACTGTAAGCAATTTTTTCCGGACGGGCGGGCACCTGCGTTTGTGCGGGTGCGCCCCGCATGTCATTCCACCAGCTCTTCTGACTGCGGAAGGCGACTCTCCGGCAAACCAAACGATGATTCCCCGGCACTGCGTTTTTGTTCTTTGTGCGGCATAATGACGATGTCAATGCGCCTGTTATGTGCGGCAGATTCTGGAGTGCCCTGATCACCCTCCAGAGCCAGGGGTCTGGCCGATCCAAAGCTAACCACCTGTAGCAAGTCAGGAGCCACTCGCTGACTCTGTAGAAAAACCACAGCATTGATCGCGCGCGCTGCCGCCAGATCCCAGCTGTTCAGGTACAGTCGTTCTGTCCGCGTGGTGGCCGCTCTGCCGGTAAGGATCTCATCTTCACCGCGCGCTGCATGCCCTTCCACTCGGACAAACTTGTCGAGTTCACGGATGAGCAGGGCGCTTTTTTTGAGAATCGCCTCCATATCTGCATTCAGCAGAGCGCTGCCGGGCTCAAAGTAATCGGCTCCGATTAAAGAAATCACCAGACCGCGTTCATCTTCCGTGACCCTGACCAGTTTTGCCTGAATTTCCGGCTTGAAGATGGTTTGAGCCTGTTTCTTTGCCTTGGAAAGCGACCGGCCCGGAGTCTCAGAAGGCAGCGACTCCAGATTCATCCCCATTTCTTCCATTCGACCCTTGGACAGAGTCTGGCCACCGGTAAAGAAACCTAAACTATTATTGAAAGCTGACAGTATCAACTGAATCTCCTGCGGCGGCGCTTTTCCGGTAGCGTAGATCATGATGAACAGACAGAGCAGCAAAGTGACCATATCGGAATAGGTGGTCATCCACTGCGGAGCGCCCTGCTCGCAGGGCGGACATTCCAGCTTCTTTTTGGCCACGGTTTATCCGCCGACTTCTTCGAGGGCTGCGCGTTCTGCCGGTGGCAGGAAAGAAGAAAGCTTATCCTTCACAATCCGGGGATTGTCGCCGGACTGGATACTCAGGATACCTTCCACCATAATTGCTTTTACGGTTTGTTCATCTTTGTCACGTAAGGACAACTTATCCTTAATGGGCAGAGCGAAGAGATTGGCACCCAGGGAACCATAGAGAGTGGTAATCAAAGCGGCCGCCATACCGGCACCGATGGCGGAGGGATCCCCGGAGCCCAGGTTTTTAAGCATCTGCACCAGACCGATCAACGTACCCAGCATGCCAAAGGCTGGCAGATAAAAACCTATCATGGCCCAGAAAGTAATGCCTGTAGAATGTCTGTCCTTGATGTTGTCCATATCTGTTTGTAGAATGTTACGCACCAGTTCCGGATCCGTGCCATCCACCACCAGCTGGATGCCTTTGCGTAAAAAAGGTTCATCGAGGCTATTCAAATCGTCTTCCAGGGAGAGCAGACCCTCCCGGCGGGCGCGCTCGGAGAACTGAACCAGTGTTGTTATCAGCTGGACAAAGTCTGTCTTGGGCGGTGAAAAGGCAAAACGCGTATACTGGGCAAAGCTGGTAATTGCCGACCAGGGGCTGGCAATGAGTGCACCGCAAACACCGCCGCCAAAGGTAATCAGAACGGAAGGTAAATTAAACAGATCCAGCGGAGAAAGGCCGGCATCAATCGTTCCAAACAGTACGAGCGCTACCCCGGCGACCAATCCAACAACTGTTGCTAAATCCATAGTTTTCCGCTGTCCTGAATGTCGGCTGCCTCTGGCAGATTCATCGGCAAAATTTTGCGATGGTATGCCGTGATCAGGGCGGCAATCTCTTCCGGTGTCTCTTTCACCACATATTTGCGCTCATTGGTAAGCGTGATGGTTGTATCTGGATTGGATTCAATGATTTCAATATGCCGGTGATTAAGATAGAAAGGTTCGCCCTTGAGTCGGTGCAGCACAATCATCCCAGGACAGCCTGGAGCCCTCCCGCCGGGGTACAAGCTTTTTTTCGGGAATCAATGAAGAAGGGAGGCAAACTCCTCGACAGACAGGTGCCTTCCCGGACCCTTTCCTGTGATGCGGAAGATGGGCCCGCTCGCGGGCAATTACTTGCGGGCTACTTTCATCATGTCGGGTTTTGGCGTCCTGTATGTCCTGGTGGCGCTACTTGTGGAGGCTCTGGGCGGAGGGGAGAATCCCGACCTGACCAAGCTGGAGCTGGCCCTGCCCTTTCTTTTGCCGATCATCCTCCTGACCTGGATCTTAAAAGAAAGGCCCTGGCAGATCCAGGCGCCGGAAACACACTTTCTGTGCAAAAAAACGGTCCTTCTGGCCGTTGTGCCCTGTGCTGTGGCCCTGCAGGTTGCTGCCACGGAACTCGAAACCCTGTCGCGTATATTGTTTCCCTGGGATGATTTCTATCAGGAATTGCAACTTTTTCTGCAACCCACCGGCAGCCTGATCGATCTTGCCGGAGCCATTCTCACACTGGCAATCATCGGGCCCATCTGTGAAGAAATTCTGGTCAGGCGCTTTATGCTGGATCGACTGTTAAAATCCGGTCCCGTTGCCCTGGCCTTGTTCTATCAGGCCCTGCTATTTGCCATCCTTCATCTAAATCCCTGGCAATTTTTCTATGCATTTCCTATCGGGATACTTCTGGGTCTTTGCCGGATCTGGTCTGGCGGCATCTATCTACCGGCAATTCTCCATATGCTCAACAATGGCCTGGCTGTCCTGGCGCTTTACGTCTGGCCGGAACTGAATCCAGGCATGCTTCCCGACCCGGAACATGTCCCCCTGCATTATTTGCTTCCTGCTCTTTTCGTTTTTGGAGCAACAACGTATCTTTTTTATCAGCAGAGAATTCCAGACCAGAAATCCGCTGAAGTTTCCCTTCCCGTTTCGATTCAGACATGATTTTTTCCAGCGCTCTGTTTCTCTTCTTTTTTTGCTTTGTTTTTCTTATACACTGGTATGGCATCAGCCTTCTGCGTAACAGGAAGATTGCTATTAATTTTTCCCATGTATTTTTACTGATATGCAGCTATGCCTTTTATATGGCCTGGGATTGGCGCTTTGGTGGTCTCATGCTATTTTCCACCCTGGTGGATTATTTAGTGGGACTGGGAATCTCCGCCCGGCCCGTGCACAAGCGCCTCTTGCTACTGCTAAGCGTTATAATCAACCTGGGAGTTCTGGGATATTTCAAATATGCAGATTTTTTTATAGGTAGTTTTTTGGATTTACTTGATCTTGTGGGCCTGAGTCTGCCGGGAAACCCGCCGCGCGAAAGTCTGCTTCTTTCATTGATTTTGCCTCTGGGCATTTCCTTCTTTACATTCCAGTCCATGAGTTACACGATTGACGTGTACCGGGGAACGATTCCCGTTGAACGCAGCTTCCTGCGTTTTGCTCTTTTTGTTTCTTTCTTTCCGCAGCTTGTAGCCGGTCCCATCGTTATGGCGCGCACATTTTTGCCGCAACTGGCCAGTCTTCCGGAGTTCTCTCCGGGAAAAATGCGGATCGGTATGCGCTACTTTGCCCTGGGTTACTTTAAGAAAGTTGTCCTTGCAGACAATATGGCACCCATCGTGGATCAAATCTACTCCAACCCGGCCCTGTACGATACGGCTGGCCACTGGCTGGGGGCCTTTGCCTTCTGGGTACAGGTGTATGGCGATTTCTCCGGCTATTCTGATATGGCCTGGGGAACTGCCATCCTGCTTGGCTACCATTTGCCTGAAAATTTTCGTCTGCCTTACCTGAGCACTTCAGTCACCGAACACTGGCAACGCTGGCATATTTCCCTGATTGCCTGGATTCGTGATTATCTCTACATTCCCCTGGGGGGGAATCGGGTCTCTTTTTTTCGTCATAAAATCAATATTTTCTTAACAATGTTTCTGGCCGGACTCTGGCACGGTGCCAACTGGACCTACGTGATCTGGGGGGCTATCCACGGCAGCATTCTGGTCATGGAAGCCACCTACAAACATTTCCTGAACAGTTGCCGGGAGCGGGGCCTCTGCCGGGCGCGACTGCTGCCTGTTGCGCCGGGGATGATATTGGCCTTCCTGGCCACAACCTTTTGCACTGTGTTTTTTGGCACAATGTTTCGCAGTCAGAATATCGAGGATAGCTGGCTCATTTTGACCCGCATGCTTGGCGCCACGTCCTCCGGAACACTGCCCCTGACAGGAGACATGTATCGTCCTGTCTTTTATAGCGTTCTCTGTATCTATCTGGGCCACCTGGCCGGCAAATGGATCTTCGAGCGAAACATCCAGTGGCCCCACATTCCCGCTCTCCTGGAAGCTGTCTTCTACCTGGCCTTTATCGTGATCACCTGGGAAATCGGGGCCCGCGATGTGAATGCTTTCATCTACTTCGTTTTTTGATGTTTATTCTTTACGGTCAAACAGCTCACAGGAAAATGGAAAGGGCTTCCTGAAGGTGGTTGGCCTCCCTTACTGGAATTTGGACATCGCCTTTTCGCGCTCCTCGGTCAGGCGCTTGCGTGTTTCCTGATTGCGTTGCACGATTTTATCATACTGTTCCTTAAGTTCCGGTGCCATGTTCTTGCTACGGGTCATGATGTAATCGATGATCTCCTCGCGGTCCTGCACAAGCTTCATCTCATGATCATAGAATCGGGTTACCTGGTCTGGACTGGCCTCACCACGACCGATAGCCAGGCGAATGTCAGAGAGCTCACGATTTTTTTGCCGCTCCAGAGCTTTGTCTTCTTCTGTCATTTTTTTGGGAATGATGCTGTTATTCGGCATCTTTTCGCGCATTTCACTGAAGGCATCCATCATGGAATCTGTATACTGTGAACCTGTTTGCGGATTGATGGGATTGTCTTTGCTGACAGGTTCCAGGATATCGGGTTCACCGCTTTCTTTCTTCTTAGGGGCCGGTTCATCGGGGATGGGTGTATTGGGCACGCCCATCTTCATGAATTCCGAATCCAGCAGAGAAAAATCGCCTGAGTCTGCGCTGCCCGCCCTCGGGGAAGTTATGCTGCCACCGGCCAGCAGCGCCGCCGCATCCTCTCCGCCACTTCCGGAACGCGCATCCAGGCTACCGGAACGGCCGCCCGTAGCGATGAAGAATACGGCCAGAAGACCGCACAGGCTGAAGAAAATCACGTAAACGACTCTGTTGTTGTGCATGAGAGCAAAAAGTGTAAAAGCAGGCAAAAGGACAAAGCTTTTTTTCGGAATTGACCCGGGGCAGGAGCTCTGACAGCAGGTCTTAGTGTCCAGGGGCCTGCTTAACAGATACAAACGGGAACTGGTCGGTGCCGGCTTCTTTGGCTTCCTTACTTTTGCCGGTTACTACACCATTGTCTTTCGCGAAACAGAATCACTGGCAAGGCCCATCTATGTTCCGGTTCGGCTGGAAACGGCAGAAGGTTTGCGCATCGGTGCCAGAGTGGAAATCCAGGGAGTTGAACAGGGATTCCTGACATCGCTTCACTATCTGAATGTCGATGAAAAAGGCTGGCCACTGCCCTACGAGACCTCTGCAACTCCTTCGGGTCAGACAGTCATCGCCATCTTACAGTTGCGCGCCGTACCGATCACCTACCCGGATTACGTCGCTTACTCCCGGTCTCCTTCACCGCTGGCCGCTCGCGGTATTGATCTGGTTCCCGGAAAGCCCGGGCATGCACCCGCTTTGAATCCGCAAACCCTGACAGAGCAGGAACATCGTGAATTTCTGGAATCAGCACGCCTGCCGCATAAGACCGGGCAGGATTTACTTTTTATTAAAAACTTTGATGATCCGCTTTATCTGGTGGCCAAACTTTTGGCGGAGAACCGTCATTCCATCACGCGCATTGTGACCCATGTCACCGGCATCACCGATCAAATCAACGAAGGCGACGGAACACTGGGACTTTTGCTCAATCAGGATAGCCTGCATGCAGGCAGCAATGTGGCCCTTCTGGAATTCAATCACCTCGTTGGCGATATGCGCGATCTACTGGAAAGTCTGCGGGAGAATCTGGGCCCGATCGATTCCGCTTCTGCTCTTTTATCCTATATATTGATTTTTTTGTGATCCGGGACGGCTTTGAACCTGGCTGGCAGAGCTTATCCGGAAGTATCCGGGCTGCTACTTAGATCCGGGCGGCAATATTTGCGGCCAGAGCTTCATACTCCGCTGCACTGAAATGGAGCCTGGGCTTCTCAAAAGAAAGATCACTGATATGATCCAGTGGAATCAAATGAACATGCACGTGGGGAACTTCCAGTCCTACAACCGCCGTTCCTATGCGCAGACAGGGCACAGCTTTACGCAGGCCCAGCGCGACCTTTTTGGCAAAGATATGCAACTGAGCCATTTCTTCATCGCTTAAATCAAACAGATAATCAACTTCTTTTTTGGGGATGACCAGTGTGTGACCTTTCTTAACCGGCTTTACGTCCAGGAAGGCCAGGTGCCGGTCATCCTCCGCTACCCTGTAGCAGGGGATGTCTCCGGCAACAATGCGACTGAAGATGGTAGACAAACTGCGGACCGGTTAATTGTCGCTCTGGCCAATGACGAAAGTCATGCTGGTTGTAGCTGAACCACCAATGTTGAGCATAACCCCGTTTTTCGCACCAGCAACCTGATAGCCGCCTGCCTGATCCGTTACCTGCTTGTGCAGATCCAGAGCCATGCGAACGCCGGAAGCTCCCACGGGATGACCGGCACCAATCAATCCACCTGAAGGATTGATTGGTTTTTTACCCTTCAGGTCGATTTTACCGTCTTCAATGGCCTGGTATTCCTGGCCCGGGCCGGTTATGCCAAAGGCGCTGATGGCCGCGTATTCGCTGGAGGTAAAACAATCATGCGTTTCCATGACGTCGATCTGATGGATATCAAGGCCTGCTCTCTGGTATGCGTCCACCACGGCCTGGCGCGTCCAGGGAAGAATGAACTCCTGATCTTTAGATTCTTTTACTTTTTCCGTAAAGCGGATGGGAGCCACCCGGTGGCCCCAGCCTTTAATCACCGATGTTTGCTTCAATGTGCGACCCGTTTTCCCCAAATACTCCCGGGCATAGGCGGGCGAAGCAACTACCAGAACGGCTGCGCCATCCGTTACCTGTGAACAGTCCGTCAGACAGAGCCGGCCACCGACAGCGATATTGAAATCGTCACCACGCTTGCGGGCGTGCTCACCGGACATATACCAGTTGCGGGTTTGCGCCATAGGATTGAGTTTTGCATTGGCATAATTGATACGACTGATTTCTGCCAGATCATTCATGACCCGGTCCGCTCCCAGCTTACTGTTGCGCTCAATGATGACATCGGCCAGTTTGCCAAACAGGGTGGGGAAAGGGAAATCCACGCCCCTGGCTTCTACTTCATAGTAGGCTGCTGTGCCCAGGAAGTCCCCGCCCACCTTTGAATTGACGGTCTTCATGACTTCAAGGCCCACAACAATGGCAAGGTCGTAATCTCCGGCGCGAATGGCTGTCTCAGCGCTGTGCAATGCCACCGAACCGGAAGCACAGGCAGCTTCATAACGGGCGCCGGGTACCCCAAAAAATGCGGGATGCACTTCCGTCAGAAAGGCGCCCAGATGTCCCTGGTTGGCGTATTGCTCGGCATCAAAGTTACCCACATACACAGCGACGCGATTTTCCTGATTCAATCGTTTGATTTCGGAAAAATCCAGTCCCACAGCAGCCATGCCATCTTCCACAACTTCCCGCATCATGGACATAAAGGTCTTGTTTTCTTTGGTCCAGTTACGGGCAAAATCGGTCTGGGCTCCGCCAAGAATTACAGGTTTAGACATGACTACCTCCGGCCAGAATCGGCTCATTGCAAGAACGCCTGAATCGCCTTACCCGGCAAGGAAAAATCTCAGAACAAACTCCGGATGACGCTGGCCAGTGCGCACCCGCTTGCCAGGAAGGGCGGCTACATCTGGTAGGTCTTGCCGCTATGATCGGTCAGGCCCGGATCTGCGCCCTTTTCCAGAAGGAGTCGGGAAAAATCCGTCATGCCGGCAAGGGATCGGCAAAGATTGAGAGGCGTAATGCCTTTCCGGTCGCGTGCATTGGGATTGGCACCCGCTTGCAGCAGGATCCGACCCGCCTCCAGATTGCCCTCCATGACAGCATAGTGCAGCGGTACATTGCCCTGTTCATCTGCCAGATCCGGATTCGCTCCAGCCTCAAGCAGGCTGTGCAGCGCGGATATCTCACCGGCGGCAACAGCGTCCATTAGAGCAGTACGGCCGCTCTGGCTATTGCGAAAGTTAACATCATCAAGGACGACTATATAGCTCAGATGATGGGCCAGATGGTAAGTATGCAATGCGAACCATTTTTCCCGGCTGAGAGGCCCAAAGAAAGGATGCTCCTTCACAGGCTCGCCCTGTTGAAGCTGTGCGATCAAACCGAGCAACTTGTGCCGAGCGATCTCAAAAGCATTACCCTCCCGGGGCACGGGAAAATGGGGAATCGCTCTAATGTTGGGCACACCGGCGGGAAAAAAACGCATTGCAAAGATCAGACGACCGAAAACTGAACCTATGCTACGACGAATCAAGCGTGGATACTGAGCGGAGAAGCCATACAAAGTGCATTCAACCGCCGCCGACAGGTGGGTCAGTATTTCTTCGGCAGTCCAGTTGCCACTCGTTTTTCCGGAAAATACTAAATTTTTAATGTAATCCTGGGCCTCAGCAAGATTCTGGAAACGTAAACGAACGGCTTTTTTCTTCATCAAACCAGCCCGGCCTCTATGCAAAAATTCGGGAAGGGTAAAACTCGGCCTCCCTTTTTTTCATTGCCAAAATCGCGCTGACCCGGATGAACCTGGTATACAGCCGGTAGTGACAGGCGCTCCTGGAAGTAGGATATATAGGGGCTCAGATTCTTTTCTCCTGACTTGCATTCAACGGCAAAGAGAGGTTTACCATTTTTAAGAATAACAAAATCCAGTTCTCGGCCCTGTGTATCTCTGATGTAGCAGAGTTCTATTTTATAGCCGTCTTGATCTTCTTGAAAATGACAGTACTTGAGCAGATGAGAAGCGACCAGATTTTCGAATCGAGGCCCTCCGGCCGGAACAAGAGCCCAATCCCACAGATAGCATTTTTGCATCTTTTTTAAGGCACGAGCCCGATTTGCGGAGTAAGGAGAAATCCGGAAACATACATAAAGATTTTCCAGTATAGTCATCCAGCGCTCCACCCATCTCAGGGCTTTTTTATCGCATCAATTGAAATAGGGCCGCCACAATACCGCTGGTGGCGGCTAACTGGCCTATCCAGAACAGGAACATCCATTTGATGATTTCCGATTTATGGGCGGTCATTTCTGCGCGCATGTTGGCCATTTCTACCCGGACGCTGGCCATCTCTTCCGTGATACGCTTGTCCAGCTTGCTGACTTCTTCCGTGATGCGCTTGTCCAGCTTGCTGACCTCTTCCGTGATACGCTTGTCCAGACGGGCCCCTTCTTCAGAGATCCTTGCATCCAGCTTGTTGGTTTCTACCGTGAGTCGCCGCTCGAATTTCTCTGCAGATAGTTCAATGACATTATCTCGCGTTTCCGCCCCGGCTTGATTCAGGAGCAAAACCAGATCATCGGAAGCATCATCTCCCAGCTTTCCGCGTAGTGATCGTGGCACAGAAATCACCGGCATGGATCAAAGATAGGCTCGTCAGAGATGTCAAGCCCGATGGGAGGTATTCAGCATAAAGGCTCCTACAAATCCTGCGGGTGCGGCTATCCGGAAGTTCTCGTTGATCTTGCTGGCTGATACCACGTCAGCGGAACTGAAGGTAATTTGGAGCGTCGAAACCTTCGGGCCGTTTTGGAAGTCAGGCCAGGCTTTGCTGGCGGCTACGGGCTTTGTCTTTGAGAATGTCTTCCAGACGACGGGCGACATTTTCCGGGCATTTGTGCTTTTGTAAATACTGGATCAATTCCAGACTGCTTTCAAAGCTGGCAAAGAACTTCTGGCAGGGGTTGCACCCATCGAAATGTCGCGTCCAGAGTTCTCTGTCCGCAGCACTGAGCTCATTGTCCAGGTAATCGCTCATGAGCTCCACATATTTCTGGCAATCAAAATCACCGTGGTCACACTCTTGATTCATACCACTACCTCCCAGTAGTCACTGAGTCTGGCTCGAAGCATCAGGCGCGCCCGGTGCAGGCGGGTCTTGACAGCTCCGGGATTTAAGTCAAAGGCCGCAGCGATCTCTTTAATGGGTATGTGCTCCAGCTCTTTCATGATAAAAATTTCTTTGTAACCCTCCGGAAGCGTTTCGATGGCCTCTTCCAGCTTTTGCTCCAGCTCGTGCTGCATGGTGGGGTCTGATGGATCCACCGCAAACACAAGATCACCACGGCTGAACAAATTCTTCTCCAGAGTTGGAAGCAACTCATCAGTGAGGGTTACATTTTTGCTTTCTTTTTTACGGAGCCGACTGAGGGCTGCGTTGCTGGCAATGGCATAGATCCAGGTACTGAGCCGGGAGTTGCCCTTAAACGTCTCTATTTTGTCAAAAGCAGCAAAAAAAGCTTCTTGTAGAACCTCTTCAGCGTCATCGGCATTGCGGGTGAGCCGCAATGCCAGTCCATAGATGCGGTCTTTCAAGGAGCGGAAAAGGAGGGTAAAGGCCTCCGGATCATACTTCCGCAAGCGTTCCAGGAATTCAGGAGAATCAATGTCAATCTCTTCCGAATGCACCGGACCCTTGCTTTCTATCCCACGAGCACCATCAACCAAATAAAAAAGGAAAATGCCTGAATGCGACATAAAAAGCTTGCCCCGATCCGGGGGCTGAAAAAATGAACTCATTCTCAAAAAAGGAGATACAATGAAATTTTATCAAAAAGCCATGGCAGCATTGCTGGCAGTCCTGATGCTGGGTGGCGCCTGCCACGGCAGCTTCTCTTTGACCGGAAAGTATGACGGTTTCATTCGCTCAATTGGCAATAAGTGGGTACGATGGATCGTCTTTTTGATCAGCTTCTGGGTGGGCGGCCTCTTCCTGTTAGCTGATGCGATTTTGTTCAACTCGATTGAATTCTGGATGGGTCGCAACGTCATCGGCAAAAGCGATTTTGATCCCAACGGCGAACATCGCCGCGTGGTTCAGAAAGGCGATGAGACCGCCATTTTCATCTATCGCGATTTCGGCCGCACTCTGGAAATCCAGATTGAGAAAAACGGGGTGAAGAAGCAGGCGCTGCTGCACCGTGATCAAATCGGGGTGCTCTACAATAAGGAAAACTCTGCCTGGGTTCCCTACACGGTTCGTGAAGAGTCCGTGGCCGGTGGTTCAGAACTACAGATCATTCGCGCGGGAAAAGTGGATCACATCCTGCCGGAAACAGAAGTCGCCCGTCTGGAAGAGACGAATCGCAAAATCTTAGCCGCTATTCGCTAAATAGAAAAGGCCAGAATCTTGATCGCAACACCTTGATAGAAGATCAAGATTCTGGCCGGCCTTCTGGACCGGGGAGACCCATGTAGGCTTTTTCCAGAGCTTCACGATGGCGTTCAATCACCGCCCGCGCCTTCTCATCACTGAAAAGTCTAACTCCGCGCATCGTCAGATCTGCCCAGGATTTACTGCGCGCAAACTCAGCGGCAAGCTTTGCACGACCGTCGCGAAGGGCAGCCTTTGTTTCTTCCGGAACCTCCGGATCCGCAAGCGCGCGATCAAACTCTTCAAGGCCATTGTCGTGCATTTTCTGAAATTCGCCGATGGCCCTTTCCGCTTGCACATAGTTGAAGGCCCAGGCAATTTTTGCGTTCGCAGCCACAAATTCAGCCATGTCTTTGAATCCGGCCGATTGTACCGCTTTTTGCAACTCTTCAAATCCCTCCGTCCCGGCCGACTCGACGCCTGCCTCGCCTTCTCCTTTGTAAGCGGCCATCTTCCGGGCCAGCTCCGGAGCGATCCTGCGCACATTCTGGTAAGCCTGGATGTATCGCACGACGAGGTCATCGGTGATTTCCGGACCCGCTGGTGTGCAGGCATACAACAAAAGGATCAGAACAGATATGCGCATAATTAAAAATGTTTATGATAGCGTTCCTTTTCCGCCGCCGGCGGACGGTCAATCCAGTAACTTGAAAGTGCCGGATCGGGGTGACGCACCAGAAAACGTTTGCCCACAAGCTTGGCCACCAGGGCCAGGGGAAGCACGGTGAATAGATAGATCAATGTGAGCAAAATGCGCGAGACGACGGCCTGAATCACATGCGCCAGGCCCATCCAGAGCCCAAATAAGAGCTCGGCCAGAGGCGCTACCAGACCGGCAATCAGGCTAATGCTACCCAAAAGGGCCCAGAGATGTCGCGCATCCAGCCAATCGGTCACAAGGAGGTGCCGCATTTGATAAGCGTATATGAGCAGGAGCAAAAGGCCCAGCCCCTGAAAAAAACGCATTGATTGCAAAGTTCGCGCTTTATAACGATTCCACAGCCAGAACATAGGCAACCCTGGCCAGGGAAAGAGGGTCAGAAGCAAAAAGGCGGCGGCGATGCCGGCAAAGATAAAGCGTAGCTCCGGCGTAAAACCCCAGATCCGACGAATCAAAAGCAACACAAGGCTTGCAATAAACAATTTAAGAAAATATTTACGTATTTCAGACATTTGTTTCAGTCCAGCTCAAATTCCTTCTGCCAGTCCGTATCACTTTCCAGAACGGGCTGCTCCGTTTTCAGGAGCATAAAATTTTCCAGAAATAGAACATCCATACCGGTACGCTGAAAGCAAAGATAAGCCTGCTCCGGGGAAAGCACAATCGGTTCACCACGAACATTAAAGGAGGTATTGATGATTACGGACGTGCCGGTCAGCCGTTTGAACTCCTGGATGAGTTCATAGTACACGGGATTGTTCTCACGCGTCACCGTTTGTATCCGTGCCGAATAATCTACATGCGTGATGGCCGGAAGATCCGATCTTTTGACATTCAATTTTTCAATGCCAAAAAGTTCCTGTTCCTCTGCTGTCATCTGTCGCCGGATTGATTCTTTGACCGGAGCTACAATCAACATGTAATGCGAATCATGATCTATATCAAAATACCGGGAGACGTCCTCACGCAGGACACTGGGAGCAAAAGGCCGGAAAGATTCTCTAAACTTTATTTTCAAGTTCATGATCGATTGCATTTTCTCACTGCGGGGATCACCAATGATGGAACGACCGCCCAGGGCGCGCGGGCCAAATTCCATCCGACCCTGAAACCAGCCAACCACCCGGCCTTCTGCCAGGTGAGCAGCGGCCGCGCGCGCGGCGGCGGAGGCATCAGCCAGCTCATGGTAGGGAGCGGCGGCCGCCTTAAGTACCTCTTTGATTTCCGTACCACTGTAGGACGGTCCCAGGTAAGAGCCACGTTGAGCGTCCCGGCCCGGACTGAGCTTCCTTGCGTTGCCCAGATATTGATACCAGGTGAACAGGGCCGATCCCAGCGCGGATCCAGCATCACCGGCAGCAGGCTGAATCCAGATTTCTTCAAATGAACCATCGCGCAGAAGATGACCGTTAGCCACGCAGTTGAGGGCCACGCCGCCGGACAGACACAGTTTTTTCAGCCCGCTTGTTTTCCGGATGTAGCGTCCCAGCTTGAGAACAGTCTCTTCTGTTACGACCTGGACAGAGCGAGCTAAATCCATTTCTCTCTGGCCCAATCGACTTTCCGGTTGTCGCGGAGGACCGCCAAATAGTTTGTGAAACTTTCCATTGGTCATGCGCAGCCCGGCGGCAAAATCAAAGTAATCCATATTCAATCGGAAGGAGCCGTCCTCTTTCACATCGAGCAAATGGTCATAGATCAGCTGCACATAGCGTGGCTCACCGTAGGGAGCCAGCCCCATAACCTTGTACTCACCGCTATTTACTTTAAAACCTGTATAGTAAGTGAAGGCAGAATAAAGCATCCCCAGCGAATGAGGGAAATGGATTTCCTGGCGCATGTCCACCTGATTGTCGCGGGCCACTCCCCAGGATGTTGTAGCCCATTCGCCGACTCCGTCCAGAGTCAAAAAAGCGGCCTCCTCAAAAGGCGAGGGAAAAAAAGCGGCAGCGGCATGGGATTCATGGTGCTCGGGAAAAATAAAGCGGGCCTCTTTTGGAAGACCCGGCAAGCGTTTGCGGATGGTGCGCTCAATAAGCAGCTTGTGGTCCAGCCAGGAAGGCATGGCAGCCAGCCAGACCCGGTAGCTGGAGGGCGCATATTCTAAAATGGACTCAAGCAATCGCTCAAATTTCAGAAAAGATTTGTCATAAAAGGAAACATAGTCCAACGCTGAAGCATCCATGCGGCCGGCGTTCAAAACATACTCAATGGCCCGGGCCGGAAAATCGGCATCATGCTTCTTGCGGGTGAAGCGCTCTTCCTGAGCCGCTGCAACGATTTCCCCGTCCTGAACCAGAACAGCTGCAGCATCATGGTAAAAACAGGAAAGCCCAAGAATTGCCGTCATAAGCGGCAGGATTTAGGTTGAAAAAAGCCGGTCAAGATCGAATCCTTCCCGCATGCTGAAGAAAGGAGACATTGCACCGGATTTTCCGCTGACCCATGATGGACAGGCCACGAGCCTGCATAAACTATCCAGACCGGTGGTGCTCTTTTTTTACCCCGGCGATTTTACGGCAGTATGTACACGCGAGGCCTGCGCGTTCCGCGATCACGGCGCAGAATTTCAGCAGAAGGGGGCTCTGCTCTTTGGCATTTCTCGGGACGATGAGGAAAGCCACCAGCGTTTTGCCGCCACCCATTCCCTGACCTACGAACTGATCAGCGATCCCGATCTTCGCATCGCCAAAGCCTACCAGGTAATTCGCTCCATCCCCTTTCTCCCTTCGCGCCGCCTGACCTATGTTCTTGATGCAGAGGCGCGCATCCTGGGAGTCATTGGCTCCGATCTCAATGTGGGGGCTCATGTCCAGGGCGCTCTGAAGCTACTGGGTGGATAAGAAAAGCTGTTTCGCTCTGCTACTTTACAGTATAGTTTTTATTTCTATTTATCAAGATTGGCTGATCCAGATAGAGTCAAGCATACTGGGCGATGAATTCGATGGGGCTTTGACTTTTTTTCAGGCTCTCTGGCCCTACTATTCTTTCGCTCATCCGGCCCGCTATCTGGATGGCCCTTCCTTTTCCGGAATCCCTTTTGCCTATAGCTTTTCTGATATGATGGGAGGCCTCCTGCCTTTCACCGCGACAGGACTTGCCTTTTCCTCCAACCCCATTCTCATATACAATCTTATTCACATGATCTTTTTGCTTTCCATTCCTCTGGCTCTGTATATCCGGGCCCGGGAAATCTATCCCGCTTTCTGGCCAGCTTTCCTGGCCGGACTGGGCGGCTTCTTACCGTTCTTTGTGGATCAAAGACTGCATTTCCAGCTATGTTTTCTTTCCCCTTTGATTCTCCTGCCCCTCTTTTATCGCAGAATTTCGTCGCACCCGGCTTCATCGCTCCTTATTCTTACAGGAATCTTTCTCTGGCTTGCGTCTGTCTCCGTGCACCTCTTTTTATTCAGTATTGTTTATATTTTTTTGTATTTTTTTCTGGATCGCAATCGATTCGGACGGCTGCGCGCCATTCTTGACGCAGCGAATCTAAAAAATCGGACAGGCAGGCTCAGCGCTGTGATACTGGCCGGTATGATCTGCGCAATGGGTTTACTCCTCTTGCCTTACCATTACACGGGACAGCACTACGGTCTGAGTCGTCATAAGATTGAAGCTGTGGCCGGCGCTCTGCGCGTGGAGCATTTCTGGCAACCGATGCAGCACCTGGTCCACGAAAAAGCAGCAAGCATTCCGCCGGTCTGGGCCCTGGGTCTTGCTCTGGCCGTCTTTGCCATCATCAAAGGACAGGCGCTAATCGTTTTTTCTGCGTTGCGTTACTTTATTTTCCTGGCCCTTCTCTTCTGGCTCTGCCTTGGCCCGATGCCCTTTCTTTTAGATCCTTTCCCTTCCGTGGCACCTTACAATCTGTTGTACGAATGGGTTCCTGGATTTGATCGAATCCGGGCCACATCACGCATTGCCTGCCTGCTTTTTATTGAACTTTCCCTGTTACTGCCGGCCTCCCTCTATGCTTTGCAGAAATGGCCCACCGCACGCATCGTGTTTGGCTGCGCACTTGTTGCTCAGACGATCCATTTTGCCAGAAGCATGGATCCTCGTCCGCGCCTCGATCTGCGCCAGGCCCTGGCCAGTCCTGCCAATCCCGCTTTGCGGCAAGTTCGGGCCATGCTGGACGGTCAAACCATAGCGGACGGCTACAGCGGAATTCGCGTGGATCCTGTAATTTATTTAGTAAGAGCCCGGCAGCTTTGCGCTGAAGATATCTGGCCCGAAGAGCGTTGCCAGATGGTTTTTCGTGACGGACCGGACCCGGGCGCTTCAGCTACCTGCCACCGACTGCGGAAAGAAGATTTTCAAATTGGAGAGAGAGTGCGCCGCGGCCAGGCATTGATGATCGCCTTCTCCCCGGCGGGAGCTTTTTGCCTGAATGAAAAAACCGCTTTTCATGACCGGACCATTACTCTTGTGTACCGAGGCCCGGAGAATTTCGAGACCCGCATGCGCCTGTCGACTCCGGCCTTTCGCGACAGTCAGGCTCCGGTACTTCTTTACGCTGCCCGGGCTCCCCGGCGCCGGGGAAATTACACTCTACAAATCCGCGAGACCCACCTCTTGCTTCAGTCGTCTGTGGAAGTTTACTGATGTCCCTTAGGGGCGCGAGCTGAATCCTTAAAGCGATAAAAGCGGACCCGCACCTCCGGTAGAAGCATTTGCTCGTCTTCCAGGACAAGTTTTTGGGAAAGAATCTCCTCGTAGGCGGAACGGTCAAAGTAGTACCAGTTGGGCGCATCTAACCCGGCCTGAGAGTTCTTTTGCTCTACCGTCAGATCATAGAAAGCGAGCCTTTGTTCCGGCTTTTGGGATAAACGACCCAGCAAATCATCGACATCGCGCGGGTAAAGAGCAACAAACGTTAGTTTGTGGAAATAGGCCGTACCCATATGCGAAGCAAGAAAGGGATTTTGAAAGACATGCACTTCGGCCTGTACTTTCTCCATTGCCTGTTGAAACACTCTCAGTTGTCGGGTTGCATTGCGCAGGACCAGCACCCAGCCAATATTTAACACTACAGAAAATATAAAAAGAATCATCATGAGCCAGCGGAACGGTCCCTTGCGACGAACCCAGACTCTGCGCATCCGGTCAAAGATGATGACACCGGGCAGCAGCCCGAGAATCAAGAAACGAGGTCCAAAAACAACGGTTTGATCATCTGCAGTCAGAAAAGCCATGAGCGGTAGAAATACAAGGGTAGTGACGGTAAGGATCAGGGCGGTCTGGCCCAGGCGACTGCGGTACGGTTTCCAGGCGAGGGAAACAAAGGCCAGGAGAATGAGCGGCATAAAAGCAAAGAATCCAACTTTATACGGCGCTCCAAAAACCAGCGCCAGGAGACTGCGCAGTCGCAGCGTCAGAGTCTTTTCCACCAGACCGGCAGTGTTGCTCAGGAAGTATGCGCCCAGAAAATGTCCGTGCAGCATTTGATGCACCAGAAAATATCCGATTACCAGAACAGAGAAAGCCGTACCACAGAGCAGCAGCCGGGTGAGATCGCGCTTTGTGTGTCTTCCGTAAAGCTGACCATCCCGTAAAAGATTGACAGAAGCCCAAACAACCAGGAGAAGCGCACAGAAAATCGCCGCCTCAAGACGGAACCAGACGGCCAGGCCCATGAAAAGACCGGCATAGATGGCCGCAATTTTTTGCTTACTCCTTCGCAAGAGATACGTGAATCCAAGAGCGTGAAAGGCTATGCCATAAAGATACGAGGAATATTCGATAGAACGCGATCCAATGTAACTCCCGAATACCAGGAACAGAATCGCAACAGGACTGAGTTTCCAGCGCTGAGCAAAATAGCCCACAAGAAGGGCAAAAAGGATTCCGTGGATCACGGGCAGAAGGGTCGGTCCACCCAGAAACAAAATCGGTGCGGATAGAAAGGAAAGGGCAATGGGATACTGCCCGATGAATCGACCATCCGGCAATTTGACAAGGTAGACTCCGGGATGCGGGTAGTAGGAAAAATCAGGATCAATGGATCTACCGGGATACACAAGTTCCTCGGAGGTAAAACGATTCTCGAGCAGGGAATAGGCCTGAATGAGATTGTTCAGACTATCTCCCGTGTACATGTAGCGGGGATTCAATTGTATCAAAAAGAAAAGTGCAAAGGACAAGGATAACAAAAGTCCGAGGGGAAAAGGCCGCCGCAACCACTGCACAGGGTCAGCCGGGTGAGTTCCACCTTAGAATCAACTGGAATTCCAGGCGCGAGCTTTTGCAGGGCGCACCCGCGCACCCGTGATTTGTAGGATTTTATAAAAAGCACCCGACACGTGATTTTTTGTGGCAATTAAAGATCTTCAGATCGGGTGCTTTTATATAAACGGCCGGGGGAGACGCTGTTGTTTTCGGGGCCGGCCTTTTCGCGAGCCCATGGAGGGCGAGCCCGGACGAGTCCGGGCATGGACGCCATTCTCGGACGGAAGGGGCAGGCCCCGGAAACCCACAAACCGCGTGCCGCTCTGTCAGGTTACCACGGATCGTGCATAGCGCTCCCGAATCGCCTGGATAATCTCTTTAAAGCCGGCTGGCTTGGCAAAGAAGGCGACATTCGCTGCTCTGGCCGTAGCGATCGACTCAGGTGAAGTGTCTGCCGTCAACACCATGTATTCCGCATCGCGCATATTTTCGATTTCACGAAGGAGTTCAATCAGATCATAGCCGGACGCATCCTCCAGATGGATATCCATGATCACCAGGTCGTAATGGTTTGAGCCGGCCAGTCGTAGGGCCTGAACGGCGGACTCAGCCCGGTCCACCTGCCAGCCTGGCCGCGTGAGTCGAACGGCAAGAAGATCCAGAACTGCCGGATTGTCATCAATCATCAAGATCCGCACTTCAAAGGACGGCTTTTCCGTGAGCAGTCGCTCCTGGCATTCCTGAAGATAGTAGACGAGGACGGGATCTCCAGGTGCCTGTTGACAACCACGCGTAAAACACTGCAATGCTTCATTCAGGCGGCCTTCATAGAAGTAAGCCAGACCCAGCACCAGGTCGCCTTCCGTTGCGCTCTTCTGTTCACTGATGAGCAGTGGATCCGTATCGTAACACTCGTACACACCAATGTTTTCATCCTTCCCGCGCGGTTTCAATATAGCAATTTCACGCAGGGAATAGGCATCCCGACTGTGCAGGTATTGTATAGAATTTTTAGTTAAAAGAATCGTTGCAAAGAATCTTTTTGTCAGCTCTTCTGTACGGGCGGCAATATTAACGGTATCCCCAATAACCGTGGTCTGCATCCTGTTCTCCGTTCCCACATTACCGATCGTCAGAGGTCCCGTATGGATTCCAAAACAGGTGCGCACGGGCAATCGACCACGGCGCTTGCGTGCTTCGTTGTAGGCCTGAAGTTCATAGCTGGCGGCAATCGCCGCGCGCAGAGCACTATCGGGATTCTCTGGAAATATGGCGAGCACGGAGTCACCAATGTACTTATCCACAAATCCGCCAAATTGTTCCACCACCGGGGCCAGCCTTCCATAGTAAGAATTCAAAAAGCCGACAATCTCACCGGAAGTCATGGTTGTGGAAAGATTGGTGAACCCACGAATATCGCTGAAGAGGACCGTGGCCGTGAGATCCAGTTTCTGCCCCAGTCGTAACTGTTTAAGATCCGATGTCAGGTAGTGCGTAAATTCTGGAACAAACCGGGAAATGGCTTGATTGAGCTGAACAACTTCATCGCGGCTCTCCGCCATGGAAAGGCGCAGGAGATTGATGCGTGAACCGAGGCCCAGAGAAAGTAAAAACATTTGGAAAAAAGTTCCAATGGCAACCGCTCCGGCATCCCAGGTGGACGGGAGAATTCCGGCGTTACGCAACGGAGCGATAAGGGAAGCGGCAAAAATGGCCATCCAGGCCGCTAAAAAGAAACGTGCCGGTCGGGATCCCTGCCGTAATAAATGAACAGAAATGGGCAACAAAACCAGAGGCAAAAGAAAGCCTCCCAGACTAACACCCACACTGCCCGTTTTATAGAAGAGCGAACCCGGAACAGAGAAAATCAAAAGGCCATACTGCACCAGACGCAGGGCAAAATCCACCCGGGGCAAATACTGCGCTAAGCCCAGAAACGAACGGGCGAGTGACAGAGCGGCGGCAAAAGAGCAGGCGACGAGAAAAATGGGCAGTCTGTGGGCCAGCTCAGGATAGTCGGGGATGACCAGTTGATGCATATAACCAAAAAAGCTAAAGGTCCAGAGTAAAATCAAAGCCAGATGGAGAACATAGTCAAGGTAGACCCGGTCACGAACAGAGAAGTAGACAAAAATATTAAACAAAAGAATAATGATTCCGGCGCCAAAAAAGCCCCCCATCAGGACCGTTTCCTGGAGTCTGGCTTTTTCAAAATCGGCCGGACTCCAGAGAAACAGCGGAACCATCATGGTTCCTTCGTTTTCAAGACGCATATGCATGGTCATCCGGGATGCTGGAGCGATCTCCACCGGAAAAACCACATTCCTGTAGCGAATGCTGCGCTGCCCAAAGGGCAAACGGTCACCCGCTGGTATTGCCCGGTCCTGCCCCTGCATGTAAAGCTCAATGCGATCCATCCAGGGTACAGCCAGTTCCAGATAGGCGATTCGTTTTACCGCTGACTGATTCTCCAGATCAAAGCGCACCCATAACGGGGAGTGGCCATAACCCAGAGCTGGAATTTCCTTTTTGGAAGGAAGCCAGTGTTCGGGTGTCAGGGCGCGAACCTGGGCAATTTCCCGGGGATTGGCCGTATCTGTTAATAATTGCATGAAGGGGCCAACGGATCGTCTGCCCGACTCCGGCAAGTTGAGGGGCGCGGACCTCAAGGCCGGAAGAAAAATAAGGCCGGCACCAAAAGCAAAGAAGATCTGCCGGAAGAAGCGCATGGATTTTACCGCGGCCCGTAATTTCCTTTGAGCCCGCTGTGGAAGCGCTCCTCCCGCGGCCGTTCAAAAGTATAATGCTGCTCTACGTTTGTTTTATAGGGAGCGTTGCGTGGCGATTCACCCTCTTTTCGCAGTCTGAAAACGTTATACGAGGTGCGCGGATGTTTGCCCAGCCGGCCCGGAAAAGCCAGAAAATCTGCGATTTCTGCGGCAACTTCATGGTGTTTGTCAGGATCTGTATCAGCCGGCTTATTGATCCAGCCCGGCTCTTCCCATGGCACAAGGCGAGCGATCCTGCCCGTTACTTGAGAGCTAAGATCAGTCTCAGCCTGGAGGCCACGGATGCGCACCTTTCGCAGGCTTTCCAGAGAAAGGTCCGCCGGGACGATCAGCTGCCCGGCGTCCGCCCGCACAAAAACATCCAGAGGCCGGGCGAGCCAGGTCAGGAAAGGACCACCACCATCGAGTTCCACCGTATGGTCACCGTACGCCGATAAAGGATTGCCGCCATCAGAACCGTTACCGCTACCCACGTACAGAACAGGATGATCCATGACTGAGTCGATGTTGGCCCAGGCTGTATCCAGTGTAATGTGGTCATGACCTGTGGTCAAAAGGCGCAAAGGCCGGCCCTTCTCATCCAGTAAAATGGCAAAAGACTCCAGGTCTCCCTGATGGTAGTTGCCCAGCTTCCAGCGCGATGGTCCTTCGTTGCCATCAAACCAGATCCAGAAACTGAGCACCATCGAACCATCGCCTTTTGTATAGAAGTAATTACTATTATCCCGAAATCCAGGCAGAGCTTCTGGCTGGGTGCCGGAGACAGTGGTGCTGGCGTAGCGTAAATGGTAGTACAGGTGTGTGGGGCCGGCCCCTATCTCCTCGGGAAAAGAAAGGTAGGGCAACTCGGGTTCATCAAAAAAGTTCTCAGGCATTCCATCTTTGACTTTCCGATCATACTTTTTTTGCTCTGATTTTCCGTAGAATTTTTCCAGATTGGATGGTAGAAATTTTTTATCCCGCGAAAGGATCAAAATAGGAGCAAACCTCCCGGCGATCTCTGCCTGTGTCTTATCAGCTATGGGATTTTCCTGGGAGACAAAGGTAAAATTATGGACCAGACTGTAACGGGAAGGATCGTCCACGATTTTACGGCGAGTCATACGCTCCTGATCCAGGTCTACCTCATCATCACTTTTCTTTTTTTGAACGGGCTTTTGCTTTTCTTGCTGTATCTTTTTCCAGGCCTCAACAGAGGCAGGCGTGAACCAGAAGGGATTGTGTCCGGGTGAATAGCGACCACGAACGGCTTCAAGACCCAGAAGCTCCACGGAAGCATGGGTCCAGCCCTCTTCCACCCGGAGCTCGGCAAAATATTTGCCAAACTGATAGCTCTCTTTGCGTTCATAGTAGCGAAAAAAGCAATCCGGGGAAAACGCCGGCTGTTTTTTTTCGACGTGTGCTGATTCCGCGTTTTCTTCCGGTTTATTCTCCGGGCAGTAGTAAACCCTGAATCGGAAAGAGAAAGGCCCGCTGCCCAGCGCCTCCGGTATTTTGTCCACGGATCCATAAAAGGAAAGTTCCTCCGTACCGGGCAACTCGATCAACTGCGGCTGGCGCACATCACTGCCACAAAAGACATTTGAAAGAAAGAGGATGAGGAGGAAGGAAAAGCGATGAAAAGCCCGGAACATAAGCAGAGATCGATGCCCTGGCGGGCAGCGTAAATGAATTTACAGAGCCCTCCGGGGAAAAAAATGCCCATTGTGGGAACGGGGCATCTGGAATTGACGGCGGTGAACGCCGGTTATCTGGAGCGCAGCGGTTTTTTTGCGCGTCGTCAGAGAGAATTTCCGGTCTGCCATGACATCCACCTCACAATGGAACGCGGCAAAACCCTGGGACTGGTGGGTGAATCCGGATCGGGAAAAACGACTCTCGGGCGCGCTATACTGGGACTGGCCAGTGTTTTTTCCGGCACGATTCGCTACCATCCACCTGAAGGCCCCGCTATCGAACTGCAGAACTTGAACCAGGCCCGCTGGCGCCCTTTGCGCAAAAAATTGCAGATTATCTTTCAAGATCCTTTTTCCACTCTGAATCCGCGCCTGTCCATTGAGAGCATTCTATCGGAGGGGATGCGCGTCCATTTTCCAGACCAGAGCCAGCCTGAACGTCAGGAAAAGATGCGCTCCACTCTGGACCTCGTGGGTCTTTCCGCCGATGTGCTCAGCCGCTATCCCCATGAATTTTCCGGTGGCCAGAGACAGCGAATCTCCATCGCCCGGGCTCTCATCCTGGATCCAGAATTCATTGTAGCCGACGAATGCGTGAGCGCACTTGACGTATCGATTCAGGCTCAGATCATCAATCTTTTACTCGATTTGCAGGACAGACTGGGCCTTACCTATCTTTTTATCAGCCATGACCTGGCTGTTGTGAAGCATCTTTCTCATGAAATCGCTGTGATGCAGGAGGGCAGAATCGTGGAAAAGGGGTCTGTGGAAAAAATCACCGCAACTCCCGAACACCCCTACACCCGCGAGCTGCTGGAGGCCAACCTCGCCCCGGCCATTTGAGGACCAGGCTTATTTTCCGACAATAAATCCGATGGTTGGACGAACCCTTCTCTTTGCTCTGTCGGGAGCCTTGATGGCCCAGGGCCAGGACACGCTGTTGCAGCCACTGGAGATATTGCCCGGACAGACCGTACCGCAGGGAACCTTTCTCAAGAGCAAACGGGATTACATCCTGACAGCGGGGCCGGCCTTCCAGGGAGAACCGCCGCCGGGCAGCGTTCGCTTTCTTTTTGGTGATACGGAAATTACAAACATTGCCGCATTCAACAATGAACTGGTAACGCGCGCGGAGGCTGCCGGAAGCGATGCCGCACAACTGGAAGCATTGCGCGATGCCTATCTTTCTGCCCTGAGAGCCGATCCACAATTCTTTCCTCTGCTCTTTAATCTGGGTCGCATCTATTTGCTTCTGCGTATGCCTGAAAAGGCACAGTTGTATCTGGAGCGCGCCCGCGATCAAGTCCCTGAATACGCCCGAACCTACTACTACCTGGCCACAGCTTTTCGTCGCTCTGGCGATCATCGGGCCACTCTTGCAAACTATCGGCTGGCATACAAAAAGAATCCCTTTGATCCTTCAGCACTGGTAGAGCTGGGAAATTTTTACCTGGAACAAAAATCCGGTGAAAGGGCTTACGATTACTTCCGCCAGGTACAGAAAGGCTGGCCGGGCAATAGCGATGCAAAAATCGGTCTGGCCCGGCTGGAATTGGACCGGCGCAATCTGTATATGGCCCGTGAAATTCTGTACTCCATTGAAACGGAAGATGTGTCCGGCAAATCTCGCGAAGACTACAATCGACTGCTGCACTATTACCTGGCGATCATCGCCGTTGATCTGCGCGACTATGCTGAAGCTGTTCGTCAATTTGATAAACTTTTAGCACATCCAGAAGATCCCTTTTTCCTTGAGATACCTATTATGTCCATCCAGCGCAGAAGGGACATTGCCTTCCGTCTGGCTGAAGCCGAGGGCAGCGTTTTACAGGAGTAGATCAAGGGCGCTCAAGGCCCTTCTCTCGCAAATATTTCTCATACTCCGTACCAATGGTCCGACCATCCGGTCCACTGCGCGCCGGATCGATGCTTCTGTAAATGGGAACGGTTGTGGTGTGCCGGTTGTCATCCTGGGGATAACGAAAATGATCATCCACAACAGCTATTTCCACCCGCCGATTCAATGCCCGGCCCTCCGCCGTGTCATCCGTTTCTTGCGGACGGGTAGAACCATAGCTGCTTGCGCTGATGCGATAGGAAGGCATGTGATGGGCAATCATAAGTTGCACGACGGCCATCGCCCGACGGTAGCCCAGATCCCAGTTGGAAGTGCGACCACGTCTTTCGTCGGCATGCCCTTCTACGGCAAAACGTTTACCTCGAAGGCCTACTAAAATTTCATTGACCTGCAACACCAGACGCCGCCCGGAAGCGGAAAGGCGTGTGGAACCGCTGGCAAATAGTTGCGGACTGGTAAGAACAATTACCGTTGCCGGACCGCGCTCATGCAATTCGACAAGCCGACGCTCAACCAGGTAGCCCAGCCGGTCACGCAAATAGGCAGATTCACGACTGATGGTTAAACTGGGTTTCTGTTCACCTGGCGGGACAACCGGGATCTTTGTCGCCAGGGAGTGTTGCTTCTCCGCCAGGGCCACTCGATCCTCGATTTCCTTGCCTGGCTCGGGCAGTGGCCTTTCACCGGAAGCGAGGCCCACCGGATCCACGGGGCCCGTCGCCGGCCCGGGCGGAGCTTTCTTGGGGCCGCAATAGCAGCACAAAAAAATCAGGGCAGAAAGAACGTATTTTAGGCCCACACGGTATGTATCGGTTCTGCTTGAGATCACATTGAGGCCCGGCTGCTCTGACGGCGACAGAGCCTGGCCACCTGGCCGTGCAATTTTTGTACTCCGGTGCTGATATCCTCTGCCGGCACAAATAGCATCGGTTCGCCAATGGAATACACCACGGCCCGGCCTATATTGCGGCCAAAGAGCCACTGTCTTAAACTGGAAAGGCCGTGGCTGCCGATGATGCCGGCGGGCACGACAGGCAGTCCGGTGAGCCGGGACAGTTGGACCGGGAGATCACTGAACGGGGCAAGGCCGGCGCCGGGGCTACTTTTCATTTCCGGGTACAGAGCAAGAATTGCCCCGTCGCGCAAAATTTGACACAATTTGTCCAGCTCCTCCTGGGAAAGAGGATCTTCTGCAGGAGTCAGGCTTTGCTGGATGTCGAAAAGAACCTGACCGGAAATATTGAGAAATTCATCGGCAAGCTCTACCAGTCCACCTTCGATGGTGCTTTTGTCCACGGAGGAAAGCAGGCTCTGCAGACGTCGCAGCCACTGCAGTTCCAGCATTCCCGCCTTACCCAGAAAGGTAAGGCGACGCCCGGAAAAGAGAGCCTGGATCAAAGGATCGGCATAATCTGAATGATTACAGACCAGTATGGCACCGCCACGCTCGGGAATGTGCTCAAGCCCATCCACCCGAATGGCCAGGCTTCCCGTAACCAGGGCCCGCAGAACCAGAAGCACTCGCTCCGGGGTGAGAAGCGTAACCATGCCTCTTTGTCGGACAGGGAGAATGCAGGGGAAGCAAAAAATGCAATGAGCAGGCCCCACAGGAGAACAGTTGACAAAGTATGCCAGGTCCTCATAAAACCCCATGTTTCCGGGCTGGGACTACATCTTAAAGCGGCTGGACGTTCGCCGGCCGCCGCTGGAGTCCGCCGATATCCATGCACCCCACCCGGTCGATCCGCGCCCGGCCACAGCAGCAGTAGACGCCCACGTGGAACCGCTGGAGCAGGAGCGGACGGTCGGGAGCAAAAGGCCGCCCCGGAAATCCCGTCAATTGATTTGTCCGGCCTGTCAATCCCCCATGCATATCGAAACGATGGGTAAGGTCGAAGTGGATCGCTGCAGCAATTGCGGCGGAATTTTTCTGGACAGCGGGGAGCTTGGACTTTTAAGGGGTGAGGTAGCGGCATCTTTTGCGCCGGACGACCGCGATCACAGCACACTCATCTACACACCCCACGGACTCGAATGAACCTGGAAACACAAGAAGAACGCGAACTCTACGCCCGCATCCATGATGAATACATCGATTCTTTTGATGAAGAAATGGAAATGGAACTCTCCGATCTTGAGGAGCAGGCGAGACTGGGTACTGAAACCGTAGCAGCGGGCGAAGGTGTTCATGCTTACAGGAGGAAGTATTTCAAAGAATTGTATCGCCTGCAAACGGAACTGGTTCGGCTACAGGAATGGGTGGTGCGCACCGGATACAAACTGGTTGTGATCTTTGAGGGTCGGGACGCCGCCGGAAAAGGCGGTACGATCAAACGGATCACTCAGCGACTCAATCCCCGCGTATGCCGGGTGGCCGCGCTGCCTGCCCCCACCAGTCGCGAAAAAACGCAGTGGTACTTCCAGCGTTATGTGGCTCACCTCCCGGCTGCCAGCGAAATCGTTCTCTTTGATCGCAGTTGGTACAATCGGGCCGGGGTGGAAAGGGTCATGGGTTTTTGTAGCGATGAAGAATACGAAGAATTTTTCCGGACCGTCCCGGACTTTGAAAGAATGTTGATTCGTTCCGGTATTCAAATCGTCAAATTCTGGTTCTCCATCACAGATGAAGAACAGCAATTCCGATTTCAGTGCCGCATCCATGATCCGCTCAAGAAATGGAAACTCAGTCCCATGGACCTCGAGTCACGCGCCAGATGGGAAGACTATACCCGGGCCAAAGAAATCATGCTGGAACGGACCAGTATTCCCGAGGCCTACTGGTGGATCGTTCCAGCCAACAATAAGAAAAAGGCCCGTCTCAATTGCATCAGCCATTTGCTGAGCCTGGTGCCTTATACGGACGTTGGAGAGCATGAACCGGTCCAGCTACCGCCGCGACGCCGCCATGAGGATTATGAGCGCAAACCGCTACCGGAATATATGTACGTTCCGGAACGGTATTAATCAAATAGGCCACAAGGAGCGCGTTCGCGCCCTGTATGCCTGGTAAGCCGGGTCATCACCGAATTTTTTCTGGGCGCTTTTTTCTAAAAGCGGGATACCGCTGATCTTAAGTAATAATATGGTAATCCAGACGGGTCCAGAAATAGCGAGCGCCCCCAGCCAGAGCGGCAGGAAGGGTAGAGCGACCAGCCACAGACCCCACCAGACGAGAATCTCCCCCGCATAGTTGGGATGGCGGGCCCGGCTGAACAAACCCTGATCCATCCAGCGCACCTTATCCTCACCGCTTTTCTTCTGTTTTTCATAGAACGAAAGCTTCTGCTGATCTGCCACAGCCTCAAGGAGAAAGCCCGTAAGGAAAAGACAGAGCCCGACAAGAACCAGAGGCCAGGCAAGGTCTTCGCGGAAGCTAAGGGTTTTGGGGTTTTCCAGCTGCCAGGAAAGAAGCATGACCGGTGCATAGATGATCCCGATGCTTATCGCCTGCAAGGCCCAGAACATAGCAAAGGATAGCACATTTTCGCGCCGACCGTCAAAACGTTTGTCCCGACCCATCTTATGGATGCGATAAAACAAAAACAGGGCCAGCCTTGTTCCCCAGACAACCACCGCCAACTGCGATCCATAGTGAGCTACCTGCACCACTGTACTCGCCGGGGGCTCCACGTACCGGAGGTTGATACCGGCTATCAGGGCAAAAGTGAGACCATAGCTCAGATCGGTTAAGAGATCCGTTTTGAACGCTGCGGCAAAAATAAAACAAAAAACCTGGACGGATAGGATGATGAGAGCGGTTTCAATCAAGTTCATTGGAATGCCTGCAGCAATGACTGAAGATAGCTAAGGAAAGGAAAATCGGCCATGCCGAAACGGGCTTTTGCCCATAAACCGGATAAAATGTCGATTGTTTTTGTCGATATTTGGCCAATTGCCATGCACGAAAGGCTTGACAGGTCCCACCCCCTTCATTGCTTTTATCATCTTGGCCTTACTGAATCTACTGAACAGGCCGGTGAAAAAAAAATACGCAGTTTTCTAAGGAGAGCTCTTAATGAATCTTACTTACCTTACCCTGGGTGCGGGAGTCCTGGCGCTGGGCTACAGTTTCTATCGCACGGCCTGGATTAGCAAGCAGGATCCGGGAACGGAAAAAATGGTGAAAATCGGCCATTACATTTCCTCCGGAGCCATGGCTTTCTTACGCGCCGAATATAAAGTTTTGATCTGGTTTGTGCTCGCTGTCGCCATTCTGCTTGGCCTGTCCGCCAATGAGCAATCCTCCCATTCTCTGGTCGCTGTTTCCTTTATTGTGGGCGCACTGTGCAGCGCACTGGCCGGCTTCCTCGGGATGCGTGTGGCCACCAAAGCCAACTACCGGACAGCCCACGCTGCACGGACCGGCCTTGAAAGTGCTTTGAAAGTCGCTTTTACCGGAGGCTCCGTCATGGGTATGGGAGTCGTCGGTCTTGGTGTTCTGGGTCTTGGTGGTCTTTTCGCCCTTTACATGCTCTACTTTGCGCCAACCACGGGCAGCGAAATGGACCGGGTGCTCAACATCCTCTCCGGATTTTCGCTGGGCGCTTCCTCTATCGCGCTATTTGCCCGCGTGGGCGGTGGCATTTACACCAAAGCTGCTGATGTGGGAGCCGATCTTGTGGGCAAGGTCGAAGCCGGCATTCCTGAAGATCATCCGCTCAATCCAGCAACCATTGCGGATAACGTGGGTGATAACGTGGGAGACGTGGCCGGTATGGGCGCTGACCTCTTCGAGTCGTATGTAGGTTCTATCCTGGGTTCCATGGTTCTCGGTGCCGCTTTCATTGACGTCTTGAAAGACGTGGATGGAATGAATGGCCTTTCTGCTGTAATCCTGCCGCTGGCGCTGGCCGGGCTGGGAATCGTCTGCTCGATCATCGGTACGTTTTTTGTGCGGGTGAAAGAAGGCGGAGATCCGGGTCGAGCCCTTTCCTTTGGCCACTACTTTTCCAGTGCAATCATGATTGGTGGAGCAGCTTATGCGATTTACGCTCTCCTGCCCGCCACCTGGACCACAACTTCCATTCTGGAAGGAACCGATCGAGTCTTTACTGCGACAGGCGTCCTTGTTGCCACGGTGATTGGTCTCATCGCCGGCGTTCTTGTAGGTGGAATCACGGAGTATTACACTGGAACCGATAAAAAACCGGTAACGGGAATTGTCTTCCAGTCCACAACAGGCTCGGCGACGAACATCATTGCCGGGCTCGGACTCGGTATGCTTTCCACAGGGCTGCCGGCGCTGATCATCGGTGCTTCCATCGTGGGAGCCTACCATTTCGCTGGCCTTTACGGCATTGCTATCGCCGCCCTGGGTATGCTTGCCAATACCGGTATCCAGCTCGCTGTGGACGCTTACGGACCTATTTCGGATAACGCTGGCGGTATTGCGGAGATGGCTGAACTGCCACCGGAAGTGCGCGAACGCACCGATAAACTGGACGCTGTGGGCAATACCACGGCTGCCATCGGCAAAGGTTTTGCCATTGCCTCTGCGGCCCTGACAGCTCTGGCGCTCTTCTCTGCCTTCATGAAACAGGCCGGTCTCAAAGCTATCAATGTGGCTAACCCCACGGTTATGGCCGGGCTGCTCATTGGCGCAATGCTTCCCTACGTTTTCTCGGCACTGGCCATGGGCGCTGTGGGCCGGGCTGCCCGATCCATGATCAATGAAGTGCGACGTCAGTTCAATTCCATCCCGGAACTCAAAAATGCGCTGGCCATCATGAAGAAGTACGATGGCGACATGAAGAAACTCACCACGTCCGATCGCAAAATCTTTGATGCTGCAGAAGGCAAACCGGAATACGCAAAGTGCGTGGAGATTTCTACCTCTGCGGCCATTCGGGAGATGATCCTTCCCGGACTTTTAGCCGTTGTTGCTCCGGTGCTCGCCGGTTTTCTGGTTGGCCCCGAAGCTCTGGGCGGCCTCCTTGCCGGTGTTACCGTCTCCGGAGTTCTGATGGCCATCTTTCAATCCAACGCTGGTGGTGCCTGGGACAATGCCAAAAAGATGATTGAGAAAGGGGCAACCATTGACGGAGTCCTCTATAAAAAGGGCTCAGACGCACACAAGGCTGCCGTTACCGGTGACACCGTGGGTGACCCTCTTAAAGATACATCGGGGCCCTCCATTAACATCCTCATCAAGCTGATGAGCGTCGTGGCTCTCGTGATTGCCCCGCTGATCATTTAAGATCGCAGCGCATCACCACTCTTAAAAAACCCGGCATCATTGCCGGGTTTTTTTATTGCTGGAATGGTTTCTGCCCTGAATCGAGCATGGACGCATGGATCTTAAAGACTGGATCAACGCAAAAATCACTACGGATCAGCGCGCTCTGGACTGGTTTGAATCAGAAGAAAGTGAGGATCGCATTGTCCGCGCTTATCAGGAACTTCTTTCCGGTTACCGGATGCATCCGGCGAAAATCTTAAAAACCACCCGGCTCCTTGAAGGATCGGAAACACCGGCCACGGTCAGCATCGAGGACATCGATTTTTTTTCTCTCTGCGCTCACCATTTTTTACCCTTTTATGGAAAAATAAGTATTACGTATATGCCGGGAACGCGGATCCTGGGCCTTGGTAAATTTCCGCGTCTTGTGCAGGCTTACGCCAGACGATTCCAGATTCAAGAGGACCTGGTGGTGCAAATTGCTGAAGAAATTATGAATTCCGGCGAAGCGCGCGGCGCGAGAGTTAGTGCTCAGGCACGCCATCTATGCATGTGCAGTCGGGGACCCGGTGCGCACAACACAACCACCACGACCAGTTACACCACCGGAAGTCTGTGCGTTTCCTGATTCCCACCCTTCTCTTGTTTGCCTGCACCCGCAGTCTTCCTCCTTTAGAAATCGAAATCCAGGGAAGAAGAGCGGTGGTTGACCCGTCAGGGCTGCAGCGCGACGCCTTTGCAACGATCAGCGTCCACGATCCCTATCTGGCAGGGCCGGCCACCTACGATGCCATAGAATTAACAGCTCTCCTGTCGCAGTTCGCTCCGGACTGGCAGAAGGAAGGCCGGCTGCTTTTTAAGTGCGCTGACGGTTATCTGGCAGAAGTGTCGGTGGCAGATCTGAAACCACGCCAGGCCTTTCTGGCTTTCAACAGACCCGGCGAAGAATTTCATTTGAATAACGCTGCCACGCCGATTTCTCTCTCGCCTTACTATTTGATCTGGTCAGGCGATTCCCCGGCGACGGCCCAGGGCCGCCCCTGGCCCTACCAGGTGCTCCAGATTCGCATCACCGCTCTTGCGCCAGAGCCTCTACCAAATGCCCCCCCGCCCGTGCGCCTGGGTGAACGATTGTTCCGGCAAAAATGCCAGTCCTGCCACCAACTTGGTGGAATAGGCGGATCGGTCGGGCCGGAACTGCACAGACCAGTGAACGTTACACGCTACTGGAAAACTTCCTATCTGGAGCAGTGGATCGCCAATCCTTCAGCCATCAGGCAGGGTGCGCGCATGCCCGCCTTTTCCGGGGAACTCAGCGCAAAGGAGATCGGGCACATTGTTCGCTACCTGGAATATCTGGATCGGCAGGGCCGCTAATGTTTAAGGAATTTTATGATAGCTTTTACCAGCACCCGGGGCTCCTCAGCCTCGCCATTGCCGGCTGTATTTTCTACATGGCCAGGCAGAGGAGTCAGGCCGATTCGCTGGCAGTGACCGTGGGCCTGGGCCTGAGTGCACTATCCCTCCTGGATGCCTGGCTTACCTCAAACCAAGCCGCACGCGTTCTGCCGGAGGCGATGCGGTCGGGAATTTCTTTTCTTTTTGTTTATCTGGGAGATGCTCGTTATTTCGCCATGATCGCACTGCTGCACCTTAGAAAACAGTCCGGGTATTCAAAGGGATGGCTCATCCTGCCCTTTCTCTGTGCTCTTTTGGTTCCACTGCTTTCTCAGGGGCTGATCTTTTTAGCCGGCCCGGCAGACATTCGATTTTTATATCTGATTTATGAAATTCTTTTCTTGTTCTGGCCGCTGACATTTCTCTATCTATTCGATTTTCGTAGGATCCATTTGTTTGTTTTTCTTTATTACGGGTTATGGGCTCTCGCAGATGCGCTCATCCTTGCCGGACTGGACGCCGGTTTCCTTCTGCGCATCGTGCCCAACCTTCTCTACTATGCCGGACTGCCCTGTATTGCTTTCCGGGAACTAAATCGCAGCAGCGACGCGCAATCAAAGGCCTGAAGGCCGGAATCAGTTGGTTATTTTGTCCCCAAAGTATTCACCGCCGGAGCCGGAAATCGTTGTTGCAGCACTGGCCGTAGCCGTGGCTACAATCCCGTTACTTCCCCCGGAGTGGAAAACATACAGTCTACCGTCCCCGGTCCCGCCTGCAGCCCCTCCAGCTCCAGCGATGAGATCGGGATAACCGTCTCCGTTCAGGTCTGTAGCATGAACGGGCGCAAAAGCGGAAAACTGATCCGAGTTTGACGCTCCGGTGATGATCGTTGTAGCGCTTCCGGCGAGAGTGGCAGTGATACCGGATGAACTCGAAGAAAAAATATAGAAGCGACCTATTGCATTTCCTGCCGGGTAGGAACGGGCGCTGACCACGGCATCGACATAGCCGTCGCCATTGAAATCACCGGTGGCCACGCGGGCCCCAAATTCGTCATTGGCACTTTCACCGGTGATGATCCGTGTGGCCGTAGCCGCCGTCGTAATGGTAATGCCGCTGCTGCCACTGGAGGAAAAAATGTAAGCGCGGCCTGTGCCACCGTTTGAAGAGTAGCGATTCGCGCCCACAATCAAATCTGCATAGCCATTGTTATCGAAATCACCGGTGGCCAGACTGGTACTGAAATCGTCGTTTCCGGATTGTCCGGTTATCCTGACTGTAGCGCCTCCTGCCGTAGTTGGACTGATTCCCGTACCGTCGTTATTCGCGTGAAAAATGTATACGGCGCCTTGATTGGTCCCGGCATTGTAACGAATCGCCCCTACGGCCAGGTCTGCAAAACCGTCGCCGTTGAAATCACCTGTCGAGGCGGCACTGCCAAATTCATCGAAGGCACTCGCTCCCGTAATAACTCTTGTGGCGGCGCCCAGCGCTTGCGTAATTCCTGAGCTCGCGCCATGGAAAATGTAAGCAGCACCTTGACTGGTACTGACCCGTTCTGCCCCGGCTATGAGGTCGGCGTAACCATCGCCATTTATGTCACCGGAAGCCAGAGCCGTCCCCAGACGATCCGCATTGGTAGCACCGTCTATCGTGTGTGTTGCCGAGGTCGGGATACCACTTGTACCACCCGACTGATAGATGTACACCCGACCCCGGGCATTGGCGCAACTGTAGCCGAAGGCTCCCACAGCCAGATCCGCGTAGCCATCACCGTTGAAGTCGCCCTGAGCGATACTGTCGCCATAGATATCGCCCGCGCAACCTCCGGTCAGGACAACATCGGCGCTGCCGGCCGCCGTGGCTGCAATGCCTGTTGCTCCGCCAGAGTAGAAGATATAAACGCGCCCCTGGGAACTGTTATAGCCCGCAGCGCCCACAGCAAGATCAGGGTAGCCGTCGCCATTGAAATCACGGTTTTTCCCTTTTTTGAGTGTAAGGGAGGTTTCCTGTGAATACAGGCCGCCACGAACGCTACGTGCGGTCACTGTGTGGACAGAACCATCGCGCCAGATCGCACTGCCAGTGGGCAGAGCATAGGTAAAGGAACTTGTACCGCTGGCTGTCGTGTAAGCGCCGCCGTCGATGGAAACTTCGATTCTGTCGGCATCCACGGAATTGGTGCCCCGAAGCAAGCCCGTTTCTACGAGGCCACCATTGCGCACGTTTGTAAAAGCAGGACCGGCCACCCGGGAGTATGAGCCCGATGAGTCTGAAAAATCCAGTAATAACGGCCACAAATGAACTTTCGGGAAGGGACCCAGGCAGCCGGCAAAAAGAATGGCAATGAATGCATGGGGAAGCAATAATCGCGCAAACATACTTTACGGTGAGCCTGGCTCACCGATTCGGCAAGCTTTTTTCCATATCTATATCTATCAGAAAGTCGGGTAAAGGCCCGGCCGATCCGCGCCGCAGTTATTTTCACAGTTCCTAGCGGTAGCCCATTTGCATGGTCTGTTCCGTTCGATTGCCTGATTTTTCGAGGACCCATTCCATTTGCCACGAGCTTCCCACGGATTTCTGGGGGATCCGGCGTGCGTCGTACAGATGATAGCCGTAGAGCCCGGCAAAAAGCAGAAAACCCAGATTGAACCTGGTGGCACTGTCCTGCATCCGGTCGATGGCGCGGGCAGCCTGGGATCGGGCCAGCAGATTCAGTGGCAGCGCGGACCCGGGAAAAGCCAGCGCCAGAAGTCCGGTACGTTCTGCCTGCTGCAAAGATTTCCCTGCGATAATAAAATTGGTGCGACTATCGAGGGCGAGCCCGAGAGCCGCCGTAGTTCCCGCGCCCAGAGCGATTCCAGAATTGCGGTCACCGCGGCGGTATTGGGGCCAGCCAGGCAGAAAATCAGCACTCCGGGACCGGGCCGGTGTGACTGCTGCTTCTGACCTTTCCGATTTTTCCGACTTCTTTTCCGGACTTTCTACCGGTTTCTTCAGGGCCGGCGTCTTTTCCTCAGGCTTTTTCAGGGCGGCTACGATTCCCGGTTCCGGTTTTGCCGGAACGGTTGGTTTCACAGCCTCTGTTTGTTTCAGGGCGACCGGTTTCTCCGGTTGCGACGGTGAAGGCCCGAAGGTTATCCTGCGAATCGTACCTTTTTGAATGCGAATGGTTCCGCGCTCCGTTTTCAGCTGTACCTGTTGCTGGCTCTGGGAAACGATCTGTCCTTCCAGGACAGTGCCGCTTTTTAAAATAACCGTATCCGCAAACAAATTCCCGGCCAGAGCAAGGGAAAGGATGACAACGATAGTAAAAATTACCGGGCCAGGCACCAGGCTCCTTGAAGATGCCTCAAAAATATGTAAACAAAAAAATTCTGCCGTCTCTAAAAGCCCCTCAGTGACTCTGTGACTTCCAGGGAATTGATTTCCGTACGTGCTCCGGTCTGTGCATCTATCCTTTTGGGCTTGCCGTGCCGTCAGGGCAGGTTCTGGTATGCCATGGATCTTTCCATTGCACCGGAAATAGAAACTCTGCGCACGAGGGCCCGGGCATTTGTGGATGAAGTAGCCATCCCGGCCGAATCCCGTTTTGATTACGAACGCGGTCGCATGCCGGAAGACCTTGTGGAAAACCTGCGAGCCGAGGCGCGCCGTCGGGGACTCTGGACGGCCCATTTGCCGCTGTCGGAAGGCGGGCTGGGCCTGGATCTGGTGGGAACGGCGCTCGTGTTTTCCGAGCTGGGCCGCTCGCCCATTGCTCCTTATCTGTGCAATTGTGATGCGCCTGATGAAGGCAACATGCATCTCCTGCACCTGGCAGCCAGCCCGGAGCAAAAAGAAAAATACTATCGTCCCCTTGTTGCCGGTCAGATTCGTTCGGCCTTTGCCATGACGGAAGTGGCGCCGGGTGCAGGTTCGGATCCCTCGTCGCTTGCCACCAATGCAGTCAAAGACGGCGTTCATTATGTTCTGAATGGGCACAAATGGTACTGCACGGGTGCCCAGGGTGCGACCTTTCTTATTGTCATGTCGCGGCTGGAAGGTAGCTTCCGCAAGGCCTCCCTCTTTCTTGTTCCTACTGATGCACCGGGCTACACCATGGTGCAGGAAATCCCTGGTATGGGTTCGCATGGGCCGGGCGGGCATTGTGAACTGAAATTTGAAAACGTGCGCGTCCCGGAGTCGATGATGCTCGGCAAACCGGGCCATGGCTTTCGTCTTTCGCAGGAGCGACTGGGGCCCGCTCGTCTCACCCATTGCATGCGCTGGATTGGTCTTTCGCGGCGGTCCATGGAAATCGCTCGCAGCTATGCTCTGGAGCGTGAGCTTTTTGGCAGCAAGCTGGCCGAACACCAGGGGATTCAGTGGATGTTTGCCGAATGCGCTCTGAAAATCGAATCGGGCCTGCTCCTGACACTTAAGGCCGCAGACCTTTTGCGCAAGGGTCAGGATGCCCGCCAGGCCATCTCCCTGGCCAAGTGGCAGGTAAGTGAAACGCTGCAGCATTGTCTGGACCAGGCCATCCAGATCTGCGGTTCGCATGGCTTTAGTCGTTATATGAAACTGGAATGGTTTTACCGTGATGCGCGTGCCGCGCGTATCGCTGACGGGCCAACGGAAACTCATAAGATGGTGATCGGTAGAAATCTACTCACAGGTAAAGCGGCCTTTTAATGCCTGATCGAGCGGCCGACGAGAAACTTCTTTCGCAGCTGGAGCTATACTTAAGCCAGCGCCTGGAAGGATCGGTTTTCCTGTCCGGTCTGCAGTCGCTTTCGGGAGGAGCCTGCCAGGAGAACTTTGCCGTAGATGTTGAGGTGAAATCCGGTCCGGCCCAGGGTCGCTATGAGGCTGTGTTTCGCACGGACAAAGGTGCGGCTCTGTTTGCATCCCTGTCGCGGGCCCATGAGTTTCAGGTTTGTCGCCTGGCCTTTGAGGCTTTCGTCAAAACGCCGGAACCTTTCTGGTTGGAAACGAATGCCAGTATCACAGGCAGCCCTTTCTATTTCATGCGGCGCATTGCGGGCAAAGCCCAGGGCCGATTTCTGGTGAAGGACCCTTCCCTGAACCAAATCCGCCCGCGTCTGGCTCAGGACCTGGCGCAGAATCTGGCCCGTATCCACAGCATCGGGCCAGAGCATTGTCAGGACGCTGAACTACGGCAAATACTGGCCTGGGATCAGGACCTGAGTACGCTCGATAGCGCCCGCAGCCAGGTGCAGACTCTGCGCGGCAGTCTGGCTCAAATGCCGGGGGCGCATCCGGCGATGGAACTCATCCTCAACTGGCTGGAAAAAAATGCTGCATCCAGTGACAGACTGGTGCTCGTGCACGGAGATTTTCGCACGGGCAACTTCATGGTCAATCCAGAAGGTCTGCAGGGCATTGTGGACTGGGAGTTTGCCCATTGGGGCGATCGCCATGAAGATCTGACCTGGCTTTGCCTGCGCGATTGGCGTTTTGGCAAAACGAAACTGGAAGCCGGTGGCTTTGCGGATCGCGCTGTTTTTTATTCGGCCTATGAAGAAGCTTCCGGGATCAGGCTGGACCAGCGCAAAATTCTGTACTGGGAAGTGATGGGCAATCTGCGCTGGGCCATTGGCTGCCTGGGTCAGGCAGATCGGCATTTGTCCGGAAAAGATAAGGGCATTGAACTGGCCGCCATTGGCAGGCGAGCCTGCGAAATGGAATGGGAAGCGATGCGACTGATTGAGAAGGCCGCAGGATTGGCAAAGGAAAACTGATGCAAGATCAACCCACAGCAACGCAGTTACTGGAAGCCATAGCTGACTTCTTGCTCAAAGAAGTGCTGCCCGTTGTCCAGGATGATGAGGCCCTGGCCTACAAGACTCTGGTGAGCTGGAACATGCTCGGTGTGGTAGGGCGCGAGATCAGGCAAGGCCGACTTTTGCTGGAACAGGAAAGAAATCGTCTGGCACCATTCTTCCCGGATCCATCCGGGCCGCCGGGCCACCAGCCTGATCGTCTGCCTGATCATTTCCCCGGTGCCGCCGATGACCTGGAAAAGCAGGTTCAGCGTTACAACGAACTTCTGGCGGCCCGAATTCGCTCGCAGGGTCTCTCCATCCAGGACCGGCCCGTCTGGGATGCCGTCAAAGCATCTGTCCGCGAAAGAATTGTGGTTACCAATCCACGTTTCGCTCTGGACTGACAGCATGTCTCAAATTTTTCTCGTGCGACATGGTCAGGCCAATGCCGGTGGCGATGATTACGATCTCCTGAGTCCTCTGGGCAAAAAGCAGGCCATGCAGCTGGGGACCTGGGCCGCTCAAAATCAGCTGGAAATAAGGACCGTCGTGACTGGCGGTCTGAGACGTCAGAAAGAAAGTGCGCAATTTTTTCTGGAGGGTCTTGGGAGTGGATCCGGCCCGCATCCTGCAATCAGAGAGGACCGGGGCTGGGATGAGTTTTCGCCTGAGATCTGGAAAGCGATCGCAACGGAGCTGGCACAGCGCGATGCGGCCTTCGCGCGCGATCTGGTTCGCTTTCAGAAAGAGCGCCATAGAGCGGGCATGCGTCGGGCTACGCTCTTCTACCGCTTGACCGCGCTCATTCTTCAGAGCTGGCAGGAGGGACTGATTCCGGTTGCCGACGGCCAGGCCCTGGAGAGCTACGCTGCATTTGAGGCTCGTGTGGCAGAAGCCCGCCTGCAAGCCTTTGGTCGTGTAGGGGGCATCCAGTTTGTTTTTTCTTCAGGCACGCCGATTGCGCTCTGCCTGCACCATTTTCTGGCGCAAAAGACGAATGCGCTGGGCTGGCTGTACTGGCTCTGGAACACTTCGGTATCACAATTCCAGCGTTTGCAGGGTGGTTACCAGGTGGTGGCCGTGAACACGCTGCCTCATCTAACCGGGCTGAAGGAGAGGACGTTATGGTAGAAGGCAGGAAAAAAGAGAGTGGTTCTTGTCGGTAGTGGTATCACGACCTTGCGCCCCGGAGACTCTTGATCGCAAGCCGGGTCAGACGCCTCATGACGAAGATTGGATTCTCGCAAATGCGCGCTGCAATTCGCGATCGAGGCTCACCAGCGTGGCCGAGTATTGCGTGGCCAGATGCAAATAGGCCGCATCGTAAATCGTCAAGCCTGTTTCGAGAGCAAGGGGAAGGAGCTCGATTTCCGCGATTCTGTACAGCCGAACCCCCATGAGTCGCCAATTCCGAAATTGCTTCAGGATAGATTTCTGGAGGGGTTTGTTGCGCCTCATCTTATTCAGGCAAACATTGGCTATTTCGTACCCCAGTAGGTCAGGGGCAAGGAGGTCCGAATCAAGTAGCTCATGGGAGATCTCCTCGGCTCCTGGCTCGTCAAAGAGAATGGCCGCGAGCGCAGAGGCATCGATGACCTTAATGGGCACGCCGTGACGCTCGGATCTTCTCCACGGAACTTTCTCGGGGCAGTCCGAGCCTGCGCGCCCGCTTGAGAACGGCGGTCGGCGTCAATGCCGGTTCTTCCTGCACTGCCTGTTCCAGAATCATCAAAAGTTCTCCCTGGAGCGATCTGTGATTCAGGCGAGCACGTTCCCGCAAACGAACGGCCAGCGCGGGAGGGACATTTTTTACAGAGAGATTCATTCTGGCTCCAAAATGGAACCTTTATGACGCAAAGTCAACTGGAAAAAGGTGGCCGCCCGGGCCGCCATCCGGAAGGCCTTTCATTCCCGGTCCGGGGTCTGGATACCGACAATGAATCTGAATTTGTTTTTCATTCGCATGTGCGCTGACGGCATGACGAAGCGGGTGGGAATCAAATCCTTGAGGCCCTCGATGCCCTCTTCCTCGTATGCAGCGCAAAAAAGAAACCTTCAGCCTGTTTTTTTGGCATTTTCTGCGCGATCAGGATTTTCCGGGTGTACACGGAAAAACACGTACGTATTTTTATTGACAGCCGTACGTTTGCGAACGTATGGATTTATCATGATCTCCGCAACAGAGCTCCGGCAGAAGCTGTACACCGTACTCGATGAAATCCTCGCAACCGGAATCCCGGTAGAAGTAAGTCGATTTGGCAAAGTTCTGCGCATCGTGCCCGCAGAAGGCGGGAAACTATCCCGACTGGAAGCGCACGACATTGGATGTGCGGATCCAGAAGCCCTGGTCCATCTGGACTGGTCGAAAGAATGGCATCCCGAATAATATATCTCGATACGCATGTTCTGGTCTGGCTGTACGCAGACCCGACTCTTCTTTCGCCGCCCGCCCGGCAAGCGGTGGAGGAGAGTCAGCTTTTGTGTTCCCCGGCGGCCATCCTGGAATTGGAATACTTATTCGAAACCCGGCGCATCAATGTGCGCGCCCTGACTGTGCTGCAATACCTGGCCCCCCGATTGGAACTGGCTCAATGTGACCTTCCCTTTTCCGATGTGGTGCGCACGGCCCTTGATGAAAACTGGACGCGGGATCCCTTCGATCGCCTGATCACGGCCCAGGCGCGCCTGCGGAATGTAGCAATCCTCAGCAAAGACAAATACATTCAGGCCAATTATCACCAGGCTTTTTGGTAGGCATTTCCCTCCAGGACTTGAGGTCGGCCTGGCTAAAAATGGACGCCAATGCTTCTCGTGGCCAATAGTACCCAGTCGATTACACTGAGCACCGAACTTGCAAGTTCCACGGAAGATCCCGGGCTGCTAAGGAAATATCTTGCGATGACAAAGAAGGCGGTTTATCGCCCTGCAGCGATGGTGGTTTTCTTGTTGACACATGGATCTGTGTAAGCTAATGTGTGGATATGGCAACCAACCTCGCAATCGACGACAAACTGTTGAACGAGGCCAAGAAGCTGGGCAAGTTCGCTTCCAAAAAGGAAACGGTGAATTCCGCCCTCCGGGAATTCATCGAACGCCGGAAACAGAAGCAAATTGTGAAGCTTTTTGGGACCATTCAGTACGATGCGGATTATGACTACAAGCGGCTGCGTGACCGAAAGTCGAAAGAAAGATGAGGATCGTAGTGGACACGAGCGTTTGGTCGGAGGCATTGCGCCGCCGCAGTGGCAGATTAACACAGATCACGGCAGAGCTCAACACATTGATTGAGGACCACCGCGTTGTCATGCTCGGTCCGATTCGCCAGGAGTTGCTGTCCGGGGTGAAGACTCCAGAGGTCTTCGAGGACTTACGCAGTTCACTGCGGGCCTTTCCAGACGAGCCAATCACGACTGATCATTATGAAGCAGCGGCGCAGTTCTACAACATGTGCAAAGCCCGAGGCGTAACCGGGACATTCATTGACCTGCTGATTTGCGCCGTTGCGGTTGCCGAGGATTTTGGCGTATTTACAAGCGACAAGGATTTCGAGCATTTTCGCCGAGTCATTCCGTTGCGCCTGCACCGGCCATCGGTCCCCTGATCTGCCAACCGGTTCGTTTACATCCGCTTTCTGTAGTGAAGCGCAATGACACCCGACTGCAAGGTCTGCGAGCCCATGAGATCCAGGCGGAGTGTGTTAGCGACGCATACAGCCGCTTTCTGCATTTGAGCGCTTCATGGGGCGTCCCCGGGAAGAGTCTGATTCGTCCCTCCCCGGGGCATTTTTTTCTAAATATTCTGGCCGCCAGCACTGATGAGCTTGCCGCTTTCCTGCAAGGAGCAGGCGATGGAAACCAGGAGGCCATGCTGTGTTGCGAATTCGTAATCAGGGAACGGCACAGCTTTGTCGAGCAGCACCTGATAATTGGTCAAAGCCTGCGTCTGGATTGTTTTTAGACACGATTTCACGCTATCTTCTGTATAGTTGCGTTCATCCGTTAGTGGGATGGAACGCCCGGCCACTCTGCTGGCCACCTGAGCATCGTCGGCTATGTCCGTAATTTGCGGCGGGGTTATAGTCACGCCATTTGCAGAGGTTATGGTTTGCGACGCCAGGATAAAACCTTTGAGTTCAGCCTCCTGAACGGACTTGCGCACACCGTATCCTTTGATGGCTTGCCTTGTTTCTCCAGATTCATTGGTCACAATGCACTGGCTCAAGAAAGTCAGGTTTAAGAGACAGGCGAGCGGAAATACGCGATCAAAAGCAATCATAATTAGCTCCTTTCATCAATCGGTTAGACAGGAAAGGAGAAAGAAAGTTCAGCGTTAAACTAACCGTAGTCCTGATCCTGGTTCTATCGAGCTATACATAGCGTTCTATAGCCGGTGGTGCCGGGCCTGGGGACGGAGTCTTCCTCTCCGTAGTATTGCCGCACTTCTTCTTCTGTTGCCATGCGCTCAGCATACTGCTTGCAGAATTCCACTTCCATCGTTCTAATAAAGTCAGAATAATATGGTTGAAGCAGATGAACGCCAGCACCACTGACAGCATATTTGATTCCATTTTTCTCTTCAATGGTTGCCATCTTTGATTCGTACTGGATGCCGTGAATCTGTACTTTGTTCGATAGCACGAGCGATCGGTCTATGCCTGATTGAGTATAATCCACCATGCAGTCCAGCCGCTGTTCATACTCCATAAGCAGTACCGGATAGTCGGGCCACAGTTCGCTCTCGCCCCGATGGGCGGCAAAGATCGATTTCCATTTTTCGAGATCATCGGCAAGTGCCGCGTTCAATTTTTTGAGCTCTTCGTCCGTCTGCAGCGTCAAGCCCTGGCTGACCGTATGAAGCGTCCCATCGCCCAGAGAGATTCTAACCTGCATGGCAGGCTTCTTTTCCATAACAAGAGGCGTCGTTTCAGGGTCCGTTATAAGCATTCGAAATAGAGGTTCGTAGGGCAAGCGCTCCCCGGAACGCGGTTCCACTTCGCAGGCTTTCTGTGCTTTCAGGTAATTCTCAACCAGATAGTCCTTTCCAGAGGCATTGAAATAGCGGTGCAGAGGATCCTTGAAAATGGTGGACGGATCCATATCTCTTTTTCCACGAATCTGCGCTATCAGTTCATCATACGGAAGCAAAGATTCTTCAGAAACCCAACCGTCAGAAAAATACCAGAATCTGGCAGTTTTGATCCGGAAGGCCGGCTGTACAATCAAACCGGCAGGAAGCTTTCTTCCGGCTTTGCTTCCGCCAATCTCGTCATAAACAGCTGCCGCCGGCGGGCGCACAACAAGCACCGTATCAATCTTCTCCAGCCGGTCAATCGTATCCGGACGAAAGACCCGGTTCTCAACAAGTCCTTCAGAACAATCGCTAAGTCTGAGTTGTCTGCCTGAAGACACAGAGGCCTCACCCTCAACGTAAATGGGACCATCATCTTTTAGAAGCCCATCATACTCTCCGTCCTTAAATCGAATCACTGCGCCGCCATCCATTAGATTCTGACCGCTCTCAAAACTCAGGATGGGCGATGAAAACTGGCGAGAAAGCTTTACCATGGTCTTAATATCCAGGGATCCGTCCAGCGTGATGCCTGCGACCTTCAGGGTCGGTCCAAAAAATGGGGAGGATGGCAATCGTACTGTGACGCCTTCGCACCGCTTCGCAAAACGAAGTAGACTCCAGCGTTTTATCGCCACCTTTCGATCGTCCGTCTCAAAGGTCAGATGAGTCCGAAACGTTGACGGATCATCCGTATTCTTTGAAGACGGCCACGTATAGCGCTTGAGGTGATCATACGAAGGTTCAGAAACGCTATCTTTCAACGAAACACCCGCCAGGGAGGAATCCTGCAACTCTATGGTTCTGTGATGCCAGCCGGCCCAGAGTGATGCGCTCAGAAGCAGCGCCAGCGCCGCCAGCGACCATACCGCTGCGGGAAAATTTTTCAGATGGGGGGCCTGATAGATGGATCGCAGTGAAATGAAGGCAAAAGAAAGCAGAAGAGCCACCACAAGAAGCAACCAGTAGGAAAGGTAACCATTGAGAAGAATCCAGACATCCGGCAGGCGAGTATCGGCAATAACACAGATCACGAGAGCGATCACAGAACCGATCAGCATAATCAGAGTGCCTGACTGCCCGGAAAGAGGAATCCCAGCGGAAATTCCCATGTGCAAACGGTTAACGATCGCAAGGGCGACTACCATGCTCCCGGCTGCGATAAAAGGAAAGGCATAGTAAGATACAGGCAGATACAGGGATAGTAGCGCCGTCAGGAGCAGCCCGAACACAAAACCTTCAGCGATGCGGGGCGGCGATTGATCCAGACCTTTGAAAAGAAGTCCGGGCACAATGCCGAACACAAAGAGCAGGGGTGCAAAATTGATGAGATCGAGAGGCCTGATACTTAGCTGGGCTACGTCGAGGATTCGGTGGGGCAATATTTCCGAGAAGGCCTCTTGCAGTTCAATGAGCGAGATCCGCATCGGCGCGTAGAAAAGCATACCCATGATCAAGTAGGCCCAGGTGAGATTGTTACCGTTACGATCTTTAAAGGATCTGAGATTCCTGCCAGCCTCGAAAAACAGCGCTGAGGCGCTGGCGGCAAAGAGCAGCGGAAAAGGAACGATAAGGGCAGTTATCGGGAAGGCTTCTGCATAGTGGAGCAGCAGCATTCCGCAAATAAGACAGTAGATTACGACAGGTATCTCGCCACTGTTCCAGCGACGGATCAGCGTGACACCTTCGCCCGCTGCCTTTCGTTTAGCGATAACGTAGCGAACGTAAGATACTAGAAAAAACAACCCTAATATTAAAACGCTCGAACGAGACAGGAGGAGCAGCATATCCCGCTCCTTGAGGCCCACCTTGACAGCGTCCGCTGCGACGAAGGTGAGCAAAAAGACAATCGGAAATACATAACTATGCTTTCCGAATTTCGACAGTCCGGCCTTCAAAGCGGAAGCTATATGGATCCTTCGCAAAAGACAGAACCAGGCGGATATCAGACCCGCGAACGAGAAGAAGGCCATCCCGGGCAATACTTCCGGTAGTAGCAGATCTCTGTGCCACAGAGCTGCCATCGGCAGGAGAATCAGAAAGCTATTAAAGGCAAGGTAGGCGCTAAAAGAGCCCTTTACCTGAGCGGATGATCCTTTTGAATCGTTCATTCTGCAAACTACTTCCGGGATCTGATTTCGGCCAAATCAACAGACGCCCTCGCCGCTGAAAGCGAAACGGACCAGTTACTGCTCCCGGTCCACCGAAAAACGGGACATACTGGTTCTTATCGGTATTACCATATTGCCTCATCTAGAAATGTGCCTGAAATCCCGACTGTTGCCTCACCAGAATTGTACCTGAAACGGGAGGAAAAAATATGGCTTCCAAGACCAAAATCTGGAGCCAGAAATGAGGCTGAATTTGAAAGATAGACGCACCATGCTCAGGGCTTTCTGCAAGCATTACCGCAATGCCAGCAAGGGCCACAAGTCCCGAATGCTGGATGAATTTGTCTGGGTTACCGGATACAACCGCAGCCATGCAGCCCGCGCGCTGCGCAGCTTCTACCCTATCAACAAAATTAAATCAACGCGACCCAATCGTGTCACCTATGGAGACGACGTACGCATGGCGTTAGAACAGATCTGGGCCACGCTGAATTATGTCTGCGGCAAGCGACTGGTGGCTGCTCTTCCGGATGTGCTTGAAACACTTATTCGCCACAATGAAATTGCTGTCACTCGCGAAACAAAAAGAAAACTTTTACAAATAAGTGCGGCCACAGCTGATCGTATTCTGGCCAGAGCACGCGCCAATCGAGGCAGAAAAAAACCGCTCAGAAAACATCCAAACTCCTATCTCTTCGCGCAAATTCCCATCAAAACTTTTGGGGAATGGGAAGATGTGAAGCCAAGTTTTCTTCAGATCGATCTGGTGGCACACAATGGCGGCAACATCAAATCCGGACATCTCTGGAGTCTCAATGCCACGGATGTGGCCACCACATGGACCATCTCAGTTCCGGTTTCCAGAAAGACCGAATTTTGCATGCTCAAGGCCCTCTCAAAGCTCCGGAAGGCCTTTCCATTCCCGGTCAGGGGTCTGGATACCGACAATGGATCTGAATTTGTCAATGCAGCCGTATTCGCTTTCTGCCAGCGCCACGGGATCGAATTCACAAGGGCCCGCCCCTACAAGAAAAATGACTCCTGCTTTATCGAACAAAAAAATCACGCAACTGTGAGGCGCAACGTGGGCTGGTTCCGCTATGAGACTGGCCAGCGTGAAATTCTCGTGCGCCTGTACAGTCGCCTTGAGCTTTATTCAAACTATTTTCTGCCGACCATGAAGCTGCTCAGCAAAACTCGCCAGGGCGCAAAAACTTATCGCAAATACGACAGCCCACAAACTCCCCTGCAACGCGTCCTATCAAGCCAGGACATTCCACGCAGAATAAAAACCGGCCTGAGGAGAAAATACCTCTTCCTCAATCCAGCTGCTCTCAGGCGTGAAATGGATACCATTCAGCAAGAATTAATTCAGGCCATCAAACCAGAGCCGCGCAGAAAGCTTAACAAAGAGCGAGAACGCCGGCCCAAAATCGTTTACCATAAAGAACCGGCACGAAGGAGACTCCACAACGATTCATATGCCAACCCGTTCATGGAAAAACTAAACCAATTCAATTATCATGCCGATCTCAAAAAGGTCTGGGCTCTGCGGGAAGAAAAATCGGTTTGATGGACATGCGAATACATCTGTGCAAGCAATATTTCGGGACGGCTGCGGCTAAAAATTTCAGTGCGAAATTTAATGAGTCAATTCGAGTGTTATCACGGCAAAACCCCCGATTTGGGGCCCCTTAAATTTGTTTTCCTCCAGATGGATTTTTTCTCTTGCCACAGTGGCCAGTTGTCCGTGTGGGGTTTGTTTGAAAAACAAGGAGATCAATCATGTACACAAATTGGAAAACAAGTTACCTAAAAAATAGAATAGTCCGTTCTTGGTTCTTGGTTCTTGGTACAATGCGCCACGGCAGCCTATAGTATCGAATTTCAGCAACACGCAGCTCGCATTCCCCTCCAAGAGCAGAAACGGATTGCAGAAGAGCAAAAACGTCTATCCGAAGACGATTATGCCCATATCCCGATTTTCATCATATCGCGAGATGGAGATGGGATTACTACTGGTGAACAGATAGCCGGTGACCCCGTACCTCGTCCAACCGGAAAGGCTACATTTGTAGCGAGTGCCCATAAAAAACCTTGGGGTCTTGGGTTTTACCCATACAATGAGCCATGGCGTAAAGTGTATTGCTGGCCACAAATGCCTTTGGTCTGGGTCACGTTAAGTCTGTGGGCAACGATGATTCCACTCTACTACCCATGCCACATTTCTGGCCATGACCTGCAGAAACAAGAGCCGATCAGAGCCAGAGCAGTTCAAAAGCTGGCCGCTGCTGCCGGATGGGCATACGCTGGTGTTAGCCCGGACGGAGAGATCTGGGCACCAGATAACCGGTAGGATCGAGCTTGCACCGCCGACATGGAAGCGCCGCAGAGGTTTACAAATTATTGGACGGTGCCGTGAAAGATCCACCGGGAGGAAAAGGCTGTGGTGGCGGGAGACGGGGGAAAAGTAAGTTAGGCTAAGTGTCGCGCCCCGTCCAGGGGCGCGATTATATGCAAAGTAATACAGCATCCTGGCTATGAATTCAAAGACGCTTATGGTGAGTGTGGTATAGTGCTTCTTGCGGCTGCCCGGCTCCATCCAGCTGCGGTATTGGAAAGTCACCGTCTTCTTTTCACGATCAACCTTCAGGATCTGGCTGTTGTGGAAAAATCCGCTGGCCAGATACTCAGCGGTACGGAAAGAGTACATCATTTTCTTTACCGTTGATGGGCTGGAAGTAGCAGTGGAAACCCTTGCGGTAGGCTTTGCGAAAGGATGAAGATTCTGTCGGGCTGAGGATCTTCTTGCGGACCAGGTGGCGGAGGACCGCTTCTCGCCATTGAATAAAGGAAGAGCGGGACTCGATAAAATTGATTTCCCGAATCTCACCGGTCGCTACGTTCACCAGATCCCGCGTGGCAATCATAGCGAAGCGCGCCTCCTGGCCGGGATTCGGAAGGCAACGGCAATCAAAAACGAATCCACCACCATGGGCAGAGCCGGTTACAGGGATTCCTGAACGATGGTAGCCAAATGTGAAAAGGGACAGACCAAGCAAGGAGACGTAGGAAATGATTCGATTGCCATGATTTTCCGTCTGGATCCTCCATTCCGGTGAGCAAGAAGAATTTATCGCGGATTCTGATTGACCCTACTCCATCCACAGCGACCTCTTTCCTGTGCCCCGCTTCAAGCTGCGCTTCGATGAATTCTTCAAGCGAATGGCAGTAGCCTTTTTTGAGCTTTTCGGGTTTCGCGTCACAACAGAAGTCGAAATCTTCACGTACGCTCCGCCGGAGCGCCTGCCTGCTCTCGCGCAGATAGTCCAGCGTCCGGAGCCTTCCGGGCTCGAGAAAAATATCCTCGACAAACTCAAGGAATCGCTGTATATACGGATCAAGAGTTTTGAGCCAGAGGATTTGTGGGAGGGAATTATGCCAACAGCCATGGAAGCCGACATCACAGATCTTATCATGCCTTACTATGAAAAAATCAAGGCAGAGGGGAAGCTCGAGGGCGAACTCAAGGGCAAGCTTGACACCGCCACGCAACTCCTCAAAGAGGGCTTGCCGCTCGACCTGATCTTGCGCTCAACGGGCCTAACCGTACTTGATCTGCGCAAGGTGGGTCTCATCGATTGACTCGCCCGCCGGCCTCTGTAAGAAATTGACCTGCGGGCATACTGGCCCACTCTGACACCGTCTTATGGTAGCTCTTGGAACCATGCCCGCTGCCATGCTTGATGCCGGCCGGAATCGGCTTGAAGTGCGTGAGGTTCCGGTGCCCCGGCCGGGTCCGGGCGAAATCCAGGTGGAGATTCAGGCCTGCGGTGTTTGTGGATCGGATGTCCATCTGGTATTGCATGGCAGCCTTAAGTGCCGCAGTTACCCGCAGATCCCCGGCCATGAAGCAGCGGGCATTGTTACCGAGTGCGGGCCAGGGACCAGCCTCAGGCCCGGCCAGCGCGTTGTGCTTTCGGCGGGAACAAGCTGTGGTACCTGTGCGGCTTGCAAGGCTGGCCGCGAAAACTACTGCCCTGATCTGGGTGTCTTTGGTTTTGACAGGCCTGGCAGTTTTGCCCGGTACAATGTGGTTCCCGAGCGTTTTCTTTTCCCGGTTCCCGATGGCATTCCGCTGGCAGAAGCGGCCATACTGGCAGATGCCGTCTCCACGCCTTACGCAGCTCTCAAGCGGGGCTCACCTGGCCCGGAAGATACGATTGCGATTTTTGGCTGCGGAGGGCTGGGTGTCCATGCTGTGGCTCTGGCCCGGCTGATGACGAGAGGACCTGTGATCGCTCTGGATGTGGACCCTGGAGCTCTGGAGAATGCTCTGGCCTACGGTGCCAATCAGGCCCTCGATCTGCGTGGCGTCAAAAATGCCGGAAAGCTTCTGAAAGAAAAGACAGATGGCGTGGATCTTGTGCTCGATTTCTCAGGCCGCATGCAAAACATTGAGGCTGCTGTGCGGGCCATGGAAGTCGGCGGGCGTATGGTCCTTGTGGGCATCGGCCGCGAAGGCCTTAGCTTTGGTTTGCCCTTTCTTTTGATTGAACGCCAGATTTCGATCCTCGGTTCCTATGGATCAGACCACACAGCCATCCCGGAACTTTTGCAGCTTTACGCGGCCGGGCAGCTTAACCTTAGCCGATCGATCACCGCCATCCGGCCGCTGGAAGCGATCAACGAAAGTCTTGAGGATCTGGCAGAGCGGCGCGGCAATCCGATTCGCTATGTGATACGGCCATGATATAAGCCCGCAAACGCCGGGGGCTGCGGCTAATGCGGCTAAAAGAAACCCAGGCTTTTTTCTGTCAAATTTTCCTTGAAAAATGGGACTCTGGATCCCGAATATCAAGTTATGTACCGGCGGCGCCTCCTCGAGGCCAAAATCCAGCTGCTTTTTGACCAGTTCCCTGTGGTCTGTGTTCTGGGTGCCCGCCAGGTCGGAAAATCTACGCTCATTCAGGAAACGTTCCGGGATCGAATTCGCACGGTGACCTTTGATCCTGTGCTGGATCTTGAGGATGCGCGCCTGGACCCGGATTTCTTTCTCCAGAACCACCCGGCACCCTTATTTTTGGACGAAATCCAATATGCTCCCGAAGTTCTCGGTGCTATCAAAAGACGAGTCGATCGTGTGCGGTCCAATGGGCAGTATATCCTCAGTGGATCGCAGAACCTTGCCGTTATTGGCCAGATTTCCGAGTCCCTCGCCGGTCGGGTGGCTATCCTTGATTTGTATGCGATGTCCGCAGGCGAGCTTGCGGGTGAAGCGGGGCCCTCGTGGATCCAGGCCCACCTTGAGGGGCGGGCTTTGCAGAACATGGACGTGCGATCGCCGCCGGATCTTCCACGTATGCTGTGGCGCGGATCCATGCCCGGACTCCTTGAAAAGACCGACGAGGTAGTTCCGTACTTTTATGATTCTTATGTGAGCACCTACATTGAGCGCGATGTACGCGTTCTGGCAGACCTGGGGTCTCTGCAGGATTTCGGCCGATTCTTTGGCATTCTGGCAGGTCTGACTGCGACCGAAATCAATCCGGCACACATCGGACGGGAACTGGGCATCGACCGCAAAACAGCGCTTAAATGGTTGGCTCTGGCCCATAATAGCTACCAGTGGTTTCCGGTCCGCGCCTTCTCGCGCAATTCGACCAAAAAAACAGCTCTGAAAAACAAGGGATTTTTCGCGGATACAGGACTGATTTGCAGTCTCCAGAAGATTAGTTCGCCCGACGCTCTCCTTTCCCATCCACAAAGAGGTCGTATTTTCGAAACCTATGTCTTTCTGGAAATCTTGAAAGTCGTTCAAGAGCTTCCGGTGCGACCTGAATTCTACCATTTCCGCCTTCATTCCGGTACGGAAGTGGATCTGATACTGGAAAGGGACGGCACCCTGTTTCCGATCGAAATCAAGATGAAGGCTCAACCCACGCGCAGCGACGCCCGGTCCCTCCGGGCCTTCCGCGAATTGCATGGCGCCGAACGGATCGCTCCTGGCCTCCTGATTTGTGCCATACCGGAACCACGTCTTCTTGCGGAAGAAGTTCTGGCCATTCCCTACTGGATGATTTAATCTCCTATTTGCACGGTCCAGACACCATTCCCGACAGTGACCCAAGGCCTGGAATCCGGCTTAAGCGAGGATGTATGACAGACAAAAAGCTTTTTTATGCCGATTTGCTCAAGCCACGCCGTCTGCAGATCTGGTCTGATGTTTTGATCTGGACACCCTATCTGTTCTTAGCCTGGCTCTTTGTGTGGTTTGAATTCTGGCCGCTGGCCATCCTTTGCTGGTTTTTCTTCTTTCTGACCGGCCTGCGGCAGGCCCATGAGGCATTTCATCGAACCATGGGAATCCCCCGGGCGGCCAATGAAGTTTTGCTACTCTTCCTGTCTCCTTTGATGCTATCCTGCCTGCATGCTACCCGATTCATCCATCTGCGCCACCATCGCTTTCTTTTGCGGTCTGACGATATTGAAGGCCGCGCAGCTCAACAAAGCTGGATCCAGGCGCTGCTTCTGGGACCGCGCTATCCCTGGCAAAGCCACCGCGAAGCGTGGCAAAAAGGAAATACGACCACGCGCAACTGGATGAAGGCAGAAGCTTTATGTATTGTTACTTTTTATTTACTGGGAAGCGTCCTTCAACCGCGGATCGTGATTCCGCATCTGATGGCCATGGTCTGTGCCCAGTGGGTTGTAAGTTTTTTTGCGGTATGGATGGTGCACCATGACTGTCCTGAGCACAGCAATCCCTCGCGGACCATCCGTTCCGGCTGGAAACGCATCCTCACATTTCATATGTTCTACCACCATGAACATCATGCCTATCCGGCCGTTCCCACCCGCAGTTTACCGGAACTGGCCCGACGCATGGATGCCCGCGGTATTTCCACAGGCCGACAGGCTTTTTAGTTGCACCCACGCCCACTCCTGGAAGTTTAACCTATGGCCAAGATATATTATGATGATTCCTGTGATCTTTCCGTTCTGAAAGATTCGACCATTGCAGTCCTCGGTTATGGCAGCCAGGGCCATGCGCAGGCACAGAATATGCGCGATAGCGGCTTGAATGTTGTCATTGGCCTGCGTCCCAAATCCGATTCCGCAGAACAGGCCCGTCAGGACGGTTTTGAAGTTTTAAGCCCGGCCGATGCAGCGGCCAGAGCGGACATCATCCAGATTTTGGCTCCCGATACCGTGCAGGCAGACCTTTACAACGAATCCATCAAACCAGGCCTGAAAGCCGGAAATGCCCTGGTATTTTCCCATGGTTTTAATATCCATTACGATTTGATTGCTCCTCCGGCAGACGTTGATGTTTACATGGTTGCTCCTAAAGGTCCGGGCCATCTGGTTCGCCGCGTATTCGCAGAAGGCGGTGGAGTGCCAGCCTTGATTGCCATTCACCAGGACGCTACCGGCAAAGCCCGGCAGCGGGCCCTGGCCCATGCTTCCGGCGTGGGCGGTGGCCGGGCTGGAATTCTAGAAACTACTTTTAAAGATGAAACAGAAACAGATCTGTTTGGAGAACAATCGGTTCTCTGCGGGGGCCTGACTGCTCTCATCATGGCGGGCTTTGAAACACTGACAGAGGCCGGCTACGATCCGGACATAGCCTACTTTGAATGCCTGCATGAAGTTAAACTCATTACAGACCTCATTTATGAAGGCGGCATCGCCCGTATGCGCTACTCCATTTCCGATACAGCCGAATACGGTGACCTGACCCGCGGTCCGCGGTTGATTGATGCCTCTGTGAAAGCGCGCATGAAGGAAGTTCTTTCTGAGATTCAAAAAGACAAGGGCGGCAAATTCGCTAAAGAATGGGTGGCAGAAACCAGAGCCGGCTACCCGAACTTCGAAAAGCTACGACAGCAAGGACTGGCCCATCCCATTGAAGAAACGGGCAAGAAGCTGCGCAGCATGATGAAATTCCTGAAAAAATAGGCGGGGGTCACCGCCCCGCTGCGGGGCTCCGCGCCGTTTCAGGCAAACGGCCGCAAGTTGCCCAGGACATCTCTTTCCACAGTCTGTAAAGCAATGCGGTGGTTGAGCATTCTTTCTGTGGCCTTGATGGCCGCACGGATCTGATCGGGGTCGACTCCGACTGTCCGGAAGGTTTTGCTTTCCCCGCTGTAACGCCAGGTGATAACGGTTTCCACCAGGGCGTCCGTCTGCCCTCCAGGTGGAATGCGCACCTCATAATCAATGAGCTCCGCACATTCCTGGCCAATCCGTGGCAGGATCAGAGCCAGCGCATTCATGAAGGCATTGTAGCCACCATCGCCGCTGGCCTGGGCCTCAAGCGTCTGACCCTCATAGGCGATGGTCAAGCGGGCCTGCGGCCTTTCATGCAAACTGGTGCGGATTTCTGCATCAACGATCTGAATGGTCCCGGCCTGCTGGTCCTTACCAAACAAATCGAGCATGAGGAAAGGTAAATCATCACGGGTTACCAGATTCTTTTGCTCACCCAGTTCAATAATTCGTTTGAGCAGCAAGGCTTCCCTCTCCGCGGACAATTCAATACCCAGCGCTTTCAAATTCTGACTGAGTGATGCTTTACCGGACAGTTTTCCCAGGGCATATACACGTTCGCGGCCAAACCGCTCCGGAGAAATGGGATTTGCATATAGATTATTTTTTTTATCACCATCGGCATGGATACCTGCTGTCTGCGTATAAACGTCCTGACCCACAACGGGCCGATTGCTGGCGATGCGCTTGCCGCTAAAGGTCTCCACCAGCCGGGAAGCGTCCATAATGGCCTTTTCATTGACTCCGGTTCTTACTCCCAGTTTATCGTGAAGAGCCGTTACCACTGTCTCCAGTGGAGAATTCCCGGCGCGCTCCCCCAGACCATTCACAGCCACGTGCAAACCGCTGACGCCAGCCTGCACCGCAGCCAGACAATTGGCTGTTGCCAGGCCATAGTCATTGTGACCGTGGAAATCAAAATGCCGATCCGGAAAAGTCCGCGTGATTTCCCCAATAAATGCGCTCACCTCATGGGGAGCTAATATGCCCAGTGTATCGGGTAAAAGGAAGCGCCGAATCTCCATACCCGTCAGCCCCGAAAGGAGCTCAAAAACATAGTCCGGAGAGGACAGCATACCATTGGACCAGTCTTCCAGGTAAACGTGAACCTGTAACCGAGCACTTCGAGCATAAACAATGGTCTTTTCAATATCCACAAGATGCTGGGAAAGACTTTTGCCCAGTTGCTGCTCGCAATGCTTTCGTGAACCTTTGGTAAGTAAATTGATCACGGACCCGCCTGCTTCCCCGATCCAGTCAACAGATCGGTTGTAGTCCACAAAGCCCAGTATCTCAATACGATCGGTTTTGTCTTTTTCCCTGGCCCAGTTAAAGATTTCGCGAACCGACTCGAACTCACCGCGGGAAACGCGGGCGCTGGCCACTTCTATTCGATCGACATTCAATTGATCCAGCAGGTAGCGGGCAATCTGCAGTTTTTCAAAAGAAGAGAAACTGACTCCGTCCGTCTGCTCTCCGTCCCGCAGAGTCGTGTCCATGATTTCAATGCGTTTTTGCATCCCGGTCATAGCTAAATCAAGCCGCATTCTACAGGCAATTGGATTTTATAGATCGACATCCGGAGTGGATATTCCGGGGCTGCCGCATGGATCTTATGACTTTTCTTTTCTTTGTCCTGGGCCTGGGTCTTCTTGTGGGCGGGGCTGAACTTCTGGTTCGGGGGGCCTCAAAGCTGGCTCTGGGGATGGGCGTTTCACCGCTGGTGATCGGGCTTACGGTTGTGGCCTACGGAACCAGTTTTCCAGAGTTTTCCGTAAGTCTGCTGAGCTCACTGGATGGCAAACCGGATCTGGCCCTCGGAAATGTAGTTGGTAGTAATATTTTTAATATTTTACTGATTCTGGGTATTTCAGCCTGCATAACTCCGCTGAGTATATCCTATCAGATCATAAGACTGGACGCTCCGATCATGATTGTTACCGCCCTGGCCGTTTTTCTGATGAGCTGGTCCGGCTTCATTTCTCCTCTGGAAGGCATGGTTCTCTTTGCCGGGGCCATCCTGTACACCTGGTTCGTGGTCCGGCAAAGCCGGCGGGAGATGAAAGCCCTGGCAAAGGAAAAAGAAGAAGCACCGCCCACTCTGGCAGTGAAAGAAATTCTGCTCAATCTCTTCCTTATCGTGCTGGGACTGGGCATGCTTGTGTTGGGATCGCGCTGGCTCATTGACGGAGCTGTGGTCATTGCCCGTCTGGCCGGTCTGAGTGAACTGGTCATCGGCTTAACGATTGTGGCCGGGGGAACCTCTCTGCCGGAAGTGGCAGCTTCCGTTGTTGCTGCCCTGCGCGGTGAACGTGATATTGCCGTCGGCAATGTCGTTGGTAGTAATATTTTTAATATTCTTTTTGTTCTGGGTGCCTCCTCAGCAGTATCCGGGAAAGGGATTGCTGTTTCTATGGAAGCGCTGCAATTTGATATTCCGGTTATGATTGCGGTTTCTTTACTCTGTTTGCCCCTCTTCTACACCGGCTTTGAGCTGAGTCGCTGGGAAGGAATTCTGTTTTTGCTCTACTATGTTCTTTATACGGTATTCCTGGTCTTAAAAAGTTCAGAATCGGATTCCCTGCAGGCGTACCAGAATCTGGTATTCTATCTGATCCTGCCTCTGACTCTGCTGACAGTCATAGCCTCCCTGATATTATCACTCCGGGGGAGAAAGACAGGCTAAGTCGGATGATTCAATCCTGTGCGGTCAGGAGAAAATTGCGGATCAGATCATTGCGCCAGGCATGCTCTTTCAGGACCAGCTCATAGTGATTGAGATCACGGAGGACCGCAGCGCTGGCGCGGGGTATTTTTTCCAGCATAAAGGCAAGGCCGCTGTAGCTCACCAGTTCATCACCTGGACGCAGGTTGCTCTGACCGGCCTTAAGGATCAGCACGGGACAACGAATTCGTTCGTAGGGAAAAATCGCGCGCAGGCGCTGAACACTTCTGACAGGCGATCGTAAAAATCGGCTCACAATTCGGGAGGGGCGCAAAGATCCTCCCAGGCCGCTCAGTTCCTGCTCCATAACCGCCGGCAGGATGGCACAGCGTACTTTTCTTCCCTCTGGAACCAGCTCGTACAGAAGGTGCTCCTCGAGGGCGGTACTCCACTCCTGGATAATGGGGGAGCGACGAGCTGCGTTCAGGTAAGCTTGCGCGGACGAATACAGCGGGCCAACCCGTTCCAGGCTTTCCAGGAGAAAGCGCATAACTTTTAACCTTTGAACCGTTGTCATGGGTGCGCCGCCGTCGAGCAAAATGAGCTTCGTAACCAGCTCGGGGTTATCGCAGGCCAGTTGCAGAGCTATCATGGCTCCGTATGAGTGACCGATAACCACGGCTGAACCCACTCTACGCAAATACTCCGCCATGTCTGCAGCATGTACTTTAATTCCATAGGGACCGGATGGATGATCGGAGCGCCCCCGCCCGCGCAAATCCGGCGCATGCACGTCAAAGCCTTTCAGCGCAGTCACAACAGGTTGCCATGCCAGGTGGTTTCCGGTCAGTCCGTGGATGAGTAGCACTCGCTGGCCAAAGCCGGGATAGCGTCCCAAGCAGAGAGAGACACGGGACAGGGGCACAATCTCCCTGAAGTAGGGACGGAGATGCAACCTGGCCAGCAATGCCTGCCAGAACCGGCTGAACTTCAACTTTAGCATGATCCTTCCACTTTGAATTTGCCACAGAGTGCTGCCTGAATTTTGCTGCAATCATGTTCGGGTCTTTGAAGCGCCTGCGAAAAATTGAAGATCGCATGTTCCGAATCGCCGAAACGTATCGGTCCATTGCCAGCATTGATCAGGTGGGCTTTTCCAGCCGCAGCAAACAGGGCTTTCGTTTCCCCATCTATGCACTGATTGCCGGTAAAAAGAAGGCACCTGCAAGGGCGGGCTTCATAGCCGGCGTTCATGGTCTTGAGGTGATTGGCGTCCAGGTACTTCTTCATTTCATGGAAAACGCTCTGGGCAGATACAAAAAACAAATCGAAAAAGGCCAGTTGAACCTCTCCTTTCTGCCACTGCTCAATCCAGGAGGATTTGCCCTGCGATCGCGCTCCAATCCGGCTGGCGTGGACCTGATGCGCAATGCCGGGCAGGATGCGGAGCATGCCCCGTTTTTCTTTGGCGGCCATTTCATTTCTCCCCATCTTCCATATTATAGAGGAAAAGCTTTACAACCGGAGGCCCGGACATTGCTGCGCTTTATCCATGAATCGTTCTACGGGCATAAAAAAGGATTCATGCCTGTCTTTGATGTCCATTCCGGTTTTGGAACGCGCGATCAGATCTGGTGGCCCTATGCCGGAAAAAGCGACGCACCTGTTGACCTGCCACTATTTGAACGCCTGACCGGGGAATTGAAAAGCAAGCATCCCGATTACAGCTATACGCCGCAGAGCGAAAGTTACATGATCCATGGAGATTTGTGGGATCGAATCTACGATTCTTATCAGATTCGGAATGCAAAAAACGCAGCGCGCTTGCTACCTCTAACTCTGGAGATTGGCACCTGGACTGAATTGCGCGAGCGGCCACGGCGATTGCTCAGCAAAAAAAAATTATTCAACCCGCCGCGCAAGAAGCGTCGCGATGCTCTGGAAAAGCATACGGAGCTTCTTGCCAGCGTTGTCGACTGGTCGCTTACTTCTCCATGAATTTCTGAGAGTAGCGTTCTGTGATAGCTTTACGCTCAAAGAGGATGAAAAAGTCTGTAGTGCCGAACTCTCTGTCCACCGATGGGTAGAGCGCAAGCCGCGATCCCGCACGCACATAACCTTTCACCAGAGCAGGAACCAGTTTTTGGGCCGCTTTGTCAAAATCCACGGCATAAGGATCATAGCCAGGAAGCTCCTTACCGGCCCGGGGTCTGATGGGCAGATCAAGAACCGCATCTTTACTCAGGATGTAGGCGCCAGTGGCGGAAACCACTGCCGGATCTATGGAAGTAACGCTTCCACAGCCCATCAGGTAATGGACATCTTGTTCGATCATGTAATTGGCAAGCCCGTTCCAGAGCATGCTGATCACTGATCCATCCCGGTACTCCATATGCACACAGGAGCGACCAATCTCCGCCGCTTCACCGTCAAGTGTGGGGATCGCCGACAGGTCGAATTCACTGGAAGAATAGAATCCACTGTAGCGACGCGCGACTGCTCCCTTGAGCAAACGGTACGTTCCTACAACTTCCCCGTCCCGGGCCTCATCCAGAACGATCAGGTGGTCACAGTAAAGATCAAATTCATCACGATCCTTTCCGGTAGCATGAGAAGCAGCAAGCCCCAGCTCCATTTCCTGATTGAAAACATGGTAGCGCAAAGAGAGGGCTTTTTCAATTTCAAGCTGATTTTCCGCCAGCCGTACCACAAGCTGCCGGGGCTTCTTCAACGTAACATTCATCTGTTACCTCCGTATGTTGGTCCGAACCTACCAGAGTGAGGTTACAGAATTATGACACAGTTGTGAAAAAATTGTATTTTGAACGGGGCCTTTAGAACTGGCCTGTGGGATCCAAACGGCGGGAGAGAAAGAACCGGGCCCGGCTGAGGCAAAAGCAAAACCAGGCCGGAATGAATCGGACCCGGCCCGGGACTTCCATTGCCGGGAAAAACAGCCTCACCCCGGTAAAGAGCAGTATGTGGCTACTTGCACTGCTGGCTTACAGCCATAGCGGTGCCGACCTCTGCTACAGGGCCTATCTATCCCCTTCACTACAGTACTTTTTCTTACGCGGCTGGCACGATCTCGACCTCACCCTTGCATCCCTCATGAACCTGACGGGGTTACTTCTTTTTGCCCGCGTCCTCTGGCATACACAACAGACCTTTTTGTCCAGAGTCCCCTACGGCCGGTGGGCGGCTGCCATCCTCACGGGCGCAGTTACCCTTTTTTTTCTGCTGCGATTTATTGTCTGGCACACGTTGCAGATCCAGACGGACGGGCAGGTCCTCCTTTTCCTCATGGAACACCTGTCTTTGCTATCGCAGGCACCGTCCGTTCTACGAGAAGTGGCAGCGGCCGCCTGGGTTTTTGCCGCCGGCGCTTTCATTCCGCTCTTCTTTCTGGTGCTGGAAAAAAAGGAAAGCCGGCCGCTCCGATTCTCCACCTGGCAGGCCCGGGCTTTCCAGACCGCAGCTGCGGTTTTACTCTTTCTTGCAGTTCAGCTGGACCTGCACGCCGCACTGCTCAGGACAGGTAAGGAGGAAGATTCTGCACATCCAGCCGATTGGCCAGGACGTGAAGACATCCGTCCGCAAAAGAAACGACCGGAGTTTTTCTTTCAAAAGAGATTCGGGTTTCAGCTTCCCCTGCCCCGCGTTTTCGTCATCTTTATACTTGAATCGGCAAGGCAGGAATTCGTAGATGTAAACCGGAGTCGCTATTTTGGCAAAAGTAAGGAATCGCTGAGCATTAAAGATTTCTTTGTTCCCGTGCCGCACAGTTCTAATTCACACTACAGCCTGTTCACCGGACTTCATAGCAGTCGACGTGCTCAGGAAAATTTTCCGGCCATTGATGTGCAAAGTTCCCTTCCCGGAAGTCTGGCTAAAAAGGGATTCCGGACGATCTACCTGTACGGCGGAGACTCGCGATTTGATAAAGAACATACCATGCTGGATGCACTGCAAATGGAAAATATGGACATGGCGCGCCTCAAACGGAAATACAAGCGCGATAAACTCTTCTGGTGGGGCATGGACGATCGCCTGCTCATCCAGGAGGCCAGAGAAATCGTTGAGCAGGAAAGAAAGCCTGTCTTTTTAACCATTGTATACACCAACTCGCATCATCCCTATCCGGCCCTGCCCGGGCGGCAGATGAATCGGTTTTCGACTGAGGATGGCCGGGGCAGACATCGCAATGCCATCGATTACGCCATGGAACTTTCTGATGAATTGCTGGATTTCCTGAAAGAGCGAAACGAAAGCACCTTTGCTATTCTACTTTCCGACCACGGAGAGTCCTTTGGTGAACATGGTTTCATCATGCACGATTTTTCCCTCTACAATACAGAAATTCAGATTCCTTTTGCTATGTACAGCCCGCAGTTCCGTCATCTTTTTGGCGATCTGCCGGATGAAGGCACAATACTTGATGTATGGCCCACACTGGCCGATCTCTTTGGACTGCCCCTGGAAGCTCCGCTACACGGACGCAGCCTCTTTGACCCGGCTTACAACCTGAACCTTGTTCTGCGCAGCTGGACCAATACCGATTACACAGGACTCATCTACGGGAAACGTAAATGGATCTATTCCGCACCGGCACGCCGGCTCACCCTCCTTGAACGGAACGACCGGCCAGAAAAAGAATTCAGCCGTTCCGAAGCACGGGCTTTCATCGACGACTTGAACGCCGTCCTGCCGTAGTTTTGCGCAACCGCCGTCGCCGGGACTTCCGCTCGGGGACCAGGGCTGTGTGGATTTGCGCCACCGGTTCCTCGATCTGGTGTCCGGGGCTCGCAACCAGATCTTCCATTTTTTCCGCATGGACATATCTGGTTTCCCATTCTGCCAGACTCAGGCCCATAGCCCTTGCCTTCGCAGTCCGGTAGCGATTCACCAGAATTTTTGTTACTGGATACGAACCGATAGTAAACGGAGCGCCAAACACGAAGCTGCCAATCAACATGGGCCATCCCAGGTCAACGATCATAAAACGGATCCAGTGCATCAAACCGTCGATCGTGTCCATGGCTGAAGCCACCTCTATCTGTCTGGTAAAAACAGCTCTGGAGATCAATTCCGTCTCAAATCCCAGAGTCCGGAAAAAGAAAACACCTGTAATATAAAAAGTATAATAAAAAAGGGGCATGGTCACAGGATTGGTGAGCCAGACAAGGGCAAGACCGATGGGTAAACTGAAGCGCAGGCGCAACATGCGGAAAAGGACCCAGTTTCCAAAAACCAGTGCCATCTGCGCGCCAACCAGTGGAGTTAACCCCCAGAAGAAACCAACGGAAGACCCCAGACAGATTTCCCGAACCGGCGCCTGCGATTCCCTGAAGGGTTTTATCAGGTGCGTGTCGACGCTGGCCTTGATTTTTTGCCACATATCGCACAAAAACTGATGACATTCTGGCTTTCCAGTCAAATACTGCGACAGGGATGGAGCTCTATCTGATTCGACACGGTATTGCAGAGGATGCAGCCGCTTTTGCCGGCCCGGACCTTGAACGGCCTCTTACAGAGGAGGGAATCTCTAAAGCACACCGGACATTCCAGGGCTTGCGGGTGCTGGTCGGAAACCTTGACCGGATTATCAGTTCTGCGGCCCGACGGTCAAGGATGACCGCCGAGATTTTAGCCGGCTACTATGGAAAAGAAGCTCAGACAATGGCTGCCTTAAATCCTGGTGCCGAGCCGCTGGAATACCAGCGTACCCTGCGCAATCTGCATGACTCGGCCATCGCCATTGTAGGTCATGAACCGGACCTGTCACGGGCTATCCAGAGCTTCACCGGTGGCGAAATCCGCATCGAAATCAAAAAAGCATCCGTGGCCATGCTGGAGTATGATGAAAAACGGTCTGTGCTTACCGGACTTTTTCCACCGCGAATGTTGCGTCAAGTTGCCAGAGGAAAAAAAATATGAATATCGTAAGATTTTTGCCTGTTTTTTTTATGCTGAGCTGTGCCTCAGGATCTTATGTTTTTGCCACAGCACCCGGGACCGGTCGCGGAAATTGCATCCCGCTCAAGGAGGCAGGAGAGGAACATTCCCCGCAGAATTTGAAAACTCGACTGGAAAAGCAGGGACTCAGCTGTCTGGTCCGCGATCAGGTCGGGGCCGGCAGCCTTCTGGTCTGCAATCGCCGTAAGGAAGACGGCTCGATCCTTTTTCAGGCGCAGGCTTCCGGAAGATCGGAGGAAGAATGCCGGCGTGCTGTTCAACGTCTGCAGCATTTGCAGAAAGCCATCCACGGAAAAACTGAGTAAAAATTTGCTTTCAGTCAGAGCTTTCTTTTTAGAAAAGCTGCTTTTGTAGCAATGGGAATTCAAGGCCCAGATGGCGGGCAGCCAGCTCCGTGGCCCGGCGTCCCTGCGGCGTTTTCTCCCAGAGTCCGGCGCGCAGCATGAACGGTTCGTGATCTTCCTCAATTGTCCGTTCGTCCTCATCCACCAGAGCTGCCAGAGTGCGCAATCCTACAGGTCCTCCACCGTAGCGGTCCAGCATCAAAGAAAGCAACCGGCGATCCGTTTCGATAAGACCCATTTCATCCACGCCAAGTTGCTCCAGACATTCACCGGCAAATTCTGCCGTTATCCGATTCAGCCCGGCCACAGTGGCATAGTCGCGCACACGCTTGAGCAAACGGTTGGCGATACGGGGAGTCATTCGCGCACGACGGGCAAGGATCAGACTGGCCTCTGGATCAAGTTGCAGCTCAAGCAGGGACGCTGAGCGATGCAATATTGAGCTTAAATCCTCCGGAGGATAGAATTCCAGTTTCAGTTCTATTCCAAAGCGGCTTTTGAGCGGTGAGGTAAGCATGCCCACACGTGTTGTTGCCCCGACCAGAGTAAATGGCTTGAGTTGCAATTTGATACTCTGCGCCAGAGCACCTTCACCAACAATCAAATCAATAAAGCCATCCTCCATGGCAGGATAAAGGATCTCTTCACAGATCCGGTTAAGCCGATGGATTTCATCTATGAAAAGGACATCGCCCGTTTCCAGGGTGGTCAGGATTTTTGCCAGATCTCCGGGCCTGCTGAGCGCCGGAGCGCTGGTTGAATGAAAATGGCTGCCCATCTCACGAGCGATGATAGCAGCGAGCGTAGTCTTACCGAGTCCCGGCGGGCCGGAAAAGAGCACATGATCCAGCGGCGACTTACGGATCCGCGCTGCATCAATGGAAACCTTGAGCCGCCGACGCAGGTCCCGCTGCCCGGTGAAATCCGCAAGCAGCTGTGGTCTGAGCGCCTGATCCAGCTTTTCATCGGGTAAATCAGCCCGGACAATCACACTTCCAGTTGATGGACCTGCCTGTCCAGGGCAATCATTTTCCCGGGTGCGCAAAGCCATTCTAAGCTCTTGACAGCCTGCGGACCGGCCGCCCCGGTTGTTAACCCATGAAAACGAATTCTGAATCCACCGCTACAGAAATCGAACATCTCATTGCCATACAGGTCAACGCCACCTTAAAGAAAGGGAGCCTGGCTGCTGCGCTTATGGCCTTTGGTAGCACCATTCCTCTCTATCTATCGATGCAACTGGGAATATCGCACGGTATTGAAGTTCCGATCCTCTGGACGATGATCGGAGGGATCTATTCTCTACTGGTGTATATCCTGGCCCGCAGAGGCAAAATTCAGGGAATCTGGAAGTACGCAGCCATGATGGGTTTTGCCACCATTCCCACAACTATCTACGTAATGGCCTTCTTTCTCCTTCCTGCCGGAACTGCCACCTATCTGAACGGACCGGCCGGGTATTTGTATTTCTTTTTAATCGTCATTACGGGATTCTCCTTTGATTTTAGATTATCTTTATGGACTGGCATTTTTGCAGCAACCCAGTACCTGCTGGCAATCTTTCTGAGTCTACCTCAAGTTGCCCTGATTGCGCATCCGGATCCCTATTTCAAACAGGATCTGACTGAACCCATGTTCTATTTTTTCCGGCCCCTCATGATAGTTATGACGGGCCTGACTGTGGGTTACATCGGTCTGCATGTAAAGCAGCTCATCATCGACTCCATTCAAAAAGAACAGGAAAAAAATACGATCAACCGTTTGTTTGGTCTGTATGTATCACCGGAAATTCGCGAAAAAGTAACTGCCAGCACCGATTCCGCCGGGGAAAAGAAGAAACTGGCCGTGCTTTTTTGCGACATCCGCGACTTTACCTCCCACTCAGAAAATAAACCACCGGAAGACCTTGTGGCAGAACTGAATGAATACTTCACTTCCATGGCAGAAGCGATCGTTTTTGAATCCGGGACCATCGATAAATTCATTGGCGATGCTGTGATGGCTGTCTTTGGCGGGGCCATTCCACTGGAGAATCCCTGCCAGAATGCTTTGAACGCTGCCATCCACATGCAAAGAAATCTTAAAAGACTCAATGAAAATCGTGCGGCAAGAGGGATGCCGCCCATTCGCAATGGAATCGGGCTGCATTATGGAGAAGTCTTTATCGGCTCCATTGGTAGCGCTGAGCGTAAAGATTACACTGTAATCGGAGACGCCGTCAATGTTGCCGCCCGTATCGAATCGTTGTGCAAGGAATATGGCAACGGACTTCTTTTCAGCCAGGAAGTTTACTTAAGCCTTGCCGGGGACATCCAGAAGAATTGCCGCTTCCTGGCAGAAACTACAGTGAAAGGCCGCAAGGAAGCAGTGGCCATTTACGGACTGTGATTTTCTTGACCGATTCGCCCCGGATAATGATCAGACCGCATGGAGGAGTCCCTGCGTGCAGCCGTCATCCAGGCCTACAGGCAATCGCTGCTCGAACGCTATGATCTGGCCTACCTGGAAAAGATTCCCGGACTGCAACTGGCTGCCATTGAAGAAGCCACGGTCTATCAGTTGCGCGCTTTCTTTCTCAATCATCTCTATCCGGAAGCATCAGAACGTGCCGCCCTGGACGGTGCCTTTGCCGAACTCAAAAACGTAATCGCTTCTCCACGAAAATTGCTGGCCTTGATTGGGACAGCGGGCCGCTCCCTTTTTAAGCTGGGCACCCTCATTCCCTCAGCGCTGTCCGCCGGACTGCATACAGCAGAGGCTGTGGTGGACATACGCAAGCTGGAAAACAGACTCACAGAGGAAGCCCGGAAACTTGGCTGGACGGTAGCACAGGTGCAGGACACCGACTTATTCAAGGAGCTGGTCCGGCGCATACCCCGGCGTGAGATTGAACGATTCCGCAAAGAACTCAATAAACTATTTTTGGATCTGGCCAATCGGGAATTGCTCCGAACCACGCTGGGTATTATGGAAGATGCAAGGAATCGTATGGCGGAAAGGACCGATCTTTTTTCTGCTTCTGAACTGGCCGGCATTGACCACGGCCTGGGCATTATGAAGGCGGGGCTGGACTTGTTCAACCAGCTCAGTGATGAACAAATCCAGGCCGTGCATCAGGGTGTAAATGCCATTGAGCTGCACTGGTACGACGCACTCTTTCAACCGGCCTGATTCAATTGACTCCACCAAAGTTAATCATATCATTGAACTCTGCTCTGTTAATGTGAGTGCGCCGTGAAGGCTGCACGCCCATCCGCTCCCAGCCCTCTTTGCGATTGTTGCGCTCGTTATCCGGCTTGCCAAACCGTTGCCAGAGCTCCGGCGGAATTTCTATGCGGTCTCCCTGACGGGAAAGAAAATCCAAATAGTGCATCAGAGAATATATGATTTCATCATAGTGATAACCTACAAAGCGGTAGATACCGGCCATGTGATTCTGTCCCGCCCTGTCGGCGTAACGCGCGGCGATCAGGAAATAGCGGCGGGGTACATTTTTTTCCAGATCAATCACCAGAGCCTGTCCGGTAATAATACGTAAGGTTAAGTATTCACCGTTGATCCGGGCAACAAAAAAGACGGGGGCGTTCTGTCCCAAATAAGGCTCGTGGAGACGGATTCTTTCTGCCATTGCCTGCGGGGACTCAAGCAAATACGGCTGGATACCCTGTATCCATTCCCTGTCCTGCAACCGGGAAAGCATTCCGGCCAAATACACGGCCTGCTCGGGAGAAAAATGCAGGTGTCTCTGGACCAAAAAACGCTCCAGATCGATGATCTGCTTGCGAAAGGTTTCTCTCCAGGTTCCCATGGAAGCCTCCAACCTTATTGGACGAATCATAAACAGGATCGGCATTTCTTTTTGACAGATAACAGTACCTTTTTGCACTGATCCATGCGCTTCCTGCTCCTTTCCGCCATTTTCACGATTCAGTGTTCAGCCATAATGCCCCGGATATTCAACTGGGAAGCACAGAGCGCTGATAGCCAGCCTGAAGAAATCCTCCGGGTGCTGCAAATCCAGCCGGGATGGAACGTTGCGGACATCGGCTCCGGCGGAGGCTACTTTTCCTACCGGTTTGCTGAAGCGACCGGTCCCACAGGGCAGGTTCTGGCCGTGGATGTGAATGCCGAATACCTGGCTTTTGTGGCCAGCCAGGCAGAAAGCCGTGGCCTCACCTGGATTCAAACGGTGCAGGCCAGCCCGGATAACTCCGGCCTGGCTCCCGCTTCCCTTGATCTGGCATTCTGTCGCAATGTCTACCACCACCTGCCGGAGGATCGCAGCGCCTACTTTGCAGGCCTCCGACCGGCTCTCAAAAGAAATGGTCTTCTGGCAATCATTGACTATAAGAAATCTGGCTCGAATTTTGCTATCTGGACCGGTCATCACACAGAGCCTGAACGGATCCAGGCAGATTTGCGAAGCGCCGGATTTGCCCTGACTGCTGAACATAGTTTTCTTGAAGATCAGTCATTCTTAATTTTTAAGTTGGCTGATCTTTAAAAACTCGTTCCAGAATCGAAAGGCCGGTGTCTGCATTTTCCAGAGACAGATTGAGGGGTGGCATAATGCGCAGAACTTTTTCCGCTGTACAATTGAGCACAAGGCCCTGAGTAAGGCAGGCGCCCACAATCTCTTTTCCCGGCCGACTGAGCTCAACACCAATGTGCAAACCCAGACCGCGCACTTCTTTGATCAGTTCCGGAAGTTCCGCCTGGATCAACCGCAATCGCCGGAAGAAATATTCCGAAAGAGCATTGGCATGGCTGATCAAATCCCGACCCACGATGATTCGCAAAGTTTCATAAGCGACACGTGCAACCAGGTGGTTGCCACCAAAGGTCGAACCGTGCATTCCTCCGGTCAGCAATTCTTCATGGCCCAGAGCTACCACCAGAGCACCCATCGGCAGGCCGTTGGCCAGAGCCTTGGCCAGGGTCATAGCATCGGGAAGGATACCTGCATGTTCATAGCAGAACAATTTACCGGTACGCCCGAAGCCCGTCTGGATTTCATCCACAATCAAAAGAACAGCATGCTCCGTACATAGCTCCCGGACGAGTTTCACAAAAGCCAGATCCAGCGGGCGGATGCCCGCTTCACCCTGAATGAGTTCAATGATCATCCCGCAAAGCGATGGTCCGCGTTCTTCAAAAAGTTTCTCCAGTCCTTCTTTATCATTCGGTACAATCCGATGGATACCTTCAAGGAGCGGGCCAAACCCCGACTGAACTTTGGACTGGGCCGTGAGACTCATCGACGCCATGGTTCGGCCATGAAAACTATTCTCAAGAACTGCGAATTCACTGGCACCGCCTTTGCGCTTCTGGCCGTGGCTGCGGGCCAGCTTGAATGCCGCTTCATTGGCCTCCGTGCCGGAATTACAGAAGAATACACGACCGGGAAAGGAGTGCTGGATCAGGGCCTCAGCAAGCAGGGCCTGCTCTTGATTGTAAAAAAGATTACTGGAGTGCAATATCCTTTCGGCCTGTTCACGGATGGCCTCCACAATGTCTGCTTCTCCGTGCCCCAGATTGGTGACGGATATACCACTCAGGAAGTCTATATACTGTTTATTTTCTGTATCATACAGGAGCTCACCCTGGCCAAAGTAGAAAGCAACATTGGCCGGGCTGTAATTGGGCAGCATGTAACGGCGGTATTTTTCCTTGATGGTCTCAAGGGGCAAGGGTTGCTGGAAATCACTCATAAGTCAGCGATGCCGGGCCTGAGCCCGGGTCAAGTGAAGGTCTTTATTCTGAGCTATATTAAGAAAATCGATTGACTCTTCTGCCACGGCCTTTACTTAGGCAAATGCCTAACCAATTGGAGCAACTCGATCTGGTGTTTCAGGCGCTTACTGATGGAACCCGTCGCGCCGTGCTCAAGCGCTTGAGCAGGGGTCCGGCATCGGTTTCAAACCTGGCAAAGCCGTTCGACATGGCCCTGCCCTCCTTCATGCAGCATCTTTCTGTCCTTGAAAACTGCAAGCTGGTACGGTCTGAGAAATCGGGTAGAGTGCGTGTGTACTACCTTACACCGCAGCCCCTGGAGGCCGCGGAAGGATGGCTGGAACGACAAAGAACACTATGGGAAACGCGGCTGGACCAGATGGATGCATATCTTCTGGAGTTAAAGGAAAAAGAAAAATGAACCCAAACAAATTGAGATTTCAACCGGACCCGGAACTGGATCTGGTCCTCGAGAGAATCATTGATGTTCCTCCTGATTTAGTCTGGAGGGCCTGGACGGAACCGCAACACCTTAAGAAGTGGTTTGCCCCGCGTCCATGGATGACGACCGAATGTGAAATAGACTTACGCCCTGGTGGGTCCTTTAAGACCGTTATGCGCTCGCCTGAAGGGGAGGATTATCCCGGCCACGGCTGTATCCTGGAAGTGGTTCCCGGCGCGAAACTCGTTTTTACCGATGCACTTGCCGGTGGATATCGTCCCAACCGCGAACCCTTCATGACCGCCATGCTTTTGCTGGAACCTTCCGGGCAGGGAACCAAGTATACTGCGATCGCAATCCACGCCACAGAAGAGAATCGTAAGAAGCATGAAGAGATGGGCTTCCACTCTGGCTGGGGCACTGCGCTCGATCAGCTCATAGAACATGTCAAAACCTTCTAAAGAACTTTCGAAAAAGACTTGTCGACTTTGATCGATCAACTCTTCTGCGATCGTGTCCTCCCGCCCTACAGCCGTCAGTGAATCCATCTGGCAGTATCTGGAGAGCAACTGGAGCGCAGAAGATCCTTTTCTACAGCAATTGCGCGAAGATGCGCGCAAGGAAGGGATCCCGGAAATCTGCATCAGCGCGGACCAGGCTCGCTTTCTACAATTATTCCTGAGAAGCATTCGCGCCCGCTTTGTTCTGGAAATCGGAACCCTGGCCGGGTACTCTGCCATCGCCATGGCCCGGGCTCTACCGCCTGACGGGCGGCTTCTTTCCGTGGAAGTGTCGCGCAAACACGCCGATTTTGCGCGGGCCCGGATCGCCGCCGCCGGGCTCGCCGACCGCGCAGAAGTCCTTTGCGAAAGTGGCCTCTCTTTTCTGGAACGAATGCAACCCAAACCGCGCTATGATTTTATTTTTGTAGATGCCGATAAGCAGAACTACCGGCGCTATCTGGATCTGGCGACACCGCTTCTGCACGAAGGTGGCGTTTTCTGCGCTGATAATGCGCTGGCTTTTGGTAAGATAGGTGCCCGGCTTTCCCCTTCCGATCCCGATTATCGCAGTGTGGAGGCTATCGAATCCTTCAATTCTGCGCTGGCCGGTCATCCAGCCTATTTTTCTGCCCTGCTGACCTGCGGCGATGGCATGGCCCTGGGCTTCAAGCTTCCTTCTGTCCCTTTTCGAGAGCGATAACCTTTTTCCGGAGTTCAACCAGACTCCGTAAAACGGATGTGTTTCTCAAATAGGTTTGTAAAGGCTGGGTGGGAAGGCCGGCGTACATACCAGGTTTATCAATATCTTCCACAACCCCCGCACGGTGTAACAGGATCACATCGTCAGCAATGGCCTTATGATCCAGTATCCCTGTCTGACCGCTGGCAATCACACGATTGCCAATTCGCGTACTGCCGGCAACGCAGAGCATAGCGGTAAGTAAACAATCTTCGCCAATCTGAACGTTATGCGCAACGTGACAGAGATTATCAAATTTTGTGCCCGCTCCGATCCGCGTTTCTTTATAGGTAGCCCGATCAATGCAGCAATTGGCGCCCACCAGAACCCGGTCTTCAAGTACCACACGACCCGTCTGTGGAATGCGATAGCTTTTCTTTTGATTGTCCTGAGCAAAACCGTATCCTTCTGAACCAATGACTGTCCCGGATTTGATGATGCAATCGGCACCGATTTCACAATCGTATCCAATCACCACTCGGGGATGGATGACCGTACCCCGACCCACGCGGGCACCGCTTTCCACCACGCAACCGGCCATCACAATCACATCATCAGCCAGACTGACACCGGCACCAATTACAGTGCATGGCCCAACCTGCACTCGCTGCCCCAGCGTCGCCGACGGATGGATGACGCTGGAAGGATGTATGTCGGGCCATTCACCGGTCCGCAAATTACGGTCTGCGTATTGACTCTTGATGATCGCATGGGCCAGGGCCACGTGGGAAGCGCCAATCAATGCGGTATTCTCTGGAGGGGCCTCCGGCATATGCTTCTCATCAATGACGATGGCCGCCGGAGTAGCTTTGAGAAAATGCTCCAGCTGATCCGGGTTGGTAAGGAAAATCAGCGCACCGGGCTTTGCATCTTCCAGCGCTGTCAGAGACCCGATCTCTTGATCAGGTCCTTTGTAGCCCGTCAGCAGGTCTGGATGGTTTTGCACTAACTGCGAAACTCGGATGTTCATGGACGCCCCAAAAAGGAAAATCGGTCAAGCCGAGAGCAGCTTTTTCTTGCCCGCTATGAAATCCATCAGAATCAATTTGTTCATTTCCGTGGGATGGGGATAGAAGATACGGCCCTCAGACTCCCGGGCAAATTGCTGGATGAAAGATTCCTCTCCAAAATAGCTCATTTCCCAATCAGACGTCAAAAGAAATGTATTGATTACAATCTGATTCTCAGCACAGGCCCGGACTTCACGCAAAGCTGCGGCAAAATCATCCGGCGAAGGGGGATAGTTGATATGCAGGGTATGGCCTTCCATGTGCGCCGTGGGCACACCATCGGTGATTAAGATGATCTGACGGTTCCTTGTCTCCCCGGAACCCAACAGTTGGCGGCTGAGAGCCAGGCCACGCTCCAGATTGGTAAAGTAACGGGGCAGGAATTTATGCTCGCCTTTGCGCATGTCAAGGCGAAGCCGGATATGTGGTTCGAACATAGTAACTTCAAAAGGTTGCAGGGCGGGTACTTCATGGGCATGATAGCGTCTGGCCAGGCTACCAAAGCCCACTATGATGAGCCGATCATCGCGAAATTCCTCCCGTATCAATGCATCAAGAGCCATAACAACCCTTTTGGCATGATAAAATCGACCCGAGCGTTGCATGGAACCGGACATATCCAGAAGGATCACCGTGGCACTGCGTGCCGACCCGCGTCCGCGAAAGATTTCAATGTCCTGAAAATGCGGCCGCATCTGGCCGCGACGAATGATGGCGTTCAAAAATGAAGCAGAAAGGTCCATGGCGCTGAGGGAATCGCCAAACTCAACCGGACGGGTCAGTGATGAGAGATTTTCGCTCTGCCCTTCTTCGCTGGAATCATGGCTGCCGGTGCTGTCGCTTTTCAGATCGCTGAAGATCTCCGCAAGGGCCCGCTGGCCAATGCGGCGAATGCTCTGCGGAGATAGATTGAATTCGTCTTCCGACTGCGGGTCACGAATGATTTTACCTTTTTCCTCGAGAATTTTCTTTAATTTTTGAATGATTTCTTCTCTTTTTTCCAGATACTCCTGATAGGACTCCGGCCCCAGGTAGCGTGCCAGTTCCTCCAGATCCAGATTGAGGAGATCTCCATTTTCCAGGCCGGCGCTGAGGGCCTGATCCAGGCCTTCCAGTTCCGCCATATTTTTGAGCAACTGGAGGGCTTCCTTGCGGGACAGCGGGCGCTGTCCGTGAAACTGATAACGCTCCTGACCTTCCTTAAGCGTTTCGTGGTCTTCCAGCAGAGAACGCAGGGCGGATATTTTTTGAGAAGGCGCCGCCTTTTCCCAGCCATGTTTGAGCAACCGATCCAGAGACAATTCCTTTACAATGTTCTGGATTTGCTCATAATCGGAAGCGGTCAGCGAATCTGAAAGCGACTGCAATTCCTCATTCATTAATCCTTCCGTCTCAGAGATGGCTGACTGGATCTCAAAGGTGGACCTAATTTCTTCCATCTGCTGGCGGAGCCGGGCCTGAAACTGCTCTACCAGATTTCCCATTCCACCTTCTTTCAAAAAAAGATTTGCCGGCAGTCCCCGGTCCAGAAGGTACTGTAGGGTTTCGTCCAGATTGGTGTTGTAGCGCATAATGATTTCAGAAACCAGACCCATCAAACGATCCAGATCCCAGCGATTCTCTTCTTCAGGCTCGTAGGGCAGGTAACGATAAGTTATCATACGAGCCTTCCATGACTTTCAGCTTTGTAACGTACAACATTCATAAAGGAATCGGAAACGATCGCCTGTATCGACTGCAGCGCATTGTTGAAATCTGTCGAGAACTTAATCCAGATTTCCTGGCGCTGCAGGAAGTGGATAAAGGTGTTCCCCGCTCGCGCAATGATGACATTGCCCATGTTCTGGCGGAAGAGCTGGGCTACCACTACACCCTGGGAATCAATGTAAAATTGCGCAAAGGAGCATACGGCAACGCCACACTTTCGCGATTTCCCGTGCGCAAAAGCAGCAATCTGGACATCACCTGGTCGATCAAAAAAAAACGGGGTTGCCTCAATTCGATCTTTGAAACTCCCGCCGGCGATCTGGCCGTGATGAATTTTCATCTGGGCCTGGCATCTCTGGAACGCAACCGGCAAATTAAAAAGATCATCCACTCGCATTTCTATACCATGTATAAGAACATACCGCTGGTCATGCTTGGCGACACAAATGACCGTAAAAACAAAATCAACGGCACGCTGGGCCTGGCCGGATTATCGGACGCGGGAGCGGAGAAGTCGCCGCGGAATCGGACATTTCCCGCCTACGCACCGCTCATCCGGCTCGATAAAATCTTTTTCAACCAGCGCCTGGAAGTTCAGGAATACAGGGTGATCAAAACGCGGCTCTCAAGCATTGCTTCCGACCATCTTCCGGTGCTGGTCCGCTTAAAAGCGATCCCCCCTATTGCTTGAAGGTAGCGGAGAAAGCGCCGCGCAATTCATCGGGTTCGTAACCGGTGGCCTTATCTTCAGGATACTTTTCCGCGAGAGCCGCTTTTAGCTCCTTTCCCAGTGAAGCCACCGGGCCATGGCAGGCCAGGCACTGACCCTGGATGCGAATCGGTTTCATGATACGCAACTGACCTTCCTCTTCCCCCATGTGCAAACCAGGCTTCTGTCCGGCATCAATCATTTTCTTCCATTCCGCGATGACAGTCATTTCATAGGAATCCGCCCGGTTGCCGATATTACGCGGCCTGTCCGTAACCCGACGCAATTGCATCCCCGCAGTGCTACTGGATTCTGCGAGTGCAGGTGATATACTGCCGCAAACAGAAATGGCATGAACGGGGCCACCTTCTTTCATAGCCTTCTGCAGCTCACCGCGTAACTGATTTTCCAGCCGTTCAAAAGCCAGAGCAGCTTCTTTCTGGGCGCGGTCTTCGCGGGTACTGCAGGCCATGAAAAATAGCAAACACAGAAACAGAGAAGTTCTTAACATATCTTTTCTTTTAAGCCCGAGTCTCTCTGTCAAGGAGCAATCAGTGCATTGGAGGCAATGGACGTCGCCTGCGACTGCAGGTCCCGGAGCAGCAGTGCGCGCACCACCACATAGTTACCTGGAGTTGCTGCATGGGTAAACACACACAGATGATTGACGCTCCCGTCCTCCACTGTTGTCCGATCCGCCCGAATGTCCATAGCATATTCGACTCCCTGGGCCGGCAGGGTCCCGAATGGCCCACAATCTTTCTGAGTGGGCGCATCCAGACTGCGAGCCTCACTTTCGGAAGCGCCTTCATAAAGTCTGTACCCGGCAAAGCCAATTTCCAGATTCTGGGCCGCCACCTTCAAGCGATGCCCGCTGGCAATGCGTTCAATACCCAGAAGTACCGGAGCATTTACGGTCTGTTCACTGGTAGAATAATGAAAACAACGGATCAGGGAAAACAGGAAAAGGCAATACGCTGATCTAACGACCATAGAAAACTCCGAGAGCCATAAGCATGCTGCGCAGGAGCCGACCCGCTGAACCCCTGTAGGGTCGTTTGGGACGGAGCACCTTCCATTTACCCTGACCGCGTTTCTCCAGAGCGGGGGACGGATGAATCAGTACTCCGTTCCCGGCAATGGCCAGTAAGGGCAGATCTGCTGCTGAATCCGTGTAGGTCACGGCGTCTTTCAGGCAATGCTCATGGATGGCGGCGTAATCAAAAGGCTGATCGACTCTGGCTGTAAGCGCCGGAGATAAAAGCTCTGCAGGCATGGAACGGAGTTTCTGAATATGCTTGTTATTGGCTCGCAGAAGCGTTTGGTGAAAAGGCAGCCTCGGCGGCAAGGCAATCCTGGTGGCAAAGCAATGATCGAATTTCAGGGCGCGGGCAATGAACTGCACATAGAATTCCGGGCTGGCCGTATTGAGAACGGTCAGATCTCCTGCCTGCTGGTGTGCTTTCAGTTCTTCCAGGACCTCCGGGTACAGGCGGGGCAGAACTTCGGTTTCCACAAACGACTGGCTGAGGCGAATCAGATATTCCGACTGCATTCTAAAAAGAAAGCACAGGAAGCGCCGTTTGAGCTGACCGGAATTCAGGATGCGCAGCAAAGCCAGGGGAAGTAGAAGCGGCAGATAGAGCAAGTAAAAGGTGCGCCAGCGGTTTTTTTGTAAAATGTAATTTGTAAATAAAAGCAATGTATCATAGGGAATGAGCGTGTAATCCAGATCAAAGAATGCGATTCTTTTCATGACCGGGTCTGCTCCTGCCAGCAATCGCGGATCGTCTGCTCCAGAGAATACACCGGATGCCAGCCCAGAGATTGAAGCCTCCGGGGAGATCCGTAGCGGCGATCCGGACCTTCAGGCCGCAGCAGGGCCGGATCCACGCGAAAGGAAAGCTGGACGGTAGCTACAGAGCAACAGAGTTCCAGAAGCTCGGCAATGGTGACGGGCACTCCGCGACAGACATTGAGTACGAACGGAAGTTCACCCGGATACTCCATGATGCAAAGCAGGGCGCGCGCCAGATCGCGGACATCAATAAAATCACGAACCGCACTCAGATCTCCCACTTCAATCTCTTTCTGCTGCTCCTTTACGGCCAGGGCTATGCGACCAAGAAAGGCGGGCAAAACAAATTGTCGGGCCTGGCCCGGACCGATGTTGTTAAAGGGACGCACAACTGTTATGTTGAGATCGTTCTGAAAAAATCGAATAAAATTTTCTGCGGCTATTTTGGTGGCCGCGTAAGGAGTGATCGCACGTAAGGGCGCCTCCTCCGTCAGGGGTAGATCGGCGGGATCCGGTGCACCATACACATCACTGGAACTGGCGAATACAAAGTGGCCTTTCCAGCCGCGGCTCCTCAGAATTTCAAGAATTTGCACGGTGTACACCGTATTGGTCTGTAAAACAAAGGCCGGTTTCTCCCGAGCTGTTGGTGGAAAAGAAATTCCTGCCAGATGAAAAATGACATCCGGAGCGCAATCCTGGATAAGAGAATCCACGGCTTCAGCATCGGAAAGATTATTTACATGCACCTCATCCAGCCACGGCGAAGAACGATCCGTCCGGTCCACCCCCTGGGTGATATGGCCCGCCTCTTTCAGGGTCCGACACAGCCAGGTGCCCAGAAACCCGTTGGCCCCGGTAACCATGACTCGTTTCAAAGAGGGGACTCCCCGGAATTTGTTTTCAGGGAGTAAACCCGCAGACAGTGCCCCAGCGCAGAAGCTTCCCTCTGGAAGACAATGGTCCTTCCACCCGTCTTTGCCTGCACCATGGCCACCAGCTCTTGATCGATGGCATTCCGATCCGAGCAATCTTTATCTACGTAGAGAAGCTCACTTGCTCGTGGATCCCACAATTTTATCCGCCTTGCGTCATTCTCGATGAAGCCCGCCGGGGTGATCCGGTTACGAAACACTACGTCCACTTCTGTAGCCAGACTCAGCTCTCCCGGAGCTGCCAGATGCAGGCGATTGATCAATATGTAGCGGCCATCGACCTTGAGATTTTCCGCAAGCGCACGGACGGGTTCATAGCGCCCCGGATCCCGTCCGGCATAGCAGAAATGCCTGCTACCATAATCCAGAAGGAGCCCGCCCGCCGCCCAGAGCTGCGTTGCCGTCGTGAACAGCACAAAGAGCACAAGCAAACTGCGCAGAATTACATTTCTTTGTAATAGATTCAAATTGATCAGCCAGTAACCGGTAAAAAAAAGCACAGAGGGTATCAGATAGTAGATGTGCCGGTGCTGCTTGTTGGGACTGAATATTTCCTGAACAAGTATCTGCAAAAATATCAAGAGTGTTAACCAGACGTCCACTCTTTGAAAAAATGGGGCAATCCGATTGTTGTTCTTGCTGCGCGACAGAAAAAAATTCAACAAAAAAGAGGCGAACGCTAAAAGCAGCAGAAATAAAAAGAGGACGGAATGTGAAAATACATCCATGGCCAGGCTTTTAAAAAACGAGCTGGTTTGTTTGATGATCCAGAACTGACCGCCAATTACGCCACTGAACCGGTCTGGATGCAGAAAAATCCAGACCAGCCCTGGCAAAAAGGACAGGCGAAATTGCTGATACAAAGGACGCTCAACAGGCAGATGGCCCTTTTGCCGCCACAGGAAGAGCATCAAATCCAGGAAGAACAGAAAACTAAAGACGTATATTATGTATTTATAAATCTTTTTATTGATCGCTCCGGCGCCGACCATTCCCATGCCCAGAAGTGTGACCAGTGCGAGCGCCGTCAGAACGGGCAGAGCCAGACGATAGGCCTTCTGCACGGGTCCCGCAGCGCGAAGGTAATGGTCCCACAGGAAAACAATAAAATCCCGGATCATGGCCGGGCGGGTCACGCAGAGCAAAAGCACCCAGGCAAAGAGAAGCATGATACCAAAAGGATATTTGGTCAGGAAAAGACCGCTGCCGGAAAGCAAGAGTCCGATTCGCGTGGAGCGGGCATCGGGCGCTTCAAAGGAACGCCCCGTAAAGTAGAGGGTCCAGAGCAAAAAGAACATGCCCATCGTCTCTAACATCCCGCTTAATGCATAGGCCTGCAGTTCGCGGGTATGCACCAGAAAGACGCTGAACACCAGAAAAATCAGACTGGCTTTCCAGAGTTTATCCGTAAGCCGCAGGGCCATATAGAATGCGGACGGGAAAAGAGCCACAAAAAAGAGAAAGGCAGGGACCACGGCCAGCACCGGATGGGGACCACCCGGCCAGGCAAAGAAAAGCACCAGCGTGAAAAAAGAGTAGAGCGGCGGCCAGGTGCTTCCCTCAAAAAAAACCGCCAGGGCCGCCGTCCACCGGCCCGCTTTAATATCCTGCCACTGATCGAACGTTATGACATAACGAATGTTAGCATCCCAGTTGAGGACATCACGCGAATGGCAGGTGTTCCAGAAAAAATATAGCGATTGAATGACCGAGTAAACAGCAATTCCGGCAGCCAGGAGTGTCAGCATAAGTCCGGCAAGCCGATGCCAGCGCGGCCAGTTCACGTTTTCCATGTTACCCGGACATTGAGCAGGAATTTTCCCACAAAAGAAAGGATCACACTGAGCGCATTGTAAACGAGCAGCGCCTGCTTGTGTGGAAGAATGGAATCAAGAAAATCCAGCGCCTGCATCCACTGAAACAAAAACCAGAATAGCACCAGCGAAAGCAAGGCAAATGCCTCAAACCAGAGAAATCCCCGCAGCATCTCCCGGCCACGGTGTGCCTGCTGGCGAAAGGTAATACGATTATTCAAAAAATAGTTCCAGACAATGGCAATCTGATAGCCAAAAGGGACGGAAAGATACAACGGATCCAGGAAGCCAAGGCCGGTCTTTAGCTGCGGCAGTCCCAGGAACTCTTCACCCAGATAGAAAAAGACCAGATTGACGATGGTGCCCGATGCTCCCACGAGCACGTAGAGCAAAAAGCGGATGGCGTGTGCCAGTGAGACTGTTCGGGGGTTCAAGGGCGGATCTTTCGAATTTCTACAGGGATTTCCCGATCTTTTCCCGGAAAGTAAAAACGGTACAGGCCGATCAAATTGCCCAGCCCGTAAGACGCATGATGGATGGGATACAAACAAAACGTTAGGAAGGCAACGAGCAACTTCCGGGAGCGCAGAAAGGCACCGCCGGCGGAAAAAAGGGCCAGTAAGCTGTACAAAAAAAACGGCGCCAAAAAAAAGCTCTGGAGGAGGCCGGACGTAAAAAGGAGAACGGGCGGTATCAAGCCAAGATAGAAAAGAAAGGCCAGCGGCACCAGAAATTTTGGTTCAAAAGAGTCCGGTTTGATCAGGAAATGCTCGATCCTGCTCTTGCCATACTTGGCGATCTGGATGGCAAAGGCACGCAGAGATTTGCGCTGGCTACGCTCCACCGACATTTGCGGATCATACAGCAAATAGTAGCCGGCCTTCTGAATGCGATTGATGAGTTCGTTTTCTTCATTTCCTGAATGGAAGTGGGAATTGAATCCACCCAGCGCTTTGACGACAGAAGCACGTATACTCTGATTGCAGAGAATCAATTCCTTCTCTCCAGCCTGTCGCTTCTCCCCAACGGGCCAGTAGCGAGCCCGTATGCTCTGTGTGGCAAAAGAGGAAGCAAAGATCTGACCAAAAGCATGCTGCAGGGCAGTGTCCGATTCCGGAGTCAGAGACGGACCACCTATGGAAGCGAGCAACGGATCCGCCTGGTAGAGCGATAGATGTTTGTGTATGTACTCTGGATCTTTGATAATCACATCATTATCTAAAAAAAACAGAATCTCTCCGCTGGCGGCAGCTATGGCCTCATTGCGCTGGATGGACCGATGTCGTCCCACGGTTACCAGAACTTCTATCAGCCCCGGATCATAGTTCTGGCGCCGAATGGATGCCAGGCTCAGATCACATTCACCTTCCGGGGGAATCGGAATGATAAAGGAGATTTTCGTCGGAGTCAACGCCAGCCAAGGACTTTATGACCGCGGCGCTGCAGGCACATGTTAACATAATTCTGGTAGAGCGAATCACCACCGGCCCCGTAAACAGCCCCGCCGGCAGCACCCATTGCTGCTCCCGTGGCACCGCCCTGAATGGCACCGGAAACGGCATTGCCGCTGAAGATACCGGAGACCAGGCCGCCCACAGCCCCCATGGCACCCCCGGTAAGCCCGCCTTTGGCAGAAGCTTTACCTGTTCCAGTGCCCACGGCAGCTTTGCCCTCGGCCATACACTCTTTCACATCCTGGGAGGATTGAGCTTCATTGGGTCCACCGGGTTCAACTACAGGCTTACTGGCACAGGCCAGAAACAGAACGATGAGGAGAAGAGCAGCTTTTTTCATTCTGCGAAACTTTTCCCTCCGGCCAGAAAGGCAATCAGAAATCCAGCTCGTTCAGGATGGATCGCAACTCCCGATCAAACTCCTGGGGTTTTTCCAGCATGGGAAAGTGGCCGGTTGCACGCATAATCCGGGGATGAAACTCTGCAACAAGCGGCCGGAACTTGTGGGCCTGCGTGGGAGAGCGGTCGCTATTGATGAGGTACAGGGGCCGCTTAAGGCGGCCCAGGGCCCCATCCAGCCCCTCAGAGGTATAGCGGTTGGCGGCAGTAAAAGCGGCCACAGCAACACTCTGCGGTGTCTGAGCCATTTCTTCCACGATGCGCTGCACCAGACGTCGGTCCGTTCCCGGATGAAACATCCTGCGACTCATCTCGCGAATGGATGTTTCGTAGTGCTCCTCCTCCAGCGGCCGATTGAATTCCTGGATTTGCTTTTCCGTGAATCGAAAGCCACGGTCCTTGAAATTATCGACTCCAACGATAGAAACAATGCGATCCGGGGCCTGGGTGGCGGCCTCCAGGGCCACAGATCCCCCCATCGAATGGGCCACCAGAACAGCGCGGCGAATATCCAGCAGCTCCAGAACAGCGACGACATCCGCTCCAAAACCGGGGATGGAATACGCAGAGCGATCCTGGTCCGATTCTCCATGACCGCCCAGATCAATACTGACCACCCGGTACTGCGGTGCAAAACTCTTCATCTGAAAGGCCCAGTTGGTGCGATTGCAGGTCCAGCCATGAATGAAAATGAGCGCCCGTTCCCCTGTTCCGCCAGCCGTGAAATAGATGCGCAACTGATCGCGAGCAAAGGCGATTCCCCGACTTTCCGGAAAGGTACGCTGTCCCTCAGCCTGCAGCGACAGCAGTAAAATCAAAGCCAGCAGGGATGCGAGGCCGGGAAACCTAAGCGACTTCAGGAGAAATCTCCAGGACAGATCGGGAAAGCAGATACTGAGCCGGATAGTATGTTACCATAATAAATAAAGTAGAATACATCACAGGTTCTACAAATCGATTGATGGCAATCAAACTGTCAGATACCAGAAAGAGAACGGCACCGGCCGTGGAAAGGTGGCTTCCCTTTTTAAAAGACGCCTGCACTCCCATGGCAGCAATGGCCGCAATGTAGAGCAGAACCGGTGCAATGAGTCCGGCCGGCAGTCGGGGAGCAATCAGTATCCCCATCGTCACGGCAAAGCCGATAATCAGGGCACTCCCGGCCACGCCCAGGGCACTGAAACTCCTTAACTGAAAAAAAGCATAACCATAGAGTATATGACCTATAAGAAAGGCAACGAGTCCGGGGATAAACATTCCGGCCACAGGCAGAGAAAGCAAAATGTCTCCCATTGACCCACAGATCAAGGCTAAGGTCATCGCCCGGCGAACGGCATCCGACAGCCGGGCCTTCCAGACAAGGGCAGCCAGTAACCAGATGGGCAGGGCCTTGACCGCAAGGGCCGGCCAACTGTAGCCGGACATGCTCAGTATGATGTAAGTGATGCCCAGCCCAAAATATAGAACGCTGTGATACAATCGCACGCTTGTATTTCCCAATGCAGGCAGAAAAAGCAACTATGTTTCTTCGCGCAAAGGCGGGCTGCCCGCGGAACGCAGAGAAATCCAGCGATCCAGGTATTTGCCCAATATATCGAATTCCAGGTTCACCTTTGAACCCACTTGCAGTGCAGACATATTCGTGTGCTGGTACGTGTACGGAATGATAGCAACAGTAAACTCATGGGGTTTTAGATCGGCAACAGTCAAACTGATCCCGTTTACAGCGATACTTCCGCGTCCCACAACAAGATGCGCAGAGTCCGGGGAAAGCTCCAGGGTGTAGCGCCACTCCCCTCCTCTCTCTTCCACAGCAAGCACAGAAGCCACCTGATCCACGTGCCCCTGAACAAAATGGCCATCCAGCCTGGACGTGGCAAGCAGGCTCCGTTCCAGATTGATGCGCTGATTTTTTTTCCAGCTACCCAGGGTGGTACGTTCCAGAGTTTGCGGAATGGCTGTTACCCGGTACTGTCCGGATCGTTGTTCCTCAACAGTCAGACAGACCCCATCATGGCATACGCTCTGATCCACTTGGAACTCGTTTGCCAGTTCACTTTGTAGATAGAACCGCCGTGACCCTCCGGCTTCTTCCAGAGCGATGACGTCTGCCTGACTTTCAATGATTCCCGTGAACACAAAGGCAGGGGAACGGAAGTCAAAGAGCCGACAAGTAAATTGACGGGGCCCGGACGTCGATTCTGTATCGTGCGCTTCTTGCTTATTATCCTGCTACTCCTGCATTGTTCTGCGCGGCCGCCGCGAACCAAACTATCCCTGCCGGGGGTAGTAGATCTGGATTATGATATCCGTTTGCGCGAGTTTCTGGTAGGAACAGGGGAAGGTGTGCATTCCCTGGGACCATCCGGACGCAGTCGGCCGCTCCTTACGCTTCCCGAAAATCGCGCCCTTCACGCGCTCTACATGCACAATTTAACCGGCCAACTTTTCCTGCTGGTGGGATCACGCGAAGAGCCACGGGAAGCTCCCCGGGAAGGGTCCCCGGAAGAATCGGAGCCTGAAATTCAAACTTCTGAGCTTCTCGCTTTTTCCGGGGGCCAGACGCGCTCTATCACACTTCCTCCGGAGATGAGAGCACCTCTAGCCATAACCGGCCACTGGAATACCCTTTACCTGAGCGATCGTAACAGGCCTCTGATTGCCTCCGTCTCCGGCAATCGGCCTCCGGAAATCCTGATTGAGAATTCCCACTTTTTGCGCAATGGCCTGGCCCTGGGTGGTATTGTTTTTGCTCGCGGTAACTATCTTCTGGCCAGTCAGCTATCGACGGGCAGGCTCTACCGCATTCCTGTTGGCAACCCATTCAATTTCCGGCCCGTTGCTGTGGCCACGGATTTACCGCCAGCACACAAATTGCTGTGGACCGCCGGCGGTGAACTCGCGGTGATCGGCAGGGATAAAATTCTGTATTTGCAATCTTTTGACGACTGGGAAAGCGGACGCGTGGTGCAGGTGGATTCCGGGCAGATCAAAAGCGCAACTCTGGCCCGCCAGCAGTTGTACCTGGCCACATCCCCATAATCCTTAGCTTCCCTTCATCTGGGCCTTGAGAGTCCTGGCGGCCATGGCATACCCACCATCTGCGCCATCCACAAAATGTACCTCCTGCTCACTACCAGCGTGCAGAATGCAGGTTAAAAGAGCCCGGTCCGTGCGATGCAATCCGTAATAGATTTTTCCGGCCTTGAAGAGCCGCTCGAGCTCCGCGACCAGCAGCTCGCGGCTACGCGGAGGACCGGCCAGAACCATTTTCAATGTGCCGTCGTATTTTTTAAAATCACAGGAAATAATATTGTAATGTTTAAGGTCTTTAAGATTGTAATGCCCCCAGCGCAGCGGTATGCGATACCTCATGGCCAGATTGACAAAAAAGGATTGCACGGCAATATTGATCCTCTGAAATCTATAAAAAAAACCACTTTTCTGTCCGGAAATGGCGCGGGCTTCACGGTCGCGGGCACCTGAATCATCCGTAATATTTAAGGTCTCTGGCTTGACCGGATGGTATTCTTTTTCTTTCCCGTAAGAATTGCCAATGAGATCCAGCAAAGTTTCATAGAGTTTTCGCCGGGCGTCTCCTTCCGTTTCTCTGATCTTCACAATCAGGGCCACAGTCTCGCCGCGATCAGAAGGAATGTCCCGCCAGCGACAGGTGAATCCGGTAAAATCGGCCTGAACATTTTTATCCTGTTGCTCGCTGATGAGATAGGGGCTGCCTGGAGTTTTGATGAGTGCCTCGGCCTCATCAATGCCTTCCCCTTGAACGATGGCCTGGGAATAGTGCGGAGAAACCGTCATGCGTGCCACGCGTACTGCCTTGCCATGCTTGCGTAGTTCCCGCATGGACACCTGACCCACGCGCAGTTCTAAATCGAAAAGCTCCCGGACCTTAAGGGCTGTGGAAAAAAGGACATCACCGGCCTTTTGCATCATGCTGCCCGGAATCAGAAAAGTAACTCCATCGCCGCCAAAAATGAAAGGAAATTCAAGATCGGCAAATGCATTGGCCAGAGCGATGGCGGACAGACCACCAGCCATATTTACATCCTTGTAGCGACCGGCCTCAATCGCCCTGGTTGAACCCACCACATCTGTAATGACGACATGCCAGTCCTCCGGCAAATCACGAAAGAAATCACTGGAGAAGACCTGGGCTAAATCCGGTGCGGCGGGCAGGTTCTTGTAAAAAGCAACAGGAGAGTTATCCATGGCCTGAACCTGAGCCGGGCCCCGCCAGAGAGCAAGCAATTATCCAAGAAATCTGCGTAAAAAGTCCTGCCAGGCACCACTGGGCTTCAAGCGATGCAAATTGCCAAAGTGTCCGGTCAAAGCCCGCTGCAAGAAAATGAGATCGGCGGGAAACTGGATCGATAAAGTTTCTTTTATAAATTGATTTTTGAGTTGCATCACATGGGCCATAAAATCTGCATCATCCCCCAGACGAAACACACCGGGTTTGATATGCTTGTGGAAAAGATCGGCAAAGCTCTCTATCATCGCCTGGGGGATGGGGCCGTCCTGCATACGGATGCCAATGCGAGTCAATTGCCGTTCAATGCGTTCTGTATCCTTATCCAGAGCCGCGTGGAGTAACCCCCTGTACTCAGCGATAAAATCGGCCTCAAGCTCTTTGATGCAACCGTAATCATAGACAATGAGTTTCTCCTGAAAGCTGAAATTGCCCGGGTGCGGGTCCGCATGAATAGTTTGCTTGTGAAAAATTCCCTCAAAAAGAAATTCAAAAAGAAGTCTTCCCCGCCGGCTGCGCTCATCTTCATCGGCAATGCCTTCCTCAAGAGCAAGTCCTGGCACATACTCCATGGTGAGGACTTCCCGTGAGGAGAATTGCGGAAATACTTCCGGGACATAGATATCGGGATGATCCTGATACAGAGCGGCGAATCGTTGAGCGTTGCGAATTTCCGTCTCATAGTCCAGCTCTTCTTCCAGTCGGGCTTTGATCTCCTGCCAGACGCTGTCAAAATCCATGGCACTGATCATGGAAAGAATACCGCGGAAGAGGAAACGCAGATTCTCCAGATCCGTTTTTACAATGCGCGCAATATCCGGATACTGGACTTTCACAATGACTTCACGCCTATCAAGAAGCGTGGCCCGATGCACCTGGCCAATGGATGCTGCCCGGTAGGGCTCGGGATCTATGCGGGCAAATACGGCAAGCCCCGGTCCTTTTTCAATCTGAGCCTGAATCAAAGAAAAATCCACGGGCGGTGCAGAATTCTGGAGCACGGCCAGGGCATCGGCCAGCTCTGGTGGCAGAAAATCGCTCTGCACGCTGAGCATCTGACCGATTTTCATGGCGCCGCCCTTCAGGCGACCCAGGGTTTCAGCAATGCGTTCACCGGCACCAGCCCAGCTGAGCGGATCGCGACCGGTCAGGGTACGGATGCTATCGCGTAGAAAAGTTGTCCCGGCCACAGCAAGGATTCCGCCAATGCGCAGCGCCCGACCGGCATGGGAACTGATCAAGTCATCGGCCATTCTTAAAACCGACTTTTGTAGGCGATGCTCATCTGTCCCCAGCCAGTCCGCGTACCGGAAGCGGGCGGGAGCAAAGTAAGATCAAATGAAGAGCCAATCCAGACTGCTCCAAGGACTAATGCTGCGAGCTGATACTGGTTGTGCGCCTGCTGTAAACGAGCTGCACGCTGACCATAGATATAACGCCCCAAAAAGAAATCCTGATTATCAATGGGCTGTAAAAAGAACAGGGGCAGCGGGTCCAGATACTCTGCTTTGCGGCGAGCCAACTCCTGCTCGGCCGTGTAAAAGGCGGCAAGTGACGTTGCGGCCGCGGCCGTCCAGCCCCAGCCCCGGGTCCTGGCACCCAGGTGTCTGTGCCCCCAGCCTGGAAGAACCAGATTGCGCCAGAGCGCTGCGCGCTGGCGCTCCTGTAAAGTGCGGTAGCGATGCTGCCACTCGGCCACTTCCAGAGCAGCGCTGCTGCGTCCAATCTTGCTCGAATTTGAGCCGATTTCTCTTTCCTGGTCGAGTTGCTGCTGCGCCCGTTCCAGCCGGGATTTCAGGGCGGAGAGATCGTTTTGTAAACGGGCGGATTCACCGGCCGACAACTGCAAGGGCACACTATCAAGTCCCCGGCAGGCTGCGGCCGCAGCCTTTTTCTTTTGTTCTATTTCTTGCAAAGCCTGCTCAATACCGCTAATATCCTGACGAATTCTGGCCTCGTCCTGCTCGATGGCCAGAGACAACTCCTGGCTCTTTTTTCTTTTTTGCTCTTCTAAATTACGCCCCTGCTTTTCCAGCGCCGCTACATTGCACTGCCGCGCGGCTTCACGGTTTCCGCCGCTCCGCTTTTCATTGATGCGCTCCTGAATTTCTGCCAGCGATTCTCTGGCTGCAGCTAAAATCCGGGCCGGATCATCCCGCCGTGCCTGCATTGCCAGGAGTTCCTGCTCCTCTTTACGAAGCTTTTCCTTTTCCAGTTTGATTCTCTTCATTTCCCAATCGACGGGGCCGTAGGTCAGTCGCGACAGGCTACTTTTGGCCACGCGCCGGGTGGGGCCGGATCTTTCTTCCCGATACTCAACATGGGTCTGCGTCTGCCCCGTAATCTGCACATCTTCGATTTTCTCACCTGACTTGAGATACAGGGTGTCAGCTGCCAGAATTGCAGGCCAGAGAAGCATTCCTGAAAAGCGCCCGAGCACAAGCATACATTAGAGTCCGGAAAAAAATGTCCATTCAAATAACAATAACACTCGCAGCGACAGGAGGCAATTCCCCCATCGAATTATTTTTCTTTGAGGAGCACTCTATGGCGCAAAAAATTCCCTTTTTCATTGCATTGTTCGGAATGCTGCTGGGTGTGTTCATTGCGATTTTGTTCGGCGCCAATGAAGACATGTTCAAAAGCCGGATCTCAGCCGGGCTGGAAAGGCATCCCCGGGTTATGGAACTTCGGGGGACAAAAACTCCTGAATCTGATGGAGCACTGGAAAAATTTCTGGCGGGTGAAGCGGATAAGAACTGGCGCTACTACCAGAGGTTTCATTTTCATTCGACCGGCATTGGAGCCATGTCTCTGGGCATCCTGCTGCTACTCTCCTTCGTGGCTGCTCCCCGCAGGCTGAGCATGCTTGCTTCCTATATGATAGCTGTGGGTGGATTTCTGTATCCTTTTGTCTGGCTCTTTGCGGGGATCTATGGCCCGATCATGGGCCGGACTGCCGCTAAAGAGTCTTTTGCCATTTTTGGCTACATGGGCGGTGTTTTTCTGGTGGGTTTGCTATTAACAATTTACTTGCTCATGAGATACCCGTACCGGCCTCTCAAAGAATCATAAAATTTTCTCCATGGAAAAATTTACCAGTGATTGTCCACCGCGAATGACCCTGTTCTCATGCAGAGTAACAAAGCCGCGCTCTTCAAAAAATTGGCGGGCCACCAGAGACGCTTCCAGATACAGGCGCCCGGACCCGGGGCGTGCGCGGCTCTGTGCTAAATGCAGGAGCGCCGAACCGACTCCACAACCTTGAAAATCCGGATGCACATAAAAGCAGTCGATATGCCCGTCGGTCTCCAGCTCCATGAAGCCCGCAAGGCGCCTGTCGCAATAGGCCAGGAAGGGAAGGCTCCGGGCCAGCCTTGTATCCCAGTAGTTCACGTCCGGCGGATCGGGCGCCCAGGCCACTTTCTGTGCCGCCGTATAATAGCGCTCGTCAATCGCCTGCACACTCAGCGTAAACAAGGAAGCAACAGCTGCGGCCAGATGAGGGCTGTAAGATTTGATCTGCACGGCGGCCATCTGACTGCCAGGGCCTACTGGCCCGGAGCATATCACGTTTAGCTGCCCGTCCCGCTTGAGCACGTAACCGTTTCCTTCACAAACGATGCTTGCGGACAATTCCGTTAAAAGGCGGTTAGCCAATCGACCCAAGGCACCAATTGGTGCTGGATGATACAGCTGGCCCGTTGCCGACAGCCAGAGCTCATCCGGTTGGAAAGGAACACACAGGCTGCCGGCATAGTGGAGGTGGCCTTCGCGCAGGGCGCGGTAAACCACTGGCACGTCCTCACAATACACAAAGTTTTCTTCTCCCGCGCAAAGCGAAACGAAGGGATAGTCTGACGGGTCTGTCAGCGCGCGCCCTCTGCTCCGGATCTGCCCACCGGACGTTTCCGGGGAAAGGACCGACTCATCCCAGGCTGGATTGTTGTGCAGGCGCCGGAAGAAAAAATCCAGAAAGGCCGGATCCGGTTGCACGGTTCCATCGTGGACCAGCTCTCCCGAACGCCTGATGGTATAAAAATACTGGCGCCGCATCCTACGGAATTCCGGCCACTTTCCAGAAGGTCTCAAAAGGCAAAACGCGCGCATTGCCATCCCGATAGTCTTTCTCTCCCAGATGGACCTGGTAGAATTGTGGTATGGGTGTCCGATCGCGAAAATACTGGATGTGTTTGCTCAGTCGGCCTTCGCCTGTTTTGCATTCCACGGCAAAGAGTGGCTTTTTGTCCTGGTAAGATTCAGCATACTGAATTATGCTCTTGAGTGAAGTTCAGTCAAGTGAATTTTACTCATGACCCGGATTTGCCCATTCCCTAAAAAACATTGCCTTTCCGGGACTGCTTTTTCAACCTGCCTTATGACGCCCAGCAGCCCTCCGGCGCCAGATCCCGGCCAAGAACGCATCTATTTGCTGATCAAGAAGGCCCTGGCTGGACTTTTCAATCTGGCCCAGGATACGGATGAGGCCGGGACAGTCGATAGCATCAAAAGGGGAATCGAATTTGCCGGCGGCAATCTCTGGTCCCTGGTTTTTGCCATCTTTATCGCTTCGATCGGTTTGAATGTCAATTCCACAGCAGTCATCATTGGAGCGATGTTGATTTCTCCTCTTATGGGTCCTATCATGGGTGCTGGCCTGGCTCTCGGAATTTTTGATTTTCCTTTGCTGCGCAAGTCGTTTCGTAACCTGGTGGTGGCCGCCACAGTAAGCGTCCTCACTTCCGCACTTTATTTTTTTATCACACCCTTGAGCGAAGCCCAGTCCGAACTTCTGGCCAGAACCCAGCCAACGATTTACGATGTGCTGATCGCTCTATTCGGGGGCAGCGCGGGAATTGTGGCCGGCTCGCGCAAAGACAAAACAAATGCCATCCCCGGAGTTGCCATTGCCACAGCACTCATGCCGCCACTGTGCACGGCCGGGTACGGTCTGGCCAATGGCAACGCCCAGTTTTTCTTTGGAGCTTTATATTTATTTTTCATAAATTGCATATTCATTGGACTGGCCACGATTTTCTTTGTGCGCTTTCTGAATTTCAAGCAGGTTACTTTTGTCGACCCGGCGACACACAAACGTGTCCGTAATATCATGATTGCTTTTTCCGTCCTTACAATTATTCCGAGTATCTACTTTGGCTTTAATCTTGTGCAGGAGCAATTGTTTCGCCGCAATTCCCAGCGCTTCATTAAGGAAGCATTGATATTTCCCGGAACTCGCATCATCAGCTCCAGCGTGGAATACAATCCGGAAAAGCCTGTCATTGAATTGAGCTTTTTTGGACGAGAAATCGATGCAGAAAACATAGAAGCAGCGAAACAAAAACTAAAGCTTTACCGTCTGGAAAACGTGGATCTGCGCATCACTCAACTGAGCAGCCAGGGAATGGACAGTAAAGAGATCGAAGCCTACTACAGCAAAAATCGTGAAGCTATCAAAAATAAAGATGATCGTATTCGCTTCCTTGAGGCAGAACTGGCCGCGCATACCAATCGAAGCAAATTGCTGCCCGTTGTTTCCCGGGAGATCAGCTTTCTGTTCCCGGAAGTGGAATCGTTTTCTTTTGGAGATTTAAACGTAAATGAAATCCAGAGCCAGGACCAGAAATCTGAGCGCACAGTCCTTGTGAAATGGCGCAGAAGGCCGACTTTAGCCACGACCAAAAAACTGGAACTGTATTTGAAGTCGCGCTTTGAAATCCCCGAGCTGACCATCATCACGCACTGAGCTGCAAGCTATTTCCGGGCAGCAGATCACACCATAAACAGGCCACTGGCCAGTCGCTTTGTGCAGCTACGGTAGCAGTCTATCAATCAGGCGCGTGATCAATGGATAGAGCGTAATAGCGCCGAGCGCCAGTATCAAAAGCCAGCGAGTTTGAGCCGCTATGGCACCATGCACACCGGTAATTTGTTTCTGGACTTCTCCAAACTGCTTCGGGATTTCACCAAACTGTTTCTGGATTTCACCAAACTGCTTCTGGACTTCACCGAACTGCTTCTGGACTTCACCGAACTGTTTCTGGATTTCATCGAACTGTTTCTGGACATCCAGAAATCTGGCATCCATGCGCTCATTCAGCCGACTTTCCATTTCTTTGAGCCGCAGGGCAAAGCGATCTTCTACCAACTCCAGGATGATGCTGCGCTGATTTTCCTGGGAAATTCGGATGAGTTCAGCAAGGTCCTGTGACGCTGCATCACCCAGCTTCTGCCGCAAAGATTCCGGAATGGTCAAAAGCGCCACGCTTCAGTAAAAGAAAAATCCCTGCAGACTGTCAAGTCAAGTTCATAGGCGCAGGATGCAGCACTCGCTGCGCAGCTCGGGATCCGGGGCGTACCTTTTTTGCTGGGCAAAGGTAGTAACCACGGCGGCGCGCAGCCTCTAATCGATCCCTGCGGCCTTTAGCTCCTCCAGCGTCAGGTTGGCGTCTTCTGCGATGATTTCAAGTTCCAGGCCACGTTTGCGCAAGCGGCGCGCCGTTTCCAACTTTCCCTATGCTCCCGGAAGTAGCCAAATACGGTGAAGTAGGTCTCAATGGCCTGAATGTTGAGCCTCTCTGTGGAGACGACAATCACATCGGCCTTTTTGGGCAGCTTGAATATCTCTATCTCTGTTGTGACGCGAAACCCGAATAGCTCGAAAAAGGCCACAGCCATTCGCTTGAAAAATTCATCGAAGCGCAGCTTGAAGCGGGGCACGGGCAAGATTGCCCGGGGAGGCAGAAGCAGTCAATGAAGAAGCCTGGATTTTCTCGCGACCCGTTTCGCATAACAGCAACCCGGGCTATGCGCCCCCTCCAGCCGATCTCGCGGTTCCGTACACCCTCAGACCGCGCATTCGGAACATCAGTTCGTCGTGCCCGCCGTGGTTCCCATTCGCCGGCCCGTGTGCCTTGCCGGATTCATCCTTTACCGACGCAAGAGACTGCCTCCCTGGCTGTAGTAACGTTCTCCGCAGGAAGAACAGGCAATCACTTGAATGGGTACAATGATAACATCAGATCAGTTCCGAATCTCTTCTTCAACGATTCTTTTGGCCAGGTCATTCCGCTGATGGGTAGATCTTGTCTATCTACGGCCAGAGGCAGAAGCACTACCTTTTCTTTGCATTTTTTTGCTACCGGATCCTCCCAGAATCAGGTCCACAGAGAATTCTGGATAAATGGAACGGATCTTCAGGAGCGTTGATAGCTCCGGATTAGCGGTCTTCCCGGATTCCAGTCTCTGATAGCTGTATAAATTCTTGAATCCCAACCTACGGGAAGCTTCTTTCTGAGTGATTCCATGCTGGAGACGGCTGCGGCGCATAAGGAAAGCAAAGGCAATAGATGGTGAAACGGGAACCTTTTGAATACTCTTCCCGGATACATTCCTACGTGGCAAAGGAAAACTCACCAAAGAATCCGGGGGCTCATCCAAAAATAGATCCAGCGCTTCGGCCATATTCATACGCAATTCTTCGCGTGAATCTGCCTGGGTCAAACAGCCCGACAATTCTATGCATTCGGCCCAGTAGCCCGAACCTTCACGGTGAATCCGAAAGTGGTATTCCATATCCTATTCCTCCTTCCTGTTCATTTTCTTTTGCAGAATCCGTTCCAGCCCCTTCTTCAACTCTTTGTGAAGCCGTATAACCCAGCCAGCCTTCTGATAGAGCCGTATCATATCCAGACCAGACATGCAGACATGGGCATGATTACCAATTATAATTGGTATATTCAGGTGTGTCAAACGAATATCAAGGAGGAAAAGGAGAACTGAGACACAAAAAGAAATTTCAGCGGAATGGCGCTAAACGACCAGGTTCTCCGACGTTTGCCCGCTGGGCAAATGTGGTCAAGCACGTTGCGGTGCGCGCCAGACGAATCCACAAAACCCGGCGCGCATCCGCACGGAGCGGAAAAGGCGAACTGGTGAGCCGTTCCGCGCAGAGTGCGCCGACCCGAGGAGCCCGAACGACCGCAAGGGAGTGCAGGCCCGCAGCGGAGAACCGTGAGTTATACGCAGTGGCAACGCAATCACCTAAAGCCCGAGTAATGTGCGCAGTGAAGCTTCTACGGAGGCGAGGTCATTGACATCCAAGCATCCAATGGGCCGAATAATTCGCGCCGGGTCCAACGCACGGAGATGCACTACCAAAGCGTAAGATACCGAAGTAAGATTGTTTAAAGGTGTTCGTTGTAGAGTTACGGTTAGTGGAATACGCAACGCCGATGATTTGGACGTTATCGGTATGACAATCCGCATCGGGATTCGGCCGGAAATCGCATCACTGGCTTTTCGATGGCAGGACGCGTTCCAGCCTGTTCATGGGTGCCTTGGAATGGCAGTTGGACGAGCAGAATATCCCCGCGGGCCATGGCACGCCGTCAAAAATCCGAAGCAGCAAAATCGATATCTGAAGCAAGTTCCCAAGCTTTCAATTCATCCTCAAGAGTTATCTCTGGACGCTGCGCTGAATTGACAGCATATTCATTAGCCAAGTTTTCTTGTTGCTCCGCGCGATTCTGGGGGAGAACACTAAGGACTGTTTGCGCAAGATTCCTTTCGGTTTCAATGGTCAGCATCTGCGATCCTCCTAGCTTCAATCAAAGAAATTCAGGACATTATCGGAAATAAAAGACTCGACGGCTTGTATACGCGTTGATGCACTTAGCGCATTATTTATCACGGTTGGCGTTTTCCAGATAAATTGAACATCGACGTATATCTTCTTGGGATCACTCAAATACGATTCCAATTTGAGTTCAACAACCGCATCATTCGGATCTGAAGGTGGCATGACAAAGCGGAGGCCGCCCCCTTGAATTTGGCGTCCAAAGACCGCTAAGGTTGCGGCAGGCTGGACCAACTTATGCTCCCAAATCTCTTGGAAAGCATTTGCCATACTAGAATCATACAAGGAGCGAATCGTTGCGTCGCACGCAAGGAGTTGTTTCCCGGTTGACGGCCATATGTTGTTGTGAAGTGCTAATACGCGGTCCATTTCCTCTTCAACGAGTTCAGTGGAGAATTCGGGTTGATTTAGAATGATGAGAAGTTGCGATACTTGTGGTCCCGCGTTCACCAAGCGAATTTCGCGCGATGATTTTTGTGACTGCTTAATAATGCTGATTTGGTTCGGTGCGTAGACAACGTTGCTCGTTTCGACGCCTTGCGATTCAAGCTGAGCCTGAAAACGCAACGAATCCGCTTTATTATACTCAGCGGCGGGGGCGATTACAAAATTAACCCCAGCATGCAACAGGACACGGTTCTGCTTGTTCATGTAATGCTACTGGATTCTCTCGTACCGTTTGTCGGCATTCAAAGGTCAAAGGTTAATGCAGTTTTGGAGCAAGCTTGGCCGAGCCACCCCCATTGTCAATGTATTTAGGAAGAAAACGGGACACCAGCAAATCCGAGGGCGCACCCGCCAATCGTAGGAAAAAGTGCTGGTACCGGCGGCCGTCTGGCCCAAGCTTCCCTGTAATTGCAGGGGGTGCTGATGTTTTTCACAGATGCGGAAATCGAGGAGTTGGGAGAGCGTTTCAAGGAAAGTCTCCGGAAGGGGGAGGAACACCCGGACCGGACGGCTCCAAACCTGGCGGAAATTCAGGATTGGATGATCCGTCACCATGTAGACCATCCTGAAGTTCTGCTGAAGATTCTGGGAAAAATAGGACCGGGCCTGAAGGCCGGCGAAAAAAAAATGTCCTGAATGCGGAAGCCCGCAGAAATTCCAGGGAACTCGAGAGCGCAAACTAAATCTGGGCCGAACTGGTGTTATTGGAATTCATCGTGCATATTATACGTGCACTAACAAATCCTGCCGCTGCACAGAATTCCCACTGGAGAAAATCCTCGGACTGACACCTCATTCGGCGTCAGGAAAATTTGCTGAGCTATTGTGCTGGTTGGGCGCAGCCGTCCCCTTTGATCAGGCGCGTCATTATCTCGGACGCTTTGAAAAAGTCGATATCACAGAGACTATGCTGCGCGAAACGGCCGAGGCGTATGGAGCATCATTCTGTGCTGCAGATGAATACAGAAGCAAAGAGTTCGGTACGGTGTCTGCTGAGAAGACAGAAATTCTCTATGTTCAGGCAGACGGTGGCATGGTGCCGATTCGGGGAAAAACCCCTGAAAATCGGCTCAAAACCGAGTACAAGGAGGTAAAAGTTGGAGTTGTTTTTCGTACAGAGGATATCATCAGGAGAAAGTCTGCAAAAGGAAAAGAAATATGCCGTATTACAAAAAAACGCTTCGCAACATCAATCGGTAAGGGCGTAGAGCACTTCGCACAACTCCTGAAGCGAGTGGCTGCGGAAGCCGGCAGCATGCGCGCGCAAACGATCGTCTTCATAAGCGATGGCGCGGACTGGCTGGACCATATGCGCGAAAGACTTTTTCCCCGGTCAGTGCACATTCTGGATTGGTACCACGCAAGTGAACACCTCTGGAATTGCGGGAAAGCCATCTTCGGGGAGAATGAAACCGCAAGCGTCAGGGAATGGGTGGAGCCACTTCGAGAAATGTTATGGAACGGAATGGCCGAAGCGGTCTGCGAACGTCTACTCTTCGAAGCCAAGCGCCGGCCCCGAGTCCAGACCCCAATCATTGAATTACACAACTATTACAAAAGTCGCCTGGATAAGATGCGCTATCCGCATTTCCGCCGCATGGGATTCTTCATTGGGAGCGGTGCGGTCGAGAGCGCTCATAAGTACCTCGTCCAATCCCGGCTCAAGCAGGCCGGAATGAAATGGACCATCGACGGCGCATCCGCTATTATCCGGCTCCGCCAGATGCTCTACGACGGATCTTGGGACCAGCAATGGGGCCGGTCGGCCGCCTGAACCCCGGCGCTACGATTGGCGGGTACGCCCCATTTTTTTGAAACGGCCAAAGCTGCTCCCTCTTTCGCCGCAAATGGCTAATGTATCACCGCAATCGCAGCGGGTTAAAGAGACCATATCGGGAAAAGCAGCTCTGGTTAAATAGGGCTTTCTCTCATAATCACTGGTAGCCTGGTATAGCGTTTCAGAAGTCCAACGAATCTTGATTGTGTTGCTTCCATTTTGCTGGTATTTTCCTAAGATTTCATGGGACTCGGACCAATTGGGATCACTTGAATACTTTACCCTCGTCTCATCTTCAAAATGAAGAACATTCCTGATGCCAGCGGACTCACAGTTATCAAAATCGACCTCTTCCAATTTCGCGCCTTTCAGAGACCAGGTTGGTTTGGGCGCAAGAGAAAGAAATCCTCCGAATACCCAACCCGAATGACCTTCAAACCGTACCTTTGTCCATTTTCCTTTCTTGCCTCCAATCGAAATATCATTTCCTGATTCCTCGATTACGAGGACTTCCGACGATGTGGGTATAACTACGATTATTTCACCTGCCGCGTCTGCAGACGCCCGCATTCGCAGTCCTCCCTCTGCATCTACATATCTCTTGTTCTCTGATTCAACAGGCGTCTGCGCGGGTTCGTTCCTTCCAGAGCAACACAGAATCACGAGCGTAAGTGCGATACTTACCGACTTCCGGGCCATAGACTATTCCTCCGCTATGCCGCCAACAGGCAGATCCAGAATTCCAGGCTTTCCGGCGGACACTTCCCGCAATGCCTGTATGGGTCGATCGAGTGGCTCCCCTGCCAGATTGTAGGTTCCCCAGTGGATGGGTAGCATCCTCCGTGCTCCCAGGTCCAGGAAAGCCTGATAGGCCTCAGCGGGATCGACGTGGACAATTTTCATGAACCAGCGTGGCTCATAGGCGCCAATGGGCAGTATGGCCAGATCTGGTTTGCCCAGCCGTTCAGCCGTTTCCCGGAAAAAGGGACCGTAGCCCGTATCGCCGCCAAAGTAGAAGCTTCCGCCCTTTTCTGCGGCAATGTACCAGCCTGTCCAGAGAGTCTCATTGCGGTCTGTGAGGCTGCGTGCGGAAAAATGCTGCACCGGTGTGGCGCTAAAGCGATGGCCGTGCAGATCGACATACTGCCACCAGTCGAGCTCCACGACGCGCTCCAGTCCGGCTTTGCGCAACAAGTCGGCCATGCCCAGCGGAACCAGGAAGGACGGGTGATACAACCGTTGCAGCTCAAGGAGAGACGATAGATTCGTATGGTCAAAGTGGTTATGCGACAGGACCACCACATCCAGGCCGGGCAGGTTCTGTGGTTCCAGGGGCACAGGAACCCGCCGCTCTGGTCCGGCAAAACCCACCGGCGAGGCACGCTGGCCAAATATCGGATCAGTCAGGATGATTTTGCCCTGGCTTTGCAGAAGCACCGTGGCATGACCGAGCCAGGTGGCTCTGTATTTCCGGTAGGGTTTCTTGAGGCTGGCGGCGTCAACGACTTGAAAGGGAATATTGGGCTCGGGGCTTTCTCTGCCCAGCCTTCCCAGGGCCCAGCGTAGAGCGCGCCACTGCGAGGGTTCTGTGTAGGGTCCCCAGATATTTTGAAATCCGCCCGGCACATGGTGCCTCAAGTCAGCCCAGGGATAGGTGCCCTTGACCGGCTCCGACGAAATCTTAATTTCAGCTCCGAGATCTGTCAGCAGAGGGCAAATCAAAAATAGGAAAAAGCCTTCAAGTTGCTTCACAAAACCATCAGGGTTACAATGCCGGATTAGAGAAGAAAAAAAGAGTTTGCGCTCGGGCTTCTCGTAAAGGGATCTCAGTAATGGTCGGCCGCTCAAGAATTTTGTGGGTTGATGGCAGCGCCGGTCTGGTTGCCGGCATCGTTTTGCTTGCCTTTCATCCGTTCTGGGCGGAGCTAACCGGACTGCCACGCTGGCTTCTGGTTTTTCAGGGCTGCGCCAATTTTGTCTATGCAGCTTTCGCCTATTTTCTGGCGGCTCGAAGAGGCCAGCCGCGCATCGGGCTATTTGTTCTCGTAGGGGGAAACCTGGCATATGCGCTTCTCGCAGCCGTATTTCTGATCGTCTTTTTTCCGGTTTGCACGGCGTGGGGGGTTCTGCTTTTCACAGCTGAGGTTCTGGTTGTGGGTGGCCTGGGCATTCTGGAGTGGTATCTTCTCCTGCGCACTATTCAGATTGACATTCGACTATGTAGTGCGGGCCAGCCACTCCGGGAAAGAGGGGATAGATAGGCTCCGGTAATCTGCGCGACGCCAGCGGCCGGTGTGGTGCAGTTCCTCAGCTTTTTGTATGAGATCGGCCGGTGGCTTTTGACCGGGTCTGCAATGTGGATAGACCTTTCGGCATAAGTCGATGAGTTCATCGGAATAGGTGATGAGCCGGGCCTCGCGCTGGTGCAAAAATGTTTCATGTTCAAAAACGCCCTCGAAGTCGAACCCAAAGTAAGAAGTAAAGATTTTTTCCCTTACCTTGAAGAAACCGGGGTTGCACTCCTGGGTAAAAGCGATGTTTTCTCTGGTCTGCAATATGTTTTCACCGGCCCAGCGTGAGTCCGTGGGAGCAAATGAGGTAAACGAATCCGTCCAGTCCTGCAGCATTTCAATCATTCTATCCCAGCGACTGACAATGGCATTCCAGCGGTTGATCCGGGGCTCGAATTCCCACTCGATCTTCTGGCGGACAATTTCATACTCCACAGGGTCAGGATAGCCAAAGGCGGAACGTGCCACCATAGCTTCAAAAGCGGCCAGAATTTTTTCCGCTCTTTCTTTTTCCAGTTTGAGTCCCATAATTTCAGCACATTCGATTTCATACCTGAGGGAGGGGCGGGCATGCGGGCTTTCCAGACCCAGGAAGACTCCCTGTTCTTCGCAGGTACGTAAAAAAACCGGATACGATAATCCCTGGCGTCCCAGATCGACTACCTTTTGAACCACCGGCACAATGTGTGCATGGGAAGGTTCCTTCTTCAATTTTTCCAGGGCATCTTCGTAAGCTTTCAGGGTCTGGGCCATCATGGCTTCGTCTGTGTTGCCGCTGGACTTTGCCATGATTTCGCCCAGAGCGCGGCCATAGGCATTGCTAAAATCGAGGTGCAGATTTTCCGTGCTCAGTCTTGTGGAAAATTCCATGACGTCGTCTAATTCCAGAGCCAGTTGCTCCATGCGCACCATTGCAGAGACGGCTTTTTCAAAAACGGGACCGCTGGAACCTTTAGCCTTTAGCTCTGCCAGCATGTTGCGATACACGCCCAGCATACTGTCCACAAAGGATTTTTCGACAGGCATACTCAGTATTCCCCTATGTATTTTTTGTGTTCTTCGATGCGTTTTTTGAGAGCCTCATCTGGTACGGGAATCTTACGGCGGTGCCGATCTTCTTTCAGGAGTTCATAGTTGAGTCGCCAGTCCGGATCATAAAGCTTTGCAGCCGGGACATCGACTTCGCGCCAGAGCTTGCGTGTCTCTTTTAGATCTTCTTTAAGCCAGTTCTTTACTTTGCCTTTCCAGCGTGACGGAATCTCTGCCGTTTCCCAGACTTCATAGTTTTCCAACCAGACAAAATCGCTGTAAAAATGGTCCGTGAGTTCGTCCACACTGATCTCTATAGAATTTGCCTGATTGATTTCATTGCAGCGTTCCGTAAGACTGGCCACATCGCCAATTTGATCCACCTCTGCAAGAATGCGCTGCGGTCCGCGGGCCCGGACAACTTCCTTGATATCCAGTAAATGTTTGAGTCGTGCCAGCTCGCGGTCTTTGACCAGAGCGATGGCGTTTTTCAGATGGAGTTTTTCTCCAAAAAATTTCTCTTTGTACTCAGCCTCACTTTTTGCATCGCGCATCAGTTCATAGAGCGCTTTTTCTGACTCGTAGCTGTTTTTATACATCGGGCTGTTTTCATATTTTTTCATCCGGGCAGCGTAGTATTCTGTGTACTCTTGCTGTCGTTTCTGGTTCAGAGAGTTATCCATTGCGGCCATCAGGATAAAACTGATTCCGCTGGCAAACGATTCGCAGCTCTTTTAGGTTTACTTTCCGTGAGGATGACAGTTTCGATACACATTCTGCAATCTTTCCCGGCTGACTGCGGTGTAGATCTGCGTTGTGGAAAGGCTGGCATGTCCGAGCATCTCCTGAACGGCGCGAATGTCTGCGCCCTCTGTGAGGAGGTCAGTCGCAAAAGAATGACGGAATTTATGGGGAGTCAGACGCCGGGGCAATCCTTTTCTGCGGCCGTAGTCCAGGAAACGGTAGCGTACTCCGCGATCCCCGAGTGCCTTGCCCGTACGATTGAGAAACAGAGCATCGCTTTGCGGTTTGAAGCGGGGCCGGACCAGAAGATAGGCCTCCAGAGCCTGCCGGGCTGCCTGTCCTAAAAAAACAATACGATCTTTGCCGCCTTTTCCGGTGACTTTGAGCTCGGTGGGGGCCCCGTTTAACGTTTTCAGGCTCAGGAGTTCTGATATGCGCATTCCCGATGAATAAAGCATTTCCATGATGGCCCGGTCCCGTAGTTGCAGAGCCTGGGTCAGGCTGCCGGGCAGGGATTCCTCTGAGAGGAGTACACGCTCCATTTCCAGAGGCTGGAGCACAGGGGGAAGACTTTTGAAAAATCGCGGAGTGGGTAAGTGGGCTGCTGGATTTTCCGGAATGAGATTCTGTCGGACCAGAAAATGAAAGAATGAGCGCAAGCTGGCTAATTTGCGGCCCTGGCTGCGGCTGCTGATTTTGCGCTGGTTCTGGTAGGACTTTCTCTCACCGGCAGCGCGGGCTGCGGATATTCCCGATCGATGGCGGAAAAAGGCGCGTAAATCGGACAGATTCAGGGCTGATAGTTCCAGGCCATTGTCGCGGGCGAAGACCAGCAGCTCGCCCACATCAGCCACGTAGGCTCGAACCGTATGCTCGGAGAAATTGCGCTCATAGCGTAAAAAGGTTGTAAATTTATCCAGTGCTTCCGTTAGATTGTCTAACATCGTGATTAGTATCGGTCAGCGCATCCTTTCAGCGGCATTCTTTACCATCTGCGCCGTTCTGCTTCTTCACGGGAAGCCCCTGTCGGAGCGGGAGAAAGAACACCTTGAAAAAGAGTGCGCAAGTGGCAACAGTCCAGCCTGCCTGACCATGGGCCAGGCGACGGGTCAGCTGGATTACCTTGAATCTGGCTGTCGGAAGGAATATCTTCCAGCCTGCTTTCATCTGGCCATGGCCCTTATGAAAACGGAGGAGACGCGTCGGGATGGCCTTGAGCAATTGCGGCAAAACTGTTTTCGTCACGATCTTTTAGCCTGCCACAGGCTCAATGAGGCCCTTCATGAGGCCCGCTATCCCTTCTGCAGCCATCTGGAACTCAACCATTGTCGGGACATCATGCAAGAAACGGCTCGCGGCAATGGCCAGGAAGCAACTCCTCTGCAAGAGACTCATTGCTTGCAGGCTTTGCGTGAAGGCTGTCATCTATTAGCGGAACTTACGCGCGGGAGCGAATCGCAGCAGTACCTGCGTCTGGGTTGCTCTTTTGGTTCTGCCAGATCCTGCAGGGCGCTGCGCGACTGATGGGCAGACTCGAGTGGTTGATCGCCCTGCGATACCTGCACGGCAACAGTCAGACCCAGCTCTTTTCTTTGAGTAACCGGCTCTGCATTTTTTTTCTCAGTGTGATTGTTGCTCTGATGGTCACGGCCATCGCCATCTTTACCGGTTTTCAATTGCGACTGAATGAACTCCTGCTATCTGCGGGCACACATATCAGCATGGAAAAGAAAAACGGTACGGCCATCCGTTCCTTTGAGGTAGCTCTGGAGGAGATCCGCGAAGATCCGGAGCTTTCGCGTATGGTCAGCGCTGCTTACGGTGCCATTTCCCTGAATGCACTTCTTGAGTTGCCCGATCGCTTTGAAAGTAAAACAGTCATGGGTATTCCTGCCGATGACGAAGAACTCAGAACGGGCCAGCTCAAACATGTTCCGCATCTCATTCATTATGACGCCCGCTACCTGCAACGCTTCAACCAGGAGAATACCGTTCTTGTGGGCCGATTGCTGGCCCGCGATAACAAATGGGAAGTAGGCGATCGCATAGCTATCATCATTCCCGGCTCTGATATGACCGGCCCGGACGGGCCCGATATTGATCGCACTGTGTTTCGCATTGCCGGATTTTTTCGTTCCGGGTTCAATGATTTTGATCAGAATTTACTCTATTTTTCCCTACCAACCGGCCAGCGACTTCTGAGGAATCGCACTGCGGTCACGGATTTGATTGTGCAGGTACGTAACCTGAGCGATCTTCAGCGGGTCAAATCACGTGTGCAGGAATATCTGCCGGAGAATCCGTATTCATTCAATATCTATACAATCATGGATCTGTATGGAAATTTTATTGCTGCCATGCAGCTGGAAAAAACGCTGATCACCATTGTGCTCGGGTTGCTCCTTCTGGCCGGAGTGGTGGGCATCTGGGTCACTGTGACCATTCTGGTGCGTCAGAAACGCAGGAGTATCGGCATCCTGCGCGCCATGGGGATTCCCGTGGATTCCATCATTTTGATCTTTACGGTCCATGCGATGTTAACGGGCCTGATCGCTGCAGCTCTGGGCACCATGCTTGGAGTCTTTTTTTCCTCCAGCCTGGACGGTATTATCAAAATTCTGGAGGCTCTGGCCAACGGTGTTTGTTCTTACGCTGGCTGCGGTCCGGTACAGATCATGCCGGACAATATCTACTATTTTGATCATTTGCCGGTCCGCATAGAAACTGATTTTTTACTGATGATTTCTCTGGTATTGCTCTTTTTGAGCGGACTGGCCGGGTATTTTCCTTCACGCAGGGCAGCTCTGGAAAATCCCGTAGAAACAATAAGGAATTTATAAACTGGATCCGGTTTCCCAAGTTGCCCTGGGTGCTGCTCTGCCTCTGGCGCTGGAAAAGTTTTCCCGTTCTGGCAGGTCTTCAGCTCGCGAAATCGGCTTAATTATGGTTGTGGGAGGCATTGCGGGAGCACTGCCGGACGTGGACATTTTGATTCGTTCCAGTGAAGATCCGCTGCTACTTACGGAGTATCACCGGCATTTTACGCATTCTTTGCTGTTTGTTCCGGTCATTGGCATTCTTGTTGCCGGTGCTTGCCGTCTTCTGACAAAGTCTTACAGTTTCCTGCGCCTCCTGCGCTGGGCGACGCTGGGTGCTCTGACTCACGGATTCATTGATGCCTGCACCAGTTACGGCACCCATCTGCTCTGGCCTTTTTCTGCCGGGAGGACTTCCTGGCATATCATAAGCGTCATAGATCCCCTTTTTACTCTTCCGCTCCTGGTCTCGTTATGGATTGCTTACGGGAGGAAGAATCATGGCTGGGCACAGATCGGGCTGCTCTGGTGCGCCCTTGTGCTTTTGCTGGGCTGGTGGCAGCGCGAGCGGGCTACGGATTTCTACCGGACTGAGATTGCCCGCCGTGGTCATGAGGCTGTGCGCCTCAATGTCAAACCGGGCTTTGCAAACCTCTGGCTCTGGCGCGGTATCTATGAAACCGACGGGCATTTCTATGTGGATGCTATCTGGAACTTTCCCTTCATGCAGACGCGTCTGTATCCGGGTGAGCGCGTGCGCCGGATTGTACCGGAGCAGGATTTTGCCCATCTGGCCGGATCCACAGCTTATCAGGATCTTTTACGATTCAATTTTTTTACCGATGGCTATTTGTATTCGGCGGATCCGCCTGGTACAGAACTGGGCGATCTACGCTTTTCGCTCCTGCCCCATTCCCTGGAGCCTCTATGGGTAGTGCGACTGGACCCGGCTAAACCGGATCAGCATCTGCCCTACATAACCACTCGCGAAGTAACCAGAGAAAAGCGGCAGAGATTTTTTGCCATGCTGCGGGGCCTTTAAATTTCCATGAAGAAAGTCCTGATTACAGGGACCAGCCGGGGCATTGGTCAGGAAATTGTGCGCCAGTTGCTTGAGAAAACGGATTTCTATATCTTTGCAACCATGCGCCAACCGCACGGGCCGCGTCGGCCGCAGCAGGAAACGGATCGGATGACCGTTTTAGCTCTTGATGTCGCGGAAGCGGGTAGCATTGCTATTCTGGCAAAGGATCTCCTCGCCCTGGGAGTGAAGCTCGATGCGATTGTCTTCCAATGCCTACAGTGCTTCCAAAGGAGCACTCAACACGCTGGTGCGTTGCTGGCATAGGGAGCTTAAAGGAGAAACGTACGTGGCTATCTGCCCCGGCTGGGTGCGGACAGATATGGGTGGTGAAGGTGCTCCGCGTTCCGTGGAGAAAGGTGCACAGACTCCGGTCTGGGCGCTCACAGTCCCGGACCTGCCCGGCGGCCTTTTCTATCGTGACCGGCAGCCGATTTCCTGGTAGAAGCTTCTCGCCGGCGGCCGAAGACTCTCCCTGCAAGCGTCGGCCCCCTCGCCCGGGACTCCATAAGCTGAAGCGCCGATACCGGATATCGGATATATTGGAAGAATTGACAACACCATCGGCCGGGAAATGCTATCCCTTCGGGAGGTTCTGTGATGCGTCGCCTTCTCCTTTGCTGTTTACCGGCCCTTTCTCTGGGCTGTCAGCTGGTAAGCCCCGAATGTCTGCCTTATGACCTGTCCTGCAATCCTTTGAGCTACTTTGCCCTTTTTCCCGTGAAAGGGGCTCATTCTTCCTTCTACGGGGAGCTCAGCATTGGTCGGGACGGACACAATCTGAGGCTTTTTCCTGATGGAGTTCTGGTCTCCTGGGGGCCCAATAGCAACGGCAGGCTGGGGCGTAACAATACTACTGCTGTGGGCGATGGCATTGGCCCGTCCATCCTTGCGGCCGGCCCGGTGAACCTGGGCGTTTCTCCCCGGCATGTATCTGCCGGCCACCAATTCAGTTGTGCTGTATATAACCAGGCTTTGCGTTGCTGGGGATTCAATGACGATGGTCAGCTGGGAGACAACAGTACAGTTTCCACAGCCATGGGCGGCGTGACAACCAATATAGAAAATATAAGTGATGTGCCCGTGGGTGAAACTGTAGATTCCGTGGCCGCAGCCGACCTTTTTACCTGTGCGCTGCTGGTAAGTGGCAAAGTGCGCTGCTGGGGAGATGGAATGAATCGCGTCCTGGGCTATGGCGATACAGATACTGTCGGCGATGGTGTTGGCCCCTCCATCATTTCCAAAGGCGATGTGACAGTAGACAGCTCTCGCAGTGTGGTGCAGATAGCCACGGGATCGCAGCATGCTTGCGCGCTTCTCAGTGATGGAAATGTTCGCTGTTGGGGTTACGGGACCAACGGACGGCTGGGCTACAACAATACCGTCACTGTTGGTGACAGCGGAACATCGATTGTGGCTGCCGGGGATGTGCCTCTTGGCGGCCGCGCTGTCCAAATTTCTCTGGGAGCGGCGCACACCTGTGCTTTGCTCGATACGGGTGCAGTGCGTTGTTGGGGACAGGGATCCCTGGGTCAACTGGGTTATGGCAACGTAAACGATGTTGGTGCCGGTGGAACTTCCATCATAAGTGCTGGCGATGTTCCGGTTGGCGGGAGTGTTTCGCAGATCAGTGCAGGAGTCAATCATACCTGTGCACTTCTTTCAACAAGAAAAGTGCGCTGCTGGGGTAACGGGACCAATGGCAAACTGGGTTACAACAGCACACAGTCGGTGGGGTCAGGTGCCGGAATCTATCCTAACATTGTCGATGCCGGTGACGTGCCTGTGGGCGCTGACGTGGCTCTGGTAACGGCCAGCAGCCACACCTGCGCCGTTCTCACAACCCGGGCAACACGCTGTTGGGGCGATGGCGCAGAAGGCAAGCTCGGTTATGGGAATACCAGCCATGTAGGCGATGGTCTGGGCCTCTCCATCATCGCGGCCGGGGACGTGCCTGTTCGCTGAAGCATCCGGTGGATTTAAGACGCACCTTCAGGAACAGCATCCGTCCTGATAGCTATCAATCACGAATGGTTGGAAACCAATATCGTGCACTGAACCCGATTGAAAAGTGGTGTCAAGAGTCCCGATCTTTATGAGCCAGAAATCAATCCAGCATACCAGGAACTGGCCATTCATTACAATACCTGCGTGATCCCGGCCCGGGTACGCAGGCCAAGAGACAAGGCGAAAGTCGAAACAGCGGTCCTCGTTGTCCAGCGCTGGATCCTTGCGCGGCTGCGAAATCGAACCTTCCATTCCGTTATGCGCAATCCCCGCCGATTTCTGGGGGGCGCAAATTTAAGGGGCATCAAATCGGGGGTTTTGCCGTGCCAGTACTACCGATAAGAACCAGTTGTCCCGTTTTTCGGTGGACCGGGAAGCGGCCAACTGGTCCGTAAGTTCTTAGAAGGTAAAAAATTCCCGGTCCCGATACCGAGACTCTGCGCTGGCGTTTGAAAGATACAGAAATAACAATTGTGCGCGTGCTCCATCGATTGCGATTCTTTTTGTGCTGTCAAGAGCAGTGGGCCGGCGCCAGCGTTCTTGCGCCTCAGCGACCCGCGCCCTGGTGCAAGCTATCCTTTTCCGCCAGCGGATCGCCGACAAGAATGGAATTCTGGTAAAGCACTTCCGGATCCAGATCGAGGCATTTTGTCGGATCATAATTTCCGGTCATATCCCAGGCCAGCGTACCATTCATGACGGTACACCTATTCATGAAGAAATCAGGGTCTTTCAGTACCCGAAAGACTCCTTTCTCCAGAAGAGGCCGCGCATCGTACAAACGGACTTGACCATTCGCAAAATACAGGTAGATTTTGCAGTCTGGTCGCGCGTAAACCTGAACAATCTGCATCATCATCTTAATGGCTCAATGCCGAGCAATGGCCCATGCTGCCGCGCACGATCCCAATTCTGAATCAATTCTTCACGATGGAGCTCACACCAGGCGAGAACCAATTTGAGCTTATTGACTGGAAAAATCCCCTTGATTATGTGAGCGCCGGCTATATCCACGATAACCTCATGCTCTCCGTAGACTGCATGAAAGTGGGCGGGCAAATGATCATCGTAGAACATCGCAACACGAATGCCGAAAAATTCGGATACCACTGGCATACGGCCCAAGATGCAGAGATTCCGCCAGGCAGGCAAGCCATTTCCGGAGCGAGATTGCCTTCCAGGAGAACCTATTTTCCACAGCCGCGCCCCTGTGGAAAATACCAAGTATTCATCTATTTACTAAATACATGAATACCGCCATTCAATCATAGATCTCTGGCCCGCCCGTGCTTGACGGGAAGCGGGCTAATGGTACGCAGACCGCGCATGCTCTCTCAGGTCTCAGGTCTCTGGTAACGGCCAGCAGCCACACCTGCGCCGTTCTCACAACCGGGGCAACACGCTGTTGGGGCGATGGCGCAGAAGGCAAGCTCGGTTATGGGAATACCAGCCATGTAGGCGATGGTCTGGGCCTCTCCATCATCGCGGCCGGGGACGTGCCTGTTCGCTGAAGCATCCGGTGGATTTGAGACGCACCTTCAGGAACAGCATCCGTCCTGATAGCTATCAATCACGAATGGTTGGAAACCAATATCGTGCACTGAACCCGATCCATTGGCAAAGCGCAAAATGAGATAGTGGCGATTGCCTTTCTGTCGCACTTCAAAATCGGCTCGATTCCCCCGGGCGTTGGATTCCCCGGAGCCGGAAGAGTGATCCGGGCGCCCGTAGGCATTGGTAGAAACATCCAGAAAAGTATTCAGGCTTTCAATCTTATAATTTGCGGTACGATCGTTATGAAAATCCCAGGAAGCCTGCTTGCTGAAAAACGCCGTCATGCTTCCCGATGAAGCACTGCGTTCATTGGAATAGCGCAGAGTTTTTTTAGTCGTAAGCCAGTTGATTTTTTCCTGATCCAGATTTCCTTCGCCGGTCCAGCTGAGGGATGCTGCAGCGGAGGCAAGCAGCTGAACAATTTGTGCAAAGCGATTGTGATCATGGCGAACGCGGTCCGGATGAGACATTAAGTCATATTTATAGATACGCATTCCCGTTCCAATGGCCAGAGCATAGCCGTTCCCCTGTAAATACGCTCCTCCTGTATAAAACTGATCGTCTCCCTTTGCCGTCCAAGCGACGGTTGTCAGTTCTCCGCCATTCACGCTCTGGGTGTGGCGGTAGTAGGGTTTCCAGCCGCGGACGCCCTGAATGTAACGCACGCCAACGTCGGTGCGGCGGGTCAGGATACCCAGCAGGGCATCGGCAGCATTGCGAGCCTGAACCGGTTCAAGGATCAGCGCCGTTCTCATTGTATCGCCCGAAGCCGGAACCCGCAGTTGAAGACGGCCTGCTGAAGTCAGGAAGAAGGCCTCGCCTCCGGTCCGACCCTTTTCCTGGGTCCAGTCCGATGGTAGATGCATGGTAAAATTAAAATAAGAATAAGGTCTGCCGCGTAGCGGACGGAGAGGTGCTGTAGCCGTGCTGGCTCCGGAATCGTCGGCCTGAAAGCTCAAGTGCTCAAAAGCCGCCGACACTTCCTTAAGCAATTTTGTATAGGTTTCCTGCGATCCACAGAGTAAAATCGCTACCTGACGAGCATCGCCCTGGTGGAAGGCATAGTAGCCGCTGAAACGCTCGCCATCTGCAGCGCTGGAGCGGATCCCCCAGAAAGTATAAGCTACTCCATTTTTGGTCTTTCCTGTCTGCGGGCGGGCCGGGAACGCTTTCAATATCTTACGTCCCGCCTCCATTTTCTGAACACCCTCAGAGAGATACGTAGCTGGATCCGTGCTTACGCTGGCCGGTTCAACAATCATCAGCAGGGCATCTGCGTGGTCCCGGGGACGCAATTCCAGAGTTTTGCCCGATTTTTTCTGCCAGTCTCCAGGGAGCGTGACCTGAATGCGACCATGGCTCACAGACGTGTCTGCAAGCAAAAGCGCTGGATTTAAGAAGACGCCAAGAATGATGCCGACCATCACGGGGGAAAATCGGTAAGGAGCGGAAGGGGCCATGCTGCACATTCATGGGCCGCAAGAAGGAAGCAACACAAAAAAAGGATCCCGGGACTCCGGGATTAAGGCTGGTCCCGAGCGTCTGTTAAAAAAAATCGGTCTTATTATGGCTAATTCACATGTTCGCATTCTCTGCCTGTCCCTCACCGCTCTTACCCTGTCCTGCCAGACGCTAAAGGAAACATGGCAGAAAGTAACCTGGCGGACCGGGGTGGCCACAGGAATCGGTTGCGGAGCTGGTCTTGCCCTGGGAGCGGTGATCGATGAGTACAATCGCAAGAAAGATACAGAGAAAAAGAAAAAAGAAGTTTTTGTAATTTTCCGTAAAGCAAAAGAATTTAACCAGGGCAAAATAGTTGGACTGGCCGCCGGTTGTCTGGCCGGACTGGGCACCGGGATCTACCTGGATCTGATGCACGCAGATATGGAAGGGCAGTTCAAAGAACGCGGCATCACTCTGGAAAAAGTTCAGTCGCGCAGCGGAACAACGGAAGAGCTGCTGGTAAAAATGGATGGAGATGTTTCTTTTGATACCGGGAAGGCGGATCTCTCCGGCGTTGCAGCCACGAACGTCGGGACTTTAAAAGAAGCACTGGAGAAGTATCCGGAGACTCAACTCAGGATCTGGGGACACACGGACGGTACGGGAAGTCGGGCCATCAATCAACCACTCAGTGAGAATCGTGCCGCAGAGGTGGCCCGCAAACTGGACTTGAAATCCTCGCGGATTGCGGAGATGAAAGGCTGGGCCAATGATCGCCCGCTGCCCGGCAAGAGCCGCAGTGGCGATGTGCGCGAAAATCGCAGAGTGGAAATATTTATTCTGCCGGCCGGTAAGGAAGTGCCCTGAAGGCCCTGGATTTCCTCGCTGCCAGGTGCGTTTTTTGATTGAAATGATTCCTCACCAATCAATACTATGGATATGGTCTCCACGCTGCCGGATATCGTTCCGCTTTCCGTTGATGCGTATCACTTGCTCTATGATCGGGGGTTGATTCCCGAACAATGCGAGCTTATCGAAGGAGCTATCTACACAAAAATGACAAAGCATCCGCTGCATGCTGAAACGGTCCGGAAGATCATTGCTCATCTATACAGGCGGCTGCCGGAATCTTTGGTGATCAGCTCAGAAAATCCCCTTACCATCGGGAGTTCGGAACCGGAACCAGACATTGCAATCCTTCCGGCCGGTGACTATTCCCATGCCCACCCTCAAACGGCTTTGCTGGTGATTGAAGTGGCCAGTACAACTCTTGCGTTTGATCGCCGCAAGGCCGGCGTCTATGCCTCAGGAGGAATTCCCGAGTATCTGATCTTCAATCTAAATGACCGGATTATCGAGGTCCATCAGCAGTTGCAGGCAGGACGCTATGCTCACAGTTATGAGTCGGACCGATTTGTATCAAACGTCGTCCCGGGACTTGCCCTGTCTTTCCCGGACTTTGTTTCCTGAAAAAGCCTCCCCGGTATCTACCAGATAATCTGCTCATCGAGGAGGTAGTCTGCGGCAGATTACGGGAGAGGGCTGGCGGGATTTTGTCTGTGATTTGCGTATTCGGCCCCCGGCCCGTGAAGCGCCGCGCTCGCCAGGTTTCAGTCCCTTGACTGCAATGTGATGGATTGAACACCCAGGCTCCGGGCCGCGAGGACCAACTGACGGCCGTGGGAAAGCAAGGCCACGGGGCGCTTGATATCGCCTTGATACGCCAGAAGACTTACCAGATGGATGGCATCGAGGCTTCCTATGACGGTTGGAAAAGCCATGCCAGCCTGATCCATCAGGGAACTCGTAACTCGAATGATGTCGATTGTATCCATAAATTCAGAAACCAGCGCGCTGAAGTATGCCATGTCTTCATCACCAAGCTCACCGATCAGTCGCAATCGGTGCAAAGTGCGGCGGCATTCAAGGGTGAGTAGTTCCGAAGATACCGCTTTATCCCAGGTACCAAAGTCAGCATAGGCACCAGGGGTTTTCAGGAGGTAGCGAAGCAGCGCGGATGAGTCCAGGTAGACAATCATCGGCGCTGACGATCTTCCATGAGCAGATCATGCGGATCGATATTGATCCGGATGGAATGCTCTATTTTCAGACGCTTTAGAGGCTCCTTTGCGGCTATGACGCTGATGCCTGTGGATCGAAAGGGTATTAGCTCAGCCACAGGCACTTGCCTGTCTGTGACCACAATAGACTCACCCATTTGGACTTTGCGAATTTCACGGCTCAAGTGGGTTTTTAAACTGGTTACTGAAATGGTCTTCATACTGGCCAGTATAATGGTCCTTAAGTGGACGTCAAGCTCCATAGGTGATGCCGCGCCGGGCACGCGTCGACTTTGTACTTGTCCAACCACTACTGCGCAGAGAAAAGAGCTGCACTCTGTGTTGCTTGAATTGGGGGCGAGCCGGGCCAGCCGATCATTTCCTTCATGGTCCACTTTCATGATCTGGCTGTTGTGAAAAAAGCCTTGGCCTATCCGGCTGCGGCCGCTGCTGGAAGATTCTCCTTGCTACCAGACGAAAGACTGAGATGACGGATCGGGCTGCGCGATGGAATTCAAGGAGAAACTAATGAACACGCTCCGTGATTTGCGACCGGTTGCGGATCAGGTGATCGTAATCGGTTCCGAAGTTCCCAATCTATCAAGAATCCATTCTGGAGCAGACCTTTTCGTCTCCCAGGATATAGATCTCGCCGTTCCAATCGAGAACCTTGAGCGGACCGATGAGCAAATCCCCATGCTTTTTGAGCATTATAGACAATCCTCCGATGAACCGTCTATTCTGCTGCCCAGGGACGATGCTCGATTGGAAATCAACTTTCTTGGTGTGGACTTCAGGTCGCAAGACCTGGACGATATTTCCCTTCACAGGGGACGGCACATCTCTTTTCTCGCCTTTGGCACGCTCACTCTCATCAAGCCAGTGGACTTAACGATTGAGAAGCACCGCTTCAGGGTTGCGGAGCACCGGAGCCTCTTCCTGGAGAAAATCCTGACGGAGCGGAGTAGTATCAAAGGAGAGCGCGATCTCTACGTGGCTGCCCTGGTCTTCAAGGAAATCCAGAGCCCTCAGGAAATTATTCATATGCGCGAAGACATCCTGGCCCTGGATTCAGAGCGGAAATTCTTCGCCTCCGACAATCTGGCTTCACTCATTCTCATGATCGAAAAGGGGCATCCCGACCTCAGGAATTCCGTTTCCCTGCTTAAGGAGCTTCTGGCAGGAGTTGGACTGCCATGACGGGTCTTGAGATCCGGATAAAGAAATTCCGACGCAATCTCCAGAGCCGCCGGTACGCGTACCGGCAACGTCATGCTGCAGCTGGTGTATGGACCAGGATCAAATTTCACCTGGCCCTGGCGCAAAGCATTCTATTTCTACCAGCCGCCAAACAGGACGGTCTGCCTGCGAAAGGGCCGGTAGTGCCCCTGTGTTCGCTGCACAACACGACCGGCGGCCACGTCGATTTTATACTTGTCGACATCTCTACTGCGCAGGGAAAAGAGTTGCATTCTCTGTTGCTTGATTCGGGGGCGCGCCCGGTCGGCAGTCCGGATGTTCCGGCACTCCTGGCCAGTACGTCCGGCTGGATCGTCCTGATCCGGTAAACAGAAGGATGGCTGCTGTGTGCAGTGAGATTGACAACTAAAACATTTTCCTTGCGCTGCCTCAAATCCCATCCTTCCTGTCAGGCCTTAGATAATCACCCACAACGAAGGTATGGGAACCGCGCATACCCAATTCCTTCAGTGTTTCGATAAACTGCAGAAAGCGCAGATTGTCATCGCCTTTCATGAGCTCAGCGGCATTTTTGAGCGCCCGGGCTGCGGCCACCTGAGTGCGTGCATTTTCCAGATCGGCCCTGGCACGGATCTGCGCCGTTAGCTGGCGAGTAAAAAGATCCTGGACGGCTTTGGGAAAGGTGAGGTCACGCAAGTTGACCTTCTTGACCGCGAGGCCGCTCTTTTCAAGCTCTGCATTGATTTCCTTTTCAATATCAACGCAAATGAGGTGCCGTTTTGCATTCAGCTCGGCAATATCCAGGGTGGCGATGCGATTTCTCAGAGCGATCTGCGTCAGGCCGCGCAGGTGTTCCTCTGCGGCCACAAGACTGTGCGCCAGATGGTATTCATAACTGGCAGCCGGCACATAGGTCTCGAGGGCCTTCTGGCCATCCACAATCAGATATTCGACCATAAAGGAAAGGCGAAGGGCCATATTGTCCTGGGAAAGCACTTCCTGATTGATGACAGTCAGTTCGCGCGCCACGGAAGGCACGGCAATGAGCTGCAGCCGCTGGCGCGGATCAAAAAAATGATAAATACCGGGCTCTAATTTTTGCTGTAATTTATGATTCCTGTACAGATAGCCCAGGTGATTGGTTTTAATTTCCAGTCGAACAAAACCCAGAGCCATAGCTCACTCCTTTGCATCATAATTCTAAATGGGCAGAAGCGCCGATCGGGGCGGACAGTTCTTTAAGCCACCTGAGAGCAGGTGACGGTATCCAGAACGGTGCAGGGCCCACGATCGGCTGCGCTTCAACGCGCTGCTTCCACCCGTAGTCTTGGCTTGCGTTACAGGCAAGTTAGCAACCGAGCTATTATCGAGGAGTCGAACCTCAGGGAGCTGCCCGCTATACCCCGCTCTTTACAGCTCCCATTACGGCGGGTGACGGTTGAGGGACAAAGACCGGAAGGTTTTTGAGCTGTCAAGCCTGGACCCGTGGAAAAATGCAGTCACCCGCATGAAGAAACTCCTGGTCATTTAATCCGGGGTTTTATCCTTGGAAGCACTGCCGATTGGGGCTGTATGTTCCTTTTCTTGCCCTGCGGCGGCTACAAGGCCCGTAAATTTCAGGAAGCGAACGAGTCAGCCAGAGCCGATGTGCTTTTTGCACAGCTCGACCATTGCAGAAATGGGCCAGGCTTCTATTTTTTCATCCAACTGATACATCTGTTGCCCCGGGTAGAGAATGTACATTCTCTGCAAATCGAGGTCCTCAAAGGCAATGCGCATCGACCGGGTCAGGGTCGGTGCATCGCTGTATTTGATTTCAAATCCCAGGCGTCCTTGCCTGGTTTCAGCCACAAGGTCCAGCTCTGTTCCGTTGTGGGTGCGGTAATAGTACAGGCCATTCGCCTCAGGGCGCATTTGTAGCGACAATTGCTCCACGGCAAAACCCTCAAAGGAAGATCCGCATTTGTGATGTCCCTGTAAGTCCACGATACCAGAAATTTGTTGGAAGAAATGCAAGAGCCCGCTGTCACGGAGGTATATTTTTGGATTTTTTACCAATCGCTTGGAGACGTTGGCATGGAAAGGCTGAAGCAGGCGAACCATGAAGGTGCCTTCCAGAATGCTCAGATAGCGCCTGATAGTCGTATCACTTACGCCCAGTGATCGACCCAGTTCAGAGTAGTTCAGTACATTTCCATGCACATGAGCAACCATCGTCCAGAAAAGTCGCAGTTGTCCCGAGGGAACAGCTATACCAAGCTGCGGGATGTCGCGCTCAAGGAAGGTGGTCACGTATCCCCCCCGCCAGGTCCAGGAATCGCGGTCGTCCGCAGCAAGGTAAGACGGAGGCAAAGCACCGCGCAACCAGAGTCGCTCCCACTGCGCCTCCTGGATGCCAAAACCCTGCAAATGGTGAAACCCTATGCGGCCGGCCAGCGATTCAGAGCTGTGTTTGATGAGGTCCGGTGAGGCAGAACCAAGCAGCAAATATTTCTGCCCTTTTTTCTGATCGATTAAGTAACGCAGAACAGAAAAAAGCCCCGGCTGCCGCTGGATCTCATCTATGGCAATCAGTCCTCGCAGCTCTTCCAGCGCCAGCAGAGGATTGGAAAGGCGAGCCAGATCTCGCGGATTTTCCAGGTCGAACCAGTGGTCCGGCCCAATCATCCGCGCCAGTGTGGTTTTGCCCGATTGCCGGGGTCCAATCAGGCCAACAGCCGCAAAAACCCGAAAAAGGTCCCGAATGGCGTGCTGATCTCGCTTTTTTAGGACTTTATCCATGAAAATTCAATCCTAATAGTTGGATTTTCATGGTCAAGCGGTTTGCCGGACTTTTTCCTGAGGCGCTGCCGATAAAGGGGCCTATGGCTTTTTTTGACTCCGCCAGTGTCACTACAAGCAGCAGTTCTTGTACTTCAAACCGCGCCCGCTGTTACCTGTGGTGCCGGCACTTCTACTCGGGTGCGGACTGTAACGCTAAAAACAGCTATAGGCTACAAAAAGAATTATATATATAAATATATAAAATCTGTAAAAATTGCGAAAACGCACAAAGTCGGGTGCGTCTACAGTCTCCGTCCCGGCCAGGGATTTGATTTCCTTCCAGAAGACCGGTTTGATATTGATTTTCCAGTCTGTGGTATTGTAAACGAGCTTGCGAAAGCGACTGCGGTAGAGTCCCAGTGGCATCCCCCAGAGAAAGAATAAGGCAAACCACATGGTCTGCAAAGTTAGCAGGGAGGATAGTGCGGGAAACCGGTCCACAAAACTTTCCATCAGTCGCGTCCTAAAATTCCGCGCTCGCTTGCGGCTACAAAGTCGCGCAGGCGTGCCACCTCCGGAAAAGCCGCGGCCAGTTCTGACAATTTTTCCAGAGCATCGCTTGTTAAGGAAGTTTCATGATAAAGTATACGGAAAGCTTTGCGAATCGCATTGCGAGCTTCCTGACTGAGGCCGGCGCGTTGCATTCCCACGGAATTGATGCCCGTGATACGCGCGGGGTTGGAGTCGGCCATCATAAAAGGAGGGACATCCATGGTAACCTTGGCCATACCGCCCACAATGGCCAGCTCTCCCACACGACAGAACTGATGAATTCCCGCTGAACCGCCAATCATGGCCCGGTCGCCAACATCGACATGGCCGGCCATCTGCGCGCCCTGAACGGCGATGATATGGTTGCCCAGCCTGGAATCATGGCCGGCATGGACAAAAGCCATTATATAGTTATTGTTACCTATGCGCGTGGGAATGTCTTCTTTCATGGAGCGAGCTAAAGTTACATATTCTTTGATGATATTATCATCACCGATGATAATTTGCGTGGGCTTCTTTAAATCAAAGGCCAGTGACTGCGGATCAGCGGCGATGATACTTCCATGGCCAATGGAATTATTCTTACCAATCACAGCACCCTTCTGGATGCGCACGCAACTGGAGATTTCTGTACCCGAATCGATGCTGACGTCACCTGCAATGATGGTGAAGGGCCCAATGCGAACATCAGTGGCCAGTTGCGCGGCTGGATCCACAAGGGCGCTGGGATGGATGTGAGTCATTGCGGGCAAGCTCTGATCCAAGAAATGGCCGTCCACTGAAATGCGCGCAAAAATAGTGCTGCCAACGGCTCTGGCACAGTTGAAGCGGCCCCTTTTCGGGAAACACTTGCCAGCCTCGCCGCGTTCCGCGGCTCTGGATTTTTAACGGAGGCCACCCTTGTCCAATACCATCACTACAACAAACATCGCAGGGCGTCAGTGCGCGAGTTCTGGCTCTCACTGGGAACCGGTCATGGGTTATTCGCGAGCTGTGCGCAGCGGTCCCTTTATTGCCGTCAGCGGCACAGTGGGTACGAATCCAGATGGATCCTATTCCCCCTACCTGGTCGACCAGGTCGAGCGTTGCCTGCAGATCATTCAGTCTGCCATAGAGGCTCTGGGAGGGAAAATGGAGCAGGTTATCCGGACACGTATTTTCATCAAGGATATAACCCACTGGGAGGAAGTGGCACGGGTTCACGGCAAAATCTTTGGCAGCATCCGGCCAGCTTGCACCTTGGTGGAAGTGCACAGGCTCATCGACGCAGGTGCACTCCTTGAAATGGAAGCGGACGCCTTTGTAATTTAAGCCACGTCACCGGTCCATGCCAGGGCAACGTTCACTAAAGTCGGCTCGTAGCTTCATCATCCTGATGGGGGTGGTTGCCCTGTTTGGGGATATGACCTACGAAGGGGCTCGCGGGCTCGTTGGTCCGTATCTTTTGATGCTCGGCGCCTCGGCCACTGCGGTTGGCTTCATTTCCGGGGCCGGAGAATTTTTGGGCTACGCTTTGCGTGCGGCAACGGGCGCTATCGCTGCACGAAGCGGGAAGTACTGGCCCATGGTTTTTCTGGGTTACGGGCTGAATCTCATTGCTGTTCCCGGGCTGGCTCTGGTGGGACACTGGGAAAGCGCCATCGTTTTGATCCTGCTGGAACGCATCGCCAAGGCCGTTCGCAGCCCGGCGCGCAGCACGCTTGTATCGCATGCGGCCCGCCGACTGGGTAGCGGCAAAAGTTTTGCTCTGGATGAAGCGCTGGATCAGCTGGGCGCGATCGCCGGGCCCCTGCTTACAGCTGCTGCAATCTGGGTTTATCGTGATGCCGGTAGCCTGCCTGGCTATCGCCTTGCGTTTCTCGTTCTCCTTTTCCCGGTGCTCGCCAACCTGCTGGTCCTTATTTTTGCTCATCGTCGTTTTCCTGATCCAGCCGATTTTGAACCACCGCCCGCGCAAAAATTTTTAATGGATGAATCCAAACCATTCAGAAAGTATTTGATAGCATCTGGTTTTGTTGCTTTTGGCTTTGCGGACTGGCCTCTTCTGGCTTACCATGCTATGCGAATGGAAATTTTTGATCCAGGTATTCTTCCCGTTCTTTACGCGGGTGTCATGGGAGCTGACGCTCTGGCCGCTCTTCTCTTTGGTTCACTTTTTGATCGATGGGGGATACGAGCCCTGATCCTCTCAACCGCCATCGGTGCTCCGGCAGCTTTCTTGATTTTTTTGTGGCCTTCAACGGCAATCTTCCTTTTAGCAGCTGTTCTGTGGGGTTCGGGCATGGGCGCTCAGGAATCGATTTTTAAGGCTGTGATTGCGGAAATGGTCAGTCCGGAGCAGCGCTCACGGGCTTACGGCATTTTTTTTGCGGTCTTTGGTCTGGCCTGGTGGGCGGGTAGCAGCCTCATGGGTTTTCTGTACTCTCATTCGCTTTTGGCAGTGGCCATTGTATCACTCAGTGCCCAGCTGGTAGGCTGCTATTTATTTCTTTCTTTTAACTTCATCCGCCCCACAACGGCATGGCGGGGACAGGAGAGGAGGTGATCATTAACCATTCCTGTTGCCTGCATGTGCGCGTAGATAATGGTTGAACCTACAAAAGAAAATCCCCGGGCTTTCAGATCTTTGCTGAAAGCATCGGATTGATCGGTACGGGCCGGAACATCGCGCAGAGTTTTAAACGCATTCTGCCGGGGACGGCCATCGACAAAACGCCATTGATACTGACTGAAGCTGCCAAACTCCTGTTGTACTTTGATGAAAGCCCGGGCATTGGCAACGGCGGATTCGACTTTCAGGCGATTGCGGATGATGCCTTCGTCTTTCAGAAGGGAATCCACTTTCTTCGCAGAAAAGCGCGCTACTTTCTGTACATCGAAATCGGCAAAGGCACGGCGGTAGCCGTCGCGCCGACGCAGAATGGTAAGCCAGCTGAGACCGGCCTGAGCTCCTTCCAGGACCAGAAATTCAAAGAGCCGGCGATCGTCTGTGACGGGCACCCCCCATTCCTTATCGTGGTACTCTATATAGATGTCATGGCCCAGACACCAGGGGCAACGTTCTTTTCCATGATCCCGTTTAGCAAGCATTCATAGTCTGGCGAACCCTGAGCTACCGGAGTCAATCACTTTCCCATGCAGTAACGGTAGCTGTTTGTAGGTTCCGGCTGCCCTTCCTGGAGCGGCGGCTGCGGTGGCTGGGCGCCAGGGATCCAAAATGTACATTGACACTTTCGCCGGCCTGTTCTGAATCAGGGCAGACTGCCCGTAGCGGCGCATGTGAAAGGAGTGCTCTCGATGGAACGTTATACATATTTTTTTGGCGATGGCCGGGCAGAAGGTTTGCAACTGGGGAAGATGCTTCTGGGCGGCAAAGGTGCCAATCTGACAGAGATGGACCACCTGGGAATTCCCGTGCCTCCCGGGCTTACCATTACAACGGCAGCCTGCAACTACTACTCACAGCATCAAACTTTTCCCGCCGGCCTGGAAGAGCAGCTCAAAGAAAAACTCATGACTCTGGAGTCCACCCTGCAGCGTAAGTTTGGCGGCTCGCCGCCGCTCCTTGTGTCCGTACGATCGGGTGCTCCCGTGAGCATGCCAGGAATGATGGATACGATTTTGAATCTGGGCCTCAATCAGGAGACATTGCAGGGTCTTATCGCCAGCACGGGCAATGAAAGATTCGCCTGGGATTCTTATCGTCGCTTTATTCAAATGTTTTCTGATGTTGTTCTGGGGCTGGCCCACCATGACTTCGAGCATCTGCTTGAGAAACGCAAAGCCGCTGCCGGTGTGGAGCAGGATACAGGACTGGGCGTGGCTGAGTTAAAAATTCTGGTGGATGAATACAAAGAATTGGTCCGTGCCCGCACCGGAGCCGACTTTCCTGAGGACGTTCAGGTGCAGTTGCGCAAAGCGATTGAAGCGGTGTTTCGATCCTGGAACAATGAACGGGCCATATTCTATCGTAAGATCAACAGCATCCCTGAATCACTGGGCACAGCTGTGGTTATCCAGTCCATGGTCTTTGGAAACATGGGTGACGATTCGGGAACAGGCGTGGCCTTCACCCGCAATCCTTCTACGGGCGAACGTAAGTTTTACGGAGAATATCTGCTCAATGCCCAGGGGGAGGATGTCGTGGCCGGTATCCGCACTCCCCATCCTATCGAAGATTTGCGCGGAGCCATGCCAGAAATCTACGATCAATTGTTTCGCATCCAGGAAAAGCTGGAACGCCATTTTGGGGACATGCAGGATCTGGAATTTACCATCCAGCAGCGGAAGCTCTACTTACTGCAAACCCGCAACGGCAAGAGGACGGGCATGGCCGCTCTGCGCGTGGCGGTGGAGATGGTTCGCGAAGGCCTCATCGATAAACGCAAAGCCTTGCTCCAGGTAAACCCGGAAATGATTCCCTCCATGCTGGCACCGGTGTTCATTCCCGCACCCAAAAAGAAGGCTGTGGAGGATGGTCGACTGCTGGCCATTGGACTCAATGCCGGACCGGGCGCGGCTTCCGGGCATATCGTTCTCGATTCACGCACGGCGATGATCAAAGCGGCAGCCGGTGAGAAGGTTGTTCTTGTGCGGCAGGAGACATCGCCGGAAGATATTATGGGTATGGAGTCATCCCAGGGGATTCTGACGGCCCGCGGCGGGATGACGTCCCATGCGGCAGTAGTTGCCCGGGGGATGAACAAGCCCTGTGTGGTCGGCTGTTCTTCGATTCGCATCAATATGGACTACCGGGTGATGGAGGTGCGTCAGAAGGATGGCAGCTACCGCTCCGTTAAAGAAGGCGATTTTATTTCTATCGATGGTAGCACCGGTGAGGTTATCGAGGGAGCTCTGGAAACACAGTCCTCAGAAATCGATCAGGCCTTAAATGGCGACATTCCGATTGAGCAAAGTGAAATGGCCCGTAATTTTCAACTATTAATGCAATGGGCCGATGAATTTCGCAAGCTCAAGATCCGGGCCAATGCCGATACCCCGCGTGATGCGCAAACGGCGATTCGCTATGGCGCTCAGGGCATCGGCCTCTGTCGCACTGAGCACATGTTTTTTGAGGGTGAACGTTTGGTGGTGATGCGCGAGATGATTCTCTCCCGCAGCGAGGCCGAACGAGAGGCCGCTCTTTCCAAACTATTGCCCTACCAGCGTGATGATTTCATTGGTATTTTCGAGGCCATGCAGGGCAGACCGGTGACCGTACGTTTGCTGGATCCACCCTTGCATGAATTCTTGCCGCATACACGTGAGCAGGACCTGGAACTGTCCTCCAAGCTGGGACTGGATCCCGATGAAATCAAGCGCCGCTCCAAGGCGCTGAAAGAAGAAAATCCAATGCTGGGCCATCGCGGTTGTCGTCTGGGAATCACCTTTCCAGAGATTACAGCCATGCAGGCCCGCGCCATTCTGGAAGCGGCAGTGATTGTCAAACGTAAAGGACTTGTGGTTCAGCCGGAAATCATGGTACCTCTGGTTGGTCACGAAAAAGAACTGAAGATCCAGAAAGATATCATTCAGAATGCCGCTGATGCTGTGTTCAAAGAAATGGGAGAGCGCGTTGACTATTCCATTGGAACCATGATTGAAATTCCGCGAGCCTGCGTTCGTGCCGATCTCATTGCCCGCGAAGCTCAATTCTTTAGTTTTGGTACCAATGATCTGACGCAGATGACCCTGGCTTTTTCGCGGGATGATAGCGGTACTTTCCTGGAAAGCTATTTAACTTATAAAATTTATGAACGCAGTCCTTTCCAGACTCTGGACCGTGATGGCGTGGGTGCTCTGGTGGAAATGGCCGTTTCCCGGGGCAGGACGGCCCGGCCCGATATCAAACTGGGCGTCTGCGGGGAGCATGGTGGAGATCCGGAGTCCATTGATTTCTTTCATACGGTGGGTCTGGACTATGTGAGCTGCTCTCCTTTCCGGGTGGCTGTGGCCCGTCTGGCAGCGGCCCGCTCGGCGATCAGCCATTCCGTCCATTGATGTGTCAGCGGTAAAACAGGGGCTCCTTGCCGGGGCCCTGCTCGGGCTCCTTGCTGCCTTTCCCTGGTATGGCCCGCACCTTGGTATGGTCTGGCAGCGGCCGTTCGCGGTTGAGCCTTTTTCTTTACGCAACGCAGAGACGGGAAAGAGCTTCCGTTATCCCGATGGTCGTCCCTACCTTTTGTATTTTGGCTTTCAAACATGCCGGCTGGCCTGCCCGATTGCGCTGGCAGAAATGGGAGCTTTTCTCCGGCAGGCCGGCGATTCCCCGGCCTGCCCTCTACCGGTTGTCCTTTTTGCATCTATTGATCCCCGCGACACGCAAAAGAGCCTTCGCGGGAAGTCTGTATTCGGGGAGGTGTATCTCCTGGATGGTGAAGATCGCGTGATAGACGTGGCCCGTAACCTCGGGTACAATTACAGATTGCCGTCAGCATCTCTTTTAGAGGACCCCCTGATGCAGATCGATCATGCCGATTCTGTTTTCTTGCTCGACTCGAAGGGGTTCGTAACGCAGGTGGTCAGTCCTGTGCAGGTGGATACGCTGCGCTCGGCATGGCAACGGATCTACCCTGCCTGCGCGACACTGTACCGGGAGTAGGCATGGACACACAGGCGCTAAACCACGCAGAGCAGGCCCTGGCAGAACGGCAGCAGCGTTCCGACCGCTTCATCTTCTGGCTTTTGCTGGGCCACCTGCCACTGGTTGCTCTGGTGATTCCTTACGGTTATCCCACAACGGGCATTGCGACAGCCGGTGCTCTGGTTTCGGGTGCGGTTTCTCTCTTAACTTTCTTTCTATTATCAGGCTTTCTGCGCCGGGTACTGTTTTCTTTGAATTTTATGTTTCTTTCTTATGTAATGATTCAGGCACAGCTGGGTCGCATTGAAATGCATTTTCACATTTTTGGAGCCATGGCCTTCTTGCTTGTCTATCGTGACTGGCGTATCTATCCCTTTGTGATTGTCTTTGTGGCCGCTCACCACGGGGTGATGAACTACTGTCAGTCGATTGAACTGAGTCTTGCCGGAGTACCTCTGCGGGTTTTTCAAGATGGAGATTCCTGGGCCACCGTGGTTCTGCATGCCCTGTTTGTACTTTTCGAAAGCGCCGTTCTGATTTACCAGAGCGTTTCTTTGCGGCGTGAGTTCATTGCAGCAGAAATCGGGCGGATTGAAGTCACCCATCTGCGTACAGAGGGGAACCGGGAAATTTTGCGGGAGACCGGAGAAGCAGCCGGGCAGATGACAGAAGGTGCCGATCAGTTGGCAAAAGTTGCTGATACGATTTCCACAAGCGCCGGGGTGCAGTCCAGTTCTCTCGAAGAAATTTCCGCCGCCATTGAAGAATTGACGGCCACTCTGGATACGGTGGCGGAGCAGGCCAGCGGACAGACAGAACAGGTGCAGAATTTGCTGGAAAAACTGCAGGCGCTCACCCGCGGTGCAGCCGGCATTACGGAGAATATCGAGAGTACAACACGGATTGCCCAGGGCAACAACAGTACAGCCCGCAATGGATCGCAGAGCATGCAATCGTTGCAAAATTCCTTTGATTCCATGCAGAACGGCATTCAGCAAATGCAGTCGATTGTGACCATCATTGAAGACATTGCCGATCGCGTGAACCTTCTGGCCTTGAATGCCTCCATTGAGGCGGCGCGGGCGGGAGAATACGGCCGCGGCTTCACCGTCGTAGCTCAGGAAATTGCTAAATTAGCTGAACAGACTGCCAGCAGTATCAAACAAATCAGTCTTTTGATCACCGGCAGTCTGGAACAGAATCGAACGGTCATGCAGCAGGTAAATGATGCCATGGGTCTTTTCCATATGATTTCTCAGAGTGCGGACCAGACATCGCAGGGCATGCAGGCTCTGGAAGAAATGAATGATGATCAAAAAGTTCTCTATTTACAACTGAACGATTTTCTACGTCTGGTGCGTGACAGTGCCGCCTCCACCGGTACTGCCATCCAGGAGCAAAAACTGGCCATCCGTGAAGTGGGCAAGGGCGTGGAAGAGCTGAATTTTTCCACTCAGTCTTACGCGGAAACGGCTCTGAAGCTGGCAGCCATTGCCCGGGAGAACCAGGCTTCCATTGTGGCTCTCCAGCAGCGGATTGCCCGGCTGGCCAGCGCTTAATCCGTTTAAGCCAGGCTTGCTTTTTTCTGGTAGAATGCTTCTGCGGGGATTTTACCCTCCGGATCCCGTGAAAGCTCCGGCCGGATGCATCGCAGAAAATACATTTCTACTTCGCCCCGGTTTTTGATAGCGATGCTTCCTCGCGGTTCACATTCAAAGAAATCTTTAACCAGTTTGTAGGTGTCGCTTGAGATATTGATTTCGCCGGGCTGGCCGGAAGACTCCAGTCGGCTGGCCACATTGACGGCATCACCCCAGACATCATAGGCAAATTTATTCTTTCCAATTACGCCGGCTATTACCGGGCCGGAGTGTACGCCAATGCGCACTTCCCAGAATTTTTCGCCGGTGATCTCCTGTTTGATACGCCGTGTCTCAGCCATGAATTCGCGAATTTCCAGAGCAGCCAGGCAGACATCGATAGCATGCGTTTTTGAGGAAACCGGCAGTCCTCCGGCGCACATATAGGCATCGCCAATAGTCTTAAGTTTTTCTATGCCATTGCGTTCGCAGATGGTATCGAATTGTAAGAATACACTGTCCAGTTCGCCGATGAGTTGCTCGGGAGCCATTCGCTGGGCTACTTTAGTGAATCCTTTAAAATCGGTGAAGAGAATTGTGGCGTAGTCAAAGAATACCGGTTTTACCGTGCCACTGGCTTTGAGTTCCTGGGCAACATGCAGCGGCAGGATGTTGAGCAGCAGACGATCCGATTTGTCGCGCTCCTCGCGTAGCTCTGCGGTGCGTGCGGCAACCAGTCTCTCCATGGTCTCAAAACTAAAAGCATTGGCGATGGCAATTCCGGCCAGCGAAGAAAAGGCGCTGAGCAGTTTTTCATCGGCTTCAGAGAAAACCGGAGCGGTCTTTTTGTTGAGCACCTGGATCGCGCCGATCAACTCCGCCTGAGGATTGTAGATGGGAACACAAAGAATGGTCCTGGTGCGGTAGCCTGTTTTGCGATCGTAATCGGGAAAGAAGCGCGGGTCGTTGTAGGCATCGGCAATGTTGACGATTTGCCCGGAGTCGATGACATGACCGGAAATGCCGGTGCCTCTGGGCAGGCGGATGACTTCTTCTCCCTGGGCGATGCTTGACCAGATTTCATTTTTTTCCCGGTCCAGAAGAAAGAGCGTGCTGCGATCTGCCTCCATAACCGTGGTTACATCGCCCATGATCTGCCCCAGCAAAGTCTGCAAATCGGTTCGGGTCATGATATTGCGCACAACATCCATGAGCAGCGACAGGTTGCGCGACTGAAGCAGGATGCCTTCCAGGTCACTGCGTTTGATTTCCAGGCGACCGGTAGCGGTGCGCATCATCGGGGGGAGTAGATCCAGCTTGCGCTGGCCGTATATCCGGCTTGATTCCATGTGTGAATCCGGCTGGTCCAGGCCGGTAGCTTGATTATCGGCTGTGCTTTAGCCGATCAAGAGCCAGGTCATGAGCTTTAAAATACTGACTGGCCAGTTCCATCCAGTCAAAGCGGGCAGAAAGCAGCTCTGTGCGGTTCCTTAACTCAATGCGGTCCCGTCTTTCCAGCTGAGCAAAATTCCAGAGTTGCTCACCAAGGGCTGTAACGGTATCACTGTAGTTTAGAAAACGTCTTTTGTGGAGATACAGGCCGGCATCCTGCGGTTTTTCAATATGATCCATTACATAATTTCCAAAACCGGCCAGATCCGATGTGATGGCCGGAGTACCCAGAGCTATACTTTCCAGCGGCGTATAACCCCAGGGCTCATAGTAGCTGGGAAAAATGCCCAGGTGGCAGCCCCGCACAAATTCTCCGTATTCCATATGGAAGAGCGGATTCGTCGTGGTGATAAAATCGGGATGATAGACGATTTTTACAGGATCATCAGCTCCGTTGAGCAGACCAATACGGCGGATGTGGTTTAGAACTTCATCGTTCTCATCCTGGGGAATGTGTGTGATGATAAAAGGATTGCGACCGGTTTTCCAGGAATGCATGGCGCGCTTGAGGCGCAACCACCAGTACTCATCTACCAGCTCGTAAAGCCAGGGTTTGTTTCCAGCTGCGGCCTGGATAAATAGGCGATCGCCTACCTGTTTCTCGATGGCCTCACAGACCAGCTTGAGTTCTTCCATAAGCCCCATGCTGGCCAGAACATCCGGATGGAAATTATGATGCGGCCGGCGAGTGACCAGAAAAGCAATGATGGTGCGGTCAGAGCCAGCTGCCTTGAGTTTCTGATTGAGTACGGCCAGAGCATCCAGAGTGACATTGTAGCCCTTGTTACGGTATTCGTAGCGGCCGGAGGTGAAAAAATACAGTGTCCGATCCAGGTCAAAGGTATAAGAAGGAAAAAAGTGACCGATAACAAATTTCTCTATGTTTTGCTTGAATTTTTGATGTAGATTTTGCACTTCATGAGTGGCCGGTAGATGTTCAAAATGGATGCCGTTGGGCAGCAAAAGGTCAGGAGTTCGCCCCAGTAGATGTCTGCACTCAAGAGCAGTCAGTTCAGAAAGGGTGGTGAATACATGAGCACCGTGGGCCAGTGCCCGCTCAAGGCGCACACGCGGTGCAATCCCGTGGCGTTCGGCCTCAGTTGACCAATTGGCTGAGGGCAGCGTGTCATAGAAATCATCGCGGCTGGTGGCCAGGTAGCGACCGAGCAGTGTGGCATGCGTGGTGAACACAATGCCTATGGGAAGATTCTGGCGGCGCATCTGCGGTATGGCAGCGCCGCCCATCCATTCGTGGAAATGGGCAACTATAGGTTCGCCACTGGCTTCTTCGAGCAATTTTTCCAGGAACAGCCGCGATGCTTCGCCAAAAGCCAGCACCTCATCCAGCATGGAATCGGGGCCGCCGCAATCGATTCCGTGGTGTTCCCAGGCAAAGTAGCGCAGTTCCGCTGCACGGGGCAGGATGCTGGACAGATCAAGGAGCACAGTTTGCGGTCGGCCCGGCACCAGCCAGATTCCGGCTCTGGCTTCGATTCCCTGAGCGGTAAGTTTGCGCGCTGCGCGATGAAAGGCATTGGCCCCTGGTTTTTCTTCAAACTCAATCTGGGCGCTGGAAGCTTCAAAGGGACCCAGCAGAGAATAGCTCTCTCCCGAGTGTTGCACCATGGCATTGGCTTTGGAGCGCAGAACAGTATAGATTCCGCCCAGTTGTCTGCAGATTTCCCAGCCCGCTTCTACGATGAGTGCCATAGCCAGCAAGAGCCGCCTGATGCACATTCTTCTACAAGCTTTTTTGCGAAAAGCGTTGGATTTCCCTCATGGTCTTTCCAGTCGTGGTCTGATGCGTTACAGCAAACCATCCTTCATCCTGTCCCTTTCACTTGTTGCTCTGCTGGCCTGCCAGCGGGAAAAGCCGGATGCCCGCCTGCACCGGCTCAGTTGTGAACCGGGGAAATCGATCCAGCAGCGTTTTACCAGCCGGAAGTCTATTTTAGAGAAAAAGGAAAAGGCCCGGCCTACCGTTTATCTGGAAGAGAGCACCTACACCCTGCATTGCATTAAAGTTTTAGAGTCCGCCCTTGAGATGGAGCTCGAGTATGATCGGCAGCGGTTTGAAAAAGAGACGCCGGAAGGACGTGTGCTCACCATGCGCACGGATTTCGATAGCAAGTTTCAAAATACCGGCCAGGCGCCCCCAGAAGCGCTGGGCAGTGCGATTCTTGCGGGTATGCGAGTTCGGTTTGAAATCAGCCCCCGCGCGGAAATAATAAAAATTCTCAATATTGAAGAATTGCAGAAGGATGCGGCGCGTAAGCTCCGGCGGCTGGGTCCGGTAGTGTCGCGGGAGATTCTGGATCGGGAACTCACGGAAGACCAGTTCAGGGCAACGGTCAGCCAGGCCTTCATTGTTTTACCGGAGAAGAAGGCCGGAACCAAAGATACCTGGCAGGTGCAACGCAAACGCGTCCATCCCCTTCCCGTGGAAGAGGTTTTCACTTATACCGTGGAAAGCATTACCGGCGATTCGTTTCAATTAAGCGTTACGGGGAGCGTTGCCTCAGATCCGCGCGCAGCTGTCGAAAGTCAGGGGATGAAACTGTATTACGATGTGAGCGGGCAGGCCACAGGGGAGGTTTTGCTTGATCAGGGCAGACCGCGGTCCGGAAAATGGAAACTGGTTACGGCGGGACCCATGCGCATTGAAGGCGAATCCTTGCCCCGGGGCAAAATGGAGACCGGGCTTGAAATCACCACGGAGCTAACGCTTGAGACACTTTGAGGATTACGCGGATTTTCCAGGAAAACAGTGGGACGTTGCACGCGACGCCAACACCTGCCGGTTAAGCGGCCATGAGTTTTTTTAGACGCACCAGCAGCAGACGCGGCGAGCGGTCCAGCGGGTAAAGCCGGGCTGCTTCCTTGAGCAGACTGCGGGCCTCCGGATACTGCCTCTGTTGCATCAAGCGCGTTGCTCTCAAAATCATTGGCGCGCTATCCAGTCTTTCCTGCATTTCTGCTTTTCCCAGGCCATCCAGGATTTCCACCACTGCCATGCTTTGCTTCTTGCCACGCAGCCTGAGGGAACCAAGAGTTCGGGAGGCAAAACCATGACCGGCCTTTTTTTCCGCAAGCCGGAGAGTCTCTTCACTGACAAGGATCGAAGCGCCAAATTTCTTGGTCAGGTTCTCCAGTCGGGCGGCTACATTCACCGCATCAGAGATCACGGTGCCGTCCATGCGTTGCTCTTCGCCCACTGTGCCCAGCATGGTTTCGCCGTGGTGGATACCGATGCCTATGCGAACTTCCGGTAGCCCCTGCTGGCTCCGGTCATTGTTGAGCAAAGCAAGCTCCAGCATAATCTGGATGGCCGCTTTTACCGCATCCAGGGGATCACCGGGGAAGAGGGCCATAATGGCATCGCCAATGTATTTATCAATAAATCCATGATTTTCTCTAATGATGGGAGAAACACGACTCAAATAATCATTTATGAAGGCAAACGTCTCGCGGGGGGTCATGGATTCAGAAAGGGTTGTAAAGGCCCGAATATCGCAGAAAAAGACCGTCATTTGCCGGCTTACCTGGTCGCCCAGGGACACGGTAATCACGGTTTCATGACCCATCTGTTGCAGAAACTCCCGGGGCACGAAGCGTTCAATGGCCGTGAGTGTGGCGGTCAGGCCATCAGAATAGGCCCGGATCTCATCAACCATGCGGTTGAAAGCGGTTCCCAGGCGGCCGATCTCATCGTTTGAGGTCACAGGCACGCGGGCGTCAAAATTTTTGCCGGTGAATTGCTCCACAGCTCCGGCCAGCGAGCGGACGCTGCGCGAAAGCAATCGGGAGAGCATGATGGACAGAATGACAGAAAGCAGAGTTCCAACAAAAACCAGAGCAATGGCAATGCCCAGGACTCGTTCCAGCAGGCTGGCTTCCTGCTTCATGTTGTAGTCCAGGCCAAGTACGGCGACCACCTGGCCGGAATCATCCAGGATGGGAATGGCTGCAGAAATCCAGGTCCCCCATTTATCGCTGTACCAGCCCGGTGACGATGCGGCCTGGCCCTGAAAGGCGCGCCGGAAAGGTTCAGCGGGAACGGGCCAGGCCGTGCCGGGGGACGTTCCTTCTTCTTCGCTATCTATTTTCCCATTATTATTTTGATCAATGTTTTCTATATCTGAATCGGCCAGGCTTTTGATGATGCGTCCATCGACGGACTCTTTCACCGGCACCATAAGATAGGCAAAGTGGATCAGGGGAGCACTGTCTTTTTCCAGCCGCTGGGGGATAAATCGCCAGGGAAAGACGCTATCACGGCTGGCTTCCTTAATCTGCCGCAGCTTCTGAACCAGTTTAAGATAGCCCGCATCCTGCATGAGTCTTGTAGAATCCTCGTCAGGAAGAGTGCTGAAAGTTTCTTCATCGCTTATGGCCAGTTGCTCCGCGCTAACGGGCAAACTCAATCGATCAAGCTCTTCGCGCAGGCTGCGCATGGCGCGCCGGTCCTCCGGACTGAACAGATAGGCAGCCGTACGACCAATATCTTTCAGACGTGCGCCCAGCTGAGAAACGACCAGAGCGCGCGTGCTGAAGTAATAAAATATTCCGCCGGCTCCGGTGAGCAGGAGAGCCAGGGAGAGGATACCGGCCAGCATTCGCGAGCGGAAGGAAAATCGTTCAGTCAGCGCCATGCGATTAAGAGATGCACTCCTGGAAGAAAACCTTGCCACGGAAAGCTTCCCCCATTTCTCCTGCACAAAAGCCCCCGTAGCTCAGGTGGATAGAGCGGTGGTTTCCTAAACCATGTGCACAGGTTCGAGTCCTGTCGGGGGCAATTAACGATCTTCGAGTAGACTGCGTAACATCCACGCTGTTTTCTCATGAACTTCCATGCGTGCCGCAAGTATCCCGGCCGTGACCTCATCCTGCACCGCATCGACGAGCGGAAGAATGGACCTTGCTGTCCGGGCAACGATTTCCTGACCCTCAACGAGTTGCTGGATCATTTCGCGGGCTGCGGGAACACCCTGTGGTTCTTTGATCGCAGTCAGTTTCGCAAATTCTGTGTAGGTGCCGGGAGCGGGATATCCCAGGGCGCGTATGCGCTCGGCTATACCATCAATAGCGTTCCAGAGTTCTGTGTACTGTTCCATGAACATGACATGCAGGGTCTGGAACATGGGCCCGGTGACGTTCCAGTGAAAGTTGTGCGTTTTCAGGTAGAGCGAGTAAGAGTCCGCCAGCAGCCGGCTCAGACCCTCCGCGATTTTCTGCCTGTCTGTTTCCGGAATGCCGATGTCGATTTTGGCCATGTAAGCTCCTCAAGGGTTTTCCCTGCGTTTCAAAGAATGAGTTTTCCCCGGCCACGTCAAGGAGATTTGCCTGGCGTCCATGCGGGACTCGTCCTGCGCTGCCTGAAGCTTTGAAGACCCCAAAATCCGCAGCCGATTTTTTCTTTACGCGAATGCCCCTGTACAGTCTCTGGCCCTCTGCACCCGGAGGAGCGCATAATTTGGCAACAATTCGCGGACCAAAACACAAAATCTGTCGCACAGTAGGCTACTGTCTTTATGATAGCCCTCGTTGCCCCTCCAAGAAGCGGCCCTATGCGGCCGGACACCGTTCGGACAGCAGGCGCCGTAAAAAGTCGGCCTTTGGTGAGCAACTGTTAGAAAAGCAGAAGCTCCGTCTGTCCTATGGAATGTTGGAAAAGCAATTTTATCGCACCTACGACCGGGCCTCCCACATGAAAGGCAACAAAGCGGATAATTTCATGTTTCTGCTGGAGTCGCGCTTGATGACCCTGATCTACAGGCTGGGTCTGGCCCGGAGTATCTTTGATGCGCGGCAACTCATCAATCATGGCCATGTGGTTGTGGATGGCAAGCAGGTAGACATTCCGTCCTACCAGGTGAAGGCCGGGCAGGTCATTGGACTGCGGGATAAGGCAAAGAATCTGGATCGAATCACCTATGCGGTGGAAAATCGTCAGTCCAGTTCTATTCCGCCGTATCTGGAGCTGCAGGCAGACAATGTATCCGCCAAATTTCTGGGCATTAATTCCATAGTGGATGTGCCCGTTACCCGGATCAATGTGCAAAAAATCATCGAATTCTACAGTAAATAAACGAGTCGAGACGGTTCTATAGCGGGAGAGGAAGCAATGAAGATTTACGTTCTGGTAAAACAGGTTCCTGATACAGAAACCAACTTAAAAATTGCTGGCGCTGGAATCAACGAGGCCGGGGTCAAGTGGATCGTTTCTCCTTTTGACGAGCATGCCCTGGAAGCTGCTCTGCGGCTGAAAGAGAAAACCGGCGGCACGGTAACCGCTGTTTCGCTTGGACCCGATCGCGTTGTGGAAACACTGAGAACGGCTTATGCCCTGGGTGTGGATCATGCGGTCCATCTCAAAGACGATTCTTACAATGTTTTAGATGTTAGCTATGCTGCGGCCGTGCTGGCCGATTACCTGAAGGCGGAGGGAGCGGACCTGATTTTGACCGGACACATTGCCATTGATTCCCAGTCATCCATGGTTCCGGCCATGATCGCCGAGCATCTGGGCTGTGCCAATATCAACAGTTGTGTGGAGTTGAATGTTGATGGCACGAATGTGGATGCCAAACGTGAAATTGAGGGCGGGACCGCCCGGATGAAGACGACCCTGCCCGTCGTTATCACTGCGGCCAAGAATCTCAATGATCCCCGCTATCCATCGCTCAAAGGCCTCATGGCAGCCAAGAAAAAGCAGATAGAAACCAAACCGGCAGCGTCTGTCAGTGTGGCCAGGATTGAAGTCGTCTCTCTGGAATTGCCTCCAGCGCGCCCGGCCGGTCGTATCATTGATGGAGACAGTCCAGAAGCCAAAGCAACCCAGCTCGTGCAGGCCCTGCGCAATGAAGCAAAGGTAATCTAAGGGAATCAGGAAAGAGGTCATTATGTCAACTCTGGTAGTAGCAGAAATCAAAGGCGATTCACTGAAAAAAGTCTCAAAGGAACTGGCATCGGCCGGTCGCGCACTGGGTGGACCGGTGGCTGCTCTCATATTCAATGGCACAGACGATCAGTGCAAGGAATTGCTCTCTGCCGGCGCGGACGTTGCCCTGAAAGCAACGCTGGCTGAGTACAGCCCCCAGGGCGCAGCCCAGATAGCCGCTGCCGTGGCCCGTGCGCGCGGAGCCCAGCTCGTTCTTCTGCCCCATTCTATCCAGGGCAAGGACTTTGCCGGCAGGCTGGCGGTGAAACTGGGTGCGGCCCTGGTTGCTGATGTCGTGGGTGTCAAAGGCGCCGCTGGAGACCTGGAGGTGCGCAAGCCCGTGTATTCCGGCAAAGCCTACGCCAGCGTTAAGGTGAAGGGTCCGGCCGTCTTGACCGTGCGCCCCAATGCCATCGAAGTCACCAGCTATACGGGAGAGAGCAAAATCGAAGCGGTTTCTGAGGGTGAGGGAAGTGTGACTGCTCGTTTGAGCGATATCGATGCCAGCGGCGGATCAAAGGTTCAGCTACAAGATGCATCAATTATTGTCTCCGGCGGTCGCGGAATCAAGGGACCGGAGAACTGGCCGCTTTTACAGGAGCTCTGCGATGTCCTGGGTGCTGCCCTGGGTGCCAGCCGTGCTGCTGTCGATGCGGGCTGGATTGCGCACAGCCACCAGGTCGGTCAGACCGGGAAGACGGTATCTCCCAATTGCTACATTGCCTGCGGCATTTCGGGGGCCATACAGCACATGGCCGGAATGGGAAGTTCCAAATACATCGTTGCCATCAATAAAGATGCGGATGCTCCCATCTTCAAAGTTGCAACCTATGGAGTGGTGGATGACCTGTTCAAGGTTGTGCCGGCCCTTACTGCCGAATTCAAAAAAGTCCTGGGCTAAATCTGCCGGGCCGGTCCTCTGGCTGGCGCTTGCGCTGCCCCTGTGTGCACGTGAAGGAGTGGTTCGTCTGGTGAAAACCATGGCGGATCAGGGTGCCTTCCGGGCCAGCATTAACATCACAAACGGTGCAACCTTTCAAAGCGGTGAGTTGCTTTATGCACCCGGAAAAATGCGGCTTGAACTGAGCGACGGCCGTGTCATTGCTACCAACGGTAAAGAGCTACAGGTACTCGATACTTCTGCACGGGTGCTGGGCGTTCAGGAACTGGAAGATCCGCAGATCGTTGGTCTGGGCTGGTTGCTGAAAGGCTACCTGATTAAGGAAGATGGTCGCAAAGCACGGCTTATTCGGGACGATAACTCGGCCTTTTACCGGGAGGTTATGCTGGAATGGGACGATTCCTTTCGTCTGATCAAAATAAGTTTGTGGCCACCTCGCTCCGACAACTGGACCACCATTCTTTTCAGTGGATACCGGGCAGCCGGTGATACAGCAGCTGCGCAGTTCCAGCTTAAACCGCAGCCCGGTTTTCGCGTTATCTCCAATCCCCTCAATTCAGAGTGAGGAATGCACTCGCATTTAACAACAGCCGCCGCTCACAGGCTGTTTGGCGAGCTGTATCGCAAGCCAAGGCCTCCCGAAGAGCAGGCTAAAGTCGATGAGATCGTAAGCACCACAAGCGATGTTTTTTTGCGCATTGCCCGGATCGAAGAGCTTGATAAAAAGCTGACCGAGAGCCGTCGCGGCGTTGAAGTGGCGCCGGCTGCTGCCCGGCCTGGAGGGGCTAAAGCTCGTCCGGCCGGCGCTCCGCCGGTAAAAAATGCTGCGCGCAAGAAGAAGGCTAAGGCTGGTTTCCTGGCCAATATTTTTGGAGGAGAGCTGACCCGCTGGGGACAGACCACCGGCACCATTGACACGGGAATTTTTGGGCTTAACTATGCGATCTCCGGGGGGGTGCATGCGCTCTTTAGCACACCTGAGGAAGATATGGCTGCTCTCTTGCGCGGCCTGCGCTTTGCCGTCCGCTACAGCTGGAAGAACTACGGTCCGCCTACCTACAATACTCTGGTTGCGGCCCTGCAATTTTTCACCGAGTATTTCAACTGCCAGCCACGCCTTGCCCTGAATAAAGACAATCCAGATCAATGGATCACCGACTCCATTCGTTTGCAAAAGGCGTATTCTTTGCTGATCCTTTACCCCAACTACCGCAAAGTGCTGCTGGAAGAATTGCCGGTCTATGTGGATGCAAGACCCGAGCTAAAAGATGCGAGTCGGGATTTTGCCCGCTCCATTAAACTGTTTGCGCGGATGGAGGAGGGAACACCCAATTTGAAAGATGCTTTCCGCGCCTACTACACGCTGCGTGAAAAGCGCATTGTCAATTGGGATGACATCGTCAGAACTGAGCTGGGTACCGGGAAGCCGGCCCTGAAGAAGTACAGGGCGCCGGAAAAAATTGCTGCGGTGATTGTTACTTATGTGAACAAACTGGATCAAAATATTCGCGATTTGGAAGAAGAGATCCAGAATATTGAGCTCATGAAGAAACGCTATTTCACCATCAAGGAAGGCGGTAGACTCGATATAAGTTTTTTTCAGGACATAGTCCGCCTGGTGCTCAACCGTCTGCACGTAGGGCATGCGGTTACAGAAGATTCGATTCGCGAACATCTAAATAATCCCTATAAATTCCTGCACGCCATATTGCACGATTTTGATTTGAATTTCACGCCTTTGCTCATGGGTTCGGTCGGCACCATCAGGGATCACAGTACAGAAGATGTAATCATTTTCAAACAGGGGATTTTCAAGCGTCTGGCAGAAGACATAAGCGTGCTTCTGCGCAGTGTGGACAACCTGGCCAAAAAAAATCCGTCTGACTATACCTTTGCCCGCCTGCACCAGGATTTGAAAACCGGAGGTGACGACGCGGTTACACAGGAACTGGTGACTTGCGTCCGCGCAGCGCTTCGACTTTTCCGTCAGTTCAGTCAGGACCTGGGGGTGGTGCTCTCCAACCATTCTTCTGCACGTGAGATGGGTTCGGATCCTCGCATGCAGCGTTCTCGTTCCGTGCCCGTTGAAGATCTGCGGAAAGAAGCTCGTTTTATCCCTCATGCGGAACGGGAGATCACCGGTGGTTCCCGGTTTGCCGGGATGAATGTGGAGCAGGCTCTGGAGAACATGATGAAGTGCGTTTTGAATCTACTTTTCCTTTTCCGGGATGGTGAGCTTTCCCAGCGCTTGAATGCTACGGCCAGGATCAAAGAGGAAATAGCCAGATCCCGCCAGGAGTTGCAGCGGATGCAGCCCGCCGGAACTAAGGACGAATGAAAATGCTGGTCAGTGTAGCCGGCGGCCGCAGTTATGAACGCAAAGGAGTACAAGTGTGAAAATAGGAATCCTCTCTTCCGGTGGAGATTGCGGCGGACTCAATGCCGCCATAAAGGGTGCAGCGCGAATGGCTCTCCACCACAGTTACACTCCCTGTCTGATCACCAATGGTTATGCGGGCCTGTACAATCTGGTTGATACAGAGCGATTGGTGGTCCTGACGGAGGAGCGCCTCGAGCAATTTCCTGTGTATCTTGCTGGAAGTGAAGCGGGCAATTCGCGAGTCAAAGTATCAAAGATCAAAGATGAAAACAAGTATGCGCGCATCAAGGCCGGCCTTGAAAAACATGGCCTCAAGGCGCTGATCATCGCCGGTGGCGACGACACCGGCAGCGTTGTTGTGGACCTGGGAAACCAGGGCATTTCCTGCATTCACGTTCCCAAGACTATGGACCTGGATCTCATGCCCTACAGCGTGGGTGGAGACAGTACGATCAATCGCATTGCGGACGCGATTCGGGATTTGCATACCACAAGCCGCACCCACAATCGTGTTCTGGTTCTCGAGGTATTTGGCCGCTATGCCGGTCATACAGCTTTCCGCGGTGGTGTGGCCGGCGAAGCCGATGCGATTCTCATTCCCGAAGTCCCGGTCGATTTTGACGTCCTGTATGACCATGTCCGGGAGCTTTACATTCGCCGGCTCCAGGCTTCAGATAACCAGAAAGCTTCTGTGTCCATTGTGGTGGCAGAGGGGTTGCGGGATTCCAGCGGGAAGGAGCTGGTCGACGAAACGTCTGAGCCGGACGCCTTTGGCCATCGCAAGCTGATGGGTGCCGGTAAATATGTGGTCAAGCAAATAGAGTCGCGAATGAAAGCGGATGCAAAGATCCGCCAGGCTTTCAAGGACCACGGACTGTTCGTAGAAGGAATTTATGAAATCCCGGAAGTACGTGACGTCCGACCAGGCCACCTGATGCGCTGTGGACTGACTTCCGCCTATGACGTGAACTTTGGCCTCTCTGCCGGTGCAGCAGCTGTTGAGCTGGCCCGCCGGGAAATCTTTGGGGTCACGGTGATTGGTTTGCAGAACGGAGTGATCCAGTACATGGATGTCAAAGAGGCAATCGTTCAACGGCATGTGTCGGAAGATGATGTGCGTTTGTTTGAAGCCACGGGTATCTCTTTTGGGCGCGAGCGCCGTCCCATCGAAAATCGCCTGGAGAAGGTGAGTGGAAGACCGGTAAGACTCTATTGAAAAACAACATCACCCGGACAGCGATTCAATGAAAACGATTCTGATACTGGGAGCCGGGACGGCCGGTACCATGATGGCACAGCATCTGCTGCGTTCTCTGGGTGGGAAGGGCTGGAAGATACAGATAGTTGATGCGCGCCAGGAGCATTACTACCAGCCAGGCTTCCTTTTTCTCCCCTTTGGAATCAACCAGGAAAAAGAAATAGTCCGGCCCATTGGGGCTCTGTTGCCCGCTGGAGTGGAATGGATCAATGCCCAGGCAGAGCGGATCGACATTGACGCAAATAAAATCATTCTGGAAAATGGAAGAACTTTAGTATACGATTTTTTGATCATAGCTACCGGATCGAATATTGCGCCGGAGGAGGTTCCGGGTTTGCTTGAAGGTGATGGCTGGCAGCGCAATATTTTGGATTTCTATACGATAGAGGGAGCGCGCCGCTTGAGAGAAGGGCTTGCGGATTTCCAGGGAGGCAATCTGGTAGTCCACATCGCAGAAATGCCCATCAAGTGCCCCGTGGCCCCGCTGGAATTTGCCTTCCTTGCCGACTGGTATCTTGAGAAAAAGGGACTTCGCAGTAAGACTCGCATAACCTATCTTACGCCCCTTTCTGGCGCCTTTACCCGCCCCGTTGCCTCAGAGTACCTGGGCCACCTTCTGGATCAGAAGAATGTTCATGTGGAGGCCGATTTTGTTGTGGAACGCGTGGACTCCGATGCAAAGACGATTCAGTCTTACGATGGACGGTCCATTGAATATGACCTGCTGGTGACCGTTCCCCCCAACATGGGCGATGCAGTGATTTCCCGCTCCGGTCTTGGCGATGAACTGAATTTTGTTCCCGTACACAAACATACACTTCAGGCCAGAGCCCGGTCCAATATCTTTGTTCTGGGCGATGCCACGGATATTCCCGCTTCCAAAGCAGGATCGGTCGCCCATTTTCAAAGCGAACTCCTGACACTGAATATCCAGAGAGCCATCTCCGGCAAAGAGCTGGAAGAATCCTTTGATGGTCACGCGAACTGCTTTGTGGAAACGGGCTATGGCAAAGGTCTGTTGATTGACTTTAATTATGATTACGAACCGGTTCCGGGAAAATTTCCTCTGGCCGTTGTCGGTCCACTTGCTTTACTTAAAGAAAACCGGATCAATCACTGGTCCAAGCTGGCTTTTCGCTGGATCTACTGGAATGTATTGCTCAAGGGACGGTCGGTTCCTTTTATCCCGTCCCGGATGAGCCTGGCAGGGAAGAGATTGGCAGTCAAGTAAGGAGGAAAAAAATGATAGCAGCGCTTTCGTTAAATGAAGAGGGCTTCCTGACGGACCCGGCAATCTGGAATGAAGAGATCGCTCTGGCCATTGCCCGGGCCAATCAGATTGAGATGAATGAAAGGCACTGGGTGGTCGTTCGCTACATGCGCAAAGATTTTCAGGAGAACGGAAAAGCTCCAACCATCCGGCGGATTACCAAAAATAGTGGAGTAGATACAAAAGAGCTCTATCAACTGTTTCCGGTTCGACCGGGCAGTACGGCTGCAAAAATAGCTGGCGTCCCCAAACCTGAGGGTTGCGTTTGATCCACGAGCATAGCAAGGAGAGATGGTATGGCAGATTTAGCAAAAGAAAAAGTATCTATCATTATTAGTAAAGGTTCTCTTGAGGGCGTTTATCCTGGCCTCATTATGGCCAACGGAGCTCGGGCAGAGGGTATTACTGTAAATTTATTTTTTACCTTTTTTGGTATGGATGCAATTGTTAAGAAAACCATGGAACATATCAAAGTGGCTACGGTGGGCAACCCCGGGATGCACATTCCGTCCATTATCGGGATTCTGCCGGGAATGTCGGGTCTGGCCACTCATATGATGAAAAAACAAATGGAAGAGCTGGATATTCCCACCATTCCCGAGTTTGTGGAGATGATCCATGATACGGGGGCCGGGCTGTACGCCTGTCGCGCCTCTGTGGATATGTTTAAACTAAAAAAGGAAGATTTTTGCGATCAGGTGCAGGATATCATCACGGTGGGCCAATTCTATGAAATGGCCCAGGGCGGGCACATCGTTTTTACCTGAGAGCGGAGCGAGCCGCATGTGGACCCGTCAGGGTCGCAACTGGCTGGCGTCAAGTCCCGGGTTGTCGGTCTTGCTGAAAAACTCAACTTCCAGCTCATGATTTACCGGCCCGATCTCCTGTGCCTGGTAGCGGGCCCGGCGGATCCTGGCCCACAGATCCGAATTTTCATAGATTCCAGCCTCTTCCGAGAGCATCCAGAACCCGTCTTTCTGGTTTTCATCCACTTTACCGCTCCAGATTTCTTTGAGTCCGTGGAGTGAGATCGTGGCTTTCTGGAAAGCATCAATGCGTTCGATGGATTCGCGGCGGACAATGCGCACGATGGCCAGCTTGTTCTGGTTGAAATAACCGGTCAGCACGTAGGGAGGAACCTGTGGTACCATGCCCTGGGCCTTGCTCTCATCGGTTTCTGGCAAGCGCAGGCGCAGCAGCTCGGGAGTTCTTTCGAGGAGAATGAAACCGGCGTTCTCCCAGGTTGAGAGAGCCGTCGGAATGTCTTTGCCAAAACCCAGCAGTCCCGGAGCCGGTGGCAGAAATGGGTCCTGGCCGCGTTTGCTACAGCTCGCAAGAAAGAGAACGATGAAGGTGATGGCGATTTTGTTGAAGAAAGACATACCAGAGTGATCGGTAAAAAAGCAGCAAGCTTGAGCGTAATGGGCCGGGAGTTGAGGCCCGGAAAATTCTGCAACGACAGGCAAAAAAACCTTGCCAGCAAAAATACTTAATGAGACATAATTAAAAACCCGGATTTTGGCCTGATGCAATGAAATACCAGAAGATACGTGGACCCAGCCTGAAGAAATTGGAACTGGAAATCCGTAGCCTCTATGGCAAAGACGCCATCGTTCTCAGTACGCGGGAAGTTCCCGACGAAGGCTGGCTGGGCAGCAAGATCTTTTCCCGCAAGCCCAAAGAGTATGAAATGGACTTCATGCTGCCGGAAATCCGCGACCGCAAAAGGGGAGAAAATCTAAAAGCTGGTGTGTTGCCTGAAATTGCGGCAGTCCCGGACACTCTCATGCGTCCCGGTTTTGACGTAACCGATGAAGAAATCAAAGCCCTGATGGAGAAAGACTTTTCGGGTGAAGGCCGTACCCAGCCACCGGCAGGGCCCGATGAACTTTTCCACACAGAGAAGTCTCAACATACCCTGGAGCGCGGCCTGGATCGGCAGCCCTTTCCCGCCTCCACAAGGCGGGTGGAGCGCGGCCCGCAACCCGCGCTGACAGGGCTTGAGCCCAACTTGCGCGCCATTGAGAGTCGTCTGGGCCAGGCTCATTTTGGGCCTGATTTCGTGGCGAGCTTTATGAATGAGCTGGACCTTTCTCTGTCCCGTCTGGATGTTCGGGAAATCCGGAAAGTGGAAGAACGCACCCTGGAACGCCTGAAAAATCACATTCGGACGGTGCCGGAAATTGCTCCGGTGTCGGGAGAGTGCAGGGCGGTGATGTTTATCGGTCCAACGGGTAGCGGAAAGACTACGACCCTGGTTAAAGTGGCCGCGCGTTACCATTTCTTCAAGCGGCGGGAGGTGTCCCTCTATAGCCTGGACCATGTCCGTCTGGCCGCAACAGAGCAGCTCAAGACTTATGCTGCTATTATGGAAGCCCCTTTTTTTGCGCCCCTGGATGAGGAGGAATTCAAACTGCAGACGGAGAAAGATGGAGCGGAACTTTTGCTCATCGACACGCCAGGCGTGGGCTTCCAGGACCTGGAGAAGATGGAGCGATTGGCATCTTTTGCGCAGTCCTGCCAGGTCAGGCTGGAAAAGCACCTGGTTCTTGCTGCCAATACCAGTCCCTATCTCCTGGAAAGGCTGCTACTCGCTTACGAGCAAATCGGCTTTGATAAAATTGTACTGACCAAGCTGGATGAAGGAGATTTTATTGGTGCTTTTATTGAGCTTGCCGATAAGTTCAGCAAGCCTTTCTCCTTCTTGACCAACGGCCAGGACGTGCCGGGGGCCATCCTGGAGGCGGAGCCAGCGCTACTTGCGGGGATGGCGCTAAAAAGGCCTTGAGATTGACCGCAATAAGACATAAATGGTAGTTATGGATCAAGCAGCCGATTTACGCAAGCTGGCCATGGGTCAACAGACCATGGAAGATAGCGATGCGTCCAGCGCACAGAAATCGACTCGCATTCTGAGTATCACCTCCGGCAAGGGTGGAGTCGGAAAGACAACGCTTTCCGTTAATCTGGCCATAGCGATTGCTCGTGCGAATAAACGAGTGCTGCTATTTGACGGCGATCTGGGTCTGGCCAATGTGAATGTCCTTCTGGGAATCATACCCGATCACAATCTTTATGAAGTCCTGAAAGGAAAGAAGCGCATCCAGGATGTGATTATCCAGACTTCCTTTGGTATCGATATCATTGCTGGAGCCAACGGTATTTCGCAACTGGCCAATCTGCCGGACGCGCAGCGGGAAAAATTTCTGGAGGATCTGGATTCCATTACCGGCTATGATATGGTCATCATCGATACAGGTGCCGGTGTCGGATCCAATGTGATTGGCCTGGTGATGCCCGCAGATGAAATTCTTGTAGTCACTACTCCGGAGCCTACAGCCATAACAGATGCCTACGGCATGATCAAATCGATCGTGGCCAACCGTCAGGACAAAAACATTAAACTTGTGGTGAATCGCGTGTCATCCGCCATTGAGGCCAAACGGGTGGCTGATCGCCTGATCAGTATTTCTGCCCAATTCCTGCGCACACGTATCGAAAGCATAGGTTTTATATTTGATGAGAACCTGGTTCAAAAGAGCATCCGCAGCCAGAGGCCCCATGTGGTCCTCTATCCCGCGTCCAAAAGTTCTGCCTGTGTGAATCACGTGGCGGCTCGACTGTTAAACACAAATGTCCAGCCTGAGTCGGGGGGCCTGGGGAGCATCTTTAAGAGGCTCTTGACCGGGCGCTCTGATTCATGAGTCTCTTAATTAAATTCGTCACTGGCTTTGCGGCGCTGGGTCTGATTATCAGTCTGACATTCAGCCTGCTTGGAGGCAATCGGATTACCTCTGTCGTTGTTACCACCGTCGTCTGCACCCTGCTTTCCGCCGGAATGGGCCTGGGAACCTACAAAACTCTGGAAATGCGCGTTCCAGAATTTCTTGAATTTCTGGCCGGGCTCAGTAGCTTTGAAAGCACTGAGACGGGAGCGGATAAAAATTACTTCGATTCAGAGGACTCTGAGTCGGAATATGGGGATGGTGATTCCGCTCAGGCCGTTTCGGCACAGGCGGAGGACAGCACAGAAACCAGGGTTTTTGGGGATCATATTCTTGTTAACAAAGTCAAGATTAAGAATGAACCAAAGTTGATTGCGCAGGCCATTCGTACCATGCTGGCGAAGGACAATGAGTAAGGGCTGAAAGAGGATGTCCAGGATTAAAGAAAAATACAAAGACCACGAGGAAATCGAGCTCTGGCGCAAGTACCGCAAGACCGGTGATCGCGAAGTACGCGATTATCTGGCAGAGAAGTATGCGCCTCTTGTGAAGTATGTGGCCGGAAAAGTCGCTATTGGTATGCCACAAAATGTGGAGTTCGATGATCTGGTAAGCTACGGCAGCTTTGGGCTTCTTGATGCCATTGAAAAGTTTGATCCAGAGCGTGATATTAAATTCAAAACCTATGCCATGACCCGCATTCGCGGAGCCATCTTTGATGAGCTGCGCAGTATTGACTGGATTCCCCGTTCGATTCGGCAGAAGGCCAAACAGATTGAGCAAATCATCGGTATGCTGGAGAACAAGCTGGGTCATACGGTGGAAGATGAGGACATTGCCAATGAGCTGGGAATTTCTGTTCCCGAACTCAACGATATTCTGACCAAAATTTCCGGCACCAGCATCATCAGCCTCAATGATATCTGGTATCTGGGAGACGATAATGATGAGGTCTCTTTTATGGAGACTCTGGAATCACCTGCCAATCTCAATCCGGATTCTCTGATTGAAAAAGAAGAGATCAAAGGGGTGATTGTGGAAGCCATCAAGACTCTTCCGGATAAAGAAAAGAAAGTGATCGTACTCTATTACTATGAAGACCTGACGCTCAAAGAGATTGGTGAAGTCCTGGAAGTTACAGAATCTCGAATATCCCAGCTGCATACCAAGGCTATCATGCGCCTGCGCGGTAAACTCATGCGCATGAAGAACGCACTGCAAAAATAGCTCTTTTTCCGGAAAAATCGGCCAAAAAGCCGGCCCGGGCCTAAAGGCACTCGTCCCATGCGCCGATGGGAGCGCTAAGGAAGGTATCCTATGGAAATGAAGCTGGAAGAACTGCATTCGGTGACCCAGTCCCGGCCCGCCCTGCGCAACGGGGAGCATCCTGCGCATCAGGGTTCTCACTCTGCTGCCGATCACTACGGAAATGTTTCGGCCACGGCGGAGAATTTGCAAAAAGTAGAATCAGCCATCCGGACGCTGGAAATTTACAGTGCGGAAAAGAACCCCACCCGGTTTCAGTTTAAGCTGCACTCTGATTCCGGACGTATTCAGGTGGCTCTGGTGAACTATCTGACCGGTGAAGTGGTCGAAGAAATCCCCTCCAAGAAACTGCTGGAGTTTTCCTCGACCCTGGAAGAACTCACCGGACTTGTGATGGAGAAAAAAGCTTAAACCTGGCTGGCCAGAAGCAGCACCTCGGTTCGGGAGAGAACCCAGTTATCAAAGGTGTAGATTTCTCCGCCAGCAAGGTCCTGCCGGTGCTTTTCCCGAATCCAGTCGCCAGGGTTTTTCCCGCCTGGATTTCCCTCTTCTACAAACATTGTGTACAGTTCATCGCCTGCTTCGTTAAGGTCGGGCCTTGCCTTTAATAGTTTTTCTCCAACACGGCGGGCGGCTTCCCTGTCCGGAAATATCCTTCGTAAATTTTCCAGAAAATCAAAAGGTGCCGATTTATACTTGCGGCAGCCCAGCATCAAGAGCCCGAGGCTCAGGCTCTGCATGAGCAATTCCCTGCGGGTCAGGGTGTACGGCGCTTTAACCATCGCCGACCCGACTCAAATGGTCTACCAGTCGCAAGCACAGAGCCAGAATGGTTAAGGTAGGGTTGGCATGGCCCACAGTGGGAAAAACGGAACTGCCGGCTACGTAGAGATTGGTCAGACCGTGTACACGAAGGTTCTCATCCACCACTCCCTGGCCTGGCGAACGATGCATGCACGTTGTTCCCATATGATGCATACCCCCCATAACATAAACTTCTTTTTCATGGAGGAAACGGATGCGACCATGCCCGCTGAGTGCCACGGAACGTCCAAAGAGAGAGATGGATTCCCGCAGAGTATGCTTGTCCAGGTCATTCATATACCAGTGTAAATGAACCTGAGGTCGTCCATGCCGGTCCACACGGTCTGAAAGCGTGATCCGGCTGCGATGATCGGGCGATTGTTCGACGATGCTATAAAGCAAAAATTTCTTAATTTTTGGGGAAGAATTGTTATGCTCTGGCGCCGTCGCCTCATTCTCCCAGGCGGGCAGGGTCGTCAAAAGGTCCGCTTCGAATTCTGACAGAGGACTGTCGAATGCTCCGGGATGGCCCAGCTGGATACGAAAATTTGCCGTTTGAGCTGATTCACGAAGAGCCAGTTCGGGAGCAAAAAAACCCAGGCGGTCCGTTCTTTCTGAAAGCACGTAATACATGGAATCAGCCTGTTGGAAGCGCTGGAAGGGTGAATTCTGTCGACTCAGCAGAATGGCCAGAGGACTGTGGTAGTGCTCCATGAATCGCCTACCCAGCAGGCCGCTCTTATCCGGGATTTTTTGCTGCATCCGTTCTTGATCAAGCAGGATGCGCGCGTTTTCAATGCCACCGGTGGCCAGTATATAATGGTCTGCGCGCACAGTAAAAAGAGCGCCCTGGTCGTTTCGGGCTTCCGCTTCCCGCACGCGATCATTGTCAAACCGGAAGGCCTTATGATTGGCATAGAGATAAAGCGTGATGAGAAGACTTTTCTCCAGCTCTTTGCGGAAATGTTCTCCCAGGCGTAAAGGGCGGCTGCGGATTTTGTCCGTCTGAAATCCTGGCAAACGTAAGGAATGGAGTGCCTCTGATTCTGCGCTGCTCTCCGGCTCTTCGCTTAGACCGAGAACGGAAGACGCTGCTTCATAGAAAGGCTGTAATGTTCGGGCACCAAAGGGCCAGCCGCTCCCGGCGATCCATTCTTTGCTTGTGAAGTCGTCCTCCGCGAGGGGCAGACACTGCCCGGACCAGTGATTCGTGCTCCCGCCCAGGTAGCGCAACCTTGAACCAGCGAGATTGTAAGGAGTTCCCGTGACCTCACCCTCGTAGAGGGATTGAATGGCCGGTTCCAGGAAATGCCCGCCACTTTCCAGAAGGCACACCGATTTTCCTTTTTTTTCCAGCTCAAGGGCCAGCACGATGCCGGCGGCTCCGGCGCCAAAGATGCAGGTGCTGGCTGTAACGGTCTGGTTTTGTTCCAGCCTTCTTGCATCCACAATCACAGTTTCCAGTTGAAATCTGGCCTCCGTGTGCCAAGCATTTTCTAAAATCTATGGACAGTAGATCAGAGAAGATGAATTTGTATTATGATCCCTATCCGGTCCGCTCTGGCATTTGCCGCGCTGTGCTTGATCCTGCCTGGAGTGCTCGGTTTCATCTCCTATTACGGATTCACGCCGTCTTATACCACCGGCGTCTATTCCCGCGACTCCTTTGAGAGTCAGTATGAATCCGGGATCTACCGCTTCCGCTGGCTGGGTCGCGAATTTTTACGTTTGTCTCATGATTATGTAAAATCGCGCTTTCCGGAGCCACCGCCAGTGTCCGACAGGCTGAAAATCCTGGATGAGACTGCATCGGAGCGTTTCTATGCGGCCTATTTTTTAGAACATACATTTTTCTTTATATTATTCTCGATTTCTTACTATATTCTCCTCTCCGTTCCCCCGTTTGCCGTAGCGGAACGTATTAAAATTCTTATCCTGCTAACGGTGCAGCTTCTTATTTCTATCGCGCAGTATGTAGTTACCCCCTATGACAGTCCTTCGTTTTTCTTCTCGGTTCTTGCCCTGGTGATGCTCACCCGGAGAAATGTAGGTGGTTTTGCCGTGGGCTGCCTCCTGATTGCAGTCAGTACCTTGATCCGTGAGAGTTCTTCGCTGGCTCTTGCTTTTTTCCTGGCCTACCATCTCCTCAGTCTTAAGGGACCTCTGTCCTTTCGCATCCAGGCTATGGGACCTTTGTTGCTGCGTCCGTTGCTTGCAGGGGTTTCCTTTGTATTGCCTTACCTGGGATTGCGATTTTATTTTGGCTGGGATTCAGCGACGGCTGCGGTGATGACCTGTAAAAAAATCCCGCAAATCCCCAATCTGTATGGATTGTACTTTGGTGTGGCTATGGCTGTGTTACTGTACTCAATGGCAGAAAACCGATCCCAGCGCCTTTTCCTCTTTCTCTTCTGGCTCTTCTGTTTGCCCTACATAGTCTACGTGCTACTGTTTGGAATGTTGTTTGAGATCCGCCTGTTTTTACCGCTCATCTTTCTGGGTATGGTGATTGTCTTTCAGCCGCAGGAAAAACGGCCCGCCCCGATCAACGATCCTCTTTGACATCCGGCGGTTCTTCCAGGACAGAATGCATATGCTCTGTTCTTTCTCTATTACGCAGAACCATGTACAAGGTCCACAAAAAGAAGCCCGTGACCCCGCCCACGGAAAGAATCATGATAATCCAGCCACCGGTTGTCATTGAGCCTCCAGTTTCCGCCAGCGTCTGACCGCAGATGCGATCAAAAGTAAGAAAAATAAGGTGAAAATTCCAATTAAACCCAGGGTCAGAGCGCTCACCTGATCTTGACGGAAAAGTTGAACGTAGTCCATGAGGTTTTGTCGGACCCAGAAGTAAAAAACAATGAGCAGATAGAGAGGTGCCACGTATTTGATCACAAATACCATAAATCCAGGCAGCCTGATCAGCGATCCATTCTCCGCCTCTTTGAGTCCTTCCCGGGCCCCGATTACCCAGCCAAAAAGAATTACCTCTACGGTAGCCAGCATATAGATGGCAAAAGAGCCCACCCAGAAATCCATTGTATCAAGAGCGACCAGTCCACGGGAGAAATACACCACAAAGAGAGATCCCATGAGAGTGATGAGTCCCAGAATGGTTACAGAGGCGCGGCGGTTTACACCCAGGCCTTCTTCAAAAAAAGCAATGGCCGGTTGAAGCATGGAAAGGGAGCTGGTGATCGCGGCCAGAAAAAGCAAAGAAAACCATATAAATCCAAAAAACTGTCCCAGGGGCATGTAGGCAAAGACATTGGGCAGAGTCTTGAATCCCAGATCAAAAGTGCTTCCCTGGGTGCCGGCCACTCCCAGAAAGACAAAGGCAGCCGGGATGGTAATCATGCCGCCCAGAGCAACTTCCGCAAAGAGATTGCCGGAGGCAGATGTGGTTCCAGAAAGCAGCACATCTTCATTTTTCTTTAAATAGCTTGAATAGGTAATGATGATCCCGAAGCCAACAGACAGTGAAAAAAAGATCTGACCGGCAGCCTCAAGCCACATCCGGGCATTGCTCAGAGATTCCCAGAGCGACTCAGTCTGAGTGCCCGGGTTCCACATAAAGCCGAGTCCGGCCAGAACATTTTGCTCGGGCAGTGCCGGATCGGGTGTGCCGAGGGTCAGGACGCGCAGCAGTACTATCAAAGCGCAAGCAAACAGAGCGGGAATGGCGTATTTGCAAACCAGTTCGATGCCTTTTTGCAATCCGCGGTAAATAAAAATAAAATTCAGTATAAAACAGATTGTCAGCGCTATGGTCGCCGGCCCTGGACCTCTCTGGAAATTGGCACCATCGGCTTTCTGGCCGGTGAATTCCAGAAAAAAATTGGTGTAAGCCTCCGGGCTGCGACCCAGATTCAGTCCATTGCCAAGGCCCAGCATACCGGACAGGTATTGCCAGGCATAGTAAAGACACCATGCTTCTATAAATACATAATACGTATATATAATCACGGGGATGAGTAAACCCAGAACGCCCAGGTATGGTGAGGCGCGATTGGGCCAGATGGCCCGAAAAATTCCTGGCGCCGAACTGAAGCCGGCCTGCCCGCCACGCCTCCCCATGGCCCATTCAGCCCAGGCAATGGGCAGGCCCAGGAGCAGAAAAGCGATGAAATAAGGAATCATGAAGGCCCCGCCTTCATAGCGCGCGGCCAGTCCCGGGAAGCGTAAAAAATTCCCCAGTCCTATGGCGCTACCCATTACAGCTAAAATGATGCCGAGGCGCGATCCCCAGGCTTCTTTTGGCGCATGCTTCATTCCCTGCTCGCTTTTTGAAATATGGTTGTCAGCAGAGCTTTCTTCACAGCCGTTGCAAGGGAAAAATTGCCGGAGTCCTTTTGAGTAAGAAAACCTTTCGCTTCCTTTTCTTTCCCCTGCTTGCGGTCTGTTGCCTCCTGAGCGCTGTCATTGCTGTCAGACCGTTCTACAAGACCGGGACTGCTCCCCCGACGCCCGACGAATCACGGGCGGTCTCCATTCCTGTACTCTGCTATCACCAGACCTATGAAGGAACAAAAACCTTTGGCGGCTACAATGTTCAGCCGGCCGTTTTTGAAGCCCAGCTACAGTCGCTCATAGAGAAAGGCTATAGAACCATAACTCTACGCCAGATGGAAGATGCCCTGGCCGGCCGTTTTTCTGCCGATTTTCCAGAACGTCCCATTCTCTTAACCTTTGATGATGGGTTAACGTCACAGGCAGACGTGGTCAGTCCCCTCCTGGCTAAGTACGGAATGACCGGTGTTCTGTTTCTCTATCCTTCTATTATTGAAACAAAAAATGCCTACTACATGCGCTGGGACCGTGTCCGGGAAGTTCTCAAAAACGGAGTGCTGGAAGTGGGTTCGCACACCCTGACCCATCCTAAACTGCCCCTGGCCGGCCGCGCGGAAATCCGCCGCCAGCTTGTAGAATCAAAACGTATCCTGGAGGAAAAGCTGGGAGTCCAGATTCGGGCGCTGGCCTATCCTTTTGGCCTTTACGATGCGCGAGTTATCGAAGAAGCGCGAGCTGCCGGCTACACCATGGCCTTTACCATCCACCCGGGCCGCAATGAGCGACATACCAATCCTTTCCTGTTACAGCGATTCATGCTGATGACAGAACACTCCCTGCAGACCTTGCACCACTATCTTGAGTTGCCGGCACCGGCACGTATTCGGATCCATCCAGAGGATGGATCCTACATTCAGCCGGCAGGAGAACTGCGCATTGAAGCTGCGGACTTTCAAAGGGTTAGGGTCCAACTGGGCTCCCGGCCGATTGCTTTGAACGGAACCGGCCATGGTTCCCTGGGCGGGCGGTTTCCCGCGTACCGGACAAAGACCGGACTTCTCTATCTCACCGTCTATGCGCATGATGTCTCGGGCCGCGCCGTACAGCGTCAGTTGCTCTACCTGGATCGTGCTTTGCACTTACCACGGGATTAAGGCTTTTGTGTCACAGGGCAGTGATAAGCTGCCGACCATGTTAAAGATGCGCTTCATTGATCTATTCGCAGGTATTGGCGGCTTCCGCCTTGCGTTTGAGAGGCATGGTTTTTCCTGTGTTTTTTCCTCGGAATGGGATGCGTTTGCCGCGCGCAGCTATCAGGCCAATTTTGCGGAAATGCCTGCCGGCGATATTCGGGGTATTGCCGCAAAAGATCTGCCGGACTTTGACCTCTTGCTTGCCGGGTTTCCCTGCCAGCCTTTCAGCATTGCCGGGGTAAGCAAGAAAAGAGCGCTGGGCCGGCCAGACGGGTTTCTCGATCGCACGCAGGGCACACTCTTTTTTGAGATTGCCCGTATCTTAAAAGAAAGACGGCCCCGGGCTTTTGTTCTCGAAAATGTAAAGAATCTTTATGGACACGATGGCGGCCGTACCTTTTCTCTGATTGAAACTTCTCTGAAGTCTCTTGGCTATTCTTTGAAAACTCAGATCGTCAGTGCCAGTCCCTACTTGCCACAGAAAAGGGAGCGCCTTTTCATTGTCGGATTTCTTTCTCCCGTGGATCTGGATGGCTTTGCTTTTCCGCCGCCGCCGGCAACGCGTCCGGCCATTCAGAGTATCCTTGAAAAACGAGTGGACGATCGCTATACGCTCAGTGACCACCTCTGGCAGTATTTACAGGATTATCGTGAACGCCACAGAGAACGGGGTCACGGTTTTGGCTACGGACTGGTTGACCTTAAAGGTCAGACGCGCACACTGTCGGCCCGTTACTACAAAGATGGTTCAGAAATCTTAATTCCTGTGCCGGGTCAGAATCCACGGCGACTCACCCCGCGTGAGTGCGCACGGCTCATGGGTTTTCCGGACAGCTTTCAAATCGTTGTTTCCGATACACAGGCCTACAGGCAGTTTGGCAATTCCGTGGCTGTTCCGGTGGTGGAAGCGATTGCAGGTGAAATCAAGAAAGTCTTTGGTGGGCAAACAGTCGGCTTTCTCAAGCCGCAAAAAACGGGAAAACGCAAAACCGCAATCCATTCCCGGCGTAAAATCGCCTGACGGATCAGGACTTCTCATTCCGTTCGCTTACTTCCCGGCGATGCGCCGTTCTTTGCTGGGCTGGTTTGGCGAGCATGGCCGCTCCTATCCCTGGAGGCGCAGCTCTTCCTGGTACCATCTGCTGGTAGCGGAGATGATGCTGCGGCGGACCCGGGCCGACCAGGTCCTGCCCGTGTATCAGAATTTTATCCGGAAGTATCCCGCTCCGGCAAAGACTGCGAGCCTCAAAAAAGAACAACTCCGGGAGCTCTTCCGGCCGCTGGGACTCAACTGGCGGTCCGAACAGTTTGCCCGGACTCTGGCGGTTTTACAGGATGGCAGTGTTGTTCGCGGACTCTGTCGCAAAGATGAGGACCAGGGAAAACGGTGGCAGGCCATCCCTGGCGTGGGCAGTTACAGTGAAGCGATGATTTTGAGCCTCCTTTTTGGCCAGCGCAGACCGGCCATTGATAGCAATGTTGTGCGAATTTTTTATCGGTTGGCCGGCCGCCCGTACCGGCCCGATTTTCGGCGTCGTCGGGAGCTCTTAGAAACGGCCCGGGCCTTTGTTCAGAGCCCCCGTGCCGGTCAGCTCAATCTTGCTCTTGTCGATCTGGGTGCACTTGTTTGCCGGCCAGGGCGGCCGAACTGCGCTCTATGTCCCTTACAGAAGCGCTGTAATTTTAATCGCCTTTCCAGCCAGCCTCCAGAGAAGTAGCTGGATGTCAGGCAATCAGCCCCGCCAGCCATCTTTTCTGTACGTGGGTGATCCCATGTGCTCCTGGTGTTATGGCTTTGGCCCGGAGCTGGAAATCGTTCGCCAGGCCACCGGGCTGCCCATCATGGTGATTGCCGGGGGATTGCGGCCCGGGGATCAGGCCGAACCTCTGGATGCTGCACTCAAACAATTCTTACACGCCCACTGGCTGGAAGTGGCAGAGGCCACGGGTCTTCCTTTCCAGATGCAGTTCTTCGAGCGCGAAGGTTTTCTTTACGATACGGCTCCGGCCTGCCAGGCGGTGGTGGCCATGCGCACCATCCAGGCAGATGCTGCCTTTCCCTTTCTGCGCGCACTTTCTCATGCCTTTTTTGCGGAGAATGTCAACCTGACATCACCGGGTGAGCTGGAACGCATTGCATCTGTTTTTGTCGAGCCTTCGCTTTTTGCCCGCAGCTTCACGCGTCCGGAGACCCTGGAAGCCACCTATCAGGATTTTCATTTTGCAGCAGCCGATCTGGGTGTGCGTGGGTTCCCGGCGCTGTTTCTGGTAACTCCCACCGGTGTCTTTCTTGTGGCTCATGGCTACCAGAAAGCAGAAACGCTCCTGCCTGTTGTGGAGCAGGCTCTAAAGCCTCAAGCGGAACGACCAAAGTAACGCTGCGTTTCTGGCTTCACCCAGTAGATGAGCAGGGCCACGCTGGCCGGCATGCAGCAACAAGAAGGCAATCCGGCAATGATCAAAAGCAGATGATAGATCCAGCTACCTGGACGGTAGGGCAGAAAAAAGCTGACCATGAAAAGAAGTCCAAAGAACATGCTGGACAGCACCAGAGCCGCAGCGTAAACGATGCCCAGCGTTTCATTTCCTGAGCCCAGAGCCTCGGATCGGAAAATAAATAGAACAATCCCGCCTACAAACATGAGAAAATAGAGCACCAGCATGGAAGCACAGTATACTCGATACCAGAGGATTACAGAAGGCTGTACGGTTTGCTGCATGGCGACTTATCTGCCGGCCGCGCTTTGTGGGTCAAGTGTTTCGTGTTCAATAACCGGCAAAGCGTTCCGTTAAAACGGGAATGCCAGGAAGATTCAATTCTTTTACCAGTGCCTGCATTCCTTTGACAAACCTGGGAGATCCGGCTATCAGGATGGAAGAATCCTCTCGCAAATGCTCCTGTAGATCGGCTGCTGTGATACGGCCCATTCTGTACGGTGGCTGCGGGTGGAGCATTTCTGAACCAAAAAGCTCAAAACGGAAATCAGGCAGTTCCAGAACCCAGCTTTCCATCAAATCCAGAAATACAGCGTCTCCCAACAACCTGACGGAATAAAGCAGGGTGATCGGTTTTCTTTTTTCCGGTCGGGCTACCATTTCCTCGATTAAGCTGCGGAAGGGAGTCACACCAATTCCCCCGGCCAGCATCAAGAGCGTTCTGGCATTCTGAGTGTTGAACCCGCCCATGGGGGCGCTGATTGCCACCGTGCTACCGCTTTTTAGCTCGAGCAATTCCTTCTTGAAAGCTGAAGTGCGGATGCGCGTGGCAAACAAGAGAGGCCCGCTCGGTGCTGATGCTATGGAAAGAATACGGGACTCCCCCGATGGCAACTTCAACTCTACAGCCTGCGAAGCATCAAAAGTAAAAGCATCTGCCGGGCGAATACGAAAGGTCAGGGTGTTGGGAGACATTTCCAGACTGTCGAGTACCACGGCACTTTTAAATGCGCGTTCTACTTCCACCGCGGCGGGCTCTGCCGGTGCGGGTTCGGTGAAAACTGCCTGTGCCGCTTCCGGAACGTCATCTGAGGTCTGGACCGTATCCGGTCCCGGAGTGACTTCCCGGGCCAGGGCTTTCACTTCCATGAGTCGATACTTACCACTTTTGCCTTTGAGGGCAGTTACGAATTTGCGTCCGATGACCACATCGTCTGCAATCAGACGATACACTTCTTCCGATATCAGTAAGTCGCTTTTTGCCTTTTTGGTTATCGATTCAATGCGGCTGGCCATGTTAACTGTATCCCCGATGGCCGTAAACTGCCGTAATTGCGGATGTCCAATCACTCCCACCAGAGCATTTCCGTAGTGGATTCCTATACCGGTGTGGAAGGTTTCATTTAGATGATTTTTTAAATAATCATTGATTCCTGTTAAGCTATCTCGCATGTCCAGAGCCGCTCTCACCGCTCCAAGGCATATTGATCGTCCATCGCTTTCTTCCAGACCAAAGAGAGCCATCAGGCCATCGCCCATATATTTATCGATGCGGCCACCGTGGTCCAGGACGCACTGACCCATGCGGGCAAAGTAGCGGTTGAGACTGTGGATCACATCATAAGGTAGATGCTTCTCAGAGAAGTTCGTAAAATTTCGAATGTCACTGAAGAGGACAGCGATGTTTGCTTCGCGTCCGGTAGATGCTCCGGACGATTCGCTGGCATCTTTGAGGTCCAGCGCATCAAGGACCAGTCTGCGCAAGCGGACCGGTCCGCGGGCTGTGGTCTGGCAGGCCAGTCGGACATTGACTTCCAGTCCCTTCTTTTTAGCCAGAGCCGATTCCGTTGCATTGCGCTCACAGATTTGATCAAGACCCTCAAGGATCAGCACCCGGCAGGTTGAGCAACGCCCCATTCCACCGCAGGCATGTTCATGAGGAATTTTATGCGCAAGAGCCGTTTCCAGGAAGGTGGCACCGGGATCCTCAACCTCAAACTGCCCATCCTGTTCAAAATGAATCGTGTATGCCATGGTGTGCTAAGCTTCCTGGCCCGGCATCACTCAGGCCAGTAAATTTTGAAAATAGTGCCACAAGCCCCAGAGCCCCCCGGGAGCGGTAAACCCGGCCATGAGGAGCCCGGCTACAGCCCCACCGGCATGTGCTTCATGACTGATCCCTGTCGATTCCTTGCGGCTCAGCACCACTGATAGAACCAGAAAACCCAGCGCAAAAATCGGGCCCGGTATGGGAATGACCCAGAAAGTGACCACAATGTTTGGATCGTAGACAATGGCGGCAAAAATAATGCCCACAACCGATCCGCTTGCTCCCAGACAGCGGTAGTCGCTCTGGTTGCGGCGCAGATAATACACCAGAGCATCCCCGCCCAGCCCGGCTGCAACATAGGTAAGAATAAAAATCTCATCACCGCTGATTTCTGCAATCGATCCGGCAAAGGAAATAAATGAAAACATATTTAAAAATAAATGAAAAAAATTGGCATGGGAGAAGTGTGAAAGGAAAAAGCCCGTGGTGTTCTGTCCCGCTTGCAGCAAAGACGGAATAAATAGAAATCTTTCCACGCGGTCGTTTTTGCGAAAAGCAGCAAAACCGATCAGAGAGATCAAAACGTTCAATGCAATGATGGATAAAGCAACCACGGATCAGGGAATCTTTCCCCGGGAAGCGAGCAACCTGAAAAATGAAAGAATTTCCTCTCCCGGCTACCCCCGCTTTTCGAGGCGTGTCAGCAAACAGTAAGCGCAGGGAACGACAAAAAAAGTAAGTGCCGTGCTGAATACCATACCCCCGATCACAGCAATGGCCATGGGAATACGGGACTCAGCCCCCGGTCCGAATGCAAGGGCAGCGGGAATGGCCGCCGCTATAGAAGATAGAGAGGTCATAATGATGGGACGAAACCGTACCATGCCGGAATCGATCATCGCCTCCACCGGGCTTTTGCCTTCTTTTTCGCGCAATTGATTGGCGAACTCTACCAGCAGAATCGAATTCTTTTTAGAAAGACCGGTTAACAGGATCATGCCGATCATGCTGTACATATTGAGTGATTGGCCGGTCATCCACAGGGCCAGGAGAGCGCCGGAGATGGAAAAAGGAAGGGCCAGAAGAACTGTGAAGGGATGGACAAAGCTATTGAATTGTGCGGCCAGAACCATGTAGGCAATCATGATGCCCAGCCACATCGCAAAGTAGAGACTGTCAAAAGCCTCTGTGAAGCCCTGTGCGCCTCCTCCAGGATAGTATTCGTAACCATCGGGGAGGAGCTCCTGGGCAATTTCCCGGGATCGTTCAATGGCACCGGCCTGAGATGCGCCCTCCTTGAGTGAACTCTGGATCTGTACAGAGCGGCGACGATCCAGACGGGTCAGTTCTTTGGCGGCAGGGATTTCTTTCAGGCGAGTTACATCACTCAGATCTACCAGTTCTCCAAAGGAATTGCGCACCTGCATTGCCTGTACATCGTTTGCATCGCGACGCTGCTCCGGAATGAGGCGCAGGCGGATATCATAACGCCTTCCATCCTGGGTAAAGCGGCCTTCACGGAGGCCCCCCAGACCAATTCCTAAAGTAGTCACTATATTTTCCATTGAAACGCCGCGCAGCAGTGCTTCTTTGCGATCGGGTTCGATGTGGATTTCATTGCTGGCAGATCTCAAATCCATATCCGCATCCTCAAAGAAAGGTTCTGCATTCATTCGGGCGATGATAGCCCGGCCCACCTGTTCCAGAACCTGCCGATCATTGCCGCGCAGGCTGAATTCAACCGGAAAGGAGCGGCGCGCTTGCAGGCCACGGGAGGAAAAATCAAAAACGGCGCCGCTCAGGCCCTCCATTTTACGTAGCTGTTCGCGACAGAGGGCCATGATTTCCATTTGGTCCAGTTTGCGTTTATCCTGCGGGTGCAGGGTAACAAACATGAACGCTCGATCCGGTTCACCGCCGCCAAAGCCGCCAATGATCAGAATGTAACTTTTGATCTCCGGCCGACCCGACAAAAAGTTTTCCCAATTTTTGATCCGCTCAGACGTCGCTTCCAGAGAGGAATCAGGAGCGGTTTGCAGACGGATGCCAAAGGTGCTCTGATCTTGTGGGGGAGTGAATTCCACCGGAATAATCTTGAATAAAATGAGGCTCAGAAGGAAGAAGATGCCCGCCCCGCCCAGTACCTTAAAGCGATGGTGCAGCGCCCGTCGTAGTAGCCGGCCGTACAGTTCGCTGCCTTTTGTGACCCAGCCCATAAGGATGACAAAAACACGCGGTATGCGTTCGCTGCGACCCAACAGCCGTGAAGCGCGCATGGGGTTGAGGGTAACCGCTTCAACCAGAGAGAGAGCAACGGCCCCTGTGATGGTAATGCCAAACTGAAAGAAAAATTTTCCGATCACCCCCTGCATAAAGGCCACGGGCAAGAAGATGGCGATGACCGCCACGGAGGTGGCTACCGCGGCAAAGGCGATTTCATTGGCTCCTTCACGGGCAGCCGTCAGACGATCTTTTCCCATGCTGTAATGACGCATGATATTTTCAAGAATCATGATCGTGTCATCAACCACAAGTCCGACCGCCAGAGACAGAGCCAGCAGGGTGAAGAGATTGAGCGTAAAGCCCATGAAATAAACAATTGTAAAGGTTCCTACAATGGATGTGGGAATGGCCAGCAGAACGTTTATCGTGGCCCGATAATTTCCTAAAAAAAACATACAAACAATGATGGTCAGAATAGCAGCAAGGAGGAGCGTGAACAGTGTCTCATCCACAGCTTCGCGGACAAAGACCGTTCCGTCGAATGCAACTGCCAGGCGAACATCCTCCGGCAACTGCGTCTGGATGCGCTCGATTTCGCGGTAAAGTGCTTCGCCAACGGCCACAGTATTGGCACCGCTCTGTTTACGAATCCCGATGGATAATCCTTCGCGCCCATTGATGCGCGTAATACGCTGATGGTCACTCAGGCCATCTTCAATCGTGGCCACGTCTTTCAAGCGGATGTCTGCGCGGTAGATCGGCTGGCCGCCACGCCGCGATATACGTATTTCCCCCATTTCCCGGGCGCTCGGGGCCTCTGCTGTTGTGCGCAGGGTGATCTGCTGTTTCTCATTTTCCAGATACCCGGCCGGGCCTTCTGCATGTTCCAGGCGAACGGCTTCACGCACGTCCTGAGCGGTTAATTGTAGTTTTTTTAATTTATCGTTGTCCAGTTCTATACGCAGATTCCGTTCTGCCCGGCCTCCGGTGAAAACTTCTCCCACTCCGGGAACCAGTTGCAGTGCATCCACAACGATTAGATCTGCGAGTTTGAAAATCTCCGTGAGAGAGCGCTTATCGCTGCCCATTCCAATCCACATGATGGGATCTTCGTCGGGATTGGACTTGCGGATCGTGGGTGGATCCACTCCGGTCGGCATGCGAATTTGACTTAAGGCTGTCTGAACTTCCTGTAAAGCGACATCGATGTTGCGATCGATTTCAAATTCCAGGTTGATGTTTGCCGATCCCTGACTCATGGAAGAGCGAATTTCTTTGAGTCCTTCTACAATGATGACCCGCTGCTCTATCCGTTCCACAAGCTCTGTTTCCATGACTTCCGGGGCGGCTCCGTCCCAGGCAACGCGAATGGAAAGCACCGGAAAATCGATGTCCGGCATGTAGCTTACACCCAGCCTTCCCAGGGAAACCGTACCAAAGATGATCAGGGCATACATGATCATCCAGGCAAGGACCGGCCGATCGATCGCTACATCAGTGATTTTCATGCATGTTTCCTGTCCTTCCGGCAGCGATTTGCAACTGGATATGTTCCAGTCGCAGCTCCGTTTCTGCGCGTAAATGATTGCGACGCGTGGAATGGAAACGACGCAAAGCATCAAACACTTCCAGTGCGGATCCCGCTCCCAGTTCATAGTCGCGCAACTGCACAGCGTACGCCTGGCGGGCGATGCGCACCGCCTGATCCAGAAGTGTCTTGCGGGCCATGGCCGTTACAAAAGCCGAGTAAGCCAGACGGGTTTCAAAATCTGCCAATCGCTCCAGTTTTTTTAGTTCCAGTTGCCGGGTCTTTACTTCTTCCTGAGCCAGGCGGACGCGGCTCACCGTTGCGCCTCCTTCAAAAATGGGCAGGGTGATTCCCAGGGTGAAGCGCCAGTCCCGCCCGGTTGTGGGTTGCTGGTAGGCGTAGCCCTCGGCCTGTAGATCCAGGCGGGGTAGATGCCCGCCTTTCTCTGCTTTGCTCTGCATTTCTTTACTTTTTAGCAGCGATCGCGCTGCCTGCAAATCGCTGCGTGCGGGCGTGGTCTCCAGGTAGCGATTCAGGTCCTCCCTGGCCGGGAGTAATTGAGAATCTTTAAGTTTTAGGGATTCTGCCGGGCGGCCGGTCAGAAAAGATAGCATTTCTCTTGCCGATTGTCGCAGGTGTTCCTGGGATTTAAGGTCTGTCTGCACGGTAAGCAATTCTGCGCGGGCGTTGAGGACTTCGCCATCACGCGATCGCCCCAGGTTCAGCCTGCGGGCCAGCTCATAGATGCGCAAACGCAGCGTACGCTCTTCATCTTTGAAGAGCAGAATCGCTTTATCATATTCCAGATTCTGGTAAAAGAGCCGGGCCAGATCCTGATAAAGCAGTTCGCGGAAACGCTTCTCATTGAATCGCGCTGCATCGCGCGCATCCCTTGCTGCCTTGCCTTCGTGGTAACTGCGCAACCCCGTGAACAGAGGCCAGGCCAGACTCAGGCCACCCACGTCATAGCGGGTAAAACTTGAGGTATTGCTGGAATTTGTGTTTCTGTTTTCCAGCGTGGGGGTGCGACCCAGTAAAAGATCCGTCAGTGTGGAATCGGTTCTGTTGCTTGAAGGACTCTGCTGGGTGCTGCGCGCAAACAGAGCCAGCTGCGGATAGTAACTGGCCAGTGTTTCGCGGTAGCGTGCTTCTGCAATGGCCACTTCCGATGCTTTGATCTTCACATCCTCGCTGTGCCGGAGAGCCAGAGCATAGATGGCGTTCAAATCCAGATCTTCTGCATCAATGGAATTTATAACAATGAGAGTAATAAAGAGCAGCTTTTTCAATCGCTTACCAGGGTAGCAGAGAAAGTTCCATTTCTGGAAACTCATCGAACGCAAGATCCATGGCGGGCAGGATTTCTGCAGCTTCCTCTATTTCAAGTAGAGCTGCGGACTCATTTGCCTCATCATCCGAGCTTTCTGCAGCAGGTCCGGTCCATAGAACCCAGAGCAAAAAGGAGCCGGCCAGAAGAATACTGGCGGCCCTCGCGCTCATCCGCAGAAACTTCTGCCGCTGCGCTTTTTGATAGACTGCCCCGGCCATGGCCGACGACCACAGTGGATCGTCCCAGCGCTTGCGGATTTCCTGTTTTAAGGCTTCAGTTTTCATGGCCTGTTTCCTGTTTGAGAATGAGCCGGGCCCGGTGCAAACGGGATTTTACGGTTCCGACAGGCAGACCGAGAGTCAGGGCGATTTCCTTAAGACTCAGGCCGGCCATGGTATGTTCCACCACGCTGCGAAATTCCGGTTTAAGGGCCTCAAGGGGCAGCGCCACTTCCTCCGGTTCAAACCGGACAACCAGAGCATCCATTCCGGCCTTAAGCTCCCGACTGGCCCTTTCATTCATGCGGATGGATTCGTTGCGGGCGATTGTGTAGGCCAGCGAGGAAAGTGATTCCATTCTGATAGCATCCATTCCTCTTTTTTCTATAAACTTAAGGAATTTCATATATACTTCCTGGGCCACGTCGTCCACACTGTGCGCCAGATCGGCTTTCAGATAACGCCGGATGGCGCCGAGCACAGCTTTCTTTGTACTCGACACCAGTTCCCGGAACTGGGCTTCTGTCATGTTTCGTTGCGGGCTCGATTGTTCTTATGCTTTTCCATAAATTTCCTCCGGCGCTCTTGCATAACTTTCTGCCATTTCTCCGCCTGTTCTGCGCTGAGGATGCTCATCATTTCCCTGCGTTCATCGAACTCCAGCAGGCGGTACTGGATGCGTAAATCGCTCAGGTTGCGCAGGGTAATCTCGAAGTCTTTACGGCTTCCGCGAGGATCGCTCAGAAGTTGCTGCATTTTTTCATAGAGGGGCTTCATATTCCCTTTGATTTTCTCTTTTGCGGCCACGTTCTTTTTCAGAGCGGCTTCAATACGGGAGCTTTGCTCGCTGCTTAAAGACAGCTCTTTTTGCATGCGCTCCAGTATCCTCTTTTGCCGGTCTGCATAGTTTCCCCGGTCCGACGGCCAGGCCATAACGGATGCAAAGCTGCAAAGGGTCATTGCTATCATGATCAAAGTTTTCGTGTTCATCAAAAAATTCTCCTCTCCCTGCGTTTACAGAAAGGAATACCCCGGCAGACGCTAAAAGGTTCCGCGTTGAAATTTTTTTTAGCGCAGCAGGATATGCTTGAGGATAAGTTTCTCGCGAGCATCGAAATAATCGGCGTATTCCTTCATTATTTGTGCTGCAAGCTGAGCAGAAAGGTAATCGACGGTGCGCGTGTAAGCCTTATTCTGGTATGGTTCGTACCACTGAAATACAAAGCCACCGGTCAATTCCCAGATATCCGCGCCGGTTTCTTTTTCCACGGTGGTACGGGTTCTTTTGCCGTAGTTCCCTTCCAGACGGGCATTGATAGCCGTGGCTTCAATGAAGGGCATGATCACTTTAACGTGAAAGAGCACCGCTTCCATCTGATCATGCTCCTCGGCGGACAGTTCATGATTCTCGAGCCGGGCCACTTCCAGGGGCGTCTTATAAAAATTGTAACGGTACAGGATTTCGTTACGACGAACCAGAATGTATTTGTCCTTTTCCTCCATCAAGATTTCCACTCGTTCCCGGGCATTCGGCGATGTGGCCAGGTTCTTCAGTTGCGTTTTGACGTCGGCAAAAGGGGTATTCCAGCCAGTATCGGCAAAACCCTCCAGGCGCGCCGTCTGGGCTTTGAGTGGTCCTCCCAGAAGGACCAGACACGCCAGAAAAAAGAGTCGCATGTGGGACACCATAGGCCTGCTTTTCTCTATCGGATCGGAGGGAACAGAAAATAAAGGGCCGGGATAAAACCATGGACGGCTCATGAATTTTCCAGGCCCCGTAACTTACGCACCTCACCGTCTTCTATAACCAGAAGCGGACGGAGTTCCTGGATAAGCTGCTTTCGTGCGGGTGCAGGGAGACGCAGACCACCCGTGTAGAGAACTTTTTCTTCCGTAAAAAAGGCCAGCAAATGCCCATCGACACCGCTCCGGTCTGCCGATGGTTCTACTTCCAGAAGTTTCACCCGGCCATCCAGGAGGGACGCTGACTTTTGCACGGTAAAATCCGGGCGGATAAAAATCGCTTCCTGAAAGGCGCTGAAGGTTTTCTTCATTTCCCGGTTTTGAGTGTCCCAGTTCCGGGCGATGATTGCGGGCGCCCTGGTTTGCATGTATACGGGGATTTCGTGGCCGCGAAATGCGGCAAGGCCAGCCGTTCTTTCCAGCTGCGGACCCGTGACCACGATTCCGGCATAGTCTTCCAGAGAGTAGGCAGCGGCCTTCCAGATCATTTGCTCCGCCGTTTTGGCCTGCCAGGTGCTATCAAAAAAGACGATTCCTGCGGGATGGGCGTAGAAGAGGGCGCTGGTGCGGCGAAAGTTAAAATCGGTAACCAGAAAAACATGGCCGGCGATGCGCTCCACCCGCAAAGGCAGATCATTGCGATCCACGACAGTCGCTCTCTGGAACTGCGCGACACAGGCACAGATCATAAAAAGGCCCATCATAGAAGTCTTGACAGCCATTTGTGCAGCACCGCACTTCAAGCGTTTCCGGTCAAGATCGGTGAGGAGATGTGATGGCAAAGTACATCCGATTTTTTGAAGAGCTGCGTAATGAAGACGTGCCTCTTGTTGGCGGCAAGAATGCTTCGCTGGGGGAAATGGTCAGCCAGCTCTCTTCAGCCGGCGTTCGTGTTCCTGCGGGATTTGCAACCACAGCCGATGCCTATTTCCATTACCTCCGGGAGAATGGGCTGGAGAAGGCCATCGCGGCGATTCTGGACGACCTGCATCCGGAGAATGTGGCCGAGCTGGCTCTGGCCGGTCAGCGCATTCGCAACCTGGTTCAGGGAGGTCGTATTCCGGAGGATCTGGCCGGAGAAATTCTGGCCGCCTATGGCTCGCTATCCGCACGTTACCAGGAGTCAGAAACGGATGTGGCGATCCGCTCCAGTGCCACGGCTGAGGACCTGCCCGATGCAAGTTTTGCCGGGCAGCAGGAATCGTATCTGAATGTGCGCGGTGGCCACGCCGTGCTCGATGCCACCAAGCGCTGCCTGGCTTCCCTTTTTACGGATCGTGCCATTGCCTACCGCAAAAGTCGGGGGTTCAGCGCTCAAAAAATCGCCCTCTCTGTAGGCGTGCAAAAAATGGTGCGTTCCGACCTGGCCGCATCCGGTGTCATGTTTACCATCGATACCGAATCGGGCTTCCGCGATGCGATTTTGATCAGCTCCTCTTACGGGCTGGGTGAAAATATTGTTCGTGGCGTGGTCAATCCTGATGAATTCTATGTATTCAAGCCGACTTTAAGAACCGGTCACCGGCCGATCATTGGCAAACGCATTGGCTCCAAAGAACTAAAGATGATTTATGATCTGCGCGGAGGTCTTACGACCACGCGGAACATTCCCGTGGCCTCAGGAGAGCAAAAGCTATTTTCCATAACGGATGAAGATGTTTTGCAACTGGCCCGCTGGGGTGCGGCCATCGAGGAGCATTACGGCAGGCGGGCCGGTCATCAGGCTATGGACATTGAATGGGGCAAGGACGGTAGAACCGGAGAGCTCTACATCCTGCAGGCGCGGCCGGAAACCGTGCACAGCCAGAGAGATTATAATGTACGGGAAGTGTTTCGGCTGGAAAAACGCGGCCCGCTCCTTCTTACCGGTCGCGCCGTTGGCTCACGCATTGGTGCGGGCCCCGTCCGCTGTGTGGAAACAGCGGAAGACATGCGCTCCTTTCAGGAAGGTGAGGTTCTGGTAACGGAGATGACGGATCCAGACTGGGTTCCGGTCATGCGCAAGGCGGCCGCCATCATCACCGAGCGCGGCGGCCGTACCTGCCATGCTGCCATCGTAAGCCGGGAACTGGGACTGCCAGCTGTTGTGGGTACGTCAGGCGCACTGGCTACTCTGAAAAATGGTCAGGAGGTAACGGTCAGCTGTGCTGAGGGCGAAACGGGTAATGTCTACGGCGGTCGATTAAGCTTTAAAATAGAGAAAATATCTCTGAGCGACTTTCCCGCCCCGCGTACGCGGATCATGCTCAATCTGGCGGATCCGCAGCACGCTTTTGAGCTTTCCGGATTGCCTGGCAGCGGTGTGGGACTCATGCGCATGGAGTTTGTCATCAACAATGCCATACGCATCCACCCGATGGCCCTGTTGCGTTATCCGAACCTGACAGATGCAAAGGCTGTGGAGCAGATTCGCGAAATCACCGCAGCCTACAGCGACAGGGCCGAATTCTTTGTGGATACTCTTTCCTGTGGCATTGGCCGCATTGCCGCTGCCTTCTATCCGCGGGATGTGATTTTGCGCATGTCCGATTTCAAATCCAATGAGTATGCGGGACTGATTGGGGGTCGGGAATTCGAGCCAGAAGAAGAAAATCCTATGATTGGATTTCGCGGAGCTTCGCGTTACGATCATCCCGCCTACCGCGAGGGGTTTGCTCTGGAGTGCCAGGCCGTGCGGCGGGTGCGCAAAGACATGGGCCTTTCCAATCTTAAAGTTATGATTCCTTTTTGTCGGACTGTTGCGGAAGGAGAGAGTGTCATTCGATTGATGGCCCAGCACGGCCTGGTTCCGGGAGATGAGGGTCTCGAAATTTATGTGATGTGTGAAATACCAAGCAACGTAATTCTGGCCCGGGAATTTGCCAGGATTTTTGATGGCTTCTCCATCGGCTCCAATGATCTGACCCAGATGACCCTGGGAGTGGACCGTGATTCAGAAATCGTTTCACACCTCTTTGATGAAAAAAATGAAGCTGTGCGCTGGATGATCCGTACGGCCATCCAGGAAGTGCACGCTGCGGGGCGCAAAATAGGCATTTGCGGGCAGGCTCCCTCGGATTATCCGGATTTTGCCGAATATCTGGTGGACCTGGGCATTGACTCCATTTCTCTGATACCGGATACGGTGATCGACACAACTCTCCGGATTGCGCAGTACGAAAAAAGGAAGGGCCAATGAAAGAGAGTGTGCTTGAAATTGGTGGGCTGGATCTACAGGACCAGGGGCTCTATTTGCAGGGGCTGCTGCAAGTCATGATTTCTGACGATACACTGGATCCCCGGCAGAGACAGCGCATCATGCAATTTGCTACCGATCGTGGTTTTGAAAAAACATACGTAGAAAATACAATGGACTCTGTTATGGGAAATCGCTTTTTCCCGCGAACGCCACCTGTATTCAACAGCAAAGAAACGGCACGCAGCTTCCTGACAGAAGCATACGCGCTGGCGCTGGTGGATGGGATTTTGCATCCGCGAGAAAAACAGTGGCTTGAGAATGCTGCCCGGCTCAACGGTCTCGAGCCTCTGGAGTAAGGAAGCTGCTTTAGCCCGGATTATTCGTGAAAACAGTGGGGCGCCGCACGCGACCTTTCCCCTGGCCCCGCATACGGACGTCCTTGCCCGAATGCGGGGCGCTGCGCCCTCCGTGGCTCCGCGACAGGGGCAAGGCTGCGCGCGACACACCGTTCTTACAAACAAGCTCCGGGTTTTCGTGGAAATGATGAAAAACCGCCCAGTGCCGGGCGGTTTTTCTTTGAACCTGTACTTTACGCATAAGCTTTCATGAATAATCCGGGTTAGTTTTCTGAGGGCGGCAGGCTGCAAAATTCCACAGTGCAACCCAGGACGGGATTGCGGAATTCCACGGTAATGCTCAGAGCTTCCAGTTCTGTTTCCGTCAGCTTGCCCCGGTCAACAATGGAGGAAAAGATCTCTTCCGCAGAGCGTTCGTCCTGCCAGTGCACATAATAGCAGGAATCTCCCATGACATTGCCTTCATCATCAAGGAGCAAGGGGCCATCAAAATCCGGGAAATGAACCACATCTCCTTTCTGCGTGCAGATAAGCACGCTTTCATCAGAAAGGCGCATAACAGCCCGGATACTTTCCAGAATGATCTGTACGTGCTCAATCGTTGTGGTTACATGGATGAGAACGGTTTTGCTGGGTCTCTCATCCTGGTTGTCCGGCTGTCCATAAAGGGGCTCCATGCTAAGCTATAGATGCCCCTGGAGCCCTTTCCAGATATTTGCGGCAAAAATCTGCATACCTTCCGCGTTAGGATGAATACCGTCTTCCTGATTCAGCGAGGCCACGCCACCCACACCTGTCAAGGGAAAAGGCAGGAGAATCACCTTTTCCTTACGGGCCACACGGGCAAAAAGTCGCGAGAAATCACGGGCATACTCCCGCCCCATATTGGGGAAGGTGTGCATCTGACAGAGAAAAATCTTTATTTGTGGATCGTGCCGGCGCACTTTCTGGATGATTTGCTGTAAATTCTGTTCGATTTCCGAAACAGGTTGGCCGCGCATAGCATCGTTTGCACCCAGTTCGATCACCAGTGCTTTCATCCGGGTTTCATCGTCCAGGTACCAGTCCAGTCGGGCCAGACCGCCGGCCGTCGTATCCCCGCTGCGACCGGCATTGACGCTGCGATACAAGAGTCCGGCATCATCAAGCTTCTTTTGAATCAATGCAGGCATCGCTTCCGCTTCTGCGACACCACGGCCGGCTGTCAGGCTATTGCCCAGAAAAACGATGGCCGGGCGCGGATCGGATTTTAACTGATCTTTGTCCGTATTCTCTCTCTTACAATAGAAAAAAAAAGAGAATGCCAGCAGGAGTGACAGGACTTTCATCACCGTGACCAGTTAAGAACGCATGTGCGCCAGAGCCAGCTTTTTTGTACCTTTGTATTCTGGCCGATGGGTTAGCGCGCAGGACCTGTTTTGCCAGCCCGATATAATGCCTGCTTTCCCCGTGCCGGGAAATCGGTCATGATGCCATCGGCTCCGGCAGAGTAAAGGAAGGCGATTTCTTCGGGATCGTTGACGGTCCAGAAATGTACAGCCAGTCCGCTCCTGTGGGCGCAGCGCAGAAAGGATGATTTGCTAAAGTCCACAAATCCGCGGGCCGGTATCTGCAGTGCATCAAAAGGCAAAGTGGCCGGCCCGCCATCGGCTGGAATGGCAAAGGATGGTGGCCAGCCCAGGGTGCAATACAGATAGAACTCCAGTACTTCCGTGGCACTGGCACTGCTGGCCACGCTCTGGCCCGATATGTGGCGAAAATAGGCAAGCAGGCTGCGATCAAAAGAACCGACCAGAACACGGTTCTCTGCCCGGGACTCGCGTATGGTTTGCCAGGCAGCATCGGCCAGGCGGAATTTTCTATCTTTGAGCTCGATATTGATGCGGCCTCTGTAGCGTTTCAACATGGTATGCAGATCGAGAATACCATGACCGGATAATTCCGGCACTGTCAGTTCAGATACTTTTTGATCGATGCCGTGCGTGCGTTTCAGACTGTCATCGTGGATGACCACAGCCTTATGATCCCGGCTCAGTCGGACATCGATTTCCAGAACATCGGCTCCCTGCTTTAAAGCCAGATCAAAGGCTTCGCGGGAATTTTCCTTTGCTTCCCCGGATGCTCCGCGGTGGGCAAAGAGGAGGCGATCGGGAAGAAGGAACGTTCTGGCTCGCGTTTCAAATTCCAGCTGCAAACACCCGGGCAGGCAAAGAGTCATAACGGCGACGAAACAGCGCACACGCCCGGCATGCAAGAGGCAGGGAAGCGGCACAGCAAAAAAGACTTGTGGTCCTCTGCCATGATGGCCCGTTGCTTTGCATGCGCGCACTTGTTTTACAGGAATACAGCGGACCTTCCGGGCTCAGTGTCTTGGAGCTGCCGGAACCACTTCCGGCAGCAGGCCAGGTGCTGATCAAAGTGGCCGCAGCGCCGGTCAATCCTTCTGATCTATCGTTTTTACAGGGGAACTATGGCATTAAGAAGAAGCTTCCGGCGGCACCCGGACTCGTGGGCAGTGGCACTGTGGTGGCCAGCGGCTCTGGCCTTCTGGGACGCTATTTGACCGGGAAGCGCGTTGCCTTCGCCGCTCTCACTTCGGGGCATGGTAGCTGGGCCGATTATGCGCTGGCAAGTGTCCGGCAATGTATACCGCTGGCCCGTTCCACAAGTTTTGCCGATGGAGCCAATCTCATTGTCAATCCCATGACGGTGCTCGGTTTTTTTGAAATCATAAAAAAGCAAAAAAGTAAGGCAGTTATCCATACAGCCGCAGCAAGCTCACTGGGACTTATGTTTCTGCGCGAATCGCTGGTGCGCGGACTGGAAGTCATTCATATCGTTCGTCGCAAGGAGCAGGTAGAACATCTGAGGTCTCTGGGTGCCGCTCATGTACTGGATTCCAGCGCTGGAGATTTTGAGCGACAGTTGCGCGTGCTTGCCGGAAGGCTCAAGGCGGACCTGGCCTTTGATGCGATCGCTGGAGAAATGACCCGGCAGCTCATGCAGAATATGCCGGCCAGGAGTCGAGTTGTTGTTTACGGAGGACTTTCCGAACAAGCCTGCCAGATCCATCCTGGCGATCTGATCTTTCGCGACTGCGTGCTGGAAGGTTTCTGGCTTTCTGCGTGGATGGTGAAACTGCCCTTCTATCGCCTGCTCCAGCTGACCCGCGAAGTACAGCAAAAAGAAACTCTGATCACAGAAGTGGCGCACCGGGTGGGCCTTGATGATGCTGTGGCTGCCATCGAAGCCTATCAAAGAACCATGACCGGCCAGAAGGTTCTCATTGAACCAGGTCATTGAACCAAATCCCCCTTGACGGTTGACCCGATGCATCTCTCCTGCCGGCTATGAAAATAGAAAAAGGAAAAGTCGCCAGCATCGAGTACACTCTGCGGGATGATAGCAATGTCGTGCTGGATTCATCGGAAGGGCGCAGTCCGCTGGTTTACCTGCATGGCTACCGTAATCTGATTGCCGGCATGGAAAAGGCTCTGGAATCCAGGGTGGCCGGCGATGCCTTTAGCATCCGTCTGGAACCGGAAGATGGCTACGGAGCCTACGATGATGAACTGAAACAAACCCTGCCACGGTCCGCTTTTGACGGTGTGGATTCCATTGAGAATGGGATGCAATTTCAAATGCAGTCGGAAGACGGGCGGAGGGCTGTGGTGCGCGTGGTGGAGACGGATACAGAAACCGTTACTGTCGATGGCAACCATCCGCTGGCCGGTCAGGTTTTGAATTTTTCCGTGACGGTAGTGTCGGTGCGTAATGCCAGCCTGGAAGAACTTGCTCACGGTCATGTTCATGGTCCCGGCGGTCACCACCACTGAAAAACGGAAAGATTCTTGCCGGAAAGATGGCCTCCTCATGATTGAAACGATCAAAGGAGAAACTCATGAAATTTCATACTTCAATCGCTGCAATTGCGGTGCTGCTTCTGATTGCTTCAGCCCATTGCAAGAAAAAACAGGAAGGCACTGAAGCTCCCGCTGCATCCAGCGCTGCTCTGGACGGGGACCTGGCAAAGGGCAAAGAGTTGTACGCAAACAATGCCTGCAACAGCTGCCACGGTGATCTGGGACACGGTGATGGCCCGGCAGGCGCTGCCCTCAATCCCAAGCCACGTAACTTCGCAGACACTGCTGCTTACAAACAGGGCTCTACGGAAGATGCCATTGTTGCCACGCTGGAAAAGGGAGTGCCCGGGACTACCATGGTATCCTACGCGCACATTCCGGAAGCGGATCGCCGATTGATCGCAAAATATGTAGTCCATTTGCAGAAGTAAGCCTATCTTGACTCAGGCGGGCCTGCCCCGCCTGAGGGTTTTATGAATCTCAAAGTTGTCATTGCTGTTGCTCTGGTGGGTGCGGGACTCGCATCCATGGTTTTTCTCGGCGGAAGTCAAAGTCCGGCCAGGGTAATGATTCTTGATGTTGCGGCCGTGGTGCAGTCGCCGGAGCAGTTTCGTGATCGTGAACTGCGCGTGCGCGGTTTTATCAAGCCAGGCTCCATTCTGCGCAGCGGGGAGCAGGCCGATTTCATCCTTTCCCAGGACAGGCATGAGCTAAAGGTGCGCTTTGACGGCAGTACCCAGCTTCCGGATACCTTTACCGATGGCGTTCCCGCCCGGGCCGATGGTTACATCCAGGCAGATGGCACCTTTGTGGCTTCAAAGCTGGAAGCCAAATGCACTTCCAAGTACGACGGTACACCCAATTCCGGCCATCCTGGTGAACTAAAAAACCCTTATGAAATTTGAAAAGCATCTGTTCGTCTGTGAAAATGTGCGCCAGGGCGGGGAACGGCCTTCTTGTGGTGGACGCGGCGGAGCAGAGGTCCGCCAGTATCTGAAAGCCAGAGTGAAGGATCTTGACCTTAAAGGAGTCCGCATCAATATGTCTGGCTGCCTGGACCAGTGCGAAGAAGGCCCCGTATCCGTTCTCTATCCGGAAGGGCGCTGGGTACAGCTATCCAATCGCGAACAGGCAGAGGCTTTCCTCCAGGCCCACCTGCGACCGTCGCATTAGGACCGGTCTTTCCCCATGGGCATTCGCTGCAGCCGCAGGGCATTGAGCGTGACGGATACAGAGCTCAGGGCCATGGCAGCTCCGGCCAGCCACGGAGCCAGAAATCCGGCAGCCGCTATGGGGATGCCCAGCGTATTATAGGCCAGGGCCCAGAACAGATTCTGGCGGACATTGCGCATCGTGCTTCGCGAAACCTCAATGAGTCGCAGGAGACCATGCAGGTCCGCAGATAAAAGAGCCACGTCCGCACTTTCAATAGCGATGTCCGAACCCGTTGACATAGCAACGCCCACATCGGCTGCTGCCAGCGCCGGTGCATCATTGATGCCATCGCCTACCATAGCCACCAGGCGGTTTCCGCGCTTGAGTCCGTTTACCATGGCCGCCTTCTCTTCCGGTTTTACCCCGGCCATGACCCGACTGATACCGGCCTGGTGGGCAATTACTTCTGCTGTGCGCTGATTGTCGCCGGTGATCATCACCGTTTCAATGCCGGATTCGCGCAGCCGGGCCATCACCGCCGGTGCTTCCGGCCGGATCTGATCTGCGATAGACAGGCAGGCCTGGACCACTCCATCCACTGACAGGAGGGCAACGGTCATTCCCTGACTTTCCAGTTGGGCGACCGTTGAGGCTTCCACGCCAGGTTGTGATTTCAGGAAATCCGGAGAGCCGATGACAATGCGCTGACCGTCCAGCCTGCCTTCCACGCCACCGCCGGGGAATGCCTGGAATTGATCGGCCTCTTTTAGAGGCACGCCGGCTTTTTGCGCTGCGCGGACGATGGCCTGCGCCAGCGGGTGTTCACTGTTTTTCTCCACGGCCCCGGCCAGGGTAAGAATTTCCTGCTCACTCATCCCTCCCAGGCTGGTGACAGAGATCAGCTCCGGTTCGCCACGCGTTATGGTCCCCGTTTTGTCCAGAGCCATCACCTGCACAGCCCCTGCATGTTCGAGTTGCTCGCCACCACGAAACAGAACGCCCAGCTCCGCGCCGCGTCCGGAGCCGGCCATGATGGAAGTGGGTGTGGCCAGTCCCAGGGCACAGGGACAGGCAATGACCAGCACAGCGATGGCATTTTCCAGAGCGCGGGCCAGGTTGCCGGAATCGACCCAGAAAAACCAGCCCAGGAAGGTCAGAAGGGCAATGCCCAGCACGATCGGCGTAAATATAGCGGAAACACGATCCGCAAAGCGCTGGATGGGCGGCCGCGCACCCTGAGCTTCCCGCACGGCGCGAACAATTCGGGCCAGAGTGGCATCGCGGCCCACTTTTTGAGCCTGAATGCGCAATAAACCAAACTGGTTCAAAGTGGCACCTATGACCCGGTCACCCGCTCTTTTTTCTATAGGCATGCTTTCGCCGGTGATCATGGCCTCATTCACCGCCGATTCTCCCTCCAGAACGACGCCATCTACGGGAATGGATTCACCCGGTCTTACGCGAACAATGTCGCCTACCTGGACTTCTTCCACGGGCAGCAAGAGTTCCGTGCCGTTGCGCAGCACAAGTGCGGTTGGGGCCTGCAGGTGCATGAGTCTCTGGATGGCCGCCGAGGTCCGGCCTCTGGCCCGTGCTTCCAGGAGCTTGCCCAGAAGAATCAAGGAAATCAAAACGGCACTGGTCTCGTAGTACAATTCCGTGTGTGCGGTAGGCCCCAGGCTCATATACAGACTGTAGAAGAAGGCAGCAGACGTGCCCAGGGCAACCAGAGTATCCATATTGGCGCTGCGATCACGCAGGGCGCGCCAGGCACCGGAATAGAAGCGGGCCCCGATGATGAACTGAACCGGAGCAGCCAGGGCGAGTTGCAGCCAGGGATTCATGAGCACATCGGGGACGGGCAAAAAATCGAGACCCAGGTGGGCAGCCATCGTATAGGCCAGGGGAGCGGAAAGGAATGCGGAGCACACCCAGGCAACAAAAGTCCGCCGGATTTCTCGATCTCGCTCTTCATCGCGATGGTCTATTGCGTCCGATCTTTGTTCCCTGGCACCATAACCAAGCTGCTCCACTTTTTCGATCAGTTGTCTTAACGCTGCCGTCCCGGGGTCGAAATCGACAGAGGCCGTCTCCATTGCAAAGTTGACCTGAGCCTGCTCGACGCCCGGTATTCGAGAAAGTCCTTTCTCGATGCGCAGAGCGCAATTGGCGCAGGTCATGCCGGAAATTTCCAGTGTAGTGTGTTCCTGCATATCTTTCCTCTGAAAAGTAAGACGATGAGGTTAAGAAAAAGTTACTACCCGATCTTCCATCAAGAAGAGCGGACCTGGTAGCCTTCCTCTTCTATGGCTGCCCGGATTTGCTCAAAGCCGAGCGTCGTTTCGTCGTAGGTCGCGCTGGCCTGGCCGGAGCGTAAATCGACCGATCCCTGCGCGCCCACAGCTGTCATGGCTTTCTTTACCGCAGAGACGCAGTGTTCACAGGTCATACCTTCAACTTGAAATTCGATTGTTTTCATCCTGCACTCCTTGCGCGGTGATTTCCCGATTCCTAATTTTTGGCCAGAACGGCCACCCGGGAGGCAATGTCCAGAGCCTGAACCACATATCCCGGGTTCGACATTCGCTTTCCGCCGAAGGTAGGCATGACCATATTATCATCCAGGATCAATTCCACGGAGCTGCCACCTATGCGGATATCCGTGAAATGCCAGTCAGAAAGCAGTCGTTTGAGTTCTGGATCATCGGCAAAACGCGTGGCAAAGGTGGCGTCTGTGCCGTAGAAGCGGACGCGTGGCAGGCTGTGCGGGATTTTTAGCTCCGGTAATTCCATGCGCGTTTGTTTGATGATTTCATTAAGGAATTCATCCGTTCTGAGAATGCCCACCTTTTCTTTGATTCCCAGCGGCGGCAGCCCGGCGCCGGGGATCTCCAGCTGAACATGCAGGGTCTGGAAAAAAGTATTACGACCATGCAGCCCTGCAAACTGATTGGAGGGACGTGGTCCTTTCATGATCAGTTTGCCCATATTGACCCCCAGGCCAAAGCGGACGGTGGCCGGGAAGTCACGGTAGACACCGGAAAGCGTTTGATCGTTCAGTTGCATGCCGGTCAGCCGCAGCAGGTCCGGAATAAAATTGCGTGCCTGAGCACCCGATTTCATTGCTTTACGGATCATGAAGGGAATAAAAATGAAGATCCCGATAAAAATCAGGACGAAAAAGATAATAAGACCTTCCATGCAAGGCATTGTAAAGGATAGAGTATAATAGCAACCTGAATTTTTGGGTCGTTCATCAGGGAATCAAGGATACGTAATGCCATCCAAATTCAATTTCATGATTTCTCATCTCTATACAATGGCAGAAGCTACCCTCGAGCAGGTGATTTTACTCAGCGACTGCTTTGAGAGCGGAGACCAGAAGATTGCTCGCTCCATTGTCCAGAGAGACGATGAGCTGGATCGCCTCGAGAAGGAAATCGATAATCTGAGCCAGAATGCGATTCTTGAGGCGGTGGCTTCGCGCGGAATCAATGAACCCATGGCTGGAAGACTCATGCGTGAAGATCCGCTGGTTTTTGCACTGTCAGCCATTCGCTTCAGTCGATTTTTTGAAAGGATGGGGGATCAGGTGGTCAACTGCTCCCGAGCCTATCTCACCGGAAGCCTCACAACGGATTACTATCGCGAAGATACCAAACTCAACCTACTTCTGAGTCGCGTGATTACCAGCGTAGGAATGTCCGTTGAATCTTTGATCGAGCAGAAGGAAAAATTTTTTGGATCGATTCATCTAATAGAAAAGGAAATTGATTTACTGAGCGCCGAGCTTTTTGATGAAATCTGTGATTGGCGCAGCTTCACCCAGAGACAGCTTCTGGATTACTACCGGATGATCCTGGCTCTGGAACGTATCGGTGATATTTCCGTAAATATTACGGAAGAGTTGATTCGTCTGGCAACAGGACAGGATATCCGGCACATGGATTTTGAATCGCGTGGTTCTGTGCTTCGTTACAGTGAGATCAACGTTTCTGAAAAATCCGTCAAGCTTTCAGATAGCCGCTGAGTTCGCTGGTCAATTCTTCAGGGACAACCAGGCCGCGATTGAGAATTCTTTCGTTGTATTTATTAAATGAATAACGATGGGATGTTGTATGTAAATATTCTGCAAGCATCAGTGAAGCACGTTCTTTGTATTTCTGAACGATTTCTGTATGGGCCAGCAATTGATTGAAATACAGGCGAACCAGAGGTCGATTGACCGGTCGGCCTATGCTGCGGTAAAAGAAAAAGCGGAAGATGGCTTCGTTTTCATCGGAAAAGTCGGCCCTTTTCAGGCTGTCCTCCAGGTAGCGCAGGTTGATGGTGTCCAGAATTTCCAGGGAGAATCGGGGATTTTGAAAACTGCGCCTCACGGATTCCACCGCTTCTTTTTTGACCCAGCTCAGATTGCTGCAATTGGGCGGACATTCACCCTGGCTTTCATGGATTTCACAGTAGTGATAGAGAATACAATCCGCATCCGAGTGGGGATCGACAATGCCAAAATTGATGCTCCCTAACATTTCAAAGGCAACCGTGTATCCTTTCTCTGCCAGGTGACGCACGGCGTAGCGGAAGGCCTGCATCAATTTGAGAGCATGCTTTGTATCGTAGTTGCGGTATTTATCCTTGAGAGCCAGGTATTTGTCGATCAACAGTTCCGGCATGCACAGGGCATTGCATCGCCGCCTGTCGGGGCAACACATTTCTTACGGGTCGGCGCGGCCGGGGGGTCGATAATGACAGGAGAGTGGCAAGGGTAATTTCGGTTATCAACTACAAGGGGGGCGTGGGCAAAACCACTCTGACCCTGGAACTGGGTGTTTGCCTGGCCAGTGAATTTGCCAAAAAAGTGCTCATTGTCGATCTGGATCCCCAGTGCAGCCTGTCTTTGTCTACCATTGATGAACACTACTGGGCCGAGCGCGTGGAGCGCGCCGGTTCGATTAAAAACGTCCTGGAATCGTTTTACCATGAAGGTCCGGAACTTGATCCGGCGTGGATCATTCCCAACGCCCTCAATCGAGCCTGGGATAGCATGGAAGGCACGTCACCCGGCCTTGATTTATTGCCCTCTCACCTGGAGCTTCCCGAATATGATATGCGCCTGGTAAGCCGCAAACCGCGTTACATCGATTCCATGGAAGAGTTCTATTTGCAGAGGTATTTGATTTTGCGAGAAGCCATCTCTGCCGTGCGTCGCAGCTATGACTTTATCCTTTTTGATTGTCCGCCCAATATTTACATGATTGCTCGCAACGCCATCATTGCCAGTGATTACTATCTTGTTCCGACCATTCCCGATTTCATTTCCTGTTACGGCATACCGTTCATCTTGCAGCATATCCAGAACATGCTAACGGAAATGCATGAAAAAAATGTCCGGACCGGGGCTCGCTTTCTGGGAATCGTACGCAATCGTGTGCGCCGCGGCGGCGCTCATCTGGTCCGGGAGCATGAGGAGCAGAGCAAAAAATTACGTGACACATATGGTGACAAATTGCTGGAAAGCATGGTCATGGATCGGATAGGGGTGGCCGAGCTTCTGGGTACCAGAAAGAACATCATTACAGAGAAAAAAGAAGTGAATCCGGACATGCGCGGCGATTTTCTGGAACTCACCCGTGAGGTTCTGGGACGCCTGGAAGAGTAGGTTTCAATTCCCGTCCGCAGCCAGGCTCAAATCATGGAATCGGTATTCGAGTTGTACATAGGCGCTGCGGCCGGGCAGGGGATAGCCATTTATATCCGTCATCCGTCGATTTTGTATATTGTTTACCCGCAAAGATAGCGTCAGCTTTTCCTCGGGTTCATAGCGCTCGGCCTGATTCGATGACCCTTTCCTCAGAAGATGAAAGGAAAGATGCGATCCATAGATCCAGCGCGGCTCGACATAGCCAGGATATTCATTGGTGCGATCCCGAAAAACAGCACCCACATAGATTATGTCCAGACCGGCGCTCAGATATTCATTGTAGTAGACGAGACCGGAGTGGGATTCATGCATGGGTCGTAAGGGCAGATATTTTCCGCGTAGATAGCTGATGTTGGAATCATTGATGGCCAGTTGATACGTATAGCTTGAATAGAGTTTCAGGCGGGAGAAAAAATCCATTTCGGCCTTCAATTCTACACCGCGGATGACGGCGCGATCCACATTTTCCGGCCGCAGGGTGAATCGGGAATTGGGAACAAAAAGGATCATATCTTCAATAATTCTTTTGTATCCGGTCAATTCCAGTTTTCCACTCAGAGAGTTGCTTTTCAAACTGATGCCGCTACCGGCTTCTACCGTCGTCGCCTCCTCTGCCTGTAAGTCGGGGTTGCCAATGATGGTCCCTTTTTCGCCAAAGGTTTCAATGAAAAGCGGCAGCCGTTTGCCGGAGTAGGCACCGGCCCGTAGCGACCATTCCAGAGAGCGTGTTTTGACCGGGACTCCTTTAATCGTCAGTCTTTCATTGGTCAGTTCATGTATGCTGGCTGAAGGAGGCAGGATGTACTGTTCATTCTTTTTAATTTTCTCGCCATTGGCCCGCCGGATGTAGCGTGATCTTTCCAGTTCTGCGTAGTTTTGCAGTCGGCCGCTGGCCAGCCGGATCTCATCTATTCGATTGGCGCTGCGGAAATAGTCTGTTGTGCGCTGGTATTCTATTCCTGGTAAAAAGATAAGCCGATCCTTAAAAAATGCGATTTCGTCCTCCAGCCGGAAGGTATACTGTTCGCGGACTTTGCGCGGCACTTTCTCCACAAAACGGTCATGACGATCCAGCCTTTCTTCGTTATAGATTTCATAGTTTCCGTGAGCAAAGAAACGCAGAGTGTTATGGGGCAAAAGAAGTTCCGGATTCAAATGAAAGCCAAATTGCTGTAGCCTGGTCCGCGCGTTGGGTTCTTTGAAGCTGAACTCCTGGCGGGGATCTCGCAAGTGTTCGCCAGTGTGCGTGTAGTAGGCGCGGGTGACCATGAGCAGGTTCTCCAGCCCAACTCCCCGCGTTTCCGCACCCACACCGGTCGTGTTACGTCCCAGAATTCTTTCAGTTTTTTCTGTCTGGTCCGGGACGGGCCCGGGCAGCCCATGCTTACGCCAGACAAAATCGTTCAAGAAAAAGAAACGACTGCGCGGCCGCGAATGACTCAAATGCAGATTGCCAAAATAGTTGTGATAGTGTGCATTCTTGCGAATGTCGTCGAAATCGTCCCATTCATTGAGAACAGGCGTGCCATTGTCGCTGCGAAACTTAAAATTCTGCTGTGACGTTTCTGCCTTGAGGTGTCCGGCATAGCGCACAGTCGAGCCACCATAGGCGTTGCCGGAAAGACCGGCTGTTTTGTAGCTACCACCCCTGGCTTTGACCCGGAAGCCCGCGCCTTTCTCTGGACCGGCAGATACAAGATTGATGGAACCGCCCGCCGCAGAACCGACTTCCTCGCCAGAGCGAAAAATTTCAATGGAGCTCAGGCCATCGAGACTGTAGTCTTCTAGATTGACTTCACCGCGGACGGCATTCGAGAGCGGTATTCCGTCCAGACTCACATTCACCTGATTGGGATTGGATCCCCGGATAGAGATGGTTGACAGGTAGCCCTCACCGCCATAGCGATTGACGCGAACACCGGCTTCACGCTCAAGGAGCTCGGTCAGTGTGCGTGATTCTCCCCGGGCTTTCAGATCAATGCGCGTACTTCCTGTGGTACTGCCGCGCTCTTCACGCGAACGATTGGCTTCCACAACTATGGGCTGGCTAAAAACCTGTCCTGGATAGAGGAGGAAAGGCAAGAGCCATGTTTTGCGCATCAGCGTTCCCGGGTCAGGAGCTGCACGCGCACCAGGTTGTGTTTCTGGAGTAAAGAAAGAACGGCGACAACGCTTCCATAAGGTACTTTACTGTCAGCTGCGACCAGGCACTCTAAGGCTTCAGGGTCTTTCAGGCCGGCCATTTTTTGATCGAGCATGCTCAGACTGACAACCTGCCCCTCCAGGTGGATTGCGCCAGAGGCATCGATTGTGATTTCCAGATCCTTCTTTTCCCGCGCTTCCCGACCGTTTCCGGTGGGTAGATCCAGGGCGATTTCCCGTCTCTTTTCCAGATTGGCACTGAGCAGAAAAAAAGTCAAAAGTAAAAAAACTACATCGACAATCGGTGCCAGTTCCAGTCCTGATTTGACTGCCAGTCGTCTCATGAGCGAAAGGCGCGGACCACAAGCTCCATTTCATCAAGGTAGGTGTGGGTGCGGCTCACCAGAGCGTTGTAGGCGACAAGACCTGGGATCGCAATCATGAGGCCGAGGCTCGTGGTGTACAGCGCCTCATCAATTCCCGAAAGCAGCTGGATGGTGTCAACGGTAGCGCGATCAAAAGCGGCAAAGGACTTGATCATGCCGGTAACCGTCCCCAGAAGACCTAACATGGGGGCAATGGTGGCGATGGTTCCCAGCACAGAGATTCCGCGGTTCAGCATTTTGCTGTATTTTTGCAAACAAACATCAGCATCTTTACCGGAGAGCAAATCCTCCAGCAGGGCCCGGGCTGGATAACGCCGGGCATCCGCCAACTTCAGGGGAGTGGGGCGGGTCCGGTGATTGCGTGCATGATTCAGTAGTGTTTCAAGGTCCGCTGCCGGTCGTTTCCACAGAAAAAGCAAAAAAAAGCGCTCGAGAATCAATGCCACAGCCAGCGAGGACAAAAAATAGAGGGCATAGATTACCCATTCAGAAGACAGCTCATTCATCGCGTAACCGGAAGATAAAGTGAAGTTCCAGAGAACCTTGCAGGGATCCAAAGTCATAGCTCTGCACAGCGTCAAGGGCTGCCCGATCCAGGATTTCAAAGCCGCTGCTGCTGCGCAAATGCACCCGTGTTGCCCGGCCATTTTCAATCGAAACGCCGACACTCACCGGACCTTCGTATCCCATGCGGCGGGCCAGTTCCGGATATGCGATGCGATTCTGGATCAGAGCATTTACACTTTCCAGGGCATGCGAAGCATCACTGTGTCCGGTCTGTCCGGCGTCTTTCTCCCGGCCTGTTCCGGCGAAGGCAACGGTGAGGCGTCCGCTCTCGCGCACAGCAGCATGGGTCACTTGAGCCGGGGATGTGCGAGAATAGAGTACCGCTGCATGAAGAAGAAAAGAAAGGAGCAGGGCGGGATACAAAGACCAGCGTTCCATCAAGCGGCCAGAGCGATGTTGATTTCCAGCAGCCCGATACGTGCATACAGGCGCAGGCTCAGCGTGGTGCGATTGTTCAAATCAATGGTTTTAATGCGCGTATCCACAACATAGGGGACACTGATGTCGATGTGCTTTTTTTTGCTCAGGAATATGTTCACAGCGTTTCCGGTGATCATATTGGCGATCTCGCCCATGACATCGCGGTATTCTTCTGCGATGGTTTCTGCGCCAGCACCCGGAATGAGCGTGCGCACGATCTTTTCCACGGCGTCGATATTGAGTGAGTAGATGATATCCCCCTGGGCATCGCCTTTTACATGAATGACAATCGCCACGTCATGGCCAGGGGCCGGATTCTGTTTGATGGAGGAGCGACCGCGAATCAGCTCCTGACCGAGTATATCCTTGTAAACCAGGGTTGCCGCCTCAAGGAAGGGATTGATGAAGTCAGCATTCATTGCCGGGGAGCATAGACTGCAAATTTACCGGCCTGACCTTCCTGTTCCATGACATAGCTCAGAAAGGTGCGAGCGTTTTCCTGGCCGGCCAGCTTGATTTCTTCAGCGGTTGCCGGCGCCGGATCTTTCTGGTCTACTTCCACTAATTCCAGGTAGATGGTCTGTTCCTGTTCCTGAAAAGGACCGGCCACGCCGGGCTTGCCACGACCCAAAAATAAAAGAATATCTTTACTCATCAAATTGACGCTGCCCCCACCGACTTTCACCGCTCGCAGCTCATTTGCGGCCACAGCACCGGCAGATTTTGCGGCAAAACCGGTGATCTTCTCCACATCTTCCAGGGAAAAGGAACCACTCAGGTTCCCCAGTTGCTTCTTGGTGGCCGCCACGCCGGCGCTCACCATATCTTTTGTTATTCGTTCCTTTACAAACTGCTTTTCTGACTCAAAGGGTTTTTGCTTGTCGGGGGGAAGTTTTTTTTGTTCTTCCTCGTAGGCCTTTCTGATATCCTCTTCCGTAACTTTGATAGTTTTCTGCGTTGTTTCCTCAAGGCTACCGGCTGTGTAGGAAAGAATTCGTAAGCGAAAGCGAATATTGCCCAGGTTTTTACGCAGGGCGATTTCTTCCGGACTGGCCGCGAATTCCCGTCCCAGTGTTTCCTGCACCCGTTCAATGGTTGCCGATTTATGTTGCAGGTCAAACGGGTAGTAACTCAATTCTCTCTGGTACAGTTCACTCACCGACAGGACATCGTCTTCACTGCCTTTGCCGGTACGCTGTAAACGATAGCTGTCCTGGGCCCGCTTCAGAGCTGCCTGTTCCACATATTCACGGGACACGTCGAGCCCCAGCTCCCGGGCCACAGCCGGCAGGATATAGAGCTGCTTTAAGTTGGAATTCACACAGGAGTTGATCATTCCCTCAGGGGCCACCCCGAACTGCTGCAAGAAGTTCTGCTTGCAGTTGGATTCGATCATGCTGTAGATCTGTAAATCGATCACTTCTTTCTGGAACTTTCCCGCGCCTGGATTTCCGGCCAGGACCCGGGTGATCTCATCTACGGGTTGATTGCCAAAAACAAGGGCCATCATCGCTACCAGGATAAGGATGATCAGGCCGGCGCCGAATTTTTTGATTGTCTCTATCACGGGAACCTTCCTGGCGAATGGGGCCTGGAGGCCTATTATCTTTTTTGGTTCATCCAGAAATCGGTGGCCGCCAGCCGATACTCTAAGCGATGCTTGTCCTGGCTCTCATTTTGCTGCTTACCGGTGCCGCCCTTCTGGGATACCTGGCCTGGTCTGTGCTCTACGCGGGCCGGACTGCGGTGGAGGAGGTCGCTCCTCCTGCGGCGGCGGAAGTCCTGGTCCAGCACCGGGAAGAGAGGGAAGAGCATGTCGAGCTTGAGCCCGCAGCGGGCCCCGCCACGCAAAAAGAGACAACCCTCGTTGTGGGCGGGACGCTTTACCTGGATCACGGCCGCAAGTTACATCGTAGCCGCAGCCTGGACCTGAGTCCGGCCTATTTTCAGGAGCTCAAACGGATTGGCCCGGCAAGCTTAATCCTCGATGGTTCCTCATTCATCATTCACGCGGAAAATGCCAGCTATACCTACAGCGCTGCAGATCTGGACCGAATTTTTTTTAGAGACAGGGGCCTGGCCCTGGTTCCCCTGTCCGCCAGACGGGCCATTCCCGTATTTTTGTCCGATCAGATTGCCGTCGTGAAAAGCTATATCAAAACGCATTCCCGCATCAAATCCGTTGCCTGACCGGTGTTTCTACGAGTAGAAAAGCTGACCCGGCGCAAGCGCAGTCCGGACTACCTGCGCTATGTGATCCCCGTCGCTCTGGTTGTTCTTCTGTTGCCCGCCTTTTTCTTCTGGGAAGATGTGTACTATTCACTTGCCGGAGATGCAGCGGAGAGACTCGAAAAGCGAGCGGCCCATTATGAAACGATTCTTAGCAGTGAAAACCCGGATAAATTGTATGACTTCATTGAAGACGCCCGTCGTCTGGCAGATATTGTAGAACGGGAAAATCCGGGCAGTGCCATGACAGCTTACTACCGGGGTCTGTTCGATTTCTATGAACTGACCCTCAGGCTGGAGCTGTCTGCGATTACGGCTCTCGAGCTCGCCGGCCGGGGATTCTTACCGGAAAGTCGCCCCGGTGACTATTCCGGCCGGTCCATAGAAGCACTCGCCGCCGATACAGCCTTTTCCATCCGCCGGGCCCTGGCCATGGATCCACAGCTCCGGACCCGCGGCCGGGCCGCGCTCATCCTCGTACTTTCCGAAATGCTGGCAACGGCCCGCACGGACCCCATTTTAGAAGATTACCTGAAAGAGGCCGATGGCCAGTCTCCGCTGCTTGCCGGCGTGCGGATCTGGGTTACCCTGACTCTAAAGGCGTTGCGCGGGGATTCAGAGGGACTGGAGAGGATGCTGCCGGATCTAAAGAAGCCCGGACAACCGATGGTTTTAACCGGGCTGGACCTCGATTTTTTTCGGGCCTATGCGGCCTTCCGGGGCCGCAATTATCTGAGAGCCCTGCAGCTCATTCGGGAAATCAAGGGGAAGGCCGGGCTTACCCGGGGACAGCGCATCGAAGTGGCCCGGATGGAAGGGGAGATCTTCCTCGCCCAGAATGTTAAAGAAACTGCAATAAAGTACTTTCAGGAAGGCTACCAGCTCTCGGACCGCCTGGATCCACTGATCCAGGAGCGTCTCCTGGAGCTAAACGCTCTCTAAGCCGGATGAAGGCCTTGACAGGCCGTGGCCTTGTGGCAATCCGGTTGTTTGCGGGCGCTTTTCGGGCCAATTAGCATGATCTGGACTTATTATGATTCTTGATAAAATGTATGGATTATTTTCTAATGACATGGGCATCGACCTTGGCACTGCCAACACCCTGGTCCACGTAAAGGGACAGGGGATCGTTCTTTCTGAGCCATCGGTGGTTGCCGTCCAGGCTTCTACAGGCAAAGTCCTGGCCGTGGGGCATGAGGCCAAGCGTATGCTCGGTCGCACACCGGGCGATATCGTTGCTATCCGTCCCATGAAAGACGGCGTGATTGCAGATTTTGAAACAGTGGAAAAGATGATCCGCTATTTTATAGCCAAGGTGCATAAACGGACCACTCTGGTCAAGCCGCGCATGGTGATCGGCGTGCCTTCGGGAATCACGGAAGTGGAAAAGCGGGCCGTGCGGGAATCGGCGGAGCAGGCCGGGGCGCGGGAAATCTATCTCATTGAAGAGGCGCTGGCGGCGGCTATCGGGGCTAACGTGCCCATTCACGAGCCGGCCGGAACCATGATTATGGACATTGGCGGGGGCACCACAGAAATTGCCGTGATTTCTCTGGGGGGTATGGTCATAGCCGATTCCATCCGCATTGGCGGTGATGAATTTGATGAAGCCATTATCCGTTATTTACGGACGCAATACAATTTGATCATTGGTGAGCGTATGGCCGAGGATGTGAAACTTACCATTGGGAATGCCTATCCGGACCGCAAAACGGAGATGATGGAGCTGCGCGGTCGCGATGCCATCAGCGGTTTACCGCGCACGCTGGAAATCGATAGCAATGAAATCCGCAAATCGCTTAAGGAACCCATAGATCAGATCATTGAAGCGGTGAAGAGTACTCTCGAGCGCACACCGCCGGAGCTGGCCGCAGATATTGTGGAGCGGGGTATCGTGATGACCGGCGGTGGTTGCCTGCTGAAAGGACTCGATAGTTTCCTGAGCAAGGAAACGGGAGTGCCCGTTTTCCGGGCAGAGAATCCCCTGATTTGTGTGGTTCTTGGTTGTGGTAAGTACCTGGAAGAACTAAAATACATCCGGCCCAGTATTAAGTAGACATGCTCTGGGACGTTCTTTCCAGAAATAAGAATACTTTTTCCCTCACTTTTTGTATTTCATTTTCGGTACTGTGTCTGGTCTGGCAGGGAAACATCTTTGCCCGCGCGGTGAGCTCGATTGGCAAAGTATCGGATCGATTGGCCGGAGTGCTTGCTTCTGGCTTTCGCATGAGCGATAACATCTGGATTGAACTGGATCGTTACCGGGAGCTGGAGAAGCGCTATGAGGCTGCACAGAAACTTCTGGAAGAGTATCGACTGGAAAAAGATAAATTCGATGTTCTCAAACGCGACAATCAATCCTTGCGTGAACAACTGAATTTTCCGCCAATCGGTGAGCAATATGCAGAAGTTCAGGCGGAGGTGCTGGGTATCCGGCTCAATTCGATTTCCCCGCGTATTTTGATCAATAAAGGCCGTGATGATGGAATTTCTGTGTTCATGCCGGTGATCGGCAGGGCTCATGATGAGGACCGTCATCTGATTCGAGCTGTTGTGGGCATGGTGGTGTATGCTGATGCCTCCACTTCCATTGTTCAACCCATCACCCATCCATCCTTTCGCCTGGGGGTGCGTATCCCCGATAACAAACAATGGGCCATGCTCAGCGGGAATTCCGGGCGAATGTCAGAAGTCCTGCTATCCTACATTGCCACCGATGACGAACGCAACAAAACGACCCTGGCGCAATCAGGAGCAGCCCTGGATCAGCCCTTCCTGGTTTACACCAGCGGTGATGGTGGCATTTTTCCGCGGGGGATTCCGGTCGGCCGCATTACGCGCGAAGGGACCCGCGAAAGCGATTTTCGGACAGCCTATGTCCGGCCCATAGCTCCGCTGGCCAGTCTGGATTTTGTGACTGTGATTTTGAAAAAGCCGGAAAGCTGGTCGGATAAATGGAAGGAGGAGGAAGCCGCCGACGAACATCTGGTGACGGAATTCGGACCGGCCGTTTTCCCGGAAGAGGAAACGACAAGAACAACGCCCGTTCGCAAGCCGGAAGCGCAGGAAAAAGTGCAAACCCCGGAAAAGGTTGAAAAAGCGGAAGCCAGCGCTGATCCAGAAAAGAAGGAAGCATCGGGCCAGACTCCCGGCGGCCGCCGCAGGATCCAGAATCTCCCGGCTGCCCCGGACTGATTATGCTTCTCGAACTGGCCGTTATTTTCCTGGGGATTCTGGTGTCCTTCTTCTTAAAGGACATGAATCTGTTATCCCTGCATTTTGAGGCTGCCGGGGTAATCTTTCCGGACTTTTTGCTTCTCTTTTTGATTTATTTTGCTCTGTTCAAAGATGAATTTCACGGCACCTGGATCGGCTTCATCAGTGGTCTTCTGGAAGATTCGGCTATTCTGGCTTTTTCTGAATCCAGCAATGAGTTTGTGCCCATCCTTGGTTCCCACGCTCTGGTTTACACGCTGGTTGGTTATATTCTGGGCAAGATGAACCGGATCATCGATAAAGAAAGTATGCTACCCGTGGTGGTTGTGGTATTCAGTACAACCTTTCTGGTCCGCCTGCTGGTCTGGATTCTGGTTGGTCTTCTGGGGCAGGCTCCCCGAGCCTATTCATTTCTCGGGCCGGCTTTTTATACTGCCATTCTGGCACCGGTGTATTTCTTTGCCATGAGCTGGGTGTACAAGCACAGGGAAGTATGAGTCGATCCGCCACAGAACATAGACTGGAGCAGAAATTTCAGCTGCGACTGTATTTTTTCAGTGGGTTTATTTTAATTAGCCTGGCACTTTTTGTCTTTCAGCTGGGTAAGTTGCAACTGGTCTGGGGCTACGAGAACCGGATTCTGGCCAAGAAATTCGTCAGCCAGCAAGAGTTTATGGTTGCGCCACGTGGCCTGATCTATGACCGCAGCTTCAGCCAGGATGATTCGCGCACACTGGTCCAAAATGTAAATTATATTGATTATGTAGTTTTTCCCAATCGTTTCCGCAACCGGGCAGAAGGTGCCCGCTTCATTGGCGCTGTAGCCACTCTGCTGGGTCGCAATCCGGCAGAATTCAGGGAATATCTGAGTGAAAAGGCCTGGAACAATCTGGTCAAGAAGAACCAGAGCATCATACTTTTGACCCGGGTGGGTCGGCGCGAGCAGGAGAGGCTGGCGGAGTTTCATCTGGTTTCGCGTTACGGTGAATTTGTTTCGCAGCATCTGCGTTACTACACTATGGGACCGGCCCTGGCACATGTGACCGGTTACATTGGCCTGCCTTCGCGGCGTGAACTGGAACGTAAACTGGCTCTGCCCTATCAGTTCATTGGCAAGGCCGGGCTGGAAGCGCAATACGACAGTGAACTGCGCGGTAGCGATGGTGTGCGTATCCGGCATCGCATCAAAGATTCCGAAGAGCAGATTGCCGAATCACGACACGGCAATTCCCTTGTCCTGACAATCGATCACAAAGTCCAGGCCGCTGCTTATCGTAAGCTTGTGGAAACAGGGAAGCGTGGCACAGCCATCGCCATGCGCACCAATGGCGAAGTGCTGGCCCTGGCCTCTTATCCGGCGTATGATCCCAATATTCTGGCCAGCGGTTCACCGGAACAGAGAGCCGAACATTTTGGAAAAGTACAACAATTTGAGGGTTTCCTGAATCTGGCCGTGCAGGCCAAATCGCCGCCGGCTTCCACGTTCAAGATACTGGTTGCTATTGCCGCCCTGGAATCCGGTAAGAACATTGATCCCAATACCACCTACACCTGCAATGGCTCATACCAGGTACGATCCAGTTCGCGCAATTCACCCGATGCCCATTACAACTGCTGGTCCAGCGGGCACGGATCGCTCAATCTACTGGGTGCGATTGCCCAGAGCTGCAACGTTTATTTCTGGAATCTGAGCAATGCCATCGGGCCTTCGGGAATCATCAAAGTGGCCCGCGGCCTCGGGCTGGACCGGGCCTCCGGAATTGATCTACCCGGAGAGATATCCGGCTTTGTGCCCGATCAACGCTGGAAGCAGATCAACTGGTCGAGTCGCTGGTATGATGGAGATACGCTGAACCTGGCTGTAGGTCAGGGTTTTCTGGAGGCAACACCGCTGGGGATGGCCGTTGCTCTGGGAGCGGTCGTCAATCGCGGTAAGATCTATAAACCCTTTCTGGTGCGCGACATCCGGGATCCGGATACCAATCGGGTAATCAAAACCTATCAGCCGCACATGGTGACGGAAATTCCCATGGCCCAGGATACCCTGGATCTGGTGGAGAAGGGGATGCGCATGGTAATTCAATCCGGAACGGGGCGCTCCATCTACCGGCCTGATATGGTGCCCATCGCCGGAAAGACTGGAACGGCGCAGACCCGCAGCAAACGTGAAGGAAAGAGCCACGCCTGGTTTGTGGGTTATGGCCCTTATGAAGGTCCCCCGGAAGAAAAAGTGGTTGTATCCGTATTTGTAGAATTTGGTAAAGGTGGGGCGCTGTCTGCTGCCCCCATAGCCATGGAAATGCTCCGGGCTGCCTTCCCGAACTATCAGGCGAGCCTGCGCCCTGAAATCAAAAAGATTCAACCGGAAACCTGATGGATCGCAAGACCCGGATCGACTACTTGCTGGTGATCAGTGTTTTTGCCGTCTCTTTCTCCGGCATTTTCACCCTGTACACACAGGAAGTCATTATAGAAGATTCTGAAGGCAGGTGGGTCAAACAACTGGTCTTCTTTTTGCTCGGCGTGGTTCTGGCACTTCTCGTTCGTCGTTTCAACTACACTTTGCTTGGCAGCTATGCTGTTCCGCTCTTTGCCATAGCGATGCTTCTTTTGATCATTACTCTTGTACCTTTTATCGGGACCAAGGTCAAAGGAGCCCGCAGCTGGTTGCGGGTGGGCCCGCTGGGCTTTCAAACATCAGAGCTTGCTAAACTTGCTTATATCATTTTGATGGCCAAGTATCTGGAACTCAAAGAGCGCGATATCGAAAGGATTCCGTCGCTTTTTCTGCCGTTTATGATTACGCTCCTGCCCATGGTTCTCATCGTGATCCAGCCCGATCTGGGTGGTGCTGTGGCCCTCATGCCGATTCTCATGACCATGCTGTTCATTGCCGGTGCGGATATTTTGCATATTGGTTCCGTGCTGATGTTCTTTGGAGTTTCTATCTCTATCCCGCTTTATATAGAGTACTATCGCATTACCCTTGTGGATCCCCTCATAGACCATCTAAGCGATCTGGGCCAGGAAAGTCTCATCCCTGCGGTGCGGATCCTGCGCAGCGACATCTGGAATTTTCTGGAGAAATCCGTAATTCCTGCAGGGATCGAAGATAATGATTTGAGCTATTTACAGCGCGTCCTGGGCAATGCTGGCCTCATGGGTAACTTTCGCGAAGCCGCCGATTCCGTCCGCGGCGATGCCGGTGGTTTGCTTTTGCAGTTGCTGGACAATGAGGTCTGGATGATCATTCTGGGCGGGCTTCTGGTTGTCGTGTCGGTGGTTCTTTTTGTGGTGCGCTTTACGCAGGGCGGACTGGTGGACTATTTACGCAAAATTTACATTCCCACCGGTGTGCTGGGGATGTCCATCCTTGCAGCCATGGCCGTGCACATGACCTTCTCTTTTAAGTACCACCAGGTCGCGCGGGTCACGGCTTTTATCAATCCGGACAAATTTCCCCGCGACCTCGCCTACCAGACCCGCGCTTCCAAAGCGGCCATCGGTTCCGGGCAGTTGACGGGGCGCGGTATGTTTCAGGGTGATATGACGATGGGTGAAAGACCGCTGGTTCCGGAAGCGCAGACGGACTTTATCTTCACCTCCTGGAGCGAACGGACCGGCTTCATTGGTTCCTTTTTGATCCTGGTGCTCCTTTTGATCATTCCCCTGCGAGCTTTGCAGCTCAGCTTTGAGGCCAGAGACCGTTTTGGCAGTTTCCTGGCTGCGGGCTTTGCCGCGATGTTTTTCTTTCATACCTTTCTGAACGCAGGGATTGCCCTGGGCCTGATGCCGGTTACGGGTTTGCCGCTGAGTTTTATGTCCTATGGCGGGTCGCATATGATTACCAACATGCTGGCTGTCGGGATTCTGCTCAGCATCTATCGCCGTAAACACGCCAACTGAGGGCGACCCGCTGTTGTTGCCCCGGGCCTGCCCTTTCCGGCAAAACGCTGGTGCTCCCGCCAACGAAAGAGCAGCAGCATCGTTTTTGCGTTTGACTTCATCCGGCCGATTCTTCCAACCAGGGCGTGGCCGGAGAAATCTGGGTTGTATCTGCCTTCCTCCCCGAGCAAGAGGAAGTACGCTCTCTGGAGGGCCAGCAGATCCTGTCAGACGGCCTGCCTTTCGTTTTGCGATTCCATCTCTGTGGGGTGGGCAATATTGCTGCAGCGACGGCGCTCTGTCGTTTACTGGAAAGGTCAGAGGGAGCGTGTGCGGAAATTCTTTTTCTGGGATCCGCAGGTGCCTATTCCGGGGGCAGTCGGGAGGCGATCCTTGCTACCGTCTTTGGACAGAAGGAGCTGGCTGTTCTTCAAGGCCGGGCGGTGCCGCCTGATTTGATGCCCACGCATTTTACCACCGGTCCCGGTCCGCTGGCCCGGTCCCTTTTTCTTTCCGGGAACTTTTCCTCCGGCAAAGTCAACAGTCCAGGAGCTGTGTCACTTGTCGATCCAGGGGCCGGTGAGTGGACCCATGAGAATCTGGAGTGTGCCGGTCTTGCTTATGTCGCTTCTTTGTATCAGCTACCCTTCGCGGCTCTCCTGGCAGTGACCAATTCCGTGGGCCCGCAGGGCTCGGCAGAGTGGAAAGGAAACTATAAGGAACAGGGCGGAACTTTACAGCGGTGTCTAAAAAAACATATCCTGGAGGAGGTAATCGGTTGATCCGGATGCGGCAAAAATCGGACCGCATGCTTTAACATCAGCCATCGCCAGGGACGATAATTTCACAGAATGGACGTCATAACACGATTCCGAATCAAGCTCACTGTGGCTGTATACAGAGAAAAAAAACTTTCGTATCGCAAGGACCTGGTGGTCCCCACTATCTATGACCGACGCAGTGAAGCCCGGGCTCATATAAAAAAAGAGATCAAAGATCGGTTACGCAATTCTAACTTTTTCATTTCCCCGCGTGTCGATTTTGACCTGGTGCGCTATTCCCAGGAAGCAAGTTGCAACACCTATTTGCGTTACCGGATCCTGGAAGAAGATCCTTCTGCAGCACATGTAGCCGCAGAAAGCAGCACAACGAAAATCACTTGACCGGACAGCACTCCGGGCACCACTTTCTTCTGTGGTTGCTGTTGCCCAGGAGCTGGAGCTGCATTTTCGAGCTTACAGCAAATTGTTTACTGCTGTTCTGCAGAAAAAGAATGCACCGGCTGAAACCCGCAATCAGGTCCTCCTGCGCTTACAGGATTATCTGAAAAAAAACATTCATTCAACAGACGATTTTATCAACCATATTGGTCGGTTTGCGCAGATGCTTGCCGTCCCTGAAAGCGCACTGGCCACCTTTATTGGTGCGAACTTTCTCAGTGCTCTGTCCGCAGCACGTAAAGAGGTTCAGTCTGCTAAAGAGACGCAGCCGGTAAGAACGTCGTCCGCTCAGGCACCGGCGGCTCCATCTTCAGCCAGGCCCCGGGTATTCAACTCCGTAATCGATGAAATGCTGCATAAGTTTGGCGGACTGGTTCAACCCCCCGACCATTTCACAGAACTCGAACTGGGCATGCTCAAGTTTGTAAGTGACGATGGTGATCTGTTGCCTGCCAGCCTGGGCGGTCCGGCTGCGCCCCCGACAGGTCCGGGAGCGACAGTAACCGGAAAAGCTCCAGCGGTGGCAGTTGCGGCTGCGGCAGGGAAACCGGCCGTGGCTCCGGCAGCCCGGCCCGCTTTCTTGCGGCCACCTGAAAAACCATTGATCGATGAAATCCTTGAAAAATTTGGCAACGTCCTGGACATACCGGAAAAATTAGAGGTACCGGACTTTGCGCCCGAGCCTCCGGCAGCCGGAGCACCGCAGGTTTCGGTTGCAGCCGTCCCGGGCGCGGCAGCCAGCCCACCACCTCCTCCCCGGCCCGTATCGCGCAAGAAAGAAGAGCAACTGATTGATGAACTGCTGAATAAGTTTGGCAATGTCCTGGATATCCATGGAGCCCTCCATCCAGCCGATGGCCTGGGCAGCCCGGCGCGCATGGGTGACCAGGGCCAGGGTGAGTCGATGGATTCCTACGAGGCGCCCCTTTATGAAGACAGTGCGGCCTTTGAACCCATTCCCTGTAGTTTTCAAGAATTCATGGCAGTGATGCGCCTGTTGCAAGAGTTTCGCGCAAAGGGCAATCAGGAAGGTTACAGGCTCTGGCTGACAGAGAAGGCGGGCACGGCCGGCAAAGCTATCGTCGGCCTGCGCAACATGGAAGGGCGCCTTGCAGCGGAGCAGTTTTCCGCTGAGTATCAGAGTCTGGCCACCCGACTGGGTACGGAGGGCGCGGCCATCGAGGATCTGCACCAGCGCACCCGTGTATATGCCAGAATGCAAAAAGAGGTGAACGATCTTACCCAGAAGGTCAAGCAGCTTGAGCCCGCAGCCGTTTCAGAGGTCCGGAAAATTTGGCCCCAGATCCTGCTCCTCTTCAATGAGCCGGGAACGGCAGACGGTTATGAATCGCAGATGAAGATGATCCTTCTGCAAGTCGGCTCCGCCCCCCTGCGCGAGCGGATCGTGGAATTGCTCCGGCCTACTTTTTCTGCCATGCAGTCCCTCTATGAGCGACTTTTCTGATCTGTGCACCACTGCCCCCCTTATGCCGCCGGACCAGGCGTGCGCCGGGTCGCCCGGGAAAAGGCGGAAAAGGCTTGACACTATGATCACATGTATATTTGAATGTACAAATGAGTAAGCGAGCAATCGTTCTGGGCGGCGGAATCGGCGGGGTCGTGGCCGCCCGCGCCCTGCGACGCAGTCTCGACCGGGTCGACGAGGTCGTCCTGATAGACAAAAACCCCGACCACCTCTTTGCTCCGTCGCTTCTGTGGGTCATGATTGGGAACCGCAGACCGGATCAGATACGGCGGCCCCTTTCGGGCCTCGAGCGCTACGGAATTCGGTTCGTTCAGGGCGAGGTGACGGAAGTGGATCCTGTGGCGCGGCGGGTGGAATTGGCGGGGCGGTCGTTTGAAGCCGACTACCTGCTCCTTTCTCCGGGCCTGCGCACACAGAGCGGCTCCTTCGGGCAGCTTCCGCACGCCCACAACCTCTACACGATGGAAGGCGCCGAGGCGCTCGGTCGCGCCCTCGCAAAAGGGAGTGCGCCTGGCGAAGGAACCGTGCTCGTGACGACGACCGAGTCCTTTTACCGGTGTCCGGCAGCTCCGTACGAAGCAGCACTGCTCATTCGGGACCGGTTGCGTGACCGACCGAGTGTGCGCGTCGTGTTCCACGCGGCCGAGTCCACACCGATGGGCGTGGCCGGTCCGCACGTTTCGGCCGCAGTCAAGTCGATGCTGGCAGCCAGGGGCGTCGAGTACCGCCCGGACAGTCCGCTCACAGTCGAAGGCGACGTCATTTGCGATCGGCAGGGCGCGGCCGTTGAGGCCGGCCTGGTCGCTTTCGTGCCGGAGCATCGCCCCGCAGAGTTCCTGGTGAAGTCAAAGCTCCTCGGAGAGCACGGCGGCATTTCCGTCGACCGGCAGATGCGCACGAATTGGCCGGGCGTGTTTGCGGTCGGTGATGCAACGGCCATCCGGCTCTCCAACGGAAAACTGCTGCCGCGCGCGGGTGTCTTTGCGCACGCCCAGGCGGAGGTGGCATCCGCAGCGATTGCTGCAGATGCCGCTGGCCGCAGTGCACAGCGGCGATTCCAGGGCCACGGTCAGTGTTTTCTGGAAATCGGAGGAGGGCGCGCAGCCTTCGCGCGGGGGAACTTCCTCGCCGAACCCGAACCGGACGTACGGCTCTACTCTCCGTCATTTTTCGGACGATTCGCGAAGTTCCTGTTCGAGCAGCATTGGCTGCGGACGCGCTTGTGAGTGCCGGGGTGGCGTCGAGGCGAGTCAGCGCCCAGGCAGCGTGCCGACATGCATGGATCCGGGGGAGGAAGTCATGAGCAAAGCCAAAGAGAAGCAGAAAGAAGATCCTGAGGCTGAAAGCCTTTCGCCACGCGCGTTCAAGGACATCGCCTACCAGGAGCTTGCGCGTATGGGCGGCGCTCTTTCCGACCCCCGCCGGCTCGAAGTTCTGGATCTGATCTGCCAGGCAGCGAAGAGCGTGGAGATGGTTGGCCAGGAAGCACGTCTCAGTATGGCGGCGGCTTCGCACCATCTGCGCGCCCTGCGCGAAGCGGGCCTGGCCGAGTCCGAGAAAGACGGGCGGTTCGTCCGCTACCATGGAACTCCCGCTGGAAGGCGACTGTGGCTTGCCCTAACGAGTGTTGGGCAGGATCATGTGGCGAGATTGCGTGAAGCTCTACGCATTTTCTTCGATCCATCAGAAGAACTCGAAGAACTTGCGCCGCGGGTGCTCGCCCAAAAGGCCAGGAAGGGCGAGATCACCCTGATCGACGTGCGGCCGTCAGCCGAATTCGAAGCCGGTCACCTGCCGGGAGCCATCTCCATGCCGCTTGCAGATCTCGAACGAACTCTCGCGGGCCTGTCATCAAGACGGCCTGTCGCAGCGTACTGTCGCGGGCGGTTGTGCGTGATGTCGCGCGAAGCGGTGCGCATCCTGCGTCGCCGCGGCTATAGAGCATTCCGCGTCGGCCTTTCGCCGCTCGAACTCTCCGTGGAGGAAGACTGAAAATGAAGATTGGGCTTGTGATCACATCGACCGAACCGGAGACCGTTTGGAACGCGTTTCGTTTCGGATGTTTCGCGTTAGAACGAGGCGACGAGTTGCGGGCATTTCTTTTGGGCCCCGGCGTCGAAGCCGAACGGATCGGTACGGAAAAGTTCGCCGTTTTAGAGCAGATGCAGCGGCTCGTGGATTTGGGCGGGCGGATACTCGCGTGCGGAACGTGCCTGAAGATCAGGTCGGAGAATGGCAGCGAGTTGTGCCCGCTTTCCACGATGGCCGACCTGCACGCACTCGTGCACGAATGCGATCGGGTGCTGACGTTCTGAAAATAGTACGATTCCGTCGGCATCGGACTGGTGCGCTGTGATTGAGGGTGCCAGTGTCAGCAGCTTCCCATAATGTGGCGGTTATGCCGGCCAGTTGGACCGGGCGTGCAGTCTTCCCCTGTTTGAATGGTATTTGTGCCGACCACGAGGTCGACCCAAGGCCAAGCGATTCCCTGCGGAAACGAAGAATTCCCGGATTCGCCCATCTTTGATTGGCTTGACGCCGCACGGCCTTTCAGAACTCTGGACATTTTCATCTGCGCAGGTAGAGCTATGGCCTGTAAGGGTGGGATAGGCCCTCTTAGCTCAGTTGGTAGAGCGCATCCATGGTAAGGATGAGGTCACCAGTTCAATCCTGGTAGAGGGCTATTTTGGTCGAAGGGCCAGAATAGGCCGGTAGTTCAATGGTTAGAATTGAGGTCTCCAAAACCTCCGATGAGAGTTCGATTCTCTCCCGGCCTGTAAGGGTGTGTTGGTATGGCAAAAGCATTTGATTTCTTAAAAGAAAGTCGCGAAGAATTGCGAAAAGTAACCTGGCCGGGGCGCAGCGAGGTCCTCAATTCGACTATGGTCGTTCTGGGGGCCGTCATCGTTATTTCCCTGTTTTTATTCGGGCTGGACCACTTGTTTGAAAACGCTTTCGATATCATTATCAAAGCTGCGGGTAGCTGAGTGGCGTTACAGTGGTATGTTATCCGGACCTATTCCGGGCATGAGAATAAGGTCAAGCTGAACCTGGAGAAGCTGGTTCGTGCACGCAACTTTGGTGCGCGAGTCGGGCAGATTAACATCCCCACGATTAAAGTCGCGGAGATGAAGTCGGGTAAAAAGCGCATTGTGGAAAAGAAGTTCATGCCCGGCTATTTGCTCGCCCAGCTTGATCTGGATGAAGAGCTGCAGTTTGCCATAGGGCGGCTGCCGTCGGTTTCTGGCTTTGTGGGTAATCCGGAGCCCACGCCGCTTGCCGATGAAGAAGTGCGCAACATGATGAGCGGCGGTGACTCTGTGGAGGAGGAAGCGCCGGTCACACGAATGCTCTTCTCTGTGGGAGAGACAGTCAAGATCGTGGATGGCCCCTTTGCCAATTTCACGGGCACTGTGGATGAAATCATGCCGGATAAAGGACGCCTGCGCGTCAAAGTTGAGATCTTCGGGCAGAACACGCCCGTGGAACTTGATTATCTGCAGGTGGCCTCGAATGTCGGTTAACCCTGAAGTAGGAATAGAATAGAAGCAGGAATCTATGGCACAGAAGAAAATAGTAACGCAGATCAAGTTGCAGGTGGAGGCCGGGAAGGCCACACCGGCCCCGCCGGTTGGTCCGGCTCTCGGTCAGCATGGTTTGAATATTCCCGAGTTTTGCAAGCAGTTCAATGAACGCACGCTGTCTCAGGCGGGAATCAAACTTCCCGTCGTCATTACCGTATACGGGGACCGGAGTTTCACATTCATTACCAAATCACCCCCGGCATCCCTGTTGATTATCAAGGAGCTGGGTCTGTCTGGTGGCAGCCCGGTCCCGCATAAGACCAAGGTGGGTCGGATTACCCGCCCGCAGCTGGAGAAGATCGCAAAAATCAAGATGAACGATCTAAATTGCAATGACATGGAAGGGGCCATTCAGATTCTGGCAGGAACCTGTCGTTCGATGGGTGTTGAGGTAGAGAATTCATGAATCGCGGCAAAAAGTGGAGGGCTGTAGCAGAAAAGGTGAACCGCCTGAAGGCCTATGAGCCGGAAGAAGCGGTGCAGCTGCTCAAAGAAGTCAGTTACTCAAAATTTGACGGTACCGTGGATGCATCCATCAAGTTGGGCTACAAATCATTTCAAAACGTTCGTGGTGTGGTGCGATTGCCGCATGGCACAGGCAAGCAGATCCGTGTACTCGTCTTCTGCAAAGAAGACAAAGCTCAAGAGGCTCGTGACGCTGGTGCTGAATTTGTGGGTGGCCTTGAGCTGGTAGAGAAGATTCAAAAAGAGAACTGGACCGATTTTGACGCCTGCGTTTCCACCCCGGACATGATGAAGGATGTTGGTCGATTGGGTCCCGTGCTGGGCCGCAAGGGGCTCATGCCCAAGCCGCGCGCTGGAACGGTAACCAATGATGTGGGCCGGGCCGTGCGTGATGTGAAATCCGGTCAGATCGAATATCGTCCCGACAAAACAGGTGTGGTCCATCTGGGGATCGGAAAGATTTCTTTTGATGTTACGCAGTTACAGGATAATATCAAGGCAGTCTACCAGACGATCATGCGTGATCGCCCCGCTGATGCGAAGGGAGAATATCTAAAAAGTTTTTATGTTTCACCAACGATGGGCCCGGGTATCAAGCTCAATCACCGGTCCATGGCTTAAGGAGAACGCGGATGCCATCGGTTAGAAATGTTGAGCGCCTGGAAGAATTGCAGGGCATTCTCAAGGAGCGCGGTGATTTTATTATTACCACTTATTCCGGCTTGAGTGTAACGGATATTTCTGCATTGCGCAAAAAAGTCCGGGAAAAGAATGGAAAATTTAAGGTTGTAAAGAACAATCTGTTTCGCCTGGCGCTGAGGAACAGTCCAGATCATAAAGATGGCGTGGCCGGTCTTGAGGCATCTCTGCACGGTGCCATTGCCGTTACCTTTGGCGTGGAAGGTACGTTCCCGGCTCTGTCCAAGGTTCTGGCTGATGTTCAAAAGGAGCAACCCAGAGTAGAGATCAAACAGGGGTTCTTTTCCGGTCAGAGTCTGGCCGCCGCTGAAGTGAAAGCAATGGCCAATCTGCCCTCGCGTGAGGAGCTTCTGGCCATCATTGGCCGCGGACTGAACACGCCCGCCCAGAAAATTGCCATCGGCGTTTCACAGATCATGAGTTCTCTGGCGCGGGGCATCAAAGCTGTAGGCGAGAAGAACGGGTAATTTTAAGAAATAACAGGAAAAGGGAAAGGAGAAAAAAATGGCTAATGTAGATGCATTGCTCGAGGATATCGGCAAACTTACTCTTACTGAGGCAGCTGATCTTGTAAAAAAGATGGAAGACAAGTTCGGTATCTCAACCGCAGCCCCCGTGGCTGTTGCGGCAGGACCGGCTGGCGGTGGGGCGGCTCCGGCAGCGGAAGACACCAATTTTAATGTGGTGCTCAAAGCTTTCGGGGACAAAAAGATCGATGTGATCAAAGCAGTTCGTGAAGCTACCGGGCTGGGCTTGAAAGAAGCAAAAGAGCTGGTAGAGAAAGGCAACCAGGCAGTTAAAGAAGATCTGCCCAAAGCCGCTGCAGAAGATCTCAAGAAGAAGCTCACGGAAGCCGGTGCAACGGTTGAGCTTGTTCCGGTCTAAGGCAATCTCAATCGCATACAAAAAAGATCGCGGCTCTTGTGGCCGCGTGCGACACCCGGGCCTTAAGGCTGGCGGCCGCCGGTCGCTAAAAGCGGGGCGAATGGCTTTGCTGGCCCAGAATGGCAGACTCCAGGCTACAAGATAGAGGCGCTGATGATTAACAGAAGAACAATTAACCTGGGCAAGCTGACGGATACAACAGCGATTCCCGATCTTATCGATATTCAGCTGAAGTCGTATAGCTGGTTTCTACAAAAAGACGCTGATCCGGATCGACGTGATCATCACGGGCTGGAAGCGGTATTCCGGGAAACTTTTCCTATAGAGAGTCCCAACGACGACATGGTTGTGGAATATGTTTCCTACTCCTTGGGAGAGCCGCGCTATGCCATCCAGGAATGTAAGGACCGCGACGCCAGTTTTTCGATTCCGCTGAAAGCCATCATCCGCTTGATCAATAAAGAAACCGGCGAGGTTCGTGAGCAGACCGTGTACATGGGAGACCTGCCTGTCATGACTCCCCAGGGTACTTTCATCATCAATGGCGCTGAGCGCGTGGTTGTTTCGCAACTGCATCGCAGTCCCGGCATTTTCTTTTTCTACGATCAAGAAAAACGGGTGTACTCTGCCCGTATCATCCCCTACAGGGGTTCGTGGCTTGAGCTGGAGCTTGACACCAAGGGCGTGCTCATGGCGCGCATTGATCGCAAAAAGAAATTTCCGGTCACTTTGCTGCTCAAGGCCATGCAACAGGGCAAAGACCAGGACATACTGAAATTATTCTATCAGATTGAGAAACAGCGAATTTCCGGAGCCACCAGCAAAGAGCTCAAAAAAATTATCGGCCGCCGGTTGGCCGGGGATCTGCACAATCCCGAATCAGATGAGATCATCATGTACGCCGGAGAGAAAATCAATGAAGATAGCATTGATTTGATCAAAGAAATGAAGATCAAGTCGATTGACCTTTTGATCTTCCCCGCCGGCAAAGATGATACAACGATCATCAACTGTCTGGAGAAAGACGGGGTGGATACGTATGAGGCGGCGTTGCAGAAGTTCCATGCAATTGTGCGCCCGGGCGAACCCTTTAACGTAGACAATGCCCGTGCAGAGCTGGAGCGTCTTTTCTTTTCTGAAAAGAGTTATGATCTGGGCGGGGTTGGACGTTACAAAATCAATAATAAATTCAGTTTACATAACCAGAAGGATTTTGAGGGCAACAGTCGGGCTCTGAGGCCCGTGGATATCATAGAGGCGCTCAAGTATTTTGTGAGTCTGGTGAACGATGTCCCGGAGTATCATTTCGATGATATCGACCATCTGGGCAATCGTCGGGTTCGCAGTGTTGGCGAACTCCTCATGAATCAACTGAAAGTCGGTTTTACCCGGATGGAACGGGTTGTGCGCGAAAGAATGACCGTGCAGGACATAGACGTTATCACGCCGCAGGCATTGATCTCCATTAAGCCGATTATGGCTGTGATCAACGAATTTTTTGGTTCCAGTCAGCTTTCGCAGTTCATGGATCAGACCAATCCCCTTGCCGAGCTCACCCACAAACGCAGACTCAATGCCCTGGGGCCTGGAGGACTTTCGCGCGAGCGCGCTGGGTTTGAGGTCCGTGATGTTCACTACAGCCACTACGGTCGCATGTGCCCCATTGAAACTCCGGAAGGCCCGAATATCGGCCTGATTGTATCGATGAGCAGTTATTGTCGGGTTAACGAATTTGGCTTTCTGGAGACTCCTTACCGCAAAGTGCAGAGCGGGAAAATAACCGGGGATGTGAAGTATCTCACCGCCGATCTCGAAGAGCGCTACAACATCGCCCAGGCCAATGCGGCCATGGATAAAGATACGTTTGCGGGCAAAATTGTTAGCTGCCGTCGGCGCAATCAGTATCCTTTTGTTCTGCCGGAAGAAGTGCACTTCATGGATATGGCACCTTTACAGGTGGTCAGCGTTTCCACTGCCCTCATTCCATTCCTGGAACATGACGATGCCAACCGTGCACTGATGGGTTCCAACATGCAAAGGCAGGCCGTGCCACTCCTTGTGGACGAAGCGCCGCTGGTTGGCACGGGAATGGAGCATCGTGCTGTGTATGACTCGCGGGTATGCGTTGTCTCCGAGCATGATGGCTATGTGATGAAGATGGATTCCCGTAGCATCTGGATCAAGCCTCAGGGCAACAAGGATCCCGTAGAATATAAACTTATTAAGTATCGCAAGAGCAATCAGAGTACCTGTGTGAATCAAAGGCCGCAGCTGATCATCTATCCCGCTCCATCCCGCGGCAAAGTCCTTTCCATTGATTCCAATGGCATTATCTTTGCGCCCCAGGAAGGGCCTGTGGAGACCTATCCTTTGAATCTGCCAGGGCGGCAATTTGAGGTTCTGGTTAAAGCCGGTCGTGAGGTTGAGGAAGGTGAGCTTCTGGCCGCCCAGAGAGTGCAAGCAGAGAAGCGCGACAAGCAGGGGAACATTATCCAGGAAGGAACGATTCTGGCCGATGGTTCGGCCGTCGATCGTGGCAAGCTGGCCCTGGGTCGCAATGTTCTGGTGGGTTTCATGCCCTGGGAAGGTTACAATTTTGAAGATGCTATTTTGATCAGTGAGCGCGTTGTAAAAGAGGACATCTTTACTTCCATTCACATTGATGAGTATGAGATTCAGGCCCGCGAGACAAAACTGGGTCAGGAAATCATCACTCGCGATATCCCGAACCTGAGCGATAAAGCATTCCGCGATCTTGATGAGACCGGCGTGGTCCGCGTGGGCGCTGAAGTCAAATCTGGCGATATCCTGGTGGGCATGGTTACGCCCAAAGGGGAATCCGATTTAACTCCGGAATACAAGCTCCTGCACAGCATCTTTGGTGAGAAAGCCCGGGAAGTGCGTGATACCAGTCTGCGTATGCCCAACGGCGCTGAAGGCATTGTCATTGATGTGAAGCGGTATTCGCGTGAAAATGGCGACGAGCTTCCGGCCGGCGTGGAAGAGCAGGTCAAAGTCTATGTGGCCAAGAAACGCAAGCTGCAGGTGGGCGATAAAATGGCCGGTCGTCACGGTAACAAGGGCGTGGTGGCTCGCATTATGGCTGAGGAAGACATGCCCTTCATGGAAGACGGAACTCCGCTGGATCTGGTTCTAAATCCCCTCGGCGTTCCTTCGCGGATGAACCTGGGGCAAATTCTCGAGAGTATGCTGGGTCTGGCCGGTTATCGCCTGAATGTAGAATTTGAAACTCCCGTGTTTGATGGTGCGCCGGAACAGGATCTGGCCAACTATCTAAACGAGGCCGGTCTCCCTGCAGATTGTAAGTTTGACCTGTACGATGGACGTTCCGGAGAAAAATTCGAAAATAAAGTATTTTGTGGCATGATCTATATGCTCAAGCTCGCTCATCTGGTGGAAGACAAGATCCACGCCCGTTCTACGGGACCGTACTCTCTGGTCACCCAGCAACCACTGGGCGGGAAGGCGCAGTTTGGTGGCCAGCGACTGGGAGAGATGGAAGTCTGGGCTCTCGAGGCCTACGGCGCCAGTCATACTCTACAGGAACTATTGACGGTTAAGTCCGATGACATGCTGGGCCGGGCGCGCATCTACGAAGCTATTGTCAAAGGGGTTCATGCCATCAAGTCCGGGGTTCCAGAATCCTTCAATGTACTCATGCAGGAATTGCGTGGCCTGGCCCTTGACGTAGCCATCTACAATTCACAGAATGAAAGGGTGGAGCTGGCCGATCTCGATGAAGATCAGGGTCGCAACCGCCGCAATAAGATTAAGCTCGAAACGATTGAGCACATCATTTAGATCAGGAGCAAGACGTGTCAAACCAGACATACACTGACTTTGAAACCATTCGGGTCCAGCTGGCCTCTCCGGATCGTATCCGTGAATGGTCTTTTGGGGAAGTAAAGAAACCAGAAACCATTAACTACAGAACATTACGGCCTGAACGTGAAGGTCTCTTTTGTGAGCGCATTTTTGGTACAACCAAAGATTGGGAATGCTACTGCGGCAAATTCAAATCGATCCGTTACAAGGGTGTTATTTGTGACCGTTGTGGTGTGGAAGTCACCCACAGCAAGGTTCGCCGTGAGCGAATGGGCCACGTGGAGCTGGCAACGCCTGTGGCGCATATCTGGTACTACCGCAGTGTGCCCAGCCGCATGGGTCTGCTGCTCAATCTGACCATCAATCAGCTTAAAAGTATTCTTTACTATGAAAAGTATGTCGTTATCGATCCGGGCGATTCAGAGAAAGCCCGGGGCGATTTAATCGATGAAGACGAATACCATGAGTTCCTCGATGAATACGGCGACAAGTTTCTGGCCATGATTGGCGGGGATGCCATCAAAGAACTGCTGTCCCGAATTGATGTGGAGACGGAATCGCGTGAGATACGCCTGAAGATTCAGGAAAAAGAGAAAATTTCTGATCGTCGGATTTTGAAACGTCTTGAGGTGCTGGAATCTTTGCGTGAGTCCGGCAATCGTCCGGAATGGATGATGCTCGATACCGTGCCCGTGATTCCGCCGGAGCTGCGTCCCATGGTTCAGCTCGAAGGAGGGCGCTTTGCCACTTCAGATCTGAACGATCTCTACCGCCGGGTCATCAACCGTAACAATCGTCTCAAGCGCCTGCTGGCGCTGAAAGCCCCGGAAATCATTGTGCGCAATGAAAAACGCATGCTACAGGAAGCCGTGGATGCTCTGTTCGATAATTCGCGTCGCAAGCGATCGGTGAAGGGTAAGGGCAACCGCCCGCTCAAATCTCTTTCCGACATGCTCAAAGGTAAATCGGGACGCTTCCGCCAGAATCTACTGGGCAAACGAGTCGACTACAGTGGTCGTTCGGTGATCGTTATCGGGCCGGAGCTGAAGATGCATCAAATGGGATTGCCCAAGAAAATGGCCCTTGAACTCTTCAAACCTTTTATCATGAAACGCCTGGTGGATCTGGAACTGGCGCCCAATATCAAGTCTGCCAAAAAGAAAGTAGAGCTGGAAGAAAAAGAAGTCTTTGAGGCGCTGGATGAGGTCATTAAAGAGCATCCGGTCCTCCTCAATCGGGCTCCCACCCTGCATCGCCTCGGAATCCAGGGATTTCTGCCAGTACTTGCCGAAGGCAAGGCCATCAAGCTCCATCCGCTGGTCTGTCATGCCTTCAATGCCGACTTTGACGGCGATCAGATGGCCATTCACGTGCCGCTTTCCCCCAAGGCTCAGCTGGAGTGCTGGATGCTCATGCTGTCCCCGCACAACCTGCTCAATCCCGCGAATGGCGCGCCCATTGTCGGGCCCACCCAGGACATGGTTCTGGGTCTGTATCTTTTGACTTCACAGCTAAATGAAGATACAGGAGAGGGAAAATTTTTCTCCGGTCTCAATGAAATCTACTATGCGGTGACCGCCGGAGCGGTGGGTCTGCGCGCCCGGGTTTCTGTTCTGCATCAGGGAAAGATCATTCAAACCACTCCGGGCCGGATCATTTTCAATTCCGTTTTCCCGGAAGATTACCCTTTTGTAAATCGGGCCGTCTCTGATAAGGAAATCAACCGAATCATCGCGGATCTATATGATCGCTACGGTGCCGGGCAAACAGTTGTGATTCTGGATCGTTTCAAAGAACTGGGATTTCGCTACGCTACTCGCTTTGCGCCAACCATTGGCATTACGGACATCAAGGTTTCGCCTGATAAGCCCGATCTCATTGCTCGTGCTAACAAAGAAGTGGGCGATGTGGAAAAAGCGCATCGCAATGGCGTAATCACCAATGAAGAGCGCTACAAAAAGGTCATTGAGATCTGGACCAAAACAAACGAGCTCATTACTGAATCCATGTTTACGGAACTGGAAAAAGATCAGAAAGGGTTCAACCCCATTTACATTATGGCCCAATCCGGTGCACGTGGTTCCAAACAGCAGATCCGCCAGCTGGCGGGCATGCGCGGCCTCATGGCCCGTCCCTCCGGAGAAATCATTGAACTGGCGATACGCTCCAACTTCCGCGAAGGGCTGGGTATCCTGGAATTCTTTATCTCCACACACGGTGCCCGTAAAGGTCTTGCAGATACTGCGCTTAAAACTGCGGATGCCGGTTACCTGACCCGACGTCTGGTGGACATTTCTCAGGATGTCATTATTACGGAAATGGATTGCGGTACAACTGCCGGACTGCAAATGACAGCCGTTCGCGAGGGAGAAAAAGTCATCGTTTCTCTTGGCGACCGGGCCTTTGGCCGTTACACTTCCGATAACATTCGCGATCCGGTTTCCGGAGAGGTTGTTATCCCCCGTCTCACTCTTATCGACAAAGTACATGTTCAGCGGATCAACCAGATGGGTCTGGAACGCGTTCCGATTCGCTCTGCTCTGACCTGCGAGACAAGGCATGGGATCTGTGGCCGTTGCTACGGTATGGATCTTTCCCGTCTGCGGCCCGTAGAGCTCGGTGAAGCTGTGGGTATCATTGCCGCCCAGTCGATTGGACAGCCGGGCACCCAGCTCACCATGCGAACTTTTCACGTGGGCGGGGTTGCCACCAACGTCCAGGTCCGCGAGGGAATGCATCGCAGTCCCTATGATGCAGTGGTCACGGCGGTGAATGGCCAGCGCATCAAAAACAAGGAAGGACAGGAAATCTTCAGTGCCCGCGGAAAAATCGTAGCGGTGCGCATCGGGCAGGAGTTTGATTTTGCTCGCCTCAAAGGTGTGCGCGTGGAAAAGGATCAGACGGTTATGCCCGGGGAGATCATTGCCAGCGGCATCGGGTCGGAAGAACGGCCGGTAACTGCAGATGTAGCCGGAAAGATCAAGATCGACGGCAATCGCTTTATGATCATGGGCGAAGAAATCATCATTCCGGTAAAGATTGGCACGGTTCTGAAAGTCAAGGAGGGCCAGTACGTAAGCAGGACGCAGGAACTGGCCTCTTTTGACCCGTACAATGATGTTCAAATAGCTGAGCAGGCTGGAACAGTTGGGTTTGCTGATGTTATTAAAGATAAAAATTTACGTAAAGACGAAGAAGGAAATTTTCGGATTCAAGAGTATCGTCGCGAAAAGTTGACTCCGCGCCTGAGTGTTGGCTCCAATGAGTACGCCATTCCCTTAAACGCAATACTGCTGGTCAAGGACGGTCAGAAGGTTATCGCCGGGGAAACGCTGTACAAGCTGAGTATTCAGGCAGAAAAGAACCGCGATATAACCGGCGGTCTGCCCCGTGTGGATGAGCTGTTTGAAGCACGGCGTCCACGGGATGCCTGCACCCTGGCCGATGTCGATGGCCGGATAGAGGACAAGAACGAAGTCGTAAAAGAAAAAAGAATTATCTATATCGCTCCTGACGAAGGGGATCCGGTAAAAGTTGCCATCCCGGTCGGGAAGCGTATCCTGGTCCGCAATGGCGACTATGTGCGCGCTGGAGATCAACTGGATGAAGGTTCTTTTGATCCCCATGACATTCTGCGTATTAAGGGGTTGCAAGCATTGCACAATTACCTCATTCAGGAAGTGCAGGAAGTGTACCGTTTGCAGGGTGTTTACATAAATGATAAGCATATTGAAGTGATTGTCCGTCAGATGCTGCGAAAGGTTGAAGTGGAAAATCCTGGCGACACATCGTTTGTTGTGCATCAACAGGTGGATCGCTTTGCCTTCATGGATGAGAATGTCCGGGTGGAATCGGAAGGTGGTGTGCCGGCTACATCGACGCAGGTTCTTTTGGGAATCACCAGGGCTTCGCTGAACACGGATAGTTTTATCAGCGCTGCTTCTTTTCAGGAGACGACCAAGGTCCTGACGGATGCGGCGATTAAAGGGAAGCAGGATATCCTGCTTGGACTCAAGGAAAACGTGATCATCGGGCACTTGATTCCGGCCGGGACCGGTCTTAAGAACTATCGGGCCATTGAAGTATTCAAGGAAAATTACGGTGATATCCAGCGTTCAGAGAAGGAACGGCTGGAAGCCGCAGCTCGCGAAATGTATTCGGGCAGCATGCGGCCGCGCGTCGAAGCGTAAGGGCGAGAGCGCGCGCACAGCTTCCGCAATCATGGCAGGCGCGTAAAAAGCTTGCCCCGGTACATCGCCCCAAAAAGCTGGTTTTTCCAGCAGTTGCATGGGCTCAAAACTGTCCATCACTGGATGATGTGATAAGTTGGGCACTGGAATCATGGTGTTCATTGTCCGCCCTGGCGGATAACAAGATTAGTATTAGAGGTGAGTTTTGCCTACTATTAGCCAGCTGATCCGTAAGGGTCGCAAAAACATTCGTCGGAAGACCAAGTCGCCCGCGCTCAAGGCTTGCCCGCAACGCCGGGGGGTCTGCACCCGCGTCATGACATTTACGCCCAAGAAGCCCAACTCGGCACTTCGCAAAGTGGCTCGTGTGCGCCTGACGCACGGCGTTGAGGTGACGGCTTACATTCCTGGCGAGGGTCACAATTTGCAGGAGCACAATGTTGTTTTAATTCGCGGTGGTCGGGTGAAGGATCTCCCCGGCGTGCGCTATCATATCATTCGGGGTGCGCTGGACACGCTGGGTGTTGAGAAGCGGCGGAAGGGTCGCTCGAAATACGGAGCCAAGAGGCCAAAGGCTTAATCTATGTCACGCAGAACAGGGGCAGTTGGGAAAAGGCCGGTCGCACCGGATGCTCGCTACGGGGATGAGACTGTAGCACGTTTTATCAATTACATGATGGTGAACGGAAAGAAGTCCGTGGCGGAGAAAGTTTTTTACGATGCCATGGATCTCATTGGTGAGCGTACCGGTGAGAATCCTCAGGAAGTATTCCTTCGCGCGATTGAAAAAGTGAAGCCACAGCTTGAAGTGCGCTCGCGTCGCGTGGGTGGAGTGACCTATCAGGTTCCGGTAGAGGTGCGCCCCGAGCGTATGCTTACTCTGGCCGTTCGCTGGATGGTGCGCTACGCCCGGCAGCGCAATGAAAAGTCCATGGCCCGTAAGCTGGCCGGCGAAATTATGGATGCAGACAAAGAAACAGGGGGCGCTGCCAAGAAGCGTGACGATACGCGTAAGATGGCTGAAGCCAACAAGGCTTTCAGTCACTATCGTTGGTAAAGAAATAAAATGGCTCGTAAGGTATCATTAGAAAAGACGCGTAACATCGGCATCATGGCTCATATTGATGCCGGAAAGACCACCACCACGGAACGGATTCTGTACTACACCGGTCGGACTTATAAGATCGGTGAAGTGCATGAAGGTGATACTGAGATGGACTGGATGGAGCAGGAGAAGGAGAGGGGAATCACCATCACGTCTGCGGCTACCACTACCTACTGGACTGGTTCGGACAAAGACCGGCCGCAGCATCGCATCAATATCATAGACACTCCGGGGCATGTGGACTTCACAGTGGAAGTGGAGCGTTCGCTCCGTGTGCTGGATGGTGCCGTGGCTGTGTATGACGGCGTTGCCGGCGTTGAACCGCAAACAGAAACTGTTTGGCGCCAGGCCGATCGTTACAAGGTTCCCAGGATATGTTTCGTAAATAAGCTCGATCGTATGGGTGCGGACTTTTATTTCTGCGTGCGCACCATGCACGAAAGGCTCGGGGCCAATGCTGTGCCCATTCAGCTGCCGATTGGCACGGAAGCCAGCTTCGTTGGCGTGGTGGATCTTATAGAGAATCGTGCTGTGGTGTGGACCGGAGAGGAGCTGGGCGCCAAGTTTGAATATAAAGAAATTCCCGCCGAGTACAAAGATAAAGCCGCTGAGTATCGTGCACAGATGATCGAAAAGATCGCTGAGACGGATGATGCCATGGTGGAGCGCTATCTTGAAGGAGCGGAATTCTCCGCGGCCGAACTCAAGCAGGCGTTGCGCAAGGCCGTCCTGGAAATGAAAATTTTTCCGGTAATCTGTGGCTCTTCTTTCAAAAACAAAGGTGTACAGCTCCTGCTTGATGCTGTTCTTGATTTCCTGCCCAGTCCAGTGGATATCGCTGCCGTTCAGGGTATCGATCTTTCTGATCCGGAGAAAAAACTGGAGCGCAAAGCGGACGATGCAGAGGTATTTTCTGCTCTGGCCTTTAAGATCATGTCCGACCCTTACGTGGGTAAGTTGACGTTCTTTCGGGTGTATAGCGGAACCCTTAAAAAGGGTTCGTATGTTCTCAATGCCAGCAAGGATAAAAAAGAACGCATTGGTCGGTTGCTGGCCATGCATGCCAATGACCGCGAAGAGCTCGATCAAGTATATGCCGGGGATATCGCGGCAGCCGTTGGCTTAAAAGACACCACTACGGGCGACACTCTCTGTGATGAGAATAAGCCCATCATCCTGGAAAAGATGGATTTTCCGGATCCCGTTATCGATCTCGCTATTGAGCCTTTGACCAAAGCCGATCAGGAGAAGCTCGGTGTAGCCCTCATGCGACTGGCTGATGAAGATCCCACTTTCCGGGTCAAGTCTGATCCGGAGACCGGGCAGACGATTATCTCCGGAATGGGCGAACTGCATCTGGAAATCATTGTGGATCGGTTGCGACGTGAATTTAAGGTTGAGGCCAATGTCGGCAAACCGCAGGTTGCCTACCGCGAAACGATTCGGGCCACGGCAGAAGTGGAAAGTAAGTATATCAAACAAACGGGTGGCCGTGGTCAGTACGGCCATTGCTGGCTGCGCGTATCTCCCAATGAAGCGGGGAAGGGCTACCAGTTTATCAATTCCATCGTGGGTGGTGTGATTCCGCGGGAATACATTCCGGCCATTGATAAAGGGATTCAAGAAGCTCTGGTGTCCGGCGTGATTGCTGGATACCCGGTAGTGGATGTGAAAGTAGAAGTGTATGATGGAAGCTACCACGACGTGGATTCATCGGAGATGGCGTTTAAGATCGCCGGTTCCATGGGTTTTAAGGATGGCGTAAAAAAAGCCAAACCCGTTCTGCTTGAGCCCATCATGGATGTGGAAGTGGTTACACCGGAAGATTACATGGGTGAGGTTGTGGGAGACTTGAATCGTCGGCGGGGCCGCATCGGGGCCATGGAGCAGCGGGGAAATGCCCGCGTGGTACGCTCGGAAGTGCCACTGTCGGAAATGTTTGGTTATGCAACGGACCTGCGCAGCTCAACTCAAGGGCGCGCTGCTTACACCATGCAGTTCAAGCACTATGAAGAGGTGCCCAATAGCATCGCCAGCGAACTGATGCAAAAGGCCGGAAAATAAAGGATTCATTGTAAGTCATATAAGTAAATCATAATGGAGAAGAAAAATGGCTAAAGAAAAATTTGATCGCAGTAAACCGCATGTGAACGTTGGAACCATCGGGCACGTGGACCACGGTAAGACAACACTGACGGCGGCAATTACGACGGTGCTGGCCGGGAAATTTGGCGGCAAGAACAAGGCCGTGCGTTATGATGAGATTGATAACGCTCCGGAGGAAAAAGCCCGCGGGATCACCATCGCCACGTCACACCAGGAATATGAGTCTGCCAATCGGCACTATGCACACGTGGACTGCCCGGGTCATGCTGACTATGTAAAGAATATGATTACCGGTGCCGCCCAGATGGATGCGGCGATCCTGGTCGTTTCTGCAATGGATGGCGCTATGCCGCAAACGCGGGAGCATATCCTTCTGGCTCGTCAGGTAGGCGTTCCTCATATCGTTGTCTTCCTGAACAAAGTTGATATGATCAAAGAAGACGAGCGCGAAGAGATGGTGGAGCTGGTTAAGGAAGAAGTCAAGGATCTGCTGGTGAAGTACGGCTTTCCGGCGGAAACTCCTTTTGTGGAAGGCTCCGGACTCAAGGCACTGGAAGGCGATAAAGGGCCGCTCGGCGAAGGCGCTATCATGAATCTGGTAGAAACTCTGGATACGTATGTGCCTGAACCCAAGCGCGTAACGGACAAGGATTTCCTGATGCCCGTGGAAGACGTTTTTTCCATCACCGGACGGGGCACTGTGGCGACAGGCCGCGTAGAGCAGGGAACTCTCAAGATCAACGAAGAAGTAGAAATCGTCGGTATCCGCGATACCCAGAAGACCGTTGTCACAGGAATTGAAATGTTCCGCAAACTGCTGGATTTTGCCCAGGCCGGGGATAATATCGGGGCGCTGATGCGCGGCACAAAGAAAGACGACATTGAGCGCGGCCAGGTTCTGGCCAAACCAGGGTCTATCACTCCGCATCGCAAGTTCAAAGCTGAAGTGTACGTGCTGACCAAGGAAGAAGGGGGTCGTCACACTCCGTTTTTCAACAACTATCGGCCGCAGTTCTATTTCCGGACTACAGATGTGACCGGAACCATTGTGCTGCCTAAAGATAAAGAAATGGTTATGCCCGGTGATAATGTGGCTATGGACGTAGAGCTTATCACACCGATCGCCATGAGCAAAGGTCTGAAGTTCGCCATCCGCGAAGGTGGTCGTACAGTGGGCTCGGGCGTTGTGGCTGAGATTTCGGACTGAATCGGAAGTAACGGAAGAAGGGTATGGCACAGCGCATTCGAGTTAAATTAAAGGCCTTCGATCACCGCCTGATCGATCAATCGTCAGCGGAGATAGTTGCCACAGCGAAACGGACCGGAGCAGAAATATCCGGTCCCATCCCGCTGCCAACGCGAATCGAGCGCTTTACCATCCAGCGTTCCGTGCATGTAAACAAGAAATCACGGGAGCAATTTGAAATTCGTACATTCAAACGGCTCATCGATATTATGAATACCAACCCCGACACGGTGGATGCGCTCATGAAGCTGCAGCTGCCGGCGGGGGTGAGTGTGGACATTAAGAGTTGATATGGCAAAAGGATTGCTAGGAACCAAGTTGGGAATGTCCCATGTGTTTGATGCGCAGGGGCGATTCATACCGGTGACCATCATTCAAGCCGGGCCGTGCAGTGTTTCTCAGGTGAAGACAGTGGAGAAGGATCGCTATGAAGCGATACAGCTGGCCTACGGACAAAAGCCTGAGCGTCGCAGCACGAAAGCCACAACGGGCCACTTGAAGAAGGCGGGCATTGAGGGAGCGGTGCGACTCGCGGAGTTCAGAAATTCCGGAATCACCGCAGAGCCGGGCGCCGTTATTACCGCCGATGTATTTGCGGCCGGTGAGAAAGTAAAAGTGACCGGGATCGCTAAAGGCAAAGGATTTCAGGGCGTGATCAAGCGTCACGGTTTTGGCGGTGGACGTGCCTCCCATGGATCGCATTTCCACCGGGCACCGGGTTCGCTGGGTGCCGGAACCTTTCCAGGACGTGTATTCAAAGGTCATCGCATGCCCGGTCATGCCGGAGCGCGCAAGCAAACAGCCACTCATCTGACGGTTGTTCAAGTAGATGTTGAGAATCATCTGTTACTCATTCAGGGAGCGATTCCCGGACCCAGACATGGAATAGTGCGAATCGAGGCAATGTCATGAAAGTCGAGCGTTACGACCAGGCCGGCAAAAAGTCGGGCCAGGTAGAGCTGCCAGGCACGGTCTTTGGTGCAAAGATCAGTGCGCCGCTGATTCAGCAAACGATCCGGACAGAGCTGCGCAATCGGCGTCAGGGAACTCATAAGACCAAAACGGTGGGTGAAATTCGCGGCGGTGGCAAGAAGCCATGGCGGCAGAAAGGGACGGGTAATGCGCGCCAGGGATCCATTCGCTCCACGCAATGGCGCGGAGGTCAGACAGTTTTTGGCCCGCGACCGCGCGACTATCGCATAGCTCTGCCGCAGAAGATGCGTCAGGCGGGAATACGCAGCATTCTGTCCCGCCGGGCTGAAGACAAGGCGGTTGTTGTTATGGAAGATATGACCGTAGCCGATTTCAAGACGCGAACCATAGCCGATGCTTTTCAGCAGGCAGGCTTTTTGCCAGGCAATACGATCACCTATGTAGCTGCCGGAGCCAATGAAAAACTGGAGAAATCCATGGGTGGCCTTGAGACCGTCCGCTTTATTCATGCCGAACGGTTGACCGCGCCGGAATTGTACTATTGCAGCCGTCTTGTTCTCTCTGAATCTGCACTCAAGTATATTGGTGATGCCTACGGGGCTGGAGTTACCAAATGAACTACCACGATGTAATTCGAGCACCCATGCAAACGGAAAAGACAGAGAGTCTGCGCGTTGCCGGTAAGGGTGTTAACCGCTACACACTGAAAGTGCATCCCGATGCCAACAAGGAATTGATTCGCCAGGCCCTTTACCGCATCTATAAAGTAAAAGCCACGCGCGTGAATGTGATCAATGTGCGGGGCAAGCTGAAGCGTTTTCGTTATGACCGCTACCGGCAGCCTTCCTGGAAGAAGGCCATCGTGACTCTGGAAGCCAATCAGGAAATTAAGTTCGGAAAGTAAACCATGGCGATCAAACGATACAAACCAACAACTCCCTCGCTGCGCTATAAAACAGGTCTTAACTTTTCCGGTCTGTCCAAAGAGGAGCCGCGTAAGTCGCTTACCCGGAAAGTCAAGTACCGGGCCGGTCGTAACAATTCCGGTCGTATATCGGTATGGAACAAAGGTGGCCGGCATAAGAGGAAGTATCGCGAGATTGATTTCAAGCGTAACAAGCTGGGTGTTCCTGGAACCATTGAGCGGCTGGAGTATGATCCCAACCGCAGCGCGAATATCGCTCTGGTGAAATACCATGATGGCGATTGGCGTTATATTCTGGCACCCGATGAAATAGTGGTGGGTCAGGAAATCATGGCCGGACCGGGTTCTCCGATTCGTCCGGGTAACGCTCTGGCGCTATCCGCCATTCCGGTAGGAACAAGCATTCATAACATTGAAATGCGCCCGGGTCGTGGAGGACAAATTGCTCGTTCTGCCGGCGGGTTTGCAGTTATCGCTGGCCGTGATGGTGACTATGTCCTGCTCAAGTTACCATCGGGGGAAATACGTCGTTTTAACAACACCTGCATGGCTACCATTGGCAGTCTGGGAAACAAAGAACATTCACTGGTGAGTCTGGGTAAGGCCGGCCGCAGTCGCTGGCTTGGTCGGCGTCCGCATGTGCGCGGAGTGGCCATGAACCCTGTGGACCATCCGCACGGTGGTGGTGAAGGCAAAACTTCAGGGGGCCGTCATCCCGTGTCTCCCTGGGGGCAGCCCACAAAGGGATACAAGACGCGTAAGAAGAACAAGCCTTCCAATCGGTTTGTCGTTCAACGCAAGATCAATAAGAGGATAGGAAGATAATGGCTCGCTCCCTGAAGAAAGGCCCGTATGTGCAGGAATCGCTCATGACGCGCATTACGCGCATGAATGCCGAGGGAAACAAGAAGCCCTTCAAAAGCTGGTCCAGACGCTCCACCATATTTCCGGAGATGATTGGGCACACTGTACTTCTACACAATGGCAATAAATTCATTCCTGTATATATTACGGAAAATATGGTCGGGCACAAGTTAGGGGAATTTGCCCCGACCCGGACTTACAGAGGGCACACAACTCTGGATAAGAAGCTCAAGAAGTAAAAGTTTAAGAAGTAGATATGGAAGCGAAAGCAACGGCAAAGTTTATCATCGTCAGTCCGCGGAAAGTCCGTCTGGTCGCCGACCAGTTGCGTGGTTTTTCCTATCCCGAGGCTATGGATATCTTGCGCTTCATCCCGCGTAAGGGAGCCACGCTTCTGGCCCGGGTGATGGAGTCAGCGCGCTCCAATGCTAAGGCGCAGATTGGTGATGGCCTGAAAGAGGGAGATCTATATGTTAAGAAAGTTTATGTTGATGAAGGTCCGCGCCTGAAGCGATTTCGCCCTCGCGCCCGGGGCCGCGGAATGGCAAGATTAAAGCGCACCAGTCATATTACTGTGGTGCTGGGAGATTAAGGGCAATGGGACAGAAAGTTAACCCGCACGGACTGCGCATAGGTATCATTAAAACCTGGGATTCCATCTGGTTTGCCCAGGAGGATTACAAAGCGAATTTGCATGAAGACATCCTGATTCGCAGTATGCTCAAGAAGAAGTTCAAACGGGCCGGAGTGGTTCGAGTGATCATAGAGCGATTTCCGGAAAAGATCAATGTAAACATTCACACAGTGAGACCAGGCGTTGTGATCGGTCAGAAGGGTGCCAACATTGAAGCACTTAAAAAAGACTTCAAGGCCGCTATCAGCAAACCGGTGAACGTGTCTATTGTAGAGGTCAAAAAGCCGGAAACGGTGGCTCAGGTAGTGGCAGAAACGATTGCCCAGCAGCTCGAGCAACGCATGCCCTTTCGCCGGGTCATGAAGCAGGCTCTGCGGGGCGCCATGCGTGGCGGGGTCGAAGGTGTGAAGATCATGCTCTCCGGTCGCCTGAATGGAGCCGATATGGCACGCACGGAGCAGTACAAAGATGGTCGTGTGCCCCTGCATACTCTGCGCGCACGCATTGAATACGGTTTTGCTGAGGCCTTAACAACCTACGGAATCATTGGCGTTAAAGTATGGACCTACCTGGGAAACCAGATGGGCGAAGCGGAAGCGGAAGAAGAGGATCGCTACAGCGCCCGGCGGCGATAAAGGCGGATAAATTATGCTATCACCCAAACGAGTCAAATGGAGAAAAACGCAACGCGGCCGGCTAAAGGGAATGTCCAACCGGGCCAATCAGGTTTCCTTCGGAGAATTTGGTCTCAAGGCGATCAACTCCGGCAAGCTCACTGCAAGACAAATTGAGGCTGCGAGACGTGCCATGACCCGGCATGTGAAACGCGGGGGAAAGATGTGGATTCGGGTTTTTCCGCAGACACCCTTTACCAAGAAACCGGCAGAAACCCGGATGGGTAGCGGTAAAGGTAGCCCGGAATTCTGGTATGCCCGCATCAAACCGGGCCGCATGCTTTTTGAAATCAGTGGTGTGGAAGAGAACCTTGCTCGCGAAGCCTTCAAGCTCGCCAGCGACAAATTGCCTTTTCAGACTTCATTTGTAAAAAAGGAACTGATTCAGTAGGGTCCAGCCATGAAATGTATCTATCATGAAATGCCGTCCGACCAGATTCAAAAGCAGCTGGAAGAAGCGCGCTCGAATTTGCGAGAAGATCGGTTTACTTTTGCGACCGCACGTTCCCTGCCCGATCCAGGAAGCATCAGCAAAACGCGTAAGAATATTGCACGCATGCTGACTATACTCCGTCTGCGGGAATTAGGCAAAGCTTCTCAAGTGGAAGGGAAAGTGAAAAAGAAGTCCGCTCGCGAAGCACCACGCAGCGAGCCAAAAGAAGCGGAAAAGGCAGGGCCCAGAAGTCGGTCTAAAAAAGGAGGCGCTAAATGAGTGCCAAACAGGAACGCCATCTGCGTATGATTGAAGGGCGCGTGGTCTCTGACAAAATGGATAAAACGAGAGTCATCCTTGTTGAGACGCTCATGATGCATCCCTTGCTCAAAAAAACAATTCGTCGTTCAAGAAGATACAAAGTTCATGATGAGAAGAATGAATCTCATACCGGGGATTTAATCAGTGCCATTGAAACCCGGCCGCTCAGCAAGCACAAGCGGCACCGCCTCACTCGAATACTGGAGCGTGCAACATGATTCAGGTACAGACTTTTCTGGAAGTGGCGGACAATACCGGCGCTCGTCGCGTTCAGTGTATCCGGGTGCTGGGTGGAACGCGGAAACGTTATGCGACGGTTGGAGATATTATCGTAGTGGCCGTTAAAGATGCCATCCCGGCTTACGGACTGAAAGATTCGACGGGCAAGAAAGTGCACAACAAGGCTGTCCAGAAAGCTGTCGTGGTGCGCACGCAAAAGGAGATCAAACGACCGGATGGATCGGTGATCCGATTTGATAACAATGCCTGCGCCATTATCGATGAAAAAATGAACCCGCGCGGGACCCGGATCTTTGGGCCGGTAGCCCGTGAGTTACGTGACAAGAAATTCATGAAAATCGTGTCTCTGGCTCCAGAGGTACTTTGAGGATAATCCTGTGAAGAATCAGAACGCAGATCCCAACAGTAACAAGCTCCTGCGAAATGGAGACGAAGCCATTGTAGTGGCTGGAGCGCAGAAAGGTAAGCGCGGCAAAATCATGACCATCGATCGCAAGAAGAATCGGGTGGTGGTGCAGAATGTGAATAAACGGAAGCGGTTTCAGAGGCCATCGCAGGAGAATCCGCAGGGTGGGGTAATCGAAATAGAGATGCCTCTACATTTGAGTAATGTTATGTTTTTCGATGCGAAGACCAAAAGGGGGGTTCGTCTGGGCGTCCAGGAAAAGGACGGCAAGAAGGTCCGGGTGACGCGCCCGGGGAATCGTGAGGTATAAAATGTCCGCGCTGAAACAGAAATATTATAAAGAAATTGTTCCAGAACTGATTAAAAAGTTTCAGTACAAAAGCACCATGCAAGCACCGCGTGTGGAAAAGGTTGTTTTGAATGTAGGGATGAAGGATGCTCATTCGAATCCCAGGGCTCTGGAAGCGACTATGGAAGAGCTTGCTCTGATCACCGGGCAAAGGCCGGTAAAAACGCTGGCCCGTAAATCCATTGCCGGGTTTAAGATTCGTGAGAATATGATCCTTGGCGCTCGAGTGACTTTGCGCAATTTGCGAATGTATGAATTTCTTGAGCGGCTGATTCATGTGGATTTACCCCGTGTGCGGGATTTTCGCGGACTCAATGCCAGGGCGTTCGATGGCCGCGGGAACTACAACATGAGCTTGAAAGAGCAGATTGTGTTTCCGGAAATCGATGTGGATAAAGTCGATTCCTATCACGGACTTAATATTACGATCAGCACTACGGCAAAAACCGATGAGGAGGGGCTTGCCCTCCTGAGTCTGATCGGCATGCCTTATAAACTGAATTAATGGATAGTAAAGAATGGCCAAGAAAAGTTTAATAGCAAAGCACAAGCGGGTCAATGAGAAGCCCCGATTTAAGGTGCGACGGTACAATCGTTGTCCGCTGTGCGGCAGGCCGCGTGCGTTTATGCGCAGATTTGCCATGTGCAGGATTTGCTTTAGAAAACATGCGGGAAACGGGCACATCCCGGGGGTACGAAAGTCGTCATGGTAGGAACCACTGTAAAGGGAGATCATAAAATATGAGTATGTCTGATCCCATAGCCGATATGCTGACCCGGATTCGCAACGCTTCCAGAGCCGGTCATTCGCGGGTAAGTTTTCCCGGCTCTCGTATGAAAGAAGCTATCCTGCGTATCTTGAAGACGGAAGGATTTATTGAGGAATACACTGTCAATGCTCAGGGACAGAAGAAGAGCATTGAAGTGCAGTTGAAGTATCACGACAAACAGCCGGTTATCCGGCAGGTGGAGCGGGTTTCTACTCCAGGTCGGCGTAACTATATTAAGGTTGAGGAACTGCGCCCTGTGCGCAACAACATGGGCCTGGCCATTGTTTCGACATCGCACGGGGTCATGACCGGCCGCCGGGCGCGGAAACTGAATGTGGGGGGCGAGTTGCTCTGCCGGGTCTGGTAAGGGGAAGGAAAGTATGTCACGAGTTGGTAAAGCTCCGATAACGTTGCCGGGTGGTGTGACGCTTGAAGCGGCGGGCAGTGAAGTGAAAGTGAAGGGCCCAAAGGGAGCTCTCAGTTCGCCTCTGCCTCCAGGAATTTCCCTTTCGGTTGAGGGCAACCAGGCAGTCCTGAAGCGACGCGATGATTCTGGCGACATGAAGCGATTGCACGGCATGGCCCGGGCGATTTTGAACAATCATGTCACCGGTGTCAGCACGGGCTGGAAAAAAAATCTGGAACTGGTGGGCGTGGGTTATCGCGCACGTTCGCAGGGTTCGCAGGTGGTGTTTTCCCTGGGTTATTCCCACGACGTTCCCTATGACATCCCGGAAGGGATCAAGGTGGATGTTACAGACCAGATTCGTCTGGAGGTGACCGGAATCGACAAGCAGAAGGTTGGTCAGGTGGCGGCAGAAATGCGTTCCCTGCGACCGCCTGAACCTTATAAGGGTAAAGGCGTCAAGTATGCCAATGAGCGTATCCGTCGCAAAGCAGGAAAAACAGGTAAGGGCGGCAAGAAGTAAGCCGGCAAGTGCAATAGTATGGATAGATTAGCAAAAAAAAGAAATAGTCTGGATAAAAGAATCAAGCGGGTGCGGGGCTCGTTGTCGCCGATCCGCAAACCCATGCGGCCCCGGCTGGTGATCAATCGCAGCAACAGACACATTTTCATTCAAGTGATCAATGATCTGGAGCAAAAAACCATAGCCCAGGCTTCGACAGCTGAGAAAGGTTATAGCGGGCCGCTTAAAAATAAGGAAGCGGCGATAAAAATGGGTGAAGTCATTGCAGAGCGGGCCATCAAGAAGGGCATTAAAGAAGTGGTGCTCGACCGTCGTGGCCGACTCTATCATGGCTGCATAGCAGCTTTTGCGGAAAAAGCCCGCGAAAAAGGACTGGTATTCTGATGCAGGTTGCAGAAGCAGAAAAAGAATTTGTAGAAAAAATCGTAAAGATTAGCCGCGTTTCCCTTGTAGTGAAGGGGGGACGACGTTTCTCCTTTAATGCGCTGGCTGTTGTGGGCAATGGCAGTGGACGTATCGGTATTGGTCTGGGTAAGGCTAATGAAGTTCCTGATGCAATCCGCAAAGCAATTGAGGCGGCCTATAAGAAATTGAGGACGGTGACCGTGAATCGTCACGGGACCATACCGCATGAGGTCAGGGGACAGTACAAAGCGACTCGCGTGGTTCTGCTTCCGGCAACGCCGGGAACGGGAATCATTGCCGGAGAAGCCGTGCGGGCCGTAGTTGAACTTGCCGGAGTTCATGATATCCTTTCCAAGGTTGTCGGTTCCAAGAATCCGCTCAATGTGGTGCGGGCCACGCTCATGGCGCTGGAGCAGCTGGAAAGCCCGATTGCATCGGCGCGCAAGCGCGGAATCAGTTTGCAGCAATTGTTCGGGGGCGAAGTATGAAAAAGGCCCGGATTACACTCAAGCAAAGTCTGGTGGGAAAGAATCCGACTCACCGGAAGACGTTGCATGCACTGGGTCTTCGCAAAATCGGGCGCAGTCGTGAGGTTACTTTGAATCCAGCGCTGGCCGGGATGATAAAAAGCGTCGACTATCTCCTGCATGTCGAGGAATTGAAGTGAAAGAAAAGAAAGAAAAACTCAGCTATGCATCTCTCTCTCCGGCCCGCAGCAAAAAGAAAGTGCAGCGGACAAGTGCTTTTACGGCTCTCAGCATCGCTCCCGGCAGTCGCAAGAAGCGCAAAAGAGTAGGCCGGGGGCGGCCTTCAGGTCACGGAAAGACCAGCGGTCGCGGTACCAAAGGTCAACAGTCCCGGTCCGGCTATTCGCGAAAGCCAGGTTTTGAGGGTGGGCAGATGCCCCTCCGGCTTCGTGTTCCCAAGCGCGGTTTCACCAGTCGGAACAAAATCATGTATCAGATTGTGAATCTGGAGGATCTGGAACGGGTGGGGTCAGAGTCCATTCAGCCGGAATCCTTGAAGAAGGCCGGGCTCATCCGTGACGTACTGGCTCCGATCAAGATTTTAGGCAGCGGTCAGGTCAAGAAAGGGTTTAAGGTTCTGGCTGACCGCTTTTCCGCTTCTGCACGCGGTGGTATTGAGGCGGCCGGCGGGACCTGCGAGGTCCGTGATTTGAAATCGATTCTGAAAACGGCCGGGGCAGCTCGCTGATGTCTACTCTGTTGACCATTTTTACCATTCCAGATTTGCGCCGCAAAGTCCTCTTTACGATCGGCCTCCTTGTGATTTACCGTCTGGGGTCCTTTATCACCATTCCGGGAGTCAATCCGGTTGCCGTTGCACATTCGCGGCCGCCGGGGCAGAGCTTTCTGGATGTGGTAAACGTGTTCAGCGGGGGTGCCCTGTTTAAGCTCTCCATTTTCTCGCTGGGTATCATGCCCTACATTTCCGCCTCGATTATTATGAACTTACTGACTGTTGTTGCTCCTCCTCTGGCCCGGCTGCAGAGGGAAGGAGAGGAGGGTCGTCGCAAAATCAATCAGTATACCCGTTACGGAACGATCGTTCTGTGTGCTGTTCAATCGGTGTTCATTCTGGTATGGGCTGCTGAACAAAAAAATCGGCTCAATCAACCGCTCATCTCCAATGCCGTGTCCATCGAATGGTTTTATGTTATCGGTATATTTGCCATTACAACCGGGACAATTTTGCTTATGTGGATGGGAGAGCAGATTACGGAACGTGGTATTGGTAACGGTGTCTCTTTGATCATTTTTGCCGGAATCATCGCTCAGTTGCCGGGGATGCTCTGGCAGATGGCGCGGGACAGGGATGTAGATACGTTTGATATCATTGTACTCTGGATCATGTTTTTGCTACTCATCGCTGCCTCCGTGATGTTGACTCAGGGTGTACGAAAGGTTCCTCTGCAATATGGCAAAAAGATGCAGGGCAACCGCATGGTTCAGGCGCGCAGCCAGAGCATTCCCTTCAAGCTTAATTCCGCAAGCGTCATGCCGATCATCTTTGCTTCTTCCCTGCTGCTACTCCCGCAGACGGTTGCTGGCATGATGGGTGATACGGCGCAGGCCTGGCCAGGCTGGCGCATTCTGCAGGAATGGCTCAATCCTTTTGCTCCGCAGTTCTACAAACAGATTCCCTATTACGTAATCTATACTCTACTCATCATTTTCTTCTCGTATTTTTATACAGCGATCCAGATCAACCCCCAGGACCTTGCCGAGAATCTGAAAAAATACGGTGGATTCATTCCGGGAATTCGGCCGGGATCGCATACCAAAGAATATATTGAAAATACCCTCAATCGGATCACCCTGCCCGGCGCTATCTTCCTGTCCGGCCTGGCTCTTGCCCCCTACTTTATCATTAATGCGATGGGGCTGAAAGCCAATCAGAATATACAGGGCCTGGCCTATACGTTTGGTGGAACCTCGCTTTTGATTATTGTAGGCGTTGCCCTGGATACGCTCAAGCAGGTAGAGTCGCAGCTGTTGATGCGAAATTATGACGGCTTCATGAAGAAAGGGCGAATTAAAGGCAGGTCATGATATGCGATTGATATTCATGGGGCCTCCGGGGGCCGGAAAAGGGACACAGGCCAAATTGATCGCTGCACAGAAAGGGGTTCCGCAGATATCCACAGGAGAGATCCTGCGTCAGGCGGTGGCCGCCGGCACACCGATGGGTATGAAGGCGCGCGAATTCATGGAGTCCGGCGGTCTGGTCCCTGATGCCGTCGTGATCGGCATTATCGAAGACAGGCTTAAAGAGAGCGATGCCGCTCCTGGCTACATTCTGGATGGTTTTCCGCGCACTCTGGAACAGGCCCGCGCACTGGATGAAATGGTGTTACGCATGGGCCACAAGCTCCAGTGCGCCATTAACATTGAAGTGGATGAGGGCGAGCTGGTAGAACGCCTGCTGGATCGCGCCAGAAAAGAGGGTCGCAGCGATGATACAGAGCCGGTCATTAAAAAACGGCTGCAAACCTACAAAGAGCAAACGGAACCGTTGATCGGGTATTACGCAAAAGCCGGGATACTCAAGCCTGTTGTGGGTACGGGGAGCATGGCGGAAATTACCGACCGGATTCTGGCTGTCATCAATCGTTTATAAGGTGACGGGAAAGGCAGGGTAAAAAATTCTGGCGGCTGGCTTTCAAGTGGCAAAAGAAGAAGCAATAGAAGTAGAAGGCACGGTGATTGAGCCCCTGCCCAATGCAATGTTCCGCGTTGAGCTGGACAACGGGCATAAGGTACTGGCTCATATAAGCGGTAAAATGAGGATGCATTACATAAGAATTCTTCCAGGTGACAAAGTGGTGGTTGAGCTATCGCCTTATGATTTGACCCGTGGCCGGATCACCTTCAGGAAAAAATAAATGAAAGTAAGAGTTTCGGTAAAAAAAATGTGCAGCAGTTGTAAAACCATCAAGCGCAAGGGTGTCTTGCGGATCATTTGCACCAATCCCCGGCACAAACAGAGGCAAGGATAATGGCTCGTATTGCTGGCGTTGATTTACCACGCGAAAAGCGTGCAGAGGTAGGTTTGACCTATATCTATGGAATCGGGCGGCCTGCTTCCCGGCGCATTCTTGGTCTGGCCGGTGTGGATATGAATTTGCGGGTTCGTGACTTGACCGATCAGCAGGTCAATGAAATCAAGCGTGTGATTGGTGAGCATTATCGCGTAGAAGGTGACCTGCGTACTGAGCTTAACTTAAATGTCAAGCGACTGATGGATGTCGGCTGCTTTCGCGGTCTGCGGCATCGCTCTGGCCTGCCCGTGCGCGGCCAGAGAACCAAGACCAATGCCCGCACGCGAAAAGGGGTGCGCAAGACCGTGGCAGGGCGAAAGAAAGCGCCCTCCAAAGGTTAACAGGTTATAAAAATGGCACAGCAGAAGGCGAAATCCAAAAAAGAAAAAAGGACAGTTCCCCGCGGGCGCGTTGTGATTCGCGCTACCTTCAACAATACCATTGTTACGTTTACGGATCTGGACGGCAATGTAGTATCGTGGTCCAGCTCCGGGCATATGAATTTCAAGGGATCACGTAAAAGTACGCCTTATGCGGCGCAAATGGCTGCCCGGGATGCGGCCGACAAAGCGCAGGAAATGGGCATGCGCGAAGTAGATGTTTTTGTTAAAGGCCCGGGCATTGGTCGGGAATCGGCTATTCGGGCGCTCACTGTGAATGGATTGCATGTTCGCTCCATTAAGGATGTAACGCCGCTGCCGCATAACGGTTGCAGGCCACGCAAGAAAAGAAGAGTATAGGCAAGGGGTCTAAAATTGGCAACGAAGCAATTGTTAAGGGGTTTTAAGCGGCCCAAGCAAATCGAATTCTCGCATGACGTTAGTGTACCGGGTTACGGTCGCTTCGTTGCGGAGCCCTTTGAAAGGGGGTTTGGCGTTACGGTCGGAAATTCGCTGCGTCGGGCCCTCATGTCTTCGATTGAGGGGGCGGCCATTACAGCTTTGAAGATAGAAGGTGTGCCGCATGAGTTTTCTACCATCGAAGGAATCGTTGAGGATGTTTCCCGTCTCATCCTGAACTTAAAGCAGGTTCGGGTATCACTGGAAACGGAAAATCGCGACGAACCTAAAATCATTCACATTGAGAAGAAAGGTGCAGGAGTGCTGCGGGCCGGCGACCTGGCTGTGGATTCCTCGCTGCAAATTTTGAATCCCGATCTGGTGCTGGCCACCCTCAATGAGGATGCCAATCTGGTGATGGACCTGCAGTTCGAGAAAGGCCGCGGCTATGTACCCGCCGAAGTACTTAAGAAGCAGATTGATGAGATCGGAACCATTCCGGTGGATGCCCTGTTTTCGCCCGTGCAGAGGGTGAACTACGAAGTTCTCGAGACAAGGGTCGGGCAGCGGACCGACTACGAGAAACTGGTTATGGAGATCTGGACGGATGGCTCCATTGCTCCCGAGGATGCTCTGGCGCAGGCGGCTAAGATTTTGAAAGAGCATCTTACTGTTTTTATCAATTTTGAAGAAGAAGTGGACGATGGCGAGGATGAGGTCAGTGAGATTGAAGAAAATCTCCGTACCAACCTCGAAAAGCATGACGAAGATCTGGAACTTTCCGTGCGTTCGCTCAGCCTGCTTAAAAGTCTGGAAATTGAAACAGTGGCAGAGCTTGTGAAACGCAGCGAAGAAGAATTGAAGAAATCCAGACATTATTCGGATGTATGCTTGAAAGAGATTAAGTCCAGGCTTGGTGGTCTGGGGCTGGAATTCGGGATGCGCGATTTTTTCGCGCCAAGGGATTGAGACGATGCGCAAAGGAAACAAAGTTGCCCAGCTGAATCGGCGCTCCGCGCACCGCAAGGCTATGCTTGCGAATATGGCAACGAGCCTGTTCGAGCATGAGCGTATTGTCACTACCCGGGCAAAGGGCAAGGCGCTGCGCTCATATGCAGAGAAATTGATCACCCGTGCCCGTCACAGTCTGAATGACGGTATCAAACCAGAACAGGTGCTTCATCACAAACGGGAAGTGCTGCGCAGCATAAAGAATGAGGATATAGTCGTAAAATTATTCAATGATATAGCCGGGCGTTTCAAGGAACGGAACGGCGGATACATTCGTTTAATCCACCTGCCGCCAAGAGCTTCGGACGCGTCGGAAATGTCGGTTGTGGAGCTGGTGGAGCGCAAAGAACCGGCCCGGCGCGAACCGGCCAAAAAGGAAGCGCGCAAGGCTCGACCCTCCGGGAAGTCAACCACTGCAAAAAAAGAAGAGGCCACGCCTGTCCGTAAAAAGGACGAGAAAGTTCCTTGGTACAAGAAGTTCCGCAAGAGCAAGGGTCCGGACTCGATTTAGAGCGGATCTACCAGCGCATCGATCAGGAAAACAGCCAGGATCCCGATAAAGATGGATTGTCCGGGCAGCCGGCTGCGCTGCTCTACGGTCAGCGCATGACTGCATGCCTGGAGGAATTGTATCCGGGATCCTCACCTGTGCTGCAGACGGCCGTCCGCGCCCAGCATTTACGACGTTTCGATATCCCCCGCAAGCAATTTCCTGATGGTCGGGCAGGATATCTATCCTGGAGATCCTACCTGCTTAAGTATCAGGCGAGCGTTCTAGAAAAGTTGCTGCGTTCAACCGGACTCAGTGATGATTTTATCAGTCAAGCAGCAGCACTGGTAAGAAAGGAGAATATCCGTGAAGGCGAAGGTCAGACCCTGGAAGACGTTGCCTGTCTGGTTTTTCTCAAGCACTACCTGGAAGATTTTTCTCGCACGGAAGAAGCGGACAGGGTGATTTCCATTCTACGCAAGACGGCCCGCCGCATGTCGGGCAAAGCGCTTGATGCGGCTTTTACCCTGGAACTGTCCAGAGAGAGTGAAGTGCTTTTGCGCCGCGCTTTATCCTAACTTTATCCTAAGGTAGCCGATGTTCGTATTTGAGGCGGGCAATATCTGCGTCCACCATCATCCGCACCAGGCCCGGAAAATCTACGGCCGGTTTCCAACCCAGCTCATTCCTTGCTCTGGTGGGATCCCCAATCAAAAGGTCCACTTCTGCGGGGCGAAAAAAGGCGGGGTCAACCTTAACATAGTCCTTCCAGTTTAACCCGGCATGGTCAAAGGCGACGCGCACCAGTTCTTCCACCGTATGCGTTTCGCCGGATGCTACAACATAGTCCTGTGGTTCTTTCTGTTGTAACATTCTCCACATGGCATCGACATAGTCTCCAGCAAAGCCCCAGTCTCTTTTGGCGTCCAGGTTGCCCATGCGCAGTTCCTTAGCCAGTCCCAGTTTGATCTGGGCGACGCCGTAGCTGACCTTGCGAGTAACGAACTCACGGCCGCGACGCGGGCTTTCATGATTAAAGAGGATGCCACTCACGGCAAAGAGGTCATAGGACTCCCGATAGTTCACCGTGATAAAATGGCCGTAAACTTTGGCCACGCCGTAAGGGCTGCGAGGGTAAAAAGGAGTCTGTTCACTCTGCGGGACTTCCAGCACCTTGCCGAACATTTCACTGGATGAAGCTTGATAGAACTTTATCTCCGGGTTAACCACCCGCAGCGCCTCAAGCATACGAGTCACGCCCAGGCCGGTAAAATCACCGGTGAGCAATGGTTTTGTCCAGGAAGTGGGAACAAAGGACTGTGCGGCCAGGTTGTACACTTCATCCGGCTGGGCTTCTTCCATAAGTTTGATCAGGCTGAGCTGGTCGAGAAGATCGCCCTGACGGAGTTCCAGTTTGTCCCGCAAATGTTCGATTCTTTCAAAATTTTCCGTGGAAGCACGGCGAACCATTCCGTAGACTTTGTAACCTTTCTCCACTAAGAGTTCCGCCAGGTAGCTGCCGTCCTGTCCTGTGATTCCGGTGATGAGCGCCCGTTTTGACATGAGGTCAGGATTCCCGGGCCGATCCTCCTGACACTCTTTATTTTTCTTGCCTGCCTGCACGTATCTGCTTTTTCTTTGCTGTGCGTTCACGCTTTGAAATTCATGCCAGCGGTGTAGACTCACAGCAACTGGAAAAGGAACTGGAGCGCAGCCTGCGGCGCCGTAAGCATTCGCGTCAGGAAATTGAATTCATAAAGAACCTTACCTTTCAGCCACTACCCGCCGAAAACCCCGGGGCATTTGATGCTGCCCTGACAACAGAACTTTATGATAGGCCATCCAGCCTCCCTGTCTTTTCCCGGATTCGTTTGCCGGGAATCTTACGTCCCATTGCACGGCGGTTGTACTCTTTGATCCGTTCTTTGTATGTTCGTCTGGGCGAGTACAAACAACAGGCTTTCTATAATGTAGTTCATGAATTGTTAGCAATCGATTACCGACTAAAAAACCAGGCCAGACAACTGGAAGCCATCGCCGGGCTCTTTTTAGGAGAGCCCACCGGCAAGAAGGCACCTTTTCCGCTACCGGTGGATCAACCGGAAATCGCCCAACTCAACCAGGACCTTGTAGCTCTGCTTCCTCCGGGAAAAAAAGCACTCATTGTGAATGATGACCGGGCCTCCCTTGGCAGATTGCTCCGTCGCACAGGATACGCAGAGGTGCAATCACATACTACATCTCCCCTGATGCAAAGCATTGCGCAAACAAACGGGCAGGATCTTTTGTGTTTGCCGGAGGATGTTGTTCTTACCGGCCAAAGTGATGATTCTCTTGATCTACTGGTTATTCTCCATTTTGAAAATTACGCAGGCGACCTGGATTTGCTCTTTGCTCTCGCAGCCCGCAAGCTTAAAGCAGGCGGTCATCTTGTTTTTCGCTATTCCCTTGACGGACTGGATGGGGGCGCCCGCCGCCGGCCATCGATTATCAGCACACCCGTAACGCTCTGCCGCCGGCTGACCGGGTTTTCGCAGGAATCAGTAAAGAGCCTGCAAGCTTTCCGTCGGGGATCTTTTGAAATGGTCCTCGGCCGTCAGTAATGCGTCTCGTGCAAATCGCACGGGCCCGGGCACGCTCCCCCGGTGATGCCATTCAAACGGACATGCAGTTGGTTACAGATTATATTGAGTCCGGCCAGCATCCTGTCTTCAACGAGCAACGTACCCTTTATGAACTCAGTGAAAGCGGTGATGTCCGGGATCATCCGGCTTTTTTTCAACCGCGCAGAGGCGATGTCATTCTTTTGCATTACAGTATTGATTTCGATCACCTTGAGGAGATTTTGAACTGGCCGGTTCCCGTGGTCATGATGTACCATAATATCACTCCGGCCCATTTTCTGGAGCCCTATGATCTGCTTCTGGCAGGAAAACTCAGAAAGGCCCGCCAGGATCTGGAACGTTACCTTTCGCGCTTTCGAGCATGGTTTGCGGCTTCAGAGTTTTCTGCCCTGGAATTGCGCAACCTGGGGGTGGCGCCCGTCACTATTCGGCCTGTGGCTTTCCGGTTGCCCCTGACGAACGGGAGCATTCCCAGGCAGCGGGGGCACATCATTTTTGTGGGCAGAATGTTCCCGAATAAAAATGTTGAAGAATTAATAAAGATAATGTTTTATATATCAGCCTCTCTTCCGGAGGCCCGACTGTTGCTTCTGGGGCCGTCCTTTCTTACTTCTTATGTCCGGCCGTTGAAGATGCTTGTATCGCGCCTGGGTCTGGAGGGCGCAATAGAGTTTCACGGTGAAGTAAGCGAGGAGATGCTGAATCAGGCCTATTCGAGGGCCGATTTATTTATGACCGCTTCCGTCCATGAAGGCTTTGCCGTGCCTGTCCTTGAGGCTATGGGGGCTGGCATTCCGGTGCTGGCCAGTGCCAGATCCGCCGCTCATGGAGAAAAGCGGGCCGGTGTCCTGTATTACGGAGAAGACTATCCACGGATTGCGGAGATGGCGATCCGTTTGATTGTGGATCGGGATTTTCGGGAACAAATTGTTGCTGACCAGAACCAGGCTCTGTCCGAGTATACAGATCCAGGCAATATACACCGCTTCCTGAGCATGATACTGCAACATGTCTGATTGGCAACATATGGAACTGGATTTTCTGATCCAGAAGATGGTGGGACTGCCCGCCTACACCGTATATATTTTTCTCTTTTTCAGTTCATTAATTGAAAATGTTTTTCCTCCCTGGCCTGGAGATACGGTGATTGTTTTCTCCGGCTTCCTGTGGGCTCACGGCAGCATCTCCGGATATGTCCTCATCTTTACGATCCTGGCCGGAAACCTGGCCGGCGCACTGATCATGTACTTTGTGGGAAAGGAGTTTTTATATCTTTTGCGCATCCTGGCGCGCCGCACACGCCGGCCGCTTTTTTTACGCAAGATCTTACGGGAGATTTCTTCGGCAAAATCTCTACGCATGGCAACCACGCTTTTCAAAAAGCACGGCGTTCTGTATGTTACTCTTTCACGATTTTCGGCCGGTATCCGGTTCTTTGTGAGCATTGTTGCCGGCCTGTCGCGCATGAACCTGGCTATTTTCATTGTGAGTTTTGAGGCAGGCGTGGTGCTCTGGAACACTATCCTCCTCGGGGGCGGTTATATGCTCGGTGAGAACTGGCGGCAGATTCTGGACTGGCTGCGGATCTACAACATAGCGATCATCAGCATCATCATTATCGCTTTGCTCTTCTTTGTGATGAAACGAATGCTGGCAAAACGAAAGGAGCAGGCCGCAAGTCCTTAACTTGACAGCCTCCCGCATCAGGCAGTCCTGGCGGCAGGGGGCTTAGCTCAGCTGGTTAGAGCGCTTGCTTGACATGCAAGAGGTCACTGGTTCGATTCCAGTAGCTCCCATAATTCTGTTCATCAATCGCTCCTCCCGGAAAGCCGCACGGCTTCCGTGGCCGCATCCAGAAAATCTTGAGCCTGGTAGTCCGGCGTGACAAGCAACGGTTTCTCGGGAGGGACAGCAATGGCCGCTATCCGGGCATTGCGGGCCAGCCCCATATCAGCATCGCTGTCACCGATCAGCACAGCAAAATCCACGGAAAGGTCAATGGATTGTTCCTGAAGAGCGGTGAGCAGCATACCCTTGCGCGGTTTGCGGCATTCACACTCTTCATCCGGGTGATGCGGACAGTAGTAGATTGCGTCAAAAAGGATGGACGATTGCGCAAAAAGGCCCAGAAGTTCAGTGTGAATAATTTTAAGATCAGTTTCGCTAAAGTACCCACGACCTATGCCGGATTGATTGGTCAGGATGATGAGCATGAAATGATACTGTTTGAGAAGTTGCAGCCCTTCCCGGACACCAGAGAGGATCTCGATCTGTTCCGGGCGCGAAAGGTAATGCGCATTGCGAATCAGTGTTCCGTCACGATCAAGAAATGCAACTTTCTTCATCTCTCATTGCTCCCTTCACCGGCCGGAAAAACCGCTATCTCCCGGTAGCGGGGACCATCAGGGTGCAGGCGCGATGCATACAGGCCAAAGCTGCTGCATTCAAAGCTACCGGAAAAATCATAGTAATCCTGGAAAAATTGCTGTAAACGCAATTCATCCGGACTGGCAATGCGACCAATGGTGATGTGCGGACGGAAGCGTCGCCGTTCCACGCGTATCCCCATTTTTTCCAGCTCTCTTTTGATTTTTGCTTCGAGGCGCAGCAGGCCCTCTGATTCCACTCGTGCCCACACTACACGATTTTTACCCTGTTCAAATTGACCGACTCCGGCAATGTCCACGGCAAACGGAGTAAATTCGATGCTCTGCATGATTGCTTCTACATCATCCTGGACTGCTGGCATACAATCACCCAGAAAGCGAATCGTTACATGGAAATTGGAAGCGGGAATGGGCCGGGCTCCAGGCAAATCAAAAGAAAGCACAGCCAGCTCTGCGGCCAATTCTTCCGGAAGCCAGCTGGCCAGAAAAATACGCATCCGGTCAGAGTTTGTGATCGGGACGTGCCCGCAATCGGTCTTCTGCCATCCGTGATACCATGCGGTCCAGGTCGTCCAGGTTCAGATTGGATTCAATCAGCTGCCGAATCTGTTTGACGGCGCCAGGACTGCGCCCGTAGCTGGAGATAAATATAGAAAAGTGTTCCCTGGCCAGTACAGAAGCGGAAATGAATTCACTTATGTCGCGATCATCAATGAAATTAATTAAAATTTTGCGCTCTTTTGCTTCCCGGGCAACAGCAGCTTCCACCACACGATCATTCACCCCGCAGTAGACAACATCGGCACCGTCCAGATCTCCGGTGCGGTAGGCCCGTTTTTCGCGGGTGATCCAGGGGTAATCGTCAAAAATCGGCAAAAAATCCAGAGCAATGGCCCGGGTTCGCGGTCTGAGCTGATCAAGCGTCCGCAGTTTCTCCGCTGCTGCTTTCCCGCCGCCCAGTATGAGGACCGAGCGTTCCGTAACATCAAGCATAATAGGTAAATACTTACGGTTCACTACTCCATCCCATGTTCGCTAAGATGACGGTAGCCGTACAGGTAGCGTACGGTAATCGGCTCACTTTTGCCTTTGACCGTAATCGAAAAGGGCTCATGGGCCAGAAAATCTCCTTCTCCTGCCTTGTAGAAAACTTCAGAGATAAGAATGCGATCCGTCATGCAGTTGCTTTCCAGACGGCTGGCCAGATTCACCGCGTCTCCGATCATTGTATATTCCATACGACTATGACTTCCCACATTGCCCTGGATGACGTTGCCGGTATGAATTCCCATTCGAAAGTGCAGCTGCTTTTTTCCTTCCCGGCTAATATTGGTCTCGCGAAAGAGCTTCGCTATCCGGAGAGCTGCTCGAGCAGCTGATGGTGCCATACCAAAGGAGGCGAAGATGCCATCCCCCATAAAGCGTTCAATTTCCCCTTCCTGCGAAAGAATGATATCTGTTGTAGGAGAAAAATATTCATTTAATAAAGCAATAACTTCCTGAGGAGCGAGCGATTCTGAGAGGTGAGTGAATCCCTTGATGTCCAGAAAAAGGAAACTCATGATACGTGAATGAGCCGGCAGGGCACTGATACCCTTCTCCATACTGGAGCCCGCTTCATACCACAGGCTGCGCGGCGTGTAGCGTTGAATGGTTTGTTGCAGTTCCACAACCTTCTGCATGGCGAAGTCGCGTTCGCGCTCTGATTCGCGTTGCGCGATGGCACTGGCCAGTATCCCGGCCAGCCTTTCCAGAAAGGATCTTTCTCTGGCCGTTTCTTCATGTCCATGGCTTACATAAAGAAAGAGCACGCCAAGCAAACGATCCTGGTAGATCAGCGGTACATTGTAATGCCCGTGCGGCGAAATGCCGTTATAACGATTTTCATGGTCTTCATCAATGCAGGATTTGAAAAGTATCTCGCGCTTGAGGGCCGTGCGTCCGCACAGGCAGTGTCCGAAAGGAACGCGCGCACACATAGCCTTGAGTTCTGGCCTTAAATTGTAGGAGGCTACAAGTTTTAGCTCATCCATGGTGTCGAGATCGGCTAACATAATGCCGGCACTCCGGGTGAATTCCAGCCAGGGAACCGTAACAATGCGTTCAAGCATGGATTCATAGAAACGCTGCATATCATGGAAATAGTAGGAATCATGTAAAATTTCAAAGAGAATGGAGTTTTCCCGGCTGGCTTCATACATTTCCACATCAGCAGTCGTATCAAAGCCAATGAGCAGCATGGAATCGGTCCCTTCTTCCGGGAACAGGAAGCTGCGAATCGATGCCGGAGAGAAAAGACCCCGGCTGCGAATCGTTCCTGACCAGGTTTGCCCGCGGGCAAGGGCAGTTTTGAGTGCGATCAGGTCTTCCAGCGGCATATCCATGTCCAGCATCGCGGCCACATCAAAACCCACCAGGTTCTGATCCTGGGTTAGAGTGGTCTGGTAGTAAAGATCATTGACAGCAAGGATAATTCCATCGCGGCCAATGCGCAAGGCCAGAAAATGCTGCGATAGAACATCGAAAAAGCTGGAGTTCGCCACCGGCATGTGACGAGCTTTCTCTACTTGCCGCCACCGACCAACCAAAAAACCCTGCTCCATGATCCTGCGAATTATGGCCGCAGTGGCCCTCATTACCCTTACTTCCTGTAAAGTCACTTCTCTGGAATCGGAGCGCGCGGCTGCGCCTGCAGTCGTCTCCTGGGAAGATCTGCCGGCAAAAATCAAAGCACGAACCGCTTTCGTGCAACTCGAGAAGATCCACAGTGCCGACTGGAGTGTGGACAGGTCCGGCTTGATTGACCTGGAACACCAGACCGCGCGTTCGGCTGGACTCAGCGAGGGGCCAGAACCCATCCAGATTTTTCTGTTCTCCCTGGTTCATCCACGTGCGGGCCGCTATTTCATTGATACAGGCATAGCGGAAATCTTTAAAGGACAGCAGGAAGAATGGCCGGTGAGCAGTGTCATTCGCGGAGCGATGAATATGGAGGCTCTGCAAATAAAGAAAACGACTGCTGAAGTGCTACAGAAAGGGGCAGTTGCCGGCGTTTTTCTTACCCACATGCATCTGGATCATATTCTGGGAGGAGCCGATATTCTGCCAGAGATCCCTTTCCTGGTTGGTCCCGGGGAGAGCACTTCGCGACACTGGCAAAATATGGTAGTGCAGGGGAGTACGGATCGGTTGCTTGGAAAGAATCGTCCCCTGCGTGAGCTCGGGTTTGAAAGCACGGCCGGTGGCCTTGCTGTGAGCGATTATTTTGGCGACGGCTCTTTTTTTGTGATCCATGTGCCCGGACATACACCCGGTAGCCTTGCGTTTCTTGCGGTCACGACAGACGGAGTCCATCTTATGACAGGGGATACCTGTCATACGGCCTGGGGCTGGAAAAATAATGTAACACCTGGCACCTTTACCCGGGATAAAGCAGCCAATGCTCTTGCGCTAAACAAGCTCAAGGAACTGACCGAACAACTTCCGGGCATTCAGGTGCATCCCGGTCACCAAAATTTATAGATTATAGATCTTTATTGTTTTTTTCTGTCTGATGTCATAGAGCAGGGCCCGCCCGGCGGGTTTCTCGCCGGCAGACCCATAAACTATAATTAACTTTTCAGGCTCCGGTGACGCAGCCCGCACTCCCTGTTCTACATCTGCTTCCATGTTAAAAAGTAACACTTCCACCCCGGCACCATTGTAGAGAATTCCCTTTGTCCCCGTGGAATCAAAGAATACATAGTGGCCACTATGCAGTCGCACAAAATTCGTATTGTAGACGTTGAGCCCTTCTTCCGGTCCTGTCTGCAGACGTTGCAGTTGGCGGCCGCTTTCCGGATCGATGATTTTACCCGTGCAACCGGGCCCGGCGCCCACGCAGTCCATCAGATAGAGGTTCTCTCCTACAAAATGTACTTCACTCGCGGCCGGATCGACGACAGCGAATCTATGCCTGGTGATCAGGGGGGCCGGTTTTCGATGATACAATTCTACATACAGTATATTGTTCATGCTTGTTTTGGGGATGAGATCGTAACGAATAACGGCCCGGTAGCGATCGCTGTGGATTTCCTTTCTGGCAAAGGTATCATTTTCCTGGACCGGAATGAAGGGAATTTCTTTAACAGTCCTTTTTCCGCTTGAGAGGTTAAGCAGCACCTCCCAGCGTTTGCTTTCACCCCTCAACCGATAGCTTACCGTGTTTCTGGTTGCCTGGATGTCACCCTCCAGGGCGGCAGTTCTTTCCGTTTCCCCCGCAAGGCCACTCATCAGAACACTCATACAGCCCAATATCGTCAGGTAAAAAAACCATCGACGTTCAGGACGCATCTTTATTTTGCTCGCCCAGTTCTTTTAGAATCTTTTTCTCATCGTAGCGGCTGAAGAAAATAACGGCAACCAGACAGAGAGCAAATCCCACCGGTCCGGATAAACGTATTCCCAGGTCATCGCCCGGATCCTTTCCAAATGTGGTAAGGGCGGCAAAGGTGAGAATTCCCGTAGTGACTCCCATTTTCTGCAAGAACGTTCGAGCAGCAAAGAACATCCCTTCCAGTCGCTGCCCCGACTTCTGGCCGTCGTGTTCGGCAATGTCTGCAAGGATGGCATTGGGCAGAATGCCCAGGAAGGCCATGGGAGCCGAGGCACACAGAGCCAAAAGATAACCCTGGATCAGTGGTGGCATGGGCCAGCGTCCCAGAAAATAAATAAAACAGAATACAAGTCCAAAAAATCCAAAAGCGCCAATTACCAGTGGTTTTTTTCCAAAGCGGCGTGCCAGAATATTGACTGCCGGATAAAGCAGAAAGGAAAAGATCACCATGATCGCACCCAGTTGACCCACTACTTCTTTAGCATAATCGGTCCGATCGGGAAAAAGAAGGACGGTTGTGTAGTAAAGCATACCGGTCTGGATCATCATGATCGCGCCAAAATAAGCAAAATCAGCGATGACATAGTAGAGGAATTGCTTGTTGCGGAATGCCCTTTTGAGCGCAGCCATCATGAGAATGTCTGAGGGGGTGGCCATGCTGTAACGCTTTTCATCTATAAAGATAACCGGAATGTACATGAAAATCACGGCAATCAAAGAAAGCGTAGCGACGGCCATCTGAAAAGCCGCAGGCCGGCTCAGCCAGGCACTGAAAACATTCCAGAGCATAGGAGCCTGGAAGGCGACGATGAGACCCAGAGCCCAGGTTACAGAGATGTAAGTGGAAAGATTGAGGCGCTCCCTTGACGTGTGACCGAGCTCCGGCAGCAGAGCAAAAAAGGGCGTGACGTAAATAGTAATAAATAAAAAAAACAATATTTGCATGCCAGCAACCCAGGCAATGTTCCAGCCGCTTTCTGCGGCCACCGGTGGTACAAAGAGCAGGGCACAGGTCAGAGCTGCCGGCACAGGAGCCCAGGCCATAAAGGGTATACGCCGGCCACGGGGATGACGGGAACGATCACTCAAGCTGGCAATCCACGGGTCTGTAATGGCATCAAAAAGCCTACCGCTGGCCGCGATCAAAGTTACCGTATTGAGTACTACCAGAAAGATGGCCTGAGTGATATAGTAGGGGATTCCTTCACCTTCCGGTGGAATATAAAAGAAAACAAGTTGTAATCCGACAAGGTTTACGAGAGTGGACCATCCCAGCTGACCCAGGGAATAAGCGATCTGACGTGAAAGTGGAAGTGACTGCATTACGTCCCGTATACTGCTTGATTATGCTGTCGATCCCATTTTTCTGCGAATGTAAATTTCTTTTTCCACCAGGGCAACCACCTGGTTGTTTTCATCGACCACCCGGGTATTGTAGTGACGAATCGTCTTGCGATCTTTTGCCACGATTTCCTTGATTTCTGCCATTTCCTCCGGGGATACATGAAATTGAGCGCTCACCGTGCCGCGTCCCGGTCGCACAAATTCAATGCGCGCGCTTTTGTCCCACACGATGTAGTCAGGCCCCAAATTGCGGATCAGAATAGCCATATACCAGGGATCACACATGGAATAGAGCGACCCTCCAAAGTGCGTGCCCACGTAGTTGGTATTGTTGAGAACCAGTGGCATGAAGACTTCGATGGTGCAGGGGTCAATTGTTCGCGGGCGGATGGAGGCTCCCAGGAAGGGGCCAAAAACATGAAAGCTCTCATCAAAACCGAACTCATCCTGTAAGAATTTCCACAAAGGAAATACATTGAAATTTGCCCTTTCTTTTGCCATATCAAATCCATTTTTTGAGATAAAAATAAACCAGCATGCCCGCACCCACAGCGACCATCGCCAGAAAGGAAAAAAAATAGCCCAGAGGATGCTGCAGCAGCGGAAGATTTTCGAAATTCATGCCATATATGCCGGTAATGAATGTCATGGGCAGGAGTATGGAAGTGAGGATTGTTAGTATTCGCATAATATCGCTGGTGCGCCGCGAAGAAATGGTCAGGTGCACTTCCATGGCCAGAGTGATGGAGCCGATCAAGTTATCTACCGTTTCCAGCACACGGATTTGATGATCCTGGACATCGCGAAAAAAAGCTTCCGAAGCATCCGTATAAAAGCGGGATTTCATGACTTCCAGTTTTTCCAGAATTTCCTTGTGGTGGTTGATGACCCTTTTGATATGTTGCAGGTTGCCGCGAAGCGCAAAAACATCACGAATATCCATGCCGCGTTCGTCATCGTGTTCTACTACGGATCTTTCGAATTCATCGACCTGATCTTCCATGGCCAGAACAATATTCAGTGTGTGGTCCGTTTCTACGTCAAGAATGTAATGAATAATGAACTCCGGGCCCTGCTCCAGAAGGAAGCGGCGGCGCGACCAGTGTTCAATCAGATCAAGGATCGTATTGCGCGGCTCATTGGCAACGGTGATCAAAATGTTTTTCATGGTAATGAAATGGAAGTTCTTAGAAAAAATATGATTGTGTTCAAAATGCATACCACGGAAAGTAAAAAAAGTATAGTTGGGAAAACTCTCCACTTTGATTCGGGTTTGCGGATTGAGCATGTCTTCGATTGTGAGGCCATGGATATTGAATTTTTTTAACAGGAATAAGATTTCTGCCTCAGACTCAGCCGTAATGTGAATCCATACTTTGCCTTTCCGCGGTATGGGTACCGGGCGATCATCTGGCAGGACTCTGCGGTTGGCAGGAGTGAGCAGGAAATGCCGGCCGTTCATGACCGATGCATCCGGTACACCGGAGCTTCCTCACCCACTCCCTTGAGTCTGGCCCGTCTGTTCTCTGTAGTGTAGCCGGCCTTTTCCACCTGTTCGCGCAGGCCATCCTCCTTGAGGACCCGTTCGCTGGCCCAGATTTCACCGGCCAGTGCCAGGCCCTGGACCCGGGCAGCAATATTCACCGTTTGCCCGAAGTAGTCCAGTTGCTCCTCTCGAACCACAGCGAGCGCCGGGCCTTCATGGAGTCCCACTTTGAGTCCGATTTCATAACCGTCGGATCGAATTTGGGCATTGAGTTCAGAGATGCTACTCATCATTTCCAGGGCGGCCAGAATGCCATCGCGGGCACTGGAGAAGGTGGCCATGATGGCGTCACCCATGGTTTTGATGATGGCCCCGTGATGCCGCCGCACGATTTCCGTGAGGATCTGGAAGTGCCGCTGCACCAGTGCGTAAGCATACACATCACCTGCGCGATCATACATCTCGGTTGAACCACGCAGATCGGTGAAAAGAATAGTAAGACTCTTTATGTTTAAATTTAAATTACTGGATAGATGGTGAATGCGGAAGGCATCACGGAAGGTCTGATTGTTGAGTAGACTGCGCGCCGTTAAGTAAGGATCAATGCGTGTTGGCTCTGCGCGCACAATCTCCATAATGCGATCCAGATCCGGCGTAACCACAATGAAGCCCGTTTTGCTGCGGGTCTGGTTGGTCACAATGAGTTGCACGCTGTCCGTGGCCGTGTTTAGCTGACGTGGTTCGAATCCCTGCGTTGTTAAGCGCACGTCCAGGGCTGAACGCGCGGGGGCGTTCGCGTCACGCAGTTCAATAAAAACGGCTGTGTTGTGTTCAATGGAAGCCAGTTGATAAATGTGATGTTTGCCGGCCCGTAGTTCCAGCCGCTTTGACTCCCCACCTTCAAGAGTAATCAGGGCTTTCATAATTTCCCGGCGAAGCTCTGTTAAGCGCGGTGAGACATGGTAATTTGCAGTGAAGTGGAAACGATTGTAGCTTTGCAGATCAAGCAGCGGATCGATTTTTAGCGGTTTGACAGAAGCGTGGATGGTAAAGGATACTTCTACCTGATCGTCCAGAGTTGCCGGCGCAGCGGCATTGCAGAGAGCACAGTAGAAATCGGCATGGTCAATGGCATCGAGCTGGTGGTGACTGTGGGCAACACCGCCGCAGCGTGGACAGAGTAAATTGTAATCAAAATCGAAAAGGGCCACGCGGGCTGCCTGAATCAGAAGATCCAGGGTCGCTTCCGGATCCCAATTCTGCTCGCGAGCCAGTCGATACGGATTGATCCGGAAAAGCTCCCAGTCGTCCGCCTTACGGATGAAGTCTCCCAGTGCCAGGATAGCTTCTTTATTCTGACTCCATTCTCCCAGGGCGGATAATTTTGCTTCCAGCGCGTTGTGCATGGGCCATCCCGGAAGGGAACGGGTCCCGGGGCTACTTAAAATGCGGCCAGACCTTCTACAGTCATAAACGCAGTGGTCGCCAGTCCCAAGGAGCGCGAGGCAATCTGCCCATCAGCATTGATCACATAGAGAGTAGGAAAGGCCGTAATGCGATAGTCCTGCCCGGTGCTGTCTTTGCCCAGCAAAACCGGGAAGGAAACATCCCCGGCAAAATCAGCAACTTCCCCAGGGTTCTGGTAGGAGAGAGCAATAGCCACTACATGGATATTTCCGCCAGCGGCCTGACCCAGCGCTTGCAGGGCTGGAAAACTGATCTTACAGATACTGCACCAGGGAGCCATGAAATAGAGAACGGTCTTTTTGCCGGAGAAGTCGCTGAGGCTCACTTTTCTGCCCTGCAAATCTTCCAGCTCAAATGGCGGAGCGCTCTGCCGGGAGTCCAGGAGGTCGCGGGTTTGAAACAGGTGCAGGCCAGAAACAATCAGGAGGAAGAAAGTCAGCTGGATCAGGGGATGGGACAGGCGACGATGATTGGCCATGGGATCTGCGGCTTTCACACTACATTGGAAGGGTACGGTTTCCGGGGGTTACAGATTCTGTTGAAGAGGCCAGGTTTTTTAGCGGATCCGAAACTCAATCGTTCTGTGTTGCTGGCCGGACACAAGCACTTCCAGGCGATAGTTACCGCGTCGCAGTTCAAAGGTAGTTTTCAATCTGTCCGTAAAACAGGTAAGCTCGCGTTCATTGAGTCGCAAACAAACGGAGCTGCCCGGGGCTTCTATGATAAAAGGAATGGCCTGCTCCTGGATGCGTTGATGGGCATCGAGAACATACTGGGCTCCGGATAACGGTGATTCAACGCGCAAGGCATGCCCCGTTGTCCGGGCAAAATTTTCTGACTGTCCCTCATGGTAGGCCGCGCAAAATTCCGGCCCTGTTTCATCGGGTGCCAGGATTTCTTCCTGTGGCCGGGGGCAAGTCGCTCTTGCCTGCTGTCCGCTCTCCGGGCAGATTTGTATTTTTTTCCAGCCAGGATAAGTGAAAGGACGTTTGCGAACATTAACCAGACGCATAATCTGCTGGAAGATACGGCCGGCACCGTACGATCCAGAAACATGGTTCATGGGTTTTCCGCTGAAGTTACCCACCCAGACACCGACAACAAAATCCGGCGAATAGCCCACAGTCCATGCATCTTTGAAATCTTTGGAGGTCCCGGTTTTTGCAGCAACGGCAAAGGGGAAGTCCAGAAAATTTCTTTTCTGGTAGCTCATCCGTCTGGCCTGACGATCGCTTAGTATGTGCGTGATATAAGTAGCGCTGCGCTCGGAGACAAGGCGTTCCTTTTGCCCGTAGATCAGCCGCTTCCGGCCCGCCCTTCCCAGTTGCAACGGAAGGAGCATTCCTCCACGGGCCAGGGCAGCGTAGGCGCGGGTCAGCTGCAACAGTCGCACTCCGCCAGCCCCGAGAGCCATTCCCGGACCGGTAGTTTCCGCGCCTTCCATCTGTTCGATCAGTTCCCCCCGCTTGAGCAGCCGATAAAATTGATTCCGGGAAGCTGATTCAAGCAGGGCGATGGCCGGACTGTTGCGCGAGGTTGCCAGAGCCGTTCGCAAGCTCATCTTTCCCCAGTGATTTAAATCGTAGTTGCGCGGACTGTAGACGACTTCTCCGCGTAACGGTACGTGTGTTTCTCGATCCTCAAGAATTGTGTAGGGGCGGAACGACCCTTCCATGCCCAGAGCATAAAGAAATGGTTTGAGCGTGCTGCCGGCATGGCGGATGGCCAGAGCTCCATTCACCTGACCGGAGCCCGCATTGAAGTCCTGCGATCCGACAAGAGCCTCGAGTTCCAGATGATCCTCGTGCAGGGAAAGCACAACGGCAGCGGCTTCTTCTACGGAAAAAGATTCAAGAATTTGTAGTTCATTCTGTACAATGTCGCGGATCCTGTCCTGCCACCCCGAGCGGATCGTGGAATCAAAGCGGCCCTGTAGTGAGCCATTGAGCTGCCTGAGCCAGGTTGTGAAGTGGCCGCTGTGGTCTTCAAAAGTGGCCGGAGCAGTCCTGCGAAATACAGCCTGCACGATGGCTTCCGTATCACTTTCGTTTATTGGCCGGTTCGCCTTTTCCAGCAACCTTTCAAGGCGAAGACGAAAGCGCCCCACAGAAAGCTGGCTCTGCCGCCCGAGAACCACGAGAGCCGCCCACTCGGCGGGACTGAGTAGATGGACGCTGCGTCCAAAAATCCGCTCTGCCGCTGAAGCGTAGCCGCGGCTATTGTTACGGAGCGGTATGCGGCTGCTGTAAACATGCAGGATCTCCTGTTTGCTTAGATGCCAGTCCAGGTAAAGGGCCAGAGGTACTTCCAGTAGTTTGCGCAGGGCGACCGGATACCGCTCGAGCCCGTACTGCAGGCGGGCCAGTTGCTGCGGGAGAGCGGAGGCGCCGGAAACAATCCTCCCACGCCGCAGACTCTGGTAGGCGGCGCGAATCATGCTGAGTGGATTTACTCCGGGATGGTACAAGAAAAAACGATCTTCGGCAAGGAGGAGCAAGGCAACCTGCTCCGGGGAAAGCTCCATGGAAGCGGCCTGGTAGGCGCCCTCCGGACTGCGAAACTCCCGCAGAAGCTGACCCTCGCGAGAATGGACAAAAAGTCCGCCCGTCGCAGAACTTCCGGAAAAGTGGAGGCAGGGGAAAAGTGCGGATAGAAGGCAGAGCACAATCAGCGGCCGCAGGGAGGTAAACCCGCGCACGTCTCCGGACCCTGCCAGTATTCTAAAAAAGGTTGTCGAAAGTCTGCCCAATGGTTTCTTCTGTTCAGGTATTATCCAGCCTATGAACTACAGAACTCTCTTCTATCTCTTTTTCCTTGCCAGTGCTTTTTCGGGTTGTGGTAGCCTGGGCTTTCAGGCCGCCTATTCGCAGGCAGATACTCTGGCTCTGCTACGGATCCAGAGCTTTTTTGATTTGAACAGCAGCCAACGCTCGGTGGTCCGCTCGCGACTCAAAGACATTCATGGCTGGCATCGTTCTACGGAAATGCCCGTCTACGCTCTCTTCTTGCGGGAAGTGGACCGTAATAGCCGTGACCGCCTGACAGAAGGGGAAGTAACAACGGCCTGGGGAAAAGTACAGAGTTTTTACAATCGGCTCTGGTCCAGGTTGATTGTGGCCGGCTCACCCATTCTGGCCACGCTCTCAGAAGAGCAGATCAATCATCTGGAAGGAAAGTTGCAGGATTCCACACGGGATCTGGAAAAAGAGCTTTCCCTGCCGCCAGCAGAAAGACTCAAGAAGCGACAGGAAAGGGCGCGTAAATCAGTAGCCGAATGGCTGGGCCCGGTGGATGCACAGCAGGGCAAGGAACTCGATCGGATCGTTGCCGGCTTTCCCGACAACGGCCAGCTCTATTTGCGCTATTCCCGGGAGCGTAAGGCGCAATTTGTCCAATTGCTCAGGGATCGTCGCCCGCCTGCAGAGATCCAGCGCACGCTGCTGAACTGGACCGTTCATCGCGAGGCGCATTATCCGTCCTACTACCGTGGAATCAACGAACGCTGGGTCCGGGATTTTGCTCGTGCGGCCCTTGAATTTGATCGGACCATAACAGCGGAGCAACGACAGCATCTTACAACCAAATTGCAGGATTACATTGCCTTCTGCGAAAGCCAGTCGCCGGGTCGGGCGGCGCTGCTTTCTTTGCTTTAGTATTTGCGGAACAGTATCGTGAGGTAAGCGCGACCCAGATACATACGCTGCCGGCGATCACGCAGAAAAAAAACGATGATGTATTCCCGGAAACGACTCAGATCAAAGGGGACGATTTTGTGGTCATGAACTTCAGGAGGGTGCAGTTGCAGATGAAAGCCGCCTTCCTCCAGTTCCGTCAGGATCCGCCCGCCCAACTGGTTACTGAATTCCATCAGAACGGAACTGGCCAGTCCTCTGGGAAAGCTGCTGATATTGTAGCGTTCCGCAACGCGCGGTAGAAGCTTCAGCTTGGTGTAGCCATCGAGACCCAGAAAAAGAGTCCCTTCAATTTCCCCAGAAAAAGAAATACTCTGGCAACTTTCGTAGCACAGGCCTTCGTTTCGGGACGGCCCGTAAGCTTCCCGGTCAGCGGAGAGGTGCAGCGTTTCTTTCATGAAATCGCTGAAATTGCGCATGATGGTGATAATGATTTTTTCGTCGAGCAGTGGATCCACTTCAGTTTCCGATGAACTCGGCGACGGTTGCGGCTTCCCTTCTGGTGTAGCGGTCCGCACCCTGTGCCATGCTCTCTTCCAGGGCAGATCGGGCCCGGTCAAACCATTCCTGCGCGCGGTCGATGGCTTCATCCAGGCGTGCCGATCCAGCGGAGAGGGCGATACCCCGAAATTGGTTCAGTCGATTCAGAAGTTCCTGCAAGCGAATCGTAATCCGTTCGTCATCCAGGGCGGGGCCGATCAAAGCCACTGCATCAGAGGCTATGCGATACAGTTCAAAGTCCGGGGCAAATATGTGACGGAGCTCTGGCCCGATGGTCCGGAATTCGTCGTCTCCGGCCGCGATGGAAAATTGCAGGAGCAGCAGCATACGCGGGGTGCGGAAATTGCGCCGTTCCAGCAGGCTGCGGGCAAGATCATTTTGAAATTCAATACCATTTTTGAGGGTGCTTTCTGGATCGGTGGTCGCCTGCTCATGGAGCAATGCCTGGTAAAGCAGGCGACCGTACTTGCGGGCCAGAAAATTGATGCGCGAAAGATCCTCCCTGTTGTACAGGGCCTCGCGGCTGCGCAGTCCCAGCACCCCCAGAAGCTTGTCCCCGCCGTCGAGAAGAGCAAAGAAGGCGCGCTGGCCATCCTCTGACAGGAGGCAATGATGCTCTTTCAAGCGATTGATGGTGACCGGTGAAGGCCGATTCTGCTCAAGAACGCTGCCCCCGAGGATCAATTCCCCGCGCAACCCAAGGCAGGGTTCTACCTGACCGCGCTGATTGCGCAAGTAGAGAGTGGCTTCCGTTTCCCCGGCAATTTCCGTAACTTCTTCCAGAAATCGGCGTGCGTATTGCATGAGACCCTTTCCAGCTTCCGGCGCATAGTCCGCCAGACGAAAGTATCCCGCGCTCTGTTGAAACGAGCTTTTCTCCACACCGGCAATGCGATCGAGACCCTGAAATCCGGGCAGGTTCCAGTTTTCCTGGGCGAAAAAAATCGATTCGCCGGTTGCTTCGTTTTTAGAAGTTCCGTCAGCCACCCCTGTATCCTGTGATCTTTTTCCGGGTCGGCTTCCATCCCAGGTCAGTGTAGTCGGCTCCGCCGTAGCAAGGCGCATTTCTGGATAAGGAGCCACAGGCCCGGCTTCGGGTGCAACTTCTCGCAGCTCCACAGCTACCTGCGCTTTTTGAACATGACCCGGCAGGATAAAAAGGAGTACAAAAAGAAATAGCGAGAATACAATGAGCAAGGAACCAAGAATATAAAACTTTTTATTATCAAGCTGATCGAGAAGCAAATAGAGGGCATGCTTCTGCCGGGGCTCAAGAAATATACGAGCATTGCGCAATGGATGTTTGTAGATATGCACCTGGGGTCGCCCCTGTTTCAGACGGCGTTCGCTCAGGTGTTCGCTTTTTTCAACCAGCCACAGGGAAAGGGCACTGCCAATCGCATTGCGTTCCCCCGGGCTCAGTTCTGGATGAAAATGACGGGCAATCCACTGCCCATCCACTTCTATGAGGATAAAGGCCAGATCATTCTGTCGCAGCGCTTCCGGCCAGGCATTATGGGTCAGACCCTGGTGGGCCAGATGGCGCAGCATGGGCCGAAAATCCCGTCGTTCTTCCCGGAGCGGGAGCCAGCTTAACAAAGCAATCACAGTGAAGAGAAATGGCTTCACTCTACTTTATAACGGCTGACTTTCCGGATGGCATGAGCTGGAAAAAGACTCGACCGGCAACCAATCCAGTCGTTTCTGACCTTGAGCCCGGATGGTGGAATTGGTAGACACGCAAGTTTGAGGGACTTGTGCCGTATGGTGTGGGGGTTCAAATCCCCCTCCGGGCAAAGTAAATACAATGAACTCTCCCCTGACTGAGAATACTCAGCTGAAAATATCCATTTCCGGAATTCGCGGAACCATCCCTGCCGGACTTGACCCGCTCAATCTGGTGCAATTTGTGCGTGCCTTTGCTGCGGTCACCGGTAAAAGAATTGTGATCGGGCATGACTCGCGGCCCACCGGTCCGGCCATCCAGCACATCATTGTTGGCGTACTCATGGCCTGCGGCAAGGACGTGGTAACGATTGGCCTGGCTCCAACGCCCACGGTTAAAGCTGCTGTGAAGCTATGGAATGCACATGCAGGAATCATCATCAGCGCCAGCCATAATCCGCTGGAATGGAACGGGCTCAAGTTTGTCGGTCCAGAGGGTTTTTTCTTTTTTGCCCGCGATCTGGAAAACTGGCACAAGGCACTGCAATCGGAACGCAGTCCTGCCGTGGAATACAATAAATTTGGTTCTTTTTCCGAACGCAGCGGGACAGAAGCTCATATTGAAGATATTTTACGAATCATTCCTAACCTGAGTCAGATTCGTAGCAAAGCCTACAGTGTTGTGGTGGATGCAGTCAATGGTGCCGGCCGGCGCTCCATGCCCGCGCTGCTTGAGCGACTCGGTTGCCGTGTTATCCCCCTGTACTGCGATGAAGAGGGCACCTTCCCGCGCCCGCCTGAACCGACTCCGGCAGCCCTGAAAAAATTCGGTGCGCTGGTGAAGCAGAAAAAGGCTGCCGTCGGTTTTGCTCTGGATCCCGATGCCGATCGGCTGGTAGTTGCCTCCTGCGAGCGCGGTGTCCTGAGTGAAGAATACACCCTGCCTCTATCTCTTCTTGGAGCCGGCTATCTGGGCAAAAGAAGGAAGGGGTCGATCGTTGTGAATCTTTCTACCTCGAATCTCATCGATCAAATAGCCGCACCCTCAGGGCTGACTGTGGTACGATCTGCGGTGGGTGAAGCCAACGTTGTGGCCAAAATGAAAGCGCTGGGTGCCATTTTTGGCGGGGAAGGCAATGGCGGTGTGATTCATCCGGACGTTGCCTCTTACGGGCGCGACAGCCTTACGGGAGCAGCGCTCATTTTATCGGCTATGGCTGCGGGCAACAATGGCCTTGATGATCTTCTGGTTCGTTTGCCTGATCTATACATGGAAAAAGATAAAGCTCCGCTGAAGAATACGGATCCGGAAAGTATTTTTCAGGCCCTGAAAAAAGCCTGGCCGGATGCACAGACCAATGAAGAGGACGGGCTGCGCCTGGACTTTTCCGATGGTGGCTGGCTTCATGTTCGGGCCAGCAATACGGAACCGGTTCTAAGGTTCATTGCCCAGTCGTCTGGCAAGCCAGCGCTCAAAAAGATACTCACCCGGGCTCGCCAACTCGTTGGTGGCTGAAGCGCTGCCGGATGAGCAGCCGGGTCGGGTAGCATCGCTTCACGGTTTTTTCCGGGCCCGGCGGCCAGGTAGAGGCCCGGAATCCATGTGTGTGCGCGCACCTTCATCCGGAATGCCATTGCGGCCCAATCGGCCGAGGCCCCACAGACTCATAATAATCAAAGCCGGCCCAGTCCCCCTGCTTCTTTTGTCTTAGGACTCGCAGGTTCAGCTCAGGCGTTTTTTTGCTTGATCCTCCTTACTGAAATTGATATCGTAAGGAATGAAAGTCCGATCCAGAATAACATCAAAATTCCAGGTCACAGTCCCGCGTGAAGTGCGCGAGATTCTCAAGCTCAACGCGGCCGACGTTCTTGAGTGGGAGATGGACAAGAGCGGAGTCAAGGTTCATGCAGCCGAGAAGCCTTTCCTGAAGTTCAAAGGAATACTGAACACCGGTTCGGGAGATACAAAAGCTGAGATCCATCTGGCCTGGAAGAAACGCTCAGCGCGGTACCACCGGTGAGGCTAATACTTGACACAAACTGCTATGTTTCCTATTTAAACGAGCGGAACAGAGTGCAACACCGCGCTGTTTCAGCTCTGATGGAGGCTGTGTCTCGCGCAGAGCATGAAGTGCTGCTGATCGCCCATAATATGACGGAAATGGTTTTCGTTCTGCAAAACGTATACGAAATGAATTCGCTGACAGTGCGCAAAATTTTATCCGCACTGCTGGCAAACCCCGGATTCGAGTTTGTGGCCGGACACCATCCGGAGAAGATTCTGAAAATCTGGCCCAATCCGATGAAGGACTACGGCGATGCAGTACTCGCGGCCGCCGCATCAGCGTCCGGAGCGCAGATCTGTACTTTTGACCGGGCCTTCGCTCGGGTTTTGCGCAAATCCAACCTTTATGCCGATTTACTTTGACCCGACTGTGTCCAGAGCGAACCGCAAGAGTGCGGCCGGTCCTTGCAGCTCAAGTTTTTCTCCGATGTGGAAGCGATGTGACTCCACGGTCCGCTTGCTGATTCCAAGAAGCGCCGCGATTTCCTGGTTTGAGAGTCCCTTTGCAATGTATGAGAGAATTTCTCTTTCTCGGGCGGATAGAATCTGAATTTTTGTCGATTGAAGTTCCGGGGCTGCTTCAGGCCGATCTGGAAAGCAGGTTTGTCCAGCGAAGATCGCGTCAACAGCTTCCAGAATTTCGGTTGGTTTACTCTCTTTTAACAAATAGCCTGCGGCGCCATTCCGTCTGGCCTGACTTAGATAGTCCCAATCCCGGTGCATGGTGAGAATCAAGATTTTTATCTCCGGCTTCAGGGCTTTCATCTCTTCAATGCAGCGGACCCCATTGTGCCCGGGAAGCGCAATGTCGAGAATCAGAAGATCCACACGAATCAATTTAATCTGTCCGCGGGCTGCCTCGCAGGAGCCGGCTTCACCCGAAACGATGTACTCGGGATGATCAGCAAAAATAGAGCGGATTCCAGCCCTGAAAGTCGGATGATCGTCAACAATAAAGATATGCCTTTTGCTTTTTCCGGTAGTCATTTTTTTACGGGTCCGCAAATTCACGCCTATGCTTGAACGGCTGACAATATTTTTTTTGCCAATTCTTATTTGCATCGCCTGCACCGAACGGCCGCTCGTTGTTGAGTCAGCCGGGTCGAGCTTAAACCTCGCATCATCTGATTTCTCCGGGGAACGGCACTATGCTCTAAAGGGTCAATGGGCCTTCTATCCGCATCGCTTTGTCACCGACTTCCAGGAAGAAGGGCCTGAAATTCAGGGGGTTGCGCAATACTGGAATGATCGCTGGCCGGATGGTCGGGGGTATGGAACATATCTCCTGCGTCTGACACTGAATTCAGACCTTGACTATGGACTTTACGTACCCGACCAGGGCACGGCCTTTGCCCTGTTCTGCAATGGTCGGAAACTCTTAGAGAGCGGCAAGATTTCCGACAGGGCTGAGAATTGGGAGCCCGAACTGAAAGTCCAGATAACAGACCTGTGCAAAGGCCCGGATGTAATTCTTGCTGTTCAGGTGGCAAACTTTGGCCATCGTTTTGGCGGACTGTGGTATCCTATTTTACTTGGAACCAAAAAATCCATAGAGAATTTTCGTAACGCCCGCTGGTCAACGGATCTTCTTCTTGTCGGAGCGAATTCTCTGGTCGGGCTCTACCACCTTGCTTTGTTTCTGCTACGCCATAGAGACCGTTCACTATTCTGGTTTTCTATTTATTCTTTGAATAACGGATTCAGGCTTTTGACGGTCAACGAGAGGACTATCCAGGTATTATGGCCCAATATTTCCGGTGAACTGGCGCATCGAGCAGAGTATGCCTCAATTTGCCTGGGCGTTCCTCTGGGATTACTTTATTTCCAGAGTCTTTTTCCAGAATATGTGAACAAAACGCTTTCCAGATTATTTGGACTCATTGCAATCGCATTTTCTCTGAATGCGATATGGGGTCCCTACAGATATTTTCTTTCTACTCTGGAAGTTTTTTATGTAGTAGGTTCAATTAGTTTTTTATATATTTTATACGTTGCCGTTCTCCTCGTTAAAGACAAAAAAGGCGGAGCGTGGCTCTTTATGGGAAGCTTTGCGGCTCTGGTGATTTGTATCGTCAACGACATTCTTCATAATGAATACATTATCGACACGGCCCATCTGGCTCAATACGGGTTCTTTGGTTTGATTTTTGGGCAATCGATTTTCCTCGCTCGCAATTTCACAACGGCCTATACCCGGGCTGAAATCCTTGGAGACAGATTAGCAAATTTACTGCAATTTCAAAGGCGGCTAATCAGTGGTGCCGCAAACGAGCGTACCTCCGTCCATCTGGGTTTGGGCCACATTTGTCGGCAACTGGGTATCCCGGTGCAGGGAAGCATTACCCTGTTCGGGCCTGAAAGCGTAAGGCAGGATTTTCGGGTAAAAGACGATTATTGGGAACGCACTTCATCTGCTACGGTGTCAGAAAGTCAGATACCGCTTCTGACGGATGAAGGGCTTTTTCTGCCGGTCATTTCTGATGGCCAGAGGTTGCTTACTTATATGGTCTACCCTGTCCGGTCTGCCCATTGGGAAGCGGAAAGATCGGTGATCCTTGCTATGCTTGAATCTCTGGCTCTTGTGATTCGCAACCTGCGAACCAGGGAAAGGGAAAAACTGGAGGCAATCGGCCGGGTCGCCGCAGAGATCGTCCATGATATCAATAACCAGTGCCATTTAATCTTGCAAAGGGTACGACAGCAAAACGTTCAGGATAAGCGATTGATTGAAATGATTGAGCAAGAGACCCACCTGCTACAGAACATGGCGCTTGATGTGCTGGATTTTTCGAGGGACAGGCAGGTCTTGCGCCTTGAAACAATTCCTCTCAGTCAGCTCGCAGATTGGATTGAGAATGATTTGAAACATCTGCTTTCAACCCATCCAGATATTCACTTTAATCTGAATCGGGAGGGCCTGGATGCTATACTGAATGTGGATGTGGGTCGCCTGAGACGGCTTTTCTTAAATCTGGCCCGCAATTCCCTGGAGGCGTTGGGCGATTCAGGAATTCTGACGATTCAGATGCTGGGAGAATTGGATTATCTGTACATAACATTCCGGGACGACGGGCCGGGCTTTTCGCCTTCAGCGAGGCCCAACCTGTTTGAACCTTTTGCTTTCAGTGAAAAACCCGAAGGCAGCGGTCTGGGTCTGGCAATTGTCCGTCAAATTGTGCTCTCACACCAGGGACAGATCTTTGTAGAAACAGGCCCCGGACAGGGTACGACTTTTCGAATCGTGTTGCCCGTGGCCTGAAGTATTTTCTACGGTGCGGCGGTGGCCGGTATTGTTGGTATCGTGGTGGACACTACGGAAGAATCCGAAGCGTAATCGGTTTCACATTCTTGCTGGGTCAAAGTTTTGCCAATGAACGCAAGGGTGAAGTGGCTGTTATTCGTTTTTTGTAAACAGAAAGATTTCGCACTGTCTCCGCAGCAGCGTGCTGTTGCGCTCCAGGTGCCGTTCCCCCCGGCTGTACATGCGGTTTCTGCATTCGTGGCGTTCCCGATGTAGGTTTCATTGCAGTAGTTGAGGCCGGTGCCCTGGTTTGCCGCAGGGATAGTGCATGAACCCATGAATCCCGATGAGGTGGATACCGTTTTGCAGCCGCTGCTTGACGAATCCGAAAGTGCCAGCAGCAGACCGGTCATGAGTAGATTTTTTTTTCCAGAATCCTCTGCCTCTGACTGCAGGCCAGGAATCAGGGTGCAGGACAGAAGCAGCGAAAGGACCAGTACTGGTATGCCCCATTTGAACGTTGTTTTCATTTCATTTCCTCCGTTTGTTGGCTCAAGTCTAACCCGGAGAGACGAAATCCACAATCAGTGCTCTTACTGATTAATCAGTGAAATACGGAGAACCAAATTGGTAAGGATTTTAATTTCTATTTACTGCGCCGCGCTGCTGCTTTCTGCCGTTCCCTGGCTTTTTTCTCCATTTCACGCCGGAACTCTCTGTAGCGGTCGGTTACCAGTCGGAAGGCTCCCCGTTTGAGTTCATAAAGTTCACAGAATTCCCTGGCGCGCACGGATGCGGTCCGTGGTTGTTTGAGCAGCAGGGCCATCTCGCCAAAAAATTGCCCGGCGTGCAAAGTGGCATAAAGTATCGAGCCATCGCCGGAGGTGATATCGACCGATCCTTTACTGATGAAAAACATACTGTTCCCGTGATCACCCTTGCGGAAAACGAAAGTATCGGGCGGGTAAACGGCGGCTTCAAGTCGTTCCACGAGCTCACGAATCAGACGCTCATCGGCATTTTGTAAGAAGGGAACCTGCTTGAGCAGATCAAAATGCAGGTGAAGGGAAATTTCGCTGTAAAGTGCATGGGGCAACCCCGATAGCAGTTGTCGCTCTTCGTAGCCCTTCTCATGATCAATCAAGTAGGTAAAGTAATCAGCGATCTGGATTTGCAGAGCTTCCGGTACATGGCGTCGCCGCAGAAAGCGCATCAGGCGGTCCTGCTTTTCCTGCAACTGACTGCGGGCAAAGTCCAGACTGCCCAGTACACTGGCTACGTTGCCTATGACAAACGTATAGGCGCCAACACCAAGCATCATCACAATCATTGCATAGATGCGCTGGGCACTGTTTGCTGGCGTTATATCTCCGTAGCCTACCGTAGAAAGAGTGGTGACTGTCCAGTACAGGGCGGCGATGTAGGATTCGACCAGATCAGTTCCCTGTTGATTGGACAGGGCGAGCCAACCGCAGGCAATCCAGTGAGTGCCGATCAACGCCCAGAAGGCAAAAAGGATCAGTCGCAGGATTCCAGGAAGGATAGTGCGTGCCGGCCGGGAGTTGCGCAACTCCTGCAGTGAATGAAAAATGCGGGCACCACGCAGGACCTGCAGGTAACGAACCAGGTGAGCCAGGCGGGCCGTTTGCAGTGCGTAAAGATCCAGAATTATAAGGTGGAAGGGGATAGCGGTTAATAGATCAAGCCAGAACCAGCCGCGCAGATACTTTCGCATGGCTACGCCCGGCGATTGAGTACGGTCCTGACGCCAGGCAAGATACAGCTTCCAGCAAAGATCAGCACCAAACAGGGCACTGGTGAGCAAATCCAGATCAAAAGGAAGATGCGAAAGGTCGTAGTGGTAAACAGCGCGCAGTGGCGCTTCCAGCACCACAAGAATACTGGTCACAACGATCAGGCCGCGAAAAACGTCCTTTAGACGCATGGACACTAACTCCTAATTCTTCATGAATGATTCAGTTTATAGTCACGCACCGTGCGGACCATTGTTTCTACGTTTTCAATGGGTGTGGCGGGATGGATGCCATGCCCCAGATTGAAGACGTAACCCGGCCGATTCTCGAATCGGGTAAGTGTGGATCGGGTTTCCTGCTGCACAGTTGTTTGCGACCCGTAAAGGACCAGTGGGTCAAGGTTACCCTGTAGCGCTATACCGGGCGGAATTTGCCGGATTTCAGCTGCGGGAACCCGCCAGTCAAGGCTTAAGGCAGCGGCCCCTGAACTGCTCAGTGCTGCCGTGAGATGGGCGGCATTGCCCACAAAGAGGATCACAGGAATTTTAGGATATTTTTCTTTCAATTTTTCAATAATCTTCTGGCTGTAAGGAGCGGCAAATTTCTGGTAATGTTCAACCGACAGGACGCCACCCCAGGAATCAAAGATCTGGATGACCTCTGCCCCGGCCTGTATTTGCATGCTCAGGTAATTGATGGAAATTTCCGTGAGCCGCAGGGCCAGAGTCCGGTACAGATCCGCTTGCCCGAAGAGCATACGCTTGCATTCATCAAAAGAGCGGGTGCTGCCACCTTCAATCAAGTAGCTGGCCAGAGTGAAGGGAGCGCCGCCAAAGCCGATGAGTGCCGGTCCTTCTGCATCACAGAATTGTCGTAATTTTTGTAAAATATCAGCAACATAAGGCGTGTCCCGGGTGGCCTCGAATTCCTGTAGCGCCGCCAGATCTTCATTGCTGCGGATGACTTTTTCAAGTACCGGGCCTTTCTTTTCTGCAAAGTGCAGGGGAATTCCCGCCCCGCTCAGGGGCGTGAGAATATCCGAGAACATAATCAGCCCGTCCATGCCAAATCGCAGGTAGGGTTGCTGGCTTACCTCCACGGCAGCAGAAACATTGCGGGTCAATTCCATGAAGGTCATCTGACTGCGAATCCGGTTGTACTCCGGTAGATAACGCCCTGCCTGGCGCATATACCAGAAAGGGACACGATCGGTTCGTTCTCCTTGAAGGGCCTGGATCAGTATTTTTTTACTCATGGGTTAACTCATAACCCAGCCCATGCCGGGTAAGGAACAGGCGTGGACTGGAGGGGTCTTTCTCAAATATTTTTCTGAATTTAACAATAAAATTATCTACAGTTCTATTGCTGGGATAATCTGTGCCCCAGACTTGATCAAGAATCACATCACGGCTCACCGGTTTTCCGCGATTCTCGATGAACAGCCGCAGTATCCGCAGTTCGCGTTCATTCAGCCGTAATTCTTCCGTTCCGCCGCCGCTGACCCGCCCTGCCACAAGATCCAGGGTTTTTTCCCCGATGCGGATCTGGTCAGGAATGCGGGGAACATTGCGGGTCCGGGCTTCTATGCGCAGGAGTAGCTCTTTGATTTGAAAAGGCTTGGTGAGGTAGTCATCACCCCCGGCATGGAAGGCTGCTTCTTTGTCTTCCAGGAGATTTCTGGCCGTGAGAAAAATCACCGGCAGGAGTAACTTACGTTCGCGAATTTTCTGACACAGGTCGATGCCGGTCATTTTTCCTTTCAAGCCAATGTCCACGATGCTGAGCTGGAAATTGCGATTTTCTGACAGAAGTTGCAGAGCTTCTTCTGCAGATTCACGGTGTTCCACTGCATATCCGGCTCGCTTCAGATTCAGTGCGATGGTGCGGCCCAGAGCGATTTCATCTTCTACCAGCAGAATATTCACAGGGCATCCTTCAGGCGCGCGCGTGGAAACCGTACCGTGAAGGTGCTGCCGCCGGCAATCGCATCAGAGACCACCAGAATTTCTCCGCCTGCCTGCTCAATGATGTTGCGAGCGATGGAAAGCCCCATGCCACTGCCGCCCGCCCGCGCATGCAATCCGCGGTATAAAGGGCGGAATATTTTTTTTCTTTCCGCGCCGGACAGGCCGGGGCCTTGATCGGAGATGTGAATGGAAAGCCATTTGCGATCAGCATCCACAGTGATTTCTATGGTACAGGAATCTGGCGAGTACTGGATGGCATTTTGAATGATATTGCCCAGGGCTCTCTGCAAAAATTCGGAATGGATTCCGCCGATGATGAGTTTTTCCGGCCACAGGCGGGTCTTGATCGTTAACTTCTTTTTTTGAATCAAAGCATTGTGCTGCTCAAGGATGCGCTCTAAAATCTCACCCACTTCTGATTGTCCATCGCGAATGCGCACGGTTTTGCGCAAAAGAGCACTTCCTGCCAGTAGAGCATTGATTTCCTGTTCGAGTCGTTCGGTGGCCTGAGTAGCGTCCAGCAGGATTTGTTTGCGTTCCTTCACTGTGAGATCATGCATTTGCAGCGTCTCAAGTCCTAAAGAAATAGTAGTAAGCGGGGTTTTCAATTCATGGGTGACCGAATGTAAAAAAGCCGTGCGTTCCCGCGCCAGGTCTACTTCCCGCCGCAATATTTTTGTAGATCGATAGACAATTAAGCTCAAGACCAGAACTACGGCCATCGTTTCAGACACAAGCATGAGGAGCTGCCCGCGTCGGCGCTGCTCCCTTTCTTCCACAATGGCGCTGCGGATACCAAAATCGTTTCCCTGCCGCTCCACAGTCGGATCTACCAGGCCACGGCGGGCCAGTTCCAGAAGCGCTTGATCCAGGCGCTTCTGCTCGATCTGCCTTTCGCGGCTGGTCATCTGAAAAAAGACCAGCCACCAGCCCAACTGGGCGATGATGAGCAGGAGTCCGGCCACGATCAGTCCGCTGGCCAGTAAAGACGGATGTGCGGCGGAACGAATTCGCTTCAGCCAGCTATGCACCTACCCGACAGCCCCGATGAAGCGCTCGACATCACTTTTTTGCATGGGGGAGGACAGGAAACCCACTTCATAGCCGGACGGGGCCAGATAGATTCCAGCAGCCAGCAGTCGATGAAACAGCTCCTTGTAGGCGGAAATGCCCGCGGGATCAATCTGGCTGGCCCGGCGGGGCAATTCCCCCCGGTAAAGCCAGAAAATGGAACCCAGTCGAACCAGTTTCCAGTTGCCGTCCAGACGATCAAGCACCTGCCCCAGATCTTCCAGATGATCATACAATTCTTTTGTTAATAGTTTCAAGCAGGCCAGTCCGGCGGCCATGGCTACGGGATTACCGGACAGAGTTCCTGCCTGATAAACCGGTCCCAGTGGTGCCAGGGAGGCAAAGATTTCCCGGCGACCGGCAAAGGCTCCGACGGGCAGACCTCCCCCAATGATTTTTCCGTAGGTGACGAGGTCGGGTTGCAGGTTGTATGCATGAGCTGCGCCGGAAAAGCCCAGACGAAAACCGGAAATCACCTCATCGAGAATGAAGAGGGCACCGTATTCTTTGCACAATTTCTGAAGTTTCTGTAAAAACTCGGGGCGTTGCAGCAAAAGGCCGTTATTGGCGGGAACGGGTTCGATGATGGCCGCCGCCAATCGATCACCGTATTCCTGGAAGGCCTTTTCCAGAGCCTCTTCATCATCAAGTTCCACCACAACAGTCATGGCGCTAACACCTTCTGGAATGCCAGCGCTGTCCGGGATCCCCGAGGTAGCCAGTCCGGACCCGGCTTTGACCAGAAGGGCATCCACATGACCGTGGTAGCAGCCAGCAAACTTTAGAATATGGGTGCGCGCAGTGTAGCCGCGAGCCAATCGCAGGGCGCTCATCACCGCTTCCGTTCCGCTGCTCACAAAGCGAATCTGTTCCATGCCAGGAACTTCCAGTCTCTCCAGGATCCAGGAAGCAAGTTCCACTTCCAGTTCTGTTGGCGTGCCGAAGGTCAGAGCACGATCGACCTGTGCGTGAATGGCAGCGGTAATATCGGGGTGACAGTGGCCGGTAATGAGCGGGCCCCAGGAGGAATTGAAATCCAGGTAACGGTTGCCATCTACGTCTGTGAGGTAGGCTCCTCTGCCCTGGGCCATGAAGACCGGGGTTCCGCCTACAGAACCAAAGGCGCGGACAGGGCTGTTCACTCCGCCCGGAATCAGACGCTTTGCTTTTTCAAATAATTCTATAGATTTCTGGCCCATGGGATTCTCGCTTACGACGTAAAAAAAGGTTCGTGTAGTAGACTTTCGTAGTTGGCCTGTCTGGCAACTAAATTGGGAATGAATCCATGGCTCTGCAGTTCTGCGGCAGTTGTGGGGCCGAGGCAAGCATGGATCATCCTTTCCGGAATCTGCAGTCCAGCCTGGCGGTAAGAAGCAATCCAGGCCTGCACGGCCGATGGGCTGGCCAGAACCACGACGGCAGTGGCCGGCATGCCGGCAAGTTCCGCTGCCGTTGCCAGCCGCGGAATGGTTCGATAGACTTCCCATTCCACTATGTTTTGTTCACCAATGATTTCCTGAAACTCTGTCCGGCCTTCCCGGGCCCGTGGCAAGAGAATCGAGGCCCGCCCGGATTGCTCGCGGAAGAGCCGGGCAAGAGTTCCGGCCGTGCCGTCTGTGGACTCGCAAACGATTCTGGCCTGCGGAAAAGCTTTTTCCACCGCTGCCCGGGTGGCCTTACCCGTGACCAGGAAATTTCCCCGCTGGAGCAGTTGGGGTTCCGTGAGTCGACAGAGTGCCCGCAAGGCGGGAACGGAGAATAGAGCGATGAAGTGTGGACCATCAGAAGCAAGCCACCGGGCCAGCGGTGCGGGGTCCGGGTTCAAATATTGCGGCTCGATGAGAGGCAGGAGGATTTTGCGCGGCAGTTCCAGTTCCTGGGTGCGGTCCTCCCGTCCGGTCAGGATAATCGGTGGTTTTTCTTTGATTTCGGTAAGCAACAGTTGGGCGAGCCCCGCTGAGGTTTTTGCGCTACGCTTGATGAGAAACGATTGTCCATGCCGATTGTTGCTGGCTTCCTTTCCGAGGAACAGATGAGCCAGGAATTGGTTCTCCCCTGTCTGCACATGAATGCCCAGCGGAAGGTGGCAGCCACCCTGCAATCCTTCGAGAACGGTGCGTTCTGCATCCACAGCCGCGGCCAGATCCGTCCGGTGCAGCTTGTTCAGAATGCTCAGGGTTTCCGGGTCATCGTCTCTGCATTGCAGGGCCAATGCTCCCTGGGCGGGCGCTCCGGGGAAAAGAGCCACAGGCAGCTCGGTGAGCAGCAATTCCTTTAGTTCCTGGTCGGTAATCGCTCCAGAGGCCTGCAAGCGACCAATGCCGGCCCCCGCAAGCAGAATGCCGTCATACAATCCTTCACGCAGTTTAGCAATGCGCGTCGGTACATTTCCGCGAAGGTCCTGGATCAGGAGACCTGGCCAGTGCCACTGGATCTGCGCTTTTCGTCTTTCTGAGGAAGTGCCCAGGCTCTGGCCGGCTGAAAGAAAAGGTAATTCTGCTTTTGTCTGGCTGGATTTGCGCACCAGAAGAATTTCTGATGGAGTCTGCCGTTCGGGAAGAGCCGCGACAATGAGACCGTCCACCTTCGCCGTGGGTAAATCTTTATAGCTGTGCACGGCCACATCGATTTCTCCGGCAAGGAGTGCTTCTTCAATTTCTTTGGTAAAAAAACCCTTTCTTTCATCTGCCAGGGCGGAAAGCGGCACATCCAGAATGCGATCCCCGCGCGTTTTGATGATTTCAACCGAAGCCAGAACCCCGACGGAGGCAAGCAAACCCTGAATGTAACGCGCCTGGGCCAGAGCCAGATCTGAGCCCCGGGTACCGATTTTCAATTCAGGGCGCCGTCCGGTAGTGGAGGCAAACCCTCCTGGGCATCATTTTCGCGGTAGTAGGTATGCAGTACCCGGGCAAGTCCGCTCCGGTGCAAACGGTTGAGATCCCGATTGGCCCGAATCGCCCAGTCATAAATCAGATTGCGGTCGCGCATGCTCAAATGGTTCAACCGACTATCGAAGAGTTCACTGAGTCTCTCTCTGGAAATGTTGCGCACATCGCGCTGAAAGTTACGAATCACCGGCGCTGCAATGGCCGCGATAAAATCGGCTTTGATGCGGAAAAGCGAATCCTCAATGAACTCGCGGGCGAACGCAGCAGCCGCCCGCCTTTTTTGTTGATTGGCTTCCACTTCCTTTTTGAGAGTTTCCATGCAGATCAAAGTAAAGTTCCGGGCGGCTGAAGGATCAATGTCGCGGGGAACGGCCAGATCGATGAGGATGGGTCGGGATTTCAGTCTGCCCAGTACTTCCTGGTCCAGAATGTAGTGGGGTGCGCTGGTTGCAGAGAATATGGCTGCCAGCGGACCCTGACTTTCCGGATTTTCTAAAAAATCTTGAAGAAGCATCCGGTCAGCTCCGGTGCGTTCACACAGGGGGGCAATTTTTTCCAGAGAGCGATTCACCAGGAGTATGGAAAGACCTCTTTTGCGCGCGTACTCCACGGCCTGGGCGCTCATCGGACCCGAGCCGATGATGGCGATTTTCTGTCCCGACAACGCGCGTTCGCCATGCTGCGCGGTGTGAGCTTCTGTGAATTTTTTGAGTGCCAGGCTGGCCACAGAGAGAGGCAAATTGGTAAAGGGAATGGAGTTACGAATGTTACGGGCCTCGGCAAAAACGGCCGGGAGTACCTGACGCAGCCGGCGATCCAGGTGACCTGCTTCTTCTGCCGAACGAAACGCGTTCTTTAGCTGGGCCCGAATCTCCGTCTCCCCGAGCACCATGGATTCCAGACCGGCGGCCAGCGAAAGCAGATGACGCAATACTTCTTTGCCCTGGTAAAAGGCAGGCCTTTTGCCGGCTGGCAGTGGCGGCAAACTGGCCAGGAGAGCCAAGGCAAAGTCTGTGTGGCGGGTACTTTTTAGACTGTAGAAGAAAGAGACACGGTTGCAGGTGGAGAGGTAAACCAGGCCGGAAAGATCCGTCTCCCGAAAGAGGGTGCGGGCCAGGTCATCTATCGAACTTAGCTTCCAGGGAACCAGAGAGGCCAATTCGCCCACTTCTTCATGACTGAGAACGATCGCTCCGAGTCTACGCATACGCTCAGAATTCTATCCTGGCGTGTCGGAAATATGTCAGAGATTTGTCAGGGATGGAGAGTTCTGGTTTGTACTGAGACTTAATCTCATTTCACGGGGAAAGGGGGCCGCAGCCCCCATTGTCAACCGATGGCACCCAGGTATTGCGCCTCTTTCTGGACTCCAACCAGCTGTTTGTGTACCTGTCCGTTCTTGAACACGATGACTGTCGGAATGGCAGTGATGCCGTACTGACTGGCCACGCCCGGATTTTCGTCCACATTGAGTTTGTAGACCTTTGCCTTGCCTTCCAGTTGCGTAGAGACCTTTTCAATCACCGGTCCAAGCATCCGGCAGGGGCCGCACCATTCAGCCCAGAAATCCACGAGAACCGGGACATCGCTTTTGAGAACATCTTCCTGGAAGGAAGCATCTGTGGTTACTTTTGCCATTTTTCTTACCTCTTACCGTTTCTATGTATTCAGATACTCTACAGGCCTCGCGGTTACAGTTTGCTCATTTCTGCAATCACCTTGCGCCTATAAAACTTTTCAATGCCGTCCATGAGCCGTTTGGAGTCAAGTCCACCGGCGAGCATATCCTTCACTCCCAGTTCTTGCAGGAGGCTGAGTTTTTCCCGATCTGCCTTACGGGAGAGGGCGATGACCGGAATTCCGGTAAAGAGCTCTTCCTTTACAAAGCGGCGCAGGAAGATTTCGCCGGCCAGCCTCTCAAAATCCAGGGAAACAATCAGTAATTCCGGACGAGTGGTTTCTGCCACTCTCCAGGCATTGCGGGGGTTGGTTTCCTGACGAAAAACCAGGCCACGTTCCTGACTTTCTGGAGTGATCAAAGGATGCAGAGGTTCCTCGGCAATGGCCAGGATCTGAAAAGCTATCGTTGACATGTTACGCCCCGGAGTCAGTCTGGATCGGCCCCGATTTCCCGACAAGCGTTATGCGTATTGCAATATTAGGTGATATCCACGGTTTTTTTTCTGAGGAAGACATACAGTATTTCAATCATTCTACCGTGGACCTGATTCTGCTTGTGGGGGATCTACCAGGAAGGCTCCATCGTTTTTTGCCCGTCTGCCGGCTGCTGAGTCGTCTGAGGCGGCGCACACTGCTTATTCCGGGCAATCACGATGCTACTTCCATTATGCAGGTCATCGCGGAAATCCGGGCCAACCGGTCTATGATCGAACGTCACAGCCCCGGACAGGAAGAACGAGTCGCCGGGCTGCGGCAGGCCATAGCTCCGGTCGAGGTCTGCGGTTATTCACGCCACACGGTGGCGGCCGGGGCTGATGAGCTGGACATCATTGCCGGGAGGCCCCACAGTATGGGGGGGGCAGAGCTCGGGTTCCAGCCGTATCTCAAGCGATGCTTTGGCGTTGCGGATATGGCTGATTCGCTTGCCCTTTACAGACAGAGAATTGATGAAAGTACATTGCCGCTTCTTTTTCTGGCCCACAACGGCCCCGCAGGCCTCGGCGACCGGGCCAATGATATCTGGGGCTGCGATTTCCGCAAAGCTGAGGACTTTGGTGATCCGGATCTGGCGGCCGCCCTTGAATATGCCCGGACCCGTGGCCGGGTGCTGGGCGTGGTGGCCGGTCACATGCACCATCGTTTGAAGGGAGGGGGGGAGCGTACCACGTTCCTGTTTCGCGATGGTATCTTCTATCTGAATGCAGCCCGTGTGCCACGGATCTATACGCAGAGAGGTCGAAAGGTTCGCTATCATATAGAAATGCAGTGGCAGCAGAACAACCTGGTCATTGAGGAAGTTCTCCTGGGCGGGCAGCAGATCCTGGAATCACGGCTTCTTTACAGCAGTTGACACCGGCCTCTCGATCCGGAAGATGTCCGGCGGGTGTCGGGCAAATCCTTTAGTGTTGGCCTTCTGGCTTGCTTCCAGCTGACCTGGGTTTTAGGCGGGTCGCTCCTCCTTGCCGAACCTCTCGAAGAAGACTATTTTGAGTCGGAAGTGCTGAAGGGGTCCGATCGCGAAAGACCGCCATCGCGTCGCAAGGTCAGTCCCATCATCCGTTCGTCGGAGAGTTCGCCGCCCGTTGTTACCAAGCCCTCCGGTCCCGTCGCCCCGGGTACGCCGCATCAACCACCGGATTCCTACTTTGATGTGTCGTTTGCTTTTTCCTCGTTCTATCAGGCCACGCACCGTGATGGTCGTTACTTTGAGATGGGCTTTGTCCGTCCTCGTCTGGGCATGGAGGCCTCAAAGAAGGAATGGAACTTTGTTGGCGATGGCAGCGCGACGGTGTACAAAACAAACCTGAGAGATAGAGAATTCAATGCCCGCTGGCTGGACGGGAGACACTTTGATAACCCGGTTTTATCGGGAGAAACCCGCCGGACTTCAAACTCTGTGGAGTACGGCAACGTTCGCAATCTCTATTTGGAATACCGGACAGCGGAATTTCAGCTCAGTGCCGGCCGGCGTTACTTTGATTGGGCCTACAGTGATTTCTATGATCCCTTAAATGTATTCAACAATCGCCGGCCGGAAGATCTGGATTCGCAAAAGTACACGGGAAACAACGGACTGTTCTTTGCCTGGTCACCCCGGGAACGTGTGGAAGTCTCTGCTTACGTTATGGCAAACCAGAGTTTACCCGGCAGCGCGGCAAATGGTGCCTATCAGGACGGATTCCTGCGCCTCCAGATCGCTCCTCTGGAAGATCGGGATTTTGAAGTGACGGCTCTGATGGGCTGGAAGGCCAGGCGGGCTGTGGCCGGGATGGAATTTAGCGGACTTCAGGGCCGCCTGGAGTATCGAGCAGGCTTTTTGTATTTGAGTTCTTACCACCGGGATCGCGATGATCCAACCATAGTGGATGAGCCAGTCTTTTCCCGCGAGAACGTCCCTTTTGGTCAGAGCATCGTTTCCCTGGAGTATCATTTTGCCCGTTACCTGTCCCTGGGTATTTACCATTTTTACAACGGCGGTGCCGGGCGATTTTTTCCGGTGCGCAGCAGACTTCTGGAAAGTGCTGGCCTTCAGGATTCAGAGCGCCCCTCAAGGATGATCTACGACTTGCGTCGCGGCCACCTTGATACGTACAATCCCCATCAGGTCGGTCCCGGCCTTACCGGGCAGATCCGGTCGAGCTATTCGTACCAGTTTTATATCATAGCCGATCCACAGGGTCAATCCACCATGGCGCGTTTGATTGTAAGCTATCACTATGGTGAGCTATTGATGTTTCATCTGGGTGGCCTGGCCTACGGAGGAAACCGGCAAATGGAATCAGACTACGGCAGAAAGGCGGGTGAGGCTTTCTTTAGTTTTTCGATGCTTTTTTACTGAGCTATAGTTCCCTGGCAATCAGATCGGCAAGCGACCGGCTCCAGATTTCCGCGCCGTTGAAATTTAAGTGAAACCAATCAATTTTGTGAATGGGATAATTGCGCGAGCCAAAAAAATGTCCGTCGTTCAGACCCCATTCATCCAGACTGCGATAGTAATAGGAAAGACCATTGTTTTGAGCTACAGTCCGGGCATAAGGCCGCGCCGATGTCTCTCCACCGGAGTAAGCCGCAGCAAAGAAGGAGGGCACCGGGTTTTCAATAAGAATCACCTTCCGGGCCAGCCTTTTCAGCGCCCGCAGCGTTTCTTCCAGCTCAATCAATTTGTCGTTCTCTGGCGCATAACGTCCTAAATAGGTTACAGGATTGGCGCCCGAGGAAACCGGATTTCTGATCAAATCCGCCCATCGTGACGTCTGTGCCCATGAACCCATGAAGTTGCTGCGGGCCCAGACCGGCCAGATTTCCGTTGCCGACTGCAAGCCGCCCGATACAAAACTGCTCCACTGCGCTCCCACCAGCACTTCCGGTGCCCGGAAGCGGCGGCGCAGGCCCATGATACCGTAAGAGCTCATGGTTTCGTAATCGATGAAAAGAACAGCTCCGCGCAGTTGCGGTTTTCCTGTGCGCGTTTCTTCGATTGCCTGCACCAGATCTACCCAGAAATCGGTATTGGAAGCACTGTAACCAAAATTGAAAACCGGTCCGCTGCGGTTCCATTTCTTCTCGAGATGATTGTAGATGAGTCCGGCCCGTACTCCTTCGCGTACGCGAGAGGAGCCCATCAGTAAAATTCCATCGTCCGCCGCAGACAGAAGTTCAAAGAGTAGATTGGCGGGTAGAGTGATGGCGAATCGCTGTCCGTCTGCAACCAGATGGGGTGTGTCAAAGGGACGTTCGGTGGCCGGGCGCAGTCGATTCTCCATCATGTGAATTTCAAGGCCAGCAAAGAGTTGTTCCATGATGCCTTCGGATAGCACGGGCTTGCGTTCCTGTGCCCAGCGCAGCCAGCGATCCAGGGCCTGACGCAGATACGCATTTCCGTGATTCATCTTTCGGGCAGCGATGAAAACTTCCTGAGCTTCAGCGTACTGACCGGCCAGCATATACGCCCGCCCCAGTTGTTCCCGGGCGCAGACGGAAGCGGGTTCCAGTTCCGTTAACTGGCGATAAAGCTCAATGGCCCGGGGATGATCTTTGTGGCGCTGGGCACGCACCGCCTGCTCCAGTAAGTCGCGCCCTGGAGCGGACAGTGCGATTCGAAAAGTCAGCGCTTGATTGATGCCCGGCGCTCCCTGCTCAATGTACTGTCTTGAATCGTACCGTTGTAAAACCGATAAGCCCTGTCCGACCTTGCAGGTGAGTGTTGCGATGGTAAGGAGAAAATAGAAGACAGGACGCATGCCTGAGCTATTTTTCGGTCAGAATGCAAAATAAATGAACTGCCGTACTTCACCGGCCCCCAGGAAAGTGGTCAGGGCAACGTACGCTCCGGTCAGAGCACCGCGCAACCCGGTCCACAACCCGCGCTGTCCGCTGTATTCACACAGCTCGAAAAGAGAAAAAAGAGCAAGGCAAAGAAAGACAGGCGTCAGAGACGCCTGGGGGACAGCCTCTCCCGTTTGCCACAAAAAGATCTGCTCAAAGGCCTGCAGGGTCAAAGAAAAGGAAGAGGTGACAAAGGGAATCCAGGTGAGGGTCACCAGTAGAAATACGAATGGCCAGAGAAACCAGCTCCAGGGTCGGCCCGGCCTGAATGGCAAAAGCCGCTCAATGGCCAGGTAGAAGCCATGCAGAAAACCCCAGAGGACAAAATTCCAGCTGGGACCATGCCAGAGTCCGCCGAGAAGCATGGTGAGCATCAGATTGATATAAGTACGAACCCTCCCGGACCGGTTACCGCCGAGCGGGATGTAGAGGTAGTCGCGTAGCCAGGTGGAAAGGGAGATGTGCCATCGTCGCCAGAAATCTGTGATACTTGTAGCAAAATAGGGGAACTGAAAATTCAGGCCCAGGCGCACCCCGAGCAGAGCCGCGAGACCTATCGCCATATCCGTGTAGCCCGAAAAATCGCAGTAAATTTCCAGGGAAAAGAGGATGGCCCCCAGAAGCACCATTTCCCCGCTAAACTGACCGGGACTGCGGAAGATTTGTTCCACCACGGGGCCCAGGTTGTCGGCTATGACGACTTTCTTGAAGAGCCCCCGGGCAATCTGGTGCACGGCCACAGGCCAGTCCAGCGGTCGCGCTTCGCCCAGGTTTTGCAGGGCAGGCAAAAGAGAACGTGCTCGTTCGATGGGTCCGGCTACAAGTTGGGGAAAGAAGGAAACATACAGCAGAAATCGTAAAAAATTCCTTTCGACTTTTGTTTCACCACGTTTGATATCAATGGCGTAGGACATGGTCTGGAAGGTGTAAAAAGAAATGCCGACCGGCAGTTCATGGCCGGTCAGCGGGAGGACAGCCTCCTGTGACAGAAGCAGATTGATTGTGCTGATGAAAAAATCTGTATACTTAAAAAAAGCAAGAATGCCCAGATTGCAGCTGGCGCTGATGAGGACGATGTACTTGTGCCTTTGTGCGGGCCATTTGAGAAACAAAAAACCCAGGCCATAGTCCAGAAGGGAAGAAAAGAGTAGCAGCAGGAGATACACTGGTTTCCAGCAGGCATAAAAATAGTAAGAAGCGATGACCAGGGCCAGAACGCGCAGCGTGGGCCGGCTGCGCGGCAGGGCATAGAAGAGCCCCAGGGTGATGAGGAAGAACCAGAAAAATTCTACAGTGTTAAAGAGCAAAAGCTCTCAACACTCCTGGTACATCACATCCCAGATTACAACGGCCTTGTTGCCGGCTTTGTCTGAGATTTCAAAACGGGCCCGGTAAAGGCCGGTCTGCAATTCCTCTGATGGTTTAAAAATCATATGAGTTGGAGTGACCTGGATATCGGCGGTCCGGTCCCGGTCATTGAGAAAAAAGCGTGCGCTGGATAGATTCAGCCCGGAACCGCTGTCCTGGTAGTCCACCCGGAATACGAGCACAGGCTCGGCAAGCATATCCACTATGGTGTACTTTTGACTGCGATTGAAGCGCAAGATGGGCGCTGACCGGTCCTCCGTCTGTGCGGATAGGGATCCGGTGAGAAAGGAGACGATTTGTCTGACCACCCCGGCCGCCCGTTTCCGATGCAGTAGCTCCGTGGATTCGCTTAAATCCTTACGAATTTCTGCGGTGAGCTTACGGGCTCCAGCTTCACTTAAGTGATCGTAATTGGTCCAGTCGCGGTACGGATTGCGTCCGGCCTGGTGGAAATCCCGGACCACGATGCCCGGCTGCTTCATTCTTTCCAGACGGGAAAGAAGCTCCTTGTAGTCACTGCGCGGAGTGCCATCGTGATCGGCAACGCCGGAACGGGCCAGAAGCGGATGCATGGGCGGGATAAAAAGATAGATCTGGATTTGTTTTTCTCTTAATTTATTTATTGTATTCTGAAATTCTTGGAATCGTTCCTGGCTGAAATAGAAAGCGCCGCTCCGGTGGCTGGCCAGATAGTTTTTTTGCTCTTCCCGATTAAAGCTACGTCTTTGCCTCTCTGGCGTGGGTGAGAACCCGCCGGCGCTGACGATCTCCTTCTCCTCCAACCGGAACCGGCGACCCTGGTCGAGCCGATCAAGCACCGTACTGCGGAGCAATGTCCGATAAGCAAACCCCTGTGAAACAAAGGCAAAAAGTTCCTCGAAAGCGACGTGTGGTAAGGCAGCAGCCTGATTGAGAAGCGGCCCGTCAGAAAGAATCGCTTCTTGCTCACGAAAGGCGAGAGCCGGACTCCTGGCGTAGGTGGCCGCCACCGGATCCTGCCAGGCCTCATTGAATATGCGCGGAGAAATACCCCAGAGAAGACCGCGCAATTCTTTATGCACAATGCCAGGTGTCTCGAGCAGTCGGGAAACAAAGGCAATGCCGGAACTTCCGGTCGCCAGGTTGAATGCCGATGGTCCAAGCTCTTCGGCAACAACACCATTCTGGGTGCGCGAATCGCCAACGATCAGAATGGCCGGCCGCGCGTAACGATTCATCCGTTCGGAAAAGGAAAGAGAATGGTAACGCAGGTAGTCGGGAAAATCGCTGTACTGCTCCGGTACCAGACTCCCGGCCAGACGATCCAGGCCGAGGAAGGTCAAAAGAAAAAATGATAAAAAGGCGATGTGTTTCACGGTTTTCTCCCTGCTGACCATTATCGGCATCCTGAAAAAAACCAGGCAGCCTTCCCGGTGACTACTCCGGATCTTCCGTTGTTGCACCTTTGGCCGGACGTTTGTAGGGGTAGGTAAGCAAGGACAGCGTGGCCATCTCATGCATTCTTTCATGGAGGAATTCATCCGGGTCATGATCTTTGTTGTAGTAGGTAGTCTTCCCGATCCGGACGTGAGCCTCTGTCCGCCGGCCGGACTTATGGTATCGAAAGCCGATAACATTTACCGCCAGGGGTATTTCCGGCCGGCCGGCGAGAAAACGAAATCCAGGAGTTTTTCCGCGGCCCATTTTTCCGGGAAAGAACGTTTGTTCGGGGAAAATGACCATTAGCTTTCCCGCGTGCAATTGATCACGGGCAAAAATCAGCGGCCATTTGCTCTTTTCCGGATTTTTGCGATTCAGCGGGATTCCTCCGGCCAGAACGATAATATTAAAAAAATACCACTTTGCCAGACTGTCCTTCATGATGCAATAGATATCACTGCGCCTGTATTTCTGTAATACCATGAGGCCCAGGGGGATATCATCGAGGCGCTGGTGCTTGGCGAGTAGCAGCACAGGCCCTTCTGCCGGAAGATTCTCAATGCCCTCAAGCAGTATCCGGTATTTCAAGGGCATGACCAGACGGGAGAGCCCGTAGATCAAATTGGCCGCCCACATACGTTTTCCGGGATGTCCGCGTTCTTTCATAGATGTACCTATTTTAATAAAAAATCTAAATTTTCGCCGACGTACGCATGGATGGCGTCCTCACGTTCCGTGCGGCTCATTCCTTTCCAGCCTGGCAGTACGCCGTCCAGGTTGATGATCCGTCCGCGATCAATGATGGGCAGAATGAATACCATGCCTGGACCCGCTGCCCGGTAGTACTTACCCAGCCGGAAAATGACCAGCCGTTCATTGTTGGCCAGGATTTTGATATTGCGCAATGCCAGAAAAAACATGAGCGACAGATAGAGAAGAAATGCCAGGTACGGCAGGGCATCAGCTATGGACACGGGGGAAACCTTTTCGCGGGCTACTATCCTGTCACCTGTTTCTTATTTTTCACCGGCCTGTCATCATTCTGTCACGGGAATCGGCTACCCTATCTGCATGCGTCTGTCCCTGGCACTGCTTGTCCTCTGGCCATTCTTATACTTTTGTAAAGAAATTCCGCCAGATGGGCGGCCACAGAATGTCATTTTATTCATAGCCGATGGTTTTGGTCCGGCGGCCCTCGCCCTTGCCCGGGCCACCCTGGACCGGCCTCTGGCACTGGATGCGTATTTGAGCGGAGCCGTGCGTACAGCATCGGCGGATTCGCCGGTTACCGATTCGGCGGCGGCAGCCACGGCATACAGCTGTGGTCTGCGAACCAACAATGAGATGGTGGGGATGGATCCGGCCGGCCGGCCTTGCCGCAGCCTGACCACAGAGCTCGCGTCGCGTGGCTATTTTACTGCGGTCCTCACCAACACGCGTTTGACCCATGCCACTCCGGCGGCCTTTTCCGCCAGCGCGCGCCGCCGTGAAGACGAAGCCGCTATCGCTTCCGGGCAGATCCAGTCAGAGGTGAACCTTCTGGCCGGCGGTGGGCGCCGCGAGTTTGTACCGGTTTCAGCCGGCGGTCGGCGGGAGGACGGACAGGATCTGATTGCTCTGGCTAAAGACGGCGGCTGGCGGGTTCTTGATGGCTTAAAAGAATTTGGACGGCCCGGGGGCAAGGATCTCATTTTTCTGGGCGACAATCATCTTTCCTATCAATTGGATCGTCCGCCAGCGGACCCACCCTTTGCCGAATGGACGGAGCAGTTCATGGAAAAAATAATACAATTAAACAAACCTTTTTTTCTGGTCATCGAAGCCGGGCGCATCGATCATGCGGCCCATCAAAACGATGCTGCCGCTATGGTGCAGGAAGTGCTGCAATTGGATGAAGCTTTCTCGCGGGCTATCGCTCTAGCAAAAAAAGAAGGTCGTACTCTGGTGCTGGCTACTGCCGACCACGAAACCGGTGGCCTGTCTCTCGGTCATATGAAAAACGGACAGGCTGTGTATGGATTTTCGCCGCAGGTTCTGCGCGGCGTACGCAGCTCAACTGCAGCCATGGCACAAAAAATCCTGACGGGTCAATCCTGCCGTAGCGTTCTCTATGAGGAGGCCGGGATCGAACTTGCGGGTCCGGAAATCCAGCAGTGCGCCGGGATGGCAGACCTGGAACAAATCGCCCTATTTCTCTCCAGAGCAATCAGCCAGAGGGCTGGGCTCGTCTTTAGCACCACCGGCCATACCGGCGTGGATGTGGGGCTTTACAGCGCCGGGCCTGGACGTCAGGAATTCCAGGGGACTCTGGATAATTGGCAACTGCGCGATCGCATTCTGAACGTAATTTCCCGGTAGTGTTTTCTTGTTGTCCGTGCCCGGGCCATAGCTACTGCCTGGACAGCATGGCTGCAGCCCTGCGAAAGCCCCGGGCGATGGCCTCGCGCTCGGGATCCTTTTCCGCAACGACGGCCAGCTCTTCATAAAATTTCTGCAGACTTCCCGGGCCAGGACGGGCCCGGTAGTTTTGCCAGGCCCGGGCCACGGGGCCCCGGCCTTCACCCCAGAAGGGATACAGGGGGCTCTTCTGCGCCAGGGCTTCTCTGTTTTCTTGACCCAGGTTCCGATTGTCCGCCGCAGAGCCCGTGAGGAGTTCGTAGTAGACGGGCGACCGGCCCAGGCAGCTCAAAAGAGGCTCTGTTTCGAGCATGGGCCGGGTCAGCTGAGCCTTCCCCGCCAGAAGCAGCGCATCTTCTGTCAGGCCAGCGCTGCACATTTTTAGCAAGCGGGCCAGAGTCTGGCTGCGGCGCTCCCGGTAGATGACCTCGCCTCCGCGATTTCTGGCAGCCTCCCTGTAGAGGGGGTCTGGCCGGATCCGGTAAGCTGCCTGGTAGGCCTGCACTGCCAGGTCCGGTTTTTTTTCCCATTCCAGCAGGAGACCGTAATTGAAGCAGGATAGGTCGCGTTCCACGGGGAAGGACTGGCAGGCCTCTTTCATGACTGCGAGAGCTACCTCCGGCCTGCGCGGCGCTCTATAGTAGGCATCGATGGCTTCTTCAAAATACAGATAATAGTGGCTGTGCCGATGGGGATTGCATGCCGGCAACCCAACCATCAGGATCAAAAAAAGAATCGCCAACCACCGGGCCGGCCTCACGGGCTGATTGCGGGCCGTTAACATGGGATGGAAAGGCATGCCCCTGACTGCTAAATAAAGAGTTGCTTGCAAGCTGAAAATGGTTTTTTTAGGGAGTTGTGATGGCTCCGATGTTTCCGAATCGCTGGTTTTCTCTTATCCTGCTGGCCGGCCTTTCGTTCAGCTGCAATCCGGCAGAAAGTCGGGACGTTCCCGGTGAATTTTCCCTTGAGACCTTTAACGGCGTGGTTAAGTACGCTCGGTCCAATTATCTGGATGCCAGCAACATCAATGAAACACAATCGTATGTTGCCGCCGCAGATGCAGCCCTGCGTTCTCTGCCCACGCCTCTAATGCTCATGAGCCAGGAATTTCTGGAAAACCGGCAGCAGTTCAAGGAGCCTCTGCAAATCGTTCCGGGGAAAACCGTAGAGGTTGCGCCCGGCCGCGGTTACGCCATTCTGATTCCTGATTATTCCCGTCTGGAAGCACAGAACAAACAGTACGAAGCGCTGCAAAAAAATCGGCTAAAAACGATGACGGAAGCACAGAGGCGCGCCTTCTCAGACACTCTGCGGCAGAAGTCAAAGGAAGAGTTTGAATTCACTCGCGATGCCTGGAATAAAGCCGGTTTTGGTCGGAACGATTTTGAGCAGATCATTCGCTGGATTGAAAAAAACAAAGATGCGTATTCGAGCCTTCCGCCCACCTTCAAGGGAGAAGATCCCTACAAAGAAAATAAATTCGGTATGCATCATGTATACTTTGCTGCCGCCAACGGTTTTCTCAGTGCCATGGATCCTCACAGCGCCGTTCTGGACCGGACATCCTGGGATAAGATCCGCAAAGAAGCAGAAGACAGCACCTTTGAAGGGATTGGAGCAATGCTTAAAGGAGGGGGAATTCATGATGTGGTTGTGGAAACTCCACTGCCAGGTTCTCCCGCCCTTGCTGCCGGTCTCAAAGCCGGTGACGTGATCAAAACGGTGGATGGGAAGACCGTGGAAGGCATGCCCCTTTCTGACGTGGTGAAACGCATCCGCGGCAAGCGTAATACCATTGTTACTTTAGGACTCGAGCGTCCCGCAGATCTGTCCAATCCGGTGATCAAAATCAAAAGATCGGTCATCGAGATGAAAGCGGTCAGCAGCACTTACCTTCCGCAAGAGAAGGTAGGAGTTTTAAAGATCAGTTCCTTTTTGTATGCGGGCAATTCCACCTCGGATCTGGTTCGGGACGAGTACGAACGGCTGGCCCAAAAAGCTGGCGGAAATCTTTCCGGGTTGGTGATTGATTTGCGCAACAATCCAGGCGGATTTCTGGAAGAAGCCATCAAAGTAGCCAGTCTGTTTCTCCCGCCAGGAAGGGTAGCCGTCCACATTAAAGGAAAGAGTTCGGGCCTTCAGCCGCGCAAGACATCCAGTAAACCCATCGTTCCGCCGGATTTGCCCATCATTACCCTGATCAACGCCGGTTCAGCTTCTGCCAGTGAAATCGTGGCTTCTGCCCTGATGGATCACAATGTGGCTCTGGTTGTTGGTGAGCGCAGCTTCGGCAAGGCTTCCGTGCAGGGCGTGAATCCCTGGAATAATGTTATTATTAAATTGACTACAGCTCGTTACTATGCACCGCGTGGTTATACCGTTCAGGTCCATGGTGTGCGCCCGGATATTGAAATTTCCGATGAAGTGGATAACCAGTTTCCTTCACGATTCCGCGAAGAAGATATGTGGCAGCATTTGCCGGAGCTGGAAGATCGCGAAGCCGATGAAGCGCGCGCAGAATGGGTGCTGCGTCTCAAAGAAGTGGTTGGCGACAATGCTGATTCAGAGAGGTACATCCAGGCTCACAAGCAGGACGCCATGCGCACGGACTATATGCTGACCCGCGCCCTGGCTTATCTGAAAGCCCTGCAACGTTTTCCGCACCCGGCCGGTTTTGCTCTCAAGTAGGGCCTGTTGCAAATCGATACCGATTTTTTAGTGATAGGCTCGGGGGTTTCCGGGCTTTATCTGGCTCTTCATCTGGCCGATCACGGTTCCGTTGTTCTTGTCACCAAAGGGGATTTGCGTGAAGCGTCCACCACCTACGCCCAGGGAGGTATCGCTTCCGTTCTTGCCGATGCTGATTCTTTCGAAAGCCATATTGCTGATACGATGAATGCCGGTGCCGGTATCTGTGATCCCGGAGCAGTCGAAATTCTGGTACGCGAAGGTCCAGCTCATATTCGTAAACTGATGCAGCTGGGAGCACACTTTGAGCGGGATGCGCTCGGGAATCTGGATCTGGCCCGTGAGGGAGGGCATTCCGCCAATCGTATCGTCCACGCGGCGGATCTAACAGGCAAAGAAATTGAAATGGTTCTTGAAAATAATGTGCGATCCAGGCCCGTGCAGATACTCGAGCAACATGCCGTGGTGGAACTCTTGACGGCCAGACATTCGCCAGATGATCCGGGTGCCGGAGTCTACGGGGCTTACGTGTATGATCGCCGGACCTGGGATATCCATATCATCCGTGCTCAGGCAACCATTCTGGCAACCGGTGGCGCCGGGCAGGTCTATTTGCACAATACCAATCCCGAAGTATCAACCGGTGACGGCGTAGCGCTGGCTTACCGTGCCGGTGCGTTAGTTGCCAATATGGAATTTTTCCAGTTCCATCCAACCGGCCTGTACAGTGAACGGGGCGGGCAGACCTTTCTGATCTCTGAGGCCCTGCGTGGCGCCGGTGCCAGGCTACTGACCTACAATGAAGAGCCTTTCATGCATCGCTACGATGCAAGGCTGGAACTTGCGCCCCGTGATATCGTTGCCCGGGCCATTGACTCTGAGCTGAAGAAGAGTGGCTCTCCCCATGTCTGGCTTGATATTCGTCATCTGGACCGGATGACCATCCTGGAAAAATTCCCCAATATCTTTGCCACCTGTCTTGATCGCGGCATCGATATCTCCTCGGATCTGATTCCGGTGGTCCCGGCAGCGCATTACATGTGTGGCGGCGTCAAAACCGATTACGAAGGGCGAACCAACCTGCCAGGCCTCTTCGCTGTAGGGGAAACGGCTTGCACAGGCGTGCATGGCGGAAACAGGCTGGCCTCAAACAGTCTGCTGGAAGGGCTGGTCTTTGCCGGGAGGATCGCACAATTTTTGCGTTCCGCGGCTCGCACCACAATGCCGCGTATTCTACCCTGGCAGAAAGATGGGCTGGATAATGCCGAAGAATGGATTCTGGTGCAGGCAAATTTTCTGGAAATCAAGCAAGTTATGTGGAACTATGTCGGGATCGTCCGATCAGAGCTCCGGCTGCACCGGGCGTTGCGCAGGATTGATCTGCTCCTTGATGAAGTTCAGGATTTTTACAAAAGAACCAATATCCAGAATAAGATTCTGGAGCTTCGCAATCTGTGCCTGGTTGCCCGCCTGATTGTAATGGGAGCCATGGGCCGCAGGGAAAGTCGTGGTCTGCATTTTAGCACCGATTATCCCGAAAACCGCGAGCCGGCCCCTTTCTTCCATTGTTTGAGTAAAGCGGATTCCGAGGAAGCCGGAGCAGTGAGGACCTGAAGGAGAATCCCTTGCCTGCAATTTCTTTTATATGGATATTGTTCTATCTTTTATCCTATACGGGGCTCCTTTTTTACGGAGGTCGGGTTTGCCCGTACATTGATAATCTGGACCTGTGGCAATATGCTCGCGACCTGGCCGCCTTCTTCGCTGCCGGACTCCTGCTGCGATTTTTCTTAACAGGAAAAATCCGGGAACCCTGGGCTTATGCCAGGGCATTCTGGATTGAACTCGCTGTCTTTGCCTTCATGTCCGGTCTTCTAACATTCTACAATTACCTCGCTTACGACTTTCCTCTGGGTAGTGGCCTGAAGGTTGGTGTAGGCTTTATCATGCTTGGTTTTTTTCTGGGATTACAGGCTTATCTGGGTAAACAGCGACAGGTACTGCGGTCAGGAGAAAGTCCGGTGAAGATCCGGGAAATCCACTCATCTATCGTTTCGCGCATCAGCGCCATCATGATCCTTTCCGTATCTCTGGCCACGGCGGTTATCTTTCTGGTAGTAAATAAAGATCTGCAATGGCTGGAAGCGCAGCCCCCAGGCACACTTTCCTACCATAAAGGCGCTGTACTCTTTGAGATTGTTTTTGTTATGGGAGTTTTACTTCTCCTCCTTATCCATCTGGTACTATCGTACGCAAGCAACCTGAAGCTGCTTTTCGCCAATCAGACGGGGGTGCTGGAAAAAGTAAGTCACGGGCAATTTGAATCTTATGTCCCGGTGATCAGCAACGACGAATTCGGCAGTATCGCTCTGCACACAAATACGATGATCGATGGCCTTCGTGAGAAGGCGGCCATCACGGCCGTCTTTGGCAAAGCTTTCAGTCCGGGCATAGCCCGGATGTTACTGGAAGGGGAACAGCAGCTGGGTGGCAAAAGGATGGATCTCACTTTTCTCATGAGCGATGTGCGGGCTTTCACGGCTCTGGCAGAATCGCTTTCGCCTGAGGAGCTATTGAACCGGCTCAACGCTTACTTTAGCGATATGGTCGGGATCATTCATGCTCATCAAGGAGAAATCGACAAGTTCATAGGCGATGGAATTCTGGCAGTATTTGGTATGGATGGCCATGGTGGCGAGGAGCGCGCAGTTCGGACAGCCCTTGCTATGCTTGAGCGCATGAAAGGTAAGGAAGGTGGCTGGCAGATCGGCATTGGCATCCACTCCGGGGAGGTGGTGGCCGGTCGGATTGGATCTCTGGATCGTCAGGAGTATACCTTTATAGGTGACACAGTGAATACGGTGGCGCGGCTGGAATCGGCCTGCAAGGAAAACGGCGCCTCCCTGATTATCTCTGATGCGGTCTATGCCGCACTCCCGGAGGATTTGAAAGGGGAGTTTGGCCAGAGACTGGAACTCACGTTGCGGGGTAAGAGCTCGCCTTTTGCGGCCCGGCGGCTGTAGAAAACATTGACCGGCCGGCTCATGGCCGTACGCTGGCCCCATGAATGAGAAAACTGCCAAACTCCTCAATCGGTATGCGACTTTGCGCGGCGTCAATGTAAAGGATCTGAAGCGGGAATGGAATAGTATGAATGCCCGGGAGCGTTTCCTCCGCCGCCGCGATTTATTGACGGATCTTCTCAGTAAGAAAAAAAAGAGTTCCTGACCTGGACCTTGGCTATGGAGTCCTTATGCAGACCTATAAAATAAAGAAGGGTTATGATGTTCCGGTTCGCGGCGAAGCGCAACGCGAAATTGTTAATGCCCCCGTCTCCCCCATCGTGGGGATCTATCCCGCTGACTATCATGGTATTGTCCCGCGGCTGAAAGTTGCTGTGGGAGACCGTGTCAAGCAGGGCGGCGCACTTTTCTTTGATAAAAAAAATCCCGATCTGGTAGTGGCCTCGCCTGTGAGCGGTATGGTTCGTTCACTGGCTTACGGGCCACGGCGGAAACTGGGTGCCATTTACATCCTTCCGGATGGAAACGACGTAGAGCAGTTTGAAAGCTATCGCCCTTCAGACATTCCTGCGATTGAGCGCGATTATCTGGTGCGCCTGCTGATGCGTTCCGGCCTCTGGCCGTTTCTACGGCAAAGGCCATTTGATAAGATTGCGGATCCCGCAGCCAGAATATCTTCTATCTTTATCAATTGCATGGATACCGCCCCTCTGGCTGCGGACCCGGAGTTTGCTCTAAAAGACCGTTTGCCGGAGTTCAAGGCCGGCGTCGAAGCGCTCAAGATCCTCTGTCCCACCATACACGTGGTGGTCAATGGTAAAGTGAAATCATCGATCTTTGCTGACACACCGGGTGTGAACGTGCATGCTTTCAACGGAAGGCATCCAGCCGGGCTGGTCAGTACACACATCAGTAAAATCGATCCCGTTCACAGCAAAAAGAAAGTTTACTATCTGAATGCCCGCGACGCGGTAATGATCGGTCAGTTTTTGCTTACGGGTCAGTACAATGCGGAGCGCGTTGTTGCTGTGGCCGGTGAAGGAGCAACGGATCGCCGCTACTTTCGCACTCACATTGGTGCCTGGCTGGTGGAGTTGATCGGTACAAACGTTACTGCTGGAGAGATGCGCTTTATCAACGGGAACCTTCTGACCGGTAAAGCTGTAGATCGTTTTGGCTTTGTTGGCGCCTACAACGACCTGGTGACCGTAATACCGGAGGGTCGGGAGCGCCATTTCCTGGGCTGGCTGATGCCGGGTTTTAGTTATCCTTCTTTTTCGCGGGCCTTTGTGAGCGCTTTCCTGCCGCGCCGTAGTTTTCAGTACAATACCAGTCTGAATGGGGAACACCGGGCCCTGGTAAAAACGGGAGACTATGAAAAGGTTGTGGCCCTTGATGTATTGCCGGATCAGCTGGTTCGGGCCATCCTGGTCGAGGATCTGGACATGATGGAGCAACTGGGACTTCTGGAATGCGCACCGGAGGATTTTGCTCTTTGTTCTTACATCTGCGTTTCCAAGACCGATTTTTGCGGCATTGTGGAGCAGGGTCTGGAACTGCTGGAAAAAGAGCTTTAACCCGGAGTCTCATGAAGCAGTGGGGGGCCGCAGCCGACCCTTACCACTGGCTGCTGCCGCTATGCGGATAGCGGCTGTACGCGGATGAGCACCTGGCCCTGACCGACAATCTCATCTTTCTCGCAGAGGATTTCTGTAACCGTGCCATCGCGATCCGCTTTGATGGCATTTTCCATTTTCATGGCTTCAACGATAGCCAGGCTCTGACCGGTCTGGACGCTATCCCCGACTTTCACGGCAAGCTGGATGACCTTCCCGGGTAGCGGGCTTTTGTATTCTCCTGAACCGCCCTGCACCGGATGGCGCGGGGGTGCTTTGAAGTGGTAGGAATGGCCAGCCAGGTGGATGAAAATTTCGTCTTCAACGCAAACAAACGATCCTTCACACATTCCTTCTTCTGTTTCCAGAAAAAAACGCTGGCCCACTGTTTGAAACGATAGCACCCGAATTTCTGTGGCCGGCTGATCTTTTATGCTCTGGGCTACCAGAAAGCCGCGGTTAGCTTTTGTCGTGGAAAGCTGAATCGGCACTCCATCCTGCTCGAATTTCTTGATCACAGCGCATTGCGCATCGGCGGGCATGAAGAGTAAAGCAAAAGTATTTGCTTGCGGCGCTGACAGAACTTTTCTCGTCGTATGCTTGATTCGCTCCTGGAACTGAAAAGAACGGTGGATCGACTGCGCGATCCTGGAGGCTGTGAATGGGACCGGGCTCAAAATTTTCAGACGATGCGTGCTTATCTGCTGGAAGAAGTGCATGAAGTGCTTGGAGCGATCCACACTGAGGATTTTGAGGCTCTGAGCGAAGAACTCGGTGATGTGCTGTTTCTTGTCTTTTTTCTGGCGCGGCTCGGGGAAGAGACAGAGCGTTTTGATCTGGCCGCAATAGCTGGCGGAATCAATGCCAAACTCATCCGCCGTCATCCCCATGTATTTGCAGATGCAGTGGTCAAAGATCAGGCAGAAATTCTGGAAAACTGGGAAAAGATCAAAGCGACGGAAAAAGGTCCGGCGGCTGCACAGAATGATCCCGTCGGCGAGATTCGCAAAAAAACGAATTTCCTCACAGCCCTGCAGAGGGCCCAGAAAATCGGCATGCTGGCAGGGCGCTCCGGTCTGGACTGGTCTTCAGCCCCAGCGGTGCTGGAAAAGGTCCGCGAAGAAGAGCGCGAACTTGCCGGCGCGATGGAGGAATCAACCAATATCGAAGAAGAACTGGGGGATCTCCTTTTCAGTCTAACCCAACTGGCTCGCCATCTGGGGCTGGACGCGGAAGCCGCGCTCCATCGCGCCAGCGATAAATTCCTTACGCGCTATGGAGCGTGGAATGTGTTGCGGCAAAAAAACCCGGATCTGGATGTTGATGAAGCCTGGAATGTTGCCAGACAAAGCCAATGATCGCTATTCAGGAAAACGTGCCTCTGGCACCGCTGACCACGATTGGACTCGGAGGGCCGGCCCGGTATTTTTTACGAGCAGTTGATGAAGAAGAAATACGGGAGGGACTTCAGTTTGCACGGGAAAGGAAACTCGCCCTCTTTGTTCTGGGTGGCGGAAGCAATGTGGTCTTTGACGATGCCGGTTTTCCGGGCCTTGTCTTGCAAATAGCTCTGCGCGGTACACAGCGGCAGGAGAAGGCTCATACAGTCCATTTGAGCGTGCGGGCGGGGGAAAGCTGGGATAGCCTGGTCGAATCCTGTGTTATCGGGGGTCTGGCCGGCGTGGAATGTCTTTCCGGGATTCCCGGTCAGGTGGGCAGTGTTCCCGTGCAGAATGTAGGGGCCTACGGTCAGGAAGTGTCGACGGTGATTCAAAAAGTAGATGTTCTGGATAGCCGGACCGGTGAGAGCATGTCCTTTCGGAATGCCGATTGTTTATTTGATTATCGTAGTAGTTTTTTTAAGACAACAGAGGGACAACGCTACATCATAACCTGTGTGCATTTTGCCCTCGAGGCAGGCGGGACTCCGCGGATCAATTACCCGGAGCTAAAATCCCGGCTGAAGGGTGATCCCGGTCTGGCTGAAGTGCGTTCCACAGTTCTTGCTTTGCGCGCCGCTAAAGGCATGCTCGCGGAGCCACCCTGTCCACGTTCTTGTGGATCTTTTTTCCTCAACCCGATTCTTTCCCCGGCAGAGACCCGAACCTTGCAGGAGCAATTACCAGGGTTACCTGTATACCCCGCGACAGAAGGCCGTTTTAAAATCTCCGCTGCTTTCCTGATTGAAGCCTGCGGTATTTCCAGAGGGTTCCGTCAGGCAGGCAGCACTGCTGCTGTATCTCCCTGGCACAGCCTGTCTTTGATCAGCGAAGGAAACAGCGCCAGGGAACTCATTGCTCTGGCCCATTTTATCCAGAATGCGGTTCAGGAGAAGACCGGGGTAAGGCTGGAAATGGAACCGATCGTTTATCCGACAGATCGTCTTTCCAGATAGCGAAACAACCAGTGCCACATGTAACTTGCCCGGGACAGAAGCAGGCCGGAAAAGACGATGTCGGGCCAGACAAAAACAGCCGGGTTGGTGATCAGGTAAAGGGCGTGTAGAGTACGCAAAGGCAAAATCCAGTAGCAAAGTATGATCGATACAGTCAGGTTGATCAGAAAAAGAACAAGCTGTCCCACTGACGTCTGCAGGAACTTCTGGGCCATGGGAATGTGGGCCAGTGCCTGATGAGCCAAATACAGAGCCAGGCTGGCCGCACCCATCTGGCACAGAAAAATGATGATGGCGTTGAGTAAAAAGGTTTGTTGCGGTGTCATACGATTTCCAGGCGCTGCAGGATCAGTGCGGCCTCTCCTCCGGGGTAATAGTTTTTTCGATGGCTGAGGAGCTGAAAGCCACAGCGTGCATAAAGTTTACGGGCCACCAGGTTATTTTCGGATACTTCCAGCAGGATCTTCCAGCTACCCGTACCTCTTTTTTTACGAACAGCAGCCAGGAATTCGCCCAGCAGCTTTTCCCCCTTGCCCTGGCCCCGTACCGGGGGAAGGATGGCCATCCGGAGAATTTCCAGGTCCCCGGCAATGTCCTGGGCCAGCACATACCCTTCATAGCTCTCTGTGCTGTCTGTAAAAGGTCCATCGGGGAGCGGGTCAGATAGAAACAGACTCTGCCCGGCCCGGTAGAGCAGGAGACATCCATTTTCCAGGGTTCCGGCAATCATCTCTTCCGACCATGGCCTGGGAAAACACTCGGCTTCAAGGCGGGCAACGATTCCCGACAGGTGTTTCATGGTTTTAGATCGGCAAAAAAAGCGTGCAACGAAGGCCCCTTCATACACCCCTTCCTGGTATGCGGGCAAACGTGATTCTGGTTTTTTGTTTGGTTTTATTCTCCTGTGAGCAAGCTGGCGATTCCATTCGCAACTGGGGCGTTCAGAGCAGGCACAGCCGGGCCCGGGAAATGCAGGAGGAGGAACTCAAGAAATGGGAACGCGATCTGGCTCTGAGCAGAAGCCGCGCTCAGGAGCTGCACAAGAAGATTCATGAGCTGGTCCAGGAATCCAACCACCAGGGGCAGCTTGCCTGGAAAATCGCTCGCGCCTACATGAATAGCAATCGCTTTGAGGAAGGAATTCGTTATTTTGATGGAGCTCTGCAAAACCAGTTGCCACCGGCCAACGCAACTGAGCCGGAATTTGAAGCTGCTTTGCCATATATAAATCTTTCTTTACAAAAACATTACATTCACGGCGACCTGCTTTTTGAAGCGGGTCTGTGCTATGCCAATGCTTCGCGTGTAATGGGCTGGGAACGTAAGCGCTGGCAGGCAGCGGTGGATCTCTTTTCGCGGATGAAAGTAGTTGAGCCTGAAGACACACGATCCTCATACCAGCTGGCGCTTCTTTACGGAAAAGTACCGCACAATGAGCTACGCGACTCCAGTCGTGCTCGCGATCTTTTGCGCGAAGTGATCGCTAAGGAAGAGTTGAATATCCCCGCCTACTTCACTCTGGCGCACCTGGAGGTGGAGTCCGGTGAGCTGGCTGAAGGTCTACGGCAGTACCGGCTCTTACAGGAACGACTGGCCGATTTACAAAAGAAAGGTGTGATTGGCGATTTGCAGAAAAACCAGCAGTACATTCAGGCGGGGAAAAATATTGAGATGCTGGAAATCTGTCTGGAGCGCCGGCCTGGTTGTGAACTTCGGATGCAGTGAGGAACTTCTTTACCTGGCCTTTTTGCCGTACAACCGCAACCTGTATCGCAATGGCGGCTGGAAGGTGGCACCGGGCGATGCGGCCTTCAGCGATTTTTTAGCCCACTACTTTCCCCTGAATGTTCGCGAACGCGCTCGCGCGGCAGCGCGCTCTCTATCCCCTATGGGCCGCGACTGCCAGGCTTTTTGCATCTGGGAAGATCGTTACCCCGATAATTTACGAAGGATTTTTGATCCCCCTGTGGTCCTTTTCCACAAAGGCCCGCTGGAATTCTTAGCCGAGCCGGCTCTCTCGATTGTCGGCACACGCAAACCGGACCCGGTTTCCGTTCTGGCCACGGAGCTTCTGGTTGATAGTTCAGAGCAGGCGATTGTTTCGGGTTTTGCCCTGGGAATCGATCGTGTGGCCCATGAACGCTCTCAGCTTAGAAGGCGCAGCACCATTGCCGTTCTGGCCTCCTGTGTGGATCGACCATCCCCGCTCTCTCACCTGTATTTGTTGAAAAAACCCATCCTGCTTTTGTCTGAATATCCGCCAGGCACGGCGGCCTACGCCGGGCATTTCCCGCGGCGCAATCGGATCATAGCCGGGCTTGCTCCCACCGTGGCCATCATGCAGGCCCCGGCGCGCAGCGGAGCGTTGATCACCGCAGAGTTTGCCCTGGAAGAAGGCCGGGAGGTGCTGGTATTTGATGATGACCGACTTTCTGGAGTAGCCAATGCCGGCAATCGCCGGCTTCTCTTTGAGGGTGCCCGCCCGTTGCGCCTGGAGGGTCGGGTGCTGTGCCGTCCCCGGGTGAATCGGCGCGAGCAGCTACTTTTCTTTGAGGCGAAGGCCCTGGGTCAATTGCGCTACCTGGGAGGGGATGAATACGGTATATTGCCCTCATTTTCTTTGAAACTCGACTGAACCTTTTGTGCTTGCCAGCAACCAATTGGAAGGTGGCTCTGATGTTCTTGCTATGTTGTTTTTGAAATGGTCCGCAGTCCTCCTCCTGCTCGTCAGCTGTTCGGGTAGCCAGGTGGCAGTGCAGCGGCGCAGCGTTCTTTCTATGTACCCGCGAATCGCTGTGGTACATGTGGGCGTGAATTTGGTCCGCAACCGCGGCAATACCTCTCCACTCAACAAATACGTGGATTTGCTGGATCGTTTTTTGTACCAGAACGTGGGGAAATGGCTGGGGGTCAAGGTGAGTGGCCGCGGCTCCTCAGGGGATCAAACCGGAGACCTCCATTCCCTGGCTCTTGAATCCATCCATCGGAATTTTCTGGAGCGTGGATTTCTACCCGTGGAGCGCGATCGGATGGCATCCATCTATAAAGAAATCACCTTCAGTCAGAGCGGTCTTTCCAGTGCCGATCGTAAGGAAGTGGGACAACTGGCCAGCGCAGATGCCCTCTACTTTGCCGAGGTGAATATCAGCATGGAAAAAGGGTGGTTCCAGGATAAGATCAGGCTGTCTTACACAGGCCGACTCATTTCCGTCGAAGAAGGCTATGTGCTCATGTCCGGCGAGGCCGTGCGCAGTCATTCTGAATTTGAACCCGGACAGATACCGGACCTTGTTACACGCTGGTTCAGGCGTGTTCCCGTTCTCAAAGATTAACCCTGACCTGTCCGATAATTACAACCATGCGGACCACATGGCTTTTTGTTTTGCTTACCCTTTCCCTGCTATCGTATTGTAAAAGTTCAGCGGCCAGGGAGATGCCGGAGAACAAAGAGCAGCTCCTTGAGGCAGATCTCAAGCAGTGCCAACAGGAGCAGCAGGAACTGGGCAATCAAAGGACTGTCCTTGAGAACCAGAACAAAGAACTGGAAGATAAGGTCGCGGATTTGAACAAGCAGATTGCCTACCTCAAAGAACACAACACCGCTACCCTGAAACATCTGGAAAGTATGTCCGTGATTTCCTCATCACAGGCAGATAGCATCCGTAAGTCCCTGGACAGTCTGGGAGCCAAGGATGCCTACATCCAGAACATTCAGGACTTCATGGCCAGAAAAGATGCCATGAATATGAATCTGGTCCTCAATTTGAAAGGTGCTCTGGGCAATGAACAGGCAGAAGAGATCGAGATCAAAGTCGATAAGGGTGTGGTATTCATCGACTTATCAGACAAGCTGCTATTCCGTAGCGGCAGTCATGAGCTTACAGCCGGGGCCAAAACGATTTTAGGAAAGGTGGCCCGGGTGCTTAAAGAGCAACCCGGAATGGAAATCATGATCGAGGGCCATACCGATAACGTGCCGTACTCTGCCGGTGTTTTGCGCGACAACTGGGATTTGAGTGTCAAACGATCAACGGCCATCGTGCGCCTCTTACAGAATAGCTACGGCCTGAGTCCGGCCAGACTGATTGCTGCCGGCCGCGGCGAATACAAGCCTATCGCTTCCAATGATGATGCCGCGGGCCGGGCCAGCAACCGGCGCACACGTATCACCATTCTACCGGAACTCGATCAGTTTTTCCAGCTGCTTGAGCCCAAATCGCAGTAGCCTGCCTTTTACGCGCCTGTAGCCTGTCCTCCGTATGTCTCAAACCGGAAGCGGCGAAGCGCTTTTCTCAGAAAAAGAGGTCACAGTAGGGGATGCTATCGAACATGGCCTTACCTCTGCGGAATTTGACAGGATCCAGGAATACCTGGGACGGATTCCGACCGTTACGGAACTGGGAATGTACTCCGGGCTCTGGTCTGAGCATTGCAGCTACAAAAATTCGATTCTGCAACTGAAAACTCTGCCATCAGACTCGCCCCGTGCATTGACAAAGACAGGAGAAGAAAATGCAGGTGCTCTGGACATAGGCGATGGCCTGGCTGTGGTTTTCAAAATTGAAAGCCACAACCATCCCACGGCCGTTGAACCCTATCAGGGCGCGGCCACCGGCGTGGGTGGCATCATGCGTGATATTTTCACGATGGGTGCGCGGCCGCTGGTCTCCCTGAATTCTCTGCGCTTTGGTCCACCGGATAGAGGCCGTAATCAATACTTACTGTCCCGGGCTGTGAAGGGTATTGGCGACTACGGAAACTGCCTGGGCATTGCAGTCTCTGGCGGTGAACTGCGGTTTGATGAGAGTTTCAGCCGCAATCCGCTGGTCAATGCTATGACCGCCGGCATTGTGCGCCATGACAGTATGGCTTTTGCCCGTGCGGAGGGTGCAGGGAATGCCGTATACATCGTTGGGGCCAGTACCGGTCGGGATGGCATTCATGGTGCCAGTTTTGCCAGTCAGGATTTAAGTAAAGAAACAGAAGAAAAGCGCAGTGCCGTTCAGGTGGGCGATCCTTTCATGGAAAAACTGCTGCTGGAAGCGACTCTGGAGTTGATCTCCCGGAAGATTATCACCGGCATTCAGGACATGGGGGCAGCGGGGCTTTCCTGCTCATCATCAGAGATGAGTGCTCGCAGTGGCAGCGGCATGGATTTAAACCTGGATCTGGTGCCTTTGCGCGAATCCGGGATGAACGCCTATGAAATCATGCTATCGGAATCGCAGGAGCGCATGCTGGTCGTCGTAAAAAAAGGGAAAGAAATTGAACTTGAAGCGATTTTCAACAAATGGGGTCTGAACGCTGTTTGCATCGGCACAGTCCGTTCTGATGGTCGCCTGCGTATCCGCCATCAGGGCCGACTCTGTGTCGATCTCCCGGCCGATTCTCTGGTGCTGGGCGGCGGTGCTCCCCGTTACGTACGTGAAACCAGGCGTCCGGCTTATCTCGATGAACTCTCTGGTTTCAATGTTTTCACCCGTGTCAAAGCCGACCTGGATTTGCACGGGGATTTTCTTAAACTGATTGGTTCACTGAACATTTGCTCACGCCGTCCTCTGTACGAACAGTATGATACAGAGGTGGGTCTGGTGCGCCTGCAGGGTCCGGGAGGCGCGGCCGGCCTGAGTCGTATCCCCGGAAGCAGTAAAGCTCTGGCTACCAGCACGGACTGCAATTCGCGTTACGTCTATCTGGATCCGGCCACGGGTACCATGCATGCCGTGGCCGAAGGGGCCCGCAAAGTCGCCTGTACCGGTGCGCGGCCTATCGGTATTACAAACAATTTAAATTTTGCCAACCCCTACGTTCCAGAAAATTACTATATGTTTACAGAGGCGGTGCGGGGAATGCGCGAAGCCTGTCTGGCCCTGGATCTGCCGGTGACCGGCGGAAATGTCTCTTTTTACAATGAAAGCGATGACGGTCCGGTGCAGCCGTCACCGGTCATAGGAACGGTGGGCCTTCTGGATGAAGCCGCCCGCTGCATCGGTCCTTTTTTCTGCGAAGAAGGTTTGCTCATTGCTCTGCTGGGAAGTTTTCAGCCAGAGCTGGGCGGCAGTGAGTACCTCTATGCCATGCATGGCCAGCAGGCCGGGCGCATACCCGTTCTGGATCTGCCCCTGGAAAAACGATTGATCGAATTTCTGCTGGAAACTTCCCGGGAAGGACTTTTGCAATCGGCCCGCTCCCTGCCGGCTGGTGGTCTGGCCGTCGGACTATTCCGCGCTGCCTACAATGCCTGGCAGGAAAGCGTGCAGCTTTTCCGGCTGGAAACGGATTCTCTGGCTGCTCTCAAGCAAAAGGCCGGCCTCCTGGACCATCCCGCAACGCTGTGGTTTGGTGAATCCGCAGGATGTGTTTTGCTTTCCCTGCGGCCGGCCGATCGTGAACTTCTCCAGCAGAAGGCTGCGAAGTTTTCGCTGGATCTGCACTACCTGGGTGTGACCGGGCCGGCCCGGCCCCTCAGTGATCTTGTGCAGTCCGTCCGGGCTGCTGAATCGGTAATGTCTGTCCCGGGCGAGCTGGATTATGTCGATTTTCGCATCGGAGTGGGGGCAGCAGTGGAAAGCTTCGAGCGCGGCCTTCTGCGTATTTTTTCCTGAGCAGGCTTTTTTTGTCAGTTTGGGAGTGAACTTCCGAAAAATCCTCGTCTCCTGTACCTGTAAGATCAAGTTTTGTTTTTGGTTCGTAAAAGGACCGCAGGAGAGTGTATGAATAAATCAGGAATACTGGGGCTGGCCCTGGTCGTGCTCATCGGCCTGCCTCATTGCGCTGAAAAGGACGATTCCTTCTTCTGGCTGCTGGCTATGAAGGCAGGTCTGGAAGGGGAGAGCGGTGGCCCTGCCGGCGAAGAAGGTTCGGGGTCTGGCGGTGAGACGTCTGAAGAATCCGGAGCATCCGGGGAGTCCGGTGCTGTGGCCGGAAGCTCGGAAGAGAGCGGCGACGTTACCGGTGAAGGTGAATTTACATTTAATACAGTAAAGAATATCGATCTGGATGTGACCGTCCTTGATGCGGCCACTGGTGCCTTGCCTGGCGCAGTAGTTCAGATTTTGCTGCTGAACGGGGAGTCCATCTACCAGGCGGCTACGGGCGCAGACGGTAAGACGCTTGGTGTTTTTACCATTGGAGCTGGTGTTTCTGAAGTCATTCTGAAAGTGATTTCCGGAGATCGTATTCACACAAGCTCTGTGCTGACTGCGGATCTGCTCAAGCTGGTGCGGGTGATCACTCTCGAAGGCGCTGCCACAGGCAGCGGTCCGGACAGCGATGGCGATGGCATCCCGGATGCTGAAGATGCCTATCCCGATGATGACAGTCGCGCTGCAGAAATCGAGCATCCGTCATCCGGTGTTTCCATCATCGCTTACGAAGATTTGTATCCTAAGAAGGGAGATGCGGATTTCAATGACTATGTAGTTCGCCTGAGCAACGAAGAGGACCTGGATTCCAGCGGGAAGACGGTTCGTGTTCGCGGTAGCTATCAGCATATTGCTCGTGGAGCAGGCTACAAGCATACACTGAAAATCAGTCTTGCCGATGTTCCGGCCACGGTCATCCGCCGCATTTACTCGGCATCCGGAACACTTGAATCAGAAACCACCACATTGGTGACTTCAGCTCGCAACCTGGAAATTTTGGGGGATAGCTCCACAACGATTTCTCAGAGCAACACCTCTTCCAGCCAGACTTATGCTCCTGGTAAGAAAGCAGAACTGGAAGTGATTTTTGATCAGCCGGTCAGCCGTGCAGATCTCCGGTCCTTCCCGTATGATCTGTTCATCAGTGTGCATAACACCGGTCATGAGATTCATTTTCCGGCCATTGCAAAGAAAGCCGATGGAACGGATCAATATCTTGATTCTGACGGTTTCCCGTGGGCTATCCAGATCCCTGAAGCCTGGGATTGGCCGCTGGAGGGTAAGAAAATCTGGGATGGCTATCCTGACTTCACTGCCTGGTACGAATCTAACGGAACAAATCACCCGGCCTGGTATCAAAATCCGGTGAGCAACTTCCTGTTCTCCTTTGTAAGCCAGTCCGGCCTTGGTGCCGCCATCTGGAAAGGCTACGGCGGGCCGCTGATGCTCATTGGCCTTGCTGTCTTTGGGGGACTGATGTTCTTAACCTTGACCCTGCGCAAGAGGCTTCGCGCGCGTTAAGTCATTAAGAACTTGAACTGAAAAGGGCCAGTCCTGAAAAGGGCTGGCTTTTTTTTGTCTATTGGTTCAGCATGCCGTGCTTTTTCTGGATCCCTTCAATGGTCGTGCGCGTTCTTTCTGCAAGATAGGGAACGGCCTCTTTCTCGGGTTTGTTCCGGAATTCCAGGGAGCCGATAGGCGGGGCAAATTCAATCAGGACCCTTTTGTAGGTAACCCGGTGCGGGATCGTGCAAACTTCTTCCGGCAGGCCGATGAGACTGCGCATGGCTGAAGGGACGGGAATCGTCTCAACTTTTTCTTCATAAGGGATCAGCGCAAAGGGGATGATGGGGACACGGGACCTGTAAGCAAAGGTTGCAAAACCGGGATGGAAGCCCGTCATGGGACTGCTGAAATCGTTGCGCACCATGTAATCGTGTCCTTCGGGAAAAATTCCCAGAAGCTCACCCTGCTTGAGAACATGCATAATCTTTTTTATGGATGAAACCGATACGTTCCCGGAGATATCCATGGGAATGACTCCTGTTTCGCGAATCAAATTCTTCATGATGGGTATGCGGGTGGTATAATCAGCGGCGATCCAGCTCATGTAACGCGGAACAACGGATGCTACGACAAAGGGATCCATATCAGAACGATGGTTGCCCACCAGTATGCCAGGCCCATTCCCCGGCACGTGTTCCAGACCGTGGTCTTCGATTTTTACCATTAAGTTCAGGAAGGGTTTTACGATACTCTTAATGTTCTGGAAGGTGTCTTTTTCCGTCTGGTAAGCCATGCGGTTCTCTGTTATGAAGGATTCATTCGTCAATCGATTTGCCATTCGGTCTCTTTTTTTCCTGCTGCTGGCGGGCGTCGGGCAGGATATCCAGGCCCAGGTGGATCCGTTGCTCCGGGAGGACTGGATATCCAGGGAAAGAGGGCGTGCCCTCGGGTTTGCCGGTTACATTTCTAACCGTCTTGAGCGTACGCAGGAACGAATTGCCCTGACCGATGAAGATGGTCGCAATTTTAGCATTAGCTTTTCAGGAGAGATCAGTTTCTCTCCGCTACAGGGAGGCTGGCGCCCGGTAGTTCCCGATACCTCGCGCACGGCCCTGCATCTGGCAGAGGCCGATGGGCTTCTATCTTCCGGCTTAAAGGATGAGGCCCTGCTCATCTACAGGGCTCTCGTGGCCATGTCGCTTTTTTCTGCCAGTCCCGCCGCGGCCGATGTCCGCGATCAGGCCCGACGGGCCACGCAAGCCATCAATGCCTTGCGCAAAGAAGCGGACTTTTTGCTGCTGGATCAAGCCACTGATCCTTATCTCTTCTACGACAGTGCGGCCGGAGAAACGGTTCTCTTGAGTGACCGACAGGGATATCGGTTGCGACTGCCTGGAAAGTTTTCTTTCCTGCGCGGTCGCAGCGAGGCCGTCAGTCGTACACACGAACGCAGCATAGTTTATTTAAAACAGGCGGATCGTGTTCTGGCTATCGGTTCTGATTTATGGTCCAGGGCTTACAAGATGGCCACCATTCCTGAATACGTGCATGTTCGCGATGGCCGTCGCCCGTTGACCGTGCAACTGAAGGAAACTTTATCTTTTGAAAGAACGCCCCGGCCGGTGGAGCGTTGCCAGGCCGGAGTTCCCCGCTGTCAATTGTACCGATCCTCTCTGCGCGGCATGGGCCTTATGGCCAGGAGCCGGGGGAAAACACTCGAGGAAGTGTATGAGGCCACGACGGAAGGGGACCGCTACAGTGAGCAGGTATTTGATTTTTTTGAATTCTATTTGTTGCGACCCAACCGCGGGTTCTATGCGGAGTTGCGCTTTTCCGGTGCAGAGGAAGAGGCGCGTCCACTTATGGAAAAATTGATAGAAAAGGCTGTCTTCTCCAGCAGTCGATCTGATTGACGCTCCGCCCGCCTGGCGCTGAACTGGCTCATGGATTCTTTGCGTGTAGAAAAAGATACTATGGGAGAAATTCAGGTGCGTGCCGATCGCTACTGGGGCGCCCAGACGGAGCGGTCTTTGCACCATTTTTCTATAGGTACGGATCGTTTTCCCCGGGAGATGATTCGCGCTCTGGGCATCTTGAAGAAAGCAGCGGCCCTGGCCAACGCGCATCTGGGAATCCTGCCAGCAGAGAAAAGAGATCTGATTGTGCGTGCTGCGGATGAAGTCATTGCTGGCCAGCTTGATGATCATTTTCCGTTGTCCATCTGGCAAACCGGTAGCGGTACGCAGACAAACATGAACGCCAATGAAGTCATATCCAATCGGGCCATTGAACTGGCCGGCGGTAGCATGGGCAGCAAAATCCCCATTCATCCCAACGATGATGTCAACAAAGCGCAGAGCTCCAACGATACCTTCCCCACGGCCATGCATATTGCCGCAGCAGAGCGCACCATGCAGCATCTGATCCCCGCCGTCCGCAAACTGCGGGATACATTGCAAAAGAAATCAGATGATTTTCATGATATTATAAAAATCGGTCGCACGCATTTGATGGATGCGACTCCTCTGACCCTGGGGCAGGAATTTTCCGGGTATGTGGCAGCACTTGATCAGGACCTGCAGCGTTTGCAGGCGGCGCTCCCGTCTGTATACAATCTGGCACTGGGTGGAACAGCAGTGGGCACTGGACTCAATACCCATCCGGATTTTGCCAGACAGGCAGCGGCAAAGATAGCTGAATTGACCGGTTTACCTTTTACTTCCGCGCCCAATAAATTTGAAGCTCTGGCTTCGCACGGACCACTGGTGGCTCTGCACGGCGTCCTCAAAACCCTGGCGGCAACACTCATGAAAATTGCCAACGATGTACGCTGGCTGGCTTCCGGCCCCCGATCGGGCCTGGGCGAATTGTCCATTCCGGAGAACGAGCCTGGTTCTTCCATCATGCCTGGCAAGGTGAACCCCACGCAGAGTGAAGCCATGACCATGGTCTGCGCTCAGGTGATGGGCAACGATGTGGCTGTCAATGTGGGCGGGGCCAGCGGAAACTTTGAACTCAACGTATTTAAGCCATTAATTATATTCAATGTTTTAAATTCGATTCGTCTTCTGGCAGATACCTGCCTTTGTTTTGAAGAGCATTGCGCTGTGGGCATTGAGCCCAATCGGGAGAACATCCGCGCACTTATGGAGCGGAGCCTCATGCTGGTCACCGCTCTCAATCCGCATATTGGTTACGATAACGCCGCTAAGATCGCCAAGCATGCGCACAAAAAAGGGCTGACCTTAAAAGAAGCGGCAGTGGAGCTGGGGCTTGTTTCTGAGTCCGATTTTGCTGCCTGGGTCCGACCGGAGCAAATGACCGGTCCCGGGCTGTAGAATTTCCTCGGCTCACAGCACCAGATTCAATCCCAGCTGGATAGCAGACAATCCTTACGGACCCTGGTATGCAGAGCTGGCGCATGGCCTGTCCGTTCGAATTTAGTGCTCTCGTTAACTGTACCGTCGCTATTTATCGATATCGTAATCGTGACTTTGTGTACCATGCCGGCATACTCTTTTGCAGACTGGGCACGGCAGGCGTCATCGAAACAATGCTCGCCTTCCCACATATTTGTTTCCGATACCGCAATGATTTCGTCTCCTTCAACGCGCCATGTGCCTCTGGCGCCTCCATCGCAATAGATGGCCGTATAGATTCCACCAGATCGAAAGATTCTCTTATCATCCGAGCAGCGGGAGCTATCCCTGCAGAACTCTCCCAGACAGCCTTGTTTGAATCCAGTGAGGGATGTTACGCAGGGCGCGTCTGGTTGCGGTTTTTGATCGGTTAAAAATCCGCCAAAAACCCACCCTTCATAACCAGTGTAATTCACTTTCGTCCATTTTCCCTTTTTTCCGCTGATTTCGATCTCGGGACCGGATTCAGCGATAAGACGGGTAGCAGTGCCATCTGGCATTGTAAGGATAACTTTGCCACTCACCTCAGGAGTTTCCCGCAGCCTGAGGCCTCCGGAAGCCTGAACATATTTTTCTCCGGATGCAGAACCAGTTGCTCGCGGGCCGACCATTTCTTTTTCAGTTTTCTGACAGTTTCCTATTGAAAGAAGCGCGCCAGCAAATAAAATTACAATTTTTACATCCATGTTGATCCTGGGTAAGTTGATTATTTTAATAATAAAATTGCACCGGATAGTCAATTGCATTGCCCGCTATTTGTCCAGGTGGCCGGGATGCAGAACTGCAGTGGTGAGGAATCCCCCGAAGGTGCAGGCGAGAAATACGGACCGGGGACATTTCATTGACATAACTATACATGCGCGACACTAACCTGTCAATTTGAAAAAAATTTTAAAGGGCTGCAATCCGGGGCTTTTACTGTCCCGGCTTTTCGCAGCGGCCCGCTGGTCTTGCTCTCGCTATCTCAAGAGAGAAGATCACCCACTACGACCATCCGCTTGCCCAGAGCTACCTGTTCCGTTTCGCCCAGAGTTTTCGTGTGCAAATACTGTCCATCCTGTGGTTCATAAAAGCGAGTCAACTCACGACGTTCCAGGTCCAGCAGCCAGTATTCAGGAATACCAGCCCGGGCGTAGATGTACTGTTTGGCAAAATCAAGATCATGGGATGACAAACTCACCTCGACCACAAGCACGGCGGCAGTGGGGTGGACCTCGCGGTAGTCGTCGGAGTGCCCTGCGACTACGGCAAGATCAGGCTCTGGCTCCGATGTCCCGAGCGTCAGGGGATCTTCCTTACGTACATGCCAGCCGGGAAAGGCGACGAGCAGTAGATCAAAAAGTCTCTGAACTGCATGGCGGTGGCGAGGCGATTTGGGCATCTTGTTCAGGACCAGCCCATCAATGAGTTCCGTGCGCTCAGAAAGAACACCCAGCTCACCAAGACGATGGTACTCATCCGGCGTGAGCCGGGCCAAGCGTTGGCGGATGCCCTCTTGTTCCAGTAGCGTTTGCACACTTGACTATGTCGCTGCGGAAGACTCTGTCAAGACCTTTTCCGCGGCGGTGCCTCGATGAGTGCTCCGAGTAACGGTGATGGAGGTATATCCTTGAAGCCGCAGTGCCTCCTGGATTGAAACCGATGGTCGCGGGAGGATCATCATGAGTCCCATGTGGCAGATGCACGGCTACTTTCAGAACAGGGTCGCGCGCAAGCTCGAAGAAGTCCTGCCGGATGGCGTGGTTGTTACGGAAAGTGCGATCCGGACCCGTGATGGAACAAGAGTGGCCGATGTCGCCTGGTTCACCAGAGAACACTGGGAACAGGCCCGCCATGAGTTTGATGCCACCAAGGCCCCGCTCATATGCATTGAGATCTTGCCGTCTTCGAACACAAAGGAAGAAATGGCAGAGAAAATGAAGCTCTACAGCGCAGCTGGAGCGCAGGAATTCTGGACCGTAGATTCAGAGGGAGGAGTACGTTTCTTTGTGGATGGTTCGGAGCAAAGAGCCTCCGGCCTGGCGCCAGAATTTCCGGCCCGAATTGAGCCGTAGGGTCTACTTATTTCGCATCCTCCGGCTGCGATGGCAATCATACATCGCACCGCATCTTTTCCAGGTTGCCCTCTCTGCCAGCAAAGTTGCCGGCCCACTTCATTCTGCCGCGATACTTCCTGGGTCCGCGATTTATAGGTTTCAAAAACGTGGAAATCTACAGAAAGATTTATTAATGTTCGTGTACTGCTTGTATGGTTGTATGGTGGTATGGTATCCATTTACCGCCGAAGGCCTGATGTTTAAGGCCCGACCTCTGCGCCCGTTTGAAAGCACCTCCGCAAAATCCGCTTGACGGACGACCGGAGCCACTGTCCTTCTCTTCAGTGGATAAAGGGCAATGAATGCGACGGAGAAATTGATACGCATCTATTCAGAATCAGCCGATCCCCGATTGTATCCCATTATAGAAGAAATGACCCGCTCCGATGAACATTCCATGCGCTCGTACATGGAACGATTGGCTCTTCATATCTGCAAATGGTCCATCCAACCGGACGGGCGATCGCGCTCCTGGCCCGGGTCCATCCTCGACTCACAGCACCAGCTGGAAACATGGTTCGTGGATTCTCCATCTCTTAAAAGCAAAGTCGACCAGAATTGGGCCAGAGCCGTCGCTCATGCGCGCAGGATGGCCGCAGTCGAAACGGGTATTGATCCAGGGGAATGGACCTTGGATTTCCCCGCCGCCATGGCTTACGAGCCAACATTCGAAGACCTGGGGTAGATAGCGATAGAAGGATGCCCTTTTCTCTCCCCTCCCAGTCGGCATGGGCGATGGTGAATGCCTCCGAATTAACCTTGCAATTACGGAGCGGTGCTCCATAATTGCAAGGATGATCCCGCGCCGACTCCTCTCCGCCCTCAGGACTGGCCTGGTGGAAAGCCCTGCCGTGGCCCTCATGGGCCCGCGCCAGGCCGGGAAGACCACGCTGGCGCTTGAGGTGGCCCGTTCCCGGCCGTCGATCTATCTGGATCTGGAGTCCATGGCTGACCGGAGCAAACTGGTCGAGCCCGAATTGTACCTCGAGCAGCATACAGACAAACTCGTCATCCTTGATGAGATCCAGCGCATGCCGCAGCTTTTTCAGAGCCTCCGCGGACTTATCGACCGTGGCCGCCGGAGTGGGCAGGGCACCGGCCGTTTTCTGGTGCTGGGCTCGGCGTCGATTGATCTGCTCAAGCAATCGAGCGAGTCGCTGGCTGGCCGAATCCGCTACCTGGAGCTTGCGACCCTCGATGCCGGAGAAGTCGGCCCGGACCGCCTCAATGCCCTCTGGTTGCGCGGCGGTTTTCCTGAAAGCCTTTTGGCCCGTTCCGACGCGGCCAGCTTGCGGTGGAGGATCGATTTTGTCCGAACCTACCTTGAGCGAGACATCCCGCAACTCGGACCGCGTATTCCGGCTGAGACCCTCCGTCGATTCTGGACCATGCTGGCGCACCAGCAGGGCTCTCTGCTCAATTTAGCCGTGCTCGCTCGCGCTCTGGCTGTGGATGGCAAGACGGTCGCGGTCTATCTCGACTTGCTCGTGGACCTGCTGCTTGTGCGCCGTCTTATGCCCTGCCATGGCAACGCTCGCAAGCGCCTGGTAAAATCGCCCAAAGTGTACGTCCGTGATAGTGGGCTGGTGCATGCCCTCCTCGGGATTGGAGACCGCGAGGCTCTGATGGCCCACCCGGTTTCGGGCGGGAGCTGGGAAGGACTGGTCATCGAGTCGCTCATTGCCGCCGCTCCAGGCGGTTCTGAAGTGTATTTTTTTCGAACAGCGGCCGGAGCCGAAATCGACCTTTTGCTCAAGCTCCCTGGCCAGCGCCAGCCATGGGCGATCGAGATCAAGCGCGGACTCGCGCCCCGGATCGAGCGGGGTTTTCATTCGGCCTGCGAGGTCGTACAGCCGCTGCAGCGTCGCGTCGTTTATGGGGGCCTGGAGCGCTTTCCTATCGCCGCCGGGGTGGAAGCCGTTTCCTTGCCCGAACTGTGCGCAGAGCTCGCCGCAGCCGGACTCGCGTGAACCTATTTATATGCTCAAATTTGCTCTCTCATTAGCTTGTTCAGCATAATTAAGGGGCCTCGCCAGGCTTTTGAATCATCTTTCTTCCGCTTGACCTTGCGACCCGACTTTTGCCACATGTGAGCATGTTGCGCAAGATGAGCCCCCTTTTCTTCATCTTCTCGCTGACTTGCGCTGCAACAAAGGTTTACTATGCTTACGGTCAATCATCACCGCAACCGAAGGTGAAAATCACAGAAAAAAACCCCACCTATAATCTGGCGGTTCTGCCCCAGCATATCAACAATCCGCAGGAGATGACCAAACTCAGCGTCAGGTTAAGCTTTTTCGGAGATTTACAATTCTATCCCCGGAGTCTGGATTTTGAAATTTATGCCGACGGAAAACGCCTGCAACTGCAGACTCCTGAAATCACTGTTACGACTGTATTAAACAATCGCGTCACCTATTTCAAATTGCACGAACCGCTAAATGATATTCCCGCAACGATCGCCCGATTGAAAGCGGAAAAGCAATTGCCACAGCAACTGCAGTACTTTCGCCTGTCCGGTCACATTATGGCAGAAATTGCCGAAATGAAGTGCCCTCCAGAGATCCATGTGGAGCTGCGCGTGAAGCATGATGGCGGCGTGTTTTCAAAAGTAGAAAAATTTTCCCTGCGCTCCATCGAGTACGGGAAAGCGAGCAATCGACCCTTTGGATGAAATTCGGGTGAATCAGAAGTAACCAGAGGATGAACCCAATCGCCTATAGCTTTACTTTTATCCTGATGGCTCTGTGTTATCTGTCGCTTCTTTTGGGAGGAGTCTGGAGCTGGATTCCGCCGCTGTTCATCTTTGGCGTGGTTCCTCTGCTGGAGACCATGCCGCGACTGGCGCGCGCGCAACGCAATCTGGAAGCGGCAGAGGAAGCGCGTCAGGCGCGCCGTGTCATTTATGACGATTTGCTGGTCCTGGCCATTGTTTTGCACGTGGCCCTGGTCGTGATGTTGCTCTTGAAAGCGCGTCAGGCAGGTAGCATCGCGGAATTATCTTCCGCAATTATCGCAACCGGCCTGGCCTGCGGTATCTATGGGATCAACGTGGCGCATGAGCTGGGGCACAGACCGGATAAGCTTTCCCGCTTCTGGGCGCGTCTGGGTCTCTACAGCAGTCTGTACAGCCACTTCATGATTGAACACAACCTCGGCCATCATCGCAATGTGGCTACGCCAGAGGATCCCGCATCGGCGCGGCAGGGCGAAGGGCTCTACGCCTTCTGGGTGCGCTCTATCAGTATGAGCTATGTGTCTGCCTGGCGTATCATGCTGCGTCGACTGCGCGAGCGTGGGCACGGATTCTGGTCGCTACAGAATACGCTCTTGCTGGATCATCTGGCGCAAGCATCCCTGCTGGCGGCGATCTGGCTCTTTCTGGGAAATACCGCTTTGCTGGCCTTCGCTCTTGCGGCGCTCCTGGGAATTTTGCTGCTTGAGACTGTAAATTATATTGAGCACTACGGGCTTGTGCGCCAGCGCCAGGGCCAGCGTTATGAAAGCGTGAAACCGGCCCATTCCTGGAACTCCAATCATTTAATCGGACGTCTGGTGCTGTTCAATCTCCCTCGCCATTCCGACCATCACGCACGCGCCAGCCGCAAGTACCAGGTATTGCGGCATTTCGAAGAAAGTCCGCAACTGCCTGCAGGATATCCGGCCATGCTAATTCTTGCTCTGGCACCGCCGCTCTGGCGCAGGGTTATGGGGTAACGCCTGATTCCAGATTCTGCAGCACTGCATACGCAAAATGGTCTGCCGCCTGAGGATCAGAACGAAAATACAGGGCCGGTTCGGTCAATTCCACCTCCAGGAGGGCCGGGCTGTGGTCCGGCAGCCAGACCAGATCAATACGCGCATAGACGGGAGCTGGAAGTATGGCTTGCCACACCCTTTGAGCCAGGTCAAACTCGCGGGGATAATCTTCTTGCCTGATGGGCGCAATTGAACCGCCAAATTCTTCCTGAACGCGAAAATCGCCAGAAGCAGGTTTCTTGAGTACTGCATGGCTGAAACGCCTTCCAAAAAATAAAAAGGATAACTCGCCTTTGCCGGTGATGGATGGCAGGAAGGGTTGGAGCAGAAATTCCTGGCGCGGGGCTGCTTGAATTGCCTTTATGAGAAGATCCTCATTCTCCCGGGTGACTCGTAAAATCCCGGAAGAGCCGGCTCCGATCAAAGGCTTGAGAATTAGAACGTCTGCGGAAAACAGGTCGAACCATCTGGCAGGATCAAGTGCACGGTCTGTGCCCAAACGTATGCCGGGGATTTGTGGAAAACCCGCAAAGCGTTCCGTCAAATAATTTTTGCTGAGATTCCAGCGTACCAATTCCAGAGGATTGATCAAGCGCGTGGAGCAGGCAATGCGCTCCAGCGTGCTCTGGAATTCTTCGATGTTTTCCGAATAATCCCAGGTGCTGCGAATCACAACGGCATCAAAACCTTCCCAGGCGGCACCGTCGTGCCAGTCAATCCAGGCAACACTGCAACCCATGGAAACCAGCGCCGCTTCCGCCAGATGGTCGTCTGTGGTGTACCCGGAAAGATCTCCAGTGGTGAGAAAGGCCAGGTGCCGTTTTGCATGGCTCAGCGTGGACATCTGTTGCTTTGTGCTCATGTTCGGTAAGGCCGCGCGACACACTGTTCTGGCAATCAAACTCCGGGTTTTGAATAATCCATATTAAGGCAGCAGGATTTTCTTTTTTACTCGAAGCCTGCAAAAAGGGGCGCGAGCAGTGCCTCTGCTGGCTTGTGGTTCAATGTAAAATCTGTGGGGTACGTTCGCCGCTCGTAGCTGTCAAGAGCCGTCACATATTTCCACACAATGGCGCCGGCCGGATGGCCGACCTTACGAAACGCTGCATCCAGCGCGGCCAGGCCAGTCATTTGCGCCTCGTCATCGCGCGCGGCATGGGTCGCAGGCCAGCTTGAGGTGCGGCTGATGGCAAGCGGATGAGACGGGTAGCCAAACTCGGTGAGGACTATCGGTTTGCCCAGCCGCGCGCCCAGATCATAGTGTTGCCTCAACTTCTGGCCAATGAACTCCGTCAGCCTGGCAAAGTCCTGCGGGTTGCTGCTGCGCACTTCACGTGAGAACGAATAATAGAAGTTCAGGCCGATGAAATCCAGCGCATCCCAGAAGCGGATATTCGGCGCGTTCCAGGCCTCGCATTCATAGGTCAGGGCACCGCGATAGCCGTCGCGTCGCACAGCCGCAATGAGTTCGCGAAAAAGGGAATCGTGCACGGTGAGGCCTTCCAGTTCCACGCCGACGGCGAAGATCGCGACATTTTCCTCGCGGGCAATACGCGCATAATGGAGGATAAACTGCGAATAGGCCGCGAACCATTCGGTGGCCTCCGCCGGGTCGGAGTAGCGTAGCTGGCTCCGCCAGACGCTCGGCGTCAACTCATCGCCGATCCACAAATGCGGCGCGAGCATGACGCGCAAGCCGGTCCCGTGCAGTGTACGAATTTCCGCTCGCAAGTCCTGATCGGTCAGGGTGGGGTCGGAAAAGGTGATGCGCCGATCCCTGGCGGCGGGTTGATAACCGAAGGGATTCAGCTGTACTGTATTCAGGCCGTGCGCCAGCAGGCTGCGCGAGACGCGCGCCGAAGCTGCGCTGCCGTAACCCAGTCCGCGTACATGCACATGGCCCAGAGCGGCCCCGCGTATGGGTCGCAAATCTTCGAGCGCCTGCGCGCCCGGCCAGCCCAGCGCGTCGCAGCGCAGGAAGATCAGGAAGATCAGAAGGAGCGGCAGGACTGCACGACGCATGCACCCATTCCAGGTCTGCAAACGTAAAGACCAACACTTTTTTCGTTGCCGGGCTGTGGCCGTGTTGTCGGTAGGAGGAAATTCCCCCGACCCTGAACCCATGAAACGTAGAATTTTTCAAATCGAAATTGCTTTGCTGCTTTTGCTACTGGCCAGCATTCCCTTCATCTATTTCTTCCAGCCGCATCGCGCTGTCCAGGGGATCTATCGCCTGTACGCGCTGCGCGCCGGCATGAGTGAAGGCAGCGCTATGGCAGATCATGGCTACACCATGTCCTACTATGCGCGCCACCTGGAGAGGAAGGAATGGCCGGCCATCGTTCTCTTGCATGGCATTTCCAATGCAAAAATCGCCTTTTTGCAGAGCAGCTACTACTTCCCTGATAAATTCCGTTTGCTTCTGCCGGAATTTCCCGGCAGCGGAGATAGCGTGCAAAATCCTGGACGGCGCTACCACATCAAAGCGCAGGCAGAAGCGCTGGCCGCTTTACTCTCCAGCCTGAGCCTGGGCCGCATACATCTGGTGGGTAACTCCATGGGCGGCCATATTGCTGCAACGTTTGCATTGCTTTATCCGGAGCGAGTGCAGAGTCTGGTGCTCATCAGTCCGGCCGGTCTAACGGTTACAGAAAAAAAGCCCTACAGATTGCTGGAGAAACCCCTGCAAAGTCCGGCTGATTTTGACGCTTACATGAAAAAAGCTTTTGTGACCGTACCATGGGTCCCGGCCCCCTTCAAGGCAAATTTTATTAAAGAATCACAGGCTAACTTTTCCTGGGAGCAATTTCTGCGCCGGGAAATTCGTTCCGGCCCGTACTACATTCTGGACAACCAGATCAAAAACATCAAGGCTCCCACGCTGATCGTCTGGGGCGATCAGGATCGCATCATTTCTGTAAAGCATGCTCCCGTCTGGAAAGCGCAGGTGCCTCGTTCCGAATTGCTTGTGCTCAAAGACATCGGTCACGGCCCGCAATATGAAATTCCCGCAGAAACGGCTGGCATCATTTCAGGATTCATCCAAAAAAATCTGTGAACGGCGCTTCATGGGCGCTTTATTCCTGATGGGGCCACTTTTTATTGTTGACATACCCTTAGTTTTACCCTTCACTCCCCTTGTGAAGGCGGGCCGCACCACTGTTGCCTTTTTGCTCGGGTTGCTCATCAGCGTTGTTTCCGTTTATCCCTGCTGTTTGCCTGTAACCTCTTCAAGTTCTCTGGACTCTCCACCCTGTCATGCCCGGTCGGCCGCACAGGAGGAGCGGTCTTTCCCGGAAAAATCGGAACTGCCGGTGGATCATGAAAAGAGCTGCCTTGCCTGCCCGGGCTGTCAGCTGCAGGCAGAGAAGTCAGATCACGCTTTTACCCCGGTTCCTGGATTTTTGCCCCGGGAGGATCTTTTCCAGTCCTTTGTGCAAAAGGCTACAGGAGCATTCTTTTACCATCCGGCAGATTCTCCCGTTTCCGGCCGTCCGCTTTATCTCCTCTGCAGTGTCTTTTTGATCTAGAAAAAACCGACTTTCGCAATCAGAAAGGAGGTTTAGATGAATACGTATTGTATTATTTTATATATTTTAGCATTTCCGCTGCTGGCGGCTCCGTCGCGTCTGGAAGAACTTCTCTCAGATAGTGTCAGCAGTCATGTGCGCATCCGGGCCCTGCTTCACGAAGTCCAGGCCATGCGGCACAACGCGCGCCTCGCCGTGGTCACCTATCCTGATCCAGAGATCATGGTGGAAACGATGCAGGGCCGGGCGCGTGGCAGCGTAATTTTCCCGGAAGTCATGCCGGAGGCCGCAAGTATGAAAGGCAGTAGCCTCCGCCTGGCTCAACCCATCCCTTTTCCCGGCAAACTCAGTCTAAAGAGCAGTCAGGCGCGTCTGCGCGCCGATCAGGCGGAAGTGGCTCTGGTGATGGAGCGCAACGAGCTGGCTCGTGAAACTCTCTCAGCACTTGCCCGCTATGAGTCCATTCGTATTGAACAGGGTCTGGCCCGATCTTTTGTGCTGCGTACTCAGGCGTTAGCCCAGGCGGCTCGCACTCGTTACGCCGGAGGCAAGGGCACTCTGGCCGATGTCGCCTCCGTTCAAGTTCGTCAGGCTCGTTACCAGGATCAGGTCCTTGTTCTTGCTGGCAGAGAAAAATCTGAGCTCGCAGAGCTTGACTATCTGGTGAACGCCGGTCCGGGCCTCGAAACATGGAAGAACCAGGTTTCTGGACTCGCCGGATATACAGATAGTCTCCTTGAGCGTCTGACAGACAGTCGTCTGGAAGATGCACCACGAGTTCGCCTGGCACGTCTGGAGCAGTCCGTGCAGGAACAGGGCCAGAAGCTCGCACGATCGGAGTATTTACCGGATTTTTCCGTTTTTGCAAGCCTGAAAAAAGAAGAGGAACGGTTGCAGGGACTCAGGGCGGGTCTGATGCGCGATGAGACTTACTCTGTGGGACTTACGGTACGCGTGCCTCTCTGGACGGCTCTCAGCAACCACCAGAATACCCGGGCCGCCGGAGAGACTGTCCGTTCCGCGGAGAATCGCGCTCTGGATGCCATTGGCCGACTCAAAAGAGATCTGGCGATAAACGAGGAAACCCTCCAGTCCCTGAAGAAGCGTCGCTCCCTGTTCCGATCTTCTTTGCTTCCTCAAGCGAGGGCTGCCCGCGAATCGGCCCTGGTTTCTTATGAGACCGCACGTGGTGACTTTGCCACACTGATGAATAGCTGGGACATGCTCTATGAACTGGAAGGAGAGGCCGCTCGTCTTGAGGCTCTCTATCGCGAGCTCATTTTCTCCCGGGCCGCTATGCTGGGAGTCCTCCTGGAGGTGGAACCATGAATCCATTGCGACAGTATCAAACAATCCTGAGACAAATGAACCGATGGCACTGGCTGCTGGTCGTTTCTGTCATTACAACGCTAATTGGTTTTATGTATTTTTTCCAGGATGATTCTTTTGATCCCGATCCCCTGATCAGCCACTACACCTGTCCCATGCATCCGGAAATCAAAAGCGACCGGCCGGGCAGCTGTCCCATCTGTCACATGGATCTGGTGCCCGTGAAAAAGGAAAGCCAGGCAAGTGATGCAGCTAAGGTCCGCGTAGAGGTGGCCGGCCGTAGTTTTGCCATTGATCCCGAGCGTCAGCAGCTAATCGGGGTGCGAACGGTGAAGGTGGAGCGTCGTCCCCTGCGAAAACTCATCCGCACATCGGGCCGGGTAGCCTTTGATCCAGAGCTGGCCGTCGCCATCCGGGAGTATTTGAGTGTGCTTGGAAGTGCGGAACTGAGCCGCGCGGCCGGAGCCCGACTGAGGCTCCTTGGCATGGGAGAGGAAGAATTACGGAATCTTTCGCGCAACCGTGCTCTGTACAACAACTTAACGGATGTTCGTGAAGGTGGCCCGGTCTGGATTTATGCAAATCTTTATGAGCAGGACCTTGAGCACGTTCGCAGTGGAATGCAGGCTGAAGTGGTTCCCGCTCATAGCCGCGAAGATCCGCTCGTGGGCGTGATTCGTTCCATTGCGCCCGTTGTGGAAGCCGATTCGCGTTCCATTATTGCCCGCATCTACCTGGAGAAAAGTGGACCGGCGCTACGACCGGACGCCTCTGTTGATGTTCTCATCAAGGTGGATCGGGGTGAAGATCTGGCGATTCCGCGTTCTGCTATCCTCGACTCGGGGGCAGAGCAGGTGGTTTTCGTGGTTCATGACGGAAGGCACTTTGAAGCGCGCAGCATTCGTATCGGTGAGGAAGTGGGCGAAGATGTAGTTGTACGTTCCGGCCTGAACGAGGGCGAAACGGTGGTGTCACGGGCAACGTTCCTTGTGGATTCAGAGTCACGTTTACGGGGTGTGCGTGATGATTTTTCGCACAATCATTAAAAAATATGATACATAAGATCATTACCTTCAGTGCAAAAAACCGACTGCTGACGCTTTTTATTGTGGCCGCGGTCATTGTAGCCTCCTTCTGGGCCATGCGCGAAATCCCGCTGGATGCCCTTCCAGACCTGAGCGATACTCAGGTCATTGTTTACAGTCGCTGGGATCAGAGCCCCGGTATCATCGAGGATCAATTGACCTATCCGATTGTAACGGCTCTTCTGGGGGCCCCCGCTGTAAAGAGTGTGCGTGGCTTTTCCGATTACGGGTATTCGTATGTGTATGTTATCTTTGAAGACGGCACGGATATCTACTGGGCTCGCTCGCGTGTCCTGGAGTATCTTGCCCGGGTTCAGGGAAGTCTTCCCGATGGAGTCAAGGTGGAGCTGGGTTCCGATGCAACGGGTGTGGGCTGGGTGTATCAGTATGTTTTGGTGGATAAAACCGGTCAGCAAGACCTGGCAGATTTACGCAGCTACCAGGACTGGACACTCCGATTCTTGCTACAATCCGTCCCGGGAGTTGCGGAGGTGGCTTCGGTTGGTGGACACGTAAAACAGTACCAAATTCACATCGATCCCAATCGTTTATTATCGCACAATATCTCTCTGATCAGGGTCCTTGAAGCGGTCCGGGCCTCCAATCAGGAGCTGGGCGGTCGGGTGCTTGATTTTGGCGGTCGTGAATATATGATCCGTGGGCGTGGCTACGTGCAGGGAGTGGCGGATCTGGAAAATATCGGCCTTGGCCTTTCCCGGGAAAGCAAAACACCGGTGCTTCTGCGCCACGTGGCCCGCGTGGAAGTGGGTCCGGAAATGCGTCGGGGTGTGGTGGATTTTAACGGTGAGGGCGACGCTGTGGGCGGCATTGTCATCATGCGTCACGGGGAAAATGCGCTGAACGTCATCCGCCGGGTGAAAGCTCGCATCGCTGAAATCCGGCCGTCTTTGCCACCCGGAGTAGAAATAAAAGAAGTATATGATAGATCTGGTCTCATTGAGCGCTCGATGCAAACGCTTCTGGATACGCTCACCGGTGAAATGATTTTAGTAAGTCTGGTTGTGCTACTTTTCCTCTGGCATCTACCATCGGCAACATCGGTTATTGTAACACTGCCAGTATCCGTAATCGTAGCCTTCCTGCCCATGTATTTTATGGGCGTGACCACGAATATCATGTCGCTTGCGGGTATTGCCATCGCCATCGGGGTTCTGGTGGATGGCACCATCGTTCAGGTGGAAAACATGTACCGGCGGGTTCAGGCCTGGATCGAGGCAGGTGAGGAGGCCGGTACCGGAAAATCCTACATGGAGGTACGCCTGGGTGCTCTCCGGGAAGTAGCGCCCTCAATTTTTTTCTCTTTGCTGGTGCTGTCCGTTTCCTTTCTACCTGTATTCACCCTGGTTGAAACAGAGGGGCGCCTCTTCCGACCACTGGCCTATACTATGACTTTTGCCATGGCCTTCTCCGCACTTCTGGCTCTCACCCTGGACCCTGCCGTGCGCATGCTCTATTCTCGTTACCATGATTTTGTGTTCCAGCGGCCCGTGGGTGATGCCAGTCCCTGGCCGGTGCGGGCTGAACCCTGGAAGTCCCGGTGGAAGCCGCGCTATTTGCTTTTGCGTTCGGTCACCTTTTTGCGCGATCTAACATTTAATATTTTTTACAGTAAGCGATTTCAGAGCATCATCAATCATTTTCTTGTGGGGCGCTACTACCGCGAAGAGGAACATCCGGTAAGCCGCTGGCTGTTTCGCATCTACGAACCCGCCTGTCGCTATACGCTCAACCGTCCCCGACAGACCCTGGGCATTGCCCTTTTGCTTGTGATCCTCACGATTCCTCTTTTCATCCGCCTGGGAAGTGAGTTTATGCCACCGCTCAATGAAGGATCTATCCTTTATATGCCAACAACGCTGCCAGGGCTTTCCGTTGGCGAAGCCGAGCGCATTCTACAGACGCAGAACCGCATTCTGAAATCCTTTCCTGAAGTGGAGACGGTTTTTGGGAAAGCAGGCCGGGCGGACACTTCCACAGATCCCTCCCCTTTTTCCATGATCGAAACGACGATCATGCTCAAAGACGAATCACAGTGGCGCAAGAAGGAGCGCTGGTACAGTTTTCTACCGGACTTTTTGCATTTTCTACTGCGCCCGCTCTTCAGTGATACAATTACCATGGAAGAGCTAACGGCGGAAATGAACCAGGCTATGCAGTTTCCTGGCTGGGTCAATGCCTACACCATGCCCATCAAGGCACGCATTGATATGCTCTCAACCGGAATTCGTACACCTGTCGGCATCAAGATCCAGGGTGATGATCTTAAAAAAATTGAAGAAATGGGTGTACATCTGGAGCATATTCTTAAAGATATTAGAGGTACCCGCAGTGTTTATGCTGAGCGTGTGTCAGCCGGAAGTTTCATTGATTTTGACTTAAAGAGGGACGAACTGGCCCGTCACGGACTGTCCGTGCAGGAGGCTTTGCTGGTGCTTGGCGCTGCTATGGGTGGTGCCAACCTGACAACGACCATTGAGGGGCGCGAACGATACAGCGTACACGTGCGCTATGGTCGCAGCTACAGGGAGTCAATGGACGAACTCAAGCGTGTTCTCATACCCCTGCCATCGGGGGCTCAAATTCCTCTGGGACAACTGGCGGACCTGGTAATCCGCACCGGTCCCGGGATGATTCGCAATGAGAACGGGCTCAGATCTGGCTACGTCTACATCGACGTGGCGGATAGGGATATTGGCTCCTACGTAGAAGAGGCCCGCAGGGCCGTGCAGGAAAAACTGAAAAAACCATCAGGATACAATCTGGAGTGGAGCGGTCAGTATGAAAACATGCAGCGTGTCCGTTCGCGACTGGCCGTGATTGTGCCGCTAACGGTTCTCATTATTTTTCTGTTACTCTATTTCAGCACTCGGTCCGCATTTCGTGCTTTTCTGGTTTTATCCACTCTGCCTCTCTCTTTGATGGGTGCCGTCTGGATCCTGACTTTGCTGGACTACAATTTGTCCATTGCCGTGTGGGTGGGTATGATCGCACTTCTGGGAATGGATGCCGAAACTTCCAGTTTTATGATTATGTTTCTGGATCTTTCTTATTCGGACTGGATGGAGTCCGGCCGCCTGCAAAGCGATGAAGATTTAATTGAGTGCGTGGTCGAGGGAGCGGTTAAGCGCATTCGTCCCAAGCTCATGACTGTAATGACCGATTTTTTAGGTCTCATGCCCATCCTCTGGTCCACAGGAACCGGAGCGGATCTTATGAAGCGCATCGCCGCCCCCCTTATTGGCGGGCTGATCACGAGTTTCGCCCTTGAGCTTTTTGTTTACCCGGTGGTGTATTACCTTTACAGGCAAAGAGAAAGGCAGAAAGCCAGAGATACCCGGAGCATGGACAAATGAGTAAAAAAAGTTCAGACCGGCAGGCGGGGGTGGGCGGCGAAAGGGATAAGTCGCACATGGCCTTCCTGGCGGCCCATCCGCTCTTCCAGCGGCTGTCGCAGCGCAGTACGGCATTCCGGGAATTTGCCGCTCAGGTGCAGCTGGCCAGTTTCCCCAAGGGCGATTTTGTCTACCGCCAGGCAGAGACTCCGTCGCATTTGTATCTGGTCCGGGACGGTGAGATCCATATTGAGCACAGGAATGTTGAGAAAGATGAAATTCTGCTCGTGGGTATTGAGGGTCGCGGTGCTGTTTTTGGCGAAGCCAGCCTCTTAACCGGTGAGCCGCGCTCTTCCGATGCCCGGGCCGCTCTGGACTCCTCGGTTTATTTGATTCCGGGAACAGCTTTCCTGCAACTCATGAGTCGCGAAGTGGCTGTTGCCCAGGCCCTGACTTTTTTGCTCTCCCGTCGCTTGCGGGCCGGTATAACAGGAGAAGGACGGGAAACGCCGGCCCGCGTTGTATTTTTTACCGGTCCAGCGGATCCGGCGCGCGCGGCGCAGGTAGCCATGGATCTGAGCGATCATCTGGTGGATGAAAATCCTGATCGGGTGGTGTTATGCGCACTCAGTCGCGAATCTCTCTTCCAGGAACAGCATGCCGGGGCCTCCGTTGCGGATATCATGAGTCGCTGGCCGCAGATCACCATTGATGAAATACGCGGAATGTTAGCATCCAGAGAGCATCGTTTTCATGTCCTGCGAGGTGAGTCGCTCTTTATAGAAGATGATCGCCACCATCGTCTGGCCGCAGCAGTACCGGGTCTTCTGGGCCGGTTGCGCAAATACTATTCCATCATCCTTGTGGATGCCGGTGCAGACTACGAGCATCCGGTACTCTGTCGGATCCTGCAACAAAGCGATACCGTTGTATTGTTAAATTCACTAAAGGAATACGGTCGTCGCGAAGATGAACGCTGGAAGGCCTGTGTAGATCACTGCGATCGTCTTCTGTCCGATTTTCTGGACCGACTCATCACTGTAAGCGACGAGCCCGCAGATACGCCCGTGGAAAGAATCATTTCCATGCGCAACCGGCATCGCGATCTGTACCGGCGGCATATTCGCATCGAACAGGATCCGCGGGGAAGGACGGCAGATCGACGCAGCAGTTATGCAAGGGGGCTCTCCCGTTTGGCTCGCCATCTGAGCGGCAGCTCGCGCGGTCTGGCCCTGGGCGGAGGTGGAGCCCGCGCTTTTGCTCATGTCGGTGTTCTGGAAGTTCTGGAACACGAAGGCATGGATTTTGACGGTGTTGCCGGGACTTCCATGGGAGCCATCATTGGTGCAGCTCACGCCATGGGTAAGAGCGCCCGGGAGATTCAGAACCTGCTCGGCCAGATTTTGCCTGATTCGGCGGCGATTTTAGATAAGACCCTGCCTCTGGTAAGTTTCTTTCGCGGAAAGCGGTTGAACCAGGCTATCCTGCGCGGGTTCGGGGAAACTCGTTTTGAAGAATTAGAGCTGCCCTTTGTCTGCAACGCAGTGGACTTGAAAAGCGGCAACCAGATCCATTTTGATCGTGGCTTTCTATCCACGGCTTTACGCGGATCCGTGAGCCTGCCAGGTGTTTTTCCGCCGCTCAAAATGGGTGAGTACGATATTGTCGATGGCGGAGTGATCAACAACCTGCCGGGAGATATCTTGCGCGAAAGAGGCTATGCGATCATTCTGGGGTTGAACGCCACACCCATGACCGATACACGTTCGAGCCGCACGGACGTGCGCTCAGAAGCCGGGGCCTTTGGTTTTTTACGGGGCCTGCGCCGCTATCTGGAACTGCCGCCCATCCTTGGTATTATGTATCGCTCCATTGCCATGGAAGGGCGGGAACTCATGCGTTTTCGTAAAGATACGTTTGACCTGGTTCTGGAACCGGATGTGGCCGGGTTTGACGTTTTTGATTTTCATGAGATCGACCGCATTGTGGACCGTGGCCGGGAAGTTGCAGAAAAGCACCTTCCCGAGCTACGTGCAACCATGCAGGCCCGGCGACTGCAGGCGGGTTAAGCGGGTTAAGCCTGATTCAAGCGGAGAGTGATTCTTTGATTATGGCTGTGGCGATTTCATTTTTCTGAATTTGTGTCGTACCCTCGAAAATTTCCAGAATTTTAGCATCTCTCAGCAGCTTCTCCACCGGGTATTCCCTGGTGTAGCCGTAGCCCCCGTGGATCTGGATGGCATCCAGTGCATTCATCACAGCGCAGTTCGATGTGTAGGCTTTGGATATGGAGGCCAGTTTGGTTGCGTCCTTTGCGCCTTTGTCATCGGCACGGGCGGCGCGGTAGGTGATGCTCCGGCTGGTTTCGGTGCGAATGGCCATATCCGCTAACATATGCTGGATGGCCTGGAAATTGGAAATCTTCTGTCCAAATTGTTCTCTTTCTTTTGCATAACGTACAGCATGATCGAGTGCCGCTTGCGCTATGCCCACACCCATACCGGCGACCAGAGAACGGGAGGAAGCCAGAGTTTGCAGAGCATAGACAAAACCCATATTCTCCCGACCCAGCAGATTCTCAGCCGGGACCTCGCAATCCTCAAAGATCACCTGACGGGTATCGCTGGCCCGGATGCCCAGTTTATCTTCTTTCTTGCCCAGGCTCAGGCCGGGGGTATTCCGTTCCACATAGAAACAGGAGACGCCGCGCGGTCCACGATCTTTGTTGGTGTACGCAAAAACCGTATAGGCATCCGAAGTCCCGCCACCGGTAATCCAGGCCTTGGTCCCATTCAATATATATTTATCTTTTTTCTTTTCCGCCACGGTGGACATGCCCGGCACGTCAGAACCAGCTCCCGGTTCCGACAGACAAAAACTCACCCCGACTTCTCCTGCGGCCACGGGAGACAGCCATTTCTTTTTTTGTTCCGGAGTCCCGCCCTTGAGTATGGGTAGAATTCCCAGGTAAGTAACGCCGTAACACAGGGTGATCCCGAGGCAGGCTCTGGACATCTCTTCTGTCATTATAGTCAGTTCAAGCGTACCCAGGCCCAGGCCGCCGTATTCTTCCGGGATCGTAAGGCCAGAAATTCCCAGTTCCCGCCGGGTCTTGCGGACGATTTCCATCGGAGCTTCATTTTTCTGATCCCACTCGAGAGCGATGGGTGCAATTTCCCGCTGAGCAAAATCGTGTACCAGATCTCTGAGTTCCAATTGTTCTTCAGTCAGATGAATGGGCATGCGACAGAACCGCTTGTGGCTCTGCGGAGGCAATCCAATTTCCTGTGCGACGGCCCGTTGTTTGCTGGTTTCCGATTGGCCCTTCCGGGATCGGCGAAGTCCTGCATTTTTCTTGAAGTCTCCGCTTCAGCTCGCAGGAAGGCGGGTGTGGAGAATCTGATAGACCTCGGCTGGCAAAGATCGCGCTCTAAGGAGCTCCTTTCCTTCCCGGAGTGTCAGCCCGCGCGGATTGTCAGCATTTCCGGCAGTCGTTTTCTGGCCATGAGTGGCTCGGGCCCCGTCAGCGGTCCTCTGAACTATGCGGCCGGTCCGCCCTCTACCTGGCTGGCCGTGGGCGACTGGGTGGCGTTGACTCCGGAAAATCGCATCGCCTCCGTACTTTCGCGGACGTCGCTCCTTGCGCGCAAGGTGGTGGGTGAGCCGATGCAGGAGCAGCTTCTCGCGGCCAATGTAGATTATGCCTTTGTCCTGCAGGGACTCGATGGAGACTTCAACCCGCGTCGGCTGGAGAGAACGATTGCTTTGATCCATGCCGGAAAAGTCGTGCCCGTTGTTGTCCTGACAAAGGAAGACCGTGCGCCAGCCCTGGACGATGCCCTGGCCCGGGCCCGTGCCGTTCTACCTGGTATTGTTCTTTTTTCTATTTGTGTTCTCGAGGGCCGGGGCGTGGATCGTGTTGCGGGCATCCTTGGACCGGGCATTACCGGAGTATTTCTGGGCTCATCGGGTGCGGGGAAATCCACGCTGCTCAATGCCCTTCTGGGGGCCACAGTGCAAAAAACGGCGGCTGTCCGGGCACACGATTCGCGTGGACGACACACGACCAGTGCCCGGAAACTTTTCTTTTTGCCAGGAGGTGGAATGGTTATTGATACGCCGGGGATGCGCGAGTTGCAACTCTGGGATGCAGAAGAAGGCGTAAGCGAAACGTTCCCGGAAATAGAAGAAACAGGTAAACATTGTCGGTTTCGTAACTGTCGTCATGAAAATGAACCAGGTTGTGCTGTCCTTCTTGCAGTGGACGGCAATGAATTGTCCCGGGAGCGACTGCTGAGCTACGTAAAATTGCGCCGGGAAGCGGAAGCCTTTGCCCTGAGGCAAAAGCTGCATGGTCGGGATTCAGCCGAGGCCCGCCGCATCGGCCGGGCCATTAAGAGCGTTGCTGAGCGTAAACGGCCACGGGTTCATTATGAATAGCGCGTTACAATGGCTGAGCGGTGCCGGATTTTCCGCTACTGCCCTGGGACGATTTTTCTGGTCTTCTCTTGCTCTGGCTCTGGTCTATGGCATCGATCCGGGTCCACTTCGTTACCTGTTGGCAACCCACTCCATTTTTGCTTTGCTAATTCTGGTCTCTGGACCTTTGAGGGCTCGCGGCCTTTTGCCGGCACCCGGTCCGCGAACGGATCAGATGCTCGGGTATTTGCGCAGCTGTATGGATATTTTTTTGGTGAGCCTTCTCTGTCTTTTTACGGGAGGGATTCAGTCACCGCTTGTCGCCGGTCTGGCAATTCCCATCGGCCTTTCCTCTCTGACAGATAAGAAAGGCCGCGGGATTTTTGCCGCCACACTGGCGGCATTTCTCCTTTTTGGCGGGGAAGCCGCGGTCACCCTGGGTTGGCCGGATACCAATTTCTGGGGTGGACCCACCCCCACACCCTGGGCACTCTGGGCTCCATTGGCCGTCTTCTGGCTGGCCGGAATGAATGTCCTTTCTTATGTTCTAAACCGGATCCATGGCCGGGCCATGAAGGCGCGCCTGGAAGCGGAGAACGAACGAAGCCGTGCCGATGCTGCTCGTGAAGAAGCCGACCGGGAACGTTTGAATACAGAAAAACTCAATGAGTTCGCCAGAGCTTTAAATGATGATCCTGACCTGGATCGGGTGATTGAAAAAATAATACGATTTACGCAGAAGCAATACAGCATCGATTCCTGCATCCTTTTTCTGCCGGATCCAGAGACCGGAGAGCTGGTGTTCTCGCGTTACTTTACAGACACGGAGCAAGACCTGGAGCGGATTCGTTTTGTTGAGCGGATCCGTGTGCCACCGGGGGAGAACGGTGGGATTCTGCGCCTGGCATTCGAGCGGCAGAAGCCTCTGCATATTCGTGTTGGTGGCAAACGGGATATCTTCAGTCGGCCCTATCCAGGGATGGAACTGGATCGAACCATAGTGAACACGCTTTCGTTTCGCTGGTTCCTGCTCCTGCCTCTGGTCATTCAGGGGCAGCCCACGGGCCTCCTCACAGTTACTTCCTACGCAAGGCCGGAGGGTCTGTCCCGACAGGAAACCGCAGCCGTAGAACGCTTTGGTGAGCAAATTGCGGGCGCCATCAACACCTCCAATTTACTCAAGAAAATCAAAGAAGAGCAGATCCAGGCGGAACTTGCCCGACAAGAAACGGAAATTTTAGCGGAACTATCGCGACGCGTAAATGAAAGTACGGAACCCGAGCAGTTGCTCCAGTTAGTGGCCGCGCTCCTTGGTGAGCGTTACGGCATTAACAATGCAGGACTGTGGGCTGTCGATGGTAGCGGGAAAAATCTCATGGCCCGCGTGGGTTTTGTGGAAGGAAAGATGGTGCATGCTTCCCAATTCCCGCCTGAGGTGACGTCCATTCCGCTGGTCCAGGCAAGCGGCAGCATGTTTCAGACCTTCAGCAGACGAAAGCCCTCTTTCATGGCTCGCATTCCGCAGCGTATCCTCGAGCGTTTTCCCGTAGATCGCCGGATCCGGGAAATCTGGCAGTTCGATTGGTTCCTGCAGTTGCCTCTTCTGGTTAACGATAAAATAGTGGGCATTGTTGCCTTCGGTGGTTCCGGATCTGTTCGCATTGAGCGACGGGAGATTGCCTTTTGTGAGCAGATCGCAGCGCAAATTGCCGGTGGATTCCGGGCTGCAGAGCTTTTGCGACAGGCAGAAGAATCGCGCCGGGCCGCTGAATCAGAGCGCAAAAGAGCGGAGAACCTCAACGAATTTTCGCGGGCACTGAATGCCTCCGCTGATCTATACCAGGTGGTAGATCTGGTCTTCAGTCATCTTTCATCCGATTACGAGGTAGAATCGTCTGTTTTGCTTCTGCCCGATGGTCGTACCGGCGAACTGTTGTCCGCCCGGGCTCGGGCCCCCGCGCAGTTGTTTGAGCGGGCTTCCGGGTTGCGCATTGTTAGGGGAGAAGAAGGCGGGATCATCCGGCGGGTCTACGAGCGCAAGAAACCTCTGCTCGTTCATGCAGGAGGTAAGCATGATGTTTTCCGGTCCCCGTATCCCGGCATGGAACACGATCGCGCTTTGATTCAGGATCTGGAGCTGCAATGGTTCATGCTTCTTCCGCTGGTTGTCCAGGGCAAGAGCATCGGCATCCTTCTTTGCACATCGTACATGGGAGAGTTCCCTGGACGCCGGCAGATTGAATCTATGGCTGCATTTGCCAACCAGATTGCCGGTGCCATTCATGTCTCCAATCTGTTCACGGAAGTTCGGAAGGCACAGGAAAGGGCCGAGCAAGCACGGGAGGATACCCAGATTCTGGCAGACCTGGCGCGTAAAGCCAACTCGGTTCTCGATCTGGAAGGGTTGCTGCGCGAATTGGGACAGGTTCTGGATCGTCGTTTTGGGGCCAGTGCTGTTGCTTTTTTCACGGTCAATGCCAGCGCGAACGATCTTTTGCTGGCAGCCTTTCTTAAAGAGGGTGAGCTTCGCGATGTTGTGTCCGTCCCCGAAAGCATCCAGCGCATTCCTCTGGTGCCAGAGAGCGGTACCCTTTTTCGAACCTTTCAGAAGAGAAATCCGTTTTACCTGCGCCGGGTAAGTGCGGACTGGCTGCGGAAGTCACCCATTGATGAAACCATTTACAACGAGCTGCGTTTCCAGTGGTGTGTGGAACTACCACTCTTGCTCGATGGTCAGGTAGTGGCGATCTTAACCATATCCGGCTCAGAGAATCCCCGGCGTGCGGCAGATGAGCTGCACTTTCTGGAAAGAATGGGTGCACAGGTTGCCGGTGCGGTGCGGGCTCTGGAACTCTTACGTCAGACACGGCTGGCGCGAGCCGAAGCCGATCGGGAGCGCGATGCAGCCCAGATCGCCCGGAGCCAGGCAGAGAAAGCCCGGGCTGAATCAGACAAGCTGCTGTACAATGTTCTGCCGGGCCCGGTGGCAGAAGAGTTGAAGCGTGAAGGTCGCGTTGAGCCCTTGTTTTACGACAATGTGACGGTGCTCTTTACCGATTTTGTCGGTTTTACCAGAGCGTCGGAAAAGATGATGCCCCACCAGCTGGTGGAAGAGCTCGACGGTTGTTTCAGTCAATTCGATGAAGTAGCGCGACGCTTCAATATGGAGAAGCTCAAGACGATCGGGGATTCCTACATGTGTGTGACCGGAGTCCCGCATCTGACTCCCACCCATGCTGTTGATGCCTGTCTGACGGCGCTGGAATTCCGATCCTTCATGTTGCAAATGGCCGAAGTGAAACGCGCACTGGGACTGGATTACTGGCAGATTCGTATCGGCATCCATTCCGGTCCGGTTACCGGAGGGGTCATCGGAAACTATAAATTTGCTTATGATATATGGGGAGATACAGTCAATGTGGCCAGCCGCATGGAATCGGCCGGCGAGGCGGAAAAGATCAATATTTCTGCGGCCACGTATGAACTGGTTAAGGATTTTTTTATTTGCGAATACAGGGGCAAGGTGCAGGCTAAAGGCAAGGGCGTCCTGGATATGTATTTCCTGCTGCGCATTAAACCGGAATTGTCGGCGGACGATGAAGGACTTTTGCCCAACGGTGCATTTGAGATCAAACGACTGGGCGTGGGTCAGTTCGATGGTTTAATCGATCCGGCTGTTCCGGTAGAATTTCCGGTGAAAGTCAATCACGAAGGCTGGTAAAGAAGGGTGCTGTCATCTTTGAAATCATCCAGCGTAATTGCTTATCTATGTTTATTGTTTGTTTCCTGCGCCGGGGTTACCCGTTCAGAGCAAGATGTTCAGCAGTTCTACAATGCTTTCCGTCGGGCGGCCATAGACGGGGATGTGTCGCGTTTGACGGCCCTCACAGCCTTTCCTTTTCAGACTCGCGGAGAGCTGGACCACGATCCGATACAGTATCACAACGCAGAGCAGTTTGCCGTCCTCGTCGAGCGGATACTCAGTGAGCGCAATGTGGACAATACAAAGACTGTGCGTGACGTATTGATCCATTACCCCCGCATTGCTCCGGGAGACTACCAGGGAAGCAGTGAAAGCTTCCGGATTGAAAATCTGGTTTTTGAACGCAGAAGGGGGCGCTGGCAGTTTACTTTTGCTTATCTTACTTTAAGGGGAGAGTGAGACCCCGGCACTGCCCCGGGGGAAGGCAAAGTCCCTTTTAGCTGCTAAAGTTGCAACTGTCGAAATTGCCGCCATCAAAAACACAGCCGCCGGATCCACCACCACCGGAAGAGCCCAGAAAATCTCCCAGCACAAATCCACCGTTTTTAGGATCAAAGCGATTGCTCAAATCGGAAATGACGCAGCTCTGCAGGGAAAGGGCCAGAAGCATGCAGAGGGCTCCAGAACACCAGGCAAAGCCGCGGCGCAGGGACCTGATTACGTATGAACTGCTCGAAGTTGTCATGACTGGAATACTGGGATAGCATCCCTTTTGTCTCAAAAAAAGCAAGCGAAAAAGGATTGCTCCCCATCCGTGTTGCCCGCCGGATCAGCTATGGGACTTACCAGCGCGAAAATTCGGCTCTCCAATCCACGCCTATCTGGGCTCCTTCCGGTAGAAGTAGAGGCTCTGGCCGATACGGGCGCCCTGCATCTGTGTATCCCGGAACACGTCCAGATCCAGCTGCAATTGCAACCGATAGATCAAAAAGAGGTCACTCTGGCTGACGGAAGCAAGCGGCTGGTGCCTTATGTGGGCCCGGTCGAGGTGCATTTCTTAAACAGGGTGGGCTTTGCGGGCGCCCTGGTGCTCGGGGATCAAACGTTGCTTGGCGCGATTCCTATGGAGGATATGGATCTGGTCGTCTTTCCCGGTTCCCGTGAGTTGCGGTTGAATCCTGACAGTCCCAATGTTGCCACCAGTACAGCCCGGTAGCCGGCGAACCGTCTGGTGCCCGATAGGCCGCCCTTTTGTTAGAAATGGTTTGACTTATCTACCCTGAAAAAAACAAAAAAAAATGAGACGGATTCCCTTCCTGGAGGTAATAAGGTGACCGGACCACCGGAATTCAAAACAGGAGACATCGGACGTACCATCGGGGAAGAGGATTTTGCAGAGTTTTACAGGGAGCATGCAGGTCGGCTGGAGCACTACCTGGTTGCACGGACGGGCAGTCTTGAGCAGGCAAAAGATCTGGGTCAGACCATCTGGCTTAAATTGCTCAAGAAATTGCGATCGGGGCAACTGGAAAGGGCAACGGCGCGCGGCTATCTCTATACCGTGGCGCGCAACGCCATCGTGGATCGCGGCAAAGAGAAAAAGGCGGAGCCGCTATCCCGGCCTGATCTCCTGCCAGCGCGGGAAGCGGGAATGGATAACGGTTTGATCCGGAATCTGTTTCTTGAGGCCATCAGTACATTGCCGGAAGAACTGGCGGCTTTGCTTGAGATGCGCCTTTTAGAGCAGCGCCCGGTCGCGGAGATATTGAGTAAGCTTGGCGGTTCGCGAGCCACTCTGCATCGGAATCTGGAGAAAGGTCTGGGAGAAGTGGCCCGACATTTTCGCACGGCCGGTTACAATCTGGAGGATCTGCTATGAAGCTGGACGAACTGTCTCGCCTGCTCATCGATAGAGACCCGGACGATTGGCCCGCTTCCCTGGCCGGTCTCAAAATGGATGATCCAGGGCTCGCCGGTCGCGACGCAGAAGCCCGGGCTCTCCTTGCCCATCCAGCCGGAGCAGCGTCCCGTCAGGAGAAAAAGAGTATGAATAAAAGTATATTATTAAGTTTAGCAGCGCTGGTTCTGGTTGCCGTTGGTGTGGGCATCTATCTGAGCCGCGGTGGCCAGAGCGATGTGCCCGCCGGTGTGATTCAGATCGTCTTTGGCAGGGCCAGCCTTGCTTTGCAGCAAGAATCCCGGGAGCTGACCGCAAGTCAATTGCCACCGGCCGGCCTGCCCTTTGCTGAGGGTAGCATCTTAAAAACCGGACCCGCTTCCGCAGCCCAGCTCATCTTCAGAGGTGGCATTGTCAGTAGAATTGGGGAAAATACACAGGTGACTCTGACCCGTTCTCTTGTGCAAGAAGCCGGATCGGAGCTAACCGAAATCGGTCTTGAGGGACAGTTTTCCTACCGTTCCGGTCCGCTCAAAGGATCATTTGCCGTGCGAACGCCCACAGCGGTTGCCTCCGTTCGCGGCACAGAATTCAATCTGTCGTCCAGTCCGGCACTTACCATACTTGTCGTTCACGATGGTCAAGTTGACCTGGAAGCTGTGGCGAGCGCCAATAAAGCCAGGGTCATGGCCGGTCAGCGAGCCACCGTTGATGCTGCCGGAAATATTCTTGTCGGGCCGGTGCAGGCCGTGGATACCATCGAACGCGCTCAGTTCCAGCGGGACGATGACGTATTCCGCAAATATGGCACGGGACCGCTCAATACGGAGCTTGAGCTCGACAGCGAGGAAGCCATCAAAAAACATTACGGTCGGCTGTACACGGTACGTCTTCTGGACGGTCGTGAATACACAGGCTATCCATCGTTTCATGGCGCCGTTTTGCAGATCCATACCACGTATGGTGTCATAGAGATGGATCGCACCGCGGTGCTTTCCCTTGACGAACTCAAATAGGCATGCGGTGTTTTTTCAGGGGCTGGCTTTTCGTCGGCCTCTTTTCATCGACGGCCCTCCAGGCGGATATCGTTGTCTTGAAAAATGGAACTACCTATGCCAACGTGCGCGCTTTCCCGGCAGGAGGCGTGCATCGCATCCTATTCCAGAATGGACAGGCCGTCGTTGTGCCCAATGCGCAAATCGCGAAGGTGCGTATTGCAGCCGTGTACTGGCCGCCGCCCAAACCCATAGAAAAGCCAGCGGAAAAAGTAGAGAAAATCGAAAAGTCTGAGGAACCTTCCGGGCTGGCGCTCGGGCCGGTTCTGAAATCGACTATCCTTCCCGGCTGGGGTCAGGCTTCGCTCGGGCATTACGGCCGCGCCGGCTTTTTTCTGGGAACCACTGGAGTTACGGCCGCGCAGTACTGGACCTATCGTGAGCAGCACGCGGCGGCGCAAGCAGCCTATTCAGAGCAGGTAACTCCGGCTTTCCTTTCCCTGCAGGGCAATCAGGGGTATTTGATCTTTGCCGGCATTTTACAGCAGGAAAAGAAAGTGCTCCTGCAGCGTGAGTATCAAACCAACTCGATGGCCGGCCTGCTGGGCTTTCTGTGGGGATGGAACATTCTCGATACGTTTGTGCTGGCCAATCCATCCGTTGCCCGGAAGTATCCGCTGCTCGAGTATCTACGTTTTGGTCTGGATGAACCGGCTGCCGCGCGCGAAAGCGGTCGTTTTACGGCCGGTATCCGGCTCGATTTCTGATTTACGACACAGAAGTCAGAAAAATAGAAAACCGGATTGCCAGCATACGTCCGCCAAAACAGTCCTTCCTTGAGGTGATTCTAATGAACACAAAAGGTATTTTTAGCACCGGCCTTCTGGCCTTGCTGCTGTGGACCGTGCCCCTTTACGCTGAAGACGATTTTTCCCCGGGCCAGGGTGCCTGCCGCAAAGAAGTGCAGGAACTCTGCAAAGGTATTAAACCAGGGCAGGGTCGGCTGCGCGCCTGCCTGGAAGAGAACAAGGCCAAACTGAGTCCCGCCTGTCAAAAGCGGTTTGAGGCCGGCCAGGGTCGGGGAAGGGAAGGAAAAGAGCCGCTCCAGCAAGCCTGCAAGGCCGATTTTCAAAAGCTCTGTAAAGGCAGCAAAGTGCGCCCGCACCAGTGCCTGCTCGAAAACAAAGATAAGCTCAGCGAGGAATGTCGCAAGCACCTCGAAGCGATGAAACCTAAAAAGTAGGACTGAATCCGGGCCGTGCTGGCGGCTTTATAGTTAGCAAAAGCGGCTGGCGGCCCGGAGAGCCGAATTCGGGGTTGACAATTTTTAGTCTAATTCTTGATTATTACTATGCAAGTTGTCAACCTGTCACAGGCTAAAAGTAGTCTGGGTCGTCTCCTTGATCAGGTCAAAAAAGGGGCCGGTTTCATTATAGCGGAACGGAATGTCCCTGTGGCCGTTCTAAAGCCCCTGCCACATGCCCGGGAAGTTGTGAAGCTCAAACCGGGTGTCTTGAAGGGGCAGTTTGTTGTTCCGGCCGATTTCGATCAGCCTCTGATCGAGTTTGAACGCGACTTCTATGGCGAGTAGCCCATCGCCTGTTCTCCTGGATACCCACATCGCCCTGTGGATTCTACTTGATGCACCAGAATTGCCCCTTTTCATCCGGCGAGCCATGACTGCTGCGGATCGGGATTGGGTCTTCCATCAAATCTCGCTCTGGGAGATTCAGATCAAATACGATCTGGGCAAGTTGGGCCTGCCGGCGCCACCTCAAAGACTGTTACCTGAGGCGATGCGCCGGACCGGATTTGTCCAGGCTCCCCTTGAGGATGAGGCGATTTTTTTGCTGGGGAAGCTACCGGCCATTCATCGTGATCCCTTTGACAGGCTTCTGATTGCGCACGCTGTTAAGAATAGCTGGGTTATAGCCACCGTGGACCGCGTTTTTGAACGCTATCCCGTCCGCTTGTTAGAATAACCTTAACTATCCTGGCGCATGCAGTAAATCAGGGCCACATTCTTGGGGCGGGTTTCACTGGCGGTACGGGGAGCTCCACTCGTTCCGTCCGCAGTGGGGGTAATTGCACGTGATAATTCTGTACGCGGTGTAGCGATTGCGCCTACTTCATCACCTCCGCTTGAACCAATTGTAGAGCGGCCAGTTGCTACGTTTCCCGCAGCGTCGCCCAGCAAATGCCAGTGTCCCTGAAAAGCATCGTCCTGGGCATTGCCGGCCGCGCGATCTCCACCGGGGTCTCGCGCTGTGGCATTTCCTGGATCACGGCCCCGGATGAAGCGCCCACGCAAGTCGGGAGTACCGTTCGAGCCATCGGCCAGGATCCAGCCTGATGGGCACGCCGATAGCATAAAGGCTCCTACAAATCCCTGGGGAGCGGCGATCTGAAAGTTCTGATTGATCTTGCTTGCGGATACCACTTCACCGGCCTGGAACGTGTTCAGGCTCTGGGCGATGATCATGCCCAGCGCTAAGAAGCTGGCTGCCCCTGCGGAAAATGCAGCCCCTTTGAGAAAATAGGCCGCTACGGCTGCTCTGCTGCTCTGCTGCTCTGCTGCTCTGCTGCTCTGACATACTATGGTCCCCCGATTGTCGATAGATTTTTATAAAGGAACGGGAAAAGCAAGGAAAAAAGATCAGGCGGGGCGAAAAGGGTGTGGGAAAGGCGGATGCCGAAAAGGCCTTGACCGGGATTTTGCGGACTGGCTTGCTGGGGCACTTGGGGAGCGTGTGCGAGGATTCGTCTTTTTTCTGTGCTTATTGGGGTGCCGGCTGATGCCTGAGGAGTCTCCCAAACCTCCCTGCCTTGTGCAGTTGCACCTGGAGCGCGGCACTCTGCCCTGGCAGGGCGATGAAGAAAGCCTGGAACCGGCTGACCTTTCCGGAGCTTCGGCACCGCCCTTTCTTGCCGATTTTACCACCAAACTGGGTCCGCCTCTTGCCTTTACCGCCTCCGGGCCCCGGGTCCATGCCGGGATATTTTCTCGTCTGGAGCGGGTGGATGCAACACGAGGGGGCCCGGCAAAGGCCATCGGCTCTTTTACCAGAGAAGGTCTGGCGCAAAATTCTCCCCGGAACTGGGTACTCTTTTTGTTACGCGCAGAAATCGTGCAGAGCTACGCTCATACGGAATCTCATCTTTGCCTTGAGCGCGAGAGGGATACGCCAGAGGAATACCGCGCACAATTTTCCGGGAAACACATCTATTTCACGAACCAGCGCAATGAAGCGCCACTCCGCTTTGATCTGCTGATCGGAAAATCCAGCGGACAGATCCTTCTTGAGGGGCGCACCCGCTGATTTGTGGGTTAAGCGGAAGCCTCCTTCCAAAGGTACATTTACAGAATCCTCTTCCTAAAAATCTTGGTGTCTGGAACACCTCAGACGGCGCTTTTTTCCCGAATGGAGCGTCCAGGAGCAACTATGACCGGACAGAGTCCAGACGACGGACTGGGCCCGCTGGGCCCCCAATGCCAGGGATTGTATGATCCTTCCCTGGATAAAGATTCCTGTGGCGTGGGTTTTGTGGCCCATGTGAAGGGGCAAAAATCGCGCGAAATCGTCGATCTGGCCATCAAGGCAATGTGCAATCTGGAGCATCGCGGCGCCGTGGGAGCGGACCCGCGCACCGGCGACGGCGCAGGCCTCATGCTACAAATCCCGGACCTTTTTTTCCGCAAGGAGATGGCGAAAGAGGGCGTAACCCTGCCGCCGGCCGGGCGCTATGGCGTGGGCTTTATGTTTCTGCCGCAGAACAGTACCACTCGCAATCAAATCGAACGATTGATCGAAAAAGTTGTACTGGATGAAGGTCAGGCTTTTCTGGGCTGGCGCGATGTTCCTGTGCGCCCGGAGGTTCTGGGGGAAGGCTCACGCCGGACTCTACCCTGCATGCGTCAGTGCTTCATGGGTGCCGATGATTCCATAACCAGCATTCTGGACTTTGATCGTAAGCTTTATTTAATACGGCGGGTGATCGATCGCCGGGTTCGCGCAGAATTCAAGCTGGATCGCAGTCGCTACTATGTTCCCTGTTTTTCTGCCCGCACCATTGTCTACAAAGGCATGCTTACCGGTTATCAGGTTCCGGAATTCTATCCGGACCTGCTCGATCCGGATATGCAGTCTGCTCTGGCGCTGGTCCACACTCGTTTTTCCACCAACACCTTTCCCACCTGGGACCTGGCTCATCCCTATCGCATGATTGCTCACAACGGAGAGATCAACACTCTGCGGGGCAATATGAACTGGATGGCCGCCCGTCAGATGGTCATGGAGTCGCCCTTTTTTGGTAAAGATTTGAAACGGATGCTGCCCATCATCATGGAAGGGCAGAGCGATTCCGCTACCTTTGATACGGTGCTGGAATTACTCACTTTATCCGGCCGCAGCATGCCCCATGCCATCATGATGATGATTCCGGAAGCCTGGTCCAAGAATGAAACGCTGACTGCAGAGTTGCGCGCTTTTTATGAATACCATGCCACCATGATGGAACCCTGGGATGGCCCCGCAGCTGTGGGCTTCTGCGACGGCACGCTGCTGGGCGCGACGCTGGATCGTAATGGATTGCGGCCGGCACGTTATGTGGTAACCACCGATGATCTGGTAATCATGGCTTCTGAGTGCGGTACCATTCCCATCGCCCCGGAGCGCATCGTTCGCAGCAGTCGATTGCAGCCAGGGAAGATGTTGCTCATCGATGTGGAAAAGCAACGCATCATTGACGATTCAGAGATCAAAGCTGAAATCATTCGCGGCAAAGAATACCAGAAGTGGATTGATGAGAATATGCTGCGGCTTTCGCAGCTACCGGATCCCGCATTTGTGCCCCATTACGCTCATGAGAACATTGTTGAACTACAGCGGGCCTTTGGTTATACACAGGAAGACGTGCAGACGGTCATGAAACCCATGGCGGCGCGTGGCGAAGAGCCGGTTGCGTCCATGGGAGAAGATGCGGCTCTGGCAGTTCTCTCGGACAAACCACAGCCACTGTTTCGCTACTTCAAACAGAATTTCGCGCAGGTGACCAATCCGCCGGTGGATGCTATTCGCGAGGAGCTGGTTTTTGAACTGACCAGTTACATTGGTCCGGAGGGCAATCTTCTAAGTGAGACGCCCGAACATGCTGCCCGCCTGGAGCTGGAACATCCCATTTTGACTAACAGTGATCTGGAGAAAATCCGCAGCCTGAATGATAAAAAATTCAAGACAAAAACAATAAATATTTTGTTTGATCCGGATCAGAAGCATGCCATGCGTAACAGGCTCGATCAGGTCTGCGATGAGGCGGCCACCAGCGTGCGCGCAGGCCACAATCTGATCATCCTTTCCGATCGCGGCGTAGCCCAGAATCTTGCCGCCATCCCCAGTTTGCTCTGCGTGGCCGCCGTGCATCATTTCTTGATCCGTGCCGGCCTCAGAACTCGCGCCGGTCTGATCATTGAAAGCGGTGAACCTCACGAAGTACCCCACTTTGCCCTGCTGATTGGTTATGGTGCCAATGCCATCAATCCCTATTTAGCCTTTGAAACCCTTGACGATCTTTATGATCAAGGATACCTGGAGCATCTGAAAAACCACCAGGAAGCCCGCAAGAACTACATAAAGTCTGTGGGTAAGGGGCTCTTTAAGGTTTTCAGTAAAATGGGGATCAGTACGCTGCAGTCCTATTGTGGCGCTCAAATCTTTGAAGCAGTGGGACTGGACAGCGAACTCATAAACCTGTATTTCACCGGAACCCAGAGCAAGGTGGAAGGACTGAGCCTTGAGATCCTGGAAGAAGAGACAGTGCGCCGTCACAGTATGGCCTATGATTCCACCCTGCATCCGGGCAAACTGGACCCTGGTGGTTTGCATTTCTACCGCAAGACCGGAGAAGCGCACCTGCTCACTCCCGAAACGGTTTATCTCATCCAGGAAGCAACGCGCAAAAACGACTATTCCCTGTACAAACAATTTGCAGAAAAAATCAATAAACCTGATCGTTTGATCACTCTGCGCAGCCTGCTGGATCTGGATCTGAGCGGACCCTCCGTTCCCCTGGAGGAAGTAGAAGGGGAAGAGGAAATCCTGAAGCGATTTCAAACCGGAGCCATGAGTTTTGGTTCCATATCCTGGGAAGCTCACACTTCTCTGGCCATTGCCATGAATCGCATCGGTGGCAAATCCAATACGGGGGAGGGTGGCGAAGATCCGGTGCGCTATGAAACGCTGCCCGATGGCGATAGCCGTCGCTCTGCCATCAAGCAGGTGGCTTCAGCCCGATTCGGGGTGACTGCCAATTATTTAGTAAATGCTGATGATTTGCAAATCAAGATGGCTCAGGGTGCCAAACCCGGTGAGGGCGGGCAGCTGCCCGGCTTCAAAGTGGATAAGTACATCGCCCGGCTGCGCTACAGCACTCCGGGAGTATCGCTCATCAGCCCGCCGCCGCACCATGACATCTATTCCATTGAGGATCTCAAACAACTCATTTTCGATCTGAAGAACGTGAATCCGCGGGCGCGGGTGAGTGTGAAACTGGTTTCAGAATCAGGAGTGGGCACCATTGCGGCCGGTGTGGCCAAATGCCACGCAGATCATATATTGATCAGCGGCCATGAAGGCGGGACGGGAGCGAGCCCCATTTCCAGCATCCACTACGCCGGCACTCCCTGGGAGCTGGGACTATCGGAGACGCATCAGACTCTGGTGATCAATGGCCTGCGCGACCGGGTCTATCTGGCCGTAGATGGCAAGTTCATGACCGGCCGTGATGTGGTTTTTGGCGCGCTACTTGGCGCCGACGAATTTGGATTCTCCACCATTGCTCTTGTGACCCAGGGTTGCATCATGCTGCGCAACTGTCATTTGAATACCTGCTCGGTGGGAGTTGCCACCCAGGATCCCGAGCTGCGTAAGAATTATAAGGGTAAGCCGGAGTATCTGGTCGCTTACATGCGTTTTATCGTCCGCGAAGTGCGCGAAATCATGGCACAGCTGGGATTTCGCACCTTCAATGAAATGATCGGCCGGGTGGATCGGATCAAAGAGAAACGCAGCAATGATCACTGGAAGGCACGCAGCCTGGCCTTCAGTCGGCTGCTGACTCTGCCGGAACCTATATTTCCCACGGCGTTCTATCGAACCCGGGATCAGAACCACAAACTCAAGGAACAACTGGATCAGGAATTGATTGAACTCTCCCGTCCGGCTCTGGAACGCCGGGAGAAGGTATCGATTGAGATGGGCGTGCGCAACGTCAATCGCAGTGTGGGAACCATGCTCTCCGGTGAACTGGCCCGTCGCTTTGGAGAAGTGGGTTTGCCCGACGCAACCATCCGCATCAGCATGGCCGGCACCGCCGGGCAGAGTTTTGGAGCTTTCCTCATGAAGGGCGTTCAGCTGGAGCTTTCCGGAGAAACCAATGATTACTGCGGCAAAGGCCTCTCCGGGGGACGTTTGATTGTGCGGCCTCCAGAGGAAGCTCGCTTTGTGGCCCATGAGAACATTATCGTGGGAAATACCTGTTTTTACGGAGCCACGAGCGGTGAAGCTTTTATCAGCGGAGTGGCTGGAGAGCGTTTTTGTGTGCGCAATTCTGGCGTGCATGCTGTGATTGAAGGTGTGGGTGATCATGGTTGCGAATATATGACCGGCGGGCGCGTTGTGGTGCTCGGGCTGACCGGGCGTAACTTTGCCGCCGGTATGTCTGGCGGAATCGCTTATGTGCGCGATGTCGATGGCCATTTCAAAAATCGGGTGAATGCCAGCATGGTGGATCTGGACCCGCTGACCGATCCAGAAGAAATCCAACTGGTAGAAAGTATGATCCGTCGTCATCGGGAGTACACAGGCTCTGCCTGCGCGGATGAAATTTTAGCCGAATGGTCCGTTGAACGCGAACGTTTTGTGAAGGTAATCCCCGGGGAATACAAGCTGGCCCTGCAAAGGATGGAAGAGGAGCGGCTGGCTCAGGCGGAACTTGCAGGAGCTGTGCGTGGGTAAGCCGACGGGTTTCAAAGAATTCTCGCGTAAGGTGCCGGAAAAAGATCCGGTTGAGGAACGCAAAGGGCACTATCGCGAATTTGAACGCCCGCTGGATCCACAGACGGCCGTAGAGCAGGGTGCCCGCTGCATGGATTGCGGCATTCCTTTCTGCCATGGTCCGCAGGGCTGCCCGGTCGACAATCTGATCCCCGAATTCAATGAGCTGGTTCACAAAGAACAATGGCGTGATGCGCTCGATAACTTACAGAGTACCAACAATTTTCCCGAATTCACCGGAAGACTCTGCCCGGCACCATGCGAATCGGCCTGCACACTCGGTATCACGGATCCACCTGTATCCATCAAGGCTATCGAACGAACCATCATTGACCGTGCTTTTCAAGAAGGGTGGGTGGAGCCGCGACCGCCGCGTGTCCTTTCCGGGAAGAGTGTAGCTGTAGTCGGTTCCGGACCGGCGGGCCTGGCCTGTGCCCAGCAGCTGGCTCGCGCCGGTCATACCGTCACTATTTATGAAAAAAACGATCGGCCCGGCGGACTTTTGCGTTACGGTATCCCTGATTTTAAAATGGAAAAATGGCATATTGATCGCCGTGTGGAACAGATGAAGATGGAAGGCGTTAAGTTCCGGCTGAACGCACACGTGGGTCGTGATATAGCCATCAAAACGCTGCAGGCGGAGCACCAGGCGATCGTGCTGGCCGGCGGTGCGGAAGAGCCACGTGACCTTCCCGTGCCCGGTCGTGAACTGGCCGGGATCCATTTCGCCATGGACTTCTTGACGGGACAAAATCGAAAGAATGCCGGGGATGATGTTCCGGATCTCATCTCTGCTGCCGGGAAGCACGTCATCGTTATTGGCGGCGGCGATACGGGCTCGGACTGCGTGGGCACATCGAACAGGCAGGGTGCCCTTTCCATTACCCAGATTGAACTCTTTCCGGAGCCGCCCCGGGAACGCCCGTCGGATACACCCTGGCCTACCTATCCACGTATTTTGCGGACTTCTACTTCCCATGAAGAAGGCGTGGTCCGCAAATGGGCCGTGCAGACCCGCGGTTTTCGTGGGGCTGGCGGACGGGTGACCCACATTTATGGAAATGAAGTGCGCTTTGAGAACGGTCAGTTTGTAGACATTCCGGGCACAGAATTCGAATGGCCGGCCGATCTGGTGCTTCTGGCCATGGGGTTTGTCCATCCCGTACAGCATGGTATGCTTGCAGAACTGCTGGAAATGGGCCTTGAGCTCGATGCCCGCAAAAATGTTAAAGCCGATTTTGGCCTGCACCAGGGGGCCTTTGCAACCAGTATTCCGGGAATTTACGCCTGTGGCGACATGCGTCGCGGGCAATCCCTCATCGTCTGGGCCATTTCGGAGGGGCGAAAATGTGCCGGTCAGGTCCATCGTTTCCTATCGCGGCAGCGGTAAATTTCGTCCCATAGAGTATGCTGAAAATCGTGGAAGAGCAGCACAGCGATTGTGTGCGTTTGCGGCTCAGCGGTCATCTGGACCTGGAAAGTACGGGCGACCTCAAGCGCGCCCTGGATGGTTGTCTGGCCCGTGCTGCCCACCAGGTCCGCGTTCACCTGGGCCTGGTAGATCACATCAGTTCCGGTGGTGTGGGCGCCCTGATGCATTTTCATTCGGAATTTGCCCGCAAAGGGGGGGCGCTGCTGCTCGAATCACCCTCAGCCAGCTGTCTGCATGCCCTCGAAATGCTGGGCCTTTCTGATTTTTTCAAGCTGGTTCGGGCTCGTTAAAAAAAAATCGCCTGAACCCCAAAAAGTATTTGCCAAAAATTTGTATAGCAGTAATTTGCTAAGCATGCTGCAAGAACTCTGGATAGAAAATTTTGGCATAGTGGACCGGATGTGCTTTCGTCCCGGGCCCGGCCTGAACATCATTACCGGTGAAACGGGAGCTGGAAAGTCTCTGGTTTTGCAGGCTCTGGACCTTTTGCTCGGCAGCCGGGCCGGTGCCGGCGTCGTCCGCCGGGGGGCGGCCGCGGCCATTATAGAAGGTAGATTCATTGCCGGGGAGCGAGTCTTCCAGATCAGACGGGAAATTTCCGTGGATGGCCGCAGCCGGGCCAGCTGTAACGGAGAGGCTGTTACGCTCGGCCGGCTCAGACAGGCAACGCTCCCGCTTCTGGAATTGCACGGTCAGCATGACCAGCACAAACTGATGGATCCGGAGTACCATATCGACTGGTTGGATGCATTCATTGGCGTCGAAGATTTGCGTCGCAGTGTGTCGGAAGCTTACCATCGCACGCGGGAAATTCGTCAGCGATTGCATCACCTTTCCCTGGAAACCTCTGAAAAAGCACAGAGACGTGACTACTTACACTTTGTTCTGGATGAAATTGAGGCTGTGGGCCCGGTAGCAGAAGAGTATGAAGCTCTGGAGCAGGAGCGGGCGCTGATCAAGAATGGGGGGCAGCTTTTTTCGGATCTGGCCCTTTGCTACCAGATGCTTCGTGATGAGGATTCCTCCGTGCTTGATCGTCTGGGTCGCATGGAAAGTCTGCTGGAACGGCATATTGCACTTAAGTCGGATTTAGAGCAACCCCTTGGCCACTTGCGCGGCGCGCTGTATGCTCTTGAGCCGCTGGCTGAGTCGCTACGCAAGATGCGCGATGCTCTACACTTTTCTCCGGAACGGCTGGAAGATGTGGAGGAAAGGCTACAGGGGTATCGTCGATTGTTTAAGAAGTATGGCGCCAGTACAGCGGCTATTCTACAACTACGCGAACAATACCTCAAAGAGCTGGCCATGCTCAGCATGAGCAAGGAAGAACTCTCGGCGCTCAGGGCAGAATACGAAGCACTGTACCAAGATCTGATGGAGAAAAGTCAGGAGCTATCGCGCTCCCGCAGCGGCCATGCAGCACTGCTGGAGGAAAAGATCGCCCAGGAGCTTGCGGTCCTCGGAATGCAGGGGGCCAGGGTACGGATTCAATTAACCAGAGAGATGGAAGTGGAGAATGGGCAGGAAAGGGTGCTCATCCATGAAAAAGGGCTGGACCGGGTGGAATTTATGCTCCAGGCCAACGCCGGCGAGGGCTTGCTGCCGCTCAGAAAGGTTGCCAGCGGTGGAGAAATGTCCCGCTTGATGCTCGCTTTAAAATCTATTGCCAGTTCCCGTCAGAGCCGCACGCTTGTCTTTGATGAAATTGATACGGGAGTGGGCGGGGAAGTGTCCTATACCATCGGGGAACGTTTGCGTAAACTGTCAGAGGATACGCAGGTCATTGTCGTAACCCATCTGCATCAGGTGGCCGCTTTTGGTCAGGAACATTTCAAGATTGAAAAATCGGTACAGGGTGGAAGGACGATCAGCCGGATTGTGCAAGTGGATCAGGATCTGCGGCTACAGGAACTGGCCCGGATGATGGGCAGTCGTAGCAGTCGGGGGCTTGAACATGCCCGGGAGATTTTGCAGAATCTGGCCTCCTGATCGCCCCTGATGATTGGTGAAAACAACGGGTGCTGCCTGTGGCCCATAATCCCGGCCCCGTGTACGGGCCGGCCTGGTTCCGGGAGGGTTTCATGAGGCATTGACGCTCGTCGGCCTTTCAGTTTTTTGACCCAAACCCAGGCGAGCACCCCTGTTGAATCAGGTTCCAGAGAAATACCCTTCCCGGCGCCGGCCTGTCCTGCTCCTTGCCCTTGCGCTCCTGCTTGTGCTGCCTCTGGCTACCCGGGAAAGTGATTACAGCGGCCACCGTATCGAGGCGATCGAATTTCTTGGCCTGAGCAATTTGAAGCCCGGTGACCTGTCTTCCTACCTCCTTATGCAAAAAGGGGACGTCTTTGCGCCAGAAGCCCTGAATCGGGATTTGAAATCATTATTTGGCAGTGGTTATTTTGAGAGCGCTCAGGTTCGCCTTCAGGTGGTGGGAGACAAAGAGATCCGTATCTACTATGTGGTGCGGGAGTTGCCTCGCATAGCGGAGGTTCAATTTCTGGGTGCGGAGGAGCTCTATCCACAGGATCTAAAGAATGCCGCCGGTATTAAAGAGGGAGATGTTTATTCCGAACAAAAGGCTCGCAGCGCCGTAGATCGTTTGAAAAAGAAATACCGCGAAGAGGGTTTCTTTCTTGCTGATGTCTGGGTTCAGATTGCTCCTGCCCCGGAAAACAACCGTCTTACGATACGTTATATTATTGATGAGGGAGAGAATATTCCCGTTGCCAAAATCAACATCATGGGTCTGCGCCGTCTGGACCCGGATGAAATATTTGATACTTTGCAACAAAAAGAAGAAGGGACTTTTGATAGCGGAAAGTTTGAGGAATCCAAATATCAGGAAGATCAACAAAAAATTGTAGGCTTTGCAAAAATGCGCGGCTACGTCGATGCGCGCATTGATGAGAAAAAAACCGGCTATGAGATTCGCTGGCGTAACCGCTCGAAACCGGAAGAAGGCCGGGTCGTTGTGATTACCTACGCACTCGAAGAAGGAGAGATTGCTTATTTTGGCGGCTACTCTCTGGAGCATGACCCCGATCATCTAAACGTAGAAGAAAATCCGCCGGAAAAAAAAGAACTATTAAGCCGTGGCTCAAAGCAGGTGGGGCCACTCGCTCCCGTTTACAAGGCTGATGACCTGCTTCGCGTCTTTGAGTTCAATGATACAGAGCTTGGTGCCGTATTTGATGAGAGCAAATACTTTCGTGATCGAGCCGTGATTCAGGAGCTGTACTCCCGTCGGGGCTATGTTTTCACTCAGGTTCAGCCGGTGATAACCCGCTACCGATTGACGGAAGAGGAAATTTCCCGAATTGAAGGCTGTCGTGCCGGTCAGGGCGACGCAGAATGCAAACGCATGGCGGCAAACGTGGACCCGGCCCGATTGAGAGAGTTGCTCAAAGAACATCCGGAAAAAAAGGGCCAGCAGTTTCGCTATATCCATTTCATAGTGAGAGAAAATGGTCTGGCCTATATCGAAAATATTGTGGTTAAAGGAATTGTGAAGACGCAGGAACGCGTTGTCCGCCGGAACCTGTTGATTCGTGAAGGGCAGCTTTTCAATTCGGCACTGGTGAATCGTAGTCGAGAAAAACTCATAGGACTTGGATATTTTAAGGAAGTGAACTTTCAGATGCGTCCCGGCTCGGATGATGAGAAGATGAATCTCATCATTGACCTGGTGGAGCAGCCCACCGGCACGATTTCCATGGGTGGCGGTTACGGCACTCAGTCGGGATTTTCCATTTTTACGGAAGTGGGGGAAAACAACCTTGCCGGAACCGGCCAGCGCATTTCCGGCAGGCTGGAGTATGGCCCCTTGCGGCGCACCATCCAGATCCGCTGGACCGAGCCCTGGATGTACGAGCGTTGTGAGCTGACAACCGGCAGCTACTGGCGCAACAAGCAGAAATTGTTTGATTCAGCTTTGAACGTCGACGATGTCATGGCCATTGCTGAAGGACTGCAGCATGATCATGCTGAGCGCGGTAAAATCATTAAAGGCTATGCCCTGCAAACCAGGGAGAATAGCATTGAAGCTCTGGATACGCTGAAAGTTCAGATCCGTAATCTGCTCAAAGATGTGGTGGGCAAAGAAGAAGATTGCTTTCGCAGCGCTCCCTCACCCTGGTCATTGACTCTGTCTGCGTTCTATGTTTCCCAATCTATTATTGCACCCACGATCCAGATCAGTGACGATCCGGCGGACCTTGTTGAGGATTCGCAGTATGAAAAAAACCGCATAGGCATTGGCGTCGGTGTATCGCATTCCTTCCTGATCAACTGGGCTCATTACCATCGCTACTCTCCTTCCTGGTCCATTGCCTCCCGGCCAACGGCCCTGGTGGCCGATTCTGTGTTGCGAGAGGTGGATCTGGGCTACCAGTTTAAGTCGAGTCTGACGCACGGGCTGGTATACGATACCCGCGACAATCCCTTCACGCCCACCCAGGGGATGAATCTGGATCTGTCCCTGGAAACGGTCGGGCAGGTACTTGGCGGAGATGATCATTTCAATAGATATGGAATTTCCTGGTCGCAGTACTGGTGGTGGTTTGATTACACCCTGGGTGGCCTTTTCAGAAAAAATAGCCTGACCCGCTGGCGAGTTGTGCAGGAATTTCGTTTTTCATCTACCTTCACCCATGAGACCGGTCCGTACGGCAAAAAACAAGATAAAGAAAAAAATCCTTATATTGAACCAGATGATCGCCTCTATCTGGGTGGCTACGAATCCCTGCGCGGTTACAACATCAACGATGCGCAGTTTCCGCGTCCCTGGCGCTCCGGTGGTTCTCATCAGATTTTATTCAATACGGAGTTGCGTTTCCCCATTGAGCCTTCTATCCTCTGGCTGGCTTTTTTTCTCGATGCCGGATCGCTCTTTATCAATACGGAAGAGCTGACCGGAGCAGAAAAGGAGTACGTTGACAATTATGCGGACAACACAAACCTTGTGGCCGCGCGCTCGCAACCCCTGGAGTATATATTCTTTGAAAATTACAATCCATTAACTTTCCAGCGCCGCCCTTACCCGGTCACCGCATGGAACGATCCCGATCGGGCTGCGCTGCGGGAGCGCAACGTTGCCCTGGATCGGTTTTTGTTTTCCTGGGGTGCCGGATTTCGCATCCAGATACCGGTGCTGCCCCTGCGCTTCTTCTTTGCTCAGAAGGTCTACTATGCCGGGGGTGGACGGTTCAAACCAATTCCGGGTGACGATAAATTCAACTTTGTCTTTGGTATTGGAGATTTTCGCTTTTGAGCCGACTGCACACAAGCGAACCCTTCTTTCCGGTTCTCTTCAGACTTTCCGGTTACCTCTGGCGTTACCGGATCCGTCTTACCATCGGTGTTTTGCTGGCTCTCTTTGTTTCAATGGCCAATCTGGTTTCTTTAACGCTTTTTGTTCCGGTATTCAATTCCCTGGGAACGGACTCTCCCGCAGAAGTTCTGACCATAGGTGGAGACGAACGCGTCCGATTTTTACGGTATCAACGGGGGGAGGCGATGCCCCTCTACGATCGCATGGGTGCCTGGATCACATCGCGCAAAGTTGCTATCAATGAACATTTTTCAGGGCAGAGTTCGCGGCAGATTATTCTCACGCTCTGCTTTTATATCCTGCCCATTTACCTGTTAAAACTTCTGGGGGTGACTTTAACCATCTTCTTTGCAGAGACGGCGGGACTTCTGGCTGTCCGTGATTTGCGCTCCGATCTCTACCGGAAGCTCAATGAGATGGATCTGAATTACTTTTCTGAACACCAGACTGGCAGTATCATGAGCAACATCGTCAACGACTCCGAACTGGTAGGTAAATCCGTTTCTGCAGAATTTACGGACTCTTTGATGAATTTCTTCTATATAATCACTCATGCTGCGCTGCTTGTCTTGATTTCCTGGCAGTGGTTTTTAGTGATTTTTGTAGGGCTGCCCTTATTCCTTTCCCCCATCAATAATTTTGCGCGTAAGATTCGCCGGGTTGCAACCGGGCAGCAGGATCGCCTTGCAGAGATGGGGTCGCATCTGCAAGAGGTCATCAGCGGCATCCGCGTCATTCGAGCGTTCAGTATGGAAACCTTTGAGAAGAAACGATTTGCGGCCATCAACGATTCATTATATAAAAATACATATAAAGGACACTACTATCATCAGGTGGGCCCTGCGATAACGGAATTTATCAGTGCGGTGGTGGGACTGGGCTTTCTGGCCTGGGGTGCCTATGAAATTTCCCGGGGACTCGATAAAGGTCTCTTTTTTGCTTTTTTCTTCATTCTGATATTCATCATGCGCCCGCTCAAGCAGATCTCCGTGATGATCAATCTGATCAATAACTCCGTTGTCGCAGCCCGCCGGATTTTTTCTTTTCTGGATACTCGGGTGGATACTGTGGAAAAAAAAGTGCCCCTGGGCCGGGTGGAACGCCCGGCAGCCATTGAATACCGCAACGTATTCTTTCAGTACAAGACAGATGGTGCGCCCGTTCTTGAGGATATCCATTTTTTTCTCCCGGGCGGGCAAACGCTGGCTATCGTGGGACAGAGTGGCGCCGGTAAAACAACTCTCATGGATTTACTTTCCCGATTCTATGATCCCGTCCGCGGTGCAGTGCTTATCAACGGCCTGGATGTCCGCAACTACAGCCTGAAAACGTTACGGACATCCATCGGAGTGGTCACGCAGAGCATTTTTTTATTTAATGCCAGCATTAAAGATAACATATCATTTGGAAGGCCGGATACTCCTCTCGAAAAAATTGTGGAGGCAGCAACCCTGTCATATGCAGATGAATTTATCCGCCAGATGCCTCAAGGTTACGATACTTTGATAGGAGAACGGGGCGTTATGCTTTCGGGCGGACAGAGGCAGAGGCTGGCGATTGCGCGAGCTCTCCTTCATGACCCTCCCATTTTGATATTTGATGAAGCAACTTCCAGTCTCGATAACGAAAGCGAGCTGATGGTCCAGCGGGCCATTGAAACACTGCTGCGCGGGCGTACAGTCTTCCTCATTGCCCACCGTCTTTCTACCATTCGCAACGCCGATCAGATCATTGTGATGGATCGCGGCAGAATCGTAGAGCAGGGCAAACATACGGAGCTCATGGCTGTAGCGGGACCGTACAAAAAATTACATGATATGCAATTCGGCGCTGATGCTCCTTGATGCTTTCCTGCTTCTTCTTTCTCGATTGTATACTTTTCTGCATGAAAAAAATTATCGGCGGCGGTTAAAGGAGCAGGTCCGCTTTGCGGATCGCTACGTGCTGTGCGTGGGAAATCTTTCTATGGGGGGTACGGGCAAAACTCCCGTTTGCGATTATCTGGCCCGTGAGCTGATGCGCGAAAACCCGGTCCTTGTTTTGCGCGGTTACCGTCGGAGGAGGAAAACGCCCCTGCCTTTACGGGTTTCCGATGGGCAAAGACGCCTGGTGGACGTGGATGCAGCGGGCGATGAAGCATTCTGGTTGGCCAGGCGTCAGGGCGTTGCTGTAGTTGTGGATCCGCGTCGCAGCCGGGCCATAGAAAAACACAGCAGGCCCGGTTCTCTCGTTATACTTGATGATGCTTTTCAGAACCCTCTGGTTTACGGCGATTTTCAGCTCGTTTTGATAGATGTCAGTGTGGACCCGGCCTCCTTTCGTATTTTTCCCGCCGGTCGTTTTCGCGAGGGGGCCGGGGCCCTGCGTCGTGCCGATGCTGTTCTCTTCACCCGCACAGACCTGGGATCTGCAAATGCGCTGCAATTCTACGAAGGACTCGTGCGGGAAATTCCGGGGCTCCCGCTCTTTTACGCACGGCAGAAACTAACGATCCCGGAGGCTATTCAGGGCAAGGAACGCATCGGGGCTTTCTGCGGCCTGGGCAACCCCGGGGCTTTCTTTACGTTGCTCGAATCGTCAGGAGTAGAGCTGTCCAGCCGACGTACTTTTCCGGATCACCATCCCTACGGGGCCCGGGAAATCCAGGAGTTTTTACCGGCTGCTGACGTGTGGCTGACCACAGAAAAAGATGCTGTGCGCCTGAAGGATTTTCCCGGCAAAGAGCGGATTTTTTTAGCTTCTCTGGAAATCAGTCTGGACCGACCGGAGGAGTTTTTACAAACGGTACTTTCTGGACCACGGCGCGGTCGTGAACTCTATTAAGCGGGTCTGCAGGAGAGGATTTTGAAAACTGTGACTTTGATCGTTTTGCTTGTGGCCATCGTGCTCAATGCTTCTGCCAACATACTGGTCAAGGCTTCAGCTTTGCGCAAGGATGAAGAAGGGCTGGAGGGACTGGTCAGTGGAGTCCTCCTGAATCCCTGGCTGATTGCCGGCCTTGCATCCTTTGGACTGGCTTTTGTAGCCTACCGTTTTGTTCTCAAAGATATGCAGCTGTCGATTGCCTATCCCATCATGACGACATGCGGCTTTGCGATTGTTCTGCTGGCGTCTCGCCTTTTTTTTCAGGAAACTTTGAATGTCACCCAATGGGCCGGAATTGGTTTCCTTGTGCTGGGTCTCTGGCTGATCGCCTCACAGATGACCGCTTCCTGATGCTTTCCGGGATACGCATTCTGGATCTTTCGCAGTACCTGCCCGGTCCGCTGGCATCGCAGTTGCTTGCGGACCTGGGAGCCGATGTAATCAAGATAGAGCATCCGCGACTGGGAGATCCCATCCGGCACATGGGTGCTGTGCTTCCTGGAAGCAATTTGAGCGCTCTTTTCTACCAGGTCAATCGCAATAAAAAATCCGTGGCCCTGAGCATCAAGAATCCAGCGGGCTTGACTGTAATTAAAAAAATACTTAAATCATGTGATATACTTATAGAGGGATTCCGGCCCGGTATGCTGGATGAGCTGGGGCTGGGCTACGAAGATCTGAAAGCTGAGTTTCCGTCGTTAATCTATTGTTCCATTTCCGGTTATGGAGCGAACGGGCCTTACCGCAACCGGGCCGGCCATGACGGCAATTATATGGCATTCTCCGGTCTTTTGTCCGTCAATGGGACTCCGGAGCGTCCGGTGCTTGCCGGTTTTCAACTGGCCGACATGGGCGGAGGGACGTGGCCGGCGGTGGCCGGAATACTCGCGGCCCTCTTTGATCGCACGAGAACGGGGCAGGGCAGGCGGCTGGATATTGGCATGCTGGACGGTGCTTTTACCTTCTGGCCGCTGCAGGCCGGAGAGTATCAGGCCCACGGACAGGAACCGGGCCGGGAGAACATGGTCCTGAGCGGAAAGCTGCCCAATTACCGTATCTACGAAACCCGGGACGGGCGTTTTGTTATGTTTGCGGCTCTGGAGGAGCGTTTTTTACGGGCTTTTTTTCGTAAGCTGGGGCAGGAGTCGACCCTGGATGAGATGCAGGGAGAGTTGCGGCAGGGATCGATGGAAGCTCTGGAGGCAGTCCTCCGCAATTTGTTTGCCGATCGTACACTGGATCAGTGGAAGCCCTTCTTTGAAGACGATGAGTGTTGTCTGGCGCCTGTTCTCACCTTCAGCGAGGCCTGCGCCGATGAGCAGATAGTTTTTCGTAAAATGTGGCAGATCCCGGCCGCTGGGGCTCCTGGTATGATTGGCAATCCTATCCTCCCGGGGGTGGCGGTTTGTCGGCGGCTGCCTCCGGAACTCGGGCAGGATACGGTGGCTGTGCTTTCCGGGGCCGGTATTACACCGGCAGAACTCGAAGATCTGCGCAAACGCCGGGTTATTGCCTTTTCTGCGAACTCCTGAATATAGATCTGCAATTTTTTACTGGCAAGAATCGTTTCCGCGATTTCTCTGTGCTCAGGCGGCTGGCCTGCAGGAGTTCGCTTGCCCGCCAGAGGGGTGCGGAAAAAGAAACCTATGAATTATTCAAGCACGGGCCTTGAAGGCGAAATCCCCGCTCATCTTGAGGAGTGGGAGGATGAAGTTCCACCGGACGGGCAGCCGGCCATTGAACTTTTTGCCGGTGAGGGCCTTACCTACCGCGACTACCTGGCCTTACCCGGTTACATTGATTTTCATCCCAGTGAAGTGGATCTGGAAACCTACTTGACCAGGTCGATCAAAATTGCCCGTCCTTTTATTTCCTCACCCATGGACACAGTGACGGAGGATCGGATGGCCATTGCCATGGCTCTGCTGGGCGGCATTGGTGTGATACACTATAATAATTCTCAGGATCGCCAGATAGCTCTTGTGGAAAAGGTGAAAAGATTTAAGAATGGTTTCATCATGGACCCGGTGGTACTCGGTCCCTTTCATACCATTGCCGATGTAGATCGTATCAAAAGAGAATTCAATTTCTCCGGCATTCCGATTACAGAAGATGGCACCCGCGGATCACGCCTGATCGGCATTGTTACCAATCGGGATATTGACCTGGAACCCAATCGCGGCATTGCTCTGGGAGAGGTGATGACCAGGGATGTGGTTACGGCAACGGAAGGGGCCACCCTTGGCGAGGCCAACCGGATCCTCAAGCAATCCAAAAAGGGGAAACTGCCCATCGTCAATGGACGCGGTGAGCTGGTTGCCTTATTATGTCGCTCCGATCTAAAAAAACATCAGGAGTATCCGGCCGCTTCCAAAGATGAACAAAAGCGGCTGCGGGTGGGTGCGGCCATTTCCACCAAGCTTGATTCCTATGAGAGGCTGGACCGGCTGGTGGCTGCGGGCGTTGACATGGTCGTGATTGATTCCGCACAGGGCAATTCTCGTTACCAGATTGAAATCATCCGTCATATCAAAAACACCTATCCGGACCTCGGAGTTATCGGTGGAAATGTGGTTACTACAGAACAATGCTGGAATCTGATCAAGGCCGGGGCTGATGCCATTCGCATCGGCATGGGGCCGGGTTCCATCTGCATCACCCAGGACACTATGGCTGTTGGCCGCGCTCAGGCCACTGCTGTTTTCCATACAGCCCGCTTTGCCCGGATGCACGGAATTCCTGTCATCGCCGACGGCGGAATCGCCAGTCTGGGAGATATTGCCAATGCCCTGGCCATTGGTGCCTCAACTACCATGATGGGTTCCATGTTTGCCGGAACCCATGAAGCGCCTGGCGAATACTTCTATGAAAATGGCATCCGCCTGAAGAAGTACCGCGGAATGGCCTCCCTTGAAGCGATGGAAGCCGGCGGTGACAAGCGCTACTTTTCTGAGGACCAGGAGATCAAAGTGGCTCAGGGTGTTTCCGGAGCTGTAGTGGATAAAGGATCCATGTTTCATTTCCTGCCCTACCTGGTGCAGGGACTCAAGCAGAGTTTTCAGGACATGGGCGTACGTTCCATTCGTGAGCTGCATTCCCGAATGTACGCCGGGCGGATCCGCTTTGAGAAGCGGTCCCTGGCAGCCCAGCTCCAGGGGACGGTACACAATTTGCACAGTTATACATACCCGGCAATGACCACCAATCGGAAACAATGAAACGGCCCGGCAAAGGAGACACCTGTAATTTACTCCGCAAGACGTTCCTGCATAAAGGCGTTTTTGTAATCAGTGGATCCCCCGTCGTGATCATGGAAGAAAAGGCCGATGGCTTTGTGGTGGAGTACCGCGACAAAGAAGGATTGGTTCACTACATCGAGGGCATTCAGGTTAGCGAGCTGCAATGATTGAAGTTAGGACTCGATCCTCGGGGGCCCGGCTCCTTTGCATCAAAAACGATCTAAAAATGGAAAATAGCATGGCCTTCCGTAAAGCCCTGGAGGCTTCCTGGGGTCTGGAGGAACTGGTGGTGCTGGACTTAATGGAAGTCGATTTCATTGATTCCTCCGGCATGGGTGTACTCATCCATGCGGCAGATTTGCTTAAGACATCACAGCGGCGGCTGGCTTTGCTCAATGTGAACAAAGTCATTGCCTCTGTTCTAAAACTTTCCGGCATCCAGGCCATTCTACCCGTTCTGAGCCCGGAAGAATTCGACAAACATTTTGGCACCGGTTAAAGGTGGCCCGGATTGCATTCCGACCTTAAAGCTACTATGCGTTGCGCCATCGGCATTCTTCTTCTATTGTTGATCGCCTGCGGGTCAGGGTTTAAGAAGCGACAGTTGATGCTGGAAACTCAGGCGGCCAGTTTTTACAGCCTCCCCGCGGATGTGTACCCGGATCGTGATTTGCAGCGGGAGCTCCCCGCCATGGCAGAACCCGGTGCCCTGGAAAGGGAAACGATTGAGAACGTACTCGGCGCCCTCAAGTACCGGCGCTCCACTTTCCTCGGTCGTATTGAAGGCTCGGTTTTCAGTCCGGCTGAGCTTGGCGGAATTGCCCGTTCCATGCATGAAGCTCTGAGCAATTTGCCGGCGGGGCACAGGCTGGTATTCATTGTCCGTTATGATCCGGACAACAGTATTTTAAGCAAAATGCTGCGGACAACCGGGGTATTCTGGAAGGATGAGGAAGGCTATAACCTGGTCCTTGGCGAGATCAACGATGAACTACCTGGAAGCTCTTTCTTTGACGATGACTGGAAAGAAGTGATGCCGGTGAGCTTCAAGCGGAACCTTCCGGATCTGGAAATAGAGCAAACGGAACAGTTTACTCATAAAAAGATTCGCGGCTACATGCACCGGACGTGGATTGTCATTCCCGAAGAAGAAATTGCAGAAATTCGCTATGAGAAGAAGGACTCAGGCCCATCCGGACCTTCTCCCTATCAACGTCTGCATGAATTGCGCAAGGCTTTAAAAGATGGCCTGATAACGGAAGAAGAGTACAAGGAAAAACGCAAAGAACTGCTTCAGAATATGTAGGTCATTCCAGCTTGAGCTCTGGTTGCAGGAAATAGGGCCGCACCCGGACCGACAGGTCGTCGAGCAGAAGGCGGGCGGGAAGCGGCGTCGCCGGTTGCAAGTAAAAGCCCACGATGGACAGTCCGGATGGCTCACCGCCCAGCTGCGGACTGCGTTGACGGATGTGAGCGCCGGGACGGTACTCCAGTCGTTTCCACCCCCTGTGACTCAGTCGTCCCAGGAATTCCCTCTTGCGCTTGTTTTCGCGGTCGATCAAATCCAGAAACAATTCATCGTTTTCACCCCGGCCGTGCACAAGAATGGTGATCTGTCGCACAAAACCGTTGATTCGCAGGGGAGCCGGGGGCAGAATCTGGATTCCCGATTCGCGATGGCAGAGGACCTCAAGATAGCGGCGGCCACGGGTTGCCGGCGTAATTTCCAGCTGCGCATAGTCCAGGTGGGCCTGATCCGCGCTCAGAGCGCGGCCCTGCAGGCTCCAGCGTCCCGCCTCCTCGAAGTCTTCAAGCAGATAAACTTCATCGGCGCCGGGCTCCTGACCGGCAATGCCGGGCATCCAGAAGAGTAAGAAAAAAAGCACCGGCCTGTAATTCTTCGGTTGACGCAAAAAAAGCCTTCCTGCCAGTACACCTGAAGCAAATTATTTACACTGTCTATAGATTTACAGGGAGGAATCAATGAAGCGAGCATGGTCACTATCGCTTATCGTCGCCGCATTTGTCGCTTTTTCGGCATACGCTCAGTCAGATATTATGGAAGAGGATACTCTGGAAGGCCCGGCGCCTGCCACGGGAACCAGTGGAGAAACCGGTACGGAAAGTGGTCCGGGAGTCCAGGTCACCAACGGAAACTCCAGCGGGGCTACCCAGGCGGTAACCTGGACGGACACGAATGGCATCAATTTTGCCAATTCTAAGGTCCGCTTTGTCCTGGAAGCCAAAGATGCTATTTCTGAGGTGGATTTTATTGAATACAAAGTAAACGAGGGTCCTTTTGGCCGGTATACCGGACCTTTCTCCTTGAATCAGGAAGGCCCGCACACGATCGTCTATCGTTCCGTGGACAAGGCCGGCAACCGCGAAGCGGATCAAGTGTACAATGTTACCATCGATAACAAAGCACCCGTGATTACCCTGCTTCCAGCCAGGGCCTTTACTCTGCGCAACGGTCGGCACTATTCATCGGCCGGAAATACCATTTCTTTCCGGGTCAGTGATGAGGGTTCAGGCGTTAAAGTGGTAAGCTATGGCGTAAACTCGGACCAATTGCAAAATTATAGCAATGAGCTGATTTCTCTATCCAATGAGTCCAGCGCGCAGCTGATCCGCTTCTATGCTGAGGACAATCTGGGCAATAAAACTACGGATGGCAACTTTGTGGTCAATGTGGATGCGGATAAACCCTCCGTTCGCATCGTTCCTTCCAATAATCTGGTGGAAGCTGGTGGCCGCAAATATGCGCGCAAGAATACCGCCTTTGTCATCGAAGCAGAAGATAAGGGCAGCGGAATCGAGCAGATTCAGGTCAAGATTGATAACAGTCAGGAATGGCAGGTATATTCAGAGCCGCTCTATTTCTCCAAAGAAGAAGAACATACGATTGTAGCCCGGGCCGTGGATGCTGTGGGGAATGAAAGTGCTGAAGTCAATCTCACTTTCACGACAGACGACTACCCGCCGCGTACAGAACTCAAAGCAGAAATCACAGAATAATTCAACATTTCTGCGCAACACAGGAAGCGATCATGACCCTATACGGTCATGATCGCTTTTTTATTTCCGGAAGTCTGTCCGGTATGTGAAAAGGAATCTCCAGCTGAGCACCACGGCTGTAGTGCCCGTCTCAAAGAGGCGCAACTCTTTCCGGGAGATCGCTGCCGCCGCTGTTTCTTTCGTCGCTGTCGCTGTGCGGATTCCTATCTGTTCTATGAGCAGCATCACAGTCTGTTCCGCCTTTCTCGATCGTGGCAGAAGGCGCTCTGGCAGTGGAAGAGCAGGGGGGACAGGAGCATCGCCCGCTACTTTACCTCATTTCTCCGTAACCTACCGGCAGATTTTATAGCAGGGCGTGACAGCATTGCCGTCATTGGACCGGACAAACCGTACCGTAAGCGCCGCTTTGAACCTTGCTACGATGTGGCCCGTTTGCTCGGGAACCAGCTCGGGCTACCGGTGCAAACTGCCCTCTGGAAACGCAGGTCGGCGCACCAGAAAGATCGTAACAAGGAGGATCGGCATTTTCAGATCATTGACTCCATGGCAGGACTTCGTGGTTGTGCTCGACCACTGCTGCTTGAGGATGTCTTTTCCACCGGCGCTACGGCCAACGAGGCGGCTCGTATGTTAAAAAAGAATGGCGCAAATAGTGTCCACCTGTTAAGCTTACTGCTCAATGATGATTTAGAGGCCGTCCATGGATGCAATCCAGAGCAAGCAAAATAAAGATGTGAAAATTCTTACGATTTCCGGGCGCATCGCGCAGGAAGACTCCATCGCTCTGGAGGAGGCTCTGGATAAGGCGCTGCAGAAAGGGGATATCAAGATTGTCCTTGACTTAACGCGGGTGAAGCACATCTGCTCTACAGCTCTGGGTGTGATCGTTTCTGTAAAACGTAAGCTCAAACGCCAGAATGGCGATATTAAACTGGCCGTCAAGGATGGAGAGGTAAAAAATCTCTTACAATTGACCATGCTGGATCGCGTTTTTGAACTTTTTGAAAATCAGGAAAGTGCAGTGCAGGCTTCTGAAAACTGAGCTGGCCCGGCTGATTGCCCAACATGGAATATGTCTGGGCAGCAACAATCCGCACAAAGTAGAGGAATTCCGTCGGCTCCTGCCTTCTTACAATTTCTATTTACCCGCCCGCGCAGGTATTTCTTTTGCTCCTGTCGAAGATGGAGCGACTTTCGCGGAGAATGCACTGATCAAAGCGCGAGCCCTGTCTGCCGTGCCTGTAGCTCTCGCCGATGACTCCGGCCTTGTCATTCCGTCCCTGGGCGGTAGACCTGGTCTGCACTCTGCCCGCTACGGCGGGCCGGACCTGAGTGATGCCGACCGTTGCCTGCTTGTCCTCAAGGAATTGGAAAATAGTAAAGATCGGCGGGCATATTTCATCTGTGTTCTGGCCCTCTGTGGAGCAGGAGAAGAATACCTGTTTGAGGGGAGGGTGGAGGGAGAAATCAACCACCGGCCGGAGGGAGTCACCGGTTTTGGCTACGATCCGATTTTTTTCCATCCGATTTCCGGATGCACTCTGGCACAGTTAGCCGGACCGGCGAAGGATGCAATCAGTCATCGGGGAGAAGCCGCCCGCCAATTGAAAGAATTTATAGATGATATTTCAGAATAAATAACTCAGTGAAAGGCGGAAAAAGCTGTGGAAGCCAGCAATGCCGCGAGCGGACTCGAATTCCGCAGATCGTAATGTCCAGCTCAGCGCACCGCGCAGGCTATGATTGCCAAAGGCCATTCCTGTCTCCACCTCCCCCAGGAGCCTGCGCACGGGCACAGTGTATCGTTTGTTTCCATACTCATGGCCGCGAAAAAGAAATGCATAGATCAAGGCTTTGTTCGTACTGGAGATCGGTCGGTTGCGGGTAAGTTTGTCAAAAGCAATCCAGCGGGCCAGGGGATGCAGACTTTTCCCGCGTGGCCGCAGCAGAGTTTGCGATAAAAAGAAAGCATTTTCCGCACTGGCCGGTTGGGGGTCCTGCGTCAGGCTTACAAGAATCAGGGCATCCGTTTCTGCTTTTTTTTCAAAGGGTCGCGTTTCCCGGAAGAGGGTTTCATAGATCAAGATTTGCATCCCGATATCTTTTCGCGAACCACTATAGAACATATCATTAAAAAGCAGAAAATTTTCACGGTAATCGATCTGGTTGCGGCTAAGAACCAGTCTATCGTAAGCATCCACACGCTGTAGCGCTGTGCGATCGCTGTGCTCCGTCAGCCGTGCAAAAGCGATTTGCTGGGCCAGTTCGTTTTCCCTGTACGTGGAGCGGCCTGCGCTTCCATGGAAGCCCTCAAGAGTCGAATCATGTGCTACATAACGCACAGCTGGCCGGAAAAATAGCAGGGCATAACCGGAGCCGTTGCTCATCTGGTCAAAAAGGGCATCGCTACTCTGCGTATGTGCGTGCCCGACGAAGCCGTACTGTAACAGTGGACCCACGCGAAGATCGTTGTATATGCTCCCGGTGCGGGTGTGCGCAAACAAGAACCCGGCTGCTTTTCCTGAGGATCGGGTGAAACGTTCTTCGTAGCGCAGTTCCAGCTGCGCGCCCGCACGCTCTGGAAGCTGATGGTCCCAGCCATTGGGTGGACTGGAATAGCGCGAATCCGTGTGCACATAGGTTTGTGCTTCGCGACTGAGGATTCCACTGCTGCCCGCTTGAAGTTCACTGGTGAAAAATCGGCGGCCGTTATTCTGGTGATGACCGGCTCCCAGAAAAGCCCAGCTGGCATAGGGCCGGTCTCCATAACCAATGGCTGCTCTGTTGATATGCTGCGGAGTAAAGGTGTCCAGGCCGGTCAACAGGTAGGAATGCCCGCTGGAGGGTAGAATCCATTTTTCCAGCAAACGGCCGGGATAGCTGGCCGGATTGAAGGGCGCCAACAGACCTTCGTCATGGAAAGAAAAGCGAACTCCACTGGTGTAGAAGCGGTCAGAAAAACCGGCATCGTTGTCAATGGTCGCCTGAAGTCCCTGGCGTGCCGGAAGCGTGCTCCAGGCTGCCAGGAGCAGGAAAACTGCGAGGCCCCGGTAGTGGGGAAAGGAGCCATCAATTGATGGATTCAGCCGTCCCTTCCTGTTTTTTTAGATACTCCTTGATCAGTGCGGAGCCTTCCGGTGTAAAATCTTCAAACCGGAAAATCAACTGACCGGCCTTGCGTGAAGTTAATAATTTTCCTTTGAAATCAATATTATCCAGTTTCATCAGCCACAGCCCTACTTTGCGTCGTAGCGTTTCCGGCGGAAGGTTATCTGCGAGCATGGCCGCGCGGGGCGAGAGCAAAATTAAAACAGGCTGGAAGGTATACAGGGAACGGTCCGATTCCTGGGCTTCATGGGGCAGGGTAACCGGCTCAAGATTCACCGGCGTTTGCATTTCAATCATGACCATCTTATCCCCGGCCGGCCGTGGTTGGGCACCGAGCAAAAAGGAATACTCCCCGCTCGTGGCATCTTTCAGGCGAACCTCACCATCGAGCAGGAACCCACCTCCATGCTTGCGATAGATGTAGATTCTACCGGGACCTTCCTGTGGTCGATGCTCACTGACCGTCATCAGTTTCAGAGTACGCGCATCGATTTTTTCCATAGAGACCGGAACATCGGTCTTTTGCGTTTCCAGAGCCCCCAGTTCACCGCGCATTATATTATCCAGGCTTTCGACTCGCGTCCCCTGCGCCGGACCACTAACATAAGCCAGTATCTGCACGGCCCTTCGCAGGGGTGCTCGCTTGAGCAAGTAGTGTTCCAGCGCCTGGTAGTATTTGTGCGGTGCACGGGCGATGAGTTTCTGCTCCGTCTGGTCATAATGAGCCAGGAAATTGTAAACGAGCCTGGCACTTTCCAGTCCCAGTCCGCGACTGAGTTGCTGAAAACTCTGCATCAGTACGATTTTTTGACGGGTTGCGACTTTTTGCTTATGCCCGGCACGATTGATGGCAAGGACAATGCCGGTAACAAGACCAACGGCGAAAAGAAAGGCAGCCAGAGAGAACGCCGGCCACGCAGATTCAAAGCCGCCCATAGACCACGATCCCTTCTGTCCTGGGTTCGGCAAGAAAAATGAAAATTGCTTGTGAGTGAACTCTTCTCTGCTCCCATGGCCCCGGACCATACGGCCCGGAGGAGTAAGATTTGGAGCGGTTGATAACAAAAATCTTGGTACCCGTGGATGGCTCTCCCTCATCCCGTAAAGCCATTGAGATGGCCCTTGCTCTGGCCGGAAAAAGTGGCGGAAAAATCACTATCCTTGAAGTCATTGAAGAGTTCGGTCCACTGCCGGGTTACTACGAAGCGGCACCCGTTGGTGTGAACCGGGTCAAATGGATCGAAGAACAGCGCTTTGATAAAATCCATGATGCCCTGGAGTCCACTTCCGTTCCCTGGGATCGCCGGGTACTGGAGGGCTATCCAGCGGAACAAATCTGTGACCTGGCCGGCAAAGAAAAGTATGATCTGATCGTTATTGGTAGCCGGGGGCTTTCCCTGCTGGGGCGTTTCTTAATTGGTTCGGTCTCGGACCGTGTGGTTCACCATGCTCCTTGCAGCGTCCTGGTAGTAAAATAACCGCTCTGCCGGCATACCGGCCGATACTGATAGCGGACATGCTCCGCTCCTTTGCGTTCACTCTCCTTTTTTGCACATGGGCTGCCCCGGGCCTCTCTGCGGAAGTGCAGAGTCAGTTGATCTATGCCTTCCGCAACTATACCCGGCCGGAACCGCAAAAGATGATTCTTGTGGGTGAAATCACCAGCAAAACCAAGGCCGCCATTCTACAAAAAGTCGATGCCACGCCCGGTTACGATGTCCGGCCCGACCAAATCACGGTGAAGGTGCTCAACCCCGCAGGTCTGAAGGTGGGGCAGAAGCTGTATGTTATTGATAAAGATCCCTTCCATACACGCTACCGCAACGGTTTGATTGTTGGTGAGGTGAAAGTCGAGGCCATATTGCAGAGCAAGTTCTACGGCGATGTGCTTACCGCGTCCGGTATCCTGCTGCGCGTGCGTGAGGGACATTTTGTGGCCCGCACCCTCGGTTCAGAAAATCTGGAAGAAGCCATGCTGCTAAAAAGGGAGGGGGACTACTACCTGGCCCGCCAGGATACAGCGCGGGCCCTGCAGGCTTACAAAAAGGCGCTGCTCAAAGATGCAGATCTCCCCGAAGCGCATGCAGCTCTCGGGGCCTTGTACCTGGGGCAGTCCTTGAAGCAGCGCACTCCACCGGTGCAAGCGCTGGGCGAATTTGCGCTGGCCTGGAAGAATCGCGATAATTTTAATTATAAAAATGATAAATACCAGTTTTATCAGGACTACCTGGAAGCACTGCATGAGCAGGCGCAGGTGCGTCTGCTTGAGGGAGGTCGGTCCCGGCCGGAACGTATAGAGGAATATCTGGGGCGACTTTTTGAGGTGGCCCGGGCCGTTGAAGAGTTGATCGGCCAGAAGGATCGTCAGGCGCAGATCCAGCTTTTGCGCGGTCATTATCTGCGTACCCGACTTTACCTTGCTGCCGGTTCGCCCCTTTTTCGGGCCCGCTACGATGAATCACAGCGCATGGTGGACTCGCTATTGCAAGAGCTGGCTGAAGGACCGGGCCACAAAGAGGTCTATCGTATTGCTGCACTTTCAGCTCTGAATCGGGCGCAGCAGATCCCCTGTGCAGAAGGCCAGAAGATGGAGAGCGAGATCCGTCAGGGGGAAGAGGCTCTCCGGCAATACTTTATCTTCCAGACAGGTCCGGCACAGCCCCTGATGAATAGCCTGCCTGCAGAATTCCAGCAGGCCCGCAGAAGATGTTCTTCAGCTCCCTGAGTCAGTCTACCGACTCGCAGGCTCGCAGCGGTTTACTCAATCTTTCCGGCGTCGAAATCCCCACCCCCGTCTTCATGCCCGTGGGAACGCAGGCAACCATTAAGGGTGTCTTTCTAAAAGACGTGGCCGGAATGGGATACCGACTAATACTTTCCAATACATATCATCTGTTTTTACGGCAGGGATATGATCTTGCTATGCCGCTTCATACTTTCATGAACTGGCCGCACGCGGTGCTTACTGATAGTGGCGGTTACCAGGCATTCAGTCTTGCCGGGCGAGTGAAGCTTTCCGAACAGGGAGTTCAGTTTCAAAGTCACATTGATGGCAAGAAGCATCTGTTCACACCGGAAAGCGTTGTCGATTACCAGAATTTTCTGGGATCGGACATTGCCATGCCGCTTGACGATTGCCCGCCCGCTCAGGCTGACCTTGCCCGCTTGAGGGCCGCGCTGCAGAGAACCCGGAACTGGGCCAGACAATCTCTGGAAAGGAAAGATCGGCTAAAGAGCGACGGCCAGTTATCGCCACGGCTCCATTTGTTTGGTATCCATCAGGGTGGATGCAATATACCGTTGCGCCTGCAGTCTATGCAGGAAATTCAGGAGCTTCCCTTTGCCGGGATTGCCGCCGGCGGCCTGTCTGTTGGCGAAAGCCGCGATGAGTTTCGGGCTACTCTGGAAAGTATGGCCCCGGAGCTTGATCCTTCGCGGCCCCGTTATCTTATGGGCGTGGGCACTATTCCTGACTTTTTGCTTGCTGTGTCCGTTGGTTTTGACATGTTCGATTGTGTTCTACCCACGCGCAATGCCCGTAACGGGCAGGCTCTGACCATGAATGGGCCGCTGAACATACGGAATGCACGCTTCAGCCGGGATGGGGAACCCCTGGATCCGGCCTGTGGCTGCCATGCCTGTCAGGGCTACAGCCGGGCTTATTTGCGTCACCTGTTTGTGGCCCGCGAAATGCTCGGCCCGATGCTCATAAGTATTCATAATTTGTTTTTTTATTTCCACTTCATGCGGCTCTTGCGGGAGTCCATTGAGGCAGACCGATTTTCGGCATTTCGTGCCGAATGGCTTTTACGCTATCAGGCCGGTCGGGCCCCCGTTTGATTTTTTCCCGGAAGGGCTCAATTTTTGTGGTTGACAATGACGATGAAAAAAACTGGTATAGGTGAAAATCTCGCTCTGTAAAGGCTTTAATGCATGGAAATTCAAAGAAGAGAAAGCGGTGATATAGTGATTCTGGACGTGAATGGTGAAATCGACCTTTACAATGCGCCGGAAATCAAAGAAATCATTGGAAAGCTCATTGAAGAGCAGAAATACAACGTCATTATCAATCTGGATCGCGTTAGCTACATCGACTCCTCGGGGATTGGAGCTCTGATCTCCAGCCTGTCCAATCTGAAAAAATACCAGGGGGGTCTGAAAATCATCAATGTTTCCGGCTCTGTCCGCAAAGTATTTGAATTGACCAAGCTGACTTCCTTTTTCGAGATTTTCGATTCTGAACAGGACGCTGTCGCAGCCTTTAAGTAACCGGTCTTGCCGGCCATACTGCTTGACAGGATCAGGGGTAGCCTGATCCTGTTTTCTGAGCTATTTTCACTCATATTCAAAAAAAATCAGGAAAGAGGATTCTAAGGGATGTTGTATACGCAAAAAACGACAGTTGCGCTGGCCATGGCCGGTCTGCTGTTTTACTGTTCTAAACCCGTGCCCGTGCAGGAATTAAGCCAGGCGCGCCAGGAAATCGCCCGGGCAGAGGCCAATGGTGCTGCCAGCCATGCAAAAGCGGATATTGATTCCGCCAGGGAAAAACTGGTCGTGGCTCATTCTGCTCTGGGAGAAGAAAAGTACAAAGATGCCAAAATTCACGCTGATGCAGCTTTTGAAGCTGCCCGGCGGGCCAACCTGGCCAGTGCGCCCAAAGCAGCGTACGCGGAATACCAGGCAGCAAGAACCAGTCTGGACAGTGCTGACAAGGCTTGGGCTGAAGAGCTGGCCAAACCGGAATTCCAGGATGCTCGCGAGAAAAATGCCCGGGCCATCGCCTCTTACAAGCAGGCTAAAGAAAAAAGTGAAGCTCTGCCGGCCCTGACGGAGAAGTCAACGGCTACAGAGAAGGAAAATCGTGCCATGCAGGAAGAGGCCGTGATCGCTCAGTTCGCTGCTTCGCGTGACGATTTTGTTGCTGCCCGTGCTGCAGCAGACGCGGCTAAGTCTAAGGCGCTGGCCCGCAAGGGTGAAAAGCTGAACGCTCTGGCCGGTGTGGAAAAGACCATTAGCAAGGCAGAGCAATTTGGTGGAGCAACTACAGCGGCGGGCGAGATTCAGCAGGCCCGCACAGCGGCTACCAGAGCACGCACACTTTTCGGTCAGGATAATTTGAAAGATGGTCAGAAAGAGCTGCTTGCTGCAGAAAAATCGGCCAACGCAGCCCTGAATAAAGCGATGCCTGCTTTTGCAGAACAAAAGAAATCTGACGCGGCCAAAGCCATTATGGCTGCCGAGTCTTCCTACAAATCCCTGGGAGCAGGCGCGCTGAAAAATCAACCTGCTGCTCGTAGCATTGAGGAGAGCCTGGCCGCCGGACGTGAAGCACTGAGTTCAGCGGAGAAAAACTATTCCGCAAAGCAGTATGAAAAATCCATCCAGGATTCTGAAGAAGCCATGCGTCTGGCACTCATTGTCAATGAGCAGTCGATTGCTCTGGCCCGCTCAGCGCCTTCTGGCGGCACCAAGGAACCGGCCGTTTCCGGAGATCGCACCTATGAAATCGGTAAAAGCGATCCGCCGGAATGCTTGAGCTGCATCTCCGGTAAGAAGAACGTCTATGGTGATCCCTATATGTGGGTGAAGATCTATGAGGCCAATAAAGACAAGATCAACAATCCGCATCTGATCTTCCCCGGTCAGACTCTCGTGATCCCGGAAGTTGATGCGGAAGAAAAGGCCCGTCTCAAGGCTGAAGCGTTGCGCCGGCAGAAACAGTATCTGCAGAAGCGTGCCCGCCCGGCTGCTCAAAAGCCTGCTCCGGCTGCACCGGCCAGTCCGATGGAGCCTCGGCCGCGCGAAAGCATTCAGTAAGCCATAGCTACCCGTTATGCGGAAAAAGGCCCTCATTGTGAGGGTCTTTTTTTTTATTGAGGCGCTGGTGTGGAAGGAGCCGGGGAGGCTGGAGCTGTTTGAAGGCGCTGCAAGACGGGGCGTAAAAGACGCGCCCATTCGGCGTAACCCTTTTCATTGAAGTGGATGGTGTCGAGTTTCCCGCCCGGCAGGATATTGTGGTAAGGTTCTGCGAGAAGTTGTTTTTCTGGATCGGAAAGAGCGGGCCAGAGGTCCAGAAAAAAGACATTGGGAATGCTGCTGACCATTTCTGCAAGGCGGCGATTGTACTGGGGTGAGATGGCATTGGCCTTCCAGCTGAGCACGGGCGGCACGCCGGTCAGGATCACAGAAGTTTGTGGTAGATTATGGCGAATGTTCTGCACAGCCGTGCGCGTGTTTTCCAGAATATCCCCCAGGCAGCGGCCACCCAGAAGGTCATTGCCGCCAATGCTGATGATCACTACTCTTGGCTGCAGAGCGATCACATTGCTGTCCAGCCGCCGCAGGAAGAAAAGCGTGGAATCGCCACCAATTCCGCGATTGATGATCTGAAACTCCGGTAAAAATTTTTGCAGTCTCTCCTGTACAAATAAATGAGCAATAGAATCTCCCGTGATTACCGCAAAAGGCGGGGACAGTTTTTTGTTTTCTTCCACGTAGCGATCATGGAAAAATTTCCAGGCACCCAGGTAACGCAGAGACGCTTCATTTTTGATGATCGATGAAGTGCATTGAAATTCCGGCGCGAAGTAGTCCATCCCGGCCGCCGAACGTTTGCGCGGCGATTGACAGGCCACGATGAGTAAAAGGACCGGGAGAAGGGCCCTAAGCAGAAATAACATCAGAGACCCCTCTTTCTTGCCAATTGCGGCGGCCGCGCAGGGAACGCCGTTCTTTCTTGAGCCGGAGTTTGCTCCGCCATTTCTGGATCAAGGACCGTTTGCGGCGCTCCATGCCATAGCGATTCAAAAATTCCAGAACACGAGGGAAAACATCCATGAGGGCGCGATCTGCCAGCACAAGCCCGGTATGACAGTAATCGAAGGGCACTCCGTCCTCGCGGCCCATAACCAGCATGGTTTTATCCTTACTGGCTGTCCGATTGTAAGCAAAGCGGATGGATTCAACAGGGGCCACATGATCGCGGGCCCCGGCAATATAGAGCACAGGTATGGTAATGTTTTCAAAGCTGGACCGGTAATCATAGACACCGTCTTGACTGAATTCACGGCCCGTCCTCATCCAGGCGGCGAATTGTTTGAGCAGGCCAGGAGCGATATTTTCAATCCCGTTTTTCATCAACCGCCGAATGGTCGTGCTGCTGACGATTTCTTTATTGTAAACCAGCTCTTCAATGGGGGATATGATCCGTCCGGTGACCGGCGAAACAACCTGAGCGCCAAACTTCAGATCCAGGAGTTGACCCATCCAGGGGTACTTCAACGCCTGCGCCCAGATGGAGCTGCGGGCATGGTCGATCCGCCCTGGCCCTCCCAGAGAGACCAGGCAATGGATGCGGTCGGATTCCGGGACCCTGCGACCAATGGCAGCGTAGGCAATCATCGCCCCCATGCTATGACCGATCCAGTTGATTCGCGGGGCGCCGGTGAGGTCACGAACTTTCTTAATCACAGCAGGAACGTCGTACTCCACAATATCATCAAAGCAAAAATCCCGGTACCCATAGCGTGAGGCATGGTAGGATTTGCCCGTTCCGCGCAGGCTGATGACGAAAACGGGAAAACCATTCTGTCGCAAGTAATAAGCAAGGCTGTGACCCCGATCCAGGTCCACACCGTATTTGTTCACTGCAAGGCCATGGCAGAGCAGGACGGGTAGCGCCCCAGGTCTGGGGTAGGCCGGGCGGTGGAAATGCAGAGCAATGTTCCAGGCATCATCCGTGTGCGCGTGAAAAACCTGGTCTGCCAGGTCCTCCACACCATAGATCTGTTCCCACAAAAAGAGAAAGAAGGGATAGAAGAGTACAAGGATCACCAGAATAGCGGCGGCGATGATGGCTACACTGCCGGTGAGCAGCGCCAGCCCGATGATAATAAGAATGGAGGAGGCGATATACAGCGGGTTCTTGCGTTTGTTTCTGCCCGTGAACATACTATAGGGCAGAGCATTGGACGCGGTGCTTTGCTGGGAAGCATATTTGCATTTACCACGGTCCCGCGCATCCAATTCTGTCCTGTGCCATACTTTGAGGGTGTCTGCTTTGAGCTGGAATATCCCGCACACTGGGAGGCTGAAATTATTGAAGATATTCCAGCCTTTTACGATCCGGCCGGAGCGGGTGCCATTCAAATCGCCTCACTGGCTCGAGATGCCATGCCGGAACTTGCCCTTGAGATGACGCGCTATCTTGCCCGCCACCGCATCGCCTATGAAAGCGAGGCGGTGACGGCCTACCGATCGGTTCATGGTCAGCCTGCCATGGCTTGCGAATTCATGAGCCAGGAGCGTTTCTGGCTGGTCACGCTCATGGGAGCACCATCGCATCTTCTTATTATTACTTACAATTCCGATGAAGTCCCGGCTCCTGAGGAGGCACGGACCATTTCTGCTGTCATTAATTCTGTTCGTTTTTTTGAGGAAAGAATCTGAAAAAGTGTGTTATTCTGGCGTCCGGTCGCGGCAGCAACCTGGGAGCTGTGCTGGAAGCCCGGGATCAAAACCAACTGGGCTCTCTTCTGATAGAAAAGCTGATAGTCGATCGACCGGGCACGGGAGCGGCTCTTCTGGCAGAAAGGGCTGGAGTACCTGTCTGTACTCTGGACTATACAGTATTTCGCAGTGCTCTGGATTTTCAGGCAGCTCTCCTTGAGCAATTGCGCGAGGACTGCCCCCATCTCATTTTAGCCCTGGGTTTCATGCGTATTCTTTCGGGGCAGATAATATCAGAATTTAAGTATAAAATCATAAACATACACCCTTCTTTGCTGCCGGCCTTCCCGGGAATGGCCGCTCAAAAGCAGGCTCTGGAATACGGAGTTCGCGTGACTGGAGCCACGGTCCACTTCATGGATGCAGGAGTGGACACCGGGCCCATCATTGCCCAGAGTGCCCTGGAAATAGATCCTTCCTGGGATCTGGATCGCCTGAAGGCAGAACTTTTACCTCTGGAACATCGGCTGGTTGTCCGGGCCGCTACTCTTTTCATGGACGATCGGCTTGAGGTCCGGGGCCGGAAGGTCATAATAAAGGATTAACTATGAAAAAAATACAAAGAGCTTTGCTTTCGGTATCAGATAAAACCAATTTGCTGGAATTTGCCGGCTTCCTCTGTGAGCAGGGGGTGGAAATCATCTCCACGGGCGGAACACTCCGGACTCTTCAGGAAGCCGGGCTGGCCGTGCGTGCTGTGGAAGATTTCACCGGATTTCCAGAAATGCTGGATGGCCGGGTGAAAACTCTGCACCCCCGAATTCATGCCGGAATCTTAGCCCTGCGCGAAAGCCAGGAACACATGGATACCCTCCACAAGCACAGCCTTGAGACCATTGATCTGGTTTGCGTGAATCTCTACCCCTTTGCTTCTGCCATTCGTAGTGACCCGGAGAATCTTGCCAACGCTATAGAAAATATTGACATTGGCGGACCGGCTCTCCTTCGGGCTGCCGCCAAAAATTATACCGGTGTGGTTGTGACCTGCAACCCCGAGCGCTACCAGGCGCTCATGCAGAACTGGGCTCAGGGCTTTTCTGTGGAGATGCGACTCGAACTGGCCCGGGAAGTTTTCAATCATACTGCTGCCTACGATGCGATGATAGCCGGTTACCTGAACTTGCGGGCCGGCGATGATTTTCCCGAGACCCTGACCTTGAGCTATAACCGGGTCCAGACCCTCCGATACGGCGAAAATCCACACCAGAAGGCAGCCTACTATCGTTCCGATACGGATTTCCCTTTGCGTCAACTGCAGGGCAAAGAGCTATCTTTTAATAACATGCTGGATTTTTCAGCGGCCCTGCGAACCGCGCTGTCCCTGCCGGGTCAGGGAATTGCCATCATCAAACACCTCAACCCCTGCGGTGCAGCCAGTCATGCGTCTTTAGAGGCGGCTTTCCGGACGGCACGCAGCTGTGATCCGGTGAGTGCTTTTGGTGGTGTGATTGGTGTGGCTGGTAGTGTGGATGAATCACTGGCCCGCGCTATCACGGAAAATTTCGTGGAAGGGGTCATTGCCCGCGATTTCTCTGCCAGTGCCCTTCAGGTTTTTCAGAGCAAGCCCCAAATCCGCTTGCTTGAATCTTCACAGGAAGAAGCGCGCTCCCTTCTGGAAGGCGGCGGATTTGAAATGCGTCGCATCTGGAACGGGTATTTGTTTCAAGAGCTGGATCATCCCGTTTCCAGTGAATGGAAAGTGGTGACCGCGCGGAGCCCTGATGAGCGCGAATGGGCAGCGCTCCGTTTTGCCTGGGCTCTGGTCAGAAATGTGAAATCCAATGCTATTGTTTTTTGCGGACCGGATAGAAGCCTGGGCATTGGTGCGGGTCAAATGAGTCGGGTGGATTCCACCATTGTTGCCGTGCGCAAGGCTCAGGAGGCCGGTCTTTCCCTGGAAAAATCGGCCGTGGCCTCAGACGCTTTTTTCCCGTTTCGGGACGGGCTGGATCAGCTGGCCCGGGCCGGCGCTACAGCGGTGATTCAGCCGGGAGGCAGCGTTCGTGATCCAGAGGTGATTGCTGCCGCCAATGAACATGGACTGGCCATGGTATTCACCGGCGTTCGCCACTTTCTGCACTGATGACGGATGGCCGGCAACGACGGCGATCAATAACCAGGCGAAGTGTAGTCTGGACTCGCCGGATAACTTTGTGGCAGGAGGCCTGACGGCAAAGCGCCCGGCAGAGCCCCAGGCAACGCTCCCGGTAATCCTCCAGGCAGTGATGGCAGATAGGATCTTCCCGCGCCGACGAGCTTCAAGGTGACCCGGCGGTTTTCTGCAGCTCCGGCAAAGTTTGCGTTAGCCGGTTCCATAGCACCACGACTCACTACTTGCATGGAACGGGAAGGGATCCCGCTCCTTCTTAAAAGTCCAGCAACGTAGTTCGCTCGCTGGCGGGCAAAGCGATCGGCCTTTTCCGGCCCGCCAAAAGGATCGGAATGTCCGGCCACTTCCAGTACGTAGCCGCTGGCCAGAGCGGCCCGAAGCTGCGGCAGGACACTGTTCAGCATACCAAGCCACATGGTCTCATATCCTTTACCAAGGCTCGAGCGTGCTGAAGTGAAACCAGAAACGGTTAGTTTGGCCAGCTCGGTGTTCAGTTGGGTCATGTCGGGCATGAGGGATTGCGTTCCAGGAAGCGCGCCGGGCAAAGCTCCGGGAAGTGCCGAGCGCAGTGCGCCCGCAACGCCACTTCCTGCTGACGTTTCTAAGGTCACCCGCCTGTTTTCACCGGCCCCGGGGAAATGCGGGTTGGCCAGTTGTCGTGCCCCCATGCTATTGGTGGTGATCTTGTGGGGGGGGACGCCGAGTTTTAGAAGTTCACGGGCAACGTAGTCGGCTCTCTGCCGGGCCAGACTTTCTGCCAGAGCATCTCCACCCAGAGGATCACTATGGCCGGTAACCACGAGCACGCTCCCTTCGGGAAGAGATTGAATTGTACCAAATAAACTGTTGCGATTGCGCTCAAACCAGGCCCGAAAATAAGCGGGCTTGAGCTCAGCCTTCCGGGGCGCAAAGCCGGTCAAAGCAGCGCTGCTCAGTGTGCCGGCACCGCTGAGGGCCCGGCGGGCTTCTTCTTCAATTTTTTTCTGAGCCTCTTCCTTGGCTCTACGCTCTGCCTCTTTCAGGGCAGAGGACTGGCAGGACAGGGTAAAGAGGAGAATCAAAATAGCGGCGGCAGTGCTTTTCATACTCTTTGTATAATCGGCCCGGCATCGCTGTAAAATAAAGGCCGCGATACACCTTGCGAGTCCTTTTTAGCCGGCAGGAGATATTGCAGCCGGGGTCTGATTTGTCCAGTATTTCTGCAAAAATGCCAGATACTCGTGAAGGGCTTTGCGCGCGGTGTTGTCCCCGGCTTCGATTTCCAGAACGGCACCTTCCGGGGCCAATCGGCAGCTGATCTTCCCTGTCTGGGATTCCATACTCCGGACCACATCCTTTTTGGAAAAACCCGCCAGCCTGGTCATGACAAACTGGCCGCGGCTGAAACGTTGACAGAGAATCCCTAAGTCCTTGCGCAAACGGTCCGTATTCCCCGTTTGCCCCGCTTTTTCTCTGTATTCAACAATCCCTCCCCGGTCTGTAGGCCGGAAATTGCGAGTATGGCCCACTTCTGAATGGAAAATGCTGCTGTCTACCTGAGGACCGAATCTATAAACAGCCACCCCGATCAGGAGAGCCAGTGCCCCAAAAAGTAACGAAAACTTAATTTCTCTCAGGGCCCGGCGCCCCTGTTTTTTGAGTTCAGTCTCCGGCACAGAGCCGTCTTAGGGGTCGGGGGATGCCTGTCAATTGCGAAATTGGTTGATCAGAGCCACGGAGGCTTTTAATATTTGTGAAAGGCAATTTTTACAGGCGTCATTCTGGTAGAGGCGTTCCGTGCGAGAACCACAAAGGGAGCAGGTGTGCTGGACCGCGGGGGCTTTTAGCGGTCTTTCCGCAGGGCTTTCTACCATGGTTTTCTGACCTGCATTCATAAAAAATCTATCCTTGCCACATTGTTCCTGAATCTTCCACGACCCCGGTACAACTTTAAGCGATGCGGAGAGTGAGAAACGTCCCACCCGCGTCCGCGGCAAGATGCGAGGGATTCGTCGCAGGGTTGTGACGTCAAAGAAAAAATCAAAGAAGGGAGGTATTTTTTGATTTAAGCACGAAAGTGCCTTCTTTTGGCAAATGCTTGCAATAAACCCCAATGCGAAGTAGCAGGATTATTTCGCATTGAAGGAAAAAAACTTTCGCAGGGATGAATGTGGCATAATATGACGCAATGACTCTTCGCCGCACTCCTCTATATGACCTTCATGTTCACCTGGGCGCTCGCATGGTTCCTTTCGCAGGGTGGGAAATGCCAGTGCAGTACGCTTCGATTCTGGAGGAATACCGCGCAGTGCGCGAGAAGGGAGGAATATTTGATGTTTCGCACATGGGGGAGATTCTTGTATATGGAGAAAAAGCAAGAGAAAGCCTATCGCACGTGTATTGTAATGATATATATACTATTGAACCCGGTCAGGTTCAGTACGGAGCCATTCTGAATGCGAATGGAGGGGTTGTCGATGATGTCACGGTGTACTGCTTTTCCATGGATCGCTACATGATGGTATCCAATGCGGTAAACTATTTACGCATCGCAGAGCTTCTAAAGAAGGTAAGCGAAAGCGGTGTATCCGTGGAGGATCGGAGCGATCACACGGCACTTCTTGCTTTACAGGGACCCATGGTGCATCGCCTGCTGGAGGATAAGTGGGGTGATCTGCCGGCGCTCAAGCGTTTTCATTTTGCTGAAGTTACCCTTGCCGGCGTGCCGCTCTTAATCAGCCGTACCGGGTACACGGGGGAGGATGGCTATGAACTCTATTTTAAACCGGAATTTGCAGAAAGTCTATTCACTTCAAGTATGGAAGCGGGACTCACTCCGGCGGGTCTCGGGGCCCGCGATCTTCTGCGTCTGGAGGTCCTCTATCCTTTGTGGGGCCATGAGCTAAACGAAGAGTGGACGCCACTGGAAAGCGGCATAGGCTGGACATTCAAGAACCGCTCTCTGTCCCTTGCCGGCCGGGAAAGGATTGCAGAGCAAAAGGAGAGCGGCTTGCCTGGCCGGGTTCGGCCCTTTCAACTGACAGAAGCCGGCGTACCTCGTGAGGGATATGGGGTTTTTACGGGGGAGGAGAGGATCGGGGAGGTGCTTTCCGGTGCCCATTCGCCAGCTCTGAGGGCTGGAATCGGAACCGTATATGTGCCTGCTGGCCGGGAACCTGGGCCTTTATCCGTAGAAGTACGGGGCCGCCATCTGGGCCTGAAGCTCCTGGAAGGCCCTTTTTACCGCAGGGCTGCCCGATGACTTCTGATTTACAGTCGGTCTTTGCACAGAATGTTGACACGTGCCTGAAGGGCAGGAGCTGAAATGAACAAAGTCCCCGAAAATCTTCTATATACATCCAAACACGAATGGGCCCTTGAAGAGGGCGGCCTTCTTCTGGTCGGGATTACGGATTACGCCCAGCATTCGCTGGGGGATATTGTCTACATTGATGTGAAACCTGTCGGTACGGTCCTTGCGCGCGAAGGATCTTTTGGTGCCATAGAATCCGTAAAAGCTGCCGAAGAACTTTATGCACCGCTGGGCGGCAGTATAGCCCAGGTCAACCCCGCTTTGAATCAGGATCCGGCACGGGTAAATCAAGATCCTTATGGTTCCTGGATTATCAAGATCAAGGACTATAGCGCCGGGGATCTGGGCACCCTCATGAATTCAAGCGCCTACGCAGATTATATCAAGACTCTGGGGTAAGTATGCATCGTTACATCCCAACCGGGCCGGAAGAAAAAGAGGCGCTGCTGCAGGAGCTGGGCCTTTCTTCTACGGAAGATTTATTCCAATCGATTCCGGCAGCCCTGCGCAAGCCCACGGCCGCCCATTTTACCCCGGCCATGAGTGAAATCGAATTGCGACGCTACTTTCAGCATAGCGATGTGTTGCTGGCGGAGCATTCCTTTGCCGGCGGACTGGGCCACAGTCATTACATTCCTTCCATTATTGATCCTTTGATTTCCCGTGGTGAGTTTCTTACCGCGTACACTCCCTATCAACCGGAGGTGAGCCAGGGTACTCTACAGGCTATGTTCGAGTACCAGTCAATGATGGCGCACCTGATGGGTGTGGAAGTTTCCAATGCATCGCTGTATGACGGATCAACGGCGGTCATTGAAGCAATCAGCATGGCCCTCAGAATCAGCGGAAAATCGCATGTCCAGGTTTCGGGCTTACTTCATCCAGAATATATAGAAACGATACAGACATACGCTGCGCCGGGAGTATTTTCCTTTGATCTGATCGCCGGAGAAAACGGAAGATTGGGTGCCTTCAAAGTCGGTCCAGAAACGGGTGCGGTGGTTGTGCAATCACCCAATTATTTTGGGTTACTCGAAGATATTAAAAAAATCAAAGAAATGCTGCCCGCCCCTGTGCTCTTGATTGCTGTGGTGACAGAAGCTCTGTCCCTGGCTTACTTGAAATCTCCCGGTAGCCTTGGTGCCGATATTGTTTGTGGCGAAGCGCAGAGTTTTGGTATTCCCCTGATGGCCGGTGGTCCGTGGCTTGGATTTCTGGGATCGGCAATGGCTCATGTACGCAATATGCCTGGCAGGCTGGTCGGTCAGGCGTATGATCGGGAAGGAAGACGGGGATTTGTTGTGACTCTGGCAACTCGTGAGCAGCACATCCGGCGCGCCCGGGCCACTTCCAACATTTGCACAAACCAGGGTCTGATGGCGCTGCGCGCATCCATCTATCTTTCTGTTATGGGTAAGCGCGGTCTTTACCGCGCTGCGCAGAGATCGCATCGGTTTGCCACTCTGGGCCGCAAATTGATCGCACAGCATTCAGAGATCCGGCCCGCCCATGAAGGCCCGATGTTTAACGAATTCGTCATTGATCTGCCGATCAGGGCAGAGCTGGTGATCGAGCGCTGTCTGGAAAGCCAGCGCATCCTGCCAGGCACAGCCCTGGATGAGAAGAGACTTCTGGTTGCCTTCAGCGAGTTACTTTCTCCCAAAGTCGTGGAAAAATGGGCCCTGCTACTTGCAGCTGCCTGTAAATGAGGTGTGAATGATCACAAGAAATGCGCAGCTCTATGAGGAGCCTCTGGTTTTTGAACGTTCACGGCCAGGTAAAGAGGGAGTTCTTTTGCCTGAGGACGATCAAAGTCTGGCAGACAGTCTGGATGAGAATTTTGTTCGCCCGCTGGCGGAATTGCGGTTACCGGAGTTAGCAGAAAGTGAGGTTGTCCGCCATTTTTCCCGCCTGTCCACCTGGAACTATGCCATCGATCTGAATACGTATCCGCTGGGGTCCTGTACCATGAAGTACAATCCCCGAATCAATGAGGAAATCGCCGCTTTCCGGGAGTACGCTGCCCATCACCCCGGCCTTCCCGAACGCTACAGCCAGCACATCCTTCGCGTTACCTTTGAATTGCAGGAAGTTCTTAAAGCTCTGACCGACATGCATGCGGTGACCCTTCAACCTGCTGCGGGTGCTCATGGAGAACTGACCGGACTCTTTCTCATTGCTGCAGCGCTAAGGCAGCGCGGGGAGAAACGGACCATCATGCTGATTCCGGATAGCGCGCACGGAACCAACCCGGCCTCCTGTCGCCTGGCCGGCTTTGAAGCTCTGGAAATTCGTTCTACAGCCGATGGTCTGACAGACCTGGATTCTCTGAAAGCACAGCTGGGTGCCAATGTGGCCGGTTTGATGCTCACCAATCCCAGCACACTCGGGGTCTTTGAAAGAAATATCCGCCCGATAGCGGATCTCTTGCACGCTTCCGGGGCTTTCCTTTATATGGATGGTGCCAATTTCAATGCCATCCTGGGCAAGGCGTCCCTCTCTGCTATGGGAGTGGATGTGTGTCATTTAAATTTACATAAGACCTTCAGCACTCCTCACGGTGGCGGTGGCCCTGGTGCGGGAGCTGTTGTGGTTGCTCCCTCTCTGGCCCCTTTCCTCCCTGGCCCGCTGGCTGCCCGCAGCGCGGACGGGCATTTTTTCTGGAGCACACCGGAGCACAGCATTGGCCGGGTTAAAGCCGGGATCGGTCATTTCGGGATGATGCTGCGAGCCCTGACCTACATCAACAGCTACGGTCGCGGCATTGATGAAGTAGCCGATCAAGCAGTTTTGAATGCTCGTTACCTGCTGCATCTGCTCAAGAACGATTTTGCTGTGGCTTCACCCCTGGATATGCTGCATGAAGCGGTACTGAGCGACCGTCTGCAAAAAGAAACGAACTTCAGCACCATGGATCTTGCCAAAGCCTTGATTGACTATGGTTTTCACCCGCCCACAGTCTATTTTCCTCTTTCTGTGAGTGGAGCGATGATGATCGAGCCGACGGAAACGGAAAGCGCGGATTCCATTCGTGAGCTGTGCGCTGCCCTGATCGATATTGCCCGTAGAATGCGGGAGGGGGATGCCTCACTCAAAGAAGCTCCCCGGAGAGCTTTTGTCGGCCGCCTGGACGAGGTCGAGGCTGCCCGGAGTCCTGTATTAAATTTCTTTACAGCAGAGGGCGAGAATATATAAACCAATTTTGAGCAGCGCATGGAATGGGAACGAATTCTAAGAGACTCGGTTAAGGAAGGCACGATCAGGGAGCTGCATCTGCGGCATGTGCCCACCCTGAAATCCGCTGAAAACTGGAACGATGTCAAAGAAATAGGCATGGTTGACCACCGCACCAAGTATGCCCATTACAAAGGGATACTCGTGAAATACGGGGATCGCATCTTTTATGTTTCTGAACAGCGCATGCAGGCCCTTGCCCCTTATCGTACCTGGGATACCCGCCGGAAACTCAAAGTAACCGATGTGGAGAAGAAGTAATCCAGACTTTTCAGGCCCCCCTGTATTTGCAGAGTGACAGTTTTCGGCCCTGCCAGGTTACCTTTCAACCGCTAAAGGCCGGTTGGGATATTTTCTATGATGAAGAACCGGTTCTAAGCCTTGGTCCGGGATTTGTCCTGGTTAAAAATGAAGCCTGTGGAATCTGTTCCACGGACCTGTCTCGCCGCTTCCTACCGTACCCTTTGCCCCAGGTGATCGGCCATGAGTTGATTTCCTCCCACAATGGCGAACTGCACGCCGTGGAAATCAATGCCTCGCACCTGGCGCGTCATGTTCCGGCCGATTGTCCTTACTGCCGTGAGGGACTGGCCACACACTGTCCGGAAAGGCTAACCCTGGGCATTGACCGGCTTCCCGGCGGCTTTGCCCCGTATAGTCTGGTTCCCGAAGGAGCGCTTGTGCCCGTCCCTCCGGCCCTGGATCTTACTGTTGCATCCGTTATAGAACCGCTGGCGGCCGCATTGCACGCAGTAAGTACTTCTTTACAGAGTGACCATCGTAAAGTCGCGGTGATCGGGCCACGAAAGCTGGGCCTTTTACTCATCGCCGCTCTGTCCATGGTAAGACAATCTCGCAGTCATGATTTTTCTATTCATGCAATTGTGCGCCATGAACGGCCGGCAGCGCTGTCCTTAGCACTGGGTGCCGACCACTACACCTCCACAGCAGATGCTGCCTCTTATGATCTTGTTTTTGATACCACGGGGTCTCCTGCCGGCTTTCTTGAAGCCCTGCGCATCAGCCGCTCCATCGTACATCTCAAGTCCACTCATGGACAGACCGTGGAAGGGATTCAAGGTTTCACCGAGTTTGTGGTGAGAGAACATCGTTTGAGTGTTGCTGAAAAGAAAACGGAAGAGGGCCCGGTCATTGAAAGTTTGCAGGAGCTTGCCGGGCTTCTTGAAAAAGGAACTCGTCCGCGCTCCACGATTTATCTTAAACCAGGACTGGACCGAAGTACAGCGGGCCGGGCTATTGAGCGCGGGATCATTCTGGAAAGCTCCCGTTGCGGGCCTTTTGCGCCAGCCCTGGATTTGCTGAGCCGTTTTCCGCAGATTGTCCAGGTAATTCATGAGCATTTCATTACCCATCGCTATCCGCTGGAAAAGATGGCGGAAGCTTTTGCGGTAGCGCGCAGCAACCAGGCAATTAAGGTGCTCGTAGAATGTTAAAACTTTCTCTGCCTGTAGTTTTATCTTTGCTCAGCGTGTGTCAGAGCGTTCAGAAGAATAAAGCGGTGCCGCCTGGCTGGCAGGAAATTCATTTTGAGAAGCTTCGCTGGATTGTACGCGGAGAGAAGAGTCAGGAAGAGCGGAGAGCGGGTTTTGCCATGCAACTTTTTGTGGATCATACCACGCAGAATGTTTTTCAGCTGGGAATTCTGGATCTTACTGCTGCTGAAGTGGAGCAAGCTCGCAGGGAGCCGGATGAGTTAATTGAGCAGGCCTTTTTGCGTTACTTCCAGACCCTTCGGGGTGCCCGTCGGGAGAGCGATTTCCGGGCCAAACATCAGTGGTCCGGCCGTGAGTATCTCTGGACCATGGAGCGCAATCGGACGCTGATTGAAGGTCGTACACGTATCTATCTGACCGCCGACTCCCGCCAGACGATTGTACATTCCATACTCTACGAAAGGGCCCGACGCGATCTGCCTGCCATCCGGGTTTACTTTCAATCGCTGGAAGGTCCTCCCTGACCGGTTGGGACCGGTTGGCTTTTCCAGCGATTGTGCGCCCACAGATAATCGGCCGGGTGTTCACGGATGGCCCGCTCCAGCCTCGCCAGCCAGATTCGGGTGAACTCGTCTTCCCATAGCTCCAGGTTTTCACGCGCGACAGAGGGCTCCTGCAGTTTCTCGGCCGCAAATACCACTTTACCATCTTTTCTGTAGGACCAGACAAAGTACGCCGGAACGGAAGTCGTGCGAGCGATAATAGCCGGACCCATGAAGGTAGAGGCAGGCTTGCCAAAAAAAGGAAAGAAGGATCCATGCTGGCGTGCATCCTGATCGGAGGTGAAGGCCACAAACTCTCCCCGGCGCAGGAGTCGTACGATTTCAAAGGGATTCTGATCCACGTAGATCAAGCGCATGCCCGCCAGGTTACGACTCGTTTCCGCGTAGCGGTTGGACCAGAAATTTGTGTGTCGCTTGACAATTGTATAGATGGGCCGGCCCGCCAGCCGGGCCCCGACCAGTCCATGCCATTCCCAATTTCCCAGGTGCCCCAGAATGGCCATTCCACCCCTGCTAAAGATTTCGCGCTGTAAATCCTCGTTTTCTATAACAAAGTGCCGGGCAAAAAAAGCCGGTGTGATAGACGGCGTCTGAATCAGTTCCGCAAAAAGTCGGCCCATGGATCGGGCGTTGCGCACACTCATTTGCTGGATCCACACGCTGTTTTCTTCGGGAAAAGCCAGCCTGAGATGATCCTGCACCAGATTCCTGTAGCGCTTGCTCAAAGAAAAAAGGACTCTGGCAAATTGTTCCATGAAGCGGGCCCGTACAAAAAAGGGAAGCAAAAGCAGCAGGGCACTGATCAGCCGCAGCAGGACGTATTCCAGTGCTTTGGGTAACGATTTACGTGTGGTCTGATCCATAGAACGAAACTCTCCATTTTCCGGGTGCGGACAAGCTAAAGTTTTGGTTCCGGACGGTGGGGCAGGATGCCGTGGTCTGCGGATGATCGGGCGCGTTTTTTAGCGGCTCCATCCGGCCCCACCGATGCGAATTTTCAGGTGCGGCATACCCTGTCCCACCCTTTCTTTGAAATTCTGTAACTGTGTCGCTGCCCGCGGCATCGTACTGGTAATGTACAACCGTTCGTAGGAGGGATGGGAGGTAAGTTCGCGACGCAGTTCCACAGCATCCAGTTGACCCACAAAAACGGAAGCGGCTCCATAGGAGCGGAGCAAGGTGTGCAGCAAAAGTCCTGGCAGCTCATGTTCATCGCCGGGGTAAACAGCACACAGGATGCGGCGTCCGACAGCCGGCGGCAAAGTATCCAGCATTGAGTAGATGGCAGCGCTGATCCAGCGGGAGAAAAGGTGTTCCGCCGTTACGCTCAGGTGGCCTGCTTCCCAGGCAATTCCGATCTGAACCAGTAATGGGCGCAACACAGTACGCAGCCAGGTCCGCAGACTCCGACCATCGCCGGAAAATTCTTTATGAAAGGAAAACATTGAGTAGTCGCCGCGGATCACGGCCTGTAAAGATTCAGAAAGATCATTTGTTTGTAAAGATTCTTTTAGTAATGCCGATCTGCCCACAGCAATGACTTCCGAAATACTGCGACCTCTGGATGTCTCCTGTTTCAGGTAGTTTAACAAACGCAGATCGTCATTGTGGTAGTAGTAGTACCCATTGGTACCCATCGCCGGGCGCAGGATGTCATAGCGTTCCTGCCATTTGCGGATCCGTGCCGGCGGCAGGCCGGTGAGCCGGCTTAAATCTTTGATCAGGTATTGCAAGGCATCCCTGGCGGGGTCTAAAGAAGGATCAGGACAGTCAGAAGATAAATTCCATAAACAAATTCAATAAGCGCACCAATGCGAATCGGTTTGATGTGGGTGGCGTATCCGGTGACCAGCACATGGCCGGATAAGAACAGCAGAGCCATGGCGCACAGAAAAAGGACAGCACCCACGGCGGGTACAAGAGGGCCGTAAAGCAGGAGCAGGGCTGCCGGGAGAAGACCCAGGAAGGTCATAAAAGCGCCCTGAGCGACCCAGCTCATGACCAGCAATCGTGCGGAGTTATCTTCCAGATCTTTGACCAGAGTAACGGCAGCACCCACAATGAGCTGATGGAAAAATCCCCAGGCCGCAAGCAGCGCACCCAGACCGACACCCACGTATGTAACAATTGCAATCATTGCGCACAGACAGGCTGGCTCATTGCAATCTTCAACAGATTTTTCTTACGGATCTTCAAAAATGTGTCGGCGATCGATTTCCAGGAAAAGCTGCCGGACCGGTTCGATATTCTGATCCGGTGCCGTGTAATAGATGGCATGGATACGGTGGTTCCGGAAGCGCAAAATCCCGAGCTTTCGAAAAACAATCGCTCCTTCCCGGTAGGTTCCTTCCAGCTCAAATCGACCCTCCGGGTCGAGAGAGGACCGTTTGCGGGAAATGAAACTCCAGTCCCGATAGTTGGCCGCAATAGCGTCATACCAGCCCGTTGCATAGAGAGCTTTATCGGTTGCATCCTTGGGTGATTTTTCCAGACCGCGGTATTCGATGGTGGTCAGCAGCCCTGAAGGTCCGGGGCCCCGTGCGACCAGTTGAAAGTTCTGATTGGCACTGACCTCCCAGAAATCAGGTATGGACAGCCGCACTCCCAGTTCAGCCAGAGGATATTCTTTATAGCGGGCCGTCTCCACCCGGGTGCGTGAAGAGCTACAGCCACCCTGGAGAGTCAGGACAACGAGCGACAAACAGCAAAGCCAGTGCGTTTTTTGTGGATTCTGAAATTTCATGCACAGTGCGCAGTCTTATTATCGAATTCCCCGGGGCCGGTATCAAACAGCCGCTGTGCTTTTTCAGTCAAGCATAGTCAGAATTTCAGCGCCATGCTCCGTGACAAGGCAGGTATGCTCATATTGAGCAGAAAGGGATCCGTCTTTTGTGGTTACCGTCCAACCATCTTTCTTGTTAAACACAACATCGTGGCGTCCGCCCTGATTGACCATGGGTTCGACTGTGAAAGTCATCCCCGGCCGCATACGGGTGCGCGCACCACTGCGGGCATAATGGGGGACGGCCGGTTCTTCATGGAAATTGCGGCCGATTCCGTGACCGGTGAGATCGCGGACAATTCCGTAACCTCGGGGTGTAAGGTAAGCATCGATGGCATCACCGATTTCTGAGATACGCGCATCCGGTTTCACGCAATCAATACCAATCCACATGGCACGTTCCGTGTCTTCCATGAGTTGCCGGGCTTTCTCTGCCAGCGGCGGGACGTAGAACATCCGGGAGGTGTCCCCGTGGTAGCCCTGGTAGATCACGGTTACATCAATGTTGAGAATATCCCCCGGTTTCAGGATCTCTCCCTTTTTGGGGATTCCATGGCAGACAACCTGATTGACGGAAGTGCAGATCGAGCGCGGAAAGCCTCTGTAGTTTAGCGGAGCCGACTGTCCACCCCTACGCAGAGTCAATTCGTGGGCAAAGTCATTGAGTTCAAGAGTGCTTACCCCGGCTTTGACCCGCAGACCCGTCTCCGAAAGAACCTCTGCCGCCAGGCGACCAGCGTCACGCATACGCTGGATTTCCGTCTTGCTCTTGATGTGCACCATTCCCCGGGATTGTTTTTCGCGGACATCAGCCGTTGTAGGAGCACTGTAAAACATACCATGACCAGAGTAGATAGATTGTCGCCTGGAGCAAAGCAGAAAATGAGTCAGGGGATAACGATGAGATCCGTGGGTCGCAGGCCCACTTCCACCGGTGTGGGCGTGAGTTTATTGTCTCCAACGGTGTCATAGATGGTAATCCCCGGGCGGGAAAAGCTGGCGTCCCCGACATACAGTTTCCCCTGGTGGATGAGCATCCCGGCAACGTAGCCGGCCGTTCCCGGGTAAAAAGCAAGCGTGGCCTCCTTTGCGCCGGTGGTGGGATTGAAACGCTGGATGGCTGTAGAAAAATCACTGAATTGAACGGCGGCGTATCCCGTGCCATCATCTTTGATGGCAAAGGCCAGAATGTCTCCTCCGGCGCTGCTTTCGGAATACACAAATCCTGGCCGGAATGTCTTCTGCTCCGGTTGAAAAAGAACAATGCCCCCGGCCAGGTCAAAATTGGCGCCAATTCCCGCCGGGCAGGCCAGGGCCAGCCACTCCTGCCCGAACAACGAAACGAGCTCTATTTTACCAAAAGGATTGGTGGCCGGCAGGATGTGCTCGGCGATTACGGCACCCGATTCCCCTTCCAGTTCCAGAAGTGATGAGTGTCCGGTGGGTGGAAAGATGCCTGTTGTGCTACTTCGGTCCAGGCGCTGTAGAGCCACAAAAATCCTGCCGGCCGTGTAGTAGATGCCGCTCATTTCCGGTATCCCGTCACTGTCGGCAAAGCCGGAAAGATCGATTTCGCCGGTAATCACACCGGCAGCAGGATTTACCATGGCCAGACGACTGCGTTCGTAGAGCGTTACAAAGGCCAGCCCCGGATGAACCAGAGCCAGATCGTGCGGATTGCTGCCACTTCCCGTGGAGAATTCGGTTTCTGTCAGGAACAAAAGTCGCGGATTCAAGACCTGAATGTTGTTACGGTTGAGCCGATTGATGATGTAGACGCGATCGTTCGCATAACGGGCTATAGCATCGGAATGGATGGAGATCTGACCCAGGCGCGGAATGCCATCAGCGGTCATGGCGCTGAAACGCCCGGCCGCGCCCAGATCGCTCGAAACCACACCGATGCCACCACCGGAGCCAAGGCCCAGAAGATAAGGCAGAAGCGGTGGTCTTTCAATATCTTTGCACGCAACGCTTGAAAGCAGGAGAAACAGGGCCGGCCAGCGCATGAAGCACAGGGCAGACGGTCCAATAGCCGGCCCAGCATTTTTTTAGAGGAAAACGCCCGTTCGTGGCAGCAGTCCCGGTTTCGGCCTTGACTTCTTACGTCGGCAGGGCAGGCCTTTGCCTGTGCTTTTCGCGCGGGTACGATTCACGGGCATCGTCTCTATTGTATTCTTACAACTGACCTGTCAGGTGGTTCCACAAGAGTTGGCCAGACCCGTTGCAACCAGCCGCGAAGGAGTCTCTGTCAATCCCGGTGGCGGAATAGCGCCAGGAGGCTACTGCTTGTCGGGCACTTCGCCGGGATACGGGGGCGGGCCGGAACTTTCTCCGTGTCTTTCCACTGGTTGCCCGGGCGGCTTTGTTTGTCTGGTGAACTACCAGCACTGCGTGATCGCTGCGGTGACCGATTGTCCGGAAGGATGCCCTGCTGGAACCGTCTGTGAACGGGGCACGGGATGCGCGCCCCGTACCTGTGACATCCACAGGCCCTGCCGTGGTGGACAGTCCATGCAATGCAATCTGAAAAGTAACCTCTGTGAATTTCGCCCCGGGGTGACCCGCCCGCAACCGCCAGGTCTCAGCGCGGGTGATTGTCAGGAGCGTTCCTGTCCGCGGGGGATGGGTTGCGATGAAAATGGCTGGTGTTCCTGCACTGCTGTTCATGGAGGTTTGACGGCCGGCAGTCGGTTGGTCGGGCAGGAATGTCAGGCCGATTCGGAGTGTGATGCACGGGGCGGGCCATCCGTGGCCCACATGCCTACGATCTGCCAGGAGGAACAAAAGGGCGGGGCCAGCTGCCAGGTTCCCTGCTCGATCCTCGATGATCCGGCCGCTTATTGCATGCAGTTTGGAATGAGCGCCGCTCTTGTGCCCTATCGCTGTCACATTCGCGGACGTTGCGGCCCGGCCTGTTTATCCGACGAGCAATGCCAGGAGAAAGGCTGGGGGGAAAAGTGTCTATCCAGCGGTGAATGTGACGGAAAAACCCTATCGTTTGGAATCTGGAGCCGCACGGCGAAACGCTATGATCGTGATATCCATCTGTCTGCGACGATCAGCGATGGTGCCCAAAAACCGGAAGTCTGTGCTCTTGATGCAGAGCTTGCAGGCAAATGGGTCGAGCCAGAAAAAGCCTGCGAGTGTACCGTGCTCGGCGATGGGGGTAATCGGTGTCATTGTGTTTCCTACCGATTGTCGGCGGGCGGCAGCTATGAGAGCCGGCACTGTCTCTTCATCGAATCCCGTCAGGAACCGGAAGTATGCAGTTGCGATCGGGGGAAATTCAGTTTGAGCTGCTCCGGCGTTCTAAAGTTAACCAGCACATGTTTGAAAAACCAGGAGCCACGGCTGTTGAATCTCCGGCGTGGCCGCGACGGGCTTATGGCCCTGGACGGGGATCTGTTGCTTCCATCAACCGCCCATCCCTGTGATCAGGGTTGTCCGTAGTGTGGATAAAAAGAGGGTGGTGGGGTCGTATCGTCTGCTGTACCCATTTCATAAAATTGGTCACGCTGAGCAAGAGATCGCGCTGGTAACGCGGAAAGAATTTCTGGTAGGGAGCGGGCACAACGAGCTGGACTTTTCTTTCCTGCATTTCGCGTAACTGGCTTTCCGATAACCCCTGCTGCAGAGTGCACAGATGCTTGACCTCAATGCGGTCTGCCTCACTCAGAATCTGGCGCCAGCGATCTTTACAGGTTGTCTTGGCAGCCAGAAATACAAGGGACTCTGCCGGATAATCTGGATCCTGGTAAGCGCCAATTCCTGGAAAGATAAAATCAGGCCTTTTCTTTTGTTCCGTCCAGGGTTGTGCCGAAAACGGAATGCTATAAAGTGTAAACAAATGACTCAGATGATTTTCCAGGGACTGCCCGGCTCTCGACTTTCGCCGATTCAAGATGGTGTGGGAAAGTTCCAGCAAGGCATCGATACTTCCTGCCGGACGGGAAATATGTTCTGCATAGCGTATCTTTTCAATTTCGCAAAAAATACTGTATTCCGCTTCCATCCAGGCGATGAGTTGTTCGTCGGCATTGAGGCCCTCTTTGTGGAAACGACCGGCCAACTCCCGCCCCTTACGGGCAATTTCTTGGGTTGAAGGAAAATCTGTAGAATCCTGGCGTAAGGAGCGGGCGACCATGGCCTGTGCCGCCGTAGCCGGGCGTACTGCGGGATCGATGAGTTCCCCCGCCTGGAACGGGCTGAGCCCCAGGGCAGCCAGCCATAGATCCATGTCATCCGGGCTTTCCAACCGATGGGCAAAGTAGTGGTTCTTCCCGGGCTCCTGCCCGAAGATCAAAAGGTCGCCCGTATGTTCGTCTATGAAGGGCAGATTGCGAGTGAGGCGGTACTCGGAACGAGTCTTTTTGCCATACCAGAAAAAGCGCGATTCGTGCCGGGCATCAGCCCACTGGATTTCAATCCAGTGGGCTGCATTCTCCCCTTTCTTTCCCGGAGCTGTAAGAAAAAGAGGCCAGCAATGTCCGGGGATGTACAGACCGGCCTGGTGACCCCCGGTGCGGCCACAATCATTTGCAGAAATGTATTTAAAAAAAAACAGTCTGGCTTTCAGGCACTGACTGATGATGGCGTCGATGCTCACGTCGGCCGGCCGACCAGAATATCATGGAGAATGGCTACAATATTGCGGCCGATCGCTGTGATGAGTGGAACGGCGACAGAATTTCCAAACTGTTTATAAGCCTGGGTGTCAGATACCACGATTTGAAAGGAATCCGGAAAACCCATGAGCCGGGCGCACTCTCGAGGAGTAAGTTTACGAGGATTGCGTCCATTGGAGGGCACAAGGATTTCTGCTCCATCTTTGTAATAACGCGCGGAAAGGGTTCGTGCCTGCCCCAGCGGATCGGCCAGGCCATAGCCAAAGCCATGGCCGGCAGCCCTGTGTTTGCGGGCATGATTCTGATGCCACTGCCAGAGGTGATCGGACAAATGATACTTTTCCACGAGAGCAGGATCGGACTCAAGTATCGTGTCGAGTGCCGGCCCCCGCTCGATTCTGTGCGGCCAGGCGAAATCGGGAAAATTTCCCACAAGATCCTGCCGGAAGCCAACCAGGAAGATGCGTTCCCTGTGCTGGGGCACATAGGGTGCAGCGTTCAGGACCTGGGAAAAAACCACGTAGCCGGCCTGGGCAAGCCGTTCGCTGATGATTTGAAAAGTGCGTCCGCCGTCGTGACTTTTTAAGTTTTTTACATTTTCCAGTAACAGAGCCGCTGGCCGTTTTGCGTCCAGAATCGCGGCAATATTGAAGAAAAGAGTGCCGCGGGTACGATCCTTGAATCCATGATCCCGCCCCAGGGAATTGTTCTTGGATACTCCGGCTAAAGAGAACGGCTGGCAGGGGAATCCTGCTGCCAGAAGATCGTGGTCGGGGATGCTTTCGGGGTCAAGAGCAGTAATGTCTCCGGCTATGTCCCCCGGAAAATTGGCACTGTAGGTCTTCTGGCAGAAAGCGTCTTTTTCCGAACTAAAAACGCACTCGCCCCCTGCTTTCTCCAGGCCCAGGCGCATTCCCCCAATGCCGGCAAAGAGGTCTATGAATGTAAAGGAACTCATAGTTTTATTTGACTTACGGGCAGACGGTAGGGCAGGGCCCAGTTGGGGTATTCGCGGGTCGTTCCTGGCAGGTTGGGCTGATCCTTCATGGACAGAAGATCGTGCAAACTTTCCACGATGAGCCGGCAGGGCAAATCAGCGGCCCAGCGGCGGATGGCAGCCAGCACATCATTGGCGACAGGTGGCACGTCCCCGTTCAGACCGATCCGTTGCAGGAGAGCGCGAATATCCGCCTGACGTTCTGCACGCGCCGCCTGCTCTTGCTCCGGAGTTAAAAGATTTAACCTGCTTCGCAGATCAATATCAGTTTGCTCGAGAAACCCGCGCAGGGTGGGCAGGTCATGTGTATTTATAGAAAATAAAGAACTTTCTGGATACCGCCCGGCATCTTTGAATTCATCGCCATCTTTTTCAAAGTAGAGCACTTTCCAGCTCAGAAAATGGTAGTCCTTCATAAGCCGGGACAGTTCGGAAGGGACGGTCCCCAGGTCTTCACCAATGATCAGGGTTTTGTTGCGCTGGCTTTCCAGAGCGATGATGGCTGCCAGTTCATCGGCGGGGTAAGAAACATAAGCACCTGGCTCCCCGGCTCCGGGGTTCACCACCCAGTACAGACGCATGATTTGCATGAAGTGATCCATGCGCAACACTCCGCCTGGCAGCATATTGCGGCGCAGGATTTCGATGAAAGGCGCGTAGGCTACATCGCGCAGGCGATGGGGATGGAAAGGAGCAAGACCCCAGTTCTGTCCGCCCGGTGCAAAGGGATCAGGCGGCGCACCCGTTGAGGCCTTGAGCGCAAATGTGTCACGAAAAGCCCAGGTTTCAAAAGAAAGGTGCGGGACGCCCACGGCCAGATCCAGATACAGCCCGAGCCCCATTTGATCCAGTTGCCTGGCGACCTGATCAAACTGCCGGCCAGCATGCCAGTACAGCCAGCAGTAAAAAGTTATTTTTTTAGTTTCTTTTTTTTCATACGCTTGCACCGCCGGCAGGTCCGGTTGCTGAAAGGACAGAGGCCATTGATTCCAGTCTGCCTGGCCCCGGGCGGAAAAGTCGACGCGCAGAGCGTCATACAAAGCCTGCAAACGCAGCAGATTGCCTTCTGTCCGGCGAAACTCTGCAAATTCAGTGGCCAGCGCTGAACCTGCCGGCAGGTGCTCGGTATAAAAAATTTCAAAAAGTGAACGCAGGAGGCGATCCTTCTCCTGAAAAATCAGCCGGTAGTCAAGGGGGCCGCGCGCCTGGTCCGCACGGGCTTCTGCTTTCCGGGAGTCCGGCAGGGCTGCATACTCCGGCAGGCGAGCGGGGTCCAGGTAGTAAGGATTTTTATAGTAGCGGCTGGAGGGTGAGTAAGGAGACAGAAGGTCAGTTCCTTCCCAGGGAGGAGCGTGCAAAGGATTCAAGCCGAGCAGGCGAAAACCCTCTTCTCTGGCTGCTGAAGCCAGGGTGAGCAAATCATAGAAGGTGCCCATGGTAGCGGCTCTGTCTGCAAGAGCATACAGCTGCAAACCCAGTGCCCGGCTCCCGGCGGGCAGATCTACTGGATCAAAAGCTTTTGCCGGGGCAACAATGAGGAGCGACTTTAGTCCGGGTCGGCCCAGTTCCCTGGGCAGGAGGTAGAGGTGGTGGTAGCCCGGCGGCAGGGGATCCAGTAGGTGCAGATAGTAGGTGCTGCCACCCGCTTCCGGGTGTTGCTCAAGCTTCTGCAGAGGAGTAATGACCAGGTCACCCTCCAGCTGGATTTCCGCGCTGTAGGGCTGTGGATCCGTGCTGTGCTCCAGAAAAAAAGGGATGGGTTTTCCTTTATACACGATGACCGGTTGCAGCGCCCGGCTCCGACTATGAAGTCTACCGGTTGCCAGGGCGATTTGCTCATCCGTGTCCGCCGGCAGGTTGAGCGCACTGAGGATGCGGCGCAGTATGTCCCCACCGGCGACAATCTGGCGGCCATCCGTGGCTTCATAGGAAAGGGTCACGCCGGCAAGGCGTGCTAAATTCAGGAGCGCTTCCACAAACTGTAAACCTGCATGGTGCGGGCAGGCACGCTGAAATCGGTGCCGCCGGGCCTGCGTACAGGGTTGCCATCAGAGGAAAGCAGGCAATCCCATCCCGGTGAGTCGTCCATGACCGGCAACTGGAAAAAAGCCTTTTCCGGACGACCGTTAAAAAGAAAAATCATTTTACAAATATTTTCATGTTCTACCAGACAGAAGCAGGCCAGATCGGCCACGGCTTCCAATGAAGGGCTGAACCAGGTATAGTTCCCCTGCTGGATGCAATCCAGATACTCCCGCCGCCGGGCTATTGTTTCGCGTACAAAAGCTTCCAGTTCTTCATCGCGATGGGTCCAATCAAAATAATTGATTTCATTGTCCTGGCAGTAGGCATTGTTATTGCCCTGCTGGGTCCGGCCGCATTCGTCTCCTGCCTGGATCATGGGGATGCCGCGGGAGAAAAATAGCGTGCCGAGCATCGCTCTGGCAGCGCTTCTTCGCTGTTCGATGATGGAGAAATCCGCCGTGGCTCCTTCCACACCAAAGTTCTGGCTGTGGTTATGGTTGCTGCCATCCTGATTTTCTTCGCCATTGGCTTCATTATGCTTTTCTGTATAGCTGAGCAGGTCGCGCAGAGTGAAGCCGTCATGCGCTGCCAGAAAGTTGATCGATTTTTTATCTAAATTCAGGTCGGCGGAGCCGGCAACGCGCGCCTGGAAATCTAAAGCTATCTCTGGATCGGCGAGAAAAAAACGGCGCACCCCGTCGCGGTAGCGATCGTTCCATTCCAGGAACTGCGGGGGACACTGGCCCAGGCGGTAGCCGTCAGGATAGGCATCCCAGGGTTCAGCAATGAGCTTGCGTGTGGAAAGTAGAGGATCGGCTTTCATTTCCAGCCAGAGCGGATGATCCTCGCGAAAGTTTCCCTCAAAGCGGCCCAGCACCGGTGCCAGATCAAAGCGAAACCCGTCCACTCCCAGCTGCGCCCAGTGCCGCAGGCTCTCCAGGATCAGGTGTCTCACCTGTGGATGTTCTGTCTGCAATGTGTTGCCACAGCCGGCGGCGTTGTAGTATTGATAACGATTTTCTGGAAGGGTGCGATAGTAAACTCTGTTGTCTATACCCCGAAACGAAAGCATGGGTCCCTCTGCTTCCCCCTCCGCCGTGTGATTGTAAACCACGTCCAGAATCACTTCGAGGCCAGCATCATGGAGAGCATTGACGGTCTGCACAAATTCCAGGGTGGCGTTTCGCCCGGCGGCATACGTCGGGTGCGGACAGAAAAAGGAAACGGGATTGTAACCCCAGTAATTGGTTAAGCCCCTTTTGAGCAGGAAGGGTTCGATCCCGAAATAAAAAATGGGCAGGAGCTCGACGCTGGTCACCCCGAGGCCGGTCAGATAGGCAATGGACTCCGGGTGGGCCAGGCCCGCAAACGTCCCCCGTAATTCGCGCGGAAGATGGGCATTGATCCGGGTAAAACCGCGCACATGCAGTTCATAAATGATCATGGCTTCTTGCGGTATACCTGGACCCGGCGTCACCGGATAGTTTTGCTCTTCAGGGATACGACTCAGGGCGGCGAAATTCACATTGTCTGTGGTTTCCTCAAAGCCAAAGTACAGCGGCAAGTCGACACCTTTGAGCAAAGCCGGGCGAGCCAATTCCCGCCCAAAAGGATCAAGGAGCAGGCGGCTGGGATTGAAAAAAAGGCCCTGGCCTGGATCATGGGGACCATCCAGGCGATACGCATAGGCCGTGCCGGGACTGGTTTTAACGGTTGTGCTAAAGAGAGTACCGCTTTGCTCCAGGGGAAAGGTTTCTTCCCGGTTGTTTTCATAAAGGCAGAGGGTGACAGCGGAGGCGTGCTCACTGTACAGGGTGAAACGGTAGCGATCGCCCTCGCGGCAGACACCCTGGGTATAATTCCTGTTTAACAATTTGGCGACATGACCCGAATCATATTGTTTTGACAACAGATATCCCGAACATTGCTTGCACCTGCCGGACAGGGAAATAGCCTGCCCGGAAGGTCGGGTTGGTGTCTCCCTGGTGGCTGCATCGCCGTCCTTGATCCTGTATCCTGAAAGGGCGGAATTGAGCAAGCGATTATCCATACTGATGATTGGCTGGGAGTACCCGCCGCATATAACCGGAGGTCTGGGAATGGCCTGCCGGGGGCTGGCGCGCGCTCTGGTGCGCCGCGGGCATCGCCTGTACTTTTTGCTACCCGCTGTGCGGGATGGCCTGGGCGATGATCAGGGAGTGACTCTGGTCAGTCCAGGAAGGGCCCTGCAGATTCTCACGGAAGAGGAGCTTTCGCAATACGATGCCTGGCTGGCCGGCGATCAGCTGCATCCCTATGCAACATCAGCGGGGGCACTGGTTCATCATATCAACGGACTGCGACTTTCAGAGGCAGAGCGTATTGAACGATTGCGTCTGACCGGCGGCTATGGACCCGGCCTTTACCGCGAAATTGAACTCTTCTCCCGTCTGGCAGAGGTTTCTGTTGCGGATCTGGACTTTCATCTCATTCACGCGCACGACTGGATGACCTATCCGGCCGGCCTTTCTCTGCGTCAGGCAAGGCAGCGTCCCCTTGTCTGTCATGTTCATGCCACGGAAAAAGATCGCAGCGGGGACAACGTAAACCAGTATGTCTATGATCTGGAGCGTCATGCCTATCATGCTTGCGACCAGATCATCACCGTGAGCAACTTTACCCGTGACCGTTTGATACATGAATATGCCGTCGTGCCCGATAAGATTGCCGCCGTCCATAACGGACTGGAATTTGAACTGGGCCCGGAGTACACCATGGCCCCGGTTCGTCCCTTCAAGGAGAAGATCGTTCTGTTTTTGGGACGCATTACGTTTCAAAAAGGGCCGGATTACTTTGTCGCTGCAGCCAGAAAGGTTATCAAAGAGATCCCCGGGGTGCGCTTTGTTATGGTAGGCACCGGGGATATGTATCATCGGATGATTGAGATGGCCGCAGACCTGGGCATTGGAAAGTACTTTCACTACACCGGTTTTCTGGATCGGGCCCAGGTGAAACGCATCTACCGTATGAGCGACCTGTACGTGATGCCCAGCGTTTCTGAGCCGTTCGGGTTGACACCTCTTGAGGCCCTATCAGAGGGGGTTCCGGTGATTCTATCGCGGCAGTCCGGAGCCAGTGAAGTTTTGCAGAATTGTATCAAAGTGGATTTCTGGGATACCGATCAACTGGCCCGGAGCATCATTAAAGTCCTTGAAGAAAAAGAAGCAACCGTAGAGATGATCCGGGGCGGGCAGGAAGAACTGGGGAAAGTAACCTGGGAGATGGCCGCAGAGAGAGTGGAAGAAGTCTACTACGGGATGCTATCTTGAGTACTGCTGTTTGTTTTTATTTTGAAGTGCACCAGCCTTTCCGGTTGCGGCCCTATCATTTCTTTGACATTGGCCATAGTGGCAACTATTTCGATGATGCTCGTAACCGGCAGATCATGCAAAAGGTTACGCACAAATGCTATTTGCCGGCCACGCGGCTGCTGCGCCGTCTGGTGGATCGTTATGGCGGAGACTTTCGCATCAGTTATTCGATTTCCGGCACCGCTCTGGAGCAGTTTGAACTCTATGCCCCGGAAGTTCTGGATGAGTTCCGGGCACTGGCTGCAACCGGGCATGTCGATTTTTTGGCAGAGACTTACTACCATTCTTTGAGTGCTCTTTTCTCAGAGCGCGAATTTCGTGCTCAGGTAGAGGCACAGACCAGTGCGCTCAAGCGCCTCTTTGGTGTTGAGCCGCGATCCTTCCGTAATACAGAGCTTATTTTCAACAATCACATCGCCTGGCTGGCCGGCGAACTTGGCTTTAAAGCAGTCCTTGCCGAAGGGATCGAGCGTATGCTGGGCTGGCGTTCGCCCAACTTTCCCTATCGTCCGCGATACCGGCGCGACATTGTAGCTCTATTGAAAAACTATCGTTTGAGTGATGACATTGCCTTCCGGTTTTCGCAAAAGTCCTGGTCCGAGCATCCGCTGACGGCGGAGAAGTTTGCCCGCTGGTGCCACGAAGTGGCCGGGAACGGAACCATCATCAATCTATTTATGGATTACGAGACTCTGGGCGAGCATCAGTGGGAAGACACCGGAATTTTCCAGTTTATGGAAAAACTACCGGAGCTCATTTTGCGTCATCCTGACTATCGTTTTCTTACCGTGACGGAAGCGGCCACAGAGCTTCAGACCGTCGGTGAAATTGAATCGGACGACCCCATCTCCTGGGCCGATACGGAGCGCGACGTTTCCGCCTGGCTGGGGAACAGCATTCAGAATACGGCGATTCATGCCCTTTATGAAATTGAAGAAGCCATCTATGACCGGGACGATGGCGAACTTTTCCATACGTTTCGCAAGCTTCAGACCTCGGATCATTTTTACTATATGTGTACAAAATATTTCAACGATGGCGATGTTCACAAATATTTCAGCCCCTACGGCACTCCTCATGAAGCTTACGTCTATTTCATGAATGCCCTGGCGGATTTGCGTGAACGTTTGCATCTGACTCCCCTGAAGGTAAATGTATGAAAGCATCTGAACGTTTAATGAAACTCTTTGATCATCCCACCAGCGTGGATCTGGCCTCTCTGGAAATGGCTTTCATGCGCCATCTGGAATATACCCTGGGAAAATTCAAAAACGATGTTACCGGTGCCGATATCTACCAGGCCCTGGCGCTCACCATCCGCGACCATCTGGTAGATCGCTGGAATGAAACCCAGGAACTCTATAGGAAGAATCGCGTGCGCCGTGTCTACTATCTGTCCCTTGAATTCTTGCTGGGTCGACTGCTCATGACCAATCTGGTCAATCTGGGGTTCCGCCAGACGGTGGATCAGGCGCTGAGCAATCTGAGCCTCAAACTCGAAGAGATTGCTGAGTACGAGCCCGATGCCGGACTGGGCAATGGTGGCCTGGGTCGCCTGGCAGCCTGTTTTCTCGATTCCATGAGCAGCATGGATCTGCCCTGTTCGGGAGCCACGCTCCGCTATGAATTTGGTATTTTCCACCAGCAAATCTTGAATGGCTACCAGAAGGAAGCTCCGGATAGCTGGTTACTGCGCGGGAACCCCTGGGAAATTCGTCGGGTGGATACCTACTTCCCCGTGTACTTTGGCGGTTATACGGAGAAATTTATCAATGATACCGGTGAAGTCTGTACGCGCTGGCTGCCCGGTGAAACGATTATCGCCCAGGCTTACGATGTCATGTTTCCTGGCTACAATACGCGGACCGTTAACCATCTGCGTATGTGGAAATCGGCCGCCGGCGAAGAATTCAATCTGGATTATTTCAATCACGGCGACTACCTGCGCGCCGTAGACGATAAATTCAAATCGGAAACGGTTTCCAAAGTCCTCTATCCCAATGACAACAATCTGAACGGACAGGAATTGCGTCTCAAGCAGGAGTATTTACTGGTGTCGGCGACCGTGCAGGATGCGCTCAAAACCTTTCTGGATGAAGGAGAGCGTATCGAGAATCTGCCGGAGCGCGTTTTCTTCCAGTTGAACGATACGCATCCGGCGCTAACCGTTCCGGAATTGATTCGGCTTCTTGTGGACATTCACGATGTGCCCTGGACTCATGCTCTGGAAATCACCCGGAAGTGCACGGCTTATACCAATCATACGGTACTCCCCGAAGCACTGGAACGCTGGGAAGTGAGCGTGCTTCAGCGTCTCTTGCCGCGCCACCTGGAAATCATCTATGCCCTGAACCACGGTTTTCTCGAGGAACAACGCCAGCGCGGCGCTTCCAATGAGCTTCTGGCCAGTCTGAGCATCATTGGCGAGGGTCAGGTGCGTACGGTGCGCATGGCTTCCCTGGCTTTGATCGGCTCATCCGCCGTGAACGGCGTGGCCCGGCTGCACAGCGAGATTATTAAAAATGACATCTTTGCTGATTACTATCCGATCATGCCGGAAAAGTTTCAAAACAAGACGAATGGCATCACCCATCGCCGCTGGCTTCTGACAGCCAATCCGGAACTGGCGGCGCTCATTACGAAAAAAATCGGGCCGGACTGGGTGCTCAACCTGGATCTTTTGCGCCGCCTGGAAGAGTGGGCGGCGGATTCGCAGTTTCAAAAAGAGTGGCATGATGTGAAACGCCTGAACAAAGAGAAACTCGGTCACATCATTCAATTCGAAACCGGAATCGTTACAGATCCGGAAAGTATTTTTGATGTGCAGGTGAAGCGCATCCATGAGTACAAGCGTCAGCATCTGAACATTTTGCGCGTGATACGCGATTTTCAGCAAATCAAACTCAATCCCGATGCCGAGTATGTGCCCCGGACCGTGATCTTTGGTGGCAAAGCCGCGCCGGGCTATCACCGGGCTAAAATGATCATCAAGCTCATCAATGCCGTGGCCCGTACGGTAAATAAAGATCCCGATGTTCGTGGTCGTTTGAAGGTCGTCTTCCTGCCCAACTATCGTGTCTCTCAGGCCGAGCGCATTTTCCCGGCCTCTGACCTCTCTGAACAGATCAGCACTGCCGGGATGGAAGCCTCCGGAACGGGAAACATGAAATTCATGCTCAATGGAGCACTGACCATCGGCACGCTTGATGGAGCCAATATAGAAATTCAAGAAGAGGCCGGAGCGGAGAATGCCTATATTTTTGGTCTGACCGACGAGCAGGTGCTGGAACGCCGCCGCAGCGGCTACAACCCCTTTGACATCTACCGCAGCAATGCCGATATCCGGCATGTGCTGGATGCGGTCCGCGGTAGCTACTTCAACCGCGATGAACCGGGCATTTTCGAGGACATCGTGCGCAGTCTTCTGGAAGGCGGTGACTACTACCTGGTGCTTGCGGATTTTCAGGCTTATCTGGAGGCCCAGAAGAAAGTACAGAATGATTTCAAACACCAGGAATCGTGGTTAAAAAAATCCATCCTCAATTGCGCGCGCTCCGGTAAGTTCAGTTCGGATCGGACCATTGGCGAATACGCGCGCGATATCTGGAAGATCGATTCCGTCGCGCAGCGGGCCCCGCGGGTTTCTGCCCATACGGAAGAGAGGCTATTTGGTTCCGCTACTTCACCTTGAGCGGCTCTCGGCCTGACTGAAGAAATCGGCGAATACATTTAACAAACGCAGGATTTCAATGAAGAGCGAGGGCTTGATGGCTGCATCGCCATGGGTGATGAGCGGGGAGATGATCAGGCGGTGCCGCTTGCCGTTTTGTTCCAGCCTTTTGGAGAGAAGCTCACTCTGGCCTGGCGGGATGACATCATCCGTGGAGCCGTGCAGAAGGTAAACCGATCGCGTTTTCAGCCGGGCCGTGCTTCCCAGAATATCCAGAGTGAGGACCCCGGTCTTCTCGCGGGGGAAGACACTCTTCCAGGTGCGCAGCCTTTCTTCTGCGCTCTGACATAAAAGCTCGAAGCGTTTGCGGACTGCTCTGGGCTGCTTCTTGAGATAGGCTTCGAGCTCCGGCATGCCCGGCCGATTGTGCCAGTTATCCCTGGCGGCCAGTTCAAAAGCGCGAATGAGCGGCGACCGCTTGCCATCCGAAAGATAAATAAAATTCTTAAAAAAAATAAATGCACCGTACATATCAACACCTTCCTGCCCCAGCAGAGCGTGGGCTGTGGACTGGATTTCTCCCGGTGGTCCCACAAGAAAGAGAGTCTGCACGCGGGAGGCCATGTCCTTCTCTCCGGCAACCGTCAGGGCAAAGCCCGCAGAAAACGAGGCCGTGAATACATTGATCTGTCCTCCGGGACAGATGGCCGGGTCAGAGGTCAGCGTGCGGATGGTTTCACGGATGCGCCCAATCGAGGCCGTGGTCATCTCAAGGCCGGCAATTTCGTCATAGGCGGGAGCAAAACACAAAAAGCCCACGCCTGCCAGGGCGCGGCAGATATTAACGGCCCGCAGGTCGTCTTTGCCCATAAGGCTCATGCCATGGATAAAAAGAACAACTCCCCGCGGCCGATTTTTCCAGCGCAGGGTAAAGCGGGGGACATAGATATCTGTGAGCAGTTCACCGGCTTTTGTTTTGAGCTGGACGCTTTTTCTTTCATGGGGTAGGTAGCGTTCAAACTGGGACTGGATTAGAAAGAGCAAAGCAGTCAGGTAGCTCATGGGTGGTCCGCGAAAAATCGTTTTGACACAGACGCCGCCCGCGTTGACTCAGAACCCGGCATGAATGGACCCCCCGACCGACCTGCCAAGACCGAAAGGCTGGCCTGCCTGTATTTGACCTTTCTGGGATCTGCAAATGGCCTGTCCTTTCGGGAGATCAAACGTTTTTTTGGTTCGGCTTACGAAGGTGATGAAGAATCGGCCAGACGCAAGTTTGAGCGGGACAAAAAGGACCTGTCGCGTCTGGGTCTGGAACTCAAGCACTTTGAGCCAGGCAGCACCCTTCCCGGAGGAAAAGAGGCGACGGAACACATCTACTTCCCGGTCAGGCGGCCCGAACGGCGCAAACCTCCGGAATTTACCCCAGCAGAAAGAAGGGCGCTTTTGACGGCTCTCGGGCGCGCCCGGAAAGTCGCCACGCCGGATGAACAGGCGATGATTCGCTCGATTGCCCGCAAGTGGTTTCTCGAGTCGGGACTCTTCAAAGGGGACCGGGAGGAATGGGACGAGGACCTCTTCCTGATGCCCGGTGAAGTGCAGGGCGCGGTCGGGTCCGCTCAAAAGGCCATGGCCGAACAAAAATATCTTCGTTTTGTTTACGAAGGAGCTCCGTCTGTCCGGCAGGTGGCGGTGCGCGCGCTGGTTTTTCATCGCGGTCGCTGGCTTCTGACCGGATACTGCGAAGCTTCGGCCGGCATGCGCCATTTCTACCTGGATCGCATGAGTGAGCCGGAGGTTAGCGCCACGCGGCACCGCAGAACCTTTGAGGGGCCTTTAAGAGTCGATTTGCATCCACTTTCTCTGGAAATTCATGAACCTGTACGGATTCGCTTCCGGATTCAGAGCAGTGCGGAAGATACCCTTTACGATTTTCTGGATGACTACCCCTTAAAGGAGAGTAACGGACTATTTGAACTGGAAACGCCTAACCGGCCGGCCTTCTTTCGCTGGATGTTGCGCAATCCAGAGGCCGTCAGCGGCCTCGATCAAGATTCTCGCGAAGCCTACAAAGAGCTGATAGCCCGGATGCAGTCGCTCTACCGTGGTGTCGCATGAAGGGCGCAGCCATACCCAGGATAGAAACCTACTTAAAACTGATCCCGCAACTTTACGCGCATGGCGCCGAAGGCATGCCTGTTTCAGAATTGCGCGAACTGGCCGGTTTCAGCACTGATGCGGAAGTAAGTGCGATGATTCAGGAACTCATGATGTGGGGTTCCTTTCCTTTTGGCCCGGGAGATTTCATTTCCATCTGGCAGGAGGGCGATCGTGTTTTTCTGGAATCTCCCCAGGGACTGGAGGAGCCCTTCGCTCTGGAAGAAAGAGAAATTCTTTTTTTACAATATCTTATAGAGCAACTGACCGGCAATAGACAATCGGGACAGGAGTCGCAACCCAATCTGCTTTCTGTGCTGGGCAAACTCAGTGGCGGATCCCTGGTGGAAAATGCTTCCGGTCCTGGCCAGAAAAAGCGTGAACTTATTTCTGAAGCTCTTGCGGAAAAGCTACAATTGCAATTTTTGTATCGTTCTTTGTCCAGTAAGACGCCGGAGGTTCGGCGTATCGATCCCTGGCTTTTGTTTCACGCAGAAGGTCAATCTTACGTTTCCGGCCATTGCTATTTACGTGGCGAAGCCCGCTACTTTCATCTGGATCGAATGGATGAGCCGGTGATTTTGCATCAGGCGCAGGAAAATCCGCCGCCGGACAACCTCTCCGTCATTCTGCGCTCTTCCCCCATCTTCCAGCGGGGCAGCGGTTTTCAGGTCCGTGTGCGTTATGCGCCCGGCCTGAAGAAGACTGTGGATCGCTATCTAAAACCTGTGCAGGTAAAAGAGCTCGAGGATGGAAATTGTGAGGCGCTCATTGCCACGCAGAGTGGTTTCTGGCTGCGTTCTTTGCTGCGCAGCATGGGTCCACAGATCGAGATTCTCGAACCCGAGCATATGCGGCAGAGCATGGCCGCTGAGCTTGAAGCCCTGCCCGTACCGGAATTGCTTTCATAGAAAGCCTTTCATAGAAACTCTTTCAGAAAAAGCCATTCTATGAAAGGCGCTTGACCCGTCCGGACAGGCAGCGATTTTCTGTCCCATTCTTGCAAAGGAAGTGAACTATGTCATTCTTTGAACAAATGAAGCAGTCTTTTGTGGGCGTGCTGATCGGTTTTCTTTTGATTCCCCTCTCTTTTGTGGTTCTGGGCTATTCCAGTTGCCGCGAGCGTGTGTCAGAAGCGCTGACCGGAGCTGTAGTTCATACAGCCGCCGGTTCTGCAGGTGATAAGGCCGTCTATACAACCGGTAAAATCCAGGCTCCGGTGCTGGGAGATCCCGGGTTTTTACGGCCCGGCCATTATTTAAGCCTGGAACGTAGTCCCCAAATGTATGCCTACAAACAGCGCAAGAAATCGACCAGCGACTCGGATAAGAATAAAAAGCCCGAATATGAATGCGTGACAGAATGGACTTCCAGCCCGCAGGAAAATGTTGGTAACAAGGAAGGCTGTCGCGGCAAATACAATCCGCCCATGTCTATTAAAAGCTACGAAGGCAAGGTGGATTCTTTTGCCGTCATGGCCGATCAACCCTACAGGGTTGCCGCCAGCGTGGAGTACTATGGCATGCCTTCTCCGCGTCCGCAACAGGCAGATTTTTTGATTCCCATTCACGCCTCAGGATCCTACTACTATCCGGATGCCAGCTGCGATAGCAGCTCACCGCGAATCGGTTGTATGCGCATTTCTTATTCCGGTACGGCCTACGATCCGGCCGCAGATTATACTGTGATCGGAGCGCTCAGCGGCAACAGCTATTCTGCCTATAAGTCTAAAAAAGACAATCTGTATCTGGCGCTCGGTCCGGGTGGCTATCAAGAAACCATGGAAGCCATCAAAACGAGTGACGCGACAACAACTCTTATTTTGTTCGCGGTCGCTGTGTTGATGATCAGTGGAGGCATGTCCATGATCGTGGGGCCGCTTCTCACTTTGATCGAGCAGATCCCGATCATTGGCAACTTTGGTGCGGGAGCTTTGCGTGTGATCTTTGCCGTCATTGGTTTTATTGTGATGAGCATAACCTATGTGTTTCTTCGCTACTGGTATCTGGTGCTCTTGCTCTTCCTGCTGGTGGGTGCTGTGATATTCTTCATGGCCAAAAAGAAAAAGGAAGCTGCCAGCGCAGCCTGAAGGCCTCCGCTGCGTGCGGGAGCACTGTTTTTAGCTTCCGTGGGCCTGCCCCTTCCGGGCGCGGGTTCGCGGAGGCTGCATGCCGGGGCTTTTGTTTTTCCTTGACCACGCAGGCCCGCAGCTCAGATCTTGTTCAGGTCGAATTATGTTAAAAGCAACCAACTTACACAAATATTATGGAAGCTTTCATGCCTTGAAGGGTTTCAGTCTCTCCTTGAACCAGGGAGAGGTGGTCGCCCTGCTGGGTCTGAATGGTGCCGGTAAAACCACCTGCATCCGCATCCTCACCGGCTATATGCTGCCCTCAGAGGGGGAAGTGACCATTGACGGGCAGGATGTCTTTGGCAGTCCCGTGGAAATCAAGGAGAAGATCGGCTATTTACCGGAAGTGCCGCCCCTGTATCCGGAACTCACCGTGGAAGACTATTTGCGCTTCATTGCCCGCATGCGCGGTCTTCCTGAGCATGATTTTGAAGCGGAGTTTTTGCGAGTGACAGAAATTACCCAGCTTGAGAAAGCAAGGGCCTCGCGCATCCGGCATCTATCGCTTGGATACCGCAAGCGCGTGGGCATTGCTCAGGCCCTGATCGGTTCGCCGCCGCTCCTCATTTTTGATGAGCCGATTTCCGGGCTGGATCCGCGGCAGATTATTGAAGTTCGTCAACTGATTCGCAGTCTGGCTGGCAAACATACAGTCCTTATCTCGAGCCACATTCTTACAGAGGTGAGTCGCACCTGCGACCGGGTGGTGGTGATTCATGACGGACAGTTTGCCGGGGAGCTTTCCGGAGATATGGAAGATCTGGAAGCAAAGTTCATTGCTCTGACAGAAAAGCCCGTGCTGGAGGTGGGGAAATGATCCGCGCTGGATTGGGTCGCTCGATTTACATGGCTCAGAAAGAAATTCTATCCTTTTTTGGATCGAGTCTGCCGCCATTGACGCTGGGTCTCATTGCATTCTTATGCGGTCTTTTGAGCGCGCTGCTGGCCGGAAGCCCCGGTGCCACCTATGAGGAGGTGACGCGAATCATATTTCATTTCTTTTACGTTATTGCTCTGATGTCCGGTCTTTTTTTGACCATGAGCAGTTTTGTAGCGGAAAAGAAGCAGGGCACCATGGAACTTTTGTTTACCCTGCCAGTATCCAATGTGGAAATCGTGCTCGGAAAATTTTTGGCTTATGTTTCCATGCTGGCCGTGACTTTGTTTCTCATGACGATCGTCTATGTTGTGGGAATTGCGGAGGCCCCCTGGTATATTGCTTTTGCCGGCTGTCTGGGTCTTGTCCTTGTGGCTGCTTACTCTGTAGCCATAGGTATGTTTGCCTCCAGTCTTACAGACAACTATCTGCTGGCTTTGCTTGTCGGTTCCATCATTTTAATTGCCATAGACATTGGCGGCTTTATGGGCGGGCTTTTGCCGCCCCCGGCGCGTGAAATGGTCAGTTACTTTCACGGGCTCAATCAGTTCACACCTTTCACGCGCGGACTTCTGCCGCTCAAAAGCAGTGTTTTCTTTGCCGGTCTTTGTATCTTCTTTTTGTTTCTAACGTCTCGCATACTCGATTCGCGACACTGGAGGAGATCATGAACCGTTTTAGAGAGCTCGTAAAAGAACTGGGCGTCTGGATCATGGGTCCCGCCCTCGTGGCCGTTCTGGTTGCCTGGAATTACACAGACTCCTGGGTGGGTCTGACCGTCCTCATTCTGGCCGTGCTGCTCCTGTTTCTGGAACCGGCTCTGCTTCTGGATCAATTGTCGCGTCTGCCGCGCGGGCACCTCATGAGCTGGGGGCTTGCTCTTCTAACTCTGGTTTTGTATTTTGTGCGCTGGCTTGTTGCTCCGTCGGAAGAATCCGTGTCCGGCCGTTCTCTGGCCGAGCGATTGCAAACCATCCTGCTTGTTCTATTCCTGCTGTCTTTGCTGGGGTTCTGGATTTATCGGCTGCTGATCGGGCTGGCTTACGCCTCGGTGGCCTACAAGTCCCGTTCTTTGCAGAGCGGTCAGGAAAAGCGGATGCAGATGGCTGTGCTATCCATCCTCACGGCCATTCCGCTTTTTGCCCTTGCTGCCTATGGCACCACGCGCTGGAATCCCACATACGATTTCAGTCCGGCCTATTACAGTTTTTCCGATCAGGCCCGGACCATTATTCGCTCTGTTGATCAGAAGGTAGAAGTGACGGCCTTTTTGCCCGTGCTTCAGGCTGTTGTAAAAAAGACCGACAATCGGGCCATGCCGGAGCTCTGGCGCATTGCAGAAGATGTGCGCATTATGTTGCAGCAACTGCCTGTGATTAACGGTAAAATTTCCCTACAATTTAAGAATGCCGATTTTGGTAGCGCTGAAGGCGAAGACTTTGGATCTGTCACCAACGGAACCATCATTCTGCGGGTGAAGAAAACAGCAGAAATCGTTTCTTCCGATGACAAACCCTTTGTCGAGCGCCGGGTCTACGCCTATTCTGAGCAGGACATGAAAAAACTGGAGCGTGAAATCACCCGGGCCATGATTCAGGTGTCCACTCCGGAAAAGAAAATCTGCTTCACCTCTTCCAACGGGGAACGCTACGACTGGACGGATCAGAAGAGACGTGACGTGAGCCTGGAAACATTCAAAGAAGAGTTACGTTTCTATAACTTTCGCCTGGAAAAGCTGGACCACAGCGCCGGGTGGCCCGGGCCCATCAAAGAGGACTGCGCGGCCACGGTCATAGCCGGCCCGCATCGTGAGTTTGGCAAGGAAGCCCGTGAAGCTTTGATTGACTACATCAAGAAAGGTGGCCGTCTTTTCATCGCTATCGAGCCGGATTCAGAGGAGCACTTTGGCTGGCTTCTGGATCGTCGGCCGGCTAAAACCTATGAATACAAAACAGGATTCCTGACGCTGGTAAGGTCTTTTCCGGGAAGTGTGATTACGGATTCTTTGCAGCAACATCGTATTACAGAAAACCTGAATATTGCCGGCCGGGCTCCCGTGGTGTTTCCCCGGGCGGGCTATTTTGAAGAAGTGCAGCGTGAAGAAAAAGTGCGCGATGAGCCGGCCATCCTTGCGGATCTTGAGCCGCAGGTCGTGATTGGTAGCGTTTACAATACGTTTCTGGATAAGAATCGCAACGGTGTGAAGGATGCCGGCGAAGATACCGGTCGTTTTGATCAGGTCATTGCTTTTGCCGCCGGCAACGAGACCAAAAAGCAGGAAGCTGCGCAAAAGGAAGAAAAAGAAACAGAGAAACGAGCGCCAAAAGATGCAAAGATCGTCGTTTTTAGCAGTGTGGACTGGCTTACGGATGCCGGACTGCGCTTCCCCATTGATCATCGCAATATCATTCTGGCAGCCGATGCATTGTTCTGGCTGACTGAAAATCCGCTGGCTGCTGCTCTTGTGGAGAAGGAGCGTGTCAGCCGCAATATCCAGGTAACCGATGAATTGAAACTGCGCAACATTGTGCTCGGGATGGTGGTGTTCCCCGTACTCCTCGGGCTCTCCATGGCAGCGGGGATGTGGTACTTTCGCAAAAGGCGCAAGTTTGTTGGAGAAGGCTGATGAAGTCGCGCAGCCTCTGGATCTTCCTTCTGGCACTGGGTCTTTTGATTGCTCTGGTGCTACTGCAGCCGGGTACGGAAGAAGAGGACGATTCCCTCTGGCGGAAAAATTTTTCGCAGATCACCTATTACGCCGGTCCGCGCAAGGCAGATAGTACTCCGGCGATCGTTTTACGCCGTGAAGGACTCGTGGAAGAAGAGTTTTTTGTGGAAAGCCCGGACCGTTTTCCCGTCAAACGGCGGGCCAATCATACGGCCCGCATGGTGTTTCGCGAATGGAACAAGCCCACTGTAAAAGGGGAGTACAGCGCAAAAGACCGTCGGGAGCTGGAAGCGTTTCTGCCGCAAGCGGCGGAGGGTGAACTGGAACTGAGCGAAGGCCAGCAGACCCTGCGTTTGACTTTTGGACCCAAAATGCCTTCAGGCAATCTGCTGATGGAAAATCAGGCAGAAAGTGGCCGCTATCTTTTGCTGCCGGCCTTTATGCTGGACAAGCTCAGATTTGATCCTCTCCAGTTGCGCGAAAGGCGCATGTTGCACTATCCGTCGGAATCTTACACGGCCAGCATTCGCATCCATCTTCGCGAATCAGGAAAGCCGGACAGAGATTACGTTCTGAGTCATGAAAGAGAGAAAAAGGAGGATGGTGGCTACGACGATTTGTGGCAAACGTCTCGCGGTCCCATACCCTTCAATCTGGGCAATCAGATGGACAACATGGTGAAGGCGATTCAGATTGATCGCTTCAATGATGAAGCAACGGTAAAAGCGTACGATTTAAATCCGCTTCGGGAGAAAGCAACGCAGATTCTAAAAATCGAGGTGGATATTGCCCGCGGCAAGAAAACCACTCTGGAATTACGCAAGGCCGGATTGCGTATCGAAGCAGAAAGTTATGATCTTTTGCTTCACCCCCTGGGGGATTTCACCGACCTCACCGCAGAGCGGCATATCCGGGAAATAAGCAGGCAACTTGGTGAGATCGATGCTCATTATGAGGCCCAGAAGAAAGCCGGGGAAAAGAAAGATCCGGCCGGTCCGCCGGACAAACCGTGAAGCCGGGAATTTTTTTCTGGATTCTGGTTCTTTTGCCATGGCTTTCCCGGTGCGCTTTTCTGCGCGCTATCGATTTAAAACCCTATCCGGCGGGAGAGCGTCAGCTTTTTATTCAAAATATCAGAAATGAGACGTTTCAGGCGGATGCCAACCTTGAATTGACCGAGTGGGTGCGACGTGAACTGCATCGGAGAGGAAATTTCCTCATCGCCGGGGAGCGCAATCAGGCACGCTTGATTCTCTCCGGAACTCTTGAAGTGTACCGCCGCGAAGGGCGGATGCTCGACGATTACCGCAATCCCGTGCGCTATGAATTGATTCTGGCGGCGCGCATGCATTTGCGTCGCGTGGATGATAGTGGACAGTCGGAAATTGGGCAGGAGCTTCTGGCAGCGAGCGTGGAATATTCAGAACTGGAAGGATATATAGAAACTGAGCACACCGCACGGCAGCGGGCTCTACAATTGCTTTCCGCGCGCATCGCTCACTTTGCCGAACAGTCTTTCGTCAATTTTCATGGCTCTCCCCGGCCCCGGCTGCAGTAAAAGAGCCAGGGGAATGAGAACAAGCCCGGCCACTTCTGCAAGGACCAATTGCTGTCCGGTGAGAAATGTAGGGGCAATCATGATCGGAATAAGAGCGATGAGCTTTTGCGCCCCATTCTCCTGGCGTAAGACAGCGGGCAGCCGCCGCAGATAAAGCCAGACGATTGCCAGAACAAGGGTGAGTCCCATCACTCCTCCATCGACCATGGCACCGGCCACAAGTCCTGGCGGATTGTCCACCTCCAGACCGGGAAAATGGGTTTCAACCCTTCGCACCACAACCATGAAGCTATTGAGTCCATGACCGGCCAGTGGACTTTCGTTAAAGAGATGCCAGACGGCCTGCCACTGCAGTGCGCGACTGCCGGCGCTACTCAGCCAGCGGTCCTCCCACCTGGATGGTAGGATAAAGTAAAAGAAAAATAAAAGAGCCACAAGCAGGAGAGGGCCGATAGCCAGGAAAAGCCATTTGCGGCGCCCGGGCAGAAGGAGTGGCAGAGCAAGGGCGATGCCACAAAGCGTGAGCAGCAGAGTTTTTCCCTGAAAGTAGAAGACGGGTAGAAAGAATAAGAATGGCCAGTAAGATTTTCCAGACGCTCTTCGGGTCCAGAGGAAGCACAGAGCACCTATGGGTAACACGATGGCGCTGGCGCTGGCATTGCTGGCAAGTCCGGGAAGTCGGCCTGCTTCCAGGCTGCGCGCCGTAACAGCAAAAAGCCTTTCCAGGGCAAAAGATTCTGCGCCTCCTTTCCAGAGCAAAAGCTGGGTCAGAGCAACAGCCGCGCTCATCGCTCCTCCCAGGGCCAGTCCTGTGGCCAGATCCGCCCAATCACGGGATTTCAGCCGCGCAACACTGCCAAAGAGCAGTGCGCTGCCGCAGTGGAGAGCAAAATCCAGGGACAAAAAAGAGGCATAGGCAGAACTTACTCCGGGAGCCGCTTCAACCTGCCAGCGGTAAAGGGTGACCAGAAGAGCCACAAAGAGAGTCAGGAGCAGCAAGTCGCGGAGGCCAGGGCGCTGCGGGGGCTCCCTGATCCAGAGGATCAGGGCCAGGATGAGCAAAAAGGGCCAGAGGGTATTGTGTCCATGCCCGGCGACGATGCTGGCAAGCCGCGGTGCGCAAAAAAGCAGCAGACCGGGCAGGAGGTAGCGCCGGGGAAGGAACCAGGAGAGCAGGCCAGTGATCAGGGCCAGAAAAAGCAAAACAGCCGTATAGCGCAGACTGGTGTAATGACCCAGAAGGAGCCAGAAAGCCCCGGCGGTGGCGTACAGCAGCCACAGCAGCCCCCGGAAGCCCTGAAGGCCGGTTTCTTTTGCCTGAGAAATAAATTTCACCTAATTTTTCAGATTGCCGCAGAGCCCGGTAGTAAAAAACGTGTCGTATGGCCAAGAAAAAAACGACTTCCGCACGTAAAAAAGCGCCGGTAAAGAAGGCGCCCGCCAGAGCAGCCAAGAAAAAAGTGTCAAAAGCTCCTTCCCGTAAAGCGTCCACGCAGGACAGCTTTGAGTCGGTTGAGGACTACACAGTGGACAACCTGTCGGAATCTTATGAATCGACCTACAGCCAGCCCTCTTACTCTTCTCAGGAAGAGAAGGAAGGATCTACCTTCCGATTGCTGGCCCTGGGTATTGTTATCCTGGTCCTCCTGGGCCTGATCTACTATGCCTTTTTCTCCAATGGAGCCGGCAAACCTGAAGAATCAGCTCAGCTGGAAAGTGTAGTTCCGGATAAAGCAGCTGCAGACAAAGCGGCCGCTGAAAAAGCCGCAGCCGACAAAGCTGCCGCAGATAAGCCCGCTGAAAAAGCTCCGGACAAGGTAGCAGAAAAAGCAAAGGCAGAAAAAGCACCGCTGGGCGTTGAGCCGGGGGGTAAAACGGAAACTGCCAAACCCGTAGCATCGGCCGGTGAGTACACCGTCAAGCCTGGTGATACCTTGGGGAAAATTGCCACTCAGCAACTGGGCAGTGCAGCGCGCTGGACAGAGATCAAAACCCTGAACAATCTGACTTCTAACAATCTCAAAGTGGGTCAGGTCCTCAAACTCCCCGCACGTTAAAAGAAGGCCCGCGCAAGCGGGCTTCTTGTTTTATCGAGAAAGAAACGGGAAAACCCCTGACGGCAAAGGCCCAAAATCGGGCCGGAAAAGCTTTAAACCCCAGCTCAGAATTTTTTATGGAAATAAAGAAGGACTACTTGCGTTGAGACTTGCGACATGCATGATCGCTCATTATGGCTTCTTTTTTTGCGCCTGTAACCCACCCAGGCCAGATCATTATGAGCCGGATTTCAAAATATTGCGTGCTCAGCTGACCGATTTCTATGAAGCCTTCAATCAAGGCGATGAAGCGGGGCTCGCCGGTCATTGCAAGGCCTGTCCTTTTATAGAAAGGCGAGCGAATGAATCGATGCGCTGCGAGCGAACTGCGCACAGGCTTATTGAGACAAGATGGGCAATAGGGCGCATAGAATTACAGAATTGTAATTTCCGCGTAATGCGATTGACGCCGGAAGGGCGTGCGATTCAAGCGATCTGTGAGATAGGACCGCGCGGCCAGCAAAGCAAGACTCGGCACTTGCTAAAGATTACTGGCATCGATCAGGAAAAATATTCTGAATGCAATTACATGTTTAGCATTTGGGACCTGGAAGTTTTGCGTTCATAAAACATAATTCCCACGAAAATAGAAAACTAAGCCACACCTGCTTTGTTTAGTTCCACCGCGTAACCCAGTTGTTCAAGCTACTTCAGGTAGTATCGTTTCTGCATCCCTGGCTGTAGCTGCGTGAAATAATTCGCTTCCAGCTCATGGTATGGATAGCGCCCTTTCAGCATGTGCCAGATAGCGACAAGAATAGAATGGTCGGTTGCAACAATAGCCCGCTTTGCGCTGCGTCGCATTGCGATGCGTTTGTAGATTGCAGAATAATAAGTATTCTTTGCATTGCTGGCTGCCCAGGCGGATTCTGCCAGAGCTCGGCGCAAATAGCGATTGCCCTTGCGAATCTACTCCGGGATCGGCTTCGTCACTCCGCTTCAACGGCGCCTCGGTGAAGACATCAACATCCTGAAGATGCGGCGGGAGACATACGCGAAAGCTCGGGAGCGGCATCCGCAACGATGGTCAGGCCGCACCAGAAAGTGGGATCGCCCAGAAGAAGTGATTCTCAATCCGAGAAAGAAAAAAGTGATCGACAGGAGAAAGCAGCTTGAGAGAAGATTCTAAAAAATATTTATAGGCGACAACTTCCGCTGACGCCGGGGGGAGGGTCCGCCACAAAAAATTTATGCATCAGACAACACATTACGTGCAAATATTTAACGTGGACCCATGGCTTTTGCTTCAGTTTTTTTATTTCAATCATGTGGTTCAACGGCATTTTAAATCTTTTTTAAATCGGACTGGAAACCTTTCTCTGTACCCAGAGGAGTAAATATATCATTATGAAGAGGCATTGGATAAGCATTCTTTCAGTCGCTTTATGTATTTTAAGTATTAGCTGCGTATTTACGACAAACGAGCAGATATGTTTAAGAAATCTTGAGAACCAAATGTATATGTGCATGCAACAACATCCGCGATTGAGGCAGGTAGAGGCTAAGTTTATTGCTGGCGTCGCTCTGAGCGAGAAAGAATCGGCACGAACCGTGCTGGATTTGATAATTCTCAGCTGTGCCATCGGCCTGGAAAAAGTACGTCAATGCAAGGAGGCCCCTGATGCCGACTGGCCCGCGATAAATACAAAAATGTAACCAAAAGCGGAAAAGACGAAACTTGTAACTTTGATTCGACTGGCAGGAGTGCTCTGCACGTCCTGTCTTATTAAGGATGCGGCTGGCATCAAGCCCAGCGATGGCGTACCCGATAAGGAAGTGGCCGAACGTGTCAAGTCTGATATCCGTCAGGTCTATGCCCGGCTACTGCCGGCCGCTACGGTTTTGCAGATCACGAAATGATGAGCGGCATTCGCGGGCAAAATTTTAAGGGGCTTGCAATCCGGGGCTTTTATACCAGAAATCCATGCTGGAGAAGTTCGCTGATCCACTCGCAATCTCTGATTTCAGTCTTTCGTCCGGGAACCCGCTTGATGTCGCTCGGATTTACCAGCAGCAATTCAAATTGCCCTTCCAGAATATTCCAGATCGGCTTCCAGTATACTCCCGTTGACTCCATGGCGACATGCGTCACTCCATAGCTGGCCAGCCAGTCAGCCATACTCAATAGTTCAGCTGTCATGGTTCCGAACTTTTTGTTTTCTTTGCCAATTCACCATGCTCATCCAGAATCCTGATACCCTGATACACGCACTGATCGACTTCTTGTGTACATCAAGTCCGCAGCATCTCTTTAAAACCATCTCCATCTCCATCTCCATCTTCATACACTTAACCCTTTTAAGCTGTGCAGGGCATCGTTTCAAATGTGACTTTCCCACGCATGCTTCTGCAAGCAGAGCAACAGTTTCGGGTTCCAATATAAATGCCCGGATCAAATTTCCTAACGGGCTAAATCGCACCAGGTTACGTCCGATCCGTTGCACAAGCAATTACCACTGAAGCATGTAGCCGGGCGCAAGGGGCGGATTGATTCGCCTGGCGACGGCGAACCGAAAGTTAGCCGCAGCCGGGATGAGAGTAGCGGCGCCGATCTGATGTGGATGTGGAGGCCACTTTTCCACTTTTCCGGCATCACGGATGTGCCGGAAAAGCGCCGCGAGAATATGGGGCGGCCAAGGGGTGTCTGGCCAGCAAGGCCCATGTGTGGGCGCGATTGAGTGTAATGCCCCGGCCTTGATTTGGTTGCGGAGGAGTTTCTGTCCGAGTTGAACGGATAAACGGATAAACGCTATCGGCCTGATGCTATCTTTCTTCTGCCTGAATTCTGGCAGAGAGCACCGGATTCAATTTGTTCTCCGTCCCTGGATAATCCGGGTCAGTTCATCGACTCCATCCTGGAACAGTGCCGGGCCTGGTTGTAAAATGATGGATGGATCGACTTCAAAAATGCGATCCTTCTGCACAGCGGTTGTGTACTGGAGCGTCCTTTGAACCCACTCCCTATCCATGGGTTTGCCGCACCAGGAACCCAGGATGATTTCCGGATCACGCTCGATGATTTCTTCCTTACTCCGGATCCGGTCGCGGGCCATGGCCTTATCTCTGCTTTCCGGAAAAATATCGTCTCCCCCAGCAATTTCGATGAGTTCGCTGACCCAGCGAATGCCGCTGATGATGGGCTCGTCCCACTCCTGAAAAAAAACGCGGGGTCGTGATGGTCCGCAATCACTGCGAATCCGCTCCAGTTTTTCCTGCCACTCTGAGATAAGCTGGTGAGCTCTTTTTTTCTGACCTACCAGACAACCGAGTCGAAACATGGACTGGAAGATTTCTTGCAGGCTGCGCTGGTTGGTGATCCAGACCTCGAGACCGGCCCGGATGAGGTCCCTGGCAAGATCGGCCTGAATGTCAGAAAATCCGATCACCAGATCAGGTTTCAGTGCCAGGATTTTGCGGATGCTTCCATGAATAAAAGCGGAAACCACAGGTTTCTCTTCCGGGGCCTGGGGAGGTCGCACGGTGTAAGCACTGATGCCGACTATGCGCTCTTCCTCCCCCAGAAGATAGAGGAGCTCGGTAGATTCTTCCGTAAGGCAGACGATTCGCGAGGGATACATCAACAGCCCCGGATGATCCGTGAAACCAGTGGGTCGCAGCATGCGGCCTTACCCCTGGCCCCGCATACGGACGTCCTCGAATGCGGGGCGGTTTTTCTTTGAACCTGTACTTTCTCCATACACTTTCATGAATAATCCGGGTTTAGCAGCCCGGAAGTAACTGTGCCGGGTAGGCGCTTTGAAGCCAGGGTCTGTAGCTGGCATCCGGCTGGTAGAATTCCGCCGCCGGGCGTCGCGGCACTCCTTCTTCAAGGGTTGCCTGCAAGGCCCGGCGGTGCCACAGGTAAAATACATAGAATATACTATCCACTGTTCCGGTGAGAAAATCTTCCCGCGAGGATTTCAAGTTCAGGTTCACCCGTGCGGGCAGATGAGTTTGCCGGGCTATTCTTGGCAGGTAAGACTGAAGGTGGCCAGGCAGGCTGGCAACAGTGGTCTTTTGGCAGTTGACCTGGCGGCTAAAGTTCTGGTGCTGGGCAAAGTAGGCCAGGCCTTCATGCAACCAGAATGGTGCGCCGGGCATGCGCATTTCCAGCAGGGCATGACTGAGTTCGTGTTTCCAGAAGATGAGATCGGCATTCATGGCTATGTGGATCTCATTGGTGTTGATATTGTAATCTGCCAGGGATTCAATGGGAACGAGGCGCCGCTCATTGTAAGCTTGCTGGCTGGCATAAAGGAAAATGCGAACCGGTCCTGATGGAGAACCCAGCAGGCCTCCCAGTTCATGGATGGCCTGCCGGGCGACCAGCAGCCCCCGGGTGCAGGCGGACTCGTCCAGATCATGGGTGCGGAATAAAGCAAAGTCGTTTTCTACAGGGCAGGGCCGGTACAGGCTGGCCGGGCGGACTGTGGGGCTACTTGCGCAAGCCAGTCCCAGTCCAAGGAGAAGGATGCCGATTTTCATTTCATGCCAGCGTGATTTCTGCGATCTTACTTAAATCCACCAGTTCAAGGATAGCGTTCACCTTACGGTTGACATTGATGAGTCTTAAGGTCACTTCCCGGTGCCCTTCATTGAAGGCTCGATGAACGTTTACCAGATCCGTGATGCCCAGGGAATTGATGTATTCCACATGCTTGAAGTCGAATTCGATTTGCTGCAAATCCGCCCCATCCGGACAGGCCTCCTGGATTCTGCCGAGGAGCAGGGCATCCCCGTCGATTCGCGTGTGAAGGATGTTGACACGCAGGACCGGACCCTGCTTTTCAATTTCAACCATCACTACAGCACCTTCTTTCACAAATGGCAGCCAGCAAGAAAAAAAATGCGGAACAATGGATTCTATCCATCATAGCGCTGACTCTGGTATTTTCCGGCCTGTATCTGCGGATGGACCACTGGAGCCTTCCTTACCGCTTTTTGTTTCTTCTCTTTCCATTTTTTATCAACACAGTTTTGATTTTCGGGATCTGGCCCTACCTGCTAAACTTGCCGGCGGTCCGGCTCCGCTTTTTACTTGTCATTTCCCTGCCGGGCGCGGCTTTACTCCTTCTTTTTTTTCCTGCGGGCACTCTGCCCTTCCTTATGGCTCTTTTGATTCTGCCGCTGCTTCTGCTCCTTTTCTTTTTTGCTCCGCGTTATGTCTTCCGTGCTGTAGCCACTGGGACCATCAGTCTTTTGTTTATCTACGGCTCCTTCCTGCTCATGCACCTTCAGGAGCGACTCTACTGGGTCGCCTTCCGGGAGGAGCCGTCCGTTGCCCTTTACTGGACATTTTCCGGTCAGGAGATTCGCCTGTACCACCAGAAGGAACTGCTTCTGCGCTTTGAAAAGAGCGATGATTTTTTTTTTCATGATGACTTAAAAAGTCCATCGGGGTGGCTTGCCGGGCCGCAGGTGCGGCTGGGGAGGCTTTCTGCCAGTGCTTCCGATCCCACGGTGCCACCGGTTTTTACTCTTGGTTGCGGAGATTTCCATGCCGATGCCTGGAATCGGCTTTTGCGGCATAAGGAGCATTCCGGTTTTTTGCGCAATCTGGAGCGGGCGGCGGATATTACGGTGCCTGGTTTTCAGACGGTGGGTCGCTTTTTTTATCAAGACCTTGCTACAACGCAGTCCATGCAGCTTTTGATTCTGGGTCGGCCAGGCCAGGGCTGCAATCTCGTTCTCGGCATTGAGGAAAGGCGCCTCCGGACTGCGGATCTTTCTTCAGCGGCCAGAGCCTGGCTTGGCAGCATTCTTGACCGATAATAAGCCCAATGCGACTGGCGGCTTTATTCCTTGTGTGGCTTGTCCTGGGCCGACTTTCTGCGGAACCGGCCCCCTTCGCTTTTTATCGTCTGCCAGTGGATGGCTGTGACTTCCTGTTTTCTTCCGCTTATGAACCGGCAGTAGGCAAGGACCGGGCTTCCTTTCTTTCTGCCATGCGTCGATTGAATACGATTCTGGAAGATCGTGCGCTGGACCGACGTTGTCGGATCATATTCACGGTCAATCGGCTGGAGATGCAAACCTACCTGGAGGAAGTTTTGCGGCTTTCTGCTGCAGACGCAGACCGTGCCGTGCGCCTGGGGAGCTACCGGCGGGATACGACCTACATAGCTCTTGTGGGCCAGGCCGATTTGCCGTGGAGTTCCGCTTTTTTTTTGACAGAGTATGCTCGCCAGGCAATCCTTTCCCGTCCAGGCACCGATCCGGGTGCCGCCTATTTTGTGGAAGGTCTGGCTGTGGTTCTTGCCTGGACGGCCCTGTATCCGGAGAAGCCGCAAACTCTCGAGTCCTATTACGGGCCTCTTTTTGATGCCCGGCGTCCGCGCAGCCTGGGTTCCCTGTTTCATCGAGCCGACTTTGACCGGCAGGTTGCGGATCACGGTATTCATGTGCTTGCACAGTCGGCCTTATCCGTGTACTACCTGGGGCGCCGCAGCGGTGATTTTTCTAAACTTATTCATGTATTGAAATCTTTTGAGAAAGAAAAAAATTTTTCCGGGGCTCTGAAAAGAGCAACCGGACTTACCCTGGAGCAATATGAAGAAGAACTTTATCACCGCTACTATCCTTTGTTCCATCGCTCTTAGCGCGGGCTGTCAGAGCGGGAATCGGGGTAAGGCAGCCGGTCTGGCCCCGCTTTCGGGTCGCATTTCCGCTGATGAGGCCCGGCGTATAGGGGAAATGATCTGGCACAATGAAAGCCGGCGTGATGTTCGCGGACTGACCGGCTGGAATGCACGTGAGGAATTCGCCTCTCTGGGGATTGCCCATTTTATCTGGTACCCCGCCGGTGTTGCCCGTCGGTTCAAGGAAACATTCCCTTCCTTTATTGCCTTTGCGCAAAGGTCCGGTGCCGCCGTTCCTGCCTGGCTCAGGCAGGACAGTCAGAATCCATGGGTCGACCGCATGCACTTTTACCAGGATTTTGAATCGCCGCGCATGCAGGAACTACGAACCTTTTTAAGACAGACGGTAGATCTACAGACGCGATTCATTCTGCGCCGACTCGATGCGGCCCTGCCGCTGATGCTTGGCTCATCGACCGCAGCGGAAAGTAGCCACATCCAGCGCCAGTTTGGCCGGATATCCGCCGCTCCCGGCGGAATTTACGCTCTGGCAGACTACGTGAATTTTAAGGGCGAAGGGATCTATCACAGTGAATCCTATGGCGGCCATGGCTGGGGGCTCAAGCAGGTCCTGCTGGAGATGCGCGGCGAGGGAGGAGCGCAGGCGTTAACCGATTTTGTTTTTGCTGCGCGCAAGGTTCTGAAGCGGCGGGTGGATCATTCGCCGCCGGAAAGACAGGAAGACCGCTACCTGGCCGGCTGGTCCAATCGCCTGGAGACCTATTTGATGTTTGGTTACACGTCCTTTCTGCGGCTTTGATGTCCTTTTTTCTTTGCGGCACAGGCACCGGTGTGGGCAAGACGATTACCGCAGCGGCCATCATGCAGCGCTTTGCTCGCAAGGCCGGGCTCTGTTACTTTAAGCCGATTCAAACCGGCACGGAAAATGGAGACGATGATTGCCGCACGGTGCGCGAACTATCGGGCCTTCCCGCTGACTTCTTCAAGGCCACGCTTTTTGCCTTTAAGGCCGCGCTCAGCCCGCATCGCGCTGCGGAACTTGAAGGTGAGGTCATTTCGTTTTCCCTGCTCATGGATGCCGTGCGTGCTCCAGGTCTCCTCATCGAAGGGGCCGGCGGGCTTCTCGTGCCCATCAATCGCCAGTTCACCTGGCTTGACCTTTTGCGCGAGAGTCAGTTGCCGGTGATACTCTCCGCCCAGTCTGGACTCGGGACGATCAATCACTCCCTGCTTACGCTACGGACGCTCAAAGGAGAGGGGCTGCGAGTCCTGGCGGTAGTATTTTGCGGAGAGCTCAACCCGGACAACATGCGCACGGTAACCGATTTCAGTGGTGTGCCGGCCGTAGCTTTTGACGGGGGATCAATCCCTGACCTTTCGCGTCTGGACCCGCAACGTCTGCTCGAGGATTTCATCTATGGAAACTGAGAAAATACTGAAGTGGCACAACGAGCATGCCTGGCAACCCTTCACCCAGATGAAGCTTGCCGGCGATCCACTGATCGTGGAGCGGGCTCAGGGTGTGTATCTGTACACAAACGACGGCCGGGCCATTATCGATGCCATCGGCTCATGGTGGGTAAACATCCACGGCCATGCCCGTGCGGAGCTGGTAGAGGCGGCAGCTTCGCAGCTGGGCAAACTCGAGCATGTTATGTATGCCGCTTTCACTCATGAGCCCGCCGTGCTTCTATCCCGGAAGCTGGCAGGACTGACCGGCATGGCTCTCCCACGGGTATTCTTCTCTGACAACGGCAGCACGGCGGTGGAAGTGGCCCTCAAGATGGCCTTTCAGTATTTTCACAATCAGGGTCGCAAAGGCAAAACAGAAATTCTTACTCTTGCGGGAGGATACCACGGAGACACCGCAGGCACGATGTCTGTAGGCGGGCGCCTTGAGTTTCATAAATTGTATGAACCATTTCTTTTTCCGGTGACAACCATTCCCTGTCCGCAGATCTCTTATAAGGATCTGCAGAATCCTGAGTGCCATCCGGAATTGTACCGTAACGCCCTGGCGCAGGCAGGTGAAATCATTGCGGCCCGCCATGAACGTTCTGCCGCACTTATCCTGGAACCCATCCTCCAGGGCGCTGCCGGCATGGTCATGCATGCGCCCTATTTTCTTCGAGAATTACGCAAGCTGTGTACGGAGTTTGACATTCTGTTGATTGCGGACGAGGTCTTCACTGGATTTGGTCGCACGGGCAGTATGTTTGCTTGCGAAAAGGCGGGCATCTGGCCGGACCTGCTCTGTCTCTCAAAAGCATTGACCGGGGGTTTTTTCCCCCTCGCGGCCACCCTTGCAACCGAACAGATCTACCAGGCTTTCTATAGCGATAACCGCATGCACACATTCTTCCACGGTCACAGCATGACGGCCAATCCTGTTGGCTGTGCGATTGCTCTACGCAGCCTGGAATTGCTGGAAAAAATGGATACCACGCTCAAAAACCTGGAGCTGGGGCACCGGGAAGGTCTTCTCCGGGTGGAAGAGGCCCTGGCCGATCACATTGTGGAAACCAGACAGTGCGGAACAGTAGCAGCTGTTGAACTGCGAGAGCAGCACGCTTACAGCGGCGATTTTGCCCCGCGGATGATCCAGGCCAGCCTGGGCCGCGGCGTCAGTCTGCGGCCACTGGGCAACGTGGTATACCTCACACCCCCCTACATCATCAACCCCGGGGAGTTAGAGCGCGTCTATGATGTTCTTGTGGACTCTATCCGCGAGGTCATCCAGGAAAAATGACCGCTGCCTGGCCCGGATTATTCGCGCGGTAGATCCTCGCCCCGTTCATTGCGTACAATGAATCGATCCGAAGAACCGGGGTCGCTGGAAGTCAAGCGGTCGGAATACAGGCGCGCCGTTTCAAAAGCCGATTTTTTGTCTACGAGCACGCCGGGCTGACCGATCTGAAAGGCTTCTCCGATGGCATTTACGCGCCATATGGTATAATGGCCCATACTTCACACTCACACACCCTCCTGGCTAAAAGGAGGTTTTTTTGCTAAGATGAAGAGCCCCCCTTTTTACGCCAGCGCTTTTCAACCCTGATGCAAAAGGGAAGCCCTCCTGTACCTCATCGACGCAAAACGGTGTTTATGTTATAGCTCTTTGCCCCAAAGAAATCCCGGGAGAAGCCAGCTACTGTGGCCGGATCGTAGTAGGCGCAGCTAAAGATATCCAGATACGTGTGGTTGGTCAGATTGGCGAAATGGCCGGAAACCAGTGAGGTCTCGATCAGCTGGACCATAGAATAGCCGGCCACTCTTTCATCCTGTCCAAAATGCACGATCAATGGTTCACCGTAGCGATTTACTTTGATCTGCTCGCAGAGCAAAACGGTAAATTCATAGATTTTGTCGTAGCTGCGAATGGTTTCGGGGTTGCACTCGTAGAGGTCAAGGGCGGTGGCAATTCCCCAGGCACCGGTGGCTTCGAACTGCATCAGGTATTGATCCGGGAGGGAAGCTTTCAGACTGCGTGTAACAAAGGGACTTAAATGTTCGCGGTAGCGGCTGTAGATTACCGGATCAAAGATATCCCTGGCGACGACCTGCCGGCGGCAATGCCCGCTGGTGCAATGACAGGAGTTGAGTCCCATGGCCGCCATTGCATAGTCAAAAGTCAGTTCTTCACCCGGAGCAATATCCCGCAGCGCAATAAAGGTTTGCTGACCGGACAGTCCCAGGTTGGGGGTGCAATTGTGTGCCGGGAAAATCGCATCACCTTCCAGGAGCATATAGAGATTTTCTTCTACGCGCAGGATGCGACGCAGAGGTCTTTCTCCGGCCTCCAGGCCGTCGATCAAGATGCCGCTGTAAGCCAGAACAGCCGTTCCGGCACTGATTCCTTCACCGGCGATCAGCATTTCCTCTACACGGGATATGCCTGGACACAGGTGGATCTGGTTTCTGGATAATGTTGTTTGCATTTCTGGCCTCCGATTAAACCGCTACAGGCTCGAGGTGAGGTTGCTGTAGCCGCCGCAGGTGTTTGTTGGTGACTCCGCGCCGGATGAGACGGACCTCCATGTCCGCAGGTTCAAAGGTTGTTTTCAGAAGATCCAGCGCACGATCAATGTTCATATCGTGGCTGCAAGTGAACAGGTCTAAGGCGGCATATCCGTGTTCTGGCCAGGTGTGGATGCTCAGATGGGATTCTGCAATCACCACAACTCCTGAAACGCCATGCGGGTTGAACTGGTGGAACCGCTGGTCAATGATCGTCGCTCCTGCAATGCGGGCAGATTCTAAGAGCGTGTCTTCTATCTTGCGATAGTCATTCAGTACATCACTGTTACAATCGTAAAGCTCGATGATGTAGTGTTCGCCGAGCGGATCTTCCATGTTATAGCACCTCCATCAAATGCCAGAAGTTAAGAAGTTGAATCAACTAAGAAATATCTTCGGAATTGTATACCAAAAAAAGAGAAAGGGGCCATTTTTTTTCGGTTTTTTTCCTGCCGGGACTCTGTCTCGCAACAAATGATAATGGACCAGTTATCTCTTGATAACTATTCTGCCTCTGCCAGGCCTGGAGCCCCGGCCGGGTGCACTTCAGTCGATGGTCCAGGTGTCGCCGGAGTACAGCAGGGCTTGCAGGTTGCCACTGCCGCGACTTTCGCGCTGGTTTCTGTGCAGAGCTTCGATCTGCGCTTCATACGCCGGTCGTGCTACGGCACGCAGGACGCCAACGGGCAGGGGGAATTCGGGGTGCTGCATGCGACTGAGGAGAAAAGCATAGCCTGCGTCAGGGCAGGTCTCATCATGGACATGAATTTCGTCAAGGCCTACGTCGGCTACCCGCACCACTTCCGCCCGGAAATTCCTGATGCGGATACCGAGTTCTTTTTCTTTGCCAAAAAGGAGGGGCTCCCCGTGCTCGAGGTAGAGGACATTGCGGGCGCGCTCTTCTTTTTCTGTCACCGCCGCAAAGGCGCCGTCGTTGAAGATCACGCAGTTCTGCAAAATTTCCAGCAGAGCCGTCCCCCGGTGGGCCACGGCCCGGTTAACCATCCGCCCCATGTGCGCTACGTCTTTGTCCAGGGTGCGGGCAAGAAAAGAGCCTTCCGCTCCCATGGCCAGTGAAAGCGGATGCAGAGGTGCGTCAATATTGCCAAAGGGAGTGGATTTGGTGATCAGTCCGGCGCGACTGGTGGGGGAATATTGCCCTTTGGTAAGGCCATAGATTTCATTGTTGAAGAGGAGGATGTTAATGTCAATGTTGCGCCGCAGAGCGTGCACCAGGTGATTGCCACCTATGCTCAGCGCATCCCCGTCTCCTGTCGCCACAAAAACCGTGAGCTCGGGTCGGCTGATCTTGATTCCCGTAGCTATGGCCGGAGCCCGGCCATGGATGGTGTGAAAACCGTAGGTGTTCATGTAGTAAGGAAAACGGGCAGCGCAGCCAATGCCAGAAACCACGACAATCTGCTCGCGAGGGATACTTAGCTCCGGCATGCTTTTTTGCACACTGGAGAGAATGGCGTAGTCGCCGCAGCCGGGGCACCAGCGAACTTCCTGATCCGAGGTAAAATCCTTTTTTGTGAGTTGTGCCATGGTCGTTCCTTTGCTTGAATTACCTGAAGTGAACCTCAGCTTAATCTTTCACGAATCGCCGTTTCAATCTCTGTTACCAGAAACGGCCGTCCCTGCACCTTGGAAAGGGAATCGATCTTTTTTAAAAACTTGCCCTGAAGCACAAAGGCCAGTTGCCCCAGATTGAGCTCCGGAACCAGTACGGTTTCAAAAGACTCGAGAATCCGGCCCAGGTTCGCGGGAAATGGATTCAAATGCCTCAGATGGGCATGACTCACAGAATGGCCGCTCGCCCGCAACTGATTGACTGCGGCGCGAATGGCACCAAAGGTTGAGCCCCAGCCGAGAACCAGAAGCTTTCCCTTCTCCTCACCATAGACTTCCAGCTCCGGGATGACCCGGGCAATGCCGGCCACTTTGGCGGCTCTTGTGTGTACCATCCTTTCATGATTGATGGGATCGTAGTTCACATTTCCGGTCAATTCGTGTTTCTCAATGCCGCCGATGCGATGCTCAAAGCCGACAAGGCCAGGAACAGCCCATTGTCTGGCCAGCGTTTCTGGATTGCGCGCGTAGACTTTGTAACCGTTGGGCTCCGCTCCCGGGGCAATGCGGCCCGATTCGATGGTCGCAATATCTTCCATCGCGGGGAGCCTCCAGGGTTCTGAACCATTGGCTATGTAGGCATCAGAGAGAACGATGACCGGTGTCATAAATGTCAGGGCGATCTGAACAGCCTCCAGGGCGGTCTGGAACGCATCTGCTGGGCGGGAAGGGGCAAGCACTGGTAATGGGCTTTCGCCGGGACGTCCAAAAAGGACATGGAAAAGATCAGCCTGTTCTGTTTTGGTGGGAAGCCCGGTTGACGGTCCGGCACGCTGAATGTCAAAAATGACTACCGGAAGCTCTGTCATCACAGCAAGATTGATGGCCTCCACTTTGAGAGCCATTCCTGGACCGGACGTTGTGGTAAATCCGAGGCAACCGCCGTACGCGGCGCCAAGAGCGGCGCCCATCGCGCCGATTTCATCTTCTGCCTGAAAGGTCTTAATATTAAAGTTTTTGTACTGCGATACTTGATGCAAAATATCCGATGCCGGAGTGATGGGATAACTGGCCAGAAGTGCAGGAAGACCGGATTTTTCGCTGGCAGCCACCATAGCCAGAGCAATGGCTCCATTGCCGGAGATATTACGGTACACGCCTTTTTCCAGCTTTGCCGGGGCGATCTGCCAGCGATCATGAAAGAGTTCAGTGGTTTCAGCGTAATGGATCCCGGCCTGCAGGGCTTTCTTGTTGGCCTCGACAAGCTCTGGTTTTTTTTTGAATTTCGCTTCCAGCCACTGGATGGTTCCGGCCGGGTCGCGATCGTACATCCAGTAGGCCAGCCCCAGGGCGAAAAAATTTTTGCAGCGGTCGATGACGTTCTGGGTCAATCCGGAATCCGCTAAAGCCATGCGGGTGAGTTTCGTGATGGGGACGGGAATGATTTTGTAGTTGCTCTGAATGTTTGTATCTTCCATGGGATGGATGGTATAGCCGACTTTTTGCCAGTTGCGTTCATCAAAACTGTCCTCATTATAGAGGATTACTCCACCAGGCCTTAAGTCAGCAAGGTTTGCTTTCAAAGCCGCCGGGTTCATGGCAACGAGCACGTCCACCCTGTCTCCGGGCGTGAAGATTTCCTGGCTGGAAAAATGAATTTGAAACCCGCTGACGCCGGCCAGCGTTCCGGCTGGAGCCCGGATCTCCGCCGGGAAGTCGGGAAAGGTCATGAGATCGTTACCGGCAAGCCCGGTAGTGCTCGTGAATTGTGAGCCGGTGATTTGCATGCCATCACCGGAATCGCCACAGAAGCGAACCGTGGCCTCTGTCAGGGGTATGATTTCTCTGGTAGTCATGCCGTAGCTTTGAGCCTCTTTTTGCCAGGAAAAAAAAATAGCCCCGGAGGGCGATTCATTTCATAAGATCGAAAGGTCCCCGGCAAAAGCGACACGATAACAGAAGACTCGTTCTTTGGCAAAATGCCCGGGTATTGAACAGAATGCTTCCGTCGGGACCCGGTTTTTTGGCCAGGACCCCGGCCCGGGCATGGTATGGATATTGCATTGCACACGTTGGGTGTGTGCATGATAGACATCAAATTTGGTAAGCGCAAAGTTGTCAGTTACCGGGGAGCGCGGATGGTTGTGGGTGGACTCACTTCGCGCAATAAGATCGACATTCTCCTGTACATCAGCCGTGAAATGGCAATCGCTTCGACTGAGTCAGAGCTTTTTGAACGTGTCATTGAACTTTGCCAGGAAATTTTTGAAGCAGACAACATTCACATTCGCTCTTTTGATCCGCAGAGCGCGCTCCTCCTCCCGCTGCGTTTTCTCAAAGCTTCTGATCCGCCAGCTCGCCCATTGAAAGCCGGTGAAGGATTTTCCGGAACAGCATTCCAGAGCCGCAAAACCATTTTTGTCGCCGACCTTTCGGAAAAGCCGGAATTCATTGATTTTGGTGAACTCACCCGTTCTGTGATTTGCTGTCCCATCGTGGCTCGCGAAGCTGCTCTGGGAACCGTATCCATTGAAAAAGAAATCCCTTATTTCTACCGTGAAGACGATGTGGAGATTCTTGAAGCGCTGGCCGCGCAGATGGCCCTTGCCCTGCATGAAGTGCGCCTTGTGGAAGGCCTCAATGAGGCGCGTCGTAGGATCGAAAGCGATCTCAAGTTGGGCCGGGCCGTGCAAAGCCATATCATCCAGCAAAAACTCGATCCCTGGAACGGCATTCATTTCTTCTGTCATTATGCTCCCATGGTGGAGGTGAGCGGGGACTACCTCAATGTTTTCCGCCACGGAAAGAATATCACCGCAGTCATCGCCGACGTTTCAGGTCATGGCGTGGGTGCGGCCCTGGTAACCATGGCGCTTCACCATCACCTGGGACAGTGCCTGGAAGTAGCGGCCAGTCTTCCGGACTTGATCTATGAAATCAATAGGCGAATCATGCCCAATCTACCGGATGGTGTTTACTTCACCATGCAGATAGTTAGACTTTACCAGGATTTCACCTATTCTTTTGTCAGCGCCGGCCATCCTAAATTGTTGCATTTTAATCTGGATACGGGTGCCTGTCGTGCTCTGGATTCCACCGGTCTTCCCTGTGGACTGGTGGACGTGCGTCGCAGCGATTACCAGGAGCAGTTCGGTAAGCTGGAGCCGGGCGACTTTCTGGTTCTCCTCACTGACGGTTTTGCCGAGCAACGCAATCGAGCGAATGAGCAGTTTACCCCGGAACGCATTATCTCTGCATTCCAGATGGAGCGTGAATTCCTGCTGGAACGCGGTGCTGTGTCTGCAACTCAGCTGGGCAGTGGATTTTTATCGCGCTTTGCCGGGTACACCCGAGAAGTTCAGCCTGAAGATGATCTGAGTCTGCTATTGTTGCAAAGAAGTACGGAATCTCAATCCGCTGAAGTACTCTATGAAAAAGCCCGTCGCTCCAGCGGACAGACCGCCTTTGCCCTGGCCCGGGAAGCGTATATTCGCGAACCATCATACTTGAAAAATCTGTATTTTATGGCTTTGATTCTTTATAGGAATAAGGAATTTGAGCCGGCTGTAGAATTACTCAAAGAATACATTCAGTACGGTGGAGAGTCAAGCGACCGGGTACTTTATATGTTGGGCAGTTGCCTGTATCAGCTCAGTCGCTTTGATGAGGCCAAAGCTCATTTCAAGAAATCCCTTTCCGCCAATCACGGTCTTGCGGAAGCCGCACTGATGCTGGCTCGCATATATCTCAAAGAAAAACGGCCGCGACGGGCACTCAAAATTGTGGAAACAGCGTATGGGTATAATCCTGGTCATGCAAGGTTGAAAGAAGCTTTACAAAAGTTACGAAGGGCTGCCTGAGCTATGGAAACACTGGATGGACTGAGTATTTTGCGCCAGGAAACCGATCTCCTCTGGATGTGCCTGTCTGCATTTCTGGTCTTCCTGATGCAGGCGGGCTTTGCTCTGGTGGAAGCGGGATTCACTCGTACTAAAAATGTTGTTAACATATTAATGAAAAATATCAGCGATTTTCTCTTCGGTACGCTGGCATATTTCTTCCTTGGATTTTCTCTCATGTATGGCCCGTCCCTCATTGCCGGCCTGGGCCCGGGAATGCCTGCCGTGGCTACCGCTTTGATTGATGTGCAGGGTAAGCCGGATAGCTGGAACTATGGATTTTTTCTGTTCCAGGCCGTGTTCTGTGGTACGGCGGCCACCATCGCTTCAGGGGCCATGGCGGAACGGACGCGCTTCCCGGCATACTTGATTGCTTCTGTCTGCATCAGTGGATTCATCTATCCCGTTTTCGGCAGCCTTAGCTGGAACTCTCTGTTTGATTCCACCAACCAGGGTTTACTCGTTCGCCTGGGTTTCATTGATTTTGCCGGTTCAACAGTTGTACATGCTATCGGTGGCTGGCTGGCCCTGGCCGGAGCACTGGTGCTCGGGCCGCGCCTGGGAAAATACAGAGAGGATGGTAAAGTTTCTCCTATTTTTGGACATAACCTTTCACTGGCCACGATTGGTGTTTTTTTGCTCTGGTTCGGCTGGTTTGGTTTCAATCCGGGGTCCACAACCTCTGTGGGCAAAGGTTCCTTTGCCATAGTTGCGGTGATGACTGCTCTGGCATCGGCTACTGGCGGTATGGCCGCACTGTTTGTCTCCTGGCTCCTGTTTAAGAGACCCGATATTACTATGGTACTCAATGGAGTGCTGGCCGGGCTTGTGGCCATCACCGCTCCCTGCTATGACGTGGACACAACCGGAGCACTCATCATTGGAGCTGTTGCCGGTGTTCTGGTGGTTTTTTCCGTAATTTTTTTTGATCTGATCCGCGTTGATGATCCTGTCGGTGCCATCTCCGTCCACGGAGTTTGCGGTCTGTGGGGCACTCTGGCCGTTGGTCTTTTTGCCAGTCCGGAATTTGGCAGCGGCACTGCGGGCCTCTTTTACGGTGGTGGAATGGCCTTGCTGGGTGTTCAGGCTCTGGGCAGCGCAATTGCTTTTGTCTGGGCGCTGGGGGCGGGACTCCTTTTGATGCTGGGTTTGAAGTATACCGTTGGGCTTCGTGTTTCACGGGAGGAAGAAATTGAGGGGTTAGATATCATCGAGCATGGCAACGAAGCGTATCCGGAAAAATTTTCCTGATCGTCGCCATTCTTCCCCCGATTCCCCTGGTCTGTGGCTGATCTGCTTCTGCTTGCTGGCCTTGTCTTCTTCGCCTATACCGCACAGGCCATGACCGGCTTTGGCAGCGTGGTTATAGCCCTGACTCTGGGTGCTCTTTTTTTTCCCATGCGGGCTATTCTTCCGGTGCTGGTGGCCCTGAATTTGCCGCTGTGTTTGTGGATTGTCTACCGCCAGCGCAGCCATATTGATCGGCCGCTTCTATTCGGAAAAATACTACCTTTCATGGCTCTGGGGGGGGTGATCGGTATTTTACTGGAAAGTCGGCTGGAAGGCCCGGTGCTGCGTCAGGGATTTGGTTTGCTTATTTTATCTTTTGCTCTGTACGAATTGTGGTACCTGCTTTTGCGGCCCGACAGAGCGCCCCGGCAGTCCGCCCGTTTTGTCTCCTCTGCCTGGATGTTGCTTGCCGGTTTATTTCACGGAATTTATGCCTCAGGGGGGCCGGCTCTGGTTCAGGCCCTGGGCAGCCAGGGCCTTGGTCGACAGGTGTTTCGTGCAACCCTAATGGCAGTCTGGCTTTTGCTCAATGGCTTGCTGCTGGGCTGGTACGTTTTTGACGGCCGTTTTGCCGGTCCAGAGACCCGGCAGTTTTTGCTCTTATTGCCGACGATTCCTCTGGCTCTGCGTGCCGGCGACTGGCTGCACTGGCGCATTTCTGAGCGGCTGTTCCGCATAACGCTGCAATTGATCCTTGCCCTCTCTGCCTTGGCACTACTCACTTGAGGCAGTCAGCCGCCGATGTCCTTTGCTTTTATTGTCAATGAATTTTGTGTTTTTCCTGAGCTATCTTTTAAACGAAACTCAATGATCCGTCTATCCGCCGGTCCCTTCAATTCAATCACACCAAAGGCCCTATCTTGAAAGAGAGATCCCGGCAGTCGATAACGATTATTTTCGCGGCTTCCCGCGAAGGTGCCCGCCGTCAGCGGAGAAACAGTGAATTCATACAGCGGGTAGTCGTCCCGCTCCAGACGACTGATTTCCGAGTGATGACGATCTCCAGACAGTACTATGACACCGCGGATTCGTTGTTCCTGTAGCATTTGCAAAATTTCTGTACGTTCCCCGGGCAGGGTGGCGTAGTTTTCAAATACGGCCTCCGAATTGAGCAGTTGGCCTCCCAATACTATGAACTTGAAACGAGCGGAACTCTCCGTAAGCGCCTCTCGTAGCCAGGCCTTTTGCCCTTCACCAAGAATGGTAGCGCCGCGGACGCTCCCTGGAGTGCGAAAAGTGCGGTTATCCAGCAGAAAAAATTCGGCGTCGCCCCAGGCGAAGCTGCGGTAAATTCCCAGGCCAGGGTAGTTGAAATCCGGCCAGTACTCCTTGAAGGCAGCCTCTGTCAGTCTGGAAAGAGTAAAGGAGCGCGAAGCATTGTTCGGTCCAAAGTCATGGTCGTCCCAGATAGCAAACTGGGGCAGGGCAGCAAAAAATGCGCGGCTTTCTCTCAGGTCGCGAGTGTGGGCGTAGCGTGCATAGATGCCGTGGCGACTGTCCCAATCGGCTTCTCTGAGGTAGACGTTATCGCCCATCCACAGAAAGAAATCGGGCTTTTCATTTGAAATGCTCGAGAAAATTTCATAACCGGCCCCAAAGGGCCTTCCCTTGCGATCGTAGGGTTCTTCATTCACATAGTGACAGGACCCCAGTGCAAAGCTGAAATCGGGTGGATCATTCTGTCTGTACTTCCACAGTGGTTTGGTTGTGAATCGTTGCTGATGTTCGGGCCTGATCTCTTGCCCGTTCTGCAAAAGTCGATATTCGTAACTTTCTCCCGGCTCCAGGTGGGTCAGTTCAAAATGGACCACACCATCCGTCCGCTGCAGGCCCACAGTTTCGCGGACGGGACTGCTTTCTTTAGCGGGAAAATAGCGCAGAGTCAGCGGTTGGTTTGATTGTGATCGGGCCCAGATCCAGGCAGAGCGCATGGCCACAGCGCCCACCATAGGGCCACTCTGCAACCGGACTTCCGTGCAGTGGCAGAGTCCGATCCACAGCAAGCCTGACAGAAAAAAGAGTCCGGATCTATTCATGATTTGCGCGCGGATTGCCAGGGTATATCCGTCTGTCCGCCCAGTCTGTTTGCTGTGCGTGCCGCTACAAAAAGATAATCCGACAAACGGTTGATATAAATGATAATGATAGCAGAAATTTCCAGACCTTCGCTTTTGCTGCGGGTTAGCTGTCTTTCCAGTCGACGACAGATGGTCCGCGACAGATGCAGGCCAGCGGCGGCCCGTGTGCCTCCAGGCAGAATGAACTGTCGCAGGTCCGCCAGGTTTTCCGACCACTGATCGATCTGTTTTTCCAGTCGTTCGATATCTTCGGGCAGAATGGCCGCCTCGATTTTGCGATAACCGGCCAATTCCGCGCCGAGTTCAAAAAGGAGACTCTGTTCTATCTGTAAGGCTTTGCCCATCTGTAAGGATTCTCCGGTGGCCTCAAGGTCCGATACACCCAGACCGATGGCAGAATTGAGTTCATCGACCAGACCGTACAGCTCCACGCGCAGGTCATGTTTATTCACGGCTTCGCCACTCGCCAGTCTGGTTCGTCCATCGTCTCCGCTACGGGTGTAGATCTTCATAATCCGATCCTGCTTTTTTGTTGCCAGCGCTGCAGAATGATGCTTTGCGTCTGAATCATAAGCTCCTCTGCGGGGCGGGTGGCATCAAGCCAGACGGTGTTTTGCGGTAAAATGGTTTTATAACGATCATTTACTTTCTTGAGGTACTGACTGTTTCTTTCAAAGGTATCCCGCCCCTGGCGCAGGCCGGTTCGTTGCATCGCCTGGTCCGGATCGATTTGCAAGAAAAAAAGCAATTCTGGTTCGATAAAGCGTTTGCGCGACTGTTCCACAATGGCCCGGGGCGAGATGCCATCTTCATCTCCCTGGTAGGCGGCGGTCGAAAAAAAACAGCGATCCTGGATAATCAACTGGCCCTCTTTCAATGCCGGCCCGATTTGTTCCCGCATATTCCATTCTCTGTCCTTAGTGAAAAGTTCAAGCCAGAAGTGCTGGTCGTGGTGTTCATTTAAGGCCTGGCGGATTTGCTGACCGAAGGGGCCGTCTGTGGGTTCGTGCGTGAAAACAACAGGAACGGTCTCCCAGGACTGTAGACGCAGTCCCTGGTGCAATGTGGACTTCCCGGAGCCATCGATACCTTCGAGCGCGCAGAAAAGACCGAGCATGCGGAAGGCTAAAGAATCCTACCCAGCAGGTCAATTGGTTTGCATACACCCAGGAGTCGGCGGCGAGGTTGAGCCGATTGGCCGGACCTTGAATATCCCGTGTAGCGCGGGACTTGATACCAGTTCCGCCGAGTAGCCACAGGATAGAAGTCGTGCCCTGAGGTCTGCCGGCCTGCGTGTAACTAAGAAGACATGTCCGTCTCTTTGCAGGGCCGGTTCAAAGTCCTCGTTAAATTTCATGCTCACAGGCAGACCATGTCCGATTGCCATTGTTGCCAGGTTGTAGGCATCTCCTTCGTGGACGATAAGCAAATTCGTATCTGTGCGCCCAGAGTACTCCCTCAGGAGTTTTCCCGAATCAAGGGCAAAGTAATAAGGCAAAGGGTGGAGCACTGCTTCCACACCTTCCGATCCACTCATTTTCTCTGACCATTGAAAAAGTGGCCGGACGACTCCAGCAAAAAGGTGCAGCTGCACACCCAGTAGCACAATCCACAGAAGGCGGGTCTGCCCGGACCTGGAACGAAATCGGCCTGCTGTCACAGTATGGAGTCCGGCGGCCGCAAGAAAAGCCAGGCCAGGCATGATGATTACGAAGTTGCGAACGGGAGCAGCAAGTCCGGACAGACCGATGATTCCAGCAAAACCAGAGCACCCCGCTGCCGCAATCAAAACGATTCCACTCCGCCATCGCCCGGGGTGCTGGAAGGCGCGAAGGAGCGGCAAAAACAGGAAAGCTGTCAATAGCGCCCCGCCCGGCAAGTCCGTCAGAACAGCCGGCAGAACGTCAAACCAGAACTCGCTGCGGGAGTCTGTGCTGCCATAACTCCCACCGGGCAAGTAGACCCGGCTCAAGTCAGAAATCATGGGAAAATAAAATAGTAAAGATAGGAATGCCGCCAGACCAAAAATGGGAATGTAGATCCAGCGCCGTTGCACAGCGGATCGGGCAATGGCAGCAAGGCCCGCAGGAAGGACAATAGCCGCCGAGCTGGGCAGATTGTACACCTGCAATGCACAGAGCAGTATGAGCAGAAGCGATGCACCGTGGTCCTGTCGGTTCCTTGCTTTCGTCTTTTCCAGGTAAGCCAGCACCAGGAGAAACAGGATGAAGAGCGCACAGCCCAGAGTGTAGCCGCGCATTCTCAACGCGTAGCTGTAGTAGGGGATGCAGCCCGTAAGGAGAATAAGAGAAAGTCGTGCGGCATTCCTTCCAAGCGTAATGGCGGTTAATTTGTAGAGGGAGAGCAGTGTCACGACCGTAATTGTGCCGGGAAGTATGCGCATGACGTTGGTATTTTCAATCACCGATGTGATGCCGGCCACCTTGAACCAGAGATAAGTTAAAATATTGAATAAAACATGGTTATTGGGCTCATCATACTCTGTTGTGATGCGCAGCCAGCCCCGATTCACGTATTCATGGATGGTGTAAGCTTCGTCGTAGTAGAGTTCGGAGTTCCGGTAGCCCCAGACAACCCAGAGTCCAAAGAGAATCAGGGCGACGGAAAGGGGACTGCCGGGTCGGGAGAGCCATGCTTTCATGAAAGGCTTAAATTAACCGGGCGCACTATTTTCAAGGAAATACCGGGTGCTCAAAAGGGGCAGCCAAAAAAAAGCCGCATGGGTTAATGTGCTTGATATTACTTGCGCCTGTCTTCACTGTGGGCTCGTGTGTGAGACCGTAGTCCGGGGATGAATACTGATGAATCCTGTCGTTAGAAATGTCCTTGCGATAATTGTTGGCTTTATTCTGGGAAGTGCTGTAAATATGGGCATTATTATGATTGGCGGATCTGTAATTCCGCCCCCGGAAGGGTCTGACCTCGCAACGATGGAAGGCCTGACTGCTGCTATGGAAAAGATGACTCCGATTCACTTTGTAATGCCTTTTTTGGCTCACGCATTGGGAACTCTCTTCGGTGCATCAATGGCTGCATTCATCGGAAGTGGGAATAAAATTCTTCCGGGGATCATCGTTTCCATTTTTTTTCTTTGCGGCGGAATCCTGAATGTAATCCTTTTGCCTTCACCGCTGTGGTTCAGTATTCTGGATCTGACTTTAGCCTACCTTCCGATGGGCTGGCTTGGTGCCCGATTTATATTGAAAAGTCAGAGGCTGGCCATCCGGATTGACAATCGACCGCGGTGAAGGGAAGTCACAGGTAAAGTGGTGGCCTTTGCGGGGTGAAAATGTCGAGATTGTATCTATGAAACGGTGGGTATGGGCTTCATTTTGGGGACTTTCCGCCTGCGTAGCTCCCTTTCCCGCTTTCAACCCGGGCGCCTTTCTTCTATTAACATCCGGTTCCGATTCCACTGCCCTGGCTCCCGTCCCGCCCAATACCCTGGTGCATGAGTACCGCTTTACCGGGGGGAGCCTCGCTGACTCCGGTTATCTGGCAACGGCGCTGAGTAACTTTGGGGCGGCAGCCGTATCGGGCAAAGCCCTGGATGCCAGCGGGGCCTACCAGCTTTCCGGTGCGGAATACCTTTCCACTTCGTCCGATGCCCGACTGCCTCTGGGTGCTGAGCCGCGCACTTTGTGCGCCTGGGTTTCCCTCTCTCAATTGCCGGTCGGGGGCGGGCTTATTGCTCTGGCTTACGGTGACGCGAATCAGACAAATGGACAGAGTGCCCTGGGCTTCATCAATAATTCCGGTACGCGACTGGTATTTGGGAATCAGGACAATAATGCTACCATAGCCCGACCGGTGCCGCTGAATACCTGGACTCACATCTGCGCCACCTACGATGGTGGATCTGCGGCCACCCTCTATTACAACGGATTGTCCGTGGGCACTGTTGCCTTAAGTCAGGGAATTCCCCTGAACACGCGTGCCGGTGGGAGTCTCTTCGTTGGCCGCATGCAAAACGACTACTTCAAAGGGAAGATTGACGACGTCCGACTGTACAACTACGTACTGTCAGCGGCGCAGATACGATCTTTGCACGGCAATCTCCTGCGTAACGCCAGTGCAGAGGAACAGAATCTGAGTAGCTGGACGGTGACAGCAAATGGCGGCAGCGGCTGGCTTGCGGGAACTACTGGTGTGGGTGATCAAACCTGCTTTCAGACTTCATTTGATTGGGATCGCAAAGAACAACTGATCGACCTGCTGGCTGATGGCTACGCGGCAGCAAACCTCGATGCGGCTCCCAACATCTGCTACGGCGAAAGTGTTTTTCGCCGCTTCGATGTGACCGGGGTGTGGCGCCATATGACGGTTACCCTGCTGAATGGTAGCATGACACCGATCACGTCTTTTTCTACCGGTGACGTCAATGATACTTCCATTCCTGCTGCCGGGTCAATCCATCTTTCCGGTACGTTCAGTGGCTATGGCCCTGGTCTACGCTACATTCGTTTCGAGCACGGCGGTCGGGATCTACCCTCCTGGGGTGGGCATTTTGGGGCTTACCTGTTTGGCTCGTTTGTCTACTTCTGTGAAGAGTAGATGGAAGTTTTTTTTGAAGGCGGAACCGGGTATTTGCTGGCAGGTTCAAGTATATTTACATTCACCGTGATCCTCGTTTATCTGTTTCGCTTGGAGAAAATTGTAAGAAGTGAGTCGCAGCAAATCAAGCAAAACCAGGAGGCTTTGCTTTCCGTTCACCTGCTGCTCTCCGGGAAAAAACCTCTGCCCCAGAGCACTTCCTGGGCTGCGGCGCCCGATTTCTTGATGTTGCTGGTTGCTGACATTGTAGAGCGCAGCCCATCGTTCATAGTGGAAGCTGGCAGTGGACTCACGACGCTCTGTATGGCGCTGGCTCTGGCACGGAACCCCACCGGCAAAATTCTGGCTCTGGAGCACCGCTCGCAGTCCCGTGCGGCCACGCTGGATTTGCTGAGTAGCTACGGAGTGGATCAGCTGGTTGATTTGCGCGAAGCGCCACTGGTTCCTGTATTAGAGAAGAAAAGGCTGTATAAAGGCCGCTGGTACGATATCCATCCCGGGTTATTCAGCTCCGGCATTGATCTTCTGGTTGTAGACGGACCACCGGCCGTTGTGGATCCTCTGGCTCGTTATCCGGCTCTTGTGCTGCTCTATTCCTGTTTAAACCCCGGGGCGCGCATCTTTCTGGACGACTACCACCGAAAAGGAGAAGTAAAGATTGTAAAGGCCTGGCTCAAGCTTTTTCCAGATCTCCATATGCGTTACGTTGCCACCAGCAAGGGCCTGGCCATTCTGGAAAAAAGCGGCCCGGAGGCTTTATAATGAAACCAATCGTTTATACTCTCATTGTGGGAATGGCCTCTTTTGCTCCAGACCCCAGGGAGATCCGCACCTGGTGGTTCGGGCAACCGACGTTGTGGGAAAATGGAAGATCGATGAAGAAGCCACCAAAGCAGAGATGGGCTGGAATGTTTTTGAGCGCGTCGGTCTGGCTCTGTACAAAGACATGCAACTGGAATTTACGCCGACCAAAGTCAAAGTCCAGCTCAGTATGCTGGGAGAAAGTAAGGAATTTGAGGGCAATTACCGCGTTCTGGGTGCCGAGGGCCAGGAGATTACCATTGAGGCCACGACAGGACCGGAGCAGGGTCAGAAATCCAGGGTAACTTTCCTGAGGCCCGACCAAATCCGTCTGGAAAAAGAAGACCGCAAAGGCGATGCATCACGGTTGGTGCTGCAGCGGATCCGTTAGTTTAGCTACTTGACTCCCGGGCTTTCTATGCCCCGGTAGGATATGGCTGAACGACCGCGCTCCATCTTGAAACTCATCTATGAAATGGCCTTCTGTCTGGTTCTGACCGGTAACGTGGGCTGGGTTCTTTTTGACCTGACCTATCTTTCCGGTATTCCCTACACACACCTCACATTCCGGGATGTTTACCTGGAGCACTGGCCCGAGCTTACTCGCAAGTACGACACGCTCAAAGGGATTGAACCCCATCGCTACACGGAAGAATTTCTCAGGCGCACGCAGAAGTTACGGGAGCAGATGCTATCAGAAGGGCAGACAGAAGAGAGTGTCCAGGAACTGGCCGCTTTAGCCGGAACCATGCACGGCTTCATCAATCAGAGTCCTTTTACCACGGCACGCAAAGAAGGCAATTTTGAGCGAATCAAAAACTTGATGCGCAAACACTATCAGCTCGATTCAGCAAAGCAGAGCTTCTCGCGCTTCTTCTCCCCGACCAATTTTGCCGGTGAGCGTCTGGGGACAGAGTGGCATTTTTTCGAGAAGGAGATTGAGCCGCTGATCCGCCGTAACTATTTCCGTCACATTGGCGAAGACGGTGAATTCATTGACGAATTCTATCGATACGATCTATTTTTTGTGGCCTTCTTTGCGCTGGATTTTCTGGCCCGCTGGATCTATTCTTTGCGTGGCGGAGCTCTGCGCCGCTGGTATCTGTTTCCGGTGCGTCGCTGGTATGATCTGTTCCTCTTGCTTGTTCCCCATCACATGGCCTGGTTGCGACTGGGACGCATCCTTGCGCTCTACATGCGCCTGAAAGCCAATCGTTTCCTGCCGGGAGAGGGACTCCTGCCCGGCATTATCCACGACAACGCCGCCATCATTGCTGAAGAGATTTCAGGCCTTGTGCTGCTCAATATTCTGGAACAAACCCAGCACGTGCTGCGCACCCGAAGCCTTGCCGACATCGCTGTCGATAATCAGGACTTGCGCAGTATTGATGATTTGATTGATTCGCAACTGGAAATCATGGCCCGTGATGTTGTCCCGGAACTGGAGCCGGAAATATCAGAAATGGTCCAGTTTTCCATAAATAAAGCACTTGAACCGTGGTTGCTTTCGCCCATCGGTCCGGCGTTGCGCCTTGGAATGCTCGGGGTTCACAAATCCGTGCGCGACGGCCTCCGTGCAGCTCTGGCCAGTAATGGCGGCAGTGAGAGGCTGACGGCCATTCTGAAAAAATCGAGCACGGTTCTTCTGGAAGGAGCAGCGGAGCCAGCGAATCTCTCAAGTCTGCAGGGGCATCTGGTGCGCGTTCTGGAAGGTTTGAAACGACAGGTGGCATCGAGCATCAAAAAATAGATGGACCTCTTTCATAGAATGCCCTTGGCCGAGCGTTTGCGGCCGCATGAAAGGTCGCACTTTGCCGGTCAGGTGGAACTCATAGACCGGTTGTTCAGCCTGCCACTCCATTCGCTGGTTCTATCCGGCCCGCCTGGGTGCGGTAAGACGACTCTGGCCCGCCTGCTCGCCCGACACAGCCAGCACCCTTTTGTGGAGTTGTCAGCTGTGTCCAGTGGTGTCAAAGAAATTCGAGCCGCCACGGCAGGGTCCAGAAAACCGGTAATTTTTATTGATGAATTCCATCGCTTGAGTCGCGTGCAGCAGGATGCACTTTTGCCGCTGGTGGAACGCGGTGACTGCACGCTCATGGGTGCCACAACGGAGAATCCGGGAATCGCTATATCGCCGGCACTGCTTTCGCGGCTGCGCCTCTACACTTTGCAGGCTCTGTCCACCGCCGAGCTTGTCCTGGTTCTCCGGCGTGCCCGGGCAGAATTTCCGGATCTGCAACTGAGCCCGGAGGCCGAGCAGGGCCTTCTGCACTATGCCGGTGGTGATGCCCGTAAACTTCTGGTTGCCCTTGAGCTGGTGGCTTCGGCTCCGGCGGCTGAAAGTAAAGAACTGGAACTTCCGGATCTGGCGCTCCTCCTGGGAACATCGGTGCGCGCTTTTGAGCGCCGGGGTTCAGGTCACTACGATACGATCAGCGCTTTGATCAAATCCATACGCGGCTCGGATCCCGATGCCGCTTTGCTCTATCTGGCACTGCTCATCGATGGTGGAGAAGACCCGCTCTTCATTGCCCGCAGGCTGGTGATCCTTGCAGCCGAAGATGTGGGCAATGCAGCGCCGCAAGCGACCGGTATGGCTGTTGCCACCTTGCACGCTCTGGAGAAAATCGGCATGCCCGAAGGACGGATTGTCCTGGCCCAGACGGTCACCTTTCTTTCGAGTTGTCCCAAGAGCAATGCCAGTTATCTGGGCATCGACCGTGCCCTTGAGGCGGTGCGCGGCCGCGTGGTCCAGGTTCCGCAATTTTTACTCTCCGGCGGACCGCTGGCGCGAAAGGACGCCTATCTTTATCCGCATGATTTCAAGGATGCTTATGTGGAGCAGGAATATCTGCCAGTCGATTTTCGCGGTACACAATTCTATTTTCCCACCGATCACGGCCAGGAAAGCCGACTCAAAGAGAGGCTCGAAAGCCTGCGTCGTCCCGGGCGCAACTACAATGCCGGTCCCTGAAAAATCCGGGCCGGTGATGGGATTTGAAACCGTCACCGGAAGAAGGATCTGCGGCACCAGGTGTCAGCGGAAGGCCACTGATGAACCTCAATCATTTCTTAACAAACAGGTAGTGTTGCACCAGCCATTCATTGCCGCCCGCGTAGCCAAAAAACTCAGCGCAGCTCAGAAAGAAGAGGCGCCAGCGATGCCACCAGGCAAATGCCTGATCGCCATAAACGGATTTCAGGACAGGCATGAGCTGCGCCTTATTGCGATCCATGCACGCAAGCCAGGCATTTAGAGTTTTTTCATAGTGTGTGCCCTGGACCTGCCAGTGCCCGGCAATACGGAAGCCGTCCGCAAGATAAAAAAACAGGCTGGCAGAAGGCATCGTTCCGCCGGTAAAAAAATAGCGCGCCATCCAGTTGTCTTCAAGGGAATCGTCATACAGAAAAGGCCGGCTGTGGTGGGCAAAAATGTGAATGAAAAGCTTACCCTGGCCAGTCAGCATTCCGGCCAGCTTTTGAAAGAAAAGCCTGTAGTTGCGCAGGTGCTCGAACATCTCCACGCTAACAATCCGGTCAAACTTCTGGTCCAGTTGAAGGTTGTTCATGTCCATGGTGAGGACTCGTAGATTTGCAATCCCCCTCGCGCGGGCACGCGCCAGAATAAACTCGCGCTGCGGGGCGCTATAGGACACGGCGGTAATGGTTGATCCAGGGAAGCGCGCGGCCATGAAAAGCGAAAGCGATCCCCAGCCGCAGCCCAGTTCCAGAATCGCCTGGCCATTGCCCAGATCCGCCCGCTGGCAGGTAAGGGCCAGCATACGTTCTTCCGCGGATTTCAGGTCCGCTGTGGTTTCATCCCAGTAGCAGGAGGAGTATTTCAGGTGGGGTCCCAGAACAATTTCAAAAAAATCCGGTGGCAATTCATAGTGCTGCTCATTGGCTTTTCTGGTTTCAATCGCCACGGGTGAGTTATCCAGATTTGCGATCAGTGCGTTGAACTGCTCCTGAAGCTCTTCGGCAGAAAAACGATTGTACTCTTTCAACATGTCCCGACATCGGCCACGCACAACTGCGCGCAAAAGAGGATCGGGCAGAATGCCCCTGTCTATAATTCTATCAATTTTCATTCTATATCCCTGTATTTTCCATTTATTGCAATGCCTTTGCCAGACCCGGAGCAGAAAAACCTCAGCGCACAATGGAAAGCCGATTCCCTGGCCGGGCAAGGACCAGTTGCACCACATTGATGTACCGTTCCGCAAAAGAAGCTTCGCACATTGCCAGATAGCATTCCCATTTGCGCACCAGCGCATCCTGGTAGCCGCGCGCCCTGATTTCACTGAAGCGCTCGCTTAGATTTTTTTTCCAGCGAGACAGGGTAAGCGCATAACTGCCAGCCATGCTTTCCAGGTGTTGCACATTCAACTGGGAGGTGCGCACAAGGGAATTCAGCATCTCCTGCAAAGAAACCAGTAGCCCGCCGGGGAATACGTGCCGACGGATGAAGTCCGGTGTCCCTCTCCTGTAATCATGAAAGAGATGGTCTGGCATGGTAATCGCTTGCAAACCCATAGCTCCCCCCGGCGCGAGCAGCCGCGAGCAGGTGCGGAAGAAAGTATCCAGATAACGATACCCCAGTGCTTCCACCATTTCAATGGAAACTATTTTGTCGTACTGTCCTTTTATATCTCGATAATCCATGAGCAGGAATTGAACCTTTCCCGCGAGTCCGGACATCGCCAGCCGCGCCCGCGCCTCTTTAAGTTGTGCCTCCGAAACGGTTATACTCGTGACGCGGCAGCCGTATTTGCGGGCAGCAAATAAAGCAAAACCACCCCAGCCTGACCCTATCTCCAGAACATGATCGTTCTCGTTCAGGTCAATCTTGCGGCAAAGAGCGTCGTATTTATTGATTTGCGCCCGCTCCAGTTTTTCGCGCGGATTGCTAAACAACGCAGCAGAATAGGTCATACTACCATCCAGCCACAGTCGATAAAAATCGTTCCCCACATCATAGTGAGATTTAATATTTTTGCGGCTGCCGCTCCGCGTGTTGGGTCGAAGCCAATTCTGGAAACGATCGTTGAGGCCAGTGAAGGAAAGGAAGAACCATGTAAGTTTTTTCAGGCCGGCAAAGGATGGGAGGCAATCGCGATTCAAAATAAAGAACGCAAAAACGGGGGTCATATCCGGTGAATCCCACATGCCTTCCCAGTAGGCTTCTCCCATTCCATTGTCCTGCCCCAGAACCACCTTGCGGTAGAATATCGGCGAATTAACTACAATGATCGCAGCTCTACTTTTCCTGGAGCCTGAATCGTCCCGGCCAAACTGAAACTCTGCTGATCCCTCCTTCAGGATCAGGCTACCGTGTTTGCAGCGGCCCAGAATTTTCAGAAAAATCGTTTTATACATACCGTCACCTTTAATAATTATTATTCTATTGTTGTCTTTTGGCGTGGACCCAGAAGCCGCGCTCCAGAGCGTCGCCGGTACGGTTATGGAGCAATCGGTCCACAAGGTCTTTGCTATAAAAGCGAGCCCCCCGGATCCATAAGACCGCAGCTTGCAGGTGGATGGCCAGGATCGTCTTAAAGCTAAGGAACGGGGCTCTCAAAATATGCCGCATCCCGCGCACCCAAAGCGGACGACGAGCCGCCGCGAAGCCGGCCACCAATAGTGGGCGCTCCCCGGAAAGCGTACTGATGCTAATGCGAAAATAATCTCCTGGCAAACTGATCCGGAAACGGAAGTCCACTTCTGCGGGCAGAAATGGCGAAACATGCAAAATTTTGGGGACCATGGCGCTTTCTACCGCGCTCTGCCCGGCGGGCTCCGGCTTCAGAGGCGGGTTCAGTTTTATCACATAAGACCTTTTATCGCCAAATGTGTTGTGAACTTCAGCGATCAGCGCAACAAGAGTGCTCCCAATATAAATGTAAAAAAAGCAAACCGGGTTGAAGGCGGCTCCCAGGGCCCGGATTTGTGCCACCAGCACAATTCGCAGCCTCCCGTCCACAATACCCTGAATACCCTGGCCGGTCAGGAAATGTAGCACACGGGCCTTCAGGTCAAGCCCCGGAACGGGCGCAAATGAGGCATAGTCTGATTCATAAAAGCTATACAAACCCGGACGGTTCAGGCGAATGCCTGCTCCCTCCAGCAAATGGAGTTCATCCAGATCGATGGCCATAAGGTCCAGTCTGTAGCTAAAGCGTCGCACGGGCTCAATCTTGCGCGTATGAAATACCAAACCTTCATACCGACAGGATTGCACGTTCCACCGCCTTTGCCGCGTTCGTTCCGGCCTGGTATCCATCCTCATGAAATCCGTTCTTGAAATAGCTTCCGGCGAAGTAGATCGGGCCGTTTTCGTTCAATTCTGGCAGGTGAGCCTGCGCGGCAACGGCCGTTTTATCAAAAAACGGATGCTCGAAAGTCTTGCGGGCCACAACCTTCTCCGGAGCCACGGAATCGAATTCATTGATGGAAACAAAATAGTCCTGCCCCTCCGGCAAAGCCTGCAGGGCATTCATATAGTAAACTGTGGCCGTTCGGAAATTCCGGGCAGCACCCGTCGCAGTATCTTTTTTGAAATTCCAGGCACTCCAGTATTTTCGATCCGGATGCATGACCGACGCGTCGGTGTGCAGCACGGCGTTGTTGGTCGTGTAGCTGAACTTAGAAAGCAATGTTTGTTGCAGGGGGGAGGCATTCGGGCCCAGGAGGGTCAGCGCTTCGTCGGCGTGCGAAGCGACTATCACAGCGCCGAAATCCTGCTCAGATCTGGCAGTTTTAATGCGGACTCGCGCACCGGCCCCTGTGCGGGCCGGTAGCGACTCAATGGCCAGCACCGGTTCGCTCAAGCGCACGGGTTGCTCGATTTTCTTTAATATAGCTTCATGATAGGTTCGACTTCCCCCTTTCACGCTATACCACTGGTGCTGTGTATCCACGCCCAACAGCCCGTGATTCTGAAAAAAGCGCAGGAAAGACCGCGCCGGAAACTCGGCAATGCCCTGCACGGGAGTCGACCAGATTGCCGCTCCCATGGGATAGACAAAATTATCCCGAAGCCATTCGCTATAGCCGCGCAGTTCAAAATACTGACCCAGCGAAATCTCGGGATCCAGTAGTTTTACATCTTTCTCCGCATCCCGGAAAAAGCGCAGAGCTTCGCCAAGCATTCGCCAGTAACCCGGTCGCAGGAGATTGCGCGCACCAAATAGCCTGGCTGCGCTCCAGATCCAGCCCTGTTCCTGGTTGTGCATGGAGAAGCTCATTTCGCAGGCATGCGTTTCAATGCCCAGCTCCTGGAACAGGCCGCAGAGGCCCGGATAGGTCTCGGCATTAAAGACGATAAAGCCCATGTCTACCTGTACTGCGCCGGGGCCATCGACTTCGATCGTGCAGGTATGCCCGCCCGAACGCTGCTCCTTCTCAAAAAGAGTCAGTTGGGCTTTTCTGCGCAACGAGTAGGCAGCCGCCATCCCGCTGATCCCGGTTCCAATAATTGCCACAGATTTCATGCTCCCAAGGATAAGCACGGTGAAGCAGAATGTCAATGGTTTATTTTAATCCTATGACAAGAATTCCCTTTTTTTGGTCCACTCACCACAGGTCAGGTCCACAGCCTCTTCGGTAATTCTCGGCATGATTCGCTCGCCACGGCGGAGCCTTCCAAAACAGGGTCTTTTGCATGTCAGTCATAGGTTTCTTTTTACCCCCCGGCAAGAATGGTTTTGGTTATTCCTCAACAGCGGAAACCGTTACCTCCGGTCTGGATCTCACCGGGAAAACGTATCTGATCACGGGCTGTAATTCCGGGTTGGGCCTTGAGTCGGCCCGGGTGCTGTCTCTGCGCGGCGCAAAGATTCTGGGCACGGCGCGAACGGCAGAGAAGGCCTTCGGGGCCCTGGCACCACTTGGTAACGGGCACAAGGGATTTGCCTGCGAACTGGCAGATCCCTTGTCGATTCGGCAGTGCGTGACCGCCGTCATGCGAGAGGAAGGTCGGCTGGACGGCATTCTGGCCAATGCCGGCATCATGGCGCTGCCATCGCTGGAAAAGGCTTATGGCTACGAGTTACAATTCTTTACGAATCATGTAGGTCACTTCATTCTCATCACCGGGCTTCTGGAAAAGCTTGTGGGCAATGGCCGCGTTGTAGTTGTCAGCTCTTCCGCTCATACGATGGCCCCTGCGGGCGGAATCGATTTCGAGAATCTGTCCGGCGATCGCGGCTACCGTCCCTGGACGGCTTACGGCCAATCCAAAATGGCCAATATCCTCTTTGCCAGTGAGCTGGCCCGCCGCTTCAAAGGAAGCAGCCGCGTCGCCGTGTCCCTTCACCCCGGTGTGATCCAAACCAATCTGGGGCGGCACATGCCGGCTGTAGCACGTTTCGCCTTCGGTATGGTCGGACCGATTTTTCAAAAATCCATTCCCGAAGGGGCGGCCACGCAATGCTATGCGCTGGTGCATCCCGAGGCCGGTGCCCTTTCCGGCCAATATCTGGCGGACGTTAACGTGGCCACTCCCCGTAAGGAGGCCGCTGACAAGGCCCTTGCCCTTAAATTGTGGGAGGTGACGGAGAATATTGTAGGCAAGATCCGCGGCTAAGCCTTCCTCCGTCTCCTGTGCCCGAGCATCCTTCCAACCATGATCGCTTCATCAAGCAGGTGCTGGGCAGACCCGATCTTGCCGCAGCCTTCTTTGCCCGGACCCTGCCGTCTGCCATCGTGGAATCAGTGCGGCTGGATGAACTCAAGCTTGTGGAAAGTGGCTTTGTGGATGCAGAACTCCAGGAGTCTTTTTCTGACATGCTTTTTGAAGTGCCGGCGCAGGACGGCAAGCGCATCGCCTTTGCCCTCCTCTTTGAGCACAAAGCAACTCAGGACCGCCGGACAGCCGTGCAAATTCTGGGCTACCTGGCGCATGTATACCGTAAGCAGACGACTTTCATTCCCGTGATTCCCTTTCTTTTCTATCAAGGCCGTGATGGCCGCTGGAAGCTGGGCCAATCCTTCGCGGAAATGCTTGGTTTTTCTGAGCATCAATTGCGGCTTTTGGGCAGCTACCTCCCGAATTTTGCCGTGCGCCTCTTTGACCTGAAGCAGGAGAATCTCGACCAGTTCCGTTCTGCCGTGGAGCTTGCGGCCATGTTGACCACTATGCGCGAAATCTGGTCGCAGACTCTGGATTTTCTTCCAGAAGTCGTGGACCTGTTGCTCCAGGTTCCGGAGGCAGAAAAAAGAGTTGAATCGGCACGGACTCTCTTGATATACTTGTCCTATTCACGCAAAGAAGATTTTGGAGAACTCAAAGCTCCCCTGGAAAGGTCTGGGGCGATGGAACTCCGGGAGGCCATCATGACAGCAGCAGAACAGTTGAAACAAGAAGGCAAGGCTGAAGGCAGGCTTGAAGGTAGGCTTGAAGGTAGGCTTGAAGGTAAGCTTGAAGGTAAGCTTGAAGGTAAGCTTGAGGACGCCCGGCGTATGGAGGAAGAGGGAATGGAGCTCCGGCTCATCGCAAAGATTACGGGCCTGACCACGGATGAGCTTTTGGATAACGGAATTGGCAGGAATTAACTTTATGGGGCGATTTGCTGAAACTACAGGGCCGGCCCTTCCAGGAAATAGCTGCGGATGAGCCCCATCCCTTTGACTTCGATGCTGCCGCGTTCCTTGAAGAGAAATTTATCTTTAAGTAAAGAATACGTATTTTCCGTAACCTGAATTTGTCCGGGCAGACCATGCGACTCCATGCGTGATGCCGTGTTCACGCTATCACCCCAGAGATCGTAGATGAATTTCTTTTTGCCGATCACGCCGGCAACAGCGGCACCAGAGGCAATTCCGATGCGAATTTCCAGGGCATGGTCGTGTTCTCGCCTGTAGTTGGAAATGACGGAAAGGAGATCAATCGCAAAACGAGCAATGCGCTCTGCATGTTCGGGGTCCGGTTCAGGCAAGCCGCCCACGGCCATATAAGCATCGCCTATCGTTTTGATTTTTTCAAGCCCATGCTTTTCTGCCAGGTCATCGAAGGCAGAAAAAAGATCATTGAGTAGTCTGACGACTTCCACAGCGCTCAATTTGCGTGATAATTCAGAAAAACCTACAATATCTGAAAAAAGGACCGTGCAGTCTTCAAATCGCTCTGCGATGGAATCCGGGTTCTCGCGCAATTGTTCAATGACTTTGGCTGGCAGGATGTTGCGCAGCAATTTTTCTGATTTGTGCCGCTCAGCTTCCAGGTACCTTTCCGTGATCAGGAAGCTTTTACGGATATAGACAGCAAACAGAGTGACAAGAAAAAAGAAGCTGGCTGTTGTGATTTTGCTCTGAAGGGAAATAAGTTCTACCGGAAATCCTGGAGCCGCTGCGGGCTGCTCGATCAGAATGTAGATCAAAGCGGCGATCCCGGCCGCAGAAACAAGGTAAGGCCAGATTTGTTCATGATCCGGAAACAAAAAGAAGCTCAATAAAATTACACTTGCGATGAATAGATAAAACTGTGATTCATATCCGAAGAGCAGGGCTCCGCAAACCAGTGCTCCCAGAGAGAGGCTGGAGAAATACAACCGGGCCGTAAGGTAGCGTTGCTTATGATTGAAAACGATGCTAAACGGTAGAAGAAAAGAATAGGCCAGAAAGATCCATTGGTACGGGTGAGTACCCACAAATAGCGCGGACAGGAGGAGGTTGAGCAGACTGAAAAGGCTGATGCTTATGCAAAGTCCATTGATCAAAACGACATGCTTTTGTTCGGCTGATTGCTTCAGTCCCGATACGCCAGCGTAGGCCACGTAGTTCCAGAGAATCTGCAGCATGAGAAAAGGGTCAGATTGCGGGGCTTTGCTGCAAGCGAATAAAAAGTACTTTTCCCCTGCCAGTTCCTTACATTTCTGCAAAACATGCAGCCCCTGCCCACCGTACATTCCTGTGAGACCAGGTCGCAATTGCTCGAACAGATTGATTCTGTCAACGAGGCCATTCTACGCTTTCTGGCTGAGGTTCCTGATGAACTGCTGGCAGCACCGGCGTACCCGGAGGGCTGGACTGTAGCGCGCAATGTCAAGCACGCTCTGGGTTTTCAGAAATTTACTGCCTTCTACCTGGGTCTGCCATCCTGGCTCATTCGGCTTTTGGGCAGGCCGCGGCAACCCCAGAAACCCATTGAAAAAATTTCAGCCACCAACCGGGAAGTTGCAGAGTATGGCCTGTATCCTTCCGGTCATCCGCTACCGGTTGGTTTGCGCACCACCCTTGAGAGGGAGATCCAGAAGACCCGAAGTCGTTTGAAAGAGGCCGTAGAAAAATTGTCCGAGGAGGATCTGGATTCCCGCAAAGGTGTGTTTGGTGGTATGTCCTTGCGGACCCAGGTTCTTTTTGCACTCAAGCATGCCGTGCATCATATTGGTGTTGCCAGGGCACGCATAGAAGCCCGTTAGACGGGATGAACCAGGAGACGAACTCCTCAATAGCCGCTGTTCTGCATTTGCGGGAAATACGGGCAGAGATTCTTGCCTGTTTTGTCAGACTCTTTCTCCTTTTACTTCTGGTCGGCGCCGCTTACGCGACTTTAATCTATGGCCAGGCTCGCGCCGCTGATGTGTACTTTCAACTCAGTGTCATCGCTACTGCCTTTGCGTATTCCAGCCTGGTCCTCTATTTGATTTTACGCCAGAAGTACCGGTCCTGGTTTAAGTACAGCAGTGTGCTGCTCGACGCTGTGCTGCTCTCCGCCGTTCTCTTTGGCACGGCCAGAAACGATGCACCGGCTACCGTTCTCGCAAGTGCCATGGTGTTCCTCTATCCATTGCAAATGGGTCTTGCTGCCCTGCGCAGTGATCCCCGGCTGGTCCTTCTGGCAACGCTGGCAAGTGTCCTGGGTTTTGCGGCCAACTGGATTTATTTTCTGCCAGAGATCCGTGGTTTGCCGGGTGTCCCCGCCGCGACGCCGGAAAGTTTTATACTAAAAACTCTTTACTTATCCCTGACCGGTCTTGTGCTTGCGTTTCTTGCTCGTGAAGTGCGTCGGGTTGCATTGTACGCTGTGAGTGCTGCTGTAGAGCATGACAGGGTGGTTCGTGATCATGAAGCTTTGCTGGCTTATCTGCCGGAAGACCTGGCGCTCCTGGTCAAAGAGGGACAGCTGGATCTGAGAGAAGGCCAGGAGCGCGAGGTTACAATCCTCTCTTTATCTCTGATTTTAACAGATAGCGAACCGCAATCCCTGGTGCAGACGTTGAACTCACGTCTGGAGCAGATCAGCAGCTTTTTGCTGGAGGCCGGCGGCGTTCTTGAGCGCAGCCACGGAGCTACGATAACCATTTTGTTTGGTCTGTCCGATCCGATTGACCATGCCCGACAGGCTTTGCAGGTAGCCCGGTCGCTTGTGACCGACTGGAACGGCCTGGTGCATATCGGAATCCATTCGGCATCCCTTGTTTTTGGCGCAACCGGTTCTCCGGGACGGCAGGATTTCCAGGCTCTGGGTGAGGATCTGGAGGTGGCCCGGTGCCTGGCAGAATTCTGCGGGCTGCTGGATCGGTCTGTTCTGATCAGTGAAACAGTGCTTGCGGGGATTCGCGATCGGCCTGCGCTCGATGCGCTTGGTAGCTTTCAGGTTCGCGGTGCCAGAGATGATCTCTTTATTTATTCATTTTCCCATAAAGAATCGTAAAAATCAATCGATGACCAGCTCACCACTGTGTTTCAGGTAGCCGCGGTCGCGGGTATTGAGCCAGCCATTGCTATCGAGCACTTCCGCGGTTCTGACCGGATTTTTATAGTATCCGGCCATGATGCCGGGCCCGCGCAGAAAAATCGTTCCACGCTGGCCGGGAATGTGGGTTACATCATCGCCGCCGGTATTCTTGATCTTGAGTTCCATCCCGCGCAGTAACGGTCCCACCGTCTGGGAGAGAAGCCGGGCCGATTGACCCGGTGCCGGCAATTGCCTGCTGGCCGCCATATGGGAAGTTTCGGAAAGCCAGTAGCCAGCAAGTACTGCAATACGTAGAGTCTGAAAAAAATCGTCCAGATCCGCCGGTATGCGTTGACCGCCTACCAGTATGGCTTTGAGGCGACCGAGTTCGCGAGCCAGCGGTTGACCGATGAAGATATCTCCGGGAATACGCAATACCGATCCCAGGACAAAAAAAATGGCATGAAGCAGTGTTTCTGTAATTTGCAGGGGTGAGTTGCCGGAACGCAGGGCCATCCGACCGGTTTCCAGAAACACACTGCTCTGGTTGACCATCGCCGACCAGGAGAAATACAGTTTACGTAGAAAAAGACTCACCGGCCCTTCTGTGTGGTAACCCTCTTTCAAACGATAGTAAAGGCGACGGAAGTGTTCAACACTGCCAAGAACCACAGTTGGTCTTAAAGATTGCAAATCATCTTCCATGACCCCGGAGGATGGAAAGGCCAGTGTGCTTCCCGTCCAGAAAGTAAGATGAAGAGCGGTACGACCGGAGGTGTGCCACAGGGGCAGGAGTGTCAGCAAACGATCCTTGAGGGTGATGGGGACGGCCTCGGCCACCCGGGCCAGATTGGAAAGAATTCCTGTGTGGGTGAGTACTATGTTTTGCCCTTCTTCCTCTCTTCGAGTTTGCACGATGGACGCCGGGTCCGCACTCAATCGACGCAAGGGCAGTTTCCGTTTGCGGCCCTGCAATTGACAGAGGTCGGTTAAATTGGAAATACCCGATTTCCAGCTCAGGTCGTACAGCTGCAGGGAAGGCAGGGATTGCTGGAAAGGGCGGCGCAGTTTTTCCTCACCCAGAAACAGGGCCCGGCATTCGGTTAAGGTCAGAACGGACAGATTCCTTTCCAGCTTTTCTTCCGGATCCAGAGCCACGTCAATACAGCCGATGAGCTGGATCGCCCAGTAGGTAAGAACCCACTCCGGAGAGGCCCGACCACAGATAGCGATTCTCTCCCCGGGCCGCATTCCCGTGTAAAGTAGTCCGGCCGCAATCTGTGCGCTCAGATCCTGAACTTTTTCATAGGTAATGCGGCGGACTTCATGCTCTGTGCGAAATGCCAGGGCGTATTGCTCCTTGAACAGGGCACAATGTTTCCAGAACATAGCACCCAGACTTTCCACCGGCTCAAAAACCGATTTTGCTCTCACCCTGTCACGTATCTTTTGACCTTTTTTTTATTGCTGCACCGGGCTCTTCTGGAATGCAGGATCTATGTATTCGGACCAGGATCTGGCACGCATCATTGATGAGTCTGTGGGTAAAGGCAATATCATTTCCTTGCAGACCTACTACTTGAGCGAATACGGAGAGCGGGTACTCAACCAGACCGCGCGTTCTATCTTGAATCGGTTTGGGCGGCTCGATTTGCATGACATTGTCTACTCCTCTGCCAAGGAACTGGTCCTCAATGCCACCAAGGCCAATCTGAAAAGGGTCATTTTCAGTGATCATAGCCTGGATCCGGCCCGGGCTGAAGAATACGACCGGGGCCTTGAGATTTTCAAAAACAGTCTGCGCGAAGAAATCATTAAAGGGCACAAGCAAAAATTCAAGGAACAAAACCTGCTGGTTACGGCCACATTCTACTATTCCCCGGATGTTCTCAATATTAAAGTAAAGAACAATTTTCCCCTGTATCCGGAGGAAGAGCGGCGGATACGGCAGAAATTCCGGCAAGCGCTGTCCTTTGCCAGTCTGCTGGATTTTTATCTGGAGCATGGCGATGAGTCAGAAGGCGCCGGCCTTGGCCTCACAATGGTGGGGATTTTGCTGGACCAGACCGGAATCGATAAGCATTCTTTTACATTGTATTCTAACAATAAATACAATGAAACGGCAGCCCGTCTGGAAATTCCGCTCTCGGAAGAGTACCTGCCACGCCGCAGGCAATTTGAGGAAGAGCTGGCCCGGACTCAGCTGCCTCCGGAAGAGCTGCGCACGGTTTTCAAGCCGGTCATGTAAATGTCAGCTTTTCTGGATCAGCTGGACGGGTCCGTTTGCTACGTGGCAGAAATTGGTCTGAACCACAACGGGGATCTGAGTGTTGCCCGTAAAATGGTCGATGCCGCACGCGACGCTGGTGCCACTTACGCTAAATTCCAGTGGTATCATCCAGAATTCTTCATAGAAGAAAGCGCGCGCCTTGGTGATGGTGTTCCCGGCAGTTTGCGAACTTTTTTTGCCAGGTACTCTTTGCAGCTGGATCAGTGGGAGGCGCTGGCCAGCCATTGTCAGGAAGCCGGCGTGGGTTTTGCCTGTTCAGTTTTTGACCGCAAGGCCCTGGAAAACTACTTACGTCTGCCACAGACACAAAATTCTTTTATAAAAATCGCTTCCTGTGACATTACCCATACGGATCTCCTCCATGCTGTCTGTCAAACGGACCTTCCGGCGGTACTGGCCACGGGAACTGCTTCAGAAGCAGAGATTGAAGCTGCTGTGGCTATTCTTGGCTCTGGCCGCCTGGTGCTGCTGGAATGTGTTTCCGCCTATCCTGCTCGCCCGGATTCCTATCGTCTGGGTCTTTTGCCCTTCTGGCGGGAAAAATACGGTGTGCGTGCAGGCGTCTCAGATCATACCATGGGCCTAGGTGTCAGCGTGGCTTCCGTTGCCCGCGGTGGTGCTCTGATTGAACGTCATTTCACCCTCGACCGGAACCTGCCCGGAGCCGATCACGCAATGAGTTTGACCGGGACAGAGTTTCGTCTGATGGTTCAGTTATGCGAGGAAGCCAGACAGGCCCTGCGCGGTGGTCCGCGGGAACCTCTTCCGGAAGAGGAAGCCCCGAGGCTCTATGGCCGGCGGGCCACCTATGCCGGTGCGGATCTGGCCAGCGGTCAGCGGGCCGCTGCCAGTGATCTTTGTTTTTTGCGGCCTGGTGTTCCCGCTTCTCCCTCGCGACGGGAAGACGTTCTGGGCAAAAGAATAGGGCGATCTGTGCGTCGCGGAGAGCCGATTTTTTTTCAGGATATCCATGAGTGATACAAAGAAATGGTACATTCTGTACTGTAAGCCAAGACAGGAACAAAAGCTCTCGATCTTTCTTACCAGGCTTGGCATAGAGCACTATTTGCCTCTGGTGGAACGCAAAAGGCAATGGTCGGATCGGGTGAAGTTTGTAAAGATGCCACTCTTTGCCGGTTATATATTTCTTCATATCAATTGGGAAGACCGTAAGAAAGCGCTGGAAAACAGCGCCGCTATGCATTTTGTGCGTACAGAAAGCGGTCCTGCCGTTCTTGCCGACCAGGAAATTGAAAATGTTCGCATTCTCATCGCAACGGCGCACAATGTAACGGCCCGGGCATCCAGTGATTTTCCGCCCGGAAAGAAAGTTCGCTTTCACACCGGGCCCTTTCAGGGTCTGGAAGGCATCGTGCACCGAGCTAAAAACAAGAGTCGTCTTTTTGTTTACCTCCCTCTGATTGGTCAACTGGCCTCGACGGAAGTCGACGTGCATGACCTGGAGGACGCGTGGTAATGCAAAACGGTTTTGAATACTTTAAGAATACCTATTCCATGGAGATGCAGGAGCTGCAGTCGAACCTGCCGCTCATTTCCCGTGAATCCGTGGAGCAGGCCATAGAACTCATATTAAATTGCAAGGGCAAGCTGGCCTTGAGCGGCATGGGTAAATCCGGACTCATTGCCCAGAAGCTGGCGGCGACCTTCAGTTCTACGGGGACACCGGCTTTTTTTTTGCATCCCGGTGAATCTTTGCACGGAGACCTGGGCGTCCTGCAACCAAACGATCTCTTGCTGGTGCTGGCGAAAAGTGGAGAATCGGAAGAAGTGGTGCAAATGATGCAAATCGTGAAAAAAATGGGACTGCCGGTGATCAGTATTCTGGGAAAGGAGCGTTCCACTGCGGGTAAGCTTTCCACGGTGATCATTCATGCACAGGTGAGTCGGGAAGCGGACAGTCTCAATCTGGCGCCCACCGCCTCCACCACTGTTGCCCTTGTTGTCGGAGATGCGCTGGCTTCAGCTGTAATGGCTCTGAAAGGTTTCCAGCCGGAAAATTTTGCGCTGTTTCATCCAGCCGGACAGCTGGGAAAACGCTTGCTTCTGGTAGTGGACGATTTACTGAGCGAGTCTGTCCCTGTTGTGGGCCCCGGGGCTACCATGCTCGAACTTTTGCAGAAGGAATCTGAGGCTAACCTGGGGGCTGTGATTGTTGTCGATGGATCCGGCAGATTGGCCGGTATTGTCACCGATGGCGATATTCGACGTTCCATTTTAAAGTATGGAGATATTATGAATCGTGAGATTGAAGAAATCATGACGGTAAAACCGCTGAGCATCCAGCGGGGCATGCTGGCCTTTGAAGCGCTGAAGTTCATGGAAAATCGACCCAGTCAGATCAGTGTGCTCCCCGTCCTCGATGAGGACCGTAGACCAATCGGCCTTTTGCGACTCCATGACCTGGTCAGGGCAGGGCTTTGATGCAGGTATCGCTCAGTGTCGCCCATCCCTGGCACGGCGTGAGTCCAGGCGATGAGGCCCCCCGGCTGGTCACTGTTTTTGTAGAGATAGTTCCGCAAGATACACTGAAATATGAGGTGGATAAAACTTCTGGTTTACTGAAAATAGATCGGCCGCAATTGTATTCCAGTCTGTGCCCCATGCCTTATGGATTCATTCCGCGGACCTATTGCGGGCGCCGTACAGCGGAACTGGCCGCCCGGGAAGGAACCAGAGTGGATCGCGGCGATGGTGACCCGCTGGACATCTGTATCCTGGCCGAACCCATCATCAGCCGCTCCGGCATTTTGATGGAGGCAAGGCCAGTGGGTGGCCTGCGGCTGGTGGACGGCGGCGAAGCGGATGACAAGATCATTGCTGTGATGCGCGGGGATTCTGTCTTTGAATCCTTACAGGATGTTTCTGAAATGCCATCGGCATTACTGGACCGGCTCAGGCATTACTTTCTGACCTACAAGCAAATTCCAGGGAGCGGTCCGCGCAAAATAGAAATAGCCGGCGTTTATGGGGCCCCGGCCGCCCATGAAGTGATTCGTGCTTCTATGGAAGATTACCGCGAAACCTTTACCACATCCTAACCCGGATTATTCGTGAAAAACAGTGGGGCGCCGCACGCGACCTTACCCCTGGCCCCGCATACGGACGTCCTTGCCCGAATGCGGGGCGCTGCGCCCTCCGTGGCTCCGCGACAGGGGCAAGGCCGCGCGCGACACACTGTTCTTACAAACAAGCTCCGGGTTTTCGTGGAAATGATGAAAAACCGCCCGGTGCGGGGCGGTTTTTCTTTGAACCTGTACTTTACGCATACACTTTCATGAATAATCCGGGCTAAGCCGGAAGCGGCAGGGCCGATTGTTTGAGAACCCCTTCAAGTTCCAGCAGGTAGCGTTTGCGCCACAGTCCCCCGGCGTAGCCCGTGAGGCTGCCATCTTTGCCGATTACCCGGTGACAGGGAATGATGATGCCAATGGGATTGTCGCCATTGGCCCGGGCCACGGCGCGGATGGCTTCCCGGTTACCCAGTCGGTCGGCCTCTTCACTGTAGCTGATGGTTTGACCAAAAGGAATGGTAAGCAGGGTATCCCAGACCTTTTGCTGAAAGGTTGTTCCCTCCGGAGAAAGAGGCAGGCTAAAGCTTTTCCGTTTGCCCTGGAAGTACTCATGCAACTGATCAGCCGTGGCCCGGAGGATTTGAGCCGCCATCGGTGGCACGGGCCAGGAATCCGCAGATGCATTATCCTCCAGAAAATCCAGGCGCACCAGGGCCCGGGTAGAAGCCCAGGCACCCAGCAAACCCATGGGTGAAGGGATGGAACGATAGTATATTTCTTTCATAATGGTTACTTTCCTGTTAATTTCTGCCCGATTAACGGGGCATGTTTTGCAATCCTCCGGCGTCAATCACCTGGTAGCCGTGCTTCCTGAGTACGATGGCAGCTTTTGCGCTACGAAAGCCACTGGCACAATAGAGCACCAGAGGATTTTCCCGGGAAGGAAGTTCGGCCAGCCGAAAATCAACCTCATCATACGGTATGTGCAGTGCTCCGGGATAGTGCCCGCTCTGGTATTCTGGCAAACTGCGCACATCGATAACTCTGGCACCGGAATCAATGATTTGCTTGAGATCGGGCCCGGTATGGGCCTCTTGTTTCTGGCATTGCCAGAGGAGTGCCAGGGTTAAAAAAAGAGTCAGCGCGGTTTTCATGATCCTTTTTCAGGGAAAGCATAGATCCAGATTCAGTCAAGAAAAAGGGGTTTGACCTGATTCTCGCGGCGGTTTTTTTTCTGCCCGATCCGATTTTTTTCTGGTATGGCTGGTGTATGCTTTTTAAGCGACATAATCCAGCGACCGGCCGATACTGAATCTTTGTTGACGTATCATACGTTTAGTATCTGATTGGTTGCAAGGGGAGCATTCATACAATGAAACTGGAACAAGAATCGGTACGTAAGGCTTTATTTGAGGCCAAAAAAGCGCAGGCCAGACAGCTTGTGGCGCGCGGCTATTCTCTGGAATCGACGGCCCACATTCTGGCCCTACAGGTCGAGAGAATCAAGAGCTGGTTTGCGGAAGGGACGGAAGCCCATCAGGGTAGTCAGGTGCGTTACGGTCGCAACCTGACTGAGAATCGTTAGGGCAGCGGCCTTCAGCTTTCCATAACCGCAATCAGAGCTTCCACAGCGCTTTTTCCAGTCATGCTAAAAGCTTAATACCCGCTCGCATTCATGGACAAGCGCGTACAGATCGGCCATGGTGGAAATGGGGCAAAGGTCGCTGCCGCCTGCGTTGCGGATTTTCAAGCAGGTGCCACAGGCCAGAATCTGGCCTCCCAGGTCGACGAACCGCTGCATTTGATTGGATACGGGAAACTGGTCGGTATCGCGCTGTTCGGCCTCTACGCCCGGTCCCAGAAGAAAGGCACGCACCTGATCTCCGCGTTCGGCGGCAAAGCATCCAAAGCGGAAGGCATTCCATAAGATTTCGGAGTCAGTGGTTGAAATGACCAGTCCTGTTTTCATTTTATTTATCTCCTTTACGTTTGACAATTTTTCTGTTCCACTGAAGAAATCCCGCAAAGTCAATCCTTTAATATGGATGGAAGCCAAATCTGCGGTAGGATACCCAGTCCAGGGAAGGATGCCGGTAAGGGCCCTGACATAGATAGATCGGTAAATGGCGGTCCCTTAAATACGTCAGTGGGTGGTCACTCTCTCCCAGAAGGACAACGGAACGGAACTTCATTTCCAGGAACTCTCCGGGGAATCCATAAACCAGGAAGCTGTCGGCGGCGGGGTCCGGTGCGCCCCAGTAGTAATAGGTCATGTGGCCCGACTTTGCGCGTGGTAGGGACTCCGGGCGATAGATGTTAAAGGCGGCCGCTTGAGAGTAATTTCCGGCAAGAATAGCCGTGCGCGATTGCTGCTCGACCGGGAGTTTCAGGAACAGGCGGGCCACAGTCTTCGCTTGATCTTCCCAGCCATACTGCCCGTGGAAATCGTGGGTCAGCATGCGGGGATCCTTGATGGCAAAGCCCAGGAGGAAAGAAACGTAGCGATTCATTGCCGGCAGGGAAATGATCGGAACTCCGGGGATTGCCGTAATGGTTCCACCCACGAGTATCAGTATTATGATGGCTTTCTGAAGAGAATTTACGGGCCGGAAATTGTTCCGGTCCTTTCCATCCGCTGCTCTGGCCCGGCGTTCCCAGAATACGGCCCCGGCTGCTATCAGGGGCGGATAGGCGGCCGACAGATAATAGGGCTTCCCGCCAGTCAGTAGAAAAATAGCAAAAGTTATTATATAGATGAGCCCTGTCGCCCTAAAGTTGCGCTGTGCACCCCAAAGAAGGGATGCCAGGCCGGCCACCCAGACAAATGCCAGTGCAGGGCCCAGATAGAGAACCTGTCCCAGAACAAAAAGTACTGCGGGGACCTCACGCGCAAAGCCGGTGCGCATGCTCTGGATGAAAGCGAGCGTTGGCCAACCTGTAGTTAACTGCCAGTAGATATTCGGGGCAAACAAAGCCAGGGCCAGAAGCGCCCCACCCCAGAGATCAGGAGAACGGAGTTGCTTGCGCCCTGTCTGCGTCCCGAGTATTGTCAGGCCCAGGGCAGCGATCCAGATAAGCATGGTATGCTTATTGAGCAGGCCAGATCCAGTGGAAAGTCCTACAAGCCACCACAGGTGGGTACTTCCGCCGGTAAAAATGCGCATCAGCAAAAGAGCATTGAAAGACCAGAATAGCAGCTCAAATGCTGGCAGGTGCATCAATCCGTGCATTCTCAGAAACGCAGGTGCAAGAATAAAAACAAGCCCTGCGACCAGTTCAGCGAATTTGCCACCGCCCATCAAATGGACCATACGGGTTGTTAACCAGAGACCCAAACCGCCGGCGAGGGCGGGCAGAAGTCGGAGGGCAAAAAGACTTTCACCTAAGAGGAACCGTGTCGCGGCCGTCAGCCAGACTACAAATGGTCCGTGATCCACGTACCCTGTGGAAAGATGCCTGGCGCATTCAATAAAATACAGCTCGTCGCCATGAAATCCGTAGCGCTCAGCCAGAATCAAATGAATGGCTATTTTTGCCAGCACCAGTGTGCCAACCAGTCCATTTATTTCAATTGACTTATTTTTATACCAGTTTATGATCATTGGCGATCTCCGATTCATTTGACATCGCTGAGAAAGTTAGCAGAAATTAGCGAAGTGGTCTAATCGGATCTGGAAAATCCTGTTCGTTTTCGAAATCGATCAGGATTTTTCTGACGCATCTCTGGCAGCCAGGGCATCGCTGCGGTATCTTGTGGGCGTTTTTCCCGTGTGGGCCTTGAAAGCGCGGTTGAAGGGGGCAAGCGAGCCAAAGCCGTTGTCCATTGCGATCCGAATCACCGGCACGCCCTTCTGTTTTAGATCGGCCAGAGCCATACATGAAGCATTGATCCGGTGCGTATTTATATAATCATTGAAGTTACGATAGCCCAGCCCCTGATTGATCAAACGCCGCAACTGGTATTCCTGTAGATTCAGGCGCAAGGCCAGAGTCCGAATGCTCAGCTTTTCTTCGCGAAAAACCTCTTCTTCTATCATTGCTCTGTCGAGTCTCTCCAGCCATTCCTGCGGCACTCCCTGATCGACGGGAGGCGCCTGTGAGGTTGGTGGCTCGGGCAGAATGCTGCTGGCAAGGCGTACGCTGCCCAGCCCGAGCGTCAGATTGAATCCGATCAGGACAATGGCATGGAAGGTCTCGAGGAACGCGGGGGCCTCTGGCAGCCCCTTTATCCCGATTTCCACAAGCAGCACGCCAATCGCATAAACACCGGCGGCAAGCAGGAAAAGTTTCCGGAAGCTCCGTCTTCCTTCCACAAGATCTTCTTTGCTTCCAGACAGGCTTGCATGAAGAGCAAGCCCGATAAACGCAAGTGAGAAGCTTTGCGGAAAAAGAGCCAGCATTGCCGTGCCAGCCGGGCTTTGCTCGATGAATCCAAAAACCGGCCCGGGAAAGCGGGTATGCTTCATAAGGGTCAAACCCTCGACAACAATGAACACGATTGCATGCATGGCGCGTGGCCGCCATGAATCCTTGAAGATGGATTGAACAGTTAGCCAGAAAAGAAAGGGGGTGGAGATGCACCCGATCAACAGGAAATTGTGAAGGAAGGCGTGCTCTGGCTTTCCATGCGTGGCAGTGCAAACAACGTAGCACGCCATCGAGGTCATAAATACCCCGGACAGAAAGCCAGGCACCGTCCCTCCTCGACTGCGGAACAAAAGAAGGGCATTGTAGAGGAAAAGTGCCGTAGTTGCTGCTTTAAGCGCAATGTTCCATTCCATGTAAACGGCTACCCTGTCAAAACAGCCCCTTGCCCTCCGAAATGTCAACACGACGCCGGATGAACTCCTCATTGGGAATCAGGCCGTTCTCCTGTTCGGATAATTCTGGCCGTATGCGCCGCAGAAAGTACATGGCCAGAAGGCCTTTTCCTTTCACCTGGGTCTCCCCTCGCCTTTCGCATTCGAAGAAATCCTTCACCAGGGAATATGTGGCCTCAGATATGTTCACTTCCCCCGGGGCGCCGTGCGATTCCATACGGCTTGCTGTGTTGACCGTATCCCCCCAGATGTCATAGGCGAACTTATAGTTTCCGATCACGCCGGAAGTGACAGGCCCGGAGTGTATACCAATGCGAATCTGCCAGGTCTCAAGGCCAGCCTCAGAACGCAGTCGGGAGGTGCTCTGTATGAATTCACGCATTTCCAGAGCAGTCAGACAAGCGTCGATCGCATGACTGAGGCTCGGACCCGGAACTCCCGAGGCGCACATATACGCGTCCCCAATGGTTTTCAATTTCTCCATCCGATTGCGCAGACAGATTTCGTCGAATTGCGAGAAGAAAGCATCGAGATGGGAAACCAGTTCATCGGGCCGCATCCGTGCCGACATGCTGGTAAAGCCCTGGAAATCGGTAAAGAGTACGGAGACTTCGTCATGAAATAGCGATTCTACGGATCCGTCGCGCTTCAGTTCGTTGGCGATTTCTACCGGCAGGATCTTGGCAAGCAGGTCGTCGGACTCTTTGCGCGCCGCTTCGGCAAGCGTCCGCGCTGCGGCCAGTTCCTGCGTTCTTTCGATCACGCGCGTTTCAAGTTCCGATTTGTGTTTTTCCACGGATCGTAGCTGCTCGCGCTGCAGGAAGAGAACCCGGTCGGCGTTGGCCAGCGCCTGCAACACTATGCCCAGCATAGTACCGAGAGCGGCCGAGTTGTCGATCAACCAGTTGGCCGGGAGTATCCCCGCATACTTGACTCCCACCAGTACAAAGCCCAGGGCTCCGGCGCTCCAGGCAATCAAACCGGTAATGGCCGGTCGATAGCGCCGCATCGTTCCGACAAGATTGGCCAGCAGGGCGACAATGGCAGTAATCGGAGACGATACGATCAGGAGGATCGCCCCGACCCGGTAGGGCAGGAAAAAAGCCGTAAGGACAAGTGCGATGCCAAGAAAAAGGACGCACCAGAAAGCGTATCTGAACTCCGGCAGCTTCTGTCTGGCGTTCAGATAGGACGGGAAGAAGATCCCGGCTCCAATGATGCAGATGCCCCCTGACAGGACGAGCGCCGGGTTTGTCATGGGGCTGGCCGGGCCCCAGAAAAGAAGCAGCCCCATACCCAGTTGCGTCAGAAAGAAAACTCCGGCGCCGAGCAGGAAAAGTACGTAGCTCAGGTGCGTCAGGCTCCGGAGCGCCAGCCCGTAGATCAGGCTATAAATCAACATTACGACGATGATCCCGGCCAGTGTGCCGCCCCAGATCAGTTGCTCCCTTTCCCATTGGTGGTAGGCTTGCGCTGTGTAAATGTAGAGCGGGAGTTGTACCGCTCCTTCCGTCTGCACTCGCATGTACAGCGTGTCGGTCATTCCAGGGGCAATTTTCAGAGGAAAGCGAGCCGTACGCTGCCAATCGGCACGACCAGAGCGCACGACCTGATCTCCGCCCCGCTCGATTTGAAAACCGCCGGGCCCGCGCAGGGCAAGATCGATGTGGTCCATGAGCGGGTACTCCAGAACGAGAAAATGTTCGGTGCCCGCTGATGCCGCATTGTGTACGGTCACTTTCAGCCAGAACGTGCTGTGTTTCAATCCCAGGTTGGGGCTTTCTCCGTTGCTCGCCTGAAAGCGCCCTGCCACATCCGCAGAATCCAGGTCCGCCCAGTCCCATTGATTCTGCGGATCTTCCAGGATGCTCATTCCTCGCGCGATGGACGTTACATCGTCTCCCTTCAGGATCATCGTCTCAGCCCTGGCAGCACCGGGCCAGGTCAGGAAAGGCACAAGGAAGAATAGGCCGGCAACAAAAAGGGATCGCCTGGGATTCATTGGGTGGACTCTGCTCCTAAACTTTCCAGAACTTTCTGCTCACCAATCGTGTTCTGTGCTTGGATCGGTTCCGAACTGTGGCCGAGCAAGGCCCGCTGCTTAAGTAGTCTCGCCCAAAGGGCAACTGCGGAGAGCAGGTGAAAGGTTGCGGATGGGGGAACCAAAGAAGAGGAGCACGGTGGTTTTTCGGAGGAGGTGGTTTTGCCCTCATCCTATCCCGAATCGCTTCGGCCAAGTCAGCGGTATCCGCGTAGTCATTGTTCCTGCCCAGCACCGTGGTGGATGGTAGCTTTACATTTTTTTCTGGCGTGTATTGGGACAGGCCAAATTCTTCAAGAACAGCGTATGCTTCGGCGTATTGGTCCTCATTGGTCAGGTCGAAAGTTGCCACAATGTCCATTAAGCGAGAGGAGAGATCCGACGGAAGGATGTCAAGCTCAACCTGCGCAGATGGAAAAGCCGATCCGCGCAGACCTTTATTTTGGCTTGCTCCGTTTATGGCCAGGGACCGGGACCGGTTTCGGGCCAGGCTATTTCCCGGACCCTGATGGCAGGTTTGCTCGGCGGTGAGCGTTGTGGGGTTTGACGGGAACGGTTTTTGGGTCGGCCATGTCTTTGGCTCCTTGTTGGATTATGTCGCCTATAAAATAAGGGACTGCTGCGCCCCCGGCACCTTTTTTTTATTTCTTTGAAATCATGCCGACCCACCATATGGGGAGTGGCGGTTATAAATAAAATCAATCAATCAATCAATCAATGTAATTTGATTTTTACATTATTGCTGCTTCTGGTCGGCTGTCTACGAAAGCTGGACTCTCTTTTTAAGAGTCCCTTGCTTCTGAAAACTGGCCGGTTTTCCGGGGCCGCACCTCTGCCGCTGGTTTTCAGTCCGATCCATGGCTACGACTACTGGGCATCGCGCTGCTGGATTCAGGTCCAGTTCAGAAATGGCAGTGAAGTCGAGATGGAGCTGGATCGTAGAGCCATGGAGCGCATCAACCGCCCCAATCTCTTGATAAGGTCAGGCATGCGGATTGCAAAGCACCGGAAATACAACTCTCTGACTTTTTCAGGCCATCGGCCAAAATGCGGATTCTGAGGATTAAACCGGCCCTGATACCCAAATCCCCCTGAGCCGGACGGCTTCACCATGCGGGGCCGTCCAGACTCAGGGGGTCAAGGGCTTCGGGATTTGTGATTGGATTTTTTTCTGAAACAACTGACGTCTGCAATGTCCATGCCTGCCCACTGCTTTGATAAAAGCAAAATCATGAAGCGACTCCATGGAGGGGTGAAGGAAGTGGGCAGGCATGGACATTGCAAATCCTGCCTTTTGTCCTTGACGGCACGTGTGCTCTGTGACATTTTATACGTATGAAGCGAGCTACGGCCAAACTAACACTGGCACTGGATTCGGCTGCAATCCGCAAAGCGAAGCGGTTTGCCAGATCCCACAACAAGAGTGTATCACAGATCGTTCAGGATTATTTCACAGCCCTTGATGAGAGCAGTAATACGGTCCCGCCTGTGGACACCCTCCCACCCAGAACCCGGCGCCTGATGGGCATACTGAAAGGGCATCCGGCTCCGGATTCCGAAACCGAACTGGCTGCCCATGTCGCTCAGAAACACAAATGAATCGTATATACCTCGACACGGATGTTCTTCTCGATTTCCTGTATCAGAGGGAACCCTTTTTCGGATCCGCAGTTCGCTTAATGGCGCTTGTGGAAGCCGGGAAGGTACGGGCGTACGTTTCCACTCTCATCATATGGAATCTCCACTACTTTCTACAGAAGGAATTCGGTCGCAAAGAAGCTGGCCGTCTACTGAAAGATCTTCGTTCTCTTCTTCAGCTCATTTCTGTAGACGCAAGGATCATCGACCAGGCTCTTTCCTCAGAAATTAAAGATTTTGAGGACTCAGTGCAATTCTTTGCTTCGCAATCGGAGAAGATCAGCACCATTATTACAAGGAACAAGAAAGATTATCCCAGAGACTCCGTGGCACTGCTAACGTGTGAAGAATATTTGATCGGGATCTCTCATTGACTCTAAAATTTTTGGCCACTGTTTCATTCAAGGCATATTCAGGTCATTGACCTTTAGGAGGAGTTGCAAAGGCATCGTGCTGATCAGATTCCTCCGGCGCTGGCTGCACGGTCAGCACAGGAGGAAAACATGAATTCAATCCGGCGTATCATCGGAGCCTTTGGGGGAATGCCAGCTCTGCGCAAGCATGGTTGCATCACCGTCCAGAAGGACAACCGGAAACTGGACATCACACTGATCCAGTATGGCCTTCACGGGGAAGCCATTTGCGTGGAACAATCCACAGAGAATCTGACCGATCGGGAAATGCATTTTGCCGTTAGCGGAGAAATCTGGTTCCCGTACTATTTTCGCATCCCGGAACAGGTGGAAGTCATCTGCCACAGCATACAAATGGATGCTTTTGTACGGGCCTGCCTGGAAGAGCATGCCAGAGTCTGGGACATGGCTCTGTTCAGAGAGGGCTTTGACCAGCTCACCCATGAGCAATTTTCGCTCTTCGCAGGTGTGCTCTGATGGAAACCCTGTACCGGAACGCCCATGCCAGATTGATGCAGGAAATGCGCAGGCAGCTCAAGCGCAAGAACCGCAAAGGTATCGAGCACACCGGCAGAAGGCTACACCGGTTGCGCAAAAGATACAAGAAACGTCTCGCAGCCTGATGGCCAGACACAAATCAGCCACCGGCGGACCCAACCAGGTCCGCCGGGTGGCTTTCTATGTCTGGGTGTCCACCGAGGGCCAGGCGCGGGTCGTGGAAGGATCACTCAAGAATCAGGAGCAGATGCTGGCTTCCGAACTGCGCCGCCGCAATACCGGCCAGAACTGGGGCCGCCTCGTGGGCTCGTATGTCGATGGCGGTTTCTCTGGCTCCAGCATCGACCGACCGGAATTCAAGAGGCTTCTGGCCGATGTGGAACGCGGGACCATTGATGCCATTTTCTTCACTGAGCTGAGCCGACTTTCCCGCTCTCTGAAAGATTTCTTAAACATATTTGAATTCACACAACAGCACAAGTGCGATCTGGTCTGCCTCAAGACTGAGATTGATACAACTTCACCTTTTTCCAATCTGGTGGTGCGCATCCTCATGGTCTTTGCTGAATTCGAGCGCGACATGACCGCCGACCGCATCCGCCGCAATGCCTATGAACGCAGCAAGCGCGGCCTGGCATACGGTGGCTTTGAGCCACTGGGATACAAACGCGATCCAGAACACAAGGGAAAACTCCTCGTTGATCCAGAAGAAGCAAGAATCGTCCGGGACATTTTCCAGACCTATTTGCGCAAACGCTCCCTGCTGGAGTCTCTCAAAGCCCTGAAGAAAAAATACGAACACCCCAGAATCCAGAAATTGAGCCGAAACGGCATCTATGGCATTCTGACAAACCGCATGTATATTGGCATCCGAGAAATCAAGACAACGAACGGGAGCGAAGAAGTGCCGGGTAAATGGACGGCTATCGTCACTGACAAAACCTTTGGACAGGTCCGCGACATCCTTTCTGGCAATGGACCTGGACCACGTACACCAAGACACAACTATATTTTCTCCGGGCTGATCCACTGTGCCAGGTGCGGCAAGAAACTCCAGGGCAAAAGCGGCAAAGGCCGATCCGGTCAGGCCCGATACTATTACGCCCACCCCGGCCGCTGCACCGAAGGTGGCCTGCATTCCATTGAAGCCGAAGATGCCCACAAGCTGGTGGAGGGATGGCTGACCAGAATGTATAAGGATAAAGAGTATTTTCATGAATTGCTTGGAATCGGGAAGGAAGAACTGAGCAAGAAACTGAGAGCCCTGAAATCCAGTCTCAAACGTCTGGACCACGAAGACGCAGCCCTCCGCAAAAAGCTACACAATGCCACGACACAGAGTCTCCTGAAAGAAGGGCCAGCCACGAAGGCTCTGGCCGAGAAAGATGCCGAACAACTGCTTGCCCGTCTCCAGGAGAACGAAAGGCAGTCCGAAGAGCAAAAAAGCCAGGCCGAATCTCTGGCAGCCATTCTCAGCTCCGGGGACGATGCACTCTTCCGCCTGTATGCCGACCAATTGAGCAAGTATTTGAAATCACCCCCGTCCCAGAAATGCCGCCGCATCTTTGAACTTGTCCGAACTCTGACTCTGGGAGAAGAGGGCCTGCACATAGAACTGGTCCACCCCAATGGTTCCAGATCATCCTATATCGATCAGACAGCAATTCTTCTGCGTGACCGAATCCCGCTGCCTGGTATTCTTCTATTAAAGAGCAAAGGATTCTTGAAGAGACTGTACCACGACGAAGGCCTTTCCACCAATGCCATTGCCAGACGCATAGGTGTGGGCCAGTCCACGGTGTCCGATGCGATCCAGAAGCACGGGCTGGCGAAGAAAACCGAGGACTATGCGAAACGGCCCCAGCATGTACCTTTCGGCTATGAATACAAGGGCGGAAAATATGTCAGCAATCCCAAAGAACAGCAAACGATCCGCATGATCCGACAGCTCCGCAATGCTGGGATGACTCTCCGCGATATTGCGGCCCACCTGAATAGGAAACTGGTGCCGACGAAGAGAGGCGGCGTCTGGGAACCTGGTATGCTTCAAAGGCTTCTCAACAAGCCGAAGGCCTCCGATCGTTGACCGTTCCGAAGGACGCATTTTTGATCGGCCGTTGATGCAAAAAAACGCCTGTGTTGACGCACAGACCGACGGTTGCAGCCATCCCGAGCTGCGGAGAGGGGGTTACGGTAGGCGGCGGGCGGTCCAATTTTGCGATTGACCTTGGTCGAGAGCCGCGCGAAACTTGGAGGCGTGGCGACAAAACCGGTGACGCTGGACATTGGGGACCGAGAGTTTCGGTGTGTTCCATTGACAGAGGCGGATTTCATTGACCAAGCTGCTATCTATGTGATCCTGTGCGTCGGGGAAAAAGGGAAATGGCGGGTTCTTGACGTTGGCCAAAGCGGAGAACTGGGAACACGGATTGAATCACACGACCGAAGGGATTGCTGGGAGGAAGAGTGCGCGACCGGGAACATTTGGGTTTGTGTTTATCCCATGCCCAGCAAGAGATACAGCAAGCAAGATCGTCTCAATCTGGAGGCGGCGTTGCGGAGGCAGTACGATCCTCCCTGCGGGAAGCGATAGCACTCGCGAGCGTTCAGCGGTCGGGCGGATTCGTCATTGTCAGAGGCCTCCATCGAAGCCATCTAATAGTTTCCGAACCTTTGCTTCCTTCCAGTCTTCGTGTTCGTCAGGCGCTATGAGTTCCCCTCTCTCAACTGGAGTGAGGTCGCGCGCCTGAATGCTCATGGACACCATCTGCTCTGCTTTTGGAATCGGCTCGTAAACAATCCATGATTTGTCCCGAAACGCGCCCGCTGCAGGGTCTGCCACCAAAGACCCCGCATTCTCCAACGGCACGCGGAATAAATCAAAGTCTGTCCCGGAGGCAATCCCAATTTGCTTGAGCACGACTATTTCGGCCATGCGTTCTGCTTCTTGGAGATCGGTACTTCCATCGGACTCCCCAAACAAGTAGATCCGTTCTTCTTCATCTGCCACCCTGTTGAACGGCTTCAGCCCGTCTTTCTCTATGGAGGCCCGATTCTTGGATGGTGTGATGTGGTACAGATATTTGGACATGGAAGAACCTGAAGAAGAGCAGCTTCGTCGGACAAGCATAAACCTAACGGCGGTTATCGGCTTCGGTTATGTCACCGGTGTTCCCCGGAAGTCCAATTTCACGCAACAGGCGAACGCGCCGCGTACCGTCCCAAACCGCATACTCGCCGCGACCGAGGCGATTCACGATCAGGGGAACGAGCACCCCGTTCGTGTCGAGCGACTGTCGGAGCCTTCGGTCCGTGGCCGGGTGCGACGACTGCCGCAGTGTCTCGGCGGGGACGTTGAGCTTGTCGAGGCGGACCCGGAGGAGATCGGAAGGCATCGGGTCAGGATGAGCCGTTGTTGACCTGGGTCAACAAGAGTATGGGGGCCCATAGAACGGAGTCGGCACGCAGGCCGGCCGGCGCGGCCATCTTGAAAACGCGGTCTTGGGTTTCAAAGGTGCTGAAAATCTGGAAGCTGCCGAAATCCGTCCTTTCGGATTTGCGATCCTCGCAGCCCTTCATAAAGAGGCCAAAGCGGGCAACATTTCCAAAAAGCGGCTGAGTGCGCTTGGTCGCCGGATGGAAAAAGACGGCGTTGTGGCCGGGCGGAGGCTCGCACCCAGGCGGCATTCCCTGGGCCCGGATCGAGCCCCTCCAGAAAGGGGTCCGCGTGGAGGTTCATCTGAATGAAGCCGACGATTCCAAGGCGGCCATTGCGGCGCTGGTGAAGGTGCTGGGCAAACACTGAACCCTGCCGCTGCGGGCGCGCGGGCGAAGAAGCGCGCCCGCCGGGTGGAAAAGGAGCACTACTGTCCCGCGGCCGCGCGGAGGTCGTCAATGGGCTTCATGAAGCGCAGTACGTGATTGATCTGAACAGCAGCGAATACTGACGAATCTCGATAGTACTCTATATTGACTCCGATGAGCCGGTAGGAGCGCATCCCTTCAGCGTCCGTGCTAAGGACCCACATGCCACCGCCCGAAAGTCCGTACGGCTCTGGGGTGAGGACTCGTTCACCTGTTGTCGGCCTAATGTCGCGGCGTCGGTATTCGACGACGTGGTGGAAGGCGGGTAGATAGCCAGCCTTGAGGACCCTGCGTTCGCTCGCCAAAATGCGCGTGTGGTGCATATAGCTGCGCAGCGTAACCGTTCGTTCGTCCGTATCGATATTTGGCGCATACGGGAATCCGGACAGCAGAATGTCCCACTCCTCCGAGATGGCAGTGGGAAGGTAGCAATACGTCTGGTTCAAGATGAGTTGGCAAAAGTCGCTGCGTGAGTGTCCATGCAATTCCAGCACGGAGACGTCAGCCCGATCCTTGTTCGAACCAAATTTTGACCCGGGTGTGGTCATGAGACTCATTCGGTATTCATGGCAATGGAGTCGATTGTTCTGGGCATCGACAAAAAATAGCGAATCACGCGGGCACTCCGGGTCTACAAGCACGTGGGTCGCTGTAATCAGGTATAGGCGTCTTGCGGATGAAAAGAGCAGACCAGACGCGACGTTTCGGGTTCGACCATTCTCAAATGAGAAGATCGGGACAGTCGCCCGTACGGGAGTCTCAAATAATGTTCCAAAGGAGTTCTCGATTTCCATTGATTGAGCTTAGTCCAAGTATGGTATGTGTTTGCGACTATGCCTCTATGGCGTTTCGGCTTCCTGAACCATGATCGCCGCCGCAATCTTACGGGCAATGTCCGCAATAGAGTCATGCTCCGTCGTAAAGCCCGCCAAGTCCGGAAGAATTCCGCTGTATTCCTTCACGTCCTCGAATGTGACATTGTGCAAAACCGGGATCAATGTCTCCTTCGAAAGGAGGGCCCCTAACTCCCTTTCTGTCCAGAAGCGCCCAGTAAGGTAGGCTGGCGTCAGGAGCGCGATTCCAGAACGTGCTTTGCGGAGCCCCGCATCCATCTGGAGCGATTGGCTCCGCCCCGGGATAATGGAAACTGCATCAAACCAAACTGCGACTCCGAGTTCCTCAAGATTTTCCCGAAGCGCCCCGGCCACTTCGGCCCCGTCGATCCGCGCGTAGCTGAGGAAAGCATCGTACTCTCGCGAATCCATCGAGCCGACCTTGGTGTAGACTCGCTCGGCGAGGCGCAGCTCGGGCTCCGTGTATTGCAGGGACTGGGACGAACCCTGTAAGCGTCGGTTGAGGTCGGCAACGACCCGTCGATTGTGCGCGTCGGCTTTCCGGTTGTGCTCGCGAACGCGGTTGTTGTAGTCAGCTACCACCTTGCGGTTGTGGGCTTCAGCTCTTCGATTGTAGTCATCGACTGCTCGCTTGTTCGCCCGGTTGACGCGGTCAATTTCGCGATTGACCGCCTGCTGTGCCCGGCGCCCTGCTTCCCGGATCTGCCGATTGAATTCGCTAGGATTGAATCGTTTCATTCGAACTCTCAGTGGGCGAAAGGCCCATGCGACATAGCGCGGTACACCATAGCGTACGGCTCCCCGCGCGTCCAGGGTCTGCGTGAAAAATTTTCGCGTGAACACCCGCTCGAAAGCCAATGCGACATAATACAGCTACGCATCCGCTACGGCGGATTCGTTCGGCCGAACCCCATCCACGCGACATAACCCGCTTGACACAATACCGCGTCCTTTGTGTAGTGTCAAGCCATGCCCACACTTCAATTCAAGGGCAAGGCCTCCGTCTGGAACCACCACCTCGCCATTCCCTACCACACGTTGGAGGAGGTCCGGGATCTGGACTTCCAACCGGGGAAAGGGGACGGAAACCTTATCGTTGAGGGAGACAATCTGCTGGCCCTGAAGGCCTTGCTCCCCCAGTACGCGGGGAAAGTGCAGTGCATCTACATTGACCCACCTTACAACACCGGCAACGAGGGTTGGGTCTACAATGACAATGTAAATAGCCCGCTCATCCGTCAGTGGCTCGGCCGCGAAGTCGGCACCGACGATTTGACGCGCCACGACAAGTGGCTGTGCATGATGGTGCCAAGACTCAAGCTCCTGCGTGAACTTCTCGCGGACGATGGTGCCATATTCGTCTCGATAGACGATAACGAGGTTCACCGGTTGCGGGAGATGATGGACGAGGTCTTCGGCGAGGACCAGTGGACGGCCACTTTCATTTGGGAGAAACGGACGACCCGGGAGAATCGCCGCGTCTTCTCCTTCAATCATGATTACATTGTCCTTTGCGCCCCAAATCGGGATCTCTTCGAGGCGCGGCGCGGCCTTCTGCCCCTGACCGAGGAAGTCGAAGCGCGCTATGGCAACCCTGATTCGGATCCACGCGGTCCATGGCAGTCAGTCTCCTTGAACGCACAAGCTGGCCATGCTACAGAGGACCAATTCTACAGGATAAAGACTCCTGGTGGGCGTACACTCGATCCGCCGCCCGGACGCTGCTGGACGGTCACAGAAAAGCGCCTCAAGGAGTTGATCGCAGACAACCGCGTTTGGTTCGGCCAAGACGGCACAAACGTCCCCCGCCTCAAGAAGTTTCGTTCAGAGGCCAAGGAGGGACTCACTCCACATACGCTATGGACTGCGGCAGAAGTCGGGACTACGGATTCCGCTAAGAAGGCACTGTTGCAGCTCTTCGACCAAGAATTACCATTCGAGGCAGTGAAGCCTGTCGAGCTTCTTCTGCACATACTTCGAATTGGGACGGATCTAGATTCCATCATCCTCGACTCTTTCGCTGGCTCCGGCACAACCATGCACGCCGTCATGGAGCTCAACGGAGAAGACGGCGGCAGTCGCAAGTGCATCCTCGTGCAAATGACGGAGGCAACCGAAAAGGAGCCCGAAAAGAACATTTCCCGCGACATCACGCGCGAGCGCGTGAAGCGTGCCATAGAGAAGAACGGATACAACTCCGGCTTTCGCTATCTCCGCGTTGGCAAGGCCATCGATGCGCAGACGATGCTTGCAGGCGAACTTCCAACGTACACGGAACTGGCCAAGCATGTCTACTACCTGCGGACCGGCGCCTATCACCCTGACGCCAATCAAGTTTCGGAAACCGACTACTTCGTCGGCGGAACGGAACGCGAAGCCCTGTTTCTCATCTACAAGAACGACTACGACGCACTTACGCGATTGGCCCTAACTTTGGAGCTGGCTGAGAAGTTTCGGAGTGCCCACGAGGCGAAGCGCTACGTTGTGTACGCACCCGCCTGCTATCTGGATCAGGAATCCTTGGCCGACATGAAGATCGACTTCGTACTGATTCCGTACGAGCTCCACCGCAGAGGATGAATTGGGCCTCAAGAACTACCAGGAAGAAGTTGTCCGGCAGCTCCAAGACTACTTCCGTACGGCCGCGGAAGCCCGTGATAAGTTTCGCGCGCAGACAAAGGACCTTTCCCCTGAACTGCGCGCAAGCCTGAACTGGACCAAGGCGCCCTTTGAAAGTTCGGTGCGGGATATCGCCGCGCATCCATATGTCGATGCGGCTGTAAACGGACTTGGCGAACACTATCCGCGGTTCGTAATTAAGATGCCGACTGGCGGGGGAAAAACCCTTATCGCGGTTGAGGCGATTCGCGAGTATGCCACCCTGTACGCACGCAGGCGCACAGGGCTCGCGGTATGGGTGGTTCCATCAGAGACGATCTTCCGCCAGACCATCGACCGCCTACGGGACAAATCCGACTTCTTGCGCCAGTTTCTCGACCAGTCATCAGGCAACCGGACACTCATTCTGGAGAAGGGCCAGCGCCTCCGCCGTTCAGACATCGAAGAGAATCTCGTTGTTCTTTTCGTGATGATCCAATCCATCTCACGGCGCAATGGGCGCGAGGCGCTGAAAGTTTTTCAGGATTCAGGGGGATTCGAAGACTTCTTCCCCGCGCCAGAACGGTACGACGAGCACCGAGCCCTCTTGCAGGCCTTCCCCAACTTGGACACCATCACGGGCCCGGACGCCCTGTTTCAGTTGGTGACAACGAGTCTGGGAAATGCGGTCCGAGTATCGCGTCCCTTGATCATTATCGACGAGATCCACCGGGTCTTCTCGGACCAGGCACGCGAAACAATCAACGGGCTCAATCCCGAGATGGTGATCGGTCTTTCGGCTACACCCAACAACAAAATGAACATACTGGTTTCCGTGACGGGGTATCAGCTGAAAGAAGAACAGATGGTGAAGCTGGATATGCACATCTATCCACCACCGTCGGCAAATGAAGACTGGAAGGCGATGTTGAGGCGACTGCGGGCTCACCGTGAGAAACTCGAGAAGGCGGCGCGAAAGTATCACAAGAACGAGGGTCTGTATATCCGCCCCATTGCCCTGGTGCAGGCCGAAGCCGCAGGGGCTGGCCAAAAAGGACGCGGCAAGGTTCACAGTGAAGAGGTTCGCGACTTTCTGATTTCCGATGGTATCCCCGCCGACCAGGTTGCCATCAAGACCGGTAGCCAGAACGACATCGAAGACATCGACATCCTGTCCGGGAGCTGCCCCGTCCGGTACATCATCACGGTCCAAGCGCTCCGCGAGGGGTGGGACTGTCCCTTTGCGTACCTGTTGGGCGTGATTCCGAATGCCCAGAGTCACACGGGAATGACGCAGCTTGTGGGCCGCATTCTTCGGCAACCGTACGCGGCAAAGACAGGCGTTCAGGATCTCGACGAAAGCCATATCTACTACTGCCGAGGGGAGGTGCAGCAGGTTCTGAATCGCGTACAGGCGGGCTTTCGTGACGAGGGCCTGGAGGACCTTGTTGCATCAGTGCGCACCCAAACGGCGGACGCCCGGCGCAAGGCACGCATTGCCAAGATTCGGGACGAATTCCGAAAGCATGAATCTGCATTCTACCTGCCGGTCTGGATGATGAAGAAGGATCAAGGCGAAATGCGCCGATTCAACTACGCGCGGGACATCCGCCCGTTTCTGTCGCTGGACGACTTCAGCCCTTCGGAAGAGCTGGCAGAGAGCATACGCAAGACTGCGGGGGAAACTACCGATCCGAGGTCTTGGAAGATGACCGTCGACCCTGAGTCGAAAGCTTCACGTCTTGCGGGCGGAGAACAAGAAGTAGCGGAAGAGATCAGCATAGAGTACCTGGCCCGGCGCTTCAGCGAGATTATCCCCAACCCCTTCATGGCTCACAGGGTAGCACGTCGCTCGCTTGATATCCTTCAGGCCAAGCTGGGTGCTGATATGTTGGAAAACCATTTCGGCTATGTGGCATTTCGCCTCCACCAAGCTCTTGACGAGCGCAAGCGTTCCAATGCGGAAGCGCGCTTCTTATCGATGCTCGACAAACGCGAGCTCCAGTTGGTCGTTTCGGACGATCCAACCCACGGTTGGCGCATCCCAAAAGAGGACGAAATTCCTCCGGAAGCAACACTCCCTTATGGCCGCTACCTCTTCGAGGCCTTGGACTACAACTCAATGAACGCGTTGGAGCACAAGGTTGCGCGCCTGCTCGAACAGCAGGACAAACTCCTGTGGTGGTTTCGAAACCGGACCCGCCGCACTTGGTACGCTCTGGACGGTTGGGAGGACCGCCGCATCAAGCCAGACTTCATTGCAGCCCGCAAGAAGGACACGGACGAGGTCGAGATCGTCTTCGTGCTGGAGGCCAAAGGCAAGCACCTCAAGGGCAATGAGGATTCGCTCTACAAGGAGAAGCTGTTGGGGACGATCACGGACCAGCGCCGGAAAAAGCGAATCGTGGCCCAGCAGCAGGGCAGACTGCCCTTTGAGCTGAATCGCGAGGTGGAAGGTCACTTCGTAGAGGATGGCCGGGAAGAGCAGACGATCCGTGGATTGTTTGACTGAAATCGCCATAGACTGTGGCCGAGCGACTGCCATTGCGGGCTGGCGCAGGAGGAAGTCCCATGGGCATCGCAATTTCCCGTATTGAGATAGATGGATTCCGTTCTATTGGGGACCGCCTCGTCTTGGACCTCGGAGCGCTGAATGCGCTCATTGGGCCAAACAATTCCGGGAAGAGCAACATTCTCCTGGCCCTGCGTCGGGTTCTGGTGCCAGATTGGCTAACCGTGAATTCCTTCTCGGAGGATGACGTGTTTCGGAGGGATCCGAATAGAGATTTGACCATTACGGTGTCGTTCCGCGAGCCCTTGAAGTACGAGCAGTTCAAAGGGCAGTTCCTCGATGTCCCATGCCTGCAATTCAGGTACACAACATACAAGGTCGGTGCAAACAAAGGCGAAAGGCGGCTTGAAAAGAGGTGCATCAAACCGGATGGGAAGCCGGTGTTCGAACGGACTCAGGCGACCGGTGCCCCGAACTTCCGCCCGATGACCAGCATACCGAACCCAGTGCTCGAGGGTATTCCCCTCATCTACGTTGCCGCGAATCGTCAGGTTAAGGACCACCTGCCCGGAGCGCGGGGCTCCCTGCTGGGTCAGCTGTTGGGCGATATCGACAGGAATCTCAGGCAAACATATGAACGGGTCGTTATTTACGGCGGCGACGGCGCGCAGGAGCTTTCCCGCTACGAAGCATTCGCGCATCACATCTCGGAAGCCCTTCGGCTTCTACGAACGAGCGACTTCGTCGCAATGGAGAATGCAATCAAAAGGAATGCTTTGTTTCAACTGGGCTTTGACCCAGATGCCGACTCAGAGAAGCTCGATATTCAGTTCCGCGCCCTGTCAAGCATGGATTTCTATCGCGCGCTGCGCATCTATCTTCAGGAGAGCCCTGACTTTGCGGTGGATGCGGTCGACTTGGGTGGAGGGTTTCAGAACGCCATCGTCATGGCAATTCTCAAAGCTTTCGAAGAGGGACAGAAGAAAGGAGCCATTTTCCTGATCGAAGAACCGGAGTTGTATCTTCATCCCCAGATGCAGCGCTCCCTTTACAAAACACTCCGGAGAATCTCTGAAACCAATCAGATCCTATACGTAACGCACTCAGCGAGCTTCGTGGCCGTTCCCGAATATCAAGACATTGTAATGGTGCACAAGGTGGGTGGAAGGACGCGAGTCCGGCGTTCAAGCATGTCCGCAGGCGCGCACGTTCTTGAAAAGCTCCGGAAAGAACTCGATCCGACAAGAAGCGAGATGTTTTTTGCCGCGCGGGTGCTCGTAGTCGAAGGACCGACCGAACGTCTTGCCTTTCCGGAGTACGCAAGCAGGATGGGCTTGGACTTGGATCAAGCGAACGCGACCGTGGTCGAGGCGGGAGGCAAGCGGAACCTGAAGATCTTCGCCGAGCTAGCTGCGTCCTTCGGCATCGAAACAGGATTGCTCTTTGATACAGACAGCAGCGACTTCGCCAACAAACGCGATGCTGAGGCGGAGTTCAACGCCGAACTGGAAGGTCTGCGGAGCGCTGGTATCCAAGTGTGGAGTGTGGCACCCAACTATGAGGGGTTCATTCGCGGGGAGATGGGAGAAGCAATCTACCAATCCCACTGCAGCCGTTACCCCGGTGTGTCCAAAGTGGTCCGTGCCCGCCAAATGGCCTCCGATGAGTCCATTCCCATTCCTGGTTTCGTTCCTCCGGTTCTGACGTGGCTATGTCCGGCGCAAGCCCGCAATCCGGCTACTCAGGATTCTTCCCAATAGAGTGTAGCCTCTGGATCATGGAGGCGGCCGAGGCCGTACCCGACCAAGCCCCCCACTAAGAAGCCCCGTCCCCCGCCTATGGCTGCACCACCGAGAGACAATAGGACCGTGCTCCAAGCGGTTACCTTTCTACGTTCCCGAGTTTTGCGTTTTGCGGACATGGGGGCGCGCCGAATGGCGGAATACTTGCGGTGTGTCCGGCTGCTGCGCGTACCCTTCTCGCGATTACAGGGGATGCAAGCCGGGTAGAGGTTGTTCAGATGGCTGGAGCCTCCCCGCGCGCGCGGGACGGAATGCTCGACCTCCCATGCGCCGCGAGTTCCAATTATCCCATAGTTGCTGATGGCCAGCTTCTTTCCGCACAGATGGCACCGCCCATCCGTCTTGTCATAGATATCGTCCAGCTGCCTGTTGGAATAGCCCATAATCTCCCCTGACGGAACCTACTGCGCATCGGGTCACATTGGCGACATAATTTTTCCGGGGCCAGGGGCTAAAATCGGCCCGGCGGGCGCGCTTCTTCGCCCGCGCGCCCGCAGCGGCAGGGTTCAGTGTTTGCCCAGCACCTTCACCAGCGCCGCAATGGCCGCCTTGGAATCGTCGGCTTCATTCAGATGAACCTCCACGCGGACCCCTTTCTGGAGGGGCTCGATCCGGGCCCAGGGAATGCCGCCTGGGTGCGAGCCTCCGCCCGGCCACAACGCCGTCTTTTTCCATCCGGCGACCAAGCGCACTCAGCCGCTTTTTGGAAATGTTGCCCGCTTTGGCCTCTTTATGAAGGGCTGCGAGGATCGCAAATCCGAAAGGACGGATTTCGGCAGCTTCCAGATTTTCAGCACCTTTGAAACCCAAGACCGCGTTTTCAAGATGGCCGCGCCGGCCGGCCTGCGTGCCGACTCCGTTCTATGGGCCCCATACTCTTGTTGACCCAGTCAACAACGGCTCATCCTGACCCGATGCCTTCCGATCTCCTCCGGGTCCGCCTCGACAAGCTCAACGTCCCCGCCGAGACACTGCGGCAGTCGTCGCACCCGGCCACGGACCGAAGGCTCCGACAGTCGCTCGACACGAACGGGGTGCTCGTTCCCCTGATCGTGAATCGCCTCGGTCGCGGCAGAGTATGCGGTTTGGGACGGTACGCGGCGCGTTCGCCTGTTGCGTGAAATTGGACTTCCGGGGAACACCGGTGACATAACCGAAGCCGATAACCGCCGTTAGGTTTATGCTTGTCCGACGAAGCTGCTCTTCTTCAGGTTCTTCCATGTCCAAATATCTGTACATCATCACACCATCCAAGAATCGGGCCTCCATAGAAAGACGGGCTGAAGCCGTTCAACAGGGTGGCAGATGAAGAAGAACGGATCTACTTGTTTGGGAGTCCGATGGAATGCGATCTCAAGAAGCAGAACGCATGGCCGAAATAGTCGTGCTCAAGCAAATTGGGATTGCCTCCAGGACAGACTTTGATTTATTCCGCGTGCCGTTGGAGAATGCGGGGTCTTTGGTGGCAGACCCTGCAGCGGGCGCGTTTCGGGACAAATCATGGATTGTTTACGAGCCGATTCCAAAAGCAGAGCAGATGGTGTCCATGAGCATTCAGGCGCGCGACCTCACTCCAGTTGAGAGGGAACTCCATAGCGCCTGACGAACACGAAGACTGGAAGGAAGCAAAGGTTCGGAAACTATTAGATGGCTTCGATGGAGGCCTCTGACAATGACGAATCCGCCCGACCGCTGAACGCTCGCGAGTGCTATCGCTTCCCGCAGGGAGGATCATCTTGCCTCCGCGCAACGCCGCCTCCAGATTGAGACGATCTTGCTTGCTGTATCTCTTGCTGGGCATGGGATAAACACAAACCCAAATGTTCCCGGTCGCGCACTCTTCCTCCCAGCAATCCCTTCGGTCGTGTGATTCAATCCGTGTTCCCAGTTCTCCGCTTTGGCCAACGTCAAGAACCCGCCATTTCCCTTTTTCCCCGACGCACAGGATCACATAGATAGCAGCTTGGTCAATGAAATCCGCCTCTGTCAATGGAACACACCGAAACTCTCGGTCCCCAATGTCCAGCGTCACCGGTTTTGTCGCCACGCCTCCAAGTTTCGCGCGGCTCTCGACCAAGGTCAATCGCAAAATTGGACCGCCCGCCGCCTACCGTAACCCCCTCTCCGCAGCTCGGGACGGCCGCAACCCCTCGTCTGTGCATCCGCATGGGCAAATTCTTGCATCCGCAAGATCGGAAATCAGGGCTCTTTTGCCTCCCGATTCAGTAGCCGACCGACCAATGCGGAGTCCCACACACCACCTCTCTTTGTCGGCACCAGTTTCCGATTGAGATGAGCGGCAATGTCGCGCAGCGTCATACCTGCCTCCCGAAGTTGGCGCACCATGCGAATGGTCTGTTGTTCAGTTCGATTCTGGACCAGTTTGCCGCTCTTGAAATCAAAACCAAATGGAACATGCTGAGGGCGTTTTGCATAGTCCTTGAGTGCTTTCGTCAGCCCATGCCTCTGAATGGCATCGGACACAGTGGACTGGCCCACGCCTATGCGTCTGGCAATGGCGTTCGTGGACAATCCTTCGTCGTGATACAGTTTCTTTAAGTAGCCTTTGCTTTTCAATAGCAGAATACCGGCAACAGGATTCGGTCACGCAGAAGAATCGCTGTCTGATCGGTATAGGATGGTCTGGAACCATTTGGGTGGACCAGTTCTATATGCAGCCCCTCCTCCCCAGAGTCAGAGTTCGGACAAGCTCGAAGATGCGGCGGCACTTCTGGGCCGGGGTCGATTTCAGATACTTGCTCAGCCGGTCGGTATAGAGCCGGAACTGGGCGTCGTCTCCGGTGCTGAGAATGGCCGCGAGGGTGTCGGCACGGCTTTCTGGCCTTCGGTCTGCCTTTCGTTCTCCCGGAGCTGTTCCAGCAGTTGTTCGGCATCTTTTTTCGGCCAGAGCCTTCGTGGCTGGCCCTTCTTTCAGGAGACTCTGCGTCGTGGCATTGTGCAGCTTTTGCGGAGGGCTGCGTCTTCGTGGTCCAGACGTTTGAGACTGGATTTCAGGGCTCGCAGTTTCTTGCCCAGCTCTTCCTCCCGGTCTCCAGCAATTCATGAAAATACTCTTTATCTTTCTGCATTCTGGTCAGCCATTCCTCCACCAGCTTGTGCGCATCTTCGGCTTCGATGGAATGCAGGCCGCCTTCCGTGCAGCGTCGGATGGGCATAATAATAGCGCACTGCCAGAACGGCCCCTGCCACTTTTGCCACCTGGAGCTTCTTGCACACGGCGCAGCGGATGAGGCCGGAGAAAATATAGTTGTGTCTGGGTGTGCGTGGTCCGGTCCATTTCCTGAAAGAATGTCGCGGGCCTGCTCGAAGGTTTTGTCTGTGATGATGGCCGTCCATTCACCGGGCACTTCCTCCGTATTGCCGTTGCTGCGGATTTCACGGATGCCAATATACATGCGGTTTGTCAGGATGCCATAGATGCCGTTTCGGCTGAGTTTCTGGATTCTGGGGTGATCGTATTTTTCTTTAGTGCTTTAAGGGACTCCAGCAGGGAGCGTTTGCGCAGATAAGTCTGGAAGATGTCCCGGACTATCTTTACTTCTTCTGCATCGACCGGAGTTTTCCCTTGTGTTCTGGATCGCGTTTGTATCCCAGCGGTTCAAAGCCACCGTATGCAAGACCGCGCTTGCTGCGTTCGTATGCGTTGCGCCGGATGCGGTCAGCCGTCATGTCGCGCTCGAATTCAGCAAAGACCATGAGGATGCGCACCACCAGATTGGAAAAGGGTGAAGTTGTATCAATCTCAGTCTTGAGGCAGACCAGATCGCATTTGTGTTGCTGGGTGAATTCAAATATATTTAAGAAATCTTTAAGGGAGCAGGAAAGTCGGCTCAGTTCGGTGAAGAAGATGGCATCAATGGTTCCGCGTTCCACATCGGCCAGGAGCCTCTTGAATTCCGGCCGCTCAATGCTGGAGCCAGAGAAACCGCCATCGACATACGAGCCCACAAGGCGTCCCCAGCTCTGGCCGGTATTGCGGCGGCGTAGCTCGGACGCCAGCATCTGCTCCTGATTCTTGAGTGATCCTTCCACGACCCGCGCCTGGCCTTCGGTGGACACCCGGACATAAAAAGCCACCCGGCGGACCTGGTTGGGTCCGCCGGTGGCTAATTTCTCTCTGCCCATGACTCAGGCCGCGAGACGTTTTTTGTATCTTTTGCGCAAGCGACAGAGTCTTCTGCCGGTGCGCTCAATGCCTTTACGGTTCTTGAGGCGTACTTGCTGGCGCATTTCCCGCATCAGTTTTTCATGGGCGCTCTGGTATATGGCTTCCATTATGAAAGCCCAACGAAGAGCGGGAACTGTTCATGAGTGAGCTGGTTAAAGCCTTCTCTGAAAAGAGCCATGTCCCAGACCGTGGCATGTTGTTCAAGACAGGCCCGCACAAAAACATCTGTATGCGCATGTGTGATGATTTCCACCTGCTCCGGGATGCGCAAATAATACGGCAGCCAGATTTCTCCGCTGATGGCAAAGTGCATTTCCCGGTCTGTGAGATCATCCGTGGATTGTTCCACACAAATGGCTTCACCCTGGTGAATGCCATACTGGATGAATGTGATGTCCAGTTGTCGGTTGCCCTTGTGGACTGAGATGCAACCCTGCTGGCGCAGAGCTGACCATCCGCCAAAGGACCCGATGATACTCTGGATTGAATTCATGTTTTCCTCCTGTGCTGACTTGCAGCCAGCGCCGGAGAACCTGTTTTTCAGGGGATGGTGCTAAAAAATTTTCCTGGTCCCGAAAATTTTTCGGCGAACCAGAGCGAATGCAACGTATTACATCTTCTATGATTGTCAATTCATGTTTCTGAATAGACTGGAGAGATTTTCTGCCGGATAACGGATCGTTAAAAAGGAGCTCGATTAAATCAGACAATACGAGCCGACAGTGCGCGGCTTGCAAAGATCATGCCCACCCATCGTCATTTCTTGTAGATGAGGACCATCGCAAGGGCGGGCATGATCTTTGCTGTTTCCTTAGCGCGTATTCGCGGTCCTTAAAAATCAGAAGACCATGCAGCCTGCCGCATACCCCATTCACAGCAAAAGAGAGTCCTTCTGACATGATCTTGTAAATCCCCCTGAGTCCGGACGGCCCCGCATTGTGCAGCCGTCCGGCTCAGGGGGATTTAGGGTGCCAGGAGCTTTATCCATGAGAAAGCGTGTTTGGCGCAAAGCGTAAAGCCTGACGGTTTTTCATTCCGCCGCTTTGCAAGTCTCATGCCTGACCAGCTCAGGCATGAGACTTGCTGTTATCAGGAAATTCATTCGATTCTCTCAACTTTAACCGTGTGCTGCGAGTAAACGGGCTCTCGCGCTGGCGGCAGCCCGTTTACTCGCAGCAGCACATCATATCCGGAGCTAACCCCAGGCCACCAGGAGCAGAGGTGGCCTCACCCAGGCGGGGTCACCTCTGCTCCTGGTGGGCCATATCATAGGTCAGAACTATGTCAAAAGGTCCATCCATTCAAACTCCACCTCTCTGCGAATACAGGATTGCTCCTTCGCCGAAAAATTTTCAGGATCAGGAAAATTTTTTAGCACCATCCCCTGAAAAACAGGTCATCCAGGCGCGCTGCAAGTCAGCACAGGAGGAAAACATGAATTCAATCCAGAGTATCATCGGGGCCTTTGGCGGATGGTCAGCTCTGCGCCAGCAGGGTTCCATCTCAGTCCACAAGGGCAACCGGCAACTGGACATCACATTCATCCAGTATGGCATTCACCAGGGTGAAGCCATTTGTGTGGAACAATTCACGGATGATCTCACAGACCGGGAAATGCACTTTGCCATCAGCGGAGAAATCTGGCTGCCATATTATTTGCGCATCCCGGAGCAGGTGGAAATCGTCACCCATGCGCATACAGATGTTTTTGTGCGGGCCTGCCTTGAACAGCATGCCACGGTCTGGGACATGGCTCTTTTCAGAGAAGGCTTTAACCAGCTCACTCATGAACAGTTCCCGCTCTTCGTTGGGCTTTCATAATGGAAGCCATATACCAGAGCGCCCATGAAAAACTGATGCGGGAAATGCGCCAGCAAGTACGCCTCAAGAACCGTAAAGGCATTGAGCGCACCGGCAGAAGACTCTGTCGCTTGCGCAAAAGATACAAAAAACGTCTCGCGGCCTGAGTCATGGGCAGAGAGAAATTAGCCACCGGCGGACAGAAAGTCCGCCGGGTGGCTTTCTATGTCCGGGTTTCCACCGAGGGCCAGGCACGGGTAGTGGAAGGATCACTCAAGAATCAGGAGCAGATGCTGGCAACTGAGCTGCGCCGCCGCAATGCAGGCCAGCCCTGGGGCCGTCTGGTGGGAACATACGTTGATGGTGGCTTTTCCGGGTCCAATATCGAGCGGCCAGAGTTCAAGAGGCTTCTGGCCGATGTGGAACGCGGTGCCATTGATGCCATTTTTTTCACAGAACTGAGCCGTCTTTCCCGCTCCCTGAAAGATTTCTTAAATATATTTGAATTCACCCAGCAACACAAATGCGATCTGGTCTGCCTCAAGACTGAGATTGATACAACTTCACCCTTTTCCAATCTGGTGGTGCGCATCCTCATGGTCTTTGCTGAATTCGAGCGCGACATGACGGCTGACCGCATCCGGCGCAACGCATACGAACGCAGCAAGCGCGGTCTTGCATACGGTGGCTTTGAACCGCTGGGATACAAACGCGATCCAGAACACAAGGGAAAACTCCTGGTCGATGCAGAAGAAGTAAAGATAGTCCGGGACATCTTCCAGACTTATCTGCGCAAACGCTCCCTGCTGGAGTCCCTTAAAGCACTAAAGAAAAAATACGATCACCCCAGAATCCAGAAACTCAGCCGAAACGGCATCTATGGCATCCTGACAAACCGCATGTATATTGGCATCCGTGAAATCCGCAGCAACGGCAATACGGAGGAAGTGCCCGGTGAATGGACGGCCATCATCACAGACAAAACCTTCGAGCAGGCCCGCGACATTCTTTCAGGAAATGGACCTGGACCACGTACACCCAGACACAACTATATTTTCTCCGGCCTCATCCGCTGCGCCAGGTGCAGCAAGAAGCTCCAGGGCAAAAGTGGCAGGGGCCGTTCTGGCCAGGTGCGCTATTATTATGCCCATCCGGGACGCTGCACGGAAGGCGGCCTGCATTCCATCGAAGCCGAAGATGCGCACAAGCTGGTGGAGGAATGGCTGACCAGAATGCAGAAAGATAAAGAGTATTTTCATGAATTGCTGGAGACCGGGAGGGAAGAGCTGGGCAAGAAACTGCGAGCCCTGAAATCCAGTCTCAAACGTCTGGACCACGAAGACGCAGCCCTCCGCAAAAAGCTGCACAATGCCACGACGCAGAGTCTCCTGAAAGAAGGGCCAGCCACGAAGGCTCTGGCCGAAAAAGATGCCGAACAACTGCTGGAACAGCTCCGGGAGAACGAAAGGCAGACCGAAGGCCAGAAAAGCCAGGCCGACACCCTCGCGGCCATTCTCAGCACCGGAGACGACGCCCAGTTCCGGCTCTATACCGACCGGCTGAGCAAGTATCTGAAATCGACCCCGGCCCAGAAGTGCCGCCGCATCTTCGAGCTTGTCCGAACTCTGACTCTGGGGGAGGAGGGGCTGCATATAGAACTGGTCCACCCAAATGGTTCCAGACCATCCTATACCGATCAGACAGCGATTCTTCTGCGTGACCGAATCCCGTTGCCAGGTATTCTGCTATTGAAAAGCAAAGGCTACTTAAAGAAACTGTATCACGACGAAGGATTGTCCACGAACGCCATTGCCAGACGCATAGGCGTGGGCCAGTCCACTGTGTCCGATGCCATTCAGAGGCATGGGCTGACGAAAGCACTCAAGGACTATGCAAAACGCCCTCAGCATGTTCCATTTGGTTTTGATTTCAAGAGCGGCAAACTGGTCCAGAATCGAACTGAACAACAGACCATTCGCATGGTGCGCCAACTTCGGGAGGCAGGTATGACGCTGCGCGACATTGCCGCTCATCTCAATCGGAAACTGGTGCCGACAAAGAGAGGTGGTGTGTGGGACTCCGCATTGGTCGGTCGGCTACTGAATCGGGAGGCAAAAGAGCCCTGATTTCCGATCTTGCGGATGCAAGAATTTGCCCATGCGGATGCACAGACGAGGGGTTGCAGCCGTCCCGAGCTGCGGAGAGGGCGTTACAGGGGGCCGGGGGTGGCAAGCAGAAAATGTTTAAATCGGATTGCAGAAGAACCCTCAGAAAGCCGCGATGAACGACTATGAAGACATACCATTTAAAATTCGTACGTATCACGGAACTGCGGCTTACTGATCTCCTCGATACGCCTATAGGAGCGTACATTATCTGGGATGGCCAGGCCTGAAACAAGCCCACCTATATCGGTGAAGGCAATGTTCTGGCTCGTTTCGACAAACATCGCATCAGGTTCCATGCGCCAATTGACGGGTATGTATCCCTGATAGATGATTCGGATGCGAAAGCCAAAAAACAGGCGGAGATGCTGGAGGCACTTTTGCTCCAAAGAAGGTGATTGACGTTCGGGTTGAGTCCGACCGCAACGGGGAGGAATCCTTTTCGATAAAACATGGCTGGCGATCGTTGCGTTAAGGGGGCGTGGAAGTGTGATGAATCTACCGCAGCGCAACAAAGCCGTCGCGTTTCTGCTTTTTCTAATCGGTTGCCTACAGATGACAGGATACGTGCTCGGCATTCCGGCTATCCAGATGGCCGGGCGGCTGACCGGTGCGGCTCCACTACCCCTCGTTTTCAACCCCACGAACGGCTACGAATACTGGGCGACTCGCTGCCAGATTCAGGTCATTTTCAGGCATGGCCAGCAAATGGACCTGAATCTGGACAGAAAAGCCGTTGAGCGAATAAACCGCCCGCACCTGCTCAAAATGAAAGCCATCCTGCCTTTGTCTGTGGCGCCCGTAGCAAATCCTGCCTTTCTGGAGGAAGTCCTGCATTCTCATCTTTGCCGGGGCTGGCTACTTCGTGAGGCCTTCGACCTGCACGAACCGATTCGTTCGGCCACCATTGTGATAAAAAAGCCTGATGGTCAGCAGTGGAGGCATTCGATTTCATGCGGCCAGTGAGTGCCGGTCAGGTATTTGTTCTTTTCCGCATTGCGCTGGGATTGTATGTATCTTATTATTTTTTAAGTCTGCTGCCGTACGTCAGTGAGCTGATTGCCCAACCGCTGTTTCTGGTGCGCTTTGCTCTGGCCTTTCTGGGGGCGACTGGCATTTTATTTGCTTTTGGCTTCTGGCGGCGCAGCGCTGCCTTGCTGTTGTGGCTGGGCTGGATCTGGGCTACAACGCGCATACTCTGGCTGCACATTCCGAGTGATGGCTACATCGGCTGGCTGTTACTGGCCTGTGTTTTTATTCCCGGCGGCGAGAGCTGGACCGGATCGGGAAACTGGACTCTGCCGCGACCTTTCTTCCTCGCAGCCTGGTATCTGTCCGGTCTCAGTTATACGTTAAGCGGCCTGACCAAACTGGAAAGTCCACTCTGGCAGAATGGAGAGGCGCTGGCTATCGTGCTGGCCGGTCCCATTGCCCGAGATTCTGGCAAATGGCTTCTGGACCTCGGGCCTCTCCTGCGTATTCTCAGTTATGTTAGTCTGGCTCTGGAAATTCTGGCGGGTCCGCTGGCCTTCCTGCGCCTGGGACGCAAAATCGCCTGGATTTCTCTGACGCTGTTTCATACGGGAATTCTGGTCTTTCTGAATGTGGGTTCGGTCAGCCTGGCCATGCTGGTGCTTCAGCTCTATCTATTCGATTCCGATTGGCTGGCCAGCCTGCGCTTGCGGCGGCGCATAGCTGAGAGTATCAGGGCCAGGAGAACGAGCCAGGCACAGCCGTACCAGAGCATACCATAGTGCATATAGAATGTTGGCGAGCCTGGATTCAGGGGCACATGAAAGACCTGAACACTTTTTGTATAAACGGACGATTTGAGCGGGCCGTAGAAAGCAGGCAATAGTTCGCCGGTCAGACCATAGGCGGCAGTCAATGTAGATTGTCTGACAGAAATTCTCCAAAGGCCCGTATGAATTCGAGCTCTTTGCGATAAGAGGGTGCATGAAACCGATTCTGCGTAACCTTTCTGGTTTTTTCCTTTCTCTTTAAATCGCATTCATGAGCTATATGATTGCGGCGGCGATAAGCAGCATTCCATGCGGATTGAATGTCCAGCGGAGCACCAAAAGCAGCATGCTTCCGGGAAAATTCTGTGAAAACCTTCTTCAGGTTACACATTGAGCACACTTGCGTTAATTTTGCCTGCGAAAGAAACGTCTTTTCAAATAGAATATCTACGATTTCTTCCTTGAACAGATGGCCCGGACGCTTGCGCTTCTTACCACCTTTTCCACTGCGTTCTCGTGATTGGAGTGCGATGCTGTAGCTTGACGACAGCGGGAAATCGATCATTGAGTCCAGATTTCCCGATTTGGCGAGGGTAGCGAAGTGCTTAATTAACGCTTCATGCAAAATTTTATCAACGGCGGCCATCGCCGCGACGAGGGAAGACTTCAAAAGAATTTGCGTGTTCTCAGAAGAGAAATCGATATGAGAAAGATTCCCATTTAATTTTCCCAGTATGAGGACATCCTTACCCCGTGCTCTCCATAACCCCTCAGAACGGTTCCATGTGACAATTTTGGAATCGAATATGCGGTTTCTAAACTCAGAGCGTATAGAGCGTTCGTTCTGCGCTTGGAGCCCCAAGAAGAGTTTTTCCAGACGGATGCTGTCCTGTATTGCGGAATCCCAGATGGTACGTAGCTTCACTTTCTTCCTGTTTTCCTCAAAGCAAATCCCACTCCAGTATCATCCAGTCGCACTACTCCTGCGTCGCGCATCTGGCCCTGTAGTTCGACCTGGCAGGCCTGACCCACGGTCAATGCCTCACGCTCAGTGGAGTCCATCTCCACATAGAATCCAGAATCGCTCAGGTCAGTGGTTTGAAACTCTTTTCCATTGATCTTGACCGGAATTTGCACCGGATAGCGCTTCTGGTAGCGCCAGCCTCGCGGGTACATCCGAAAATAGGGAGCCGCAACGTCTTTCTGGCAGATATAAATGGCAATGATTGTCCCGAAGGTCACGCTCACCAGAGCACCCACGTTGCTGAATGCCGGGTTTTTCAGCAAGGCCAGCCCGTTATGCGCCATCAGGTACAGAGCAAAGAAGAGGAAAGCATACCAGCCCCATTTCTTGATGCGCAGCAGTCCCCATGCAGCAAGGGGGGCCAGGATCAGAGCGGGCAACACCCAGCGCACTCCGGGCAAAAGCAGGAAAGTAGGATAGCGCCATGATGTCTGCATGGCATTGGCAAGATAGAAATAATTCAGTAAAGGGAAGACGGCCACAAACCAGCCCAGAACCACCAGAGATCGGGGTGGGAGGATGCGCTTGCGGCGCTCGCTACTCAAAAGCGAAATCATGGTCGACGCTCCGGGATAAGGTAGAATTCTACCCGGCTGCCCGTGCGACCGGGCCAATCCGGACCGGCTGAAAGAGTTGCCATACGAGTTGCCTGCACGCCATATTGTGTAAGAATTTCTTTCACATTCAAAGCCCGCCGGGTGGCCAGAGCGCGGTCCGTCGCTGCTTCCGGGCTGGGCTCGGCATGACCGACGATGAGGAGCCAGCCGCGTTTTTTACGCATTTCGTCTGCAAGAGCATTCAGCAGGGGAACGGCTTTATCAGGGACCAGAGCATTCTTTCCCGGAAAGACTATGGTATAGTCGAGGGGGCGATCGAAAGGCGTAAAAGGTGCCGATGGTTGACAGGCTTCCATGATCTGAGTGCGGGTAATAAAACTGACCAGAAAACCGAGCGCTGTGTAGCCAATATCACCCCACGTAAGGATTTCCCGAAATCGCAACAGCTCCGGCCCACGCTGGACGGGAAGTGGCCCCAAACGGTTCAAAGGAAGATGAAACAGGCCGTAGACAATGCGCTTGCGGGACAATTCCCGGCAATTCATTGCTGCGGCATTCTGCAGCTGAAATTGGGGCTGCATCGTAATCTGGTAGCGAAAGGGATCGGTCTGCCTTGCACCCGCGCAGTGAATGAAGGCCGTTGAAAATGGAATAAAACCACAGAAAACGGTAGTAAAACATAGTATATTGCGAATGAACATGAATGCCAGATTGTAGTATAGTTGAGTATACGGTAAAGAAAAAATTGTACCAGAGTGTTTTTTTTTTTTCACAAATCTATTGACAGGGTATAAAGGATCTGACTGCATGCCTCCCATGATTCGGTCGATAAAAATGCGTATCGTGTTCCTCTCCGCCTTATGTCTCATTGTCACGGCCCTGCTGGCGCAGGAGCTTGAAGATACCCACACTCCGCAAAATTTCCTGTTCGACCGCCAGTCCCGTGTTGTTGCTGAGTACATCGATACGGTCCTCAAGCGCGGGGATGCAGCGGACCTCGTCCCGGCAGTCGCGCATATCCACGGCAATCTCAAGCAGGGCTCATACAGTGCCGCTGAGCTGGAAGTCATGGAAGTCAATCTGCTGACTTTGATCAGCACGGCTGAAGGTCTAATCCGCAGCCAGGAATATCCGGATAAGATGCCCCTGACGGATGAAGTGATGGAAGCACAAAACCAGGCCGGCCTTGAGGAATGGCGCTCTGAAATGGCGAGCCTCACAGAAGAAGACGCTCCAGAAGTGACGGAAAGCTACACACCGCCCGAGCATGACAAGATCTATAACGAGAAGAAAAAAGATTTGCTGGAAGAATCCTATGAAATGCTGGAAACCATTCGTGCCCGGCGGTAAAAGTAAACTGCCGCTCCTTCTGACTGCACTGCTGCTCATGCCGCAGTGTCTCGGGGTTATGATGGCCACGGAAGAGCAATGGAAGGAAGTGGAAAAGAGAGATCCAGTCAAGCAGGCCCTGGTTGCCTATGGCCTGCGTGGTAGCACGGGTGAACCCAACCGTGGACCGGAAAAGTTTACCGCCGACATCTTCTACCAGGAAGTAGCAGCACTCTGCAATCCAGTTCCCTGTTTTCATCCCGACACCGAACCCAATCCGCTATTTAAGTCTTCGGATCGAGAGCGCGACGCGGCCGATGCTTACAAAACCGAGCTTTTGGCCCGTAAAGACCTCCCTGTTACCGATGATAGCGAACTCACGCTGCCTGACCCGGAAGCGCCGGTGCAAATGACGGAAGAGGCATTCGTGGGCAAAAAAGCACTGATCAAGGATCTGGAATTTGCAGCCAGTCTGTACAGCAACCAGTATGGGGATCTAAGCACCTACGAAATTTCGCGCCTGATTTTGCTCGATATTCAGCATGCCATTCGGGGGGCCAGAACACGCCGCAACTATGAACTGAAAAGAGGTTATACGGACACAATAGGCCACCTGGCGCGCCTGGATGTGCTCATTGACTACAACAGGGAAAAAGAGCTGGTCGATCCGCTCTGGCTGGAAGCAGAAAAGCTGGCCATCATCCAGATTCGGCGGGAGCATCTGCGCGAGCTGATTACACGCAATGTCTGGAAGAACAGAACGGACATTGATAATTATTTGAGACTGTTTCCCGAATACTTTGCAGATGGTGAGGGCCAGTTATGAAAAGGCTTCCTGTACTATTTTTTAGCCTGTTGGCTGTGCAACCGCTGACAGCCGGAGGGATCTCTGATACGATCTGTGGCGTGACCGGCCTTGGTTGTTCCGGTGGCGGTCCACCACCCCCGCCGCCGCCTCCACCCCCACCGCCTCCGCCTCCCCCGATCGGGGTGGATGGGGTTGCGGTGCTTGAAATTCCAAGCAACGCGCAAGTACCTGATGGGGAGGGCCGCCTGACCGGAGGGTTTCGTGGAGATCTGCATTCTTTCAGTATGATAGGCGATAGCCGTACGGCTTGGGCTTTCGTCCACCCTGAGGATATAACGCCGTCTCGCGTAGGTGCATGGCACCAACAGTATCTACTCGGTAGGTGGCGGGATGACTCCTGTTCGGGAGGCAGAGCACGGATACATAACAACGCCGTAGAGGGAAGCGAAGCGCGCCAATGGGCACAATGTGTCGAAAATCCAGCATGCAACGTTAACTTCTACAACATTGGTTCGCGGGTTGTCATGATGATGGGAGGAAACGATATCAAGAACCGAGCGGACCTGATAAAAATCCCTATTCTGGGCACTTTGATCAATCAAAGGGAGGCCCACGAAATCCATGGTCATATAAGGAAAGTCGTTCATCATCTGTCCATCTGGCGGGGCAAAGATGTCATTGTCCAGCGTCACTTTAAAGTAAATCCGTCAGTCGGCTGGCAACGTTTGCATATTCCGGCCCCGCTGATGTTGGCCGCCGGATTGCCTCCGGTGAATGTGGATGCTTCCTTCAATCTCAGCAGGTATCAGTTTTACAATGAAACTTTTGATGCGCTCAACGGCTATGCATGGGAGGAATTTGGTGAAGGTGAGCCGATACGGCTAATCCCCCCGCGACTCTACATTAAAGAGTGGGTTAGTACCTGCCGGATTGTAACCTTGGGCTTTTGCCCGTTCTGCATTAAGAATATCCGTCTTTGCTGGAAGCAGCCAATTTTTGCTTGGACTGGCTGGCAGATATATTTTGTGCCCAAGACACCGCGGACTTCATTTGCCCAATTGCCGGATACCATGCCATATGAATTTTTTGCGGACGCAGTTCACTTAAATGGACTCGGGTGTCAGGTTCATTCTTACTATCTGGCCCGTGCGTTGCGCCAGAGGTGTTGGTGGTGAATTTCCGTCCATTTGTAGCTCTTGCGGCATTGCTCATGTTGAGTTCATGTTTTCTTTGGGATGAAATTGTTCCTGGTCCAGCTGAAAGGCAAAACCAGGCAGATTGTCGTAAGTATATCGAGTGTATAGGAATTCTTTATTCTTTAACCCTTAGTTCTTGTGAATCTAATAATTCGGAAGGTAAAAGAAACTGCCATTCAACTGCGCTTGGAACCACTTTTCAGTTGCAACTTGCATGCGCTGCCCAAACAAGCACTAGAGAGAGGCCTGCATGCAACTAAAGCAAAGTCTGAGGAGAGTCCTCTGGAAATAATCACGAAGTCCCAAAATGTTGAACTTTCGCGGCCCAAGGAGAAATAGATTGAAAAGAAAACACATGGCTCTGGTGACTATGATTCTGGCGACCTTTACCGCCTGCACGATCGAATCGGATGCAGACAGGGCCGAATGCCGGAAAAAGAAGACTGAGGCCGAGCAGTGTAATTTGATCTTCTTTATGGAGCAGAATGCCTGTATTGATCGGGTACAGGTTACAACCGGGCTTTCTGGCGCTGAAACCAGCGCTCGGGTTTCAGCCTGTAGCGAAGAATATCTACTGCGCTCCTTCTACTGCTTCAGCAAAGTGCCAGGCCGCTGTCAGGATTCTTGAAAGATCTGCTGCTTGCTTCAGGCGCAGCTCTCATTCATGGCCTGCTGGCCCTGTTCACGCTGGATCCTTTTGGCTGGCCTCTGGGCTACCTCAGCTTTTTGCCACTGCTGTTCTTGCTGCATCAGTTTCAGCGGCGGCCGCTCTGGCTCTTCTGGTCCGGGCTCTGCTGCGGGCTGGCCTATGCTCTGATCGTTACCGGCTGGCTTTTGGGGACTCTGGTTCGCTTCATGGAATACAGCTATCTGGAGTCTCTGCTTGATCTCCTGGTCTATGCGATCATCTATTTTCTCAAATATCCGGTCTTTTTGTTGCTGGGTTCCGTCGCATACAAACTGCGCTGGCTGCGGCCCCGCTGGCTGTGGCTGGCCCTTGTCGCCGTGGGCAGTGAGTGGAGTATGCCCTCGCTCTTTAAGTCGCACTGGGGCATTGCCGTCGATCCGTACACTCTTCAGACAGCTGAATTGATCGGCATCTACGGGCTGACCTTTCTATTGGTATGTTTCAGTTACTTTCTTTTTCGAATGGCCAGAATGCTCCTGAAAGCGCGCACCGGTGTCTGGCAGAGCCTGAAACGCGATTCATTCTGGAAGCATGCCTGGCCTGTTCCTTTGCTCTTTGCCAGCGCTCTGTGCTACGGTGTCTTTCGCAAAGAGCGACTGGAGACCCATCAGCTAAAACTGGATACAATATCCGTGGCTGTCCTCCAGCCCAACACACGGCCCAGCTGGCTGCGCTCCAGAGAGCGGCTGTCGCCGGAGGATCTCACCGAGCTATTCTACCGGACGATTCCCGCTCTGGCACAAGAAGCCGCCGCCCAGAAGCCTGACCTTATGGTGCTACCAGAAGGTGCCATCCCCTATTTTTCGACCGAAAACAATCCCTATACCAACGATCCTGCCTATCCGCTGTATGCACCCGTCTTCGAGCAACTGGTGCTGGGTCTGGTGCGCGATCACAATGTGGATCTGCTTTTCAATGAGGACACCAGAGACCCCGTGCGGATGGGAAATCGAACGGCGGTAAAAGCATTCAATGCTGCCACTTTTCTGGATCGCAGAGGAAAGCGCTCCACGTATCGTAAACAGGCTCTGCTGCCCGGCGAGGAACTACCTGTACTACGCTATATGGAACTACTTGATTTGCAATTTGTTGGCAATCGTTTTGAGCGGCTACACCGCTACTGGCCCGGGAATAGCGCCACCGTCTTCACCACGACACACCCTGCAAAACGGACTGACGCTGATCCGAAAACTTACAGAGACTGGACGCAGCTATCCCCGACTGAACTGCGGCTGGACCTAGCGGAGCGCAAAGCTCTGGACTATGCCCTCATCATGCCCCTGATTTGTTCAGAGGATCTGGAGACACTTTTGCCGCGCCAGTTTTTCGTGCAGCAAAGGCCACAGGCCATGATCAATCTGACTCAGGATGGTTGGTATGGCGATACCTTCGAGCCGCATCAGCATGCGCATTATGCACGCATCCGCGCTATTGAAACCCGGCGGGCGCTGGTGCGGGCCACAAACTCAGGCATTTCTGCCGCCTATGGTCTGACCGGGGAACTATTGCCTGCTTTCTACGGCCCGCTCAAATCGTCCGTTTATACAAAAAGTGTTCAGGTCTTTCATGTGCCCCTGAATCCAGGCTCGCCAACATTCTATATGCGCTATGGAATGCTCTGGTACGGCTGTGCCTGGCTCGTTCTCCTGGCCCTGATACTCTCAGCTATGCGCCGCCGCAAGCGCAGGCTGGCCAGCCAATCGGAATCGAATAGATAGAGCTGAAGCACCAGCATGGCCAGGCTGACCGAACCCACATTCAGAAAAATCAGTATTCCTGTATGGAACAGCGTCAGAGAAATCCAGGCGATTTTGCGTCCCAGGCGCAGGAAGGCCAGCGGACCCGCCAGAATTTCCAGAGCCAGACTAACATAACTGAGAATACGCAGGAGAGGCCCGAGGTCCAGAAGCCATTTGCCAGAATCTCGGGCAATGGGACCGGCCAGCACGATAGCCAGCGCCTCTCCGCTCTGCCAGAGTGGACTTTCCAGTTTGGTCAGGCCGCTTAACGTATAACTGAGACCGGACAGATACCGCTGCGAGGAAGAAAGGTCGCGGCAGAGTCCAGTTTCCCGATCCGGTCCAGCTCGCCGCCGGGAATAAAACACAGGCCAGTAACAGCCAGCCGATGTAGCCATCACTCGGAATGTGCAGCCAGAGTATGCGCGTTGTAGCCCAGATCCAGCCCAGCCACAACAGCAAGGCAGCGCTGCGCCGCCAGAAGCCAAAAGCAAATAAAATGCCAGTCGCCCCCAGAAAGGCCAGAGCAAAGCGCACCAGAAACAGCGGTTGGGCAATCAGCTCACTGACGTATGGCAGCAGACTTAAAAATAATAAGATACATACAATCCCAGCGCAATGCGGAAAAGAACAAATACCTGACCGGCACTCACTGGCCGCATGAAATCGAATGCCTCCACTGCTGACCATCAGGCTTTTTATCACAATGGTGGCCGAACGAATCGGTTCGTGCAGGTCGAAGGCCTCACGAAGTAGCCAGCCCCGCAAAGATGAGAATGCAGGACTTCCTCCAGAAAGGCAGGATTTGCTACGGGCGCCACAGACAAAGGCAGGATGGCTTTCATTTTGAGCAGGTGCGGGCGGTTTATTCGCTCAACGGCTTTTTGTCCAGATTCAGGTCCATTTGCTGGCCATGCCTGAAAATGACCTGAATCTGGCAGCGAGTCGCCCAGTATTCGTAGCCGTTCGTGGGGTTGAAAACGAGGGGTAGTGGAGCCGCACCGGTCAGCCGCCCGGCCATCTGGATAGCCGGAATGCCGAGCACGTATCCTGTCATCTGTAGGCAACCGATTAGAAAAGCAGAAACGCGACGGCTTTGTTGCGCTGCGGTAGATTCATCACACTTCCACGCCCCTTAACGCAACGATCGCCAGCCATGTTTTATCGAAAAAGGATTCCTCCCGTTGCGGTCGGACTCAACCCGAACGTCAATCACCTTCTTTGGAGCAAAAGTGCCTCCAGCATCTCCGCCTGTTTTTGGCTTTCGCATCCGAATCATCTATCAGGGATACATACCCGTCAATTGGCGCATGGAACCTGATGCGATGTTTGTCGAAACGAGCCAGAACATTGCCTTCACCGATATAGGTGGGCTTGTTTCAGGCCCGCCATCCCAGATAATGCGCCCTATAGGCGTATCGAGGAGATCAGTAAGCCGCAGTTCCGTGATACGGCACGAATTTTAAATGGTATGTCTTCATAGTCGTTCATCGCGGCTTTCTGAGGGTTCTTCTGCAATCCGATTTAAACATTTTCTGCTTGCCACCCCCGGCCCCCTGTAACGCCCTCTCCGCAGCTCGGGATGGCTGCAACCCCTCGTGGGTGATGTCACATCGGCAAATTCTTGCTGTCACAGGAACACTAAAGGCTGCTTGAATGGGATCTTCTGAGAATGCGTCGGACGGTTGTAGCATTCCACACGCCGCCACGTTTCGTACTGATTAGTTTCCTGTTAAGGTGAGCTGCAATATCACGGAGCGTCATGCCTGCGGCGCGGAGTTGCCGGACCATTCGAATAATCTGTTGTTCCGACCGGCTCTGTACCAGCTTTCCACTTTTGAAGTCATAACCATAAGGAACCTGCTGCGGACGTTTGGCATGGTCTTCGGGAGCTTTCGCAAGGCCATGTCTCTGGATGGCATCGGATACGGTGGACTGACCCACACCTATGCGTCTGGCAATGGCATTAGTTGAAAGCCCCTCGTCCTGGTATAGTTTTCTGAGGAATACTCTACTTTTCAAAAGAAGAACGCCTGGTAGTGTGATTCGGTCGGAAACCAGGACCAGGCCGCCTTTTGTGAAGGATCGACCATCGGCATGGACCAGCTCCACATTCAGGCCTTCTTCGCCCAGGGTGAGGGTTTGCAGCAGGTCAAAGACTTTGCGGCACTTTTTTCGGGCTGAAAGCTTGATAAAATCTTTTATACGATCGCAGTAGCTCCGGAAAATGGCAGGATCACCAGTTGCCAGAAGTGTGCTCAGGTTTTCGGCCTGGCTGCGGAGTTGTTCGGTTTGTTGTTCATTCTCCCGGAGTTGCTCAAGGAGCTTGTCCGCTTCTTTCTCTCGAAGTGCTTCCGTTGCGGAGCCCGGCATGGAAAGACTCTGGGTGGTGGCATCGTGCAGCCTTTTGCGCAGGGCGGCTTCCTCATGGTCCAGTTGTTTCAGCCGGGATTTGAGAGCCCGCAGCTGTTTGCCCAGTCCTTCCCTGCCGACTTCCAGTAATTCATTAAAATATTCTTTGTCTATCGCCAGCCTGGCCAGCCATTCATCAACCAGTTCGTGCGCATCTTCGGCCTCGATAGAATGCAGGCCACCTTCGGCGCAGCGGCCCGGATGGGCATAATAGTATCGTACCTGCCCAGAGCGGCCCGTTCCGCTTTTGCCCTGGAGCTTTTTGTCGCATCTGGCGCAGCGGATGAGGCCAGAGAAAATATAATTGTGTCTGGGTGAGCGCGGTCCCGGCCCATTGCCGGAAAGGACTTCGCGGACCTGTTCAAATGTCTTGTCGGTGATGATGGCCTGCCAGGCTCCGGGGACTTCTTCGGTGCCTTCGGTTGTTTTGATTTCTCTGATTCCAATGTAGACGCGGCTGGTCAGTATGCCGTAGATTCCATTTCGGCTGAGTTTCTGGATTTTAGGATGATCGTATTGATTCTTCAAGACTCAGCGTTTCCAGAAGGGAGCACTTGCGCAGATAGGTCTGGAAAATGTCCCGACCAGCTTTGCTTCTTCGGTATCGACCGAGAGCCTGCCCTTGTGTTCGGGATCGCGTTTGTATCCCAGCGGTTCAAAACCACCGTATGCGTGCCTCTCTTGCTGCGTTCGTATGCGTTGCGGCGAATTCGGTCGGCAGTCATGTCGCGCTCGAACTCGGCAAAGACCATCAGGATGCGCACGACCAGATTGGAGAAGGGAGAAGTGGTGTCGATTTCGGTCTTGAGGCAAACCGGTCGCAGTTGTGCTGCTGCGTGAATTCAAAAATTCCCAGGAAATCCTTGAGAGACCTGGACAATCGGCTTAGCTCCGTGAAGAAAATGGCATCGATCGCACCGCGCTCCACGTCGGCCAGAAGTCTTTTGAATTCTGGTCGGTCTATGCTGGAGCCGGAAAAGCCACCATCGACATACGAGCCCACCAGACGGCCCCAGGCTCCACCGGCATTGCGGCGGCGCAGCTCGGACGCCAGCATCTGCTCCTGATTTTTCAGTGAACCTTCGGCAACCCGTGCTTGCCCCTCAGTTGAGACACGCACATAGAAAGCCACCCGGCGGATTTTCTGTCCGCCGGGTGCTGATTTCTCTCTGGCCATCAGGCTGCCAGGCGTTTCTTGTATCTTTTACGCAACCGGCAGAGTCTTCTGCCGGTGCGCTCAATACCTTTACGGTTCTTGAGCCTGAGCTGGTGGCGCATCTCCCGCATTAGCCTGTCATGGGCGTTCTGGTATATGGCTTCCATCAGGCCATCCCTGCGAAGAGCGGGAATTGCTCATGGGTGAGCCGGTCAAAGCCTTCTCTGAAAAGAGCCATGTCCCAGACCGTAGCATGTTCCTGGCGACAGGCTGACACAAAAGCGTCCGTCTGGATGCTGTGGGCAATGACTTCCACCTGCGCCGGGATGCGTAGATAATACGGGAGCCAGATTTCTGCACTGACGGCAAAGTGCATTTCCCGGTCAGTGAGATCCTCCGTTGACTGTTCCACGCAAATGGCTTCACCATATTGCAGGCCATACTTGATGAGTGTGATGTCCAGTCTGCGGTTGCCTTTCTGGACCGTAATGCTACCATGCTGGCGCAAAGCGGGCATGCCGCCAAAAGCCCCGATGATACGCTGGATTGAATTCATGTTTCCTCCTGTGCTGAACGTGCAGCCAGCGCCGGAGAACCTGTTTTTCAGGGGAGGTTGCTAAAAAATTTTCCTGATTCTGGAAATTTTTCGGCAACCGTTTACGAATATACAAGATTGCCTTCTTCTGTTGTCAAAATTATTTTTGTACTTTATATTTGCCAGGGCACCGATTTCGTGTTCGGCCTCCAGAGCAAACATCATGCCCACCCTGGCTTTTCCCTGTGTTTAGTTGAGAGCCTATCCATTCAAGGGCGGGCATGATGTTTGCAGATTCTGGGCGTGGACACTCAAGAACACATGAAGTCGCACAGCCTCCGTGGGTTATTCCGAGTAAATAGTTTGCCTGATAAACCTCAGGACCTTAGAAATCCCCCTGAGCCGGACGGCCCCGCATGGTGAAGCCGTCCGGCTCAGGGGGATTTGGGCATTTCAGGGTGCTTTGATCGAAGAATTTGCAGCTATGGGATGCTGGCTTGAAACCGATTATCAGCCTCACATTCAGGCATTTAAACCAGCTTTCAGCATTTCCCGTGCCAGGCCACACCATTCAGGCGTGTAAGTTTATAACTTAAACGATCCGGTGGCCTGGCACGTGAAATGCAGGTTTCTTTGCCGGAAATTCTGCAAACGCTGACAGTATCCCGAGTGACGATGGGCGGACATTAAACAGGCTCTCACGTCCGGCGGCAGCCTGTTTAATGTCCGCCCATATTCCTCAGCAGGAAGAGGCCCCCAGAAATAAAGGTGGCTTCACAAAGCGGGGCCACCTTTATTTCTGGGGGCCGGTGTTCGCGATGATATGTTTAAAAGTTTAATAAACAAACAGAATCCTTCCTCCTGAAAGGCGCTTATCCTCTTCGCCGAAAAATTTTCAGAATCAGGAAAATTTTTTAGCAACCTCCCCTGAAAAACAGGTCATCTCGGCGCGCTGCACGTTCAGCACAGGAGGAAACATGAATTCAATCCAGCGTATCATCGGGGCTTTTGGCGGCATGCCCGCTTTGCGCCAGCATGGTAGCATTACGGTCCAGAAAGGCAACCGCAGACTGGACATCACACTCATCAAGTATGGCCTGCAATATGGTGAAGCCATTTGCGTGGAACAGTCAACGGAGGATCTCACTGACCGGGAAATGCACTTTGCCGTCAGTGCAGAAATCTGGCTCCCGTATTATCTACGCATCCCGGCGCAGGTGGAAGTCATTGCCCACAGCATCCAGACGGACGCTTTTGTGTCAGCCTGTCTCCAGGAACATGCTACGGTCTGGGACATGGCTCTTTTCAGAGAAGGCTTTGACCGGCTCACCCATGAGCAATTCCCGCTCTTCGCAGGGATGGCCTGATGGAAGCCATATACCAGAACGCCCATGACAGGCTAATGCGGGAGATGCGCCACCAGCTCAGGCTCAAGAACCGTAAAGGTATTGAGCGCACCGGCAGAAGACTCTGCCGGTTGCGTAAAGATACAAGAAACGCGCGGCAGCCTGATGGCCAGAGAAATCAGCACCCGGCGGACAGAAAATCCGCCGGGTGGCTTTCTATGTGCGTGTCTCAACTGAGGGGCAAGCACGGGTTGCCGAAGGTTCACTGAAAAATCAGGAGCAGATGCTGGCGTCCGAGCTGCGCCGCCGCAATGCCGGTGGAGCCTGGGGCCGTCTGGTGGGCTCGTATGTCGATGGTGGCTTTTCCGGCTCCAGCATAGACCGACCAGAATTCAAAAGACTTCTGGCCGACGTGGAGCGCGGTGCGATCGATGCCATTTTCTTCACGGAGCTAAGCCGATTGTCCAGGTCTCTCAAGGATTTCCTGGGAATTTTTGAATTCACGCAGCAGCACAACTGCGACCTGGTTTGCCTCAAGACCGAAATCGACACCACTTCTCCCTTCTCCAATCTGGTCGTGCGCATCCTGATGGTCTTTGCCGAGTTCGAGCGCGACATGACTGCCGACCGAATTCGCCGCAACGCATACGAACGCAGCAAGAGAGGCCTGGCATACGGTGGTTTTGAACCGCTGGGATACAAACGCGATCCCGAACACAAGGGCAGGCTCCTGGTCGATACCGAAGAAGCAAAGCTGGTCCGGGACATTTTCCAGACCTATCTGCGCAAGTGCTCCCTTCTGGAAACGCTGAGAGTCTTGAAGAATCAATACGATCATCCTAAAATCCAGAAACTCAGCCGAAATGGAATCTACGGCATACTGACCAGCCGCGTCTACATTGGAATCAGAGAAATCAAAACAACCGAAGGCACCGAAGAAGTCCCCGGAGCCTGGCAGGCCATCATCACCGACAAGACATTTGAACAGGTCCGCGAAGTCCTTTCCGGCAATGGGCCGGGACCGCGCTCACCCAGACACAATTATATTTTCTCTGGCCTCATCCGCTGCGCCAGATGCGACAAAAAGCTCCAGGGCAAAAGCGGAACGGGCCGCTCTGGGCAGGTACGATACTATTATGCCCATCCGGGCCGCTGCGCCGAAGGTGGCCTGCATTCTATCGAGGCCGAAGATGCGCACAAACTGGTTGATGAATGGCTGGCCAGGCTGGCGATAGACAAAGAATATTTTAATGAATTACTGGAAGTCGGCAGGAAGGACTGGGCAAACAGCTGCGGGCTCTCAAATCCCGGCTGAAACAACTGGACCATGAGGAAGCCGCCCTGCGCAAAGGCTGCACGATGCCACCACCCAGAGTCTTTCCATGCCGGGCTCCGCAACGGAAGCACTTCGAGAAAGAAGCGGACAAGCTCCTTGAGCAACTCCGGGAGAATGAACAACAAACCGAACAACTCCGCAGCCAGGCCGAAAACCTGAGCACACTTCTGGCAACTGGTGATCCTGCCATTTTCCGGAGCTACTGCGATCGTATAAAAGATTTTATCAAGCTTTCAGCCCGAAAAAAGTGCCGCAAAGTCTTTGACCTGCTGCAAACCCTCACCCTGGGCGAAGAAGGCCTGAATGTGGAGCTGGTCCATGCCGATGGTCGATCCTTCACAAAAGGCGGCCTGGTCCTGGTTTCCGACCGAATCACACTACCAGGCGTTCTTCTTTTGAAAAGTAGAGTATTCCTCAGAAAACTATACCAGGACGAGGGGCTTTCAACTAATGCCATTGCCAGACGCATAGGTGTGGGTCAGTCCACCGTATCCGATGCCATCCAGAGACATGGCCTTGCGAAAGCTCCCGAAGACCATGCCAAACGTCCGCAGCAGGTTCCTTATGGTTATGACTTCAAAAGTGGAAAGCTGGTACAGAGCCGGTCGGAACAACAGATTATTCGAATGGTCCGGCAACTCCGCGCCGCAGGCATGACGCTCCGTGATATTGCAGCTCACCTTAACAGGAAACTAATCAGTACGAAACGTGGCGGCGTGTGGAATGCTACAACCGTCCGACGCATTCTCAGAAGATCCCATTCAAGCAGCCTTTAGTGTTCCTGTGACAGCAAGAATTTGCCGATGTGACATCACCCACGAGGGGTTGCAGCCATCCCGAGCTGCGGAGAGGGAGGGATTCGAACCCTCGGTACTTGCGTACACACGCTTTCCAAGCGTGCACCATAGACCACTCGGACACCTCTCCTGTGGCTTCCAGGACCCCTGTGAGCGAGCATCTGTCAATCAGAATTGGCTCAGACGGGCTCTACAGGCCCATCATTTTTAAATACATCTTAAGTTGGGCGCGGTGATGAATTTCGTGTTCCATGAGATGCCGCAAAACTTCTCGTTTGGGCTTCCCTGAGGAATTGGTTGTCTGAAGGTCTTCTTCACTCAGGTCCGTCATTGTGGTTCTGACCAACTGATCGGTTGCTTGCAGTTCCTGCCGGAGCCTGGTCCCGGGCATAGGAATTTTGTTCTTGATCGGCTCCGGTGTGACTATTTCGCGGCCCAGCCCTCGAGATAGAATGAAATAGCAAGCGCCGACGATGTGTCGCGCCAGCTCGCCCAGATGCATCAGATCGGGATGTGGTCGGAAATCCAGACGATCTTCCGGCATTCGTTCCGCGACGGCTTCGGTTTCCGCACGCACCCGGCGCCAGTCTTCAAACCATGTATTGTCAAGCATACAGGATGCGTTCGGCTTCCTTCAGGGAAGGCAAGCAGAATAATACCAGCCGGGAAAAAGCAAGCCTTCCAGCCGAAAAGATGTGGAGACGGCGGGAGAAAAGCAAAACCAAATCCTCGTCAGCCGACTCCGTACCGGCTCAAATAAGGGCCATCCTTGAAGAAGTCAAGATGGATTTTAGGCTCTGGCTCATGCGATCGGCCGGATGATGGCCTGGAAAAGCATTGATTCGAGCCGGATAGGACGAGGGATGCAGCATGGGCCGCCGACTTTTCGTTTTCGTCTCGACACTGCTTCTGGTCGGATTGTATTTTTCCTTCCTCACCGCTGATATTTTGACCGGCGATCCGTATCATCTATTCTCACGTATTGCAAAGTATCTCTGCATTCTGCTCTGCTGCGGTCTGACTCTGGCTATCGGCCCGGCGGGTCATGACTGGCGCGATACGTGGACATTGCGACTGGCTTTCCTCTTCACTGCTATTGCCGATTTCGTCATTTGAATTCTGGGTCATTTTGTGGCGGGCGTTGGTGTCTTCTTCACGGTGCAACTGGTCTATATCGTGCGACACAGCCGGGGCTTTGTCTGGAATCGGAAGGAGGCGATTTCTGCTGTGCTGACATTTGGAGCCGTGGGTGCTATTTTCTTCTATATCTATCCGGGCTTGTCTATTTGCCGCGCAGTTTCTATTGGCATTGTCGGGCTTTCGCGTGGCCTTTCTGCGCTCCGTCTATCCGCTGGTGCGGATTTGAAAGAGCGGAATTGAGCCGCCCTGAGTAGAGGGCTCTACTCAGGCGGCGAAGCGTTTGCGGTAGCGTTGACGCAAGCGGCACAGCCGCCGGCTGGTCCGCTTGATTTCCAACAGATCCTTCTGGTGCAACTCCCGGCGCATTCTGGCCATGAGCAAATCATGGACCTTGGTATAGGTTTCTTTTTTCATGCGTCTCTCCTTTAAGCTGATAGATGGTATTGGAGCAGCTCTTGATCCCAGGCCTCTGCCATTAAGATGAGCCGCCGTTTCAGGGCCTGGTCCACGCGCAGTTTTCCTTTTTCCTTCCGGTACACACAGAAGGGAAAGAGCAGGCCCGGTTCTCTGTATTCGTAGGGATACCATGCCAGGTCCCCGATTTCCAGGTATAGCTCCGGCCCCCAATGCACTGGCTTTTCCCGGCATTCAAGGGAAAGAGCGCGCAGGCCAGTGGGGCTCAGTCCCCGGCAATGCAGTCTAATCTCAAGCTGTCCGCCTGCACTGGCAGAGAAAGAACCGGCCTGGGTCAGGCTCTGCCAGCCGCCCGCACGGCTCAGCCACAGCTGGATGGATTGCATATTTCCTCCCCGTCCCTTTTTTTGATTGACCTGCCCGTCTGTTGCAGAATCAATGTCCTCTATTGAGAACGATAATGCAAAAGCGGTTCCCCGGCAACAAAAAATATTCTCAAAAGAGGACGGACGCTAAAAATTCTTCAAATCATAGCGCACGCTTTAGTTGCTCATATGCGGCTTAGCGAGCGAGACGGCATAAGCAGAAACGAGAGGGACATGCTCTCCGGGCGCTTCAGCCAGTTTAGGGCTACATTGAAACACTAAAGGCTATCCCCGCAAACGTATAGCGGCCAGCAACTTGTTCGGTCGGGAGTTCAATGCCCTTAGATAGAGCGAAGGCTGTGTTATCACGGCTTGCACGAATGAAGTCCTGAACTTCGGGGTCTGGATAGGGTAGACCAGGCCGCGCATAGTATGGCAACCGGCGCACGGTCGGATCGTGCAATCCTCCGAAAACAATTCCAAAATGCCCGGAAGTCCCGGCTTTCAATCCGAGAAAGAGCCCGTAGGCCACTGCAAAACCAGCTCCTTCGTTGGTAACCCCATCATTTACCCCCAGTGATACACCCCACAGAAATTTATCATCTTCTTTCCCCAGTTTACGGCTCCACAAACCTGAAATGGTGGGGAATACCCGGCTGACCTGGCTAAGGCTGCCCCGCTTTTGAACGATCCCGGCACTGTCTATATAGGCACTGGTCAAATACCGACCGCTGCCTTTTCCAACGATGTACATCATTCCCGGTGCTACAACAAAATTCTTCCTTTCAGTTTGGGGTAGCAGTGCAGTACTGAATAGAGCTACGACAAATATCAACACAATCCTCATTGGGTTCGCCTCGACTATTGAATTAGTGTATTAGAACATAAGCAGAGAAGCTTTTTGCTTTTCTTCCTTAAAAGACTCAAAAAAAGGAAAAAAACGACATAATTCATTGGTTTTAAACTGAATATGTGGGAACTCTGAATTTCCTTCAAGCTCCTGGCAGTTTCTCCGAAAGTTAATCATGTCTCAACAAGAATTCAGGGCCTTTTTTTATTTAATAAAAAAAACGTTACTGCTGGGGATATGACCCCAAACGCAAAAGGGTCATAAATTGTGCGGAGAGTTCCACTTAATAATTTAAAGCCTCTGGTTGTGCTGTCTTTCATCTTCCTATCTAGGCTTGATTCCGCACCGGCAGGGATGAAGATGCGTTTGAATCTGGAAAAAGCGGTCGCAATTGCCGCCGCCAATCATTTTGCCCTGAAGGCCACAAATTCCCGTCAGGCAATTGTAAAAAAAGTGATAACCGAGCGCTGGCGATCCTATCTCCCCCGGTTCGGTCTATCTTACAACCGTGTAAAGCAGGTCAATATCGGTGAAGTTGACAATATTAGTCATGAAATAAGACTCAATATTGAACAAGTGATATACGATGGGGGGGACCGGTCACTTGCTCTGGATCTAGCGAGAATAGATGCAATGTTAGCTTCTGAAGATTTTCGGCTCATCTACAATCGACTGCGATTGGATGTTCAGCAAGCATATCTAAGTGCTCTGAGCGCAGCGGGTAAAATCTCTCTTAACAAAAAATCTCTGGAAAGGGCCGCGCTGCAATTGAGATTTGCACGGCTTGAGCACACGCAGGGTATCTCGGCAAGAGCGCAGCTCTTGACCGTCGCAGCGCGATTGCGCGAAGTAGAGCAGGCTGTAATAACAGCGGAGGCGGAATATGCACAAGCAAAATTCAGATTACTATCGGTTTTGAATCTTGACTATGGGGTAGAGTTGGACCTTGAAGGTAATCTTTTTTGTGATTTCTATATGCTACCACCAGAAGTAGATGAAGAGAAATTGGTTTACGGCGCTCGGTCAAAACGCGTTGAAATCAAAAGGTCGCAAACCAATCTCCACCGGTTAAAGAAGGAAAAGGAAATAATTGAAAACGCCTGGATTCCACGCGTTAGCTTGGGCGGGTACGTGGGACGGGCAGGAGACCGTCTGCCCGTTCGAGATCGTACATGGGGTATCGATATTGCCGTTACCTTTCCAATAGCAGGCTCCTCAGCCAGCAGCGGGTCGAATACAGGAATTGCCGGAGGTACAGATCGGCGCAGCGCAGGTTCAACATCCGGAATTCAGGTCCTGGATCAGCTATCTTATTACCGTGAGAAACTGGAAAGTCAGGTGAGCCTTGGCCAAGCTATCAACGAGCATGATCGGCTTTACAATCAGATCGCGATTGAGGTAAAGAGTGGAATCGATTCACTACACCAGTCCTGGGAAAGCATACGCACCGGAAATGGAAGGACGTTTTTCAGGTATGAAGCGCTACGCCTTACCCAAACTGGTTTTCGCGTCGGAACCATTAGCCGGGCAGATCTGGTCTTTGCGGAAACGGAACTGGTGCAGGCACAGGAAAGTTTAACCGACGCAATAGCTGGATACATCCTTGCGGCTTATGGCCTTGAATCTTCCGCCGGCCTTGACCCAGGAGCCTTGCGCCTTTCTGAATACAGCCCCGATGCTGGAAATACACTTTTGTGTCAGATGCTACGACAGCAAAGATCCGATAGAGTAAAGAGGATCGACGCTCGGAAATTGCCAGGACCCGCACCGCGGAGGGGGTACCTGATAGACGAGGTCGAGCTAGAGTAAAATGATGAAAAAATATAGAGTCATAGTTTTCTTCCTTTTTATTTGCACATCATGTACACCAATCGAGGAAGGCCTCTCCCGTCTAATCGAACCGATTCTCGGGGAAGGCGAAGTTCCCCGTGTTCTTTTTTCCTTTCCCCATCCTGGCCAGAAAAACGTGAGTGAGAGACAGCAGATAGGTATCTTTTTTAACAGAGAAATGCAGTCGCAACGATGCATTGGCGCTTTCGGAATGCAACCCTTCACTCTGGGTTTTTTTGACGTGGCCGGCCCTCAGCTTCTTTTTACACCAGCAAATCCATTCAAGAAGGGAACCTACGTTTTCAATATGACCAAACAATGCGAGGATTTGAACGGTCGCGATCTGGAAACAGGCTATATAGCTTCATTTGCTGTAGGGACAGACGGCACCACTTCAAGCTTTCCTGAAGTTACATCCATGCAAACCTTTTCCGGAACGGCCGCCGCCTGCGCGGCAGGAACAGGCAGCCTCGCTGAATTCTACTCATCCACGCTGACAACGGCCTGCACCGGTAATCCCGGCATAAATCCAATCACAATCCACTTTTCCAAATCCATGAACCGCAATGCGACGCAGTCAGCCTTCTCCATTGCGCCCACAGCCGCCGGAACCTTTTCATGGAATGCGGATAGCAACCAGCTCACTTTTACACCTGACAGTTTATTCATTTTTGGACAGCGCTACGATATTACAATCAGCTCAAGCGCAGTGAGCCAGCAAGAGGAAAACATCGCCACAGCTGTGGCAGGTTCTTTTGTGGCTGGATCGCTCGATACGACGGCGCCAACTGTAACCAATATTGCCTTTGAGCGAGCCCAGAGTGTCAGTGCCGATGGCTGCGTTGCGCCACCAAATGATATTCTCTTGGCTGCAGCTGGAGCCAGCACGACCGAGGTTTGTCTGGTTACGCCAATAGTCATTACTTTCGACGAAGATATGAATCAAACAGCTACATCGACGGCAACGACCTTTTCACCATCGATTACCGCCAATTACGCTTGGGCTGCGGCGAATCAGCTTCAAATCACTCCTCTCGGATCGGGATTTGCACCCAACGTGAACTACTCATTGAAAGTATCGACATCTGCTACTGATCTCGCCGGGAATCAGCTTCCGGAATAGGAATTGCGATCGCCATAACTTCGCAATGCAAGAACAGCTCTGACCCGAATTGCATAAACAATGCTTACAAAGCGAGCACTGAAGGGGCCTTGGTGGGCACGGCCATTGGCACGGGCGCAGCGATCGCTGGAGCCGCTTGCATAGCTTGGTGTGCGCCAGCAGCGGGTAGTGTGGGAGCATGGCTTACAAGTGGTACGAGCGGAGCGCTTCTAGCACGATTCGGGCTAGGCACTGGCGCGGGAGCTTCCCTCGCTATCAGACAGAAAGCCGTTGAAAGTCTCACTCAACCGAACAAGCTGCATCACATATTTGGAGCGGGGCGCCATAATCTCCAGCCATTGTTGGAAAAATTTGGAGGAAATCAATCTGCCGCAGCACGAGCAGTTTTTAGCGAAACGGTGAAAATTGCGAAAGGTCTCCCGGAAGGCGGAGTTATTGATCACGTCATCTCTGTTGGTGGTCAAAGAATATGGGTGGCAGGAAAGATCATAGACGGTGTTCCGCGGATAGGAACCTTTTCGGGCAATGTTCCGCCTCCATGAGAACTGAGCGATAGTGAATACTCTGAATGCTCTGGAGTCTGCGGCGATAGCGACACTGATCTTGGGTGAGGAGGAAGCGCAATTTCTTCAGGCTCAGTTAGAGCTTGCAATTATTCGAAGCCGCGAAGCTACTGGGGTTGGTTTTTTTACCGAGATAGATACCCCTCAGAGTTTGAGCACTCCTTCAAAGAAATCCTATCAACTTTCTAATGCAGTAGCAGATATCAAGGGCCTGAAAAATGGAGCGGGCTTTGTCCTTTATGTGGAAAACGGCCTGATGCGCTGCTTAGAGGGATTTGCGTATGACGAGGTTTGGCCGGCACAAGTTGAAGAGTTTTCAGTGAGAAAGCACCGATTATAGGGCATCCAGCGCGACGGCGCGCTTCTTGCGGTG